>NZ_CP079218.1:1460811-2921623 GCF_019317285.1 Pedobacter sp. D749
GAAAATTATACAGATTGGCGCCGTACCGGATTCCCGACTTTAACTAAAGTTAAAAATGCACTCTCTGAAATTCCAAGAAGGGTACTTTATCCAAATAGCGAAATTACAGCAAACCCACAACCGCAACAAAAGGCTAAAATTACCGATAGGTTATGGTGGGATGTTAATTAAATAGACGTTAGTTAGTTAGTTAGTTAGTTAGTTAGTTAATGATGTTGAGGATACCCGATTGGGTATCCTTTTTCGGTTGTAAAAAAAAGCGCCAGTTCCCTTGTCGAAAACTGGCGCTTTTTAATTATTTAAGAAATATTATTATTAAAATCTCACACCGAAAGTTAAGAATACATTGTTCCTTTTACTTTTAACATCTGCAACAGGTTCTGTATAATCGTCTAGCAGATATGGACTCGAACTGAAATTAGTTTTATAGTTCTGATAAGCTACGTCGAAATAATAGTTATCAATACGATATCCAAGCCCTCCAGTATAGTACTGACCCTGGTAAAACTTATTATCTCCACCTTTAACGCCGTTTCCATTTACACCGTAACCTGCACGTAAGCTTAATTCGTTGGTTACTTTTACTTCTGCACCAACTCTATAATTAACAGCTTCTTTATACGACGCTTTGATAAAAGCATTATTGTCGTTTATTGTTGATGGATCCGAGCCATTAGAAGCTGAAAAACGCATTGAAGAATAATCTACATAATCCACATCAGCAGATATTAATGCAGTACCTGCAATTACATAACTGATACCTGCAGAAGCTTTTAACGGTGTACGCAAATTGTAAGTAAATGAATAATATTGAGTTGGATTGTTCGATTGGGTTGGTCCGGTATTAGCATTTCCGGCAGTAGTAGCCTGTAAAGTCTCACTGGTATTGTCTTCAATGTTCATCCAGGTTGGTGTTTGGAAATTCAAACCAATCCTTAACTCACTAACCGGTCTGAAAATAGCACCTAATTTTAAATTGAATCCACCGCCTTTAGTTTCCTGGTTTCTAAAGTGGTTAAGACTGTAATTTTCATTTCCATTGTATGTAGGCACCGCATCACCATCATTATACGAGTTAACCACACCTGATTCTGTGAAAGTAGCATCGCTGGTATATTTCACATTCACAAAACTGGCTGTTGCACCAAGATATACTTTGTTACCAAAATTTAATGCCCCTGCTACGTTAAATTCTGAGGTAGAACCTAAACGTGCTTCATCCCAGTTTTGTTTAAAATTAGCATTGTTATAGGGTTCTGCAGAAAATTTATTTGGAAAAGTAGGCGTGTTTTTATTAATTAAAAAACTGTTGTAAGCATCGCCTGCGATGCTGTTTGTTATGCCAGAATTATTGGCCTGATCTACGTAAGAATCCCTGATCGAGCTGTTTGTATTGGTACCGTTGTAACTGATGTTATTTAAAAAATCGTTATTGCGGGTATAGCTTAACCCAAATACTGTACTCACTAAACCTTTATCTACATCAGATCCTTTCATTTTGGCAGCAGGGCTGTAAAACACTGCACCAATATTGTTCAGATTAATCTGACTTTTATTAGCTTTAGTATTATTCCCTAAATATCCGCTATTATTCGATACTGAATTAAATTCTGGAGTAATGCTAAATTCCGATTTGGTAAATAAACCTAAACCCGCAGGGTTAGCATTAATTGAACCAATATCGCCACCAACACCAATTTGTGCGCCGCCCATTCCTTTAAACCTTGCCGAACTTCCATAATTGGTTTGCGAAAAACGGAACGCATCGGGTGCATAACTTTGGGCATATGTTGTTCCCATAGCAGCTACTGTAGCTACTAGAGAAGCCAGGATGATTTTTTTCATTTGTGTGTTTAGATTTTATAATTAACCTCTTCCAGCTCTTGATGGTCTTGAACCACCACCGCCTCCGCCGCCATTAGAACCGCCGCCGCCGCCATTTGATGGTGGAGGTGAATAACTTGGTCTGCTCTCTGTTCTTGCAGGAGGAGTATAACTCTCGTTTCTTGTAGGTCTGCTGCTTTGTGTACCTTGAGGTGAGTAACCATCATTCCTGGTAGGTCTGCCACTTTGATTTCCCTGGTTTTGAGTATAACCACCCTGGTTTCTTGTTGGTCTGCCTGCATTATTGTTTGGTGCATAAGATACACCGTTTGGATTGCTTACACCAGATCTACTTGGTCTGCCTACGTTTCCCGCATTACCGTTTCCATATCTTGGCACGCCCCTGTCATTACTTCCAGGTCTGGGTCTATAACTTCCTCTGTTGGTATAAATGCCACCACCATAGTAGCCGCCTCCAATACCCCAGCCTCCGCCGTAGTATCCACCGCCACCCCAACCGTAACGGTCGTAGTATGAATTTGGTCCCCATGAGTTCCATCCGTAAGGATTGTTCCACCCGTAACCATAATTGCCATAATAGAACGGGTTATTCCAAATGCTTCCGTATCCATAACCGACACCGAATCCACCGCCCCAGCCACCTAAACCGTAACCGTTGCCCCAGCCCAATCCAATCCCTAAATAATTGGAGGGTCCGTAGCTGCTGCCGTAATAATAATTGTCAAAATATGGGTCATAGTAGCCTTGAAAGCTGTATCCATTATAAAAACGGTTTATCCTCGAAGAATAATCCATGTCGTAATATGGATTACTGGTGCCATAATATTCATCATATTCTTCCTGACCCTGGGCCTGATATTGCTGGCCTTGTCGGTTCTGAGGTTGAGGTGCCATTTCCACCTCCCTGGCTTTCGCCACAGAATTGTAAACATCATCAGCAGGCTTAGTTTGAGCCAACTTTGATGTAGAGCATGAGGCCACCAACCCTGCAGCGGCAATCATGACAATGGGTAAAAATTTAATTGGTTTCATTGTGTTTATATTTAGTTGTGTGTGTTCACGAATTTAATAAACAAGTTCCAAAAGTAGTTAATTCCTAACTATTTACTTATTCTAAAAATGTTAAATCACAATTGATATTAATTGTTGATCGTTTGTAGGCATAAATTTATAAATTTGCCATCGAATTTTACACTTTTTAACTTACAAATTACGTTCCAAATACATAAGATGAGCAAAGAAATTACAAGTAGAGAAGCCGATTATTCCCAGTGGTATAATGATATTGTGTTAAAAGCAGATTTAGCAGAGCACTCTGCTGTGCGTGGTTGCATGGTTATAAAGCCAAATGGCTATGCTATATGGGAAAAAATGCAGGCAATACTGGATAAAATGTTTAAGGATACAGGGCATCAAAATGCCTACTTTCCATTATTCATCCCAAAGTCATTTTTCTCTAAGGAAGCCTCTCATGTTGAGGGGTTTGCGACAGAATGTGCAGTTGTAACACATTACCGGTTAAAAAATGACGGTAATGGAAATATCGTAGTTGATGAAACTGCCAAATTGGAAGAAGAATTAATTGTTCGCCCTACATCTGAAACCATCATTTGGAATACTTATAAAGGCTGGATCCAGTCATACCGTGATTTACCCATACTCATCAATCAATGGGCCAATGTGGTAAGATGGGAAATGCGCACCAGATTGTTTCTGCGTACTGCCGAATTTTTGTGGCAAGAAGGGCATACTGCACATGCTACAGCTGAAGAGGCAATTGAGGAAACAGAACGTATGTTGCATATCTACGCCGATTTTGCCGAAAACTGGTTAGCCGTTCCAGTTATCAGGGGACGTAAATCGCCAAATGAACGCTTTGCAGGAGCTTTAGATACTTATTGTATTGAGGCTTTAATGCAGGATGGTAAAGCTTTACAAGCAGGAACATCTCACTTTTTAGGTCAGAATTTTGCAAAAGCCTTTGATGTTAAATTTACAGGTAAAGATGGAAAATTAGATCATGTTTGGGCTACTTCGTGGGGCGTTTCTACACGTTTAATGGGGGCATTAATTATGGCTCACAGTGATGATTCAGGATTGATTATTCCACCAAAACTGGCACCAATTCAGGTGGTTATTGTTCCGATTTATAAAGGGGATGAAGATTTAGCCAAAATATCAACTTATGTAAATGAATTAACCATGCGTTTAAAAGGATTAGGCGTTTCGGTGAAATATGATGACAGGGATACACAACGCCCGGGATTTAAATTTGCTGACTATGAACTAAAAGGTGTGCCGATCCGTATAGCAATAGGTGGCCGTGATTTGGAGAATAAAACGGTAGAAATTGCCCGCAGGGATACCAAATTAAAGCAGACCATACCTCAGGAAGGATTGGATATTTACATCGTAAAACTGTTGGAAGATATTCAGCAAAGTATGTTCAACAAAGCATTAGCTTATCGTGATGAGCATATTACTGAAGCTAACAGTTACGAAGAGTTTCAGGAATTGTTAGATACAAAAGCTGGTTTTATTTCAGCACATTGGGACGGAACGCCAGAAACGGAACAAAAAATAAAAGAAGAAACGAAAGCAACGATACGTTGTATTCCTTTAGATAATAAACTGGAAGATGGGGTTTGTATTTATTCAGGCAAACCATCGATCCAGAGAGTGTTGTTTGCAAGAGCTTATTAGGTAGGTTTTAGATATGAGATTTGAGAAGAAATATAAATCTCATATCTATTGTCTCAAATCTCATGTCTATTGTCTCAAATCTCAAATTAAAAAAAATGAAATTCGCAACTAAAGCCATCCATGCAGGCCAGGAGCCTGATCCAACAACAGGTGCTGTAATGACACCCATATATCAAACCTCTACCTATTGGCAAAAATCTCCCGGAGATAACAAAGGGTACGAGTATTCGAGAGGGACCAATCCAACGCGTAAAGCTTTGGAAGATTGTTTGGCTGCTTTGGAAAATGCTAAATATGGTTTGGCATTTTCGAGTGGAATGGGTGCTACGGATGCTGTACTAAAATTATTGCAGCCAGGTGATGAAGTAATTACCGGAAATGACCTTTATGGTGGTTCTTACCGTATTTTTACTAAAATATATACCAAATACGGAATTAAATTTCATTTTCTGGATCTTTCTAAACCAGAGAATATGCTGCCGTACATTAACGATAAAACGAAACTGGTATGGATTGAAACGCCAACCAACCCAACCATGCAGATTATCGACATTGAAGGGGTAGCAAAAATCACTAAAGAGAAAAATTTAATCCTAACGGTTGACAATACTTTTGCTTCGCCATATCTGCAAAACCCTATCGATTTAGGTGCTGATATTGTGATGCACTCGGTAACCAAATATATTGGCGGTCACTCTGATGTGGTAATGGGCGCTTTGGTAACCAATGATGAGCAATTGTATAAAGACCTTTGGTTTATTTACAATGCTTGCGGTGCAACGCCAGGTCCGCAAGATGCTTTTTTGGTTTTGAGAGGGATTAAAACACTTCATTTAAGGATGAAAGCACATTGCGAAAACGGCGAACGCATTGCGCACTATTTAAAAACACATCCAAAAGTTGATAAAATCTATTGGCCGGGTTTCGAAGATCATCCTAACCATGATGTAGCTAAAAAACAGATGCGTGGCTTTGGAGGTATGATTTCGATTACCTTGAAAGGCGCTGATCTGGAAGAAACATTTAGGATCTCCTCTAATTTTAAGGTGTTTACCCTTGCCGAATCTTTAGGTGGGGTAGAATCACTGATCAATCACCCGGCTACTATGACACATGGTTCTATTCCGAAAGAGGAAAGAGAAAAAGTTGGTGTTACCGATAACTTACTTCGTTTAAGTGTTGGGGTAGAAGATATCGATGATCTTTTAGAAGACCTGGAAAAGGCATTGGCATAAAATTTCAATCGGGCATTATGATCAGCATTTGCCCGGTTTTTTATTTTTTTGTAAAGCCAGTTCTATTCTATAATTAATATTTGTCCCGGCTTTACACTAAATATTTTTTGTTGAAGCGCCTGCTTCATTAAAATCTGCAAAACAAAAAAGGATACCGTTTCAATCCGGTTTAGGTGGCCAGTGTTGTGCTGCTATTTTTGTTTAAATAATTACTGATATGCAATTTCTGGAGCTGAAGAATTTTCTTGATAGCAAAGTTGAACAATATAACCAGCCTAATTTTATAGCAAACGATCCGGTTTGTATTCCGCATCTTTTTGAGAAAAAGCAGGATATTGAAATTTCGGGTTTTTTTGCTGCGGTTTTGGCCTGGGGGCAACGGAAAACAATTATCAATAAATGCGGGGAGTTGCTTGACAGGATGGATAATGCACCGTACGATTTTGTGCTAAACCATAGTGATGATGATTTAAAGCGTTTGCTGAATTTTAAACACCGCACCTTTAACGATACGGATCTGCTTTATTTTATTTCGTTTTTTAAACAGCATTATGAAAATTTCGAAAGCCTGGAGCAGGCTTTTATTCCCAAACAGGATATTTATAGAGCGGAATACCTGGAGATTTCTTCAACAGAGCGAAGCATAGAGGTTTCTTCTGAAGTTTGTTACACCGCCGATCTTAATTTTTCAATAGAGCAGGCATTGAACCATTTCAGGTCCTATTTCTTCTCCTTGGAAGATTTTCCGCACCGTACCAGGAAACATATCTCTTCGCCGCAACAAAAATCGACCTGCAAACGCTTGAACATGTTTTTAAGGTGGATGGTAAGAACTGATAATAAAGGTGTCGATTTTGGGATCTGGAATACGCTAAACCCTAAAGATCTGATTTGCCCATGTGACGTGCACGTAGACAGGGTTGGGCGCTTGCTCGGTCTCATTAACCGGAAGCAAACGGATTGGTTAACCGCCGTAGAACTAACCACCCATTTAAGAGCGTTTGATCCTTTAGATCCGGTTAAATATGACTTTGCTTTATTTGGTCTTGGTGTTGAAAAGGAGTTTTAAGCTGTTTTTAAATTATTAATAAATAAAACTTCTTTTTTAAAATCAATGTTCTTATTATTACGTAATAATTCTCTTATTTAAAAGCGAGGATCGTCTATCCAAGCAGTAATTTTTATGATCGCAGTTAACTTGTCTGATGAGGAGAGGTGGAAGGAATACAATAATTTTTCACCTTTAATTGATGTTTTTAAAAAGTTTCATCCACTAAATGATGAAATAGAAAGGCGGATTAACCAACATACATTTCCCATTAGTTATAAGAAGAATAAATACCTGCTTTCGCCAGTTGACCGCAATAAATTCTTGTTTTTGATTGTAAAAGGGGTGGTAAGGGGATTTATAAAAGATGGAAGCACGGAAATTACCACCTGGATTTCAAAAGAAAACGAAGTGGTAGGAACGATACGTAATTTATGGGGGGAAGGCGATTCGGAAGAGTATTTGCAGGCATTGGAAGATGTAGATTTAATTGCTATTCCGCATGTTTTATCAGATTACCTGTTTGAAAACTTCACTGAAGCCAACATTGTAGGCAGGAAAATGATGGAGTTATATTACCGCTCGGCAGAGGAGCGTGCTTATCTTTGTAGAATTTCTTCTGCTGAAAAAAGATATAAACGATTCCTGGCTTCTTTCCCTGACCTGATAAACCGCGTTTCTTTAAAACACATTGCATCTTTTCTGGCCATCAGGCTGGAAACACTCAGTCGTATCCGGGCTAAGCTCTAATCATTACCAATAGAATAGGGGGCAACCCATCACCATTCTTTTTTCATCTGAAGTTTGGTGCTTAAAATTATTCTGTGTTGCTGATCATATAGCGTCATCGGGTGTTGCTCAAGTCGATAGTTTGACAATAGTAACAGCTGTGCAATTTGATTAGGCGTTCAAGGTATCATTACTTCTTGAATATTAAAATTGCCACAATATCTTAGCATTGACTACAGGTTTAAGAGCTTTGGTATTAAATTATAGTATTATGACATTTGGTAATACTATTTTGACCGTTAACAGTTGCTGTTATACTTACGATTTCTCAGTTGGCTATTAATAGGTTATAGGTGTGGAATTCATGAGATTTTCTAATCATATTCGTCCATTCAGTCAAACATTATATTGGCAACCCTTATGTTTTATTAACAAAATTACTGAATTGTGTATAATAATATTTACATTTTTTACCGAAAAATTAGCTACAATTGCGTAAAAAAATAACTTTTTACTAACTTGCGCAATATCCTTAATTATAATGAAAACAAAAAATGCCGTAAGTACTTTCACCGTACTCATCGCTGATGATCATGAAATCATCCGGCGTGGATTAAAAGGTTTAATATCAGACTTTTGGCCTGGTGTTGAAATCATTCATGCATCTACTTTAGAGCAGGCGCTTGTAGAAGTAGAAAAATCACCAAGTTTAATCATAATTGATGTAAACTTGCCCGGAGGTAACAACCTTAAGGTAATCGATCAAATTAAGTTGGTTCAGCCCAATGCTAAAATCCTGGTGTTTTCTTCTTTAAATGAAAATATTTATGCTGTTCCTTATTTAAAATCGGGTGCTTCTGGTTACCTGACCAAAAATGCTGAAGAATCGGAGATTGTGACTGCAATTACTACAATTTTAGCTGGTAGCCGCTACTCAAGCCGAAATGTTAAAGAGAATATGTTCAACAGCATATTAGGTAATGATGCCGATAATCCTTTTACTAAACTTTCAGGCAGAGAACTTGAAGTGGCAGAACTTTTAACAAAAGGTATTGGCGTATTGGAAATTTCTAATCAGTTAAAGCTTCAAATGGGTACCGTAAGTACATATAAATTGAGACTTTTTCAAAAGTTGAAAATAAAAAGCATTATAGAACTAGCTGAAAAGATGAGTATTTACGAAAGATAAAAGAGTATTATACTCTTTTATCTTTCTAAGCTTTTTTGCTTTTATCTACAGTACCAGGCCCACTCTCTCCTGATTCATTAGGTGTAGAGCCGGCCTGTCCAAATTTTTCTGAAGAACCCTGTCCGTTTTGATCGAAGGAGGCCTTTTCTTTTGAGCTTCCTTCATTTTTATGATTTTTTTTTTCCGTGTTTTTATTGTCTTTAGTTTCCATAGGATAAATGTTTATTACTAGCTAAACATTTTAAAACAGACAAAAGTTTTTATTAACTCTCTGAGTTGATTGTATTCCCACGTTCCACTGTATTATTTTAGTGCTTCTTATATGTTCGTGAGTCTGGGTACTTATTAACCAACGATCGTGATGGTTTTCTCGCGAATATCAAACATTTTAGTAGTCTTATAACATTTCTAGCTCGCTGTTGTATTAAATAAAAAACTAAAATTGTTAGTATCTTGTTAGGAATTAATATAATTAAAATCTTTATTAAGCTAAAAATATTAGTATTTTTGATTTAAATCATCCCCTTATAATACAAGAATGGATAAAGAAAGGCAGATTATTCATATGGATCAGGATGCATTTTTTGTGTCTGTAGAAATCAGAAAAAATCCCAGGTTGTTGGGTAAACCCGTAATTATCGGTGGCGGCGGCGATAGGGGAGTGGTAGCTTCGTGCAGTTACGAGGCACGTCAGTACGGCATACATTCTGCGATGCCTGGCAGGACGGCAAAATTACTGTGCCCCCAGGCTATATTTTTAAAAGGCGATATGGAGGAATATTCCAAAGCATCGCACGAGATTACTGAGATTATTGCCGATAAAGTTCCTCTTTTCGAAAAAGCCAGTATTGATGAGCATTATATCGATATGACGGGTATGGATCGCTTTTTTGGCTGTATGAAATTCGCATCAGAACTCAGGCAAACCCTTATTAAAGAGATGAAATTGCCCATTTCTTTTGGTTTGTCGATCAATAAAACCGTAGCCAAAATAGCCACCAACGAATCTAAACCCGGTGGCGAACGACAGGTTACTTTTCCTGAATTGCGGCCCTTTCTTGATCCCCTGGCTATTCATAAAATTCCGGGTATTGGCCATGCTACCTATAAAAAATTAAGCGAAATGGGTGTTCGTGAAATCCTTACGCTTACGCAGATTCCACAACAGCTCATGTTTAAAATTTTAGGGCAACATGGTTTAAGTTTGTGGCAAAAAGCAAACGGGATCGATCTTTCGCCGGTGGTGCCTTACCGCGAAAGAAAATCAATCGGTACACAGGCCACGTTCGAAAGTGATACCATGGATATGGCTAAATTGAAGGCTATTATAACCGGAATGGTTAGCGGACTAACCTTTCAACTGCGTAATCAGAAAAAACTAACTGCCTGCATTACGGTAACTGTGCGTTACACCAATTTCGAAACCGTTACCCAGCAGGAGCGAATTCCTTATACTTCGCTTGATTCATTTCTAATCAGCAAAGCACATAACCTGTTCGAAAAGGTATATTCAAAACGGATGCTGTTGCGCTTGGTGGGTGTAAAACTTTCGCACCTGGTGAGTGGTTACGAACAGATTGGTTTATATGATATCGCCGAAGAAGAATATAGTCTTTGCCAGGCCATGGATAAGGTGCGTAACAGTTATGGTGCCGAAGCTGTAGTAAAAGCCTCTATTGTTACCCAACCACCCCGCGATGAAAAAGGAAAAATAATTAAGTACAATCCCCGTAAAAAGAAAATTTTAATCGAAAACCAAACAGAAGAAGAGCCGGAAGTAAGGAAACGTTCGAAAATCAGAAGTTTTATGAGCGAAAAAGGAATAACAGGTACCAAATCTTACGAGTAGTTATGTTTTTGAATGTTCATTCTTCTTACAGCCTGAAATATGGTACGCAGAGCATTGATCAACTGATTGCTACTGCACGGCGTTTAGGGATCCATCAAATGGTTCTTACCGATATTAACAACTCAACCGGTGCAGTAGAGTTTATTCGCGAGTGTTATAAGCAAGGCATTGCCAAAGAAGCCGACGAAATACACAGGGGCAATATTCCTTATCAGATTAAACCTGTTGCCGGAATCGAATTTCGAATCGATAACAAGCTGTTA
Source organism: Pedobacter sp. D749 (assembly GCF_019317285.1). Classification (NCBI taxonomy): domain Bacteria; kingdom Pseudomonadati; phylum Bacteroidota; class Sphingobacteriia; order Sphingobacteriales; family Sphingobacteriaceae; genus Pedobacter; species Pedobacter sp. D749. Next base: position 1,471,673 of record NZ_CP079218.1, read on the forward strand.
TACGTAGGCATTGCCAAAAACAGAGAAGGCATGCGGGAGCTGAATGAATTTTTAAGTCACCACAACATCTACAACCTTCCATTGCCAGAGGTTCCTCCCCAAATGGAAAATGTATACATTATTTATCCTTTTAATAAAACTTTTAATCAAACGTTAAAAGAAAATGAATATATAGGTGTGCGTGGAAAACAGCTGAATCTTTTATACAAACATCCGCTTTTGGGCCAGAAAGAAAAACTGCTGGTGTGGCATCCTGTTACGGTGGGCGACAAAATTACTTATCGGCTACACGAATATTTAAGGGCTATAGAACTCAATACGCTTTTAAGTAAAGTAGCTGAGGAACAAAAATGCGATCCCGATGAATTTCTGATTCCTGAAGCCGAACTTACACAGCAGTTTGAACAATACCCTTTTATTGTCCAAAATACGCAAAAGCTGATCAATAGCTGCGATTTAAGTGTTTATTTTGAGGATGGCAATGTACCTACCTCCAAAAACAAGTTTTTTTATACAGGAGATTTCGAAGGAGATAAAAAAATGCTTCGGGAGCTGGCCGAAGAAGGACTTAGATATCGTTATGTCGAAAATAATGAAGAAGCCCTTAAGCGTTTGGAAAAAGAACTGCGGATTATCGAACTTAAAAATTTCTGTGCCTATTTTCTCATTACCTATGATATCGTACATTATGCAATGTATGAGCGAGGTTTTTATCACGTAGGCCGTGGCTCGGGCGCCAACAGCATTGTAGCCTATTGTTTGCGCATTACCGATGTAGATCCGATTGATCTCGATCTGTATTTCGAACGGTTTTTACACGAAAAACGAACAAGCCCACCAGATTTTGATATCGATTTTTCATGGGATGAAAGAGAAGTGATACAGCGTTATATTTTTGAACGCTATCCTAAATGGCATGTTGCTTTTTTGGGTACCATGAGCACTTTCAAAGACCGGGCAATCATCAGGGAAATTGGTAAGGTATTGGGTTTACCTAAAGGAGAAATAGACAGCTTTACCGATCCTACTAAAGAGCGGGAAAATTTGCTTAATGCTACTTACCAGAAGCTTTTGGCCGTGCACCGTTACATGAAAAGTATGCCCAATCAACGTTCTATCCATGCAGGAGGAATTTTGATTTCAGAAGAACCGATTACCTATTATACCGCATTGGATATGCCGCCAAAAGGTTTTCCAACAGTGCAATGGGATATGTATGAGGCAGAAGCCATAGGTTACGAAAAATTCGATATTTTAAGTCAGCGGGGCATTGGACACATCCGCGAGGCCGTGCAATTGATCAAAATGAATAAAGGAAGAGCTATTGATATCCATGATTTTCCAGCTTTTAAAAAAGATCAAAAACTAAACGATATCCTTAAAGAAGGGCAACCCATAGGGTGCTTTTACATCGAATCGCCAGCCATGCGGCAATTGCTTAAAAAGCTGAAATGCGATAACTACCTTACCCTGGTGGCCGCCAGTTCGATCATCCGTCCCGGGGTGGCCAGTTCTGGTATGATGAAATCGTATATCGAGCGTTACCATGCGCCCGATAAAGTGGTGTACCTCTGCGAGGTGATGAAAGAGCGGCTTAGCGAAACCTATGGCGTAATGGTGTATCAGGAAGATGTGATCAAAGTTTGCCATTATTTTGCAGGCTTAGATCTGGCCGATGCCGATGTGTTGCGCAAGGCCATGAGTGGTAAATACCGATCTAAATTGGCTTTTGATGAATTGGTGAACAAATTTAAGGTTTCGGCCCGGCGCCAGGGACATTCAGAAGAGTTGGTTAACGAAGTATGGCGACAGATTTCTTCTTTTGCCGGCTACAGTTTTTCAAAAGCGCATTCAGCTTCTTTTGCCGTTGAAAGTTACCAGAGCCTTTACCTTAAAACGTATTATCCTATGGAATTTATGGTTGCCGTGCTCAATAACTATGGTGGTTTTTACAGTCGATGGGTTTACGTGCACGAACTGCAAAAAACTGGCGCCAGGGTGCATTTACCTTGTGTTAACCATAGCGATGAAGTGGTAACCATAACAGGCAAAGATGCCTACCTGGGTTTTATCGGAATTCAGGGATTGGAAGAAAAAAATATCAGGACCATCCCGTTAGAACGTAAAGCAAACGGCCAGTACCTCGATCTTGAAGATTTTGTGAAAAGAACCTGCATTTCACTCGAACAGGCCATTATTTTAATCCGGTTAGGTGCATTACGTTTTACCGGAAAAGACCGGAAAACCCTGCTTTGGGATGTGCATAACTACCTTGGCTTTAAACAGAAGAAAGTGAATCATGCCGAGCTTTTTAAGCTGAGTTACAAAACTTATCAACTCCCGGCATTAGCCGATTCCGAACTCGAAAATGCTTACACAGAACTAGAGTTATTGGGTTATCCGCTCAATTATAAAATGTTCGATTTTCTGAAAACACCTTATCGAGGCGATACCATGGCAGCCGATATGCACAAACATTTGGGTAAAACGGTAAGGATGGTAGGGAACTATGTTTGTGAAAAAACAGTACATACTATTAAAAATACCAAAATGTGGTTCGGCACTTTTTTAGATGCAAACGGCGATTTTTTTGATACTACCCATTTTCCCAATACCACCCCCATGTATCCTTTTAAAGGAAAGGGCTGTTACCTTATTTTAGGTAAAGTGGTAGAAGATTTTGGCTTCCAGAGCATTGAGGTTCTAAAGTTCGCTAAATTGGATATTCAGATGAACCCGATAGCGATTTAAATCGTTTCATCGTCATTTCGAGCGGAACGTAGTGTAGTCGAGAAATCTATCGCGATAGATCTCTTCATTCTGCATTGCTTCATCCGATAGCTATATGTTCCTTAACCCTTATATAATCAAAACAATAAAAGCTCAATTGTTATAAATTTCAAAATGCATTCTTAACATCATGAGCCGATTAATCTTGCTAATCGGCTCATGATTTGGCTTTCTTTGAGCCGAATCATGATTTTATTCTTCTGAAGAATTGTTTTAGATATACTGGTAGTGCAATGGAATTAGGTGCTGAATCACCATTTAGAGCGTAGTCGAATGATAACTTTTTTATTTAAATCTGTCATTCTGAGTACAGCGAAGAATCTTTTCTACATCAATTTTAAAAACTTATTTACCATATAAGAAATAGAAGTTCATTTAAGCTTATATTTTCCTTAAATTCCGCTTGCGCGCGTTTCCAACGCGTGCATGATAATTCTACGATTGTATCGTTAATGGCTTTTCTTTATCATAATTTCTATATTTAAACCATGATCCACTTTAAAGCAGAAATAGAGCGTTTCGAAACCATGGGTGAGAAAACAGGCTGGAGTTATGTGTTTATTCCGGCTGCTTTGGCCAATGAAATTAAACCAGATTGTAAAAAGAGTTTCAGGGTAAAAGGGAAAATAGATCAGTTGGAGATTAATGGTATGGCAGCCATGCCAATGGGAGAGGGTGATTTTATTATTGCCTTAAAGGGCGAAGTCCGTAAAAAATTAAAAAAAGAAGCCGGAGCAAGCGTTGAACTTTATTTGGAAGAAGATAAGGATTTTAAAATCGAAATGCCTGAAGACCTGGAAATCTGCTTGTCAGAAGAAGAACATTTAATCCAAAATTTTTTAAAACAGCCTAAATCGCATCAGAACTATTATATCAACTGGATTAACCAGGCTAAAACTGAACCTACCCGTACTAAAAGAATTGTAATGACCGTTAAAGCCATGGACAAAGGACAGGACTTTGGCGCAATGATCAGGGAATCTCAAGGGAAGTCTTAATTTATTAGTCCTAAGTCTGTAGTCTTTAGCCGGAAGTCAATAGAACTGGGCGATGTGGATTTAAGACTCTGGACTTCGGACTCCTGACTTAGGACTCCCGACTCCTGACTCCCTTTTATAACTTCTAAACCAGCTCCAAACTTTCATCTGGATTACACCTAAAAAAGCTTCTCTGAAAATACGGGTACTCATTTTTGATGTTCCTTCGGTACGGTCGGTGAAGATGATGGGAACTTCCACTACTTTAAAGCCAAATTTAATGGCGGTGAATTTCATTTCGATCTGAAACGCATAACCAACAAACTTAATTTTATTTAATGGAATGGTTTCCAGTACAATTTTACGGTAACATTTAAAACCAGCCGTAGCATCCTGAATGTTGATCCGGGTAATCATACGCACATACATTGAAGCAAAATATGACATTAGAACCCTGCCCATTGGCCAGTTTACTACATTTACACCCTTAACGTACCTGGAACCAATGGCTACATCTGCACCATTTACGCAGGCTTCGCGTAAGCGAGCCAGATCATCCGGGTTGTGAGAGAAATCGGCATCCATTTCAAATATGTAGGCATAATCATGTTGTAATGCCCAGTTAAAGCCATAAATATATGCTGTGCCTAAACCTTGTTTACCCGCACGCTCTTCAATAAATAAATGCCCTTCGTATTCTTTTTGCAGCGATTTTACAATTTCAGCAGTTCCATCAGGAGAACCATCATCAATAATTAAAACATGAAAAGGTTGTGTTAAAGAAAAAACCTTTCTAATGATTTTTTCGATGTTTTCCTTCTCGTTGTAGGTTGGAATGATGACTAAACTATCTGACACGTTTGTTGTGGTTTATTAAATAATATAAGCTTTTGGCCTTTGTATTTGATATTTGTAGTTGGCAATTGCTTTTAAAATGCGAAAGTAAATATTAAATATGAAACCGTTATGAATTTTCATGAATTCCACATGATTTATCCCCCGAGGTCGTCATCCTGAACTTGTTTCAGGATCTATTTAATGCCATTATTCCTCAATATATCTTAGACCATATTGTTTCCCGCTGATTTTTCAGATCTGCGCAGAATTAGATTTTAAGTCACTGAACCGTTGTTCCTAAACCCGACAGCAGCGGTAGCGCCCGATTGAAAAGAGGGACTATAGCAAATGGCGGGACTGAAGATGCCAAGAACTCCAGTCCGTTCCTTTCCAAATCTTATTGAATATGCTTCTTAAAGCATTGTCAGTCTGAGCGTAGTCGAAGACTCTTTTATTTTCACTTTTACGATATAAAAAGATTTGCTCCGCAGAGCCTTCGGGTTCTCCACTACGGTCGAAATGACGACACCTTTTTTTACCTCACCTCCTGCATTAACTTTTTAACCAGCTGCGAAAAAATAATCAATGCCAAACCTGCAATTAAAGAATATAAGGCCAATGCTTTGTAACCTTCAGTATAAGCCATTAATTTAGTTGGTAGTGAAGCATTGTCGATACTCGACATTTCTGCACCCAGTTTTCCGGCAGCCAATTGACCAAAAGCACTTGATAAAAACCAAAGTCCCATCATCATACCGAACATTTTCTTTGGCGAGAGTTTCGTAATAATCGACATCCCAATTGGCCCCAAACAAAGCTCGCCAAGGGTTAACAATAAATAAGCTAGCGTAAATACATTTAACGAGCTAATGCCCTGTACATTGGCGAAGAACCTGGTGGCATAAAAAACATAAAAACTCAAAGCCAGTAAAAGAAAACCGATTCCAAATTTTACCACGGTATTGGGCTCTATTTTACGTTTGTATAAGCCAAGCCATAAAATGCCAACAATCGGACTAAAAACAATAACAAAAAGCGAGTTAACACTATTGTTTACCACATTGGGGTCGATGTTGAAAAAGAGGATTTTATGATCCAGGTTATCTTTTGCAAATAATGAAAGCGAACCGCCACTTTGTTCAGATATGGCCATAAAAATGAAGTAGCAGAAGATAAAGACGAATGCCGCCAATAGTTTATATTGTGCTTTTTTATCTTTTATTTTAAAGGTTTCGTATAGGAAATAAACCAGGGCAACAACGCCTATGGTGTACATGAAATAATCGGTAAAGGCCGTGTTTTTTACCATGATATAAATCAATGGGATGCATAGTATCGAACCCGCATAAACGGTTATTTCCCATAGCTGCTGTTTTGATTTTTTAAGGTGCAGTAATGGTGAACTCCCGATAGGACCTAAGTGTTTTTTAGTAAAAATGAACGTACCTAAGCCAAACATCATTACCAGGGCAGCAGATAAGAAACATAAATGCCAGTTGTAATATTTACCCAGATAAATACACATGGCACCACCCAGTAAGCCACCTACATTAATACCTGCATAAAAAAGTCCGTATCCTGCATCTCTGCGATTATCTTTCTCGTGATATAATTCGCCAACCATTGATGAAACATTGGGCTTAAAAAAACCGGTTCCGATAATAGATAGGGTAATGCCTATATAAAATAAATCGTGTGGAGAGAAAGCCAGGATTAAGTTTCCAATAATCATTAAAGTTCCACCCCAGAAAAGAGATTTTCTGAATCCTAAAATCTTATCGGCAAAAATACCACCTATAAAAGTGAAAGCATAAACAAAGGCTTGTATAGCACCGTACTGCAGGTTCGATTTTTGGTCGCTTAAACCCAGTTGTTCTACCATAAAGAACGCCAATACCCCACGCATTCCATAAAAACAGAAACGCTCCCACATTTCTACCAGCGATAAATGCCAGAGTTGTTTCGGGTATTTTCCTTCAAAATTCTGAATCTCTTCTATTGAAACTGTTTTTTCCATTAAATAGGTTTAAAAATTAAAAGCCCGATGAAAATCGGGCTTTTGGGTAAAAGTTATTTTTTTTATTAGTGAACACCGTGCATCCATTTGCGCAGAATAGGGCTTATGGCAAACATAATTAAACCTGCTACAATTGGTATTATGGTGAATATTAGGAAGAAAGTGGAAATTGAATAAGCGGCGCTTATTTTGTCAATTAATGATCCTGTAGCTCCGGCCAGGTAGTTACCAATGGCAGTACAGGTAAAAAATACACCAAACATTAAACCCACAAGGTTCGAAGGTGCAAGCTTACTTACATACGATAGTCCAACGGGAGAGATACATAACTCGCCAACAGTATGGAAGAAATAGGCAAAAATTAACCAGAATAAACTTACTTGTGCTGAAGTGGCTCCTTGTGGAATAGACGAACCGCCATAAGCTAAGCCTGCGAAACCGATGCCTACAAAAATTAAACCGAAACCAAATTTTACAGGCCCGCTTGGGTTAAATTTGGTTTCCCATATTTTGGAAACGATAGGCGCCAGTGATACGATAAAGAATGAGTTTAATACACTAAACCAGGAAGCCGGAACTTCGGTACTTACCGAGCCCATTTCTCTGCTTACTTTCCAGATGGCCAATACCCAGATAATGGCAAAACTCAATAACGTAAATAAAATAGTTGCCGGATATTTCTTGAAAATTTTGCCCGCTAATGAAAACAGCACAAAAGTTACGGCTACCAATGGAAATATGGTCAGGATGGCATCTACCCATTTAAAGGTTGTAGCTGCTCCTCCTGTTAAGTTTCTTAAGGTATAATCTTTTGCGAAAATCGTCATCGATCCGCCTGCCTGTTCAAATACCATCCAGAAGAAAATGGTAAAAATAGACAAAATGGCGATTACCCATAAACGTTGACTTCTAACTTTTTTAGGAATTTCTTCTATCGTTGGATCTGCTTTTTCTACCGCTTTAGTTTTATCTACTGCCGAACCGATTACCCCAAATATTTTTTGTGCGAAATAAAACTGTAGCATTCCGAAAAGCATAAATACACCGGCTAAGCCGAAACCATAATGCCAGCCTACTTTTTCGCCGATATAACCGCACATCAACATCCCGATAAATGCACCGGAATTAATACCCATGTAAAATATGGCATAAGCACTATCTTTTTTATCGCTAATAGGAGGGTAAAGTTTACCTACAATTGAAGAAATATTTGGTTTAAAAAATCCGTTACCAATAATTAATAAAAGCAAACCAACATAGAAAAAATTGGTGCTAACCCCTTCAAGAGCCATTGCGGCATGACCGAGGGTCATGATAAAAGCACCGATAATCACCGCTTTTCTATAACCTGTAAATCTATCGGCAATTAAACCACCAAGTATTGGTGTAAAATATACCAAACCGGTATAAATAGCATAAAGTTGTAAGGCTTCAGGCCTTGGCCAACCCCAACCGTTTTTGCTCAAATCGCTAATCAGGAACAAAACCAAAATGGCCCGCATTCCGTAATAACTGAATCTCTCCCACATTTCAGTAAAAAAGAGTACAAAAAGGCCAACCGGATGGCTAAATAATTTTTCTGGAGAAACGCCTTGACTGGTTAAGTGGAGGTCTAGTTCCTTATCATGGTCAATACTAATGGTTTCATTAGATGTTTGCATAAAACATTTGTTGGTTTTAGTTTATGAATTCAGAATTTGTGTGTTGTTTAAGCTAGTTAGCAGGGCGCAATATAGTGAGCGATTGCCAAACTCACAAATTTTTAAGTAAGGAGTAAGGTAAATGGTTTGTTAAGAATTAAAACTTTCTGATGGGTTTAACATTTTTCTTTGGGTCTGCATAAAGCTCATCACTCGAATTTGGATCATTGTTAAGCGTAATATCTTCTTGCAATTTCAGCCTTCCGCCGATAATTTTAAAGCCATCAAAAGTGCCGTCTGATCCATAATATTCAAACTTTCCCTTAATTTCAGGATCAAAAGAAGCAAGATGGTCAAATACAATCATGCCTGCTTTCAGATCCGTTTTTAAAGTCATTGCATTTGATTTGGCATACTCAAATATGATCCTGTTTTTTCCTTTTAGTTCTTTGCCATCAAAAACGGGAGCGCCAAAAGTGAGGTTATCCTTATCGAAAGAAAGAATATCGATTACCTTTTTGGTCGTTATTTGGGTATTACCCTTCCAGCCTAAAAGTATATAATAAGGCAATCGGTTTCCACTGGTTACCGGAACAATTTCATAATACCTGGCACCAAACCATTTCTGATTATTGGTAATGACGTTGGGATCGCCAAGATTATCGGTTTGATCGATTAAGGGGTAAAGTTTCAACGCGCCGCTTTTTGTATTCATCTGGACGGCGCCATAATAGCGGTATGTACCGTTTTCGAGCAGTACATACCAACTTAAAATTCTAAAAGCCTGATCTGGTGATTTAATTACAGATACATTTTTAAGCGAATCGAAAGGATAAGAAAAAGAATTGGAGACTTTTAAAGCATCAACCAATGTTTTTACAAAACCACCGTTTATTTCTAATTTTTGAGCATCGTTTTGCGCAGCAACAACTCTTGCCGATATTTTAATCAGTGTATCCTGGAAAACATTTAAAGTGTTTGGTGATTGCTGTGCTTTTAGGTTTAAGCTCAGTGTTCCAATGATTAAAAGGATGTAAAATCTGATAACTTTCATACAATCAAATACGCCATACGCTGCAAAACCAAAGATTATAATTTCTCGATAACGAGGGCACTTGCACCACCACCACCATTACAGATTCCGGCTACGCCGATTTTTCCGTTATTTTGCGCCAACACCGAAAGTAAGGTAACTACAATCCGGGCGCCCGATGCGCCAAGTGGGTGACCTAAGGAAACGGCACCACCGTTAACGTTAACCTGGTTATCGTTTAGTTCTAAAAGTTGGTTATTTGCGATAGAAACCACAGAAAATGCCTCATTGATCTCAAAATAATCTACATCTTTTATGTTGATACCGGCTTTATGTAAAGCTAAGGGAATTGCTTTTGATGGTGCAGTGGTAAACCATTCTGGTGCTTGTTGCGCATCAGCGTAACCCAAAATTTTAGCTAAAGGTGTTAAACCTAGCTCTTTTGCTTTATCTGCACTCATTAAAACCAATGCTGCTGCGCCATCGTTTAAAGTTGAAGCATTTGCTGCAGTTACAGTTCCATCTTTTTTGAAAACCGGTTTTAATGACGGTATTTTATCAAATTTAACAGCTGTGGGCTCATCGTCCGTATCAACTAAAGTAACCTCTCCTTTACGGTCTTTAACCTCAACGGCTATAATTTCACCAGCAAATTTACCTGAAGTTTGTGCGGCTTGTGCTCTTTTGTAAGATTCGATGGCAAAATTATCCTGTTCTTCGCGACTAATCTGGCATTCGGTAGCGCAAAGTTCGGCTGCAGAACCCATGTGGTAATCGTTGTAAACATCCCAAAGGCCATCTTTTACTAAACCGTCTGTAACCTGTCCGTGGCCCAGACGATAACCGTTTCTTGCCTTATCCAGGTAGTAGGGAACATTGCTCATGCTTTCCATACCGCCGGCAACAATAATTTCATTATCGCCATTTGCAATACTTTGTGCGGCAAGCATGATTGCTTTTGTACCCGAAGCACATACTTTATTTATGGTTGTGGCAGGTAAATCTGGCAATCCGGCTAATTTTGCAGCCTGTGTAGCAGGTGCTTGTCCAACGTTAGCCGATAAAACATTGCCCATATATACTTCCTGGATCTGTTCTGGTTTTAGTCCAGCTTTTTCAATGGCTGCTTTAATGGCAAAACCACCGAGTTGAGTAGCGGAAAATTGAGCTAATGAGCCTCCAAAGCTACCTATAGGCGTTCTCACAGCTGATACAATAACAACTTCTTTCATGTAAACTAATTTTTATGAATTTTTGGTTAGGCCGCTAAGTTAGTTAAACCTCGCAGGTTTCCAAAACCTGCGAGGTTTAAAAATAACGTGGAAAAATGATTTTAGCACATTTGAAACAATAAGTTTTATTAGGTTTTTGAAAAGGTACTGTAGTGTTTCTTGGGCTTATTCAGTCCTGCTGTTCGCTGTAGCCCTCATTCTTCGGGGCTGTCGCTGCCATCAGGTTTAAATTACCTTGGCTGGTGCTGTTTGGGTAGAAATAAAAACCTCGCAGGTTTCTAAAACCTGCGAGGTTTAAAAATAACGTGGAAAAATGATTTTAGCACATTTGAAACAATAAGTTTTATTAGGTTTTTGGAAAGGTACTGTAGTGTTTCTTGGGCTTATTCAGTCCTGCTGTTCGCTATAGCCCTCATTCTTCGGGGCTGTCGCTGCCATCAGGTTTAAATTAAATGGGTTTGGTGGTGCTTTGGGCAGAAATAAAAACCTCGCAGGTTTCTAAAACCTGCGAGGTTTAAAAATAACGTGGAAAAATGATTTTAGCACATTTGAAACAATAAGTTTTATTAGGTTTTTGGAAAGGTACTGTAGTGTTTCTTGGGCTTATTCAGTCCTGCTGTTCGCTGTAGCCCTCATTCTTCGGGGCTGTCGCTGCCATCAGGTTTAAATTAATGGGTTTGGTGCTGCTTGGGGCAGAAATTAAAACCTGTGAGGTTTAAAAATAACGTGGAAAAATGATTTTAGCACATTTGAAATAATATGTTTTATAGGTTTTTGGAAAGGTACTGCAGTGTTTCTTTGGGTTTATTCAGTCCTGCTGTTCGCTGTAGCCCTCATACTTCGGGCCTGCCGCTGCCATCAGGTTTAAATTACCTTGGTTGGTGCTGCTTGGGTTTGGTTGCTGGGTGGAGGAAATTTATTAATGTACAAACCTATCAGGTTTCTGAAACCTGATAGGTTTAATTTAAACTGTGGGTTCGCGTTAGGGATTGTAAGGGTTCAGTACCGATCCTTCATCGGTACCGGAGCGAAGCGCAGCCCTGAAAAAGCCCGACCCTTGCGTAGCTTGGGGAACGCCCAAATATTAACAGACTTCCGAAGTTTGCTGATGCCCTGGGCTTGAAAACTTCGGAAGTCTTGCTTTTATTCCTCTTTCGCCTTGCCTTTCTTTCTCGATTTTAATGCCTGCGTGAGTAGAAACTCGATCTGCCCGTTCGTACTTCTAAACTCATCGGCAGCCCAGGTTTCTACTTCTTTTAATAAAGCAGGACTAATTCTTAATACAAAAGCTTTTTTATCTTTCTCCGCCATTCTTATTGTATTGCTTGTATATTATACCTCGTTTTTAAATTAATCAAAAACATCTCCTGATCTTCTATTTTATTAGAACTGAACAACAGTTTTTTGCCGTTTTTAAATTCCAGTTGTAATCCTCTGTTTTTATCGTTTAATAAATAAGCCTTATCTTTAAATTTAAACCAGAGCCGGTTTTTTACTCCATAGCCCCCGTATTCAGAAAATGCATCGTACTTTTTGATGTACGCTTTTTCAATACGCTCCCAACGGAAATGACTTAATGTTAAGTGAAAAGGGGAATACCGGAAAGAAACCTCTTCAGCTGTTATCTTTAGGGTGAGCTTGTGCTGTTGCACTAAAAAAATGATTAAAAACGGAGATAGGAGCGCTAAAACCGGGGCGAAGCACATCTCTTTAAGTTCAGCGATACTTAAGCCATTATTATGGAAAATAAGTAGGGCCGCTGTTGGAAATATAGTGGCTGCCGTAACCAGATAAAGCCACCAGATCTTCAATCCATGTTTTTCTTCAAATTCCATTAGCTTAATTATACAAGGTTCCGGTGTTTACTACAGGTTGTACATGGCGATCTCCGCATAAAACCACCAATAAATTGCTTACCATAGCTGCTTTACGCTCTTCATCCAGATCAACAATCCCTTTTTGTGATAATTTCTCTAATGCCATTTCTACCATACCTACGGCGCCTTCTACAATTAATTTACGGGCTGCAATTACTGCTGTGGCCTGTTGGCGCTGTAACATGGCGCTGGCAATTTCCGGCGCATAAGCCAAATGCGAAATCCTGGCCTCTAAAACTTCGATGCCTGCGCGCGATAAACGTTCGTTCAGTTCGTTTTCTAAAAGTTCACTTACTTTTTCAGCGCCATCTTTTAAGGTAATACTGGTTTCTTCCCCTTCAGCATGGTCGTATGGGAAGATATTGGCTAAATGCCTTACAGCAGCTTCACTCTGGATGTTTACATATTGCATGTAGTTTTCTACAGAGAAAACGGCTTTGGCAGTTTCGTTTACTTTCCAAACCACCACAGCGGCAATTTCGATCGGGTTGCCAAGTTTATCATTAACCTTTAACTGCTGCCCGTTTAAATTGTTGGCTTTTAACGATAAGCGTCTTTTTGTGGTTAGTGGATTTACCCAGAAAAAACCATCGGCTTTTACCGTACCGATATATTTTCCGAACAGGGTAAGTACCATCGATTGGTTGGGGTTAATGATTAAAAAGCCCGGAAATAGTAAAAATATATCTATGGCTAATAAAATCCCTCCCCAGAAAAAAAATTCTGAAACAAAACAGAAAATGGAAGCAGCCAGCAATAATATGCTTATTGCGAATGTTAAATAGCCAGATGGCGGATTGATAATTTTTTCTTGATACATAATTGATATTAATTTGATATCATAAAGTAAAATATAAAATCTGGTAATTGCAAACAAAACCGGTAAAATGTATATTAGATAAAAATGCTATTTTTGACAGTACAATAATTACATCGTTTTGGCTAAAATCAAGAGAAATTCACACAAGATCCTTTACCGGAAATATTCATCAAACCTGAAATATGTGATGATGATATTTACCGTTTTCATTATTACGCTATTCCTGCCCAAACAACCCCGGTTTAGATATGAGTTCGAAAAAAATGCGGTATGGAAAAACAAGGATCTGATTTCGCCTTTCAGTTTTGCTATTTTAAAAACCAACCCGCAGGTTAGTGCAGATAAAAAAAATGCCTTAAAAGATATTTTGCCCGTTTACCAATTGGATAGGGGCATTACTGCAAATGCATTGGAAGAGTTTGCCAATGAATTTGATGTGAAATGGAAATCAAAACAGCTTAATGAAAAGGACAGGGATGTATATAAAAGTGCTGCCTATAAATTGTTGCAGCGTATTTACCAGAGAGGAATTATTGGTTTAAATGTGAAACACCAGGCTGGTGGTAAAAACTACGACTTTTCTTTGCTTGAAAATAATGTGGCACAGGAGAAAAATACACAGGATGTTTTTACCGCAGAATCGGCCCTGATGTTTTTTAAAGATAATTTTAAGGCTCCTAACCAGGTAATGGGTGATCTGGTGGCAAACCTCGCAATTGATCATATTACTCCAAATATTGTATTTGATGAGCGGTTAACGCAAACCATACAAGACAATACAGTTAACAATATCTCTACTACGAAAGGGATGGTGCAAAAAGGAGAACTAATTGTGGCCAAGAATGATGTGATTGACGAAGAAATTTATCAGAAACTGGAATCTTACAAAGCTACTTACGATGCACAAACCAAAACTATCGGCAGCAGGGCATTGGTTTACCTGGGGCAGGTGATATTGGTTGCTTTTATATTGGCTATTTTAATGTCGTTCCTTTTTCTTTTCCGGAAGGATATTTTTGCCGATAACCGTCAGCTCTCCCTAATCCTCATTGTAACCACGGGGATGCTACTTGCTTTAACCTGGGCCATTAAGATGGAAATCCCAAGTTTATACTACATTCCGTTCTGTGTGGTACCTATTATCATCAGGATCCTGTTTGATACGCGTTTGGCACTTTACCTCCATATGCTGGTGATTTTAATTGCCGGTTTCTTTGTGGCCAATAGTTTCGAATTTGTATTTTATCAGGTTACTGCGGGTATGGTTGCCATATTCAGTATAAAAAACTTCGTCAAACGCGAAAGATTCCTGGTTTCCGCCTTATTTATTCTACTGGCTTATTTTGTTTCTTTTGTAGGCATTGCCTTACTGCGCGAAGGATCTTTCCGCGAAATAGAATGGTTGAACTTTATTCCTTTTGTTTTTAGCGTACTTTTATCGCTTTTGGCTTATCCGTTAATTTACCTGTTCGAACGTATTTTTGGTATTACTTCGGATGTGGCCTTAATTGAGTTGACCAATACCAATAATAAACTGTTAAGAGAGCTTGCTTTTAAAGCGCCTGGAACCTTTCAGCACTCTTTACAGGTAGCCAACCTTGCTGAGGCTGCGATATTTAAAATTGGTGGTAATTCTGTGCTGGTAAGGGCAGGGGCTTTATACCACGATATTGGTAAAGTAGACAATCCACAGTATTTTATTGAAAACCAAAATACGGCTGTGAGTCCGCATGATAAATTACCTTATGAGCAAAGTGCGCAGATCATTATTCAGCATGTGCACAAAGGAATTGAAATTTTAAGAAAAAATCAGATTCCTGAAGCGATTATTGATTTTATCAGAACGCACCATGGAAATACCCGGGTTGATTATTTTTATCAATCGTTTTTGAAAAATACACCTGAAAAATTTGTCGACGAAAACATTTTTCGCTACCCCGGACCAATACCTTTTAGCAAAGAAACGGGTGTGTTAATGTTAGCCGATTCGGTCGAAGCTGCCTCAAGAAGTCTGAAAAATCCCGATGCGCAGAACATAAATGATATCGTTGAACGTATAATTAACTACAAATTGGAGCAAAATCAGTTAGATGACTGCGATTTGACGCTAAAAGATATTGAGACTATCAAATTGATATTCAAGACGATGCTGATGAGTATCTATCATGTGCGTATAGATTATCAACAAATTTTATAATTTTTTTTTGTTGGATAACTTGTTTTACTATATTTGCAGACCTCAAAACAACGCCGGTAGGGCAGAAAAGAGAGGTTTGAAGGAGAGGTGCCTGAGTGGCCGAAAGGAACAGTTTGCTAAACTGTCGTACTGGTAACGGTACCGCGGGTTCGAATCCCGCCCTCTCCGCAAAGAATAAAAATTTGCAAATAAAAATGGAATTGTCAATTTAAATTCGTTACTTTGCAATCCCTTCGAAAAAGGGAAATAAAAAAAGAAGATACCAAGTTCGGGATGTAGCGTAGCCCGGTATCGCGCCTGCTTTGGGAGCAGGAGGTCGTAGGTTCGAATCCTGCCATCCCGACAAAAAGTTGATCCACTTTTAAAACAGGATTAAAAGATCGATACCAAGTTCGGGATGTAGCGTAGCCCGGTATCGCGCCTGCTTTGGGAGCAGGAGGTCGTAGGTTCGAATCCTGCCATCCCGACACAAAATGTTAAAAACTGAAAAAAGAGGCTTTTGCCTCTTTTTTCGTTTATACAGCATCAATGCCTTATTGCGGATCAAGCAAAAAAGGGATCAAGCGTAAAAGTTGGGGAGTTGAGAAGTTTATTTAATTTTGTACAACATTATTATTTTGGACAGCTCAATACTATCATTAATACTACCAGAAGGGTTAACTGAATACTTTGAACTTGATAAGTTCGAACTTTCTGAAGGTTCTTATCATATGTTGCATGAGTGATTTTAGTGTTTAAGTCTCTTATACGCATTGATTTATTTTATTGATTATCAATTATTTATATCATTTAATGCCTTTTGGCTAAATTTGTTTACCCTTTTCCCTGAGCGTTTTTAACCAGATGTATCAATAATATCGTGTGACATTAAAATTGATTGATATGCGAGGCAGCAACACGTTTGGTATCCAATTCGTAGTTAGGATACCTAAATAACAAAAGAACGATCAGGCCACCGTTTTTGCCCGTATTTCAGTAAACGGCAGATGTTGTGAAATCTCCTTGAAAAAGAAAGTGAACCCTGAACAATGGACGATGTTAAAGGCAAAGCCCGTGACACAAAAGAAGAAACCCGTAAACTCATGACCACATAGAAAGGATACGAACATTGATTGTGGACGGTTACCACAATTTGGTACAGCAAAAGAAAACCGTTACCGTAGATGCTGTTAAAGCTTTATTCCTAGGTACCGATCAAAGCGAATATACATTAATTAAACTAGGTGAATACCATAACCGGGAATTGCTGGATAAGCTCGCTAAAGGTGCCATGAAAATATTATACTAAGCATAACTATATCCAAAAGTTCCTAAAGGAGAAGTGCCACCGTGCCGAGATTAGCCTTAGTGAGCTGAATGATAAATTTATCCTTGACTTTGAAAGCTATCTAAGCCGCCATCATCCTAAAGACCACCAAAAACCGTTGACCTATAACGGTATCATGAAACACATGGAACGGCTTTGCAAAATGGTGACCATGGCTGTCACCATGGACTGGATAGAAAAAGATCCTTTTGCCAAATACAAATTACACTTCGATAAAGTGGAACGGTTCTATCTGACCAAAGAAGAACTGGTGGTTATGGAGAAAAAGAAATTCCGTATCGAGCGTTTACAGATCGTTAAAGACCTTTCTATTTTTAGTTTTTACACGGGCTTGACGTATATCGATACAATGAATATAACAAGCGATATATCGTTAAAGTCATAATGACGAGGACAGGCTGTTCGCCAGCGAGTAGAAAACAGATATCGATGTCAGGATGACCTTATTGCCGCAAGCAGAGGCATTGATCAAAAAATATAAAGATCATCCCAAAGCTGTAAACTATGGTACCTTGTTCCCGGTGATCTCCAATCAGAAAATGAATGCCTACCTGAAAGAGATCGCTGACGTGTGTAACATCAAATAAAGATATTATTTTTCATATTGCCCGGCATACATTTGCCACTACGGTGACCTTAAGCAATGGGGTTCCGATTGAAAGTATATCCAAGATGCTGGGTCATACGACCATCCGTACAACACAGACCTATGCCAAAGTGGTTGAACGGAAATTAAGCGAAGACATGGCTAATTTTAAAAAAAAAGGTTGCGGGCTTAGAATATTTACCATAGCGTTGATGCAGAAACACTATGGTAAATATTGTTAAAAGCAAGTACCCAATAAACCTTGAACACAATGCGTAATAGTTCAACTTATAATTGCTGTTAATGCAGATATTTTTTAGAAGTTACCAGCGTCTACGGCTCTCGTGCTTTCATATCGTATAGCCAATCGTAATACCTATCCGCTGATTTCTCAAACTATCTCCCTATTGATACCATTAAGGCAGGGCATCAAATTAGCTATACTGGCTCTTCCATTAAGCTGTAAGGTGAAATACTCCAGGAACTCCTATCCCAGTGTTACATTAAATCTCTAATTTACCTGCTTTCTGTAGATATATTCTTAATCATTACAAACTGGGCCGTCGTTTCTAAAGGCTACGCTACATTCATCCTTGGATCTGATATCTCCCAATAATATCACGATCCGAGTTCCAGTCCCCCCGATTCCATAGGCGCGGTACGGTCCTGCACTCAACAGTAATTGCTTCACCCAGAGCTTAGGCCTATAAAGCAAATTGACCTGTAATTATATGTATAGTTAGCCTTGACCTTAAAATTATTTGCTGCACCGTAAAAACCGCCACTTTCCTGTTTGAATCCTTTGAGCGTATAAAAAATCCGGGCTGGATTTAAAACTCACCAAACTAAAGGGAAATCCAATATAAGCCCAATGTGTAAACAAAGAATGTTAAAATATTTTATTTAATTTTTGGATCTATCAGTACAAATCTGCCCCTATCAATAATACATGGGAAGATTGTAACATTGATAGTTTTTAAAAATTTAAGGACATGGTGCTTAAAAAGATTCGCCTCCTCTTTGACATCCAATTGACTTGATATGCTAGACATCCCTTCACTGAAATTTAAATTAACTTCTGTAAGATTATGTACGTTGAATAATGCTGCTTTGACTTTAAGATAACTTAGAATCATTTCTTTAAGGTCCTCTTCAAAAAAAACAGGTACAAAGATAACTTCTATGTCGTAATATTTACCACTATATAAGTTAAAATACTCCAACGCTTCATTATAACATGGATGACAAGCTACATCATAAAAGATTAAAACGTAATTGTTGATAGAGCAATTCTCGATGAGCATTGAATTAATTTTCAAAATCGAGCTTAAGAAGTTATCTAATTCATCATTCGGAATATCCAACATGTTTCGGTTCATAATGTCAATATCTCTTTTTATTCTTTTTTTATTAAGGTACTCTCCAATTAAGTATCCACAAATTAAAAAACAAACACTGAGCAATACTGATAACGTAAATCCAACGAATATTAAATTCCAAATTGATGCCTTTTGGGTTAAATTCTTAATAAAAACATGATTAGAAATTATATTAATAAAGTAAAAGCTATAGAAAATCTGTAAAGAAAGGCACTTTAAGCAAACGTTTTTCCGTAAAAATAGGTTATAGAAAAACAAAACTATATTAAAGGACAATCCAAAATAAACGATTAAATTAAAAATGGTTTTCAGCCCAAGGTTATTACATATATTAAGCTGATATAAAAATATATTTATAAAAGTCAAAAAGAAAAGACCTGTTGTAGCAAGATTAAAGTGGCTTGACAAGCTTGTGATTTTAGATATATTACAATCTAATCCAGGGCCAGAGCATACACTTCCTTCATTAGGAGTAAATATATAATCGAATTTATATTGAGCTAATTTAAAATAGAGAAATACCGATAACGTAAAATTTATTGAGTAGAAGAAAACACCAAAATATTGAACTAACGTTTGTATAAGTATAAATAATACTAAATTAGTTTGATAATAGTTCAAGCTGATAACCCTGCGAGGGAGAGCATAACTATTATCAAGCAAAAGTATTACTATCCCCTCCATTTCAGACATAAATTTATCTCTGGAATACGGAATATAAAAATTAGTAGTAGACAAATAAATATAAACTTTATCTCTACTCAGCTCTTTAACTATAATAAGACTCTTTTTTTTAAAATCATAAAAGAGAAACGAAAAATTTATAACCTGATCTTGCAAATTATTTAAATCAGAAAATGTGCATAGAATATTTTCTGATAAACAAAAATCAGTTAAAGAATCTATGTCAAGGGAATTGACAGAACCGAAATTATCTGGAATTTCAATTTTGAAATATTTTTTAAAAAAAAAGGAAAATATATTTTTCAAATCGAAGAAATCGAATCAGCTAGTCATTCCATTTGGCAGTATAGGGATCATAACTGCATTTAGCAGGCTTAGCAAAAATATCCGAAACAAAGGCTCGGCAATCAGTGCAAATGTGCCTATGCTCACAATCTTGGCAAATGCTTATTTGATCCTTTTTAATTTGAGAATAGCTTAGGAATTCATCATTATTTAAAACTTCTATCAATGGTGTCTCACCAGCTTTCCCATAGCTAGCTTGCAACGTGGGACAATTTTTAATATTTCCCAGAACATCTAAACTAATCTTTTTATTTAGACACGAATTAAATAATAATGATTCTGAGTAAGTTTCGATCCCAATAGAAAAATATGATTTTAAAATCATTCCACAGTGCTGCTCAGATTCTATATTTTCGGATGTATACATGAAATTCCCCTGATTACTTGTGTAAAAGTTATTTTTATTTATGTGCACAACTTTATTGGAAGGAGACGAGTGAACTAGTAGTAATTTGATCTTGGGCCATCTATTAATCAATTTTGTTAGATCCTTAGTCTTTTCAGAGTTATATTTTAGGTAAACCTCAACTGATTTCATTTCAGTAAGATGTATATGTTTTAGAATGTCTTCCAATTCTTCAATATCTATAATAGAATAAAATCGCAATTGTAGATCTTGACAGCTAAGAGCATCTAATTCTGTTATTACATTAAATAAATTATAATTTGAAAACTGATTACGATCTAAAATCGCATTAGTAATGTATGTTGTAGGTTCATAAGATAATTCTAAATCTGGAAATAATTCAGGATGCTCTGTAAAGAACCCCAGATCATTAGAAATAATAAAATCTTTATATTCTAATATAATAGCTTTCTCATCTTTACTAAAATCCATTAAAACTTCATCGTAACATTTAGTTTTAAAAACTGTTATAAGTTCACCGAAACCATTTGGAATATAGTGAAATTCCTGTTTTTCTAAATCATAAATTGCGCTTCTCAAAAATCCTTTAACAACAGTACAGGTTGAATATAGAATCAAATATTTACCATCCATTATAGCAGAGATTCAAAGTTGAAAATTTTTGAAATAGGTTTGTGATGTCCATTACAAACTCTAACAGTCGTATTATATAATTTACTTTCGTAAAAAAAATGCCTTGCCGACTTACTCCGATCGTATTCTAAGATAATGGTTTTAAGTACAGGTAAAGGTAAATTGATTTTGTCTACAAAATCTAACTTCTTCGTTTCTACATTCATAATTTTTCAGCTATTATTTTTTCTATGTGATAATTACATGGCATCGACACCATGCCGAACTGACCAACAGGATTGATTTCTAAAAAATATAATTGATAATCTCTATCTAATAAGACATCAATGGAACAAAAATTAAGGCCAATATGCTCACATAACAGCTTAAGCTTATTTTCAAATGAAGCTGGAAGTTTAAATGGAGTATTTCGATTAGGTTCTACAGAATCATAATTCCTAAAATCGGTACTTGTTCTATGATTGTTTTGAGAAAAAATAGCCATAGAGAAACATTTCCCATGCAAGTATACAACTCTAATGTCAGCCAGTTTTATGATCTCTTTTTGGATACCTGACGGAAAGAATCTATCATCTACCATATCAGTATCAGCTTCATCGATTTTACTAGTGTAAGATATCAATCTTAAATAGTCCTTTGCAAACATTATCATTTCTGAAATGCCTTTTGTAATGTTGTTTCTGGACTTACTTAAGGCATATTTTAATTCACTTTTTCGTGAAACAATATAAAAATTAGGAATTTTTAGTCCATATAGTTTCGCTAACGTTAGATATTGTGGCTTATTGGAGGCTGATAAAAATGGGGTTCCCAAATTTTTGACTCTACAATTTTTAAAAAGATAAAAATATATGTATCTGACTATTTCGTTATATTCAGTATCAAGATATTCCTGTGACTTCTTTATAAAAAATTTCAATTTAAGTACCGAAAAATCAATAAAAAAGCTGTTGTAGCTTGGCATTCCACCTCTTCTATACCAAACGCTATTTATTGTTTTTAAATCAATTTTTACTCCACTGGTTAAGGTGAACGTTAGCGCGCGAATATAATTATCAATTTGATAAGGTTGATCAACGTTATCCATGCCTAATTCACAGTCATCCGACAACTCTAAAAAAACGGATTCAACGTAGTCTGTGTTATAGTTTATCCTTATAAAGGGTTTCTTAAAATGAACCAACCAATCGATTACTTTATCCGTGGAGGGGTCGAAATTTTGACTAAAAATAAGAATCATTGCTAAAATGGATTAGTGATGCTTTTAATTATACTATAATAAATGCTTCTTTTTTCTTTAAATATTAAATATGCTTTTAAGTTTCCAACTCCATCTAATAATAGATTTTCATTATCGTTCAAACGTATGTAGTAGGTTCGCTGATTAGCAATCTGTTTTATTTGACTATTTGTTGTAATTTGAAACGAGCTTTCAATCTCTCCATTCGTCACTACATATTTAAACTCCATAGGTTGTATATGATCAGTGATTTCGGCAATATCTTTTAAACAAGTAAAGTACAAAATATTTCTATTATTTATTGATGAATTACGATGTTGTTTGATTGATATGATTTTTATTTCATAGGTTTTGCTAATCATTATTTTCATAGAAAACAAATATGAAATTAGGCTAACTACAATAATTATGTAAATACAAATCGTGTTTAAATACAATTTTCTCATTCCTTAGCTAAGTCTAACTGATTTTTAACCAAATTATAATACATACCTTTTTGAGCTACTAAAGAGGTATGATTACCTCTTTCTACAATTTCACCATTATCCATAACTAAAATTTCATCCGCTCTTATAACTGTGCTTAAACGATGTGCAATTATTAGCATGGTTTTGTCACCTAATGAATTATAGATATTGTCCATAATATTTCTCTCATTCAGGGAGTCTAATGATGAGGTGGCCTCGTCGAAGAAAAAGAATGGAGAGTCTTTATAAATCGCTCTTGCAATAAGTATCCTCTGTTTTTGACCTTGACTTAAACCGTGTCCATTACCGCCAATAAAGGTTTCAAATTTCCCTGGCAGCGAATTAACGAAATCAAATATCTCAGCCACTCTAGCAGCTTTGGTAACTTTGTCAATATGAGGATTAGCGTCGCCCAACGCAATATTATTAGCGATTGTGTCAGAAAATATATATCCATCTTGCAATACTGGGCTACATAAACTTCTCCATTGATCAACAGGAATATTATAAAAAAGATCGTTATTTAAGAATATATTTCCATCATCAATTGGGTAGAATCTTAAAATTACCTTAAGAAGGGTTGTTTTACCACTACCACTTGAACCTACTATAGCAGTTTTTTTTCCACTCGTTAAACTGAAGTTTATATTTTTCAGTTTAAACAAGTTATCATCATTTGCATAAGATTTTTGGTAAGTAAAGGATGCATTTTTCACATCTAAATTGTAATCTATGATTTCTTTCTCAGGAACATATTTTGTTTTTATATCATTAGATATTTGTTCGGATTGCTGATTTACAGAGTCATTAAACAGAATTGAAGTTTGCAAATCGGCTGATTTAGGTGCTTGATAGTTTTTTATATTGACAATATCAGTTAATGATAATTCATGTTGTTCATCTGGAAATTCATATATATCAACAATACGCTCATAAGCCGCTCGGGACTCTACGAAGTCATTCATAAAAATGATAAATTCATATAGAGGTACGCTTAGAAGACCTACGATGTATTGCACTGACAACATCATACCCAACGTTAAATCGCCTCGGATAACCAATAAACTGCAATAAAATAAAATTCCGAAATTCTTTATTTCACTTAAAAACAAACTGCCCACTTCTTGGAAATTGAGAAGTTTTGATGATTGAATATTTATCTTAAATATATCAGCTTGAACGTTTTTCCATTTCAGTAATTTCTGATGTTCGGCTTGATAAATCTTAATTTCATTAATTCCAAAAATCATTTGAAAAATTGAATCACTAGATTCGGAAAACTTTTGAAATCTTTTGTAGTCCAAGATCTTTCGATATTTACTAAAACAAATATTATATAGGAAATAGATTATGCTAAACACTAAGAAGAAAACGAAAATCACTTTGTTATAAGTCAACAATATAAAACCATATAATATAAAAGTGAAAGCAGAAAAAGCCGCATTCAAAGAAGAAGAATTAATCAAACGATCAATTCTTTTATGATCCTCTATTCTTTGCAATAAATCCCCATGTGATTTAAATTCGAAATAAGCCAGAGGCAACTTAATCAATTTTAATAAAAATGTATAGATAAGTGAGATATTAAAAAGAGTAGCCATGTGCACCAAAATCCATCTTCTAATAAGATCAATTATAGCCTTGGATATTATCAATACAAATTGTCCTAAACAGATAAGCACTATGAGGTTAACATTTTTATAATTGATACCCTCATCTACAATTAGCTGTGTTGAAAATGGCAGTAATAATTGTATCAAACTACCTAAAAGTAAGCCTAAAAATATTAATGCAAATGCTCCTTTGTTGCCGGATACATATTTTTCAACTTCGCGATAAAATTTTTTATTTTTCGTTTTTTCGAAGTTTGTAGAGGTGAAAGGTTTTGTAGGATGTAAAAGCAATGCGATACCCTCACCGGATTCGGACTCCCAAATAGTTTTAAATTCAGCTATAGTGTATCTTAATCTCCCAATTGCTGGATCAGAAATTAATACATGATGTGCGTTTATTTCATAGAGAACTGCAAAATGCTTTTGTTGAATCATTACTATAGCAGGTAAAATTGCATCCGCAGACAATTTATCCCATGTTACACTTATTGAAATGGTATTAAAATCGAAGTCTTTCGCAATTGACTCAATTCGGTATAGACTTGTGCCTTTCCAGTCAAGTTTACTCCTATTTCTTATATCGTCAAATGGAACTTTATAATTATAATATTCAAAAATAATCTTTAAGCAAGCTGGCCCACAGTCGTTAGATTCTAATTGACTAAAATGGGGGAATTTATAAAACAAGTCATATATATATTCCTTTATTGATTTCATTATTTTCTATCATCTTTAACACGTGAATCACTATCATAATCGTAAGTTTCAGTTTTTGTAGCCTTTACATTACCTATGCGAAATGAGCAACTCAGGTAAAGCATACGCATCTCATTTTTAATTATACTGGTATACTTTACTCCACTAACCGATTGAAAATCATAGTTCTTAAGCCAATTAAATGGTTCTGAATAATCCAATGATATATTCAATCTATCTTTGACGAAACTCTTGTTTATATTATATGACATAGCCCCCATACCCCTAGTGTATCCAAAAGGTGAATATTGCTTAGTACCGTAGCTAAAAGCAATGGCATTATTGAAGTTTTTAAACAATGTAAAGTTTATATTGGAATTAATTGAAAAATAATTACTACCAGCTAATCCAACATCAACAGATTGGTTCATATAGGTAATAGTACTATTATTTAAGTATCTTCTTGAAAACTTTGGAATGAACGTTAAGCTCAATGATTTCCATCTCTTGCTTAAAATAAACTGGAAAGTATATATTTGAGCTTGAGCGACATTTATGGGGGCGTTGACTATACTTGAGTTTATTAAAAATGGCAGTGTAAGGATTGGCGAATTAATTAGTGATCTGGAAAAATTAGAAATAAAAGAAAAGTTATTTTTAAAATTCTTTTGAAGCTTAATACCTACTGCATTTGTGCGACTAGGGTTTAATGAATTACTACCTACATTATAAGAAATACTTCCTGCATTTAGACTTTCTGGAAACGGGATATACTGATTATAGTTAGGCCTATCGATGTGACTCGTGTAGTAAAGACTTAAATTTAAACCGCTCTTACTCTTAAAAAAGAGCCCTAAACTCGGAAACAAGTTTATATAGCTTTTTTTATATTCGTAAGGCATATCACCAATGCTTTTTAAATTTGCACTTGTATTTTCTATTCGCAAGCCACCTTGGATTCCTAAATATTTAGACATAGAATAAGTTGATTCAAAAAAGCCGGCCAAAATGTTTTCGCTATAATCAGTCAGTCCTTTAGTTGACGGATTTTCAGACGTGGCGAATGTATTGGATAAATTATTGTTCGAGTATTTGATACCAATATTCGATTTCCATTTATCAATAAAGTTCCATCCTTGGTTGATGTTAACAAAAAAAACATTGGTTTTGGAAGCATTTATATTATCAGCAACTTTGAGGGTATTAGAGCTGTCTGGAATAATAAGATTGTTAGTAGTAATATTATTATCTTTTAAGTAAGTATTTGAAAAATCAATTTTAAAAACTCCTTTCTTCATGTCGACCTGAAAATAACCATTTTGAATATAGCGGTTTGATCGCATGAACTTATTTGATAAAATATTATTGCTTCCTATACTCTTTTCGAGCTGGTAGTTATATGGATAATTTCCATGCACCATTGAATTAGATGTATAAACACCCACCTGAATATTTTTTCGCAAACGAAAATCAATACCTGAACTAAGAGATAAGCTATTTTGTGGAGTTTCTGGATAATTTACTGTTTGTGATGAATTTAGAGATGGTTCATCTTTTGAATTAATTTCAAAATAGTCATTCTCAGAAAAATTGCTATGATTATAGAGCAAATTAACCGAAAGTTTTAAATTACTTTTGGTAAAAAGGATTGAATTATTTAAATAAGCCTTATCATGAGTAGTTAATCCAACAGCAACAACGTCCTGAATGCCAAAAGTACCAAATTTTTTGGTGTGCAAATTGATTAATGCTGATCCTGATGCATCGAAACTCGCGCCAGGCTCCGTAAGTATATCAACAGATGACAAATCACCAACTGCCATTTGCTGTAGATAAGAAATTAATTCCGCTCCTGATAAAGATATTAGTTGACCGTTTACATACAATTTTAAACTTTGGCCTGAAAACGAAATGTTACCTTGAGATGAAATTGTCACACCCGGAACATATTTTAAATAGTTTAAGACGAAACTTGATGGACTAATTGTTTTTAAATCAGGTTCGATTGACAATCCGCCCGCAATCAATTTAAATTGATTTTTTAAGTTTGAGATGATTTTTACCTCGCCAAGTTGATTAGAATTCTTCAAGATAACCAGTGATAAAGTAGTATCGCTCATGGCAATAAAATTCAGGTTACATGATTTATATCCTGAAACAGCAGTTTTTATTGATAAATGACAAAATTTATCAACTTCAAAATTAAAACGACCTTCATTATTAGACTTTAAAATTATTCTAACCGAATCTTTTACACTTTCAGATCTGCTTATAGTCACAGAAATTATGCCTGAAGGTATTTTTGTAGAGTTTAATGAATCGATAAGTGAACCACTGACAATAAGTTTATTTTGAGCAACACATGAAAATAGAAAAATAAAATATAGAATAGTAAGTAGCAGGACGCCTTTCATAAATATTATTAGATGGATAAGATTAACAAAAGGATCAATGATTAGCTTTTGTTATTAAAAGACTTAAGACCGTTTACTCTTACATCAGAGTAACGGTCTTTACTTAAAATCATTAAATTAAAATAAACTTCTAATGATCAATTAATTATGGGGGAGGCATGCAACTTTTATCTGCAAGATGTTCAACAGTTCCTGATTTTGAATCCTCATCGAATGCACTCTCTGTGGTTTTGCAGAGAGTTGTACTACTCCCGCCTCTCAAATTTGTTGAAGCTAAAGTTTGAATTTTGTGATTTTCAAAAGCTCCAAATAATTCTTTATTTGACAGAGCCTCAAGGCTTATTTTTTTTTTCATATGTATTGGTTTTGTTTTGATTTGTGCATCATAAATATTAAAATAAAAACGCAATTTGAATCAAATTAAAAGCTGTTATTTTAAGGTGGCGGCATACAACGTTTATCGTTAGGGTTTTCCTGCCCCGCTTGAGAATCTAAATCACCTAATTGATTTTCATCAGTCTTACAAAGAGTTGTACTGGTTCCACCTTTTAAGTTGGTTGAAGCTAATAATTTCAACCGGCTTTCTTCGAAACTTCCAAATAAATCTTTATTTGAAAGTTTCTCTAGGTTAAATTTTTTCATAATTTCGTCAATTTTTTTACTTAGATACTAATGTATGGTTATTTTATTTTGAAACAAAACTTAATTAATAAATAATGGAAAGATCCATGATAACTGGTTTTCAGCCCTTTGTGTTAATTCAAAACTTAGCATTTTGACCCTTTATAACTTAGTTGCTTTCTTTATCATTTCACGACCATAGTTGGCTGCTTTACATTGCTTAGCACTATTTTGCATAAAAGATATATCCCTATTTTCGTTAAGCTTTGTAACTTTGTATATATCATGGTAGCATAGGTCGTTGCTATTACGGTGTGTTTGGAGATTTCGAAGCCATTGACACATCATTCCTGAATGTAAGGCGGACCATTCCAGAATACTTTGACCATGTTAAATATTTGATTATGAAGTCTAATTTATTTAAATTGCCTACATAAATTAGTGTATAGGCCGCACAGAACATTTGGTTAATGGATTTGGAATATCCACTCAAGCCAGGAAAAGTTTTTTTTAATTTTAGGGTATTTAAAGCTATGTTCTTCCACCACTTTCAAACTTCAGCCATATCTATGACGTGCTAAAGGTTCCATCATTAATAAAAAGGAGGGTAATTTCCTAAACACCGTAATTGCTGCTGATATGCTTCAGAATTGTTTTAGTAAAATCAATTTACTTATTTTTATTTAAGATAGTTGCTTTTTTTGTGCGGTTGCAGTATCCTTTTGTGGGGCAGTACGTTTGCTTTTGCTATTTGAATTACAGTATGCTTTTGCTTCAAAGGCATTGTAGCCATATTTTGAACATGCAATTGTAATGACAAGTTTTTTAGTGTTTTTCCGGGTTTCTGCAGCCAGTTTCAGATACATGTAATATTGATCCATAATAGTGACTTACTTTGAGGATACCATATTTTCCTATATGAAAGGCTTATTTTGCATGTCAATTGGATTTTTACTGTTGAAGTTTTCTGCCAGCCGGGAAGCCTCTTTGGTGATTTCTTCCGGATAACCGGACATTGTATAAGCAATTTAAGAACTATTTTTGAAACTGCAAAATTCTGCTTCCTTACGCACGGAAATTGCTTTTAAAACATTTGCAAAAATTTAATTAGCCACGGAAGTACAGAAATCACGGAGGAGATTAAAGTTTTTCCGTGTTTTTCGTGCTTCCGTGGCAAACTTATGCTTAGGCATGCGCAGAAAGAGGAAGAATTATCAGAAAAAGTTAAAAGCGATTTCCCTGTTCCTTACATATTTTGTTACAGTTTTTACCGCAATTGGCATCTACGATGTTGAAATAATCTCATCACGACATTATACCATTTATTGAGAAATTGTCCGTATAATAGATCTGCCGAAAAATAACCGATCTATTCATCAATTACACTCAGATGCCGCCTAAGAACTTTGTAATTACCGAACTTTGCATTTTGCCGAAATGTGCGGGTATTTACTTGATTAAATTGGATGATGCAATTTACATCGCAAAGTGCAATTGATAAAACATAAGCCCAAGTGTTGGTTAACTTTAAAATACGAATAAATGACGAAAAAATGGAGTGCTAAGTTTATGGTTATGATGATTGTTGCATCAATGCTTTTTACGGGCTTTAAAATTTATGACAAAAGTATTGTTGCCAGTGATCCGTTACCATTACAAAGGGGTAAACCGGTAGACCTTGCCCAAATTAACTTTCAGCAAGTCAATCTCGATAAACTTTTCGGCAGCCTGGCCTATGTAAAACATTATCTCCTGGGTGATGAGAATAAAAAATATCTGAAAGATAAACCCCTTGTAATCGATCCGTATGTACTGTTTAATATTACCGAACAACGAATAGTTGATAGGTATGCAAAGCGGGAAAGCTATATTATCCGTAAAGGCGAAATGTATGCAGATACGGTTGCTGTAGATCGTAGCGTGCCACTTATAGGGATGAAAGATCCCGACCTGCGGGTATTAGGGTATTGGGGAGATAAGGAAATTTTGTTTAATAGGATCTATACCAGCTCTACCAAAAAAAATAAATTGATAAGGTTGCGGTTAGAAAGTAATAAAATTCCGGGTGTTAATGAGAACACCTATCAAAAACTGATCTCTTTACTTAAAGCCAGATACAAAGGAAGCCAGGTAAAAGTTGATCCACAGGACAATAGGCCCAGTTCATACCAATTTCGTATAAGCGACCGGGTTATACAACTGAGCTTTATTAAGGACGAAGGTAATTCTTATATCACCGTAATTATTAGTTTTTTAAATCCTGATACCAGGGGGCTGCTTCTGCAATTTGGGCATTAGTAATTGATGCCAGCAAGTCGCCTATCGGTAAGTAATATTTTACCGGCGTTTCCTATATAAAACAGTAAACTGGATCAGTTATGTTTAAATTAATATTCCTTGTCAAATGAAAAGCTGGTATAAAACCTGATTGTGGCCTTGCTGCGAATTTGGGATAGATGGTTGTAAGTTAATTTCATTTTGCTGATTGAAAACAGAACGGGCCGTATGCTAACCCAGCGGTAATTGTGAATGATATTTCCTTAATAAACTTCAAACCAAAGTCTGGCAGGGATGTTGATCGTTAAACATTATACAACTTTTTATGAAGAAACTTATTTTATGCCTGCTGATGCCATTGCAAATAACCGCTGCATTAGCACAAGATTCGAAAATTATCCAAAAAGATTTTCAAACCATTATTGGTTACACACGTAAAATGGAAATTGATAAGGTATTGGACATGACATACCCGCCCTTATTTAAGATAATGCCAAAGGCGCAAATGAGCGCAATGGCCAAAGGGGCCTTAAGCGGCATGGGTATAAAAACCATTTTCGAAGAAGTGCCCATCGGGCTTACGCTTAGCCCGGTTACCAGGTTAGGTGCGGCAACAATTTGCCTTGGGAAGTATAACCAAAGCATGATACTGGAATCGTCGCAAACTGCCTTGCTCGACATGCTGGCCAAGGCCAAAATGAGAGACAATGAGGTAAAAAAGGTTAGCCCCGGCAAACTACGAATAAAGGGAAAAAACTATTTGCTGGCTATAAAAGATACCTATACAGGAAGTACCTGGAAATACCTGAGATATGATAATGAAGATGCCGAGACGAATGCCAAAGTATTGTCTAAAGAAATATCTGCCGCCGCGGCCAAGCTTAAGCTTGCACTTAAATAATTAAAATCAACCCAACGAATGCCCCGGTAAAATTACAGGGGCATTTTTTTTAACGGAGAAAGCTTACGAAGCATCATTTGATCAACTTTATTGGTTTATTACAGATTTCGTATCACTTATAAACGCCTCTAAAATCGCCCGAATCCGGGCAGTACGTAAATACAGGAACCGGCGTACTGGTATGGCTTTGGAGCTAAAATCGCCCAAAAATAACTTTCTTTATATCTCTTCTAACAAGGTAAGGCGGCCGGTTTCGTGATCGAAAGGTCTAAACCTGTGGGATTATCAATTTTGCAATCATTAAGATATTTATTTATGTCCGTTTCTGAAAGTCCTTCCCTGATATTACCGAGTGCACGGCATATCGCTTCGAGAACATGAGACAGAATTTTACTAAAAGTTTTTCCCATCAATTATTTATATTTTGATTCATTTTTATACTATTCCAGTTTATGGGGATACTAACACTTACAAAAATTTCCTCATTAATCATTTACAAAATCGTCATAATCCTTGAATACAGATCTTAGTTTTCAAACGACTGCAAACTTGAAGAGTGTATATGAGTTTCATCCTTTGGGTTTACGAGTTCATTTTAACCTGCTTTTCTACCTGAAAAGCAAAAGAACTATGCAAGTGGAAATTAGGGATCAAAAACAATTTATATAGGTTAAACGTTTTTTCGGCGAAGAGCAACTAAAGCCTGAATAAAATGAAATACAGATTTTTAATAATTGCAACTTTAATTTCTTTTGCTGCTTATGCACAAAAGAAACCTGTAAGGAAAAATATTCCGCCACCACCGGTTGTAATGCCATTATATGATAAGGATCCCGTTACAGATATTAAAAATCCTTTTCCAGAAAATATCACTTTTAAATGGAAAATCCAGCCAGGCACATTAACAACTTTAACGCCAACTGATGTTTTCGAAAAAAGCTACACTTTTAATGGCCGAGGTAGAAATGTGAGGATAAGTACGGTTTATCCGAAGAATAGTTTTGAATATAAAAAGCCAAACGCAGGCGAAATTGAAATGGCTCAAAACTTAATTATACGATACAAAGATTATAAAAATGTAACCATTGCAGGTAATACGATTAAGATTGTAAGTGATGATGGCAAAGAGGAGATAAAACTACAGCTCAGCAAAAAAGGCAGTCAATTAACACATATAAAAGAGTTGAGTACAAACAAAGTATTCTTGATCACTGATGGCTACGCTGGCGAACCTACCATAGGATTATAACTTATGAAAAATCCACATTTTATCTTAATCAAGACCGCTAAATTTTTAGGCATAAGTATTTTGCTTTTTTCTTGTTCCGGTGCAAGTAAACCCCATAAGGTAGAGAAAATAAAATCTATTTCAATTTCAACTTTTGGCGGTGAACGTGGATATTTCCAATTGCTTGTTATTACTCCCGATACACTATATTATGAGCTGGGTTCAAGTGTAGATACTGCTAACAATAAAAGCATTAAAAAAATTAACAGCCAATACAAATTTGAAGATATCATTTCTGAAAATCAGATCACTAGTTTTTCTACGATAAAGAGCGGTAAAAGCCTACTACCAGTAGATGGGACTGACACTGAAATAACAGTTAAAACCGACAGTTCTGATTTTAAAGTAAGAAATGCAGGACACAGTAGGAAATGGCTGACTGTTCAAGCCAAAATGAACACAATCCTTGGGAAAGAATTTAAGTAAATACTGGCCGATGAATCACTATTTTTCCAGCGATCGTTGTTAATGAGGTTAACTACACCTTTCCTAAAAACTCCTTTATTAATTCAAAGGCCATACTTAATGGAATCGAAATGAAATTTATGGCGCTAAAATTTGGTAAGCCAATAAACAACTTTTACCAAAGAGTGAAATCAAAATATCTGTACATATAGATCAGTATGTGGATTTTGATGAAGAAAAAAAGATTGCTAAGTAATTTTGATTAAATTGACAGGGATATTTTATGAATTGCTTCTAAAAAGGATAAATGTGGGATAAAGTAAACTATACGTAATGCAAATTAAAACCATAGGTTTAAAAACATGTTTTCTATTGTTAATTGGGCTAGGTATAGCGCTTTATATCGGTTTAACATTTAGTCGCATTCTAGTTCCATTGCTTCCAATTATTATCGTTATTTTGGTATGGTACATAACCAAGGCCCAGCGCAAATTAATTAAAACAGCAACAACACCCATTTATCAAATTAGCGAGGGATGGATTAAAATACAGGGGAAAGTAAGTGCACCAAAAACTTTTGAAACCCCCTATTTTAAGCAAGAATGTATTGCTTATACTTATAGAGAAGCAAATATTAGCTACGATAGTGAAGACAATACCGAACGTGAGAACAGCGCAACTATAAAAGAAGAATTTCAGGATTTTTATTTAACCAATACCACAGGAAAAATAAAAGTAATTCTAAATAAACTTAATTTTGCCTTTTTGCCATCCAAAACAGATACCAAACACAGCATTAAATATGCTGTAGATGATATACGTTATACGGAGAGAACGCTGAAAAATGGAGATTTGATAAGTGTTTTTGGGTATGCCATTAAAAATAGCAATTATGAGTTTGAGTTAAGCGAACAAAACAATCAGCCGTTGGTTATTGCTACGCCCGAGTTTGAAGATAAAACCAAAAAATCATTCAAGGTTTTTAAATACCTGATACCATATTTTATTTTAATGTACCTCGCAGTTAACTACTTTTTATTTTTTGCGCCGGTAAAACAGCATATTGAAAAAAGTACGGCATTCGTTCTATTTACCTTTTTCGGCATGCCAATTTTAGGTGTTGTTTTCGCAATAATTGGAGCTAAAAGCAATGGTTTCGTTAAAAATTTCTTCTCTGGTATTGGCGGAATTTGTTTATTTACTTCCTTGTTAAGTTTTCCATTGCTTTGTCTTTTGTTTATGACAGATACCAACTTTTATACTATTGAATGTGTGTGGGAGAGTGTACTACTCTGCATAACATTGGCATTTATAATAAACTACCGAAAAATAGAAAGGGCTTTTGATAACGAATAGGGAAATGCATCATAATGAAGCCAATCATGAACAAGGACTATAATTTTACCTGCGTAGAACAGGAAAAGCAATTTACTGACTTCGTAGAAAGTATTGGTGTATTTTTCAACTCATCTAAAGAGCCATTATAGGCCAGCAAGTGGCCATATTACCTCCTGCAAAAAGGCTTTATGAAACAACAACGGAATGGGAACCACTAGCCAAAAAAACACCCATATACGAGCTATCATTTTGTTCTGTAAAAAACGACTGCCACTAAAAGCCAATCTTTTTTCTAACAACACCATTAATCCCTGAATGAAAAAATACAACAAAGGCAAGCCAAACCCTTTATTAACTGGCACACTCAAAGCCAACTCATGCAATAAACCTGAAAACAGGAAGGCGATCAGGAGTGCTGCCGCATTGCCTAATCTATGGCGCAACGGCCTTAACAAGGTAATAGTCGTCATTTCAATAAAAGCTACATTCCAGCGCTTTCCCCAAAATTCGGTTAGGCTAACAGATGTAGCCGGACGGTTAAATAAGTAGTAGGCATGGACTCCTGAGAGCCTCCAGATACCCGCGCTAATACTTAACAATCCAAAATGCAAGACTAAACTAAATGATACCAACAGCAAGGCACTTACAGTTATATATACGATGGTTGGATTGAAAGATCCCCTGACTATCGCGTGTGCCAGTCCAATAAGCATAGCTCCGGCGAGTAGCCTGCTTATACCAAACTTAATCATATCCCATGCACCAGGAACGGCAGCACTACCAAAGGATTCAAAAGGTTGAGCTCGCATTCCAGCCCAGCCCACAACGAATACCAGCCACTGCCTAAAAGTGACCATAGTAGACTTACCCTTATAACTTTCAGTTGTAGCTATTACTTTCATGCTGATAAAGGCGGTTGTGATAATGGTTAACATTTTTACAACAGGATGCATACCCCCTGATATAAACCATATTGTAGCCACACTGATCAGCAGCAGCAGCCAGGCAAAAATGGAATGCGCTTTCTTTATCATAAAGTACCCGAAAATGATAATTGCTGTATTAAGCACAACAAAACAAAGTAAGGGTAATGCGGGAAATAACATTATAAATTTTGAAGATTGTTATAAAAGGCCAGCCCGTATACAATACATAAGAATAAGAAAAGAGACACCAGTACAGTTTCACCAAAGACCAGCCACTTTCCTTTAGGAAAGTTTTTACGTTCAAATCCAAAAAACTGGGTACAGATCCTGGATACCCAGTATACACCTATAAAGCCTGTAGTCAGCACAGCTAATTTTGAACCGTTGGTTAAATCATTTGGGCAAAGCGCAGACACAAAACCAAAGCAGAAATTGATGACCAAAATGTAACATGCATACATCCAAAAAATATGGCGAATGAGTGGGTTTACTTTAGCTAATTCAATTTTCCAATTCAGGATGCCTGGAATAGCGGTACTGCCTGCAGCCAGGCAAATTTGTCCGATACCTGCAAGGCGAACCAGCAGTTCTATATGGTCAAAAAGAATTTTCATTGTTGAGTCGTGATTGATACAGAGTTAACATAAAAGAAACAAAAATGTTTTTTAGACAATTAGGCGCCAGGCATCCAACCTGCTAATACATTACAAGTTAACTTTAACATTGGCTATACTGATATGGAGCAGACAATGGTTGAAAAACTCTTCATTGATTATGCCGGAGACCGCTTATTGCTCACTGATCAGGAAACAGGCTAGACATGAGCTGCAGAGCTGAAATATACAGCTATATTGCCGATCAAATTTTTGGCGGTAGTTCTTTACCATTTATAGTTTGCCTGTCAGCTTTATTGGCGCCGGATTAAGAATTACCCACTTTACTGCAAGTTCGCAAAGAAAATTTAGTTCATCGGTTTCTGCATCACCACTTTTTCTAATTTCCTGTACAAGTAAAGTTGCTTTTTCAATTTCATCATTTGATAAAGTGTTTTCTGATTTGAGGTAAATTAAATAGCTGTCCAACATTTTTTTAAAATAAGTATTCCAGTTCCCGCCACCATTCCTGTATATTTCGTCACGTATCTTTCCCGCAATTCGAACAACTTCTCCCTGCACTGTCTCTGCACTCCCACTTGATGGTATTAGCAATTCCCATAATAATTCAAATTGCTTCTGCCAGGTTGTTCCACTCACGATTATTGGCGACATGCCATCATGCATGATCCGTTTTTTTACAGGCGGAACGTCATATATTTCATAGAGATTGTTTAACGCGTCGTCAGTTTCTTGCAAGTAGTCTTTATTGAAGTTTTTACGGTGAAATTCAAAATTCTCTCCAATTCGGATAATTTGATTTTTCATTTTTTCCGTTATTATGGTATCTTTTTGTAGCAGTATTTTTGATATTTCAGCTAAACATTTAATGTCACTATTGTTTGCACTTCCTAAAGCCTTTTCAAGAGGAGTTTGTTTATTCCCGTTTAAAAAATTGAGGTCTGCACCATATTCTAGAAGTTTCTTTACTGATGAAATATTAAAACTACTTCCAGCAGCAAAATGCAAAGGTGTGTCGCCATATTTGTCTATTGAATTTACATTTGCGCCAAGTTCTAAGAAAACATCTATTTTGCCACTTCGGGCCATAGCATGTCTATGAAGAGCAGTACGTTCGTACATGTCTACGTCTTCTATGTTTGCTCCGTTTTTCACCAACCAGCGAATAAGTTCGTCCGGAACATTAAAAAAGCTTAATGCTGTTGCTTTGCCATAGCCACCCCTTGCATCCAGTTCACAAGTGTCGAATACTTTTTTGAGTTTTTCAATATTATTTTCAGTGATCAACTCGTCGAAATTTTTTGGTAATGTTTTTTTCTTTTTTGCCATTGTTTCTTATTCCAGGGTTCAATTAAAATTACCGCCAACTTGTGCTAACATCGATAAAAATTATCAGATACAAGTTTAAGTAGTTGCATTAGAGATTTAAACAAATGAAAAACAGAATCTTAATTTCGGTAATTGACATCTCAAATATACCTATTTCCATAGATGAGGTTTACCTGATCAAGTATTTATGTAAGTTCAAGATCTGTTTTATCCAAATGGAATAAAGAATGTAAACTCTAACGCTAGTTCTTCAATATCCTTCTCATTTTTAAATACCAAAGTACATTGAAACTCCTCTTGACAACTACCTAACTTAAATATTAAAAAAGAATATGCAAATACAACTGGCCTTTATTAATAATAAGTGACCGATGAAATTAGTTAGATTAAAAATAAATAGTGAATTCAGAGGAATTAGAAAGGGTTTTGAGATTTCTTTTTTGATCTTAAATCAAGGAAGGATCCCTTTGAGTTTAATCCTTATTGTTTCGTTGGTCGAAATAGGAGTGGTAAATCAAATCTTTTAGAAGCTTTAGCAAATATTTTCTATCACATTGGGTGCATTTACTTAAATTATAAACCAAGAGGTTTTTTCATACTAGATTTTATAAGTATTTTTGTTTATAGCGATTGCAAAAAAAAATACAGAGAAAAAGTGAGCGATTCGGTGAGTCGCTTTTCAAAAAACTTCCAGATAGCTTTTAAACGCTGAAAATCGAACAAAGTTCACATCTCAGCGGGTCACAGAAATCCTCCAACACTCATTGGAGGATTTTTATTTAAAAAGGTTTCATTATGCTAAAGCCCCGAATAGCCGTTTATTGCCCCTTTGTGCGGGATGCTCCGACACAGCTTTACACCAACAATACCTTAGGCTAACTTTCTCCTTACCTTTTATTGAGCTATAGTTAACCCGCCAATCAAAAGCGAGGCAAATCTTTGACCTATTGAATCTACACCAGGACTACAACTCAACTGAAGCAAGTGTAAAGTTGAGTGCAAGCAGGTACGAAGCAGACCTGGCTGGAAGGCGGCCTGAACGTGGGGTAAATGTGGCGTGAAGGTGGAATTGGAATATTCTTTTTGGAGTTTTTTAATCAGATGGATCGATTTAGGTGATCATCCCTTGTTGATTATCCTAAGATACTAAAATTTTGGTTTTTCAGGGTTGTCATGATCAAAATTAAAGGGCAAACGGGATCTTGTTTCTGCTTACCTCGTCATGAAATCCTATCGGGGAACTAACACCTTCAATTAGTCCTTCGTTTCTCCTCATCGTTTCCAAACTCCCTTTGTTTTACCTTGATATCTTTATTGCCAAAGCTATAGGCGAACGACAGCCTGAAATAGCGGCTGCTATTGTTCTCATTGTATACCTGCCTGGTACCGTTGACCACAGAACCATAGTCCCTGAGGTAGGCCCGGTTGAACACGTCGTTGGCCAACAGCGACACCGAAACCTTTTCCTTCCACAGGCTCTGTCTGAGCCCAAGGTTCAGACTGAAAAGATTGCCAAAACTATAAAGCCCCCTGGTATAGGCAGTGTGGTAGCGGTAGTCCACCTGTACCTTGGTACTCTTGCCAATGGAAAGGGTATTGTTGCTCGACAGATAGAGCTGTGCCTGATCAGAAGGATTGGCATTGATGCCATTGATGAACCTCGTCCTGGAACCCAGCAGGTAAACCAGGTTCTGGCTCTGCCACCAGGGCGTGATGTCGTTGGTCAGGGTCACACCGAGTCCATAGTCAAGGCCCTTATAGTAGTTCTCCCGGGTGATGACCAGTGTGTTGCCGTCAGAGTTGGATGTAAAAACAGGACCAAACCCATTGGCGGTCCTATTGATAAAGAGCTCCGTCCTGATCAGCCCCTTATAGCTGTGAGTCAGGTCGAAATTATCACTGAATGAGGGCTGCAGGAAAGGGTTTCCCTCCGAATAGCTGTTGCTGTTGATATAGGAACGGAACGGATTGAGAAGGGCAAAGCCCGGGCGGGTGATCCGTCTGCCGTAGTTGATGCTGAAGTTATGGCTGCTACTGGCCTTAAAGGTGATGTCCAGGGTGGGGAAGAGCTTGAGGTAACTGGTCTTTGTCGACCGGGCCAAATCGGCGGAACGTCCGGTGGTCTGGGTATTCTCGAGCCTCAGTCCCAGGTTCAGGCCAAACTTTGGCCCGATGTTTCCCGCACCGCTGAGATAAACGGCCTGGTTGTTCTCCCGGTAGGAAAAGGAATTGGACCTGGAAGGATCAGGAACCGGTGAGCCGCTGATGGTATTGAAATACCTGACATCGGCACTGCTGGCGATGCTGCTGATTTTTGCGCCATAAGCCAGGTTCAAGCCCTTTACCGGATGTTCCATGTCTACCTTTGCACTGTAGTTATCAATATGCTGTGCAGAGCTGTTATTAGCGCTCTGGTCATTGCGGACAAAGTCCATTTGAGGAGTAAAGACTGTTGCTCTGAAATCGTTATCAAAGCCTGAACGGAAGCTAAAATAGTCCAGATCAAAGGAAAGTATTCTTTTCATCGTATCCAGCGTAGAGACCAGGTGCGCATTGTAGGTATGGCTGGTCGAGCCCAGCATCCTGGCGCCCTGGTTAACCAGCACCGAATCCAGCCCGCCAGAAGCATTGTGAATCAGGATATCGGTGTGGTCGCTGGTGCCAGGGGTCTGGCGGCTGCCAAAATACTGCAGACCTACCGATGTATTTTTACTAAGGTCATAATCCAGTGCCAAACGGCCCGAGCGCTTATTTTCGTCCTGCTTTCCCGTATAGTCCAGGTTCCACAAACCGGAAGGATAATAGGTATCCAGGCGCTGGGAAACTCTGGAATGGCCCAACTGGCCGTTGCCACTAAGGGACAGCCTGAACCTTTCCCTATTGTACAACAATACATTGCTAAGCGAAAGAACGTCATAGCTGTTCCGGTCATAGGTTGCCGTGGTTGAGTTTTTCCAGGAATTCCCGCTTCCCTTTTTTAGGTTGATATTGATGAGGCCCCCGTTTCCGGCAGATTGATATTTGGCCGGGGGATTGCCGATAACCTCAATGTTCCTGATGTCGGATGAAGGGATCGATTTCAGGAAGCCCATCAGTTCGGCTCCCGACAGCTCGACCATGCGCCCGTCTACCATGACCCTTGAAGCCCCCTTGCCCAGCATGCTGACCGTATTGTTCTCCACGATTACCCCTGGCGCGGAACTGAGGGCATTGACTGCATTGCCACCACTGGCCGCAACACTGTTCTGCACATCGAACACCAGTCCTCCCGGCGTGAACTGCACCAGTTTCCTGCGCCCGATAATGGAAACCTCCGACAGGCTTTTGGTATCCGCCTTAAGGGAGATGTTGCCCAGACTGGTATCGCCCCGCAATAGCAGCGCGTTTCGAAAATCGGTATAGCCGACCGCAGAGATCCTGAGGGTAAAACTGCCCGTTCTGTACTGCAGCTCGAAAGAGCCGTCCTCTTTGCTCGTCGTTCCACTGGCGATCTTGCCGGCACTGTCTAACAGCATCACATTGGCCCATCCAAGGACGGCCTGTTTTTCATCGGTCACCCTGCCGCTCAGTTTGGCCTGTGGTTTGGCCAGAATCGGCAAAAGTAGCAATATCACGACCAGGTTCTTAAGCATTGTATTTTTCATGTCTCATTTTTTTGAATGGGACAAAGGTGTGGCCAGCGCAGGCCAAAAACGTCCGAATGCGGAAAGTCGAACCAATTTAGTGGTATTACTTTTAGCTAATCCACTGCTGGAGCGCTGTTCCGGTACTGTCTGGGGGTAAGGTTGGTCAGCTTTTTGAAAGCGGTGTTAAAGGAGGACTTGGAATTGAAGCCTACCTCATAGAAGATCTCCTGCACGGTCCGTTCCCGTTGCAGATCATCCCGGAGGAGTTCCATGGCCTTGCGTATACGGTAGCCGTTGACAAAATCAAAAAAATGCTGTCCCAGGTGCAGGTTGATCAGAACGGACAGTTCCTTCATCGGCATCTTTAGCTGCCTGGCCAGTTGCTGGATGGTGAGCGAGGGATCAAGAAAAGGCTCCCGCTCGAGCATATATGTCTTCAATAGATCGATCTTTTGCCGGGTTTGTTCATCAATGGCCGTTACGACCTGCCGCCTCAGCGGTTCCAGACGGAAACTGACCCCCCGGAACAGGTCCGGATTGTAAAGTGCCTTGAATACGAACCAGCACAGGATGAACACCGCATTGATCCCCACCAGCAGCTGCAGGCTGTCCGACCAGCTGCCCCAGTTGCCTAGTTTCAACAGGTCCTTGGCCAGCACGATGCTATGGGCAACGGTATCTACCAGTACCAGCTGGAACAACCAGCGGTAAGTGATGATCGCCGGATCGGCATAGTTTTCCTGGTAAAGCTTCCTGTACTTTTTCAGTACCAGGAATATCGCGGTGATATAATAGACGAACTGCAAGTTCCCGATAACGATCAACCATCCAAGTTCGGGTATGCTGGCGTAGCTTTCGAGCATACCGAGCTTTTCGCCGTGCCCCGCCAGATAGAACCTCGGAATCAGCTCAACGTTGATCAGGATAAAAGGAACGACATGCCACAAATGCACAAGCCGGAGCCTAAAGTCCGAATCGCAGGCCGATCTTGCATACAGGTAAAAAACAGGGTTGTTCAACAGGGAGACGGTGATCAGCAGCACCAGCGCACCAGGGTATTGCTGAAGCCAATGGCCCAGAAACAGCATGCTCAGGTCCAGGCCGTTGATCAGGATAAATGCCGCCAACAGCACATTGCTAAGCTTGTGGCGTGTGCTGACCGTGAACAGGAAAACGCCCAGGATCAGCGAAACCGCCACGGCGACAACCGCCAGCACACGTATGAGATCCAGACCGTTCATTCAGTTTAAAACATTTCCGCTAAGGTAGGTAATATTTTTGCCCGGGCCATCAGCCTCATCGACCAAATGTAGAAAACAAAAAGCCGGGTACAGGAATTTATTCGGAAATTTATTCAGCATAAAACAGTGAATGCATGGATCAGGAGCGTGAGATATACAAGGGAAGAAAGAAGGAAATATTTATTACTGTAGCCGGTGCTGACAATTATGAGGTGGCATGGTGTATAAAAAATAATAAGGTTTTTACGATGACTGTGATTCAAATCATACCTTAGCTAATAATAAGAAACATGATGATAGA
Organism: Pedobacter sp. D749; assembly: GCF_019317285.1. Taxonomy (NCBI): domain Bacteria; kingdom Pseudomonadati; phylum Bacteroidota; class Sphingobacteriia; order Sphingobacteriales; family Sphingobacteriaceae; genus Pedobacter; species Pedobacter sp. D749. The sequence goes on from NZ_CP079218.1 coordinate 1,513,711, forward strand.
TAGTAAGTGGTTTATCGCATCTCTGGCTTTGTTGATAACAACCGGGAATATCAATGCGCAGTCAGCTCTTAAGCCTAAGCAAACAGATCAAAAAAGATTTGAAGGACTATGGACAAATAAAAAAACAAGCAGGTGTCTTGAAATATATTTTGAGTATGGTTATGCCACCATTATGGATTGGACTCCAAAATTTCAGAAACGTGAAAGTGCTGATGTTTACAAGGCACTGCCGAAAAATGGAAAACTCGTTATGCCCGAAGAAACTGAGCACCATGCGCCATACAGTGAGATCATAATAGCGCATAACAGGTTGATTTACTTAACCAAACAGATGGGAACAGGCAAAAAGCCAGGCTTTGACAAAATAGTTTTTACCCGACCTATAAGTAAGTAGTAATATGATCATATTAGCGATATTGCTTTTTATATTGATCGCCGGTGTGACGATATTGATTTTCAGAAAGTTTAAGAAGATTATTCGTCCTGCGGGCCTGGGCTTGATGATTGCTTATGTATTTTCGATATGCGCATTTTGCATTGGGCTAATGACGCACCAGGCAGATTATTTCACTGCAATTGATCCTGTAGATGGTATGTGTTACATCCCGTTTGGGGAAAAACATATTTTGAGTCTCGCATGCTATTGTTTTGCTTTTCATGGCGCGCTAATTTTGATTTGGCTTAAAGGCACCCGTTTGCCACCCCTGGCCACTGTGCTTGCACTTAGCTTTATCATTACAGGTATTGTAATTAATGTGCTGATTTTAATGCAAATCTCGGAGCACAACACAAAAAGTATTGATTGGTATGACCGGTCAGATCATATTTTGCTGTTTCTGTTTACACCTATACTAGGTATTGTAATAGCTGGGTTAACGATTTTACATGTGCTTAGAAAAGATGCTGTGGCAGCCCGTGAAAGGGTGTACGCTAATGCGTTTTTAAACAGGGTGAATCTTTATCTGGCCCGAAAAAGTAATCTTCCGCTGTGGGGACTGATCCTGCTCATTCCGGTGATGTTGGTTACGACAGTTTTACTATTGATATTGGGACAGGATGCAGACAGTATGGTTAAAGTCTTTACGGATACGACGACCTGGAGGTTTTCGAGGCAAATGCACCCACCTGTTCTGGATCACAAAGGACATTATTTGTGCACTGTTGCAGTGTCTGGGAGTCCAAAGCTTGTAAAACCTCTTCGGCTGGGTGTTAGGGGTGGAAGGACGATTGTTGTGAACCGCCAATTGCTGATTGCCAATGCATTTGAAGAAATGATCCAGGACTTTTCGCCTCGTATGCATAGAGTCATCAGACGTAATTACGACAGGTATGGATATAATTTATCAAAAAAAATCAATAATGAAGGCTTATCAAACCTAACCTACGTGCTAATGAAACCTTTGGAGTGGATTTTTCTGATCTGCTTGTATCTTTTCACAGAGAAGCCTGAGCTTCGGATCAGCAGACAGTATTCAATGCAAAAAGGCCAGGCAACTACATAGGCCGTCTTTTATTTCTATTGACTATAAACAAAATAACAACGAGAATTACTCCTGCCAATACCACCCATACTATCGCCTGACCGACAATATATCCTAATCCAAATGCTACATTTCCAATTTCGGAAGCACCTTGTTGTCGGCTCGCCTTATTTACGGTAATCTTTAAGGAATTGAAAAATCGCTCCCGGGCGGGTTTAGACCTTTCGTCTTTATCTTTATCCGTCCAGAAATCAATATAAAGCATTTTGTTGTTCAGGAACAGCATCCTTTTAAACCGCAAATTTGATAAATTAGGGTTGTTGGTGATATACTTAATTTCATATCCTCGCAATCCATCGATATGGTAAGGCTTTTTACTTACAAGTTTGCCCTTTGATGTGTTTAATGTTCCTCCAATAAATCCGGAATAAATGCTGTCAAGTTCGTTTTGACTGAAACCTGCACCGCTTTTAGTAGTAAGATCAGCAAAACCGGCAAGATAAAATCCTGATGAGTCGCTATAATGATGTAAATGCTGGCCTAAGGTATCAGTGATTTGAGGTTTGTCCGGAAAGTCAATTGCGGCTATATCGCCCAGTGTTTGATGGAAAAAGCCTTTCCTAAACGAGCATAAAGCGATAAATAACACCAAAATTGCAAATGTTTTTTTAGTCATAAAGGCTTTTCTGGTCATTGCATAAATGGATTGAACGATGAGGAATACGAATACAAGGTAATCATTGCAGCCAAAATGCACGAAGAATTGCGCATCTATATTTTAGGATTTGATATCAAATATGCCAAAGCGTTAGCAGAAGGGAAGGCAACTACTCCATGACCCTATACAACCCGAAATCGGGGGAATAAAGGTATTTTATGTGATGCAACGTAATCACTTGTGGCAGAATCAAGTTCTCCCCCTTAAACTTAAGGTCGCCTAACTTATAATAATACATGTACACCGGAGAGGGGAGCGTGCCTTGTTGCCATCGAATTAGCACATCGTCATCAAATTTCTTCACATCTTTTGCAGTTCTTGAAAATTCACTGTTAAAAAGAAAGTCATTGCGTACAAATAGTGTTTCATCTTTTATTTCAAAAATATTACAACGTTCCTGATGCACAGTTACATATTCACAAGGTTTGTAACCGTATTTTTTTAAAAGTGTTGTTTCATATTTATGAAGTGCCAAAAGCTTTAAACTGTCATTTTCAATGTTAAGCTCTTCCGACTTTACATTCAGGCTGTCTGCAAAAACTACATTTTTGAAGTCCTGGGATTTGCGATAGTCCGGATAGAAGTATTTCTTGCGATTAAAATAAAGATTACCTTTTTTATCTATGAAAAAAGGCAGATCCCAATCATAAGTGTTTTCAAAAATGATCCGTTTGTTTACGTCCATTATTTTAAATGGAGCGTCACTTCTGTCTGGTTTCAAAAAAATTCTGTCATCTTCTAAAAAGATGATTTCACTTAAATTTTGCATGTCTGTAACCAGCTTAAACTTACGCTGATCCTTAAGTAATTCGGAAATTAAAGGCACTTCCGGATGACTATCTTTTTTTGGAAATGGATTACATGCCGAAGCAAACATCATAATAATCAAACCGGCAAATTTACTTCTCATGGTGCGTTTTTTTAGATTTGGAATTATAACAAAAACTGAACCATAAGCATCATTGCCGGTTTGCTAAGCATCCGGTATGTTTGGCTCTACAAGTTTAATGAGTTTTTCAAGAGATTCCTGCCAACCAAGATAACACATCTCCACAGGTATCATCGCAGGTATGTTTTCCTGCAATATTTTTAAGTCCGTACCAACCGATGTTTTAGTGAACCAGATGGTGTTTACAATGGTGCCAGTCAGATTTGAATCTTCAAACTTATCTGTGTATTTTAACAATTCATTCGGAACGACCTCTAAGTATTCTCCACCAAACGCGTTAGTACTTCCTGTAGTGAAATTCTGGAAAGACATTTTAAATGTGCCGCCCGGCTTTACATCCATGCCATGAATGATACCGAGAAATCCATAAGGCGGCATCCACGATGCAAGTGCTGTAGGCTCGGTAAAAGCACGGTAAACCTTCTCCGGTGATGCTTTAATCACTCTGTGTAATGAAACGCTGTTGTCTGACATACAATTATTTTTATTTTAGAATTAGCGCCTGTTTAAAATTAAGTAAAATTTATTTCGTATGTCAGTCTGAGCGTAGTCGAAGACAATTTTTTATAGTTAAGAGAAGCATTCGACTTCGCTCTTGTGACAAACTAGGAGAAGTAATGTAATTGAATAAAATTTAAACAGGTGCTAAATATGTTTAACAAATATGATGTTATTACCGGATAATTTGCAGGGTGATATACGACAATTTACAGGGGGGATGGGACAATATCTTTCTTTGACAACATGGTGCAGGCCAGCTTTCGGCGTAGCGACTACATATACCGAACCTGGGTTTTCAATGTTATGTAATTGAGTTATGGTGGATGAATTTTACCCGAACCGGGGTAGGCTAGGTATCACAACTTACATCGTCCCAATCTTGTTCTCCATACCTGATTAGCCAATTTAGGGCGTAGTGCCTTTCATATACCACGCCAGAAATAGCTTCTTCAAGTTGGACGTTTGCCAATCTTGCATCTACACAAGCCCAGTCGATTCTGTAGTAAAGGTCATTTGCATCCAGAATTTCAGCTGCAGATCTTGTTTCAGATATGGAATTTATAAAAGTATTGGGGTCTTTTCCCGCACCAACAGGATAATCTTGTTCAGGGATGTCATTTAAATCGCAAAGTTGGTCAGGGAAATTAAGTTCATCAATCTTACCTAAGGCCCACATCAGCGTGTAAATACATTCGCTTTTCCAACTTTCCGTATTTTTCCGCTCTTCGGTAGGATGACCAAGTAATTCTTTTTCTGCAGGTGTGGTTTGTGCCCATAAATCGTATTGCTGCAAATAGGCAATTGCAATATCCGCCGGTATTACATTATTTGCCACAAAATTAGTAACGGCCAGAATGCATAACCTGGTCGCAATTTCTTTTGGTGTCCTTATTAAAGTTTCACTTTCAGCATTGATGCAGGGTAAACTTGAATTAACTTTGATGCCTCTTACTTTCAGTATTGCTTCACTTCTTTCTTTTCTTCTGATTTGATCGTCAGACAATTGAGATTGTTCCTTGTCAAAATATTTCGACTCAATATTAACACTAAGTTTTTCAATTTCTGAATTTCCTGAGGTATCCAGGATTAGATCTAAATTGTGATCCAAAAAGTGTTGTCCGCCAGACTTGCTGATTAAAGTGCCTGGCTGTGTGAATATAATCGCATCAAACTCAGTTGCGAGTTTTTGAAGCAGTGGTATGATGTCTTTGGTCTCCTGCGGTTCCTGTTCTACAGAAAACTCGCTATTTATAGTAGCGACTTTAGCCAACAGCAAATGTTTTAACTGTTCATTTGTTGCCGGTAATGCTGTAATATATCCGTAAAGGCCTTTTAAGTTTGCCGTTAGCGGACTGTCGTCAATTTCCGGAAGCTGGTAGGAGGGGAACGCCCTTTCGCGATAGCTTACTTTAATCGTAACAGATGGACTAAATAACCCGCCTTTTATAACCAGTTGTGCTATTTTATCTTCACCTGGATCACTTATGGATAATATCCCTTTAGGAAATTCTTTCTGAAGCAGGTATGTGATTTTTTCAAACCCAATGTAGTGAGAATAATACGTACAAATCATATGTTTTACTTTGAACCGGTGATGAATCATCGCAACAAAAACTGAACCATACATGGCATGAATTTCGCTATTCCTGTAGCTTATTACTAAAAACGCCATGAAATTACTAAATTACGCCGCAGCCTGCTTTTTCTGTTGTTATCTTTTTTCCTGTTCAGGACAGGTGGAAACCAAATCTAAATCCAATGACTCTTTAGCTAGTGAAATGGTTAATGCATTCAAAGGAAAGAGTCTGGAAGAAATTAATGAGTTATTAAAAAGTAATTCCGAACAAATTGAAGGGCTTTTTAAATTAATGGATACACGGCTGGAGATAACTCCTGCAAAAAGTAGTAATCCATCTTCTAATGAAGGAGTTATATCCGGACCTTCATTTACAATTATCCCGGAGAAAATCATAGGACCTGCGCTTAATGAAATGGCTAAGAATTATGAGTTTTCACAAAAAATCTTCCCTGAAGGTTCGGTTATCACAACATCTCTTAAATCAAGCTATAAACCTGCCGTTTTCCAGGATCCTGCTGGAAAAGATGGATCTAATATTTTACGAAGTGAATTTATAGTGCATGGCTTATATTTTCATGACCATTCCAGTTTAAAGGACAACATTGGATCGTCAGACAATCATGAAAATATTATGATTAAGGAGAGAAAGCCAATAGACAGTCTTAAAGCAACTGTAAAATATACCTATATCACTAAAATGGAAAAAGTTATATTGGATGAAAATGAGACGGAGAAGAAAATTGGTGAAGGTACTATAAAACTTAAACAGCTGGGAAACGGTTCGGCAACATTTACTTATAATGGTCCTGATGGACATCTGCTATCGATAGCAGGAATGGATACGCAAGGCAGATTGATTGATCATAATAGCTCCTCTACAAACTCAATTCCTTCGGCTGCTAAACGTAAATTTCTGGAGGAACTTAATGAAGTTCTAAAAGCTACAACGAAGAAGATTGACGCAGGAAAATATAAAAATGCGGATGAATTAATTACAGATCTAAAAGCTACATTACCTTCATCAATCACTGAAAAAGATGCTGCTGAAACTAATTCCCAGTTGTCAAATTATCACTTTTATCAGGATATTTCTAAGATTGTGGTTTATTATGCAGCGGCTGTTAAAACGGTTGAGCATCAGGTGACACTGAAAAGTGAGGACATTATAGCCAGTGGTCTTTCTATAGGAATTGGCGAAAAACAAAGCGGTTATGGAGTTGTACAGGCAGACGGCAGTTGGTTAATAAAACCTTCATTCAAAATCCTTTATGCTATAAATCCATTTTATTACAGCACTTGTGAGGAGTATTCTGCTGATGAAAAATGCGACTACTTTAGATTGGATGCGGAGAATAAAAAAATGATTCCATTTGAGCAAAGCAAGCTAAAAGGTTATGTATTGAAGCGTGCTTTAAATTCAAATCTGGTTCTTTTTCAACAGAGAAATACTGACCCCGCAAAAGTCTATGACAATGGAGTGATGGATAAAAATGGGAACATTATCATGAAACCGGTTTACTATGACGTATGGATTGCGGGAAATTATCTGATTACCGCAGGAGAGAATGCGAAAACCAGTGAAGGAGAATTTGGTTTATACACACAAACCGGTAAGCCAATTATTCAGGGAAGTGCCCAGCCAATCGGTCGTAAAGGTAATTTCATCTTTATTGAACAGGCGGGTAATCCGAATGATGGGAATAAAAAATATAAGTTACTGGATAACCGTTCAGGAAAAAGTTTTTTGCCTGAAGGGATCTTTGCACTAGAGACGGACTATGTTGGCGATGCCCTTCCGGTGAGCAACGGCAAGAGCAAATATTTGATTGACAGAAAAAAGAACAAAAAGGCTGATCTATCTGAGTATGCGGTAATCAAGCAATTTGTAGGCAATTACGCACTTGTAAAGTCGAAAGCAGGCTATTGGGGAGTGATTAATAGCGCCGGAGAACTGGAGGTAGCCTGCGTAAATACAAGTTTATCCCCTGTATACAATGATCTTACGCTAATTACCGATGCACAGGGGCCTGAAGGTAAACAGCGAAACGGATTGTTAAATATTGTAACCGGCAGAATGATTGTACCATTAATGTACAGAGAAGACGATAACGTAGCCTCTGTACATGGGGAAGCTTCAACAACCACATATTATATAGCTGGCAAAAAATTTGATGCTTTTGGCAAGGAAATGGAAAACTAGGGTATTTGAATGAAAAAAATACCCAACATAGGGTAAGCACTGGTTTTTGGACGTTGTTCATTGCAGCAGGATCACACCAAAAACTATCAAAAGTATAAAGAGGCTGTATCAAAAATATTCATGCTAGCCCACTAAGCAAATTATATTTTGAGACTTCGTCATTCCCAATTTAATTGGGAATCATAATGCTATTGCAGCGCTTTAAGATTCCCGCCAGCGCCTATCGTGTGGACAAAATAATTATCACATTCTTCTATCGCTCTATGCCGCGGGGCATGGTACTTTGGAGCGCCAAAGTACCCAAAGCGCTTTGTCAATCCAGCAATGAGCCTTTCACACAATCTCATGCACATCAAAAAAACAGCGACACTTCGTTTTGTGTTCAATATTTTTTTAAAATTAAATTATCGGTTATGAACACAAAACCACTGCGTTTCAGGTTTGTTAGTGCCATTTTTTACTATTGTGCAACTGTTTTTTTGATTTCCCCGGCTCTTGGGATTGACAGCGTCCTTGGTTAAAATCCGTGCTTTATTAAAGTTAGTTAGCAAAACGCCTAAAAAATTAAACTCAAAAAGATGTGTCCATAGGATAGGCCTGTGCGGGAATGACGGGAAACGAAATAAAATTCTGGCCTTAACTGCCAGATTTTACTTTTGAGACAATCTCTTTAAGCTATTACGGGTTATGCCAAAATATGCGCCAAATCGCGGACCAAGCAAAAAAGTTGAGAGCAAGTATAATATGCTTTTTAACAAGAACCAATCAAACCAATATTAACAATCAATATTTCCGTTCTCCAGGTGGGCGATACGGAATATTTCCTTTGTAATGATTGCTATATTTTCTTTTAACTCATCCAAAGAACAGTTTATGGTGCCGATAGGAATAGGCAGTTCCATAAGTTCTTCCAGAAATTCTATTTTTAAAGAACAGCCTGGAACATCTTCTGCGCTACCTTTTAGTAGTGAGAAAATTTCGCTGGCTTCTTTTTTGTCTTTGCCGAGAGAAAATTTGCCATACGTGATTTTCCCACCTGGTCCCTGAAGGCTGATGTTGATGGTGAAACGGGTTTCCATAGCTAAATGTTGTATTTTCTTTAACAGATTTGGGTACATTATCAATAAAAAGTGCCGCATTTAGCGGCACTTGGGAAATTATTGTATTTCGATCTGTCTGGCGATCGCTTTAGCCTCTTCCTTTTTAGGAATGTTGAGTTTGAGTACGCCATCCGTATAAGCAGCCTGAATTTGCTCAACATTAGCACTTTCCGGAAGGGTAAACGATCTGGTAAATGCCGAGTAGCTGTATTCCCTTCTGTTGTAGATTTTACCTTCAGTATTGTTTTCTGTACGCTGTTCAGTAGAAATGGTCAGCATATCACGCTCTACAGCTACCTTGAAATCTTCTTTTTTTAATCCGGGTGCCGCAAGTTCAATATGGTACGCTTCATTCGACTCGGAAATGTTAACCGCAGGCACGCTGCTTAAACGACGGTCGTTAAAAAAGGTATCGCCTAATACTGATTCAAAGATGTCATTAAAGCCTGGCAATAATGAACTGTTCTTTTTTTCTGGATTGAATTTAACCAATGTCATAGTTTTTTCTCCTTTTAATGTTTTAATAATAAATGGACTATAAATCAATTAATTTAACGCTTTAACCTTTTTCAAAAAGGTTACATCTCTGGTTAATCAAGTGCTGTGCCAAGGCGTTCATGAAGGGGCAGCGAATAGTTTTCTCTGAAAAATTTTCATTTTTTATGAAAATTTTTCAGTGCATTGCTGAAATTTTTTCAGTTTTACCCTTCTATTCCTGGCGGCTTTTAAATTAGCGAGATGAAATAATTGTCGTGTTAATGGCTCAAATGCAATCCATAGATTTTTGTCTAAATCCCCGTTTTTTCTTGTTCTTAAAGCATTTTAGCAGTCAGCATAGGATAATCAACCAAAAAGCAGATATATTAAGAGGATAACATCTTTTTCGAACCCTTGCCTGGCTTATCAATTAGACAATGCACCATAAATTAACATTAGGGCGTACGTTCAAAGTAGATGATATGATTATCGAAGTTACCCTGATAAGGATTCCCTCTTGCCCGGAAACCATTGGCTACAAGAAATCGCTGACTGCTGGGGGTTGCTGTAGTAGAAAATATAATACCAGGGTGATCACTGATTTTTTTGAGTAACATCCTTTTTAATGTGCTGCTGATTCCCTTTTTACGAACTGATTCACGAGTGAATGAATAACCGATTTCTAAAAACGGTTTGTCTATGTTCGTGATAATACCAGCTTTTTTATACACTTCTTGCAGGTAAGATGGATCTGGCCTTTTAATAGCCGAAATGCCGACCAGCTTTTTGCCATTGTAGCAGAATGCAAGGAACGCTGCATTTAAAATCTTTAAGGGCAGATCAACAGGCGAAACTTTATTTCCCTTTCTCAATAATAAATAGAAGTGATGGAGCTGGATCATTGAACAATCGCAGGGTCTTTTGATTTCAATATAGCAATTGAGGAGAAAAGTCGGTTGCTCATGATAGTCCTGATCAAATACCAGGTTGGTAGATATATTGTGGTTCATCAGAATAAATTTAGGTGAGGGTAGGAATAGCCGTTTTTGTGGCAGCTTATTTGTTTTTGATACTTAATGATGTACGTAAAGGGCCTGATAAGGCAAACATTTCGCATACTTTATCATTCCAGTCTATCAATGCATCTTCAGGTGAGGTTCCAAGGCCTGAAACATCGTGTTCCTCTTCAAAAGATAATACCGCATAAAAGCAATCACCATCCTGATATACGGAGGGTTTAAACTGCATCACAAAAGTGGGTAACCTGTATCGGTTATAATCAAAATCTACCAGTTTTCCTGGTATCGTTCTGGCTCGCTGTTTCATCGCTTAATGTTTTATAGAAACATTGTTGTTTACCTGTTTTTTACTTATGGTAAGCAAACGTAATTGTAAAGTAGCCAACCAATGTTTCCTTAAGGTTAGCCGATTATTGTTTGTTTGTTAAGTGTTTGGTAGAGATGAGTTCTGGAGGAAAAAGCCCTGATTATATTTTTTCAGAAGGGTAGGGTAAGGCAATGTCGTATTATCATTTGCAAAAAAAGAAAACATCTTTTTTAAATGGGTTGCGGAGCTTTCCTGTTAACATGCTGGCAGTAAATGAAGATAATCAATCTTTAATAAAGATGTGATGAGCGTGACGACCAATAAAGATAAATTTCTGCCGTATTAATCCTTTTGATATAGATGCAGTCGAATGCAATTAATACGGCACTAATAATGAAGCTTGGAAAGAAAAAATCAGACACATCAGATGAAACCGGCAACGAGGAGGATAAAGGCATCTTTCCCAAAAAGATGATATTTTTTATCCTTGTGCTCAGCGCGCTACTGATGATCCTGATCTTGTTTAAAGCTTAATTTAGATCAGTTCATAGTGACTCAAGGCATGGCTGGCTGATCTTGAAGATAAAAGATCAACTCTCCGCCCTGAAGCAGCGATTGGTGTGTAATTTGATTTTTGTTAAGAGATTTTCCATTTAAAGTGATTTTTGAACTGTAAATAGATCTTTTACTCTTTTTAATGGCTGTTATGGTTAATTTTTTGCCATTGTTAAAGGTTATTACAGTTTGTGTAAATAAAGGACTGGTTAATTGGTAGTTTCCTGAAACAGGATCTACCGGATAAAAACCCATCGCCGCAAATACATACCATGCCGACATTTGCCCGGCATCGTCATTACCACTTAATCCGCCAGCTCCTTCATCATACTCTTCGGCTAAAATGCGCGATACCTGCAGCTGGGTCTTCCAGGGAGAAGCGGTATAATTATACAAAAAGGGAATCTGATGACCAGGTTCGTTGCCATGCCAATATTCCTTTTTGTCGAAAAGGGAATCCAGTTCATTTTCGAGGTTTTTACTTCCGCCCATTGATTTAATCAATCCAGGCATGTCATGTGGTACGTAAAAGGTGTATTGCCTTGGCGTTCCTTCCGTAATATAGGGTTCACGGTGATCAGGATAAAAAGGTTTGTACCAACTGCCATTGGCAAAGCGGCCCCTGGCCATTCCCACCTGTTGATCGAATACATTTTTATAATTAGCAGCCCTTTTCATTAATTGTTTATAATCTGCTGTTTTACCCAGATCTTTCGCTACAGTGGCCAAAGCATAATCATCGTAAGCATACTCCAGCGTTCTGCTCACCTGTTCCCGTTTGTGAAAAGCATCTGGAATGCTGTCTTCCATAGGGATATAACCATATTTAAGGTAACTGTTAATCCCACGGCGGCCTTTGCCATTGAGGTAATCGGCCGAATCGGGCATTTGAAAGGCATTTTGGCGCATCAGGCGATAGGCTTCCTTTACGTCATAACCGCGAATCCCCTTATTGTAGGCCGAAGCCAGAAAAGCAGTAGCGTGGTCGCCAATCATAGCTGCAGTATAATTATTCCAACAGGGGAAAATGGGCAGCCAACCACCTTGTTGCCCTTTTAGCACCAACGAATTTGCAAAATCGTTGGTCAGATCGGGTTTTAAAAGTTCTGTAAGCGGTAATTGGGCACGGTAGATATCCCACATCGAAAAGTCATCGTAATAATTGCCTTTTGTCAGTGTTTTTTTTGCGTAATTGCCCGCAAATTGAGGGTACCCGCCGTCTACATCATTAAATAATCGGGGGTGCTGCTGTGCATGGTAAAGTGCCGTGTAGAATATCCGCTTATTTTTTTCATCAGGGTCGTTAACCTTAACCTGGCCAAGTGACTGCTCCCAAACGCGACTTGTTTTAGCCACAACGGTTTCGAAACTGGCCGTATTGATCTCGGCTTCGAGGTTAAGTTTTGCTGCGGCTATACTGGTAAAAGAAGTACCAGCGTAAATACTAATGCTTTCTCCTTTTTGTAGTTTAAAGCCCAGATAGGCACCTAAATCTATCTGGTTTTCGATGGATTGATGTGCTGAAACATTGCCCCCGCTAAATACACCACTTTTTGTAAAAGCTTTTTTAATGCGGATGAAAAAATAGCCGCTAAAGCCTGCTGCTTTTCCCCAGCCCTGGTAAATGCGGTGAACAGGATTATACCCCGAAATTTCACCTCTTTGGCGGTCAATTTTAATATATCCTTTACCCTGATCACTATTTGGTGTAATTAACAGATAAACACTATCTGCCTTTAATGCTGTGATTTTAATCAGGCCACAACGCAAGGTGGCGGTGGCTTCCGTAAGTAGGTTATAGCGAGGTAAATTTGCTTTGTAATAAGCAGGTGTAGCTACTTCACCCTGATGTGTATAATCAACAGCATAATCTGTTGGGCTGGTTTTCAGTTTGCCCGAAATGGGCATAATGGTAAAGCTGCCATAATCTTGTGTACAGGAGCCGCTGATCCAGTGACTGGCCCTGATGCCATAAAATTTTTTATTGTTGTAATAATAGGGGGCAAGGCATTTTTTTTCCGAAAGCTGAGTTTGTGGCGTCCACTGGGTCATGCTAAAGGGTGGCGCAACAGCTGGTATGGTATTGGCCAGCCGTTCTGTTTTGTCTTCTATATGCTGGCTGGCGAGTGTGGTACTTGCGGATGTACCCGAAAATGGCTGCACATATTTGATTACAGATTGCTGCGCGAAGGCCTTGCTGCCAACAAGCATAAAAAGCAATGATATACTGGTATAAAATGTTAATCGGGTGGCCCGGTTTTTACTTCGTTTTGTAAACGGTTTAATCATTTTTATATCGGAAAAGATAATCATGGCAGCTTTTTTATTGCCTCTTTCTGGTCAATTGGTAGTTTAATGTTTTTAAAGGATACCCGATCTGTTTTTTTCAAAACGATGATGTTAGCGTGCACTGCTTGTTCAATTTCAAGTCCTTCTAAATTTATCATATGCACATCATCAAAAATAACGGCAGGCCTAAAATCAGGATCCTTATAGCTTAATTTAATATTTTTAAATGATATGCCTTTCGCATGACGGACATAAAGTCCCCACGCCGGCAACTCGCCAAACATACTAAATTCTGGATAGCCCGATTCATTTTCAGTTACTGTATCCAACGCATCAACCGCAATGTGGGCAATTGCTTTGGATGCGCCGCCTCCATAAGTAATTTCTATATTTTCGAGCATCACATTTTCGATATCGTGTCCGGGGATGCCTGCAATGGCTGCTGGCAATAAATTATGCGGAGCTGATTTGGGTAACGGCCCTTCAATGGGGTAACCGGCATCGGGTTTGGCATTTGGGATATCGGCTTTTAGATTCGCAATGCGGATGTTCTTTACCGAGCTATATTGTGTACCTTTATTCCGGTGACCCAGGCGGATAAAAATGGCGTTGCCTGTGTACTTTGCCGTAACACCATCAATATCTACGCCATCAATAAAGCCACCATCTACAGCTTCGAGTGCTATCGCAGAACGATAGGTATTGTAAACGGTAATATTTCGCACTTTAATGTTGCGGAAGCCACCATAAGAGCCTGTCCCGATTTTAAAACCACTGGCGCTTGATCGGATGGTACAATTGGCTATATAAATATTCTCGCAGGTTCCGGGGCGCCCTTCCGATTTCAGACAAATGCCGTCATCAGCTGCATCGATATTACAATTGCTAATGTTTACATTTTTGCTATTTACAATATCAATTCCGTCGTTGTTCCAGTATTCGGTGCTTTCTACTGTTACACTATCAATGGTTACTTTATTGCATCCGGCAAAGTCTTGCACCCAGCCTGCGCTGTTTTTAATTTTAACATTTTTTACCTTAATCTCTTCGCAATTGTTAAAGGCAATTAAACGGGGTCTGTTATATTCGGAAGGACGCTTAGCCACCCAGGTTTCATCTTGCAAAGTACCATTATGCAACAATTGCAATAAACTTTTAACCACTTCGCTACCCCTTCCGTTAATAGTACCTTTGCCGTTTATGGTAACATGGTGTTGACCATTGGCCGAAATAAGTGCATAGGCCGCCGCCGGACCGTAATCCATCCGGTTGGTACTGCCTAACAGTTCGGCACCTGCTTCAAGGTAAAGCTCAACCCCCGATTTTAGTTCAATTGGGCCGGTAACAAATTGCCCTGGTGGAACAACTATCCGTCCGCCCGATTTACCGGCGACATTAATAGCATTTTGGATCGCTTTGGTATTGAGCGCTTCCAATCCGGGTTTTGCTCCAAAATTAACAATGTTGAATGCTTTAGGTTGTGCATTAACCACCAGATTATGAAATAAACAAACGAAGGATAAGATCAGGAATCTCATGGAATTTGAATTATGTTTACTGGTGCATTATCCCCATGGTTTTGCGGTATTTCTGATACATTTCCATGGCAACATTTACCGGGTTTCCAACAGTTTTGGTTGGGTAGTCTTTTCGCTGATTAACCCATTTCCATTCCCAGTTACTTACTTCTTCATTAAATTGGCTGGTATTAAAATCGCTTTGCTGTTTTAATGCTTGTTCGGCACGGGTAAGGAAAAGCTGCCACCTTGGTTTATAAAAATCAGTTAACAAGCCGCTCCACTGCCTGCAGGCATACTCATTCAAGGGGCTTTTCGCATCTCCCCATAGGGTAATCAGGTCTTTGGCATTCATTTCGTAAAGTGCTTTTTCAGCCGGGGTTTCTCCCCATTTCCTTGCATCACTTACCCATGGGCCCAGCATAAAATCTTTTCTGGTGGCCAATAGCCTGTCCATATCGTCAATCAGCTGTATAAATTTGCTGCTTTCTTTTTTAAAGGTAAGCAGGTCTTTTTTGCGGTAGGCCGTCATCATATTTCTTTGTACAGGCAAGGCATAATTGGCCATTACCTGTCGGGTGATATCAACCAGATCGTATTGAAAGCCATCACTGGTTTTGCAAAGTGGTGCGGCTTTTACAAATTCATCCCAGGCCGGAAGCAAATCTTTTTCCTTGTAATTTAAGGTGGTTTTTGCCCAACGGGTTAACGAATCGAAAGTAGGGCGTGCCTGAATAATAGATTCTGCACCATCTCTGATATATTTATCAGCCGGAACGTTGTAAACGGTTTTACGCAATATTTCCCAGCCTTTTAATGCATTTACATTACTTTTTCCGTAGCGGTTGCGCACAAATTTGGGTAACCAGGTTTTCAAATCTATAGGTTTAGACTGCCAGGCATTATCCATCATTAACTCATAAAGTACCGGATTTTGTTCTATGCCTTCCATACTCAATCCAATACCTTTCATTTTACCACTTTGTGGATTATTGAGCGCCTGGGCCGGCGCAGTTGCCACTACATCCATACGCCCAAAAAGGTTGGTATTGCCACCAAAATTGTGCAACATATTCCAGATCCATGGTTTACCATAAAAGCCTTGTGTCCTTTTCCAAACCGGTTCTATTTCTGTAGCCAGATCAAGTAAAATCATCTTATCGTTTGGTACAGCCTTTAATAAGGCCTCTGTTTGCGGCTCTTTCCAGAATTTTCGATCACTATAGAATAACCAGCCTTGCATTACCCAAATGGCTTTCGGATCTGCTTGTGCCATACCGTCGTAAATCCTTGAGCTCAGTTTACCTAAAAAACCGGGATCGGCAGAAGGTGGCTCATTCTCGTTAAAAGTATCGGCAGAGTAAAGGTGATCAGTACCTAATAATTCGGTTTGTTTCTGCAGGAATTTCTTCCCGATCTGCGCAAACATCGGATCTTCAGAATCAAGGATATAAGTATCGGCAAAGCCATTGGTCCAGTTGGTGGCTTTTAACTTTGCTTTTGGGAATTTGTTTTTAAATGCTGCCGGCACATGTCCGGTAAAGGCAGGCAGTACCGGTTTCATCCCCAGCGATCTTTGCCGTGCTAAAATTTTCTTTTGCAGTTCAAAGTGACTTTTCATCCAGCTTACCGGAAGCGGACCAGCCCAGCCATCAATATTCCCCATCCAAAACCACGAGAAATAAGCAGGACCGGTAAAAAAACCTTTAAGTTCTTCGTCCGAAAAACCCATTTCTTTGTATAAAAGGTACCAGGTATATTCTTCGCCGGTAATGGCAAGAGGCATGTTGATCCCATGGAGGGCCATCCAGTCTATCTCTTTTTCCCAACGCGACCAATCCCACCAGCTCATACTGTAATTAAAAGTACAATAGTTTAAATAGTAACGATAATCGTAGGGTGTTTCTTTTCTTAATTTCGTTTTTACTGCAGGCAGGGTAGCAGGCAAATTTAAATTGGTGCCATTCCAGGTAATCTGACAATGCGCATATTCAGTCAAATAATAATAAAAAGCCGAAGCCAGGGCAACACCGCTGCTGCCACTAAGTACGATCTTATTGTTTCTGCTCTCAATTTCAAAAACATCCTTACCGTTTGCTGCAGCAATACTTTTGGTAACGAATGCCTGGTGTTGTTTCGGTAAAATCCGCGCAATAAGTTGATTAGATGAGACCAGGTATTCCTGAGACCACAGGTTAGTAAACGATAGTACGAACAGCACTATGAATAGCATTTTTATTTTCATATCAAATTTTTAGAAACCACTTTTTATCGAAGAGGAACTTTAAGCCAAATAATTGTATTAGGAGTACACCGGTCCATACGCCAGCCTGTTGCCACGTGGCAGGGATGGTATTGATAATTCCGCCGAAGAGGAAGTTAGAAGTAGATTCGAAGTTAAACAGACCGTGTGCAAAAATATAAATTAATATAGAATTGGTACCCATCCATACCATGGGCATACACCATTTTTGATAACTGCACACATCGATAAAATAATAGAAAAGTGCAAAAAATATGATGCTCCAGCCGCCTGCAAAGAGTACAAAGGTGCTCGTCCACATGGTTTTGTTGATCGGGAAAAGGAAGCTGCCAGCGAGTGCAATTAAGAGTAGTGCAATGCCCGAAATGATTAAATACAATACTTTTTTATTTGGATTTGGGCTTACTGTTTTATTCTTGATAAATGTGCCGGTAAATATACCCAGCATGGCCGAGCAAATGGCCGGTATAGTGCTCAGTAAACCTTCAGGATCGTAAACTACCCGGTGAAGCTTACCTGGAAGCAACAAACGATCTATATACGCAGAAAGATTGCCCTCTGGTGTAAAGATGCCACTGCCAAAGCCTGGAACAGGTACAAAGCGCATGATGAGGTAATAGCCAGCCAGGATAGATACAAACCAAATGACCTGTTTTTTAAGTGAGGTATTCAGGTAAATTAAAGCAGCAAAGAAAGTGGCCAGGCCGATACGGCCCAGTACACTGGCAAAACGGATCTGCTCATAACCTTTCCATTGCAGCATGCCATTAACTACTGCACCCAGTAAAATTAAAATCAGGGTTCTTTTAATCAGGGCATAATAAATTTTACCTTTTGATGCCTGCCCGGTCTCTTTTTCCGTGAAATACTTCTGATAAGAAAAAGGCATAGATACCCCCGAAATAAAGATAAAAAGTGGAAAAATAAGGTCGTAAAAGGTAAAACCATTCCAAGGCGAATGGAGTAGCTGGTTACTAATACCTACTAAAACCTTTTCGAACAGGGAAAGGTTTGGGGTGGTCTCAATGGTCCAGTTGTACGGATTCCGTATTAGTACATGGTCTTCTTTAATGCCATTAGCCAATCCATGAAAAATACCTTCGCCGCTCACAATCCAAAACATATCAAAGCCACGTAAGGCATCTAGCGATAGCAGCCGCTTGGGTTTATTTGCCGGGTGTGCTGTTGAGGATATGGTACTGTTTGGTTGATCCATGATTCAGATTATTTTTTAATCAATGTATTATAAATAATCTCACCCTGATCGTTAATGGCTTGTACGCGTAATTGGTTGTTATTAACAGAGAATAACATGAAGCCATATTCAGATGCTACCATTTCAGCATCGGCAATGAGTTTTACAGGTGTTTTTTCAGAAGCTGAACCAGAAATGAAATAATGTGTTTTTCCGGCAGGTTTAATATACTGCATACTGTGTTCGTGACCGGTAAGATACACATCTACACCATATTTTTCAAAAGTTGATTTTAACGAATTACGCACAGCTTTGGTATCATATGCATCGGTGCGGCTGCCGCCAGTATAAATAGGGTGGTGGCCTACAACAATTTTCCATTTAATTGCAGGATCGCTATCCGCCAGTGTTTTAGCGATCCACCGTTTCTGCGCTGTAGTATCTTGTCCTTTAACATTTGGGATATATTCAACATTGCTGTAAAATTCAGGTATAAGTGGGTTAGTATCAATAAAAGCAATGAGTACCTGGTTATTGATGTCGCCATTGATTGGGAATTTCTTAGCGTAATATCGGGCCGGCATTTTCCACCTGCGGCTGATTTTGGAATAATCTACCTGTGCATCAGGGTTTGATTTATAATCGTGGTTTCCCAATACTGGGTACCAGTCCCATTGTAGTGAAAAGTCGGTATATATATCTTCGAAAGAATATTTAAAAGAAGGATCTTGAGCACTGATTACGCCACTGGGATAAAAATTATCGCCGGTAGAAATGATAAATTTAGCCTTTACTTCTGAAGCAGTAATACCCATTTGTTTGGCTACCTGTTTTTGATGATCGGCACCGTTCCGTCCCCAATCGCCCATGGCGATAAAGTTTAAAGCTGTTGGATCTTTGGTAAGCACCTTTGTTGCCGTAATATTTTGTGAGGGGCTTTTGGTTATAATTTGAGCATATAATGAACCCGAAAATACAAGGGTGAAAATCAGTAGTAATTTTTTAATCATTAAGGCAGATTTGTGCTATTGCAAGTTTAGGATAAAAAATAAGAAGAGGCTATTTCACAAATCAATTTATCTTTGGATTTTGTCCGGTTGAGCTTGTCGAAATGCCCTAAGGCAGTTGTACAAGTCTTTCGACAAGCTCAGGATGACATTATGTATTTATGAGACAACCTCTTCTAAAAGTTGCAGGATATTCTAATTGTATCCAGGATTCTGTTTCAACTTCGGATTTAAAATCAACGCTGATGCCGGAATCGGCATGATGCGATGGAAAGTTTGTGCATCGGTTTTAAAACCCCAGCTCCCTTCATATTTTCCAAAGCGAATCATATCATTACGGTGCCAACATTCCCATGAAAACTCTCTGCAGCGTTCTTTATAAAGATCTTCAAGCGTTACTGCTGTCCAGGCTGGTGATGTCGTACGAACTGCTCTTAGCTGATTAACTAAAGACAAAGCAGTTTGACCTTGTGTAGGCGTTGCGCCTCTAAGAATGGCTTCCGCTTTCATGAGTAAAATATCTGAATACCTGAAAACTGGTACATCATTATTCTGGTTTCTGCTCGATGATGTGCTGTCACAGTAAAATTTATTGTTTCTATATCCCATATTCCAGGCTATTTCATCGTTTCCGGCATCAAAAGGTCTTGACGCATCTCTTAAGGTTACGGTAGGCGTAATATCCACCTGATAGGTAAGTGGCGCAGAACCATCTGAACCTGTATAAAACTGATCATAGCCCTTTTTGGTTGTCGCAACTGTTACCGGGCGTCCGTTGTTTAAAAACTGTAAACCTTTAATCCACTGTGCATTTCTTTTATCATTAGGATCGTTAAAGTTTGCATAGTACTCAGGCAAGGTACTCATTGGCGCACTTGGTGTAAATTTCAAGCTAAACTTTTCCTGCAACGAACGTGGCAAAGAATAACGTGAATAAATCATGGTACCATTACTAAAACCCGGATCGAAAGGAATTGCGAATATAAATTCTTTGATTTGCGGCCCGTTATCAATGAAGAACATCTTTTTAAAATCGCTTTCTAAACTATAAGGTGTTGATGGTGCTCCAATAATCGCATCGCACATGGCTACCGCTTCATTGTATTTCGATGTACCCGTATAAACTTCTGCATTCAAATACATTTTAGCTAGGATAGCGTATGCAGTGTAACGGTTTGGTCTGCCATAAGTAGCAGCACCGGTTGCTGTGCTCAGGTTTGGGATTACTTCTTTTAGTTCAGCTTCAATAAAGTTAAATACTTCAGTCCTTGATTTTGTTTCGGGTGGGGTCGTCTCACCAAAAGTGGTTACAACCGGAATATTTCCCCACAAATCCATCATCATAAAGAAAGCTAAAGCCCTGGTTGCCCTAACTTCAGCCAGGGCCGAAGTTTTTGCCGGTGATTCTGGCGCATTTTTTAACAAGAATAAGCTTTGGTTGGCTTTACTAATCACTCCGGAAAGCCATCCCCAACCGCTACCTACGTGCCCATTATCTTTATTCCAGGTGTGTTTATGGTGCGCCTCGGAGACACCACCATCATACCAGTTACCCCCTCTTGCGGGCATAATTGCCTCATCGGTACTTAAGCTTTGCATAAAGAAGTAATCGGTACTCCAATTCTGGCGAAGCTGTACATAAACCTGACCGGTTAACTGTACAAAATGTTGTGGCGTTTGAGGAAATGTTTCAGGAGTTAATTGCGTTTCCACCTTTAAATCCAGTTTGTGGCAGGAACTTAACACACCTAGTGTTAAAGCTGCGCCTGCAATATATTTAGTAAGATTTTTCATCTCTAATTGATTAATTAAATGATACGTTTAAACCGAACAGGAAGGTCCTGGTTTTTGGATAAAAGTTGTTGGTATCAACACCTGGGGCAGTACCGCCTTGATTAATTTCCGGGTCAATACCTTTGTAACCTGTAATTAAAAATAAATTGTTTGCCGTTGTGTACAGACGTAGAGATCGAACGCCTGGTATAATTCCTTTCTTAAAGGTATAACCTAAAGTCGCATTATCCAACCTTAAATAACTTCCGTTTTCGAGGAAACGACTTGAGTATTTATACGAATTGAAATCAGCTGCAGATTCGTTTTCTACTTCAACCGGAATATTGGTAAACTGTGCGGTACTCGGACGGAATAAATCAGCACGGGTTACATTCATAATCTTATTCCCCAATACAGCCCTTATGAAAATGCTTAGATCGAAATTTTTATACCTGATGTTATTTGACCATCCAATCAATGCTTTTGGCTGTGCATTACCCAATATGTAATAATCAGTTTTATCCAGTAAATTCTGAGTTTTAACATTTCCGGCAGCATCATAAAATTGTGAAACGCCATTGGCATCTTTACCTGCATATTTATAAGTGAAAAATGTTCCGATAGGCTGGCCCGGTGACAAAATTTGTATTGATGCACCACTCTGCCCTCCACCACCAGGTGTAACGGTCAATCGGTCTTCAATGTTAAACCTGCTATCATCCGATAGTGTAACAATTTTATTTTTATTGTGCGCTAAGTTAAATCCGGTAGTCCAGCTAAAGTTATCTGTAATCACTGGCGTACCATTTAAAACCAACTCGACACCCTTATTACTTAACTCACCAACATTAGCGGTGTAGAGACTTGTTGGAAATAAGTTATTATCAACCCCAAAAGACAATATTAAATCAGTTGTTTTTTTATCATATAAATCCACAGATCCTGTTAATCTGCCCTTAAACAATCCGAAATCCAAACCAATATTGGTTGTGGCCGTTTTCTCCCATCTTAAATCAGGGTTTTCATTTTGAATGGCACCGTAAGCACCTTCTCTTGGTGAACCGTTATAATAGAACTGGCCAACCTGACCGTAAATTAACTTCGTGGTTAATGGCGCGAAACCCGCTGAGTTCCCGGCAATACCATAACTTCCACGTAGTTTTAATGTTCCAATCAGATTTTGATTTTTAAAGAAATTTTCCTGGTCAATGTTCCAGGCCGCACCCACAGATGGGTAATATCCCCATGTTTCATTTATTCCGAATACATTCGATCCATCTCTTCTAATTGATCCCTGAATAAGGTATTTATTTTTGTAATTATAATTAACCCTGGCAAAATCAGAAATCAGTAAAATCTCCTGGTAAGTAACATCTGGATTAAAATTAACCCTAAAATCCGGAATTGCATAAGGATTACCTAAACTTAAATTATTATAACCAACATCATTAACAGGAAAATTAGTTGAGGTGGCCTGAAAACCGTCGTTATTTAATGATTGTTGGTATGAGTAACCTACAACGGCATTGATATCGTGGTCACCGAACTTTTTATTCCAGGTAAGGTAAGTTTCTAAAATTTTATTGGTATTTTGATATGTATTTCTTTGCGCTACGCCATTTTGGCCAACCAATGATATAAAAGCTAGGGGAGCTGGTGGCTCTGGTGTGTTTCTTACGTTGTTGTAACGCGAGGTGTAAATGCTGTTGTAAAATGCACCAAAAATATTTTCTGTGTTCTGGTAAGATACATTTATGTCATAGGTGAAGCCAAATGGTAGTTTTAAGTTTGCACTCACACTTCCTAAAATGTTTTTCGTTTTTACGTTTTCCTTGCCATTTTCCAGCATGGAAACCGGGTTGTAATAATTGCTTTGAATCAGGTTGTCAAAATAACTTCCATCGGGATTTCTAACCGGTGCAGTTGGTAAATACGTTAGCATTTGTGATAGAACCGTATTTCTATACGGAACTAAATCTGCATTACTTACGGAGTTGCTTAAGTTAAACGAAAGCTTTAATTTATCGTTGAAAGCTTTTTGTTCCAAACCCACGCGACCTATAAACCTATCTAAACCACTGGCTTTGATGATACCTTTCTGGTTAAAATAATTAATGCTTGCGTTATAAGTCGTTTGCTCTGTTCCGCCACTTAATGAAACATTGTGATTATAAGACAGGGCATTGCTTCTTTGTACTTCATTCTGCCAATTGGTGTTGGCACCTTTATCATTCGCAGGCGTTAATGCAGTATTGGTTTTTGCTAAAAAGGCGCGTAATTGATCTGAATCCATCATATCATAACGATTAGAAACGTTTTCTACACCAAAATAGCCGTTATAAGAGATTTGGGTTTGTCCGGCAACGCCTTTTTTCGTGGTTACCATAATTACACCATTTGCAGCACGGTTACCATAAATCGCAGAAGCGGCAGCATCTTTCAATACGTCGATTGTAGCAATATCATCAGGTGCCAGAATGGAAATATCCGCGCCAACTACTCCATCGATTACGAATAATGGCGATTGAGCGCCATCGCGAAGGGTTGATGCACCACGCATAATGATTGCTGCAGTTTTGGTAGGATCTCCATTTTTGGTAATGTTTAAACCTGGAACTTTACCTTGTAACATCTGTCCAATATCACTGATAGCCCCCCTATTCAAATCATCTCCTTTAACTGAAGATATGGAACTGGTTAAAGCCTTTCTTGAACTTTTACCATAACCCACCACAACCACATCATTAAGAGCGGCCGTAGATTCTAAAATAGTAACTTTATAAGTAGACGCTGTACCTACGGTGAGTTCCTTAGTTTGATAACCCAGGAAACTGAAAAGAATTTTGTCACCGGTTTTTGCTGAAATGCTGAATGATCCATCTGTACCTGTAGAAGTTACTTTCGAAGTACCTTTTACTGAAACAGACGCACCGATTACGGGCTGGTTTGTGTTATCTAATAAATTTCCAGTAATTTTTCGTTCAGTTTGCGCGTAGGTAACATTAAATACCTGGCTGATGAGTAAAAGCAGCATAAATATGCCACTATACTTTAAGCGTGTACATTTAAATCTCATGATTTTTGTAAAATTAGATTCATAAATTGTTTATTTAGTTATTAATGTTTGGAGATAGAATTTAAAATTTAATGGTAGCCGGTAAATATTTAGCCACCAATGCTTTGTAGTAAGATTCCAGTTCTTCCCAGCTTTTCTGATTGGGATTTTTAGAATATAAATCGTAAGGGTTAAAAAGGTTAACCCATTTAAACATTTCATGGTCCTTTTCATTCATCAGGTGATCGTATGCATTTTCCCTGTGCTGTGAATAAAAAGAATGGTAACGGAGCATATATAAACCCGGTTCTGGTAAGTAGGGCTTCATCATGTGGTATACATATTCATCGTGCCCCCAAGACATATCTACATTATCCAGCCCACAATTTTGAGTATAAACACCCAGTTTGGTTTGATAAATTTCATTGTTGTAATCGGGATTCTGACTGAAAAATTCAGGATAAACAATTTTATCTGAATAAGCACAACCTACCGGGAAAGTATCGCCAACTACAGCCCATTGTGGCTCTCCGAATAAACAAAGCACTTTACCCATATCGTGGATTAAGCCTACCAATACCATCCAATCGGGGTGGCCGTCGTTTCTGATCGCCTCAGATGTTTGCAACAAATGCTGCATCTGGTCTAAATCGGTATCAGGATCAGAATCGTCTACTAACTTATTCAAAAAATCAAACGCACTCCAGATAGGCATCTCTTGTTTGTCGAACTTTAAGTAATCTGCTTTTTTCTGCTTTACGAAATCGTATGTTTGATAGGTATGGTTAAGTCTGTAAAATTCTTTTACACTATCCTTTTCTGTTTCTTCGTAATTTCTGAACTGCTCTTCTTTTTTGTCAGCATTGATGTTTTTAGGATCCGGATAGCGGGTTAATATATCATCTTCCCATTGATCAAGATTTTGCAACGGATTTTGGTTATCCTCTGACGATGCACTTTGGTTTCTCATAAGGCTAGAAATTGATTTGAATAAAATTTTGTTGGTTGTTGGGTTAAAGTTGAGTTTTTGAAAGCTTAAAATTTTATGTTTGACCAACTTTATTTACTTAAACGATTACGTAAAATCTTATTTCGTACTGCGGAATACGAATTAAAATTTTAATTTGAGTGGTTGCAATTTGTTGCCGGCTTAGCAGATGCTGTCCGGCCTGGGTTTATGTTAGCGAAACATACAAAAGAAAAAAATTGACGATGATGTTGCGATTATTTTATATTTGCGTGTGCGGCCAGCTATTTATTCATAATTGAAAAGATATTGGGCTGCTGAACCAGCTAACTTATTTTTAACTTCAACTTCCTCTGTTTATATCCGTATAGCCAGGAAGCTACTGTTTTTGATGAAAGTGCTGATGAAGAAAAGAGCGGGTTTGGCCTATCGTAATTCTCGCGGTAAGGCCGGGTAAACCTCAAAAAACTAACAAACAAAATTAAATACATGGCGGAAACAGTTAATATTAAGCGGTTAGCTCAGGAATTGAACATTTCTATCGCAACCGTTTCTAAGGCCCTCAACGACAGTCATGAAATCAGTTTAAAAACCAAAAACAGGGTGTGGACTTTGGCTAAAGAACTGAATTATACACCAAATCCGGCAGCGAGTAACCTTCGGAGCAATAAAACAAAAACTGTTGCAGTAGTTATCCCCTGCGTAGCCAATAATTTTTTCTCCTTATCCATCATGGGGATTGAAGAAATAGCCCGGCAGTATGGTTACCATGTGCTCATTTATCAAACCCACGAAAACATAGAGGCAGAAAAAGCTTTTACCAACAGTTTGTTAAACGGGAGGGTAGATGGTATTCTTACTTCGGTATCAAGCAGTGAATACAATAGTGAATATTATGCCAATCTGGTTAAGAAAATCCCGCTGGTATTTTTCGATCGGGTGTATGAAAACCTGGATGCGGTTAAAGTAACTACTGATGATTATGAAATTGCTTTTCAGGCCACTGAACATTTAATTGAGTGTGGCTGTACCAAAATTGCCTATTTATTTGGTCTCGAAAATCTTCCGGCAGGTAAAGCAAGGTTTGCGGGTTATCTGGACGCACTGAAATCACATGGGCTGGCGCCTTCGGATGAACTCGTGATTAAATATCATGATGATGAAGAATTTAACCTGCAACAGATCAAGGAATTGCTTGGGAAGTATAAACCCGATGCACTGTTTTCTTCTATTGAAGAATTCATCATTCCTGCTTATTGTGCCTGTAGAGAATTGGGTTTACAGATTCCGGATGATGTTAAAGTACTCAGCTTTTCTAACCTGAGTACGGCAAAACTCTTAAGTCCTTCGCTTACAACAATTTCGCAGCCTGCCTTTGAAATTGGACGTGAAGCAGCAAAATGTCTTTTCAAAATCCTTCACAATAAACAACTGGATGATGAGCAGAATATCATATTAAAATCTGTATTAACCAAACGCGAATCTACAGGTTGTTAACAGTATAAATTTAGGTTATTGCCGGCTGATAGGCGAAAACGTTTACGTAATTAAATAATTGAATTAAACCTTCAACATTGGGATTTTTTCTGACTTTTAAAAAAAACCAAATGTAAAAAATCTTTATGAATCACTTGTCTGTATTCGATTATGTTGTTTTTTTAATGTATTTTATCATTGTTTCGGCATACGGCTATTGGGTTTATCGAAGCAAGAAACAAAAACGTACTGATACGAAGGATTATTTTTTAGCAGAAGGCTCACTCACCTGGTGGGCAATTGGTGCATCTATCATTGCTTCTAATATCTCTGCCGAACATTTTATTGGTATGTCGGGTTCGGGTTTTGCAATGGGGCTTGCCATTGCCAGTTACGAATGGATGGCTGCCGCTACATTAATTATTGTAGCCATATTCTTTCTGCCCATTTACATTAAGAACAAAATTTACACCATGCCACAGTTTCTGTCTAACCGTTATAATAATACGGTAAGTACATTAATGGCTGTTTTTTGGTTGCTTGTTTATGTATTTGTAAACTTAACTTCTATTTTTTTTCTTGGTGCCATTGCTATTGAAACCATTACGGGTATTCCTTTTAATATCTGTATCATTTTTCTGGCCATTTTTTCAGCCATTATCACCCTTGGCGGCATGAAAGTAATTGGTTATACCGATGTAATACAGGTTTTTGTTTTGGTAGCAGGTGGATTGATTACCTGTTATATGGCACTTAAACTGGTAGCTGAAAAACTGGATGCACCCAGCGTTTTGGCCTCGCTTCCTTTGTTACGCAGCGAAGCATCTGATCATTTTCATATGATATTTTCTAAGGGAGATAAATTTTACAATGAATTGCCTGGTATTGCGGTACTGGTAGGTGGTTTATGGATCAATAATTTAAATTATTGGGGTTGTAACCAGTATATTGTTCAGCGGGCATTAGGAGCCGATTTAAAGACTGGGCGTAACGGATTAATATTTGCCGCGTTTTTGAAATTACTCATTCCGGTAATTGTTGTTATTCCAGGTATTGCAGCCTACGTGCTTTATCAACGTGGTTATTTCCATTCCGAAATGCTCGATGCAGCCGGAACAGTTAAGCCCGATCATGCTTACCCGGTCCTGATGAATTTATTACCCGCAGGAATAAAAGGACTGGCTTTTGCTGCGCTTACTGCTGCTATCGTAGCCTCACTTGCCGGAAAATGTAATAGCATTGCCACTATTTTTACACTTGATATTTATAAGAAGTTTATTAAACCCGAAGCTTCAGAAAACCGATTGGTTTCGGTTGGTCGCTGGTCTGTGGTTGTCGCATCTTTAATCGCTATCGTTATCGCTCCGGCATTGCGCAGTTTCGATCAGGTTTATCAGTTTATTCAGGAATATGTAGGTTTTATTTCGCCGGGTGTTTTTGCAATCTTTTTACTGGGCTTTTTCTGGAAGAAAACCACTTCACGTGCAGCGCTTACCGCTTCTTTATTAACCATCCCTTTATCTACTTTTTTTAAATTCCTGCCTACTCTAACCAGCGGCGCTATTGCACCGATGCCTTTCTTGAACAGGATGTCGTGGGTATTTGTGATTATTATGGGTTTAATGGTTCTGGTAACCTTAACCGATCCTAAAAGTGAAAATAACCCGCAGGGATTGAAAATTGACAGCAGTATGTTTAAGGTTACTCCGGCGTTTACCATTGCCTCGGTTATTATCTGTGGTATTCTTGCAGCGCTTTATACCGTCTTTTGGTAAGCAAGTCATGGCTTAAAATAACCCATTGTATATTTATAACGAATTGAAATGAAGATTAGAATTTTACTTTTTTTTGCACTGCTGATTTCTTTCAGTGGGATGGCCCAAAACAAATTATATAATATTAAAAAATACGGTGCAGTTGGCGATGGCAAAACGAACGATGCAGCTGCCATTCAGAAAGCTATCAATGCCTGTTCTGCAGCAGGGGGTGGACAGGTAATTGTACCCGCCGGGAATGTATTTTTAGCCGGTCCTTTTAACTTAAAATCGTTTGTTGATTTAAGGGTAGAAGGTGGTGCTAAACTCCTGGCCAGTCCTGATGAAAAACTGTATACGCAAAGTGCTTTTAGAGGCAATAAAGGTGAAGGTACCATCTGGATAGGCGGAGAAAAACTAGAACAGGTGAGCATTAGCGGAACAGGGGTGATTGATGGGAATGGAATTTCGTTTATGGGGGAGGAGCTTAGCGACTCGTATGTTTTAAAACCTTTTAATGTTGTAGATCCGCGACCGCATTTGCTTACGCTAACCGGCTGTAATAAACTGAATATAGATGGGGTAACTTTTCAAAATTCTGCCTACTGGACCGTTCATTTAATCGGTTGTAATGATGTTTCGATATCCAATATAACATTACTCAACAGCATTAAAATCCGTAATAGTGATGGAATTGATCTTGATCACAGTAAAAATGTGCGGATTACCAATTGTTTTATTGAATCGGGTGATGACTGTATCTGCTTAAAAAACAGACGTGAATTTGAAGAATATGGCGCCTGTGAAAACATTGTAGTTAGTAACTGTACCATGACCTCCAGCTCATGTGCCATTAAAATAGGTTCAGAAAATATGGACCGGATTAGCAATGTACTGATCAATAACTGCAATATCAGAAAGAGCAACCGCGGTATTGGTATTCAAAACCGTGATGAGGGTACCGTAAATAATGTGATTTTTTCTAACCTGTTTATCGAATCGAAACTTTTTTCGGATGTATGGTGGGGCAAGGCGGAGCCGATTTATATTACCGCTTATCCAAGAGCAACCAGCAACAATAAAGATGCTGGCTGGCGTTTACCGAAGGGCCAAACCAAGGGCAAGGTTGGAGCAGTTAAAAATATTTATTTCAGTAATATCAGATGTACAGGAGAAAGTGGTGTATACATCAGTGGTGAAAGTCCTGATAAAATTTCTGAGATCTATTTTGACCAGGTTAGTGTTTACCTTGATAAAACAACAAAAGAAGCAGGAGGAGTATATGACCGCAGGCCAAGCAATGTTGAAGGGCTCGTTAAAAGTGCGATTGCGGGGTTTTATTTTGAAAATACCGGATACATCAGCCTACTTAACAGCAATGTAGTATGGGGTACAAATAAGCCAGACTATGCAGGAAAAGCTTTGGAGGAAAAGAATGTGAGTAAACTTAAAACAGTTAACTTTAGCGAAACTACAGTAGAGAAGTAAAGAAATTTAAATACCTGGGCTACGTTCGTGAGCCAGCCCTGTTGCAATTTATATATTAGTTTATCTGTTGCTTTCCGGTGTTATTGGTGTCAATTTCAGCTAATGCAGCTGTAATTTCATTAATGGTTTTGATACTGAAAATATGTCTGCCAGTTAACCACCTTTTGATTTCATCAGGATTAATATCCAATATAAACGCCAGGTCGTTTTCAGTTGAACCTTTTACGGCAAGTAATGCTGTCGTTTTAAGGGCAACTTCCAGGTTTAGCTG
This sequence comes from Pedobacter sp. D749, assembly GCF_019317285.1. NCBI lineage: Bacteria > Pseudomonadati > Bacteroidota > Sphingobacteriia > Sphingobacteriales > Sphingobacteriaceae > Pedobacter > Pedobacter sp. D749. Next base: position 1,543,652 of record NZ_CP079218.1, read on the forward strand.
TTCTAGTTTCTCAATTGCAGGATTTCCGGTTTCTTCCAGCCAGATAGAAACAAAATCGTTTTCTTCCATTTTATAATTTTACTTTTAGTACAACGGTTTGCCTGAACAAACAACCCGCTTTTAGGGCGGCAAATTTAGTGATTAAGCGTATTATTGCAAACCAGAATCAAAAGAAAGATTTTAATCAAATTAAAGTTTAAATTAAATCAATTTACAAATGGCATCAGATCAGAAATTCGTGGACTTTGTTATCGATCAGATTGGTTATTCCGGACAGGTTACCTGTAAGAAAATGTTTGGTGAATACGGTTTGTATTTTGACTATAAGTTATTTGCGCTCGTATGCGATAATAAATTGTTTGTTAAGCCTACTTTATCGGGAAGAGCATATATAATTGACGTTGTGGAAGCACCACCTTATCCGGGCGCAAAAAATCAATTTCTAATAGAAGAGCAGTTGGAAAATAGCGATTGGCTAAAAAAACTGGTAAGCATCACCGTAGCTGAACTGCCCGAGCCCAAACCCAGGAAAAAGAAATAAAGGCAGGATTTAACTTTAGTACTGATGTATAAATTACTAAAAAACTTATTGGCTGTTGTAACCTTGTTTAAATTTCGTAACAAGCTTGTTTTATTGCCCTGAATTAAGGGTTTTAGTACTGACGCAGATTGTTGTAGTAGATATTTTAGCTATATTGGAAGTATGAAAAATTTAGTCCTGTTTCTATTATTATCACTTTTTCTTCGTCCTTTATTTGCACAGCAAACGCAAAAGCCGATGCTGTACGGTAACAGCTGGATGGCCATCACGGGAAAGCCGATGGCAGCAACAGCAGGGTCAATGATCTTTCAGCAAGGAGGAAATGCTGTTGATGCGGCGTGTGCCATGTTAGCTGCTACTTGCACCATGTGGGATACCTTGAGCTGGGGAGGAGAAACACAGGCGCTGATTTACAATCCGAATACCAAAAAGGTAATCGCCATAAACGCAATGGGTGTTGCCCCAACCGGAGCAACCGTAGCCTTTTTTAAAGCTAAAGGTTATAGTTTTCCGCCAGAATACGGTCCTTTGGCCGCCACCACCCCGGGTACACCCGGCGGCCTGATCTACATGCTGAGTAAATACGGTAGCATGAGTTTGGGTCAGGTTTTAGCACCTGCCATGCACATGGCCGCAGGTTACACGATAGAAGCACAGGCTGCAAATAGTATGGAGCGGGATAAACAATTAATTAAAACCTGGCCTTACAGTAAAAAGGTATTGTTGCCACATTTGGGTGAGAAACGGGAGGCGCCAGAAGCAGGGGAAGTTTTTGTTCAAAAAGATCTGTTGGCCACCCTAACCAAAATGGTTGAAGCAGAACAAGCAGCGTTAAAGAAAGGAAGCAACCGACAAGAGGCATTAATGGCCGCTTATGATCGTTTTTATAAAGGAGACATCGCGAAAGAATTTGTTCGCGGAAGCAAAGAACAAGGTGGTTTAATTACCATGGATGATCTTGCGAAATGGAAACCGGTTGAAGAAGAAGCGCTAAGCATCGATTATAAAGGAATTAAAGTGTACAAGTTAAAACAGTGGACACAGGGTCCGGTTTTACTCCAGGCATTGAATATATTAGAGAATTTTGATCTAAAAGCAATGGGCTACAATAGCTCGAAATATATCCATACTGTTTATCAGGCTATGAATCTGTCATTCGCCGACCGTGATTTTTACTATGGAGATCCTAATCAAAATCCAGTTGAGCCAATTAAAGGCCTTTTAAGTAAAGATTATGCAAAACAACGGGCCTCACTTATTCAGGCAGATAAAAATGATGCAAACATAGGTCCTGGTGATCCTTATCCATATGAGGGAAAGAAAAACCCATATTTAAATCTGTTAAAGAGCAGGGGTTTTAACCTTGATACAGCCAAACGTAATTTTGCACCAAAACACGACCTGGGTAACAATACGCCAAAAGAAATTTATGAAGACCGTTTATGGCGGGGAACAACGTCGATAGAAGCTGCAGACAAAGCAGGCTGGGTGGTATCAGTTACCCCAAGCGGAGGCTGGCTTCCGGCTTGTATTGCCGGTAATACTGGTATTGGAATGAGTCAGCGCATGCAAAGTTTTGTGCTCGATTCTGCTTTAAACCCCTTCAATGTTGTTGCACCTGGCAAACGACCAAGAGTGACCTTATCGCCCTCACTATTTCTCAAAGATGGTAAACCTTTTATAGCTGCCGCAGTTCAGGGTGGTGATACCCAAGACCAGAACTTGCTGCAGTTCTTTTTAAATATGGCTGAATTTGATATGAATGTGCAAAGGGCAACCGAAGCCGCTAATTTTAATACCAATCAACTTTGGCTTTCGCTAGGTGGTACTAAAACGAGCGACAGAGCACCAAAGCCTGGTCAGATCTTATTAAATGCCAACACCAAAGAGGAGGTGCGTACTGAACTAAAAAAAATGGGATATACGCTCAGTTTTTCAGAACGTACCAGCGGCCCGATCAATGCTATTTATTTTGATTGGAAACACAATAGCTTGCAAGGTGGCTCAAGTAACCATGGCGAAGATTATGGCATTGCATGGTAGTACATTTGTTTGATTAATCTGCACTGTATTTTTTCCATTGCTACCTAAAAATAACACTTTGGTCTTCGGCTCTTTTTGGTTTCGATATAATAGCCAACTGAGATTTCGTGCGAGCCATAATCATAATTGCTCAGTTTATTGAGGCTGTAATCATAACCATAACCAATACGCAGGTTAGATCTGATAAATAATTCGCTGATGAAACCAATAGCAGATCTACTGGTTAATCCAGGTTGGAGGTTCTCTTTAGGGTAAATTTTCACTGAAGTGCGATAAACTGCGCCAAGCCAGAAACGCTCTTTTACCAGTAAAAAGGCATTTAAATCTAATGAAGTTGGCCCATGTAAATCATCTTTAATTAAAAAGGTTGGTTTAAAAACAAAATCGTTATTCAGAGGTAATGCAACTCCTGCACTCAGGTAAAAATGAGGCTGAATTTTAACGTTTAGCGAATGGTAATCGTCAAATACGGATAAGGCTTTTGACAAGAGATTATTTGCCGAAAAACCGATAAAAAACTTCTCATTTGAATAATGAATACCAGCGCGTATATCGGGCATGGTCTGACTTGTTGACCCTGTCGGGATACGATTGTCGCCCATTTCAATAGGGTCTAGTAAATTGCCGTTTAAGGCTGTCTGTATTACACCTACACCTAAACCGAATGCGAGGATATTGGTTTCCGTACGATCGAGTTTTATCCTGTAAGCGAAGTTTGCCGATGCATTTAACGTATTTTGTGCACCTATTTTATCCTTGCTTACAATTAGCCCCATTCCCAAACTTTCATCATTTATTGCCTCATCTGCTGATATAGAGAGGGTTTGTGGTGCTCCCCTGATGCCGGTCCATTGTGCTCTGAGAAAAGCCTGGAGGTAAAGCTCTTCCTTATAACCCGCATATGCGGGATTGATATACATACCATTAAAAACATATTGCCCAAACTGGGCGTCTTGCTGCGCAAAACCCTTAACGGATGATATCGTAATGATCAAAAAAAGAAGTATCCTTTTCAAAATGTTCATGTCTGTATTTTGCTTTATTTACCTGATTACTGTGATATAACCTTTGTAATCTTGCCAGGTTGTTGTTCCATTTCTAACTTTAACTATGTAGAAGTAGGTTCCATCTGCTAATCCTGGTGCAGTCCAGTCGTTTTGATAGTGACTGGATTGATAAACTGTACTTCCCCAACGGTTAATGATCGTTACCTCTTTCGATTCAAAAGATTCCAGGTGTTCAATATAAAAAGTGTCGTTCTTGCCATCCCCATTAGGCGTAAAAACATTTGGAATTCTTAAGCCTGAAATCTCTTTTTTATCGGTTGATGTATTATTGGCCAGGTTAGGGTCAAATTCTATTGCAGTTACAGTAGCTGTATTAGTCACCATGCCCAATTGCTTAGACCTTACCTTAATTACCAGTTCTGCAAACTTGCCATTGGCCAGTAAGGGAATATTCCAGTTAATGGTTCTGTTGATCTGGTCGTAGGTCGCCATTCCATCGGTTGGTTGGTCCAGGTTTTCTAAAGAAATATTATCTGGAAGAGCATCCCTGATCATTAGTTGGGTGGCATCATCAGTACCATTATTTCTAACATTTAAGTAGTACTCAAAAACCTGATCGCCCACTACGAGCTTTGCTTCTGAGCGTTTTGTGACGGCTACATCTGCAATAGCTTGTGGCAATACCAAAACTTCTATTTCATCTGAAATATCGGATGTACAGCCAAATTGATTTGAGGCAACTACTTTATAAATACCAGCTGTTGCCGTAATCAGCGTTGGGTTATTTTGTCCTTGCACCAACACATTATCCTTATACCATATAAATGATGCTGTCTCAGCCGAGTTTGCACGCAAAACCACCGACGATCCTGGTCTGATCGAAATGGTTTGCCGCCCGTTGGGTGCAATTTGGCCCTTTGCTGTTTGAATAAAAAACAACAATATAGCCAAAGGCAGAAAGGAATATATCCTTAGCTTCATCTATACATCAATATGCTGAAAACCGAGACTTTACTTAGAAAGTAACTGCTGGTGCCGTGCCATTAATGATTCCTGGCGTAATGGTTGGTTTTACAGGTTTAGGCGTAACGGTAATCGTCTCAGTTGCATCTTGTGGGCAATATTTATTGCCATTAATTACATAACCTGCTTTTAACCTGTATTTTTTCGGTCCCGCTGTTATTGGTAATGCAGGAGTATAACTTATCTGGTTTTCTCCTGATATTGCAGTTTCTACAGTGCCATCAACTGTGTACCACTGATAGGCAAAGGCCTGAGTATTAACATCAATACTTGATACGTTCCCTATTTGAGCGAGCGGACTTTCAAGACAGAAATTAGCAGGAGTAAAAGTAACAACCAAAGGTTTAAGCACATATACCGGAATTTCCTGTAATTCCGATTCGCAGGAGCCTTGTGCGGCCGATTTAGAACTTAAATAATAATACCCGGTTTTTAAATCTGCAGCTGGAATTTTTCCTGAAACCAAGGTGACACCTATACTTGGTGGAGTTGTTGAAGTTGTTGAAGTTTCACTGTATTTAACAATCCAGTTTGCACCATCTGGGGGGGGAGGCAATGTAAGGTCTGAGCCTTCGCAGAATAAATTAACTCCGCTTGTGGTTGGTAATACTACCTGAGCAGATACGCTTGAAAATGTACAGATTAAGAAAAAGATAGCTGCTAAAATTGTTTTTGTAATTGAATTGTTCATGGGGACGATTTGTTTGTTTGTTTAATATTGTGAATTAGTTTGCACCGACACATGTGGTGCTGATGGTTTTGGATTTATTTTAATGTTGAAATTAATTTGAGTGCTGCAACCCGCTGCATTTTCAATGGTTAACACACCAGAATGGGTATCCAATGCAGCATTGACGGGAATGTTAAGCGGAATATTTCCTGCTGGCAAAGGTTGATTACTAACAGCATTAAAACCTGGTGTATTCCAGGTTATCCTATAGGTTGTTGGATTGTTTAATGGGTTGGTATAAGGGAGAGATGTAGTGGTAAAACCCTGGCAAATTTCGGGTTCGGTACCCAATGTTAAATTTGGAAGCCCGTTTACGATTACAATAAAATTGGTCGTTTTCTCTGTACAGCCTTTTGCTGTGGCTGTTATGGTGGCTGTTCCCGTAAATGTATTATCCCAGGTTACCTTACCATTGTTTGCATCAATAATACCTGCCGCTAAGGGTAAAATGGAGTAGACTATGCTTGTTGCATTTGTTGCCGTTGCAACATAGGTATCGGTTCCGGTACCCATACAGTGTTTATTGGTTAATCCGGTATTAAAAACAGGAGTACTTACATTTCCATTTACCGTTATTGAACCTGTTGTAGTGAATGGCGTTCCTGTAGTATTAGAAACGGTATAAGTCATGGGTGGGCCTGCAGTAGTTGGCGTACCGCTAATTGTTAATTTCTTTGTTCTATTATCATATCTGCCATCTATCCCGGCTGGTAATCCCGTAACCTGGACACCGTTTGTACCTGGTGGAATATCAAAAATAATGTTGTTCATGGCTGTGCCTACACACACTTCTCTATCGCCAGAGCCGGTAGTGGTTGTAGCCGAACTCTGATCGTTATTGCTTACCTGATCGGGTTGCGAACCAGTAATGGTAGCGGTGTTTATATTTACGCCTGTTTTTATCACTTTTGCGGTAATTTTTAAGCTAATACTGGCATTACTGGCCAAATCGCCAATAGTCCATATACCGGAAATAGGATCGTAACTTGTACCTGATGGCGCTACACTCGACACATAAGAAAAACCATCGGGAAGCAGATCTGTAACCGATACCCCAACCGCATTTCCATTACCTAAATTTTCGGCCTTAAGGGTAAATACCACATTGCTGTTTAATTCAGGGTAAGGCACATCAATCGTTTTAGTAATGGAGCGGTCGATATTACAAAGTGAAATATTTAAAGGGAGCGAAGGGGCGCTAATGCCACAATCTAAACTATAACTTACTGAATAATTGCCGGAAACACCAGCCACATAAGTATTGGTGTTTGCACCACTTATCGGATTTCCGTTAAGATACCACTGATATGAAGAAGCATTCGGATTTGCGGTAAGCGTTGCAGATGCACAGTTGCTTTGCGATACGAGAGGTTGATCGGCCTTTTCAGGGAAACGGGAAATAAAGTTAGACATGGAGAAACCACCACCTTGTTGCACCATCGTTACTGTAAGTCGTTCTGAGCTGTTAATGATGATTGTTTTTGGTGAGCCAATATTTGCCTTTGTGAAACGGATTAAATATAAACCGGAAGTTCCTAAAGCTTTACGTGTACCAATGCCTGGTATGGTTTCAATATCGGTGCCATTATAATTGGTTGTACCAAATTGCGTTTTTAGAGAGATTTTAGCTGTACTTTTTGTAATGATGTAACCAAAATAAGATAAATCACTGTTGCTATAAGCAGTAAAATTGGTGGTTTCTACTTTTCTGGACCCCGAACAAGTGGATATTGGCACTAAAGTCGCAACATCAACCTCGCAACCACCACCGTCAGAAATACCAGCCGTACCTGAAAATACTTCTACATTTTTATTGGCTTGAATTCTTGATGATGAATACCGGCCTGTATTTATACCTGGTGGATTATTGTAGCTATAAGTTCCATTAACGTAACCATGAGCAAAAGTTTTAAAATCGCCGGCTTGTGCCAGTGTATAGTTAGTTACTCTTTTCTGAACACCGTTCAGGTCAAAGTCGGTAACGGTAACTACGGTGTTAGCCTCGGTTGCAATTACTGTAGTCTGCTCGGCGGTTGAATTACCCTCTCCTCTAACTACTACATACTCTTGCCCCAGCGAGGCTATTGGTGGAATTGGATTGTAGGCGCCATCCCCACAGCCTCCGGGTGCATCCAGATCTGCAGCAGTATTCATTACCGCCGATCCAGACGATTCTACCAACGTTCCCATCGGTGCATTGAACAGATAACTTTGTCCGGCGTTTAATGTAGCTGTAGCCACGCCTCCAATTTTAACAATGGTGTTGTTTTCGGTAGCCATAATGCTATATATTGGAGGGTGGGGCTTATCTAGAGGGTTGGTACTCACCACAAGATTACCATCCCGATAGTAACCTACACGAAAAGACGTTCCAATTGCCGCATCACCGAAACTAAAAAGAGAGGCGTTGCCTTTAATATCCGCATCAGAACCGTCATTTCTTTTTAACTCATCAGGATCATTAATTATTAAATCATCAGAAGCAACGTTTCTTAAATTAACAGAAATGGATCCTGTTGCTTCTATAATTAATCCGGCTCCCGTTAATACCGTATTTAGGGGATGCGCAGGCACGTCCTTAGGCAATCCAGTGAAGCGTTGTACATAAGGTGTACCTTGCAAACAGGTAAAATTAAATAATAGTGTACCATCACTTTTATATATTGTTCCGGTAACGGTTCCAATATCTGATGTAATAACAATTTCATTGGCTTTACTCCAATATTGCCATGGGGCAGGCGCAATGTAATGTTTTGAATAGCTGCTTGCCGATAAACGTTTTATAGTGTTTGTGCTGGTTTTTGAAGAAAAAGGAAAGGATAAATTATTAGCGCCAGCGTTTGTTATGGTTTTAATTTCATGGCGTGCAAATGCAATATTTGCTGAGCAGAGCAATATTAATCCCAGTAACCCGCTAAATAAAAACACCAGAAAAGCCCTGATCATAAATAAACTGTTGGAACCCATATGTGACTAAAACATGGATCTAATAATTCATTAAAGGCTGAGGCCGTTTTAATAAATTTTGGCATAATAAATCAATTGCCTATATAGATTAGGTTTGATTTATTGTGTAGTTCGAATGTGTCAGTTATTTGGGTTATACGGTCGAAAGTAATTAAAAAAAAATATTAAAAAACACCCTTAATATTAATTTTTAATACACTTTAAAGCTGTTTAAAGGCGTTTTTTGCATAAATTTAATCACCTGTATTTCTACTGATACGCCTTTAGTCAAAAGCCGATTATCTTCTTTTAATTTTGTTAATTAACAACTAATTTGTAGTCAATTAATTGTGGTGTTTTTACAAGTCTGAAACTACGATGAAGCATTTGGGATTAGAAAAAATGTTTTTTTTGTAAAAATATTGTGATTTACATAGGGATTTAATTTTATCGGTGACTGAAAACCAATCTAACCAGGATTTTGTTTAAAAAACCGCTAATAATTAAGGATGTAAATTTATTATCCAGCATGGTTTTAATGCTTTTATAGAGGAGTTTTAGATGATGAATATGCAAATGGACCAAGCTGAATATTATATGGCTCAATGTTATATTCAGCATTAATTGGCATTTCGAATAAACTAAATGCATTATGAATGTTAATGTGCCGGAAGCTGATCAGTATTAGCCGCAAAAAATCAAATCCAAATTTCTGGTAATGGCAAATCAATCCTGCGTTTTCCCGAGGTTATCTATCTGGCAGAAATAATGTAACCTGATATTGGCCTGCTCTGAAGTTAAGGTCAATTATAGGTTATACTGATACTTCTATGCCCGTTTAAGAATTTGTATTTTCTGGTTCCGGATTGCCTGTCGCTTCACCTAATGGCGCTATGCCACAAGCTGCCCATATAAATTTAAAAATATTCAGGAATTCGCATTGGATATCCCTTTCAGATTGTATTTCGTTTTCCATGTTGTGCCGCTTTAATCTGCTTATAAACAAAGAAAGGCTGGTTTGTGTTTGCAAAAATAATGCTCTAATGTAAGTATTATGTTTCGTAAATGTTAAGGATTGACTTACTTTATTCCGGAAAACCTGCTTGAACCATTGCTGATAATATGCAATTGCAATTGTTTCCAAATGTACTTATATATTGGAAACTACCAGGTGATCCATTATATTTACTTATTCGATAAATGACTGCTGTAGGTTAAAGCGAACTGTTATCTTCGGTAGAGCATTGTATTTTTCAATTGATTTAATACGCAGTATATCCCAGGTTGATTTTGTGTGTGCCTTAGGGGCGATATCATCTAAAATCTTTCAACTCATGAATATTGCTGTTGCAGATTTACGCGGCAAGCTGCTCTCAGGAGAAGAAATTGTAGAGAAGTTTATGAGCAGGAACATGCTCAGCTTTATGGAAATAAATTTTAGGTAATTTATATTACAAAATAAACCAAAGAAATGCTATGACCAACGATCATGAACCCATGGATCCGGATAAAAAGGATTGTCTGATCCAAAAACTGCTCAATAACCAAATCACGGTGAGCGAACTTGTTGCGCTGCGGCCTGAGATTAATGAGTTTGATCTCTCTGGGATTATTCAGCACATCTACGATCTTAATCTGGAGCAAGTACGGAAGATAGCAGCATTAGCGCCAGTTATGGCCAAAGTAGATGCATTAAAAAACAGCCAGCGTAATACCCGCTTTATAAAAAAAGTGAAAAATAATTTCCGTAAACATACGGCTAAGCACAATGGTCTTAAAAATAGGGTAGTGGTGGTAGAGGGCGATTCCTGGTTCAATTATCCTGTTCTTTTAAGTGATGTAATCGATTGGGTTGCTATGGAAGAAAATATCGCTGTTTATAGCCTCGCCTCAGGAGGCGATTGGCTGATGAATATGCTTAGTGCCAAAAAATATGTGGAACAGCTTTCTACACTCCAACCCGATGTATTTATCATTAGCGGGGGAGGTAACGATCTGGTTGGAAACAGGAGAATAGCAGCGATGGTTACACATAAAGCAGATTCTAACGAATTTGAACATAGTGCCTTTGCGAAATACCTCTGTCAAAACGCAGCTAATCCGCCCGACAAACCGGAAGATTTTAAGCGGGGTATTCAGTTCATATCAAAAGATTTTTATGCTTTGCTGGCATTTTTTCAACTCCAATATTACTTTATTATCAATGGGATTCTTACGGGGGGTAAAGGCAAGGCTGAAAATGGTAAATTTCCGGGCATACAGATTATTACGCAAGGTTACGATTACGCCATTCCAAGTGATAAAAAGATAACAGGATATAATCCGCTCAAATGGTATCGGTTGTTTGCACGGACCTTTCTCGGACATGGCGGATGGCTAAAAACGCCCTTGCAGCTCAGAGGTATTTACGATCCCGAAGATCAGCGCAAAATTGTTTATGCCATGATTTACCTCTTTAATGAAATGATGATTGATATTGGTCGCATTTTTACCGACATGTTGGGTGAGAACCGGGTGTTCCATATCGATTCGAGAGGATCAGTTGGTAAAAATGGCTGGACAGATGAATTGCATCCCTTACCCCAGCATTTCAAAAAAACAGCGGCAGCCTTTATTCATTGCATTAATAACCCAAATAAAAATGGGACTGCAGTTGTAAAAGTTTTAAAACAACAGGAAGGAGGCCAGCAATGAAAAAGATATTAATTTTAGCATTTGTTATCGTTTGTGGTGTAATGTCTTTTCAGGGAAATATCCTCCAGAAATTCAGTGGTAAAGGAATCATTAATCTCGAACTAGCCAATAAAGATACAGGAACGGAGATCATTTCTCTTTGGAGCGACACGCTGTATGGCGACCAAACACTTTTAAACCTCGCACAAAAGAATACACACCTCGATTTTCTGTTTATTTTGGTCTATGTATTGCTCATCATGACCCTGTCCAATGCCCAAATGCAAAGAGAAAAAACGAATTGTCTAAATGAATTGTTACGGTTTAATTTATTTCTGGCCTTCTTAATTGGCTCATTGGATGTTATTGAGAATGTCAGACTGCTACATAGTTTCCACCACCCTGGAAATCTGGCTGAATTTTGGCGAACAGATTTTATTGCCTGGCCAAAATTTCTGATCGTGGGTTGGATAATTCTGGTCTACCTTTTCTCGGTAATTAAAGGCTGTTTTAATAAGTGATTTGGTATCAATAGGCGTCATCTCCGGAGCAACGCGGAGTAGAGAGAATCTTTGGACTATGTTTATGTCTCTATAGAAAACCAGTCCGTGAGAAACTTCTTCACTTTTACTTCTTGTTATAGGGAATTGAGTGCTTATCTAAATTATCATTTGTTTACATAAGGTATCATATTTTAGCAGGTATTTGCGCATTTCACCTTTTTGTAAAAGGTGAAAATACGGCCTTTATCCATTACTTCTTTCTATTTCTTTTGTTGATATTTGATACAACCAGAAGTTGTGATTATGAAAGTGTGCTGGTTTCATAATCAACCAAACAATAACATGTTAAAAGAGAAAGAAATAGTTGTAGGATGTGGCGATACAGCCAGTTTTTTAATTTTGCTGGATAAATTAAAAAAATCCATAACTTTTACTTATCATATTGTTTCAGCAACTATGGCCACGGGTTTAGCAGGTATACTTGGTTCATGATTTCGAGGGTTAATTCCATTTTGTTGATGAAACAAGAGCAGCCAGCGCCGCCAAGAGTGATGGGCTTTGCGGATACGGCCATTGCTACTGCCGATCATAACCGTAACTTAAGCCGTTATGTATACAAATTCGGCCTGATCAACCATCCGGCATCAATCCATAATAAGCCTGTGCAGCCACAATAATTATTAAGGGCCTGCCAACACCCATACCCGAGTGGACAATAAGGTAACGGATAATGCGGCCGAACAGCTATCTTCACCCATGTATGTTTATTTAAAAACCAATAACCGCTAAAAATAAGTTATGATTGCATCAAACATTAAGTCTCCTGGTGTTTACATCAATGAGCAAAATGCCTTTCCCAATAGCGTAGTCGCGGTGGCTACTGCAGTTCCGGCATTTATAGGCTATACGCCCCAGGCAGAATACAATGGTAAATCCTATACCAACGTGCCGTATAAAATTACATCATTTGCCGAGTTTCAGTCAATTTATTGTTATCCTAACCCGGCACCACCAGCAAGTCCGGCGGTACAGTATAGTCCCGAATATTATTTGGTACAGCAAAAAAGCGAACCCACTGATCGTGATTATATGATCATCAATGGTGCATACTACTCCATTTTACCCGATCCCAATACCATTTATTACATGTACAACAGTATTGAACTGTTTTATCAAAATGGAGGGGGAGAAGCCTATATCGTATCTGTAGGTACTTATGGCCCTGCATCTGCACAGCCAATGGGTGTAGGACAGCAGATTATTAATCCAAATGTTTCCTTATCACAGCTTCAAAGTGGCCTTAAACTTTTACTTAACGAGCAGGAACCTACCATGTACATCTGTCCGGAAGCCACTTTGTTATCGGTAGATGATAATGGTACCCTGATGGAAAGTATGTTGGCGCAAAGCCAGAACATGCAAACTGCGGTATCAGTTTTCGACATTATTGGCGGCCGAAACCCGGATCCTCTAACCTATTCTACCGATATTAATACTTTCAGGGAGCATACAGGTGAGCAGGGTTTGAGTTATGGCGTTGCATATTATCCTTTTATTGGTACCACTATTATGGAAAGCACTGACATTAATTACACCAATCTTTTTGGCGGCGATGTTAAGCAGCTGGAACCACTGTTAAATCCGCCATCAAACCCCAATCCAACGGCTGCAGCCATTCTTCATGATATTGAAAATCCTCCGGGAGCACCATTAACGGTAACACAATACAATAATGCATTAATCAACGCGAGTAAGGTATATGCCACCATTATTAAAAATGTACTGGGACTTGCCAATATTCTTCCGGCAAGTGCAGGTATGGCAGGTGTAATGACCACTATTGATAACCAGGAAGGTGTATGGCAGGCTCCGGCCAATACTCCTATTACTACCGCGGTATCCTTACCCATCAATTTATCAGAAAGCCAGCAGGGTAGCCTTAACATCGATCCGGTTTCAGGTAAATCCATCAATGCCATACGCTTTTTTAACGGCATTGGTATTTTGGTATGGGGTGCCAGAACATTGGAAGGTAACAGCCAGGACTGGAGGTACATTTCGGTAAGAAGAACCATGATTATGATCGAACAATCCTGTAAACTGGCAGCACATTCTTACGTTTTCCAACCCAATGTAAAAAATACCTGGGAAGCAGTTAAAGCAATGATCAGCAGTTTCCTGAACACGATTTGGAAAGAAGGTGGATTGATGGGATCAACCGCTGCAGATGCCTTTTCGGTAGATTGCGGTTTAGGTACAACCATGACCGCCGATGACATCCTGAACGGATTTATGAACGTAACCGTGCGTGTTGCCATGGTACGCCCTGCAGAGTTTATTGTGCTTACTTTCCAACAGGAAATGGCGGTTTCCAGTTAACAGATTTATACATTAATTTAAAAAGATAATATTATGGCAGATGGTGTAAGCGCACAAGGCGCAATATCAATCACCTTGTTACCGTGGAAGAAGGAAAACATTGCACGAACTGTGCGAAAAGGTATGGAATAATGAAAAATATTACATTCAGTTAGCCCGCTACAACGGCCTTAATAAATTTAGAAACTTAAAAGGAGTAGAGAAACTGATTTTTCCACTCATCATCTCAAAATATAATGACATCATCATCCAATATCCCTAGTGGCAGTTTAGCCACCTATACCGTTAAAGTTGCAGGAAATACAGTTCCTGAAGAAGTAAATGTTCTTTCTGTGCGGGTAGAAAAAAGAATAAACCGAGTTTCTACGGCAATAATCACCATTTTGGATGGTGAAGCAGATACCGGAACGTTTGAGGCGAGTTCTTCTTCTGTTTTTGTACCTGGTAACATCATCAGTATCGAAGCCGGTTACGATTCGTCCAACACTGTAATCTTTAAAGGTATTATTACCCGTCAATCTATCCATATTAATGACCTTATCGGTTCAGCTCTGGAAGTAGAATGCAAGGATGAAGCAATAAAAATGACCGTGGGCAGAAAGAGCCTCACCTTTGCACAAAAAAAAGATAGTGATGTAATCAGTTCCATCATCAGTAATTATTCTTCCTTAACGCCTGATGTAAGTGGAACAACTACTGTTTGGCCCGAGCAGGTACAGTTTTATGTAAGCGACTGGGATTTTATGCTTTCGCTGGCAGAAATGAACGGCTTGGTTGTCACCACACTTAATGGTACAGTCGCTGTAAAAGCACCAGGCGCAAACCCTAGTCCGGTATTAACCATTGGTTATGGTAGCGGATTAATGGAATTCAGGGCAGATATGAATGCCATAACTCAGTTACGTAGTGTAAAATCAAGCACCTGGGATTATAAACAACAGCAGGTAGCCAGTGATGAAGCGCCAAACAATTATGCCGGACCAGGAAATATCTCCTCCAAAACATTAGCTGAAGTAGTTGGCCTGCCTGAATATGGCTTGCAAACCACCGCACCGATGGAAACAGAAAAACTTAATAACTGGGCCAAAGCGCAGATGCTAAAAAGTGAGTATGCCAAAATACAGGGAGAGGCTAAATTCCAGGGAACTAACCTGGTTGATCCCGGTAAATTTATGACCTTTAACGGTCTTGGCGGTAGGTTTAACGGCGATTATCTAATTTCTGGTGTTATCCATGACCTTTCTGAAGGAAACTGGGTTACTGAAGTTTCGGTAGGCCTTTCGCCTCAATGGTTTATCGAAGAACCCGATGTAATGGCACCTTCAGCTTCTGGCATGTTGCCTGGCGTTAGGGGTATATTTAATGGCACCGTTAAAAAAATGTATGATGATCCCGATTCGCAGTACCGCATTTTAGTAGATGTGCCGCTATTTGACCAAACCGGTCAGGGCATTTGGGCAAGATTGGCTAATTTTTATTCAACCAGCGGTGCAGGTGCCTTTTTTCTACCCGAAGTAGGTGATGAAGTGGTACTAGGCTTTTTAAACGAAGATCCACGCAACCCCGTGATATTAGGTAGTATGTATAGCAGTCCGAAAAATAAGCCTTATTCAGGCCTTAACCCTAACGAGAAAAACTCTATAAAGGCGATTGCTTCCAGATCTAACATTAATATCGAATTTGATGATGAAAATAAGGTGTTAACCATTGCCACCCCGGATAAAAACACAATGATTTTCAGCGATAAGGATAAAAAAATCACCATTCAGGATGAACATAACAATAGCATTGTCATGTCTGCGAGCGGGATTACCATCAAAAGTGCTACAGATATTAATATACAGGCAGATCAAAAAGTGAATATCGCAGGTACACAGGGTGTAACTATAAAAGCGCCAACAGGAGATGTTGCGGTAAGTGGTTTAAACATTAAACAAGTAGCCGACAGCCAGTTTTCCGCAGAAGGATCAATGACCACAGAAATTAAAAGTGGGATGGAACTGAGCCTGAAAAGTGCAATGATATGATTAATTAATTTTAAAACAGACGAAATATGCCACCAGCAGCCAGATTAACCGATTTTCATGAATGTCCAATGGTAACTCCGGCACCTGTGCCTGTACCGCATGTTGGCGG
This sequence comes from Pedobacter sp. D749, assembly GCF_019317285.1. Taxonomy (NCBI): domain Bacteria; kingdom Pseudomonadati; phylum Bacteroidota; class Sphingobacteriia; order Sphingobacteriales; family Sphingobacteriaceae; genus Pedobacter; species Pedobacter sp. D749. The sequence continues at coordinate 1,559,633 of NZ_CP079218.1, forward strand.
ACCGATTATAGGACCGGGCGAACCTACTGTATTGATAGGCAAATTACCAGCCGCCAGGGTAGGCGATATGCTGGTTTGTGTAGGACCGCCAGATAGCATTATAAAAGGTTCTGCATCGGTAATGATCGGCGGAATGCCGGCAGCCAGAATTGGAGACCCAACCGCGCATGGCGGAACAATTATGCTAGGTGCATTTAATGTAATGATAGGCGGTTGAAATGGAACTTAACAACAAAAAGTAGCTTTCATGGGTGATAAAGTAGATGGAAGCATGCTAGCTGTTAGAACTGAAGTGACCAGAGTGATTAATGAAAACAAGAACGGAGAGGTGCTTGATGATATTGTTCGGTAAAGGCTTCTATTGCCTCCAGAAGAGGAGAACAGGCTACATTTAAAGATAAAACTGATCCTGAATATATAAAGCATGCTGCCAGAATTACAAATGAGGAAGTAGAATTAGCACGTTTGGAAGTTGTTAGGGCTCGGCAATTGGCAAATAAAGCTGCTGCCAAATCGAAGCCTCAGGCAGATTCCGATGATGGCTGGACAACTGTTTAATAAATTTACAGCGCTATAGTATCGCTTTTCAATACCCTTAAAAAAATAATCACTACACCGTCGGCTATTTTATGGATAAACATGCCTATACTGATGAACGTATAAAACAAGCGTGTTTATATAGCCCCATGCTTTTGGCACAGGGCTACCGAAATATTTTTTATTTAAAAAAGCGGACGATTAAAACGCACCGTCTTCTTTAACCATTTTATTAATGGCTTTTTGTACTTTGATCACATCTGTTTCAACTGTTTTTCTAACCGCTGCATCAAATGATGCTGCAAATTCTGTACTGATAGCAATCTGGTCTTTTTCATTCAGTACATTGAGTACAAAAGCATGGCTTCCGAATTTAAATCCGCTTTTTATTCTGATCACGTCTTTTTCAAAGATTTTCAAAAATTCGTAACTGTTACTGATCTGATCAAAACAATCTCTTACCGCTTGAAAAACAAGGTGGGTTTCTATATCCAAACCGTTTATAATTACCGTAACCGAAGTGAGGTCATTTAGCTCTGGAAGAAGGTCTTCACTGTAAATAATGTCTTTCGGATCCAGGATTACAACCGTTTCTTTATCTGCACTTTCACCTGCCTGTTGTGTTAATTGTATAGTGGCATTACCGTCTTTTAGGGTAACGGTGCTTGCAGAAGTTTGTTCAATTTTAATATCGCCAATGGTATCTTTTATAATGCCTACAACAAGTTCTAGCGCTTTTGATTGGGTATTGTTCATTATGGTATTTTTTACAAAGGTAATGCTTGCCTACGGTGCCGGATAATTATCATTTAAAATAATACAATATTTGTTGCTAAGTGTTTTATTTTTAATGGCTTAATTTTTTTATGTTAGCTGGTGTTATTTTATTTCAACTGTTTGTTAGATGAAGAAGGTAAAGCTGCAGATTATCCAAAAAGGATTTCGTGAGGGTAATTGCTCCGTATCCTCGTAACCGATTTCTGATATGCGATCTTCATCAAACTGATAAATGCTGGCTCCCGGATAGCAGATGTGCGGAAGGGAGAGCTCGGCAATAATAAACTAGACCTGGCCCGCTTTTTTCAATTGATTAATTCATTTCATGTAGTTCAACAGTCATAAAACCTTTTTCTTCACTATACAGCAAATATTCAATTACAATAAAAACAAGCGTTTTTTTTTAGGGAAAATGCCAATTTCTTCATCTAAAGGAATCATTAATTGCTTTATTAGTTAAAAAAGTACCCTAAATATGCTGTTTGCACTTATAAATCAACTTTTTATGTGCTAAACCACGATTTTCAGAATGGAAACCTGAAGTTCAACTTCATTATAACTTCATAAATCTGTATTTATTTCGCCTTCGAATTAAATCATTGCGTAACCACAATTTATTGAAATCAATTAAGTATCTGCAAACCGGTCGTAGATAGCTTTTCATTATAAATTGATTGCCAATGAAAACTAATTAAAGAAAAAATAAATCAGATTAAAACCATTAACGAAAAAAAATGAAAAGAGTTCTCATGTGCTTAGGCTTGTGTACTTTGCTTTACGTAACAGGTTGCACCTCGAAGAAAGAAGAAAAGGAAGAAGTAGCTACTTATGCAGTAACCACTCCGTTAAGGATGGATACTTCCTTTACCAAAGAATATGTTTCGCAGATTAAATCCGTTCGGAACATAGAAGTTAGGGCCCAGGAAAAGGGTTATCTCCAAAATATTTATGTAGATGAAGGCCAGCATGTAAAAGCAGGTCAGCTGTTGTTTAAGATTATGCCTAAAGCAGCTCAATCTGAGTTGCTAAAAGCACAGGCTGAAACTAAATCGGCAGAAATTGAACTGGAAAACACCAAATTACTGTCAGATAAAAATATCGTTTCTAAAAATGAGCTTGCTATGGCCAAAGCCAAACTGCAATCGGCTAATGCCGAAACTTCTTTGGCTAAATTCCATTTGTCTAACACCGAAATCAGAGCGCCATTTGATGGCACCATCGACCGTATTCCTTTAAAATTGGGTAGTTTGGTTGATGAAGGTGCTTTGTTAACCAGCCTGTCAGACAATAGCCAGGTATTTGCCTACTTCAACGTATCAGAGCCGGAATATTTAAACTATCAGAGCGCTGCAAAGGCAAAAGGACAGCAGGAAGTAAGTTTATTACTGGCCAATAACGAGTTGCTAAAATCGAAGGGTAAAGTTGAGGTGATCGAAAGTGAATTTGATAACGAAACTGGGAACATTGCATTCAGGGCAAGGTTCAACAATTCCGATAATTTACTAAGAAACGGCGAAACCGGTAAAATCCAGATGGTTGTTCCTTTAAAAAATGCCATTGTTATTCCACAGAAAGCAACTTACGACATCCAGGATAAAACTTATGTTTTCGTAATTGATAAAAGCAATAAGGTACACTCCAGGGCCATTACCATTGCAGGCGAGCTGCCGGATTTATACATCATCGGCGACGGCATCACAATAGAAGATAAGATCTTACTTGAAGGTGTACAGAAAGTTAAAGACGATGATAAAATTGCCTTTAAATTCCAGCAACCTCAGGATGTGATGAAACAATTGAGATTGAAAACAGAATAATCTAAACCCCTCCATACTTATTTTATGTTTAGTAAATTCATACAAAGGCCCGTCCTTTCTATCGTAATATCGCTTATTATTGTGTTTCTCGGGGTGCTGGCCATCAGTTACCTGCCGGTAACACAATTCCCATCCATTTCACCGCCTAAAGTAAATATTACGGCAGAGTACCCTGGAGCAAACAACGAATTGTTGATTAAATCGGTGGTTATTCCGCTAGAGCGTGCACTTAACGGCGTACCGGGAATGAAATATATTGCTTCTGATGCAGGTAACGATGGTGAGGCATCAATCCAGGTGGTATTTAACCTGGGTACCGATCCCAATCAGGCTTCGCTTAACGTACAGAACCGTGTAGCGGCCGTTACCAATAAACTTCCACCTTTAGTGGTTCGCGAAGGGGTTAAAATTACCCGTGAAGAGTCGAACATGTTGATGTATATCAACTTGTACAGTAAAGACCCTAAAATGAACCAAAACTTCCTGTATAACTATGCCGATATCAACTTGCTTTCGGAGCTAAAAAGGGTTGATGGTGTAGGTTTTGCCGATATTTTGGGAGATAGGGATTATGCCATGCGTATCTGGTTAAAACCAGACCGTATGCAGGCCTATAAAATTTCTGTAGATGACGTAATGAAGTCGCTTGACGAACAGAGTTTAGAAGCCTCTCCAGGTAAAACAGGAGAGAGTTCGGGTAAACGTTCGCAGGCTTTTGAATATGTGTTAAAATATTCAGGTCGTTTTAATACCAAAGAAGGATATGAAAACATCGTGGTAAGGGCAACTCCTAATGGAGAATTGCTTCGCTTAAAAGATATCGCTGATGTAGATTTTAGTGCTTCTGCTTACAATTTATACTCTACCTTAAACGGTAAGGCATCTGCTGCGATCGTTTTAAAGCAATCTTATGGCAGTAACGCTAGTCAGGTTATTAAAGATGTTAAGGCTAAAATGGCCGAGATTAAATCGGCTTCATTTCCTAAAGGCGTAGATTACGAAATCAGTTACGACGTTTCCAAATTCCTGGACGCATCTATCGAAAAGGTAATCCACACTTTGGTAGAGGCTTTTATCCTGGTGGGTTTAGTGGTATTCTTATTCCTTGGCGATTGGCGTTCAACGCTTATTCCAGCCATTGCTGTACCGGTATCCTTAATCGGAACCTTTGTGTTTATGCAGTTCTTCGGCATTACACTCAACTTAATTACCCTATTTGCTTTAGTATTGGCCATTGGGGTAGTGGTTGATGATGCGATTGTGGTAATTGAGGCGGTGCATGCCAAAATGGAGCACGACAGGCACCTTTCGGTACTCAAAGCTACACAGCAGGCCATGAAAGAGATTGGCGGAGCAATTATTGCGATTACCTTCCTGATGGCATCGGTATTTATTCCTGTAGCATTTATGTCTGGTCCGGTGGGTATTTTCTACCGTCAGTTCTCCATTACCATGGCAACGGCAATCATTCTTTCGGGTATTGTGGCGTTAACGCTTACACCGGCATTATGTGCCATTATGTTGAAGAACAATCACGGTTCAACCAAAAAGAAAACCATTATCGACCGTTTCCTTGATGGTTTTAATAATGGTTTTAACAAACTGTCTGGTAAATATGAACTGGTATTGAGCAAAGTAGTAAGCCGCAGGATATTAACCTTTGGTATATTAGTTGCCTTTTGTTTGGGTGTTTGGGGATTAAGTGGAAGTGTACCATCAGGATTTATTCCTAACGAAGATCAGGGGATGGTGTATGCCATTATCCAGACGCCTCCTGGGTCTACTTTGGAGCGTACCGACCAGATTGCTGAGAAACTGCAAAGAATGTGTGAAGACATTGACGGTGTAAAATCAGTTTCATCATTGGCAGGATATGAAATCCTTACGGAAGGTACAGGATCTAACTCGGGTACCTGTTTAATTAACCTGAAAGATTGGAGCGAACGTAAACATTCTGCAGCAGAAATTATTGAAGAGCTTGAAGAGAAATCAAAATCTATCCCTGGTGCAACCATCGAATTTTTCCAGCCACCAGCAGTTCCGGGTTATGGTGCCGCAGGCGGTTTCGAGCTTCGATTATTAGATAAAGCAGGTAGTGGCGATTACAAAAAAATGGAAACCGTTGCCAAAGATTTTGTACGCGAGCTGAATAAACGTAAAGAGCTTTCATCCGTATTTACTTTCTATAGCGCAAGTTTCCCGCAATACATGCTGGATGTTGATAACGACATTGCGCAACAAAAAGGAGTAAGTATTGATAATGCGATGAATACCCTGTCAACATTTGTAGGGAGTAATTACGAAACCAGCTTTATTAAATATGACCACCAGTATAAAGTAATCGTACAGGCCTTGCCTCAATACAGGGCTTTACCAGAGGATATCTTAAAACTGTCGGTTAAAAATGACCGCGATGAGATGGTGCCTTTTTCAGCCTTCATTAAAATGCGTAAAGTTTATGGTTTATCGGAGATTACCAGACACAATATGTATAATGCTTCAGAGATCAGCGGACAATCTGCTCCAGGTTATAGCTCAGGTGAGGCCATTAAAGCCATTACTGAAGTAGCCAAGAAAACTCTGCCAAGGGGATTTGGAATCGATTGGGCAGGTATTTCTAAAGATGAGGTATCAAGAGGCAACGAGGCCATTTATATTTTCCTGATCTGTTTAGGATTCGTGTACCTGGTGTTGGCCGCACAGTATGAAAGTTTCATTTTACCACTTTCGGTAATCCTCTCTCTACCGGCCGGTATTTTTGGCGCATTCCTCTTCCTTAAATTATTGGGACTGGAAAACAACATTTATGCACAGGTGGCCATGGTAATGTTAATCGGTTTACTGGGTAAAAATGCGGTGCTGATTGTGGAGTTTGCTACGCAGCGCCAAAGTCAGGGGGCAACAGTGCTTAAAGCGGCCATGGAAGGTGCAAGTGTGCGTTTCCGTCCGATTTTAATGACCTCTTTTGCCTTTATCGCAGGTTTGATCCCTTTAATGATTGCAACAGGACCGGGTAAGATCGGTAACCGTACCATTGGTTCGGCTGCTGCGGGTGGTATGCTTTTCGGTACCATTTTCGGCGTAATTGTGATCCCTGGGTTATATTATATATTCGGAACAATTGCAGCTAAACACAAGCTCATCAAAATTGAAGAAGAACATCCGTTAACTGAAGAAATTGAGAATAATGTTTAAGAATAATCTTTATAAAGGCCTTGGATTGGTGTTAATATGCGCAGCATATACCGCCTGTAAGCTACCGGAAGTAGCCCAACGTGCCGAAAATAAAAATGTACCTGTGAGCTTTAATGGCTCACAGGATACAGTAAGTACAGCTGGTATTCAATGGCGTAACTTTTTTACAGATCCTAACCTTATCAACCTGATTGATACCGCACTTAAAAATAACCAGGAGCTGAATATTACGCTTCAGGATATTGAAATTGCCAAAAATGAAATCAAGGCCAGAAAAGGAGAACTTTTACCAAGCGTAACCTATGGCGCTGGTGCCGGATTTGATAAAGTGGGCCGTTACACCAGTTCGGGTGCCGGCGATGCTTCTACAGAAATTACGCCAGGCAAAGGTGTGCCAGAAGTACTGCCTGATTATCACTTCGGTTTACAGGCCAATTGGGAAGCGGATATCTGGCATAAACTGCGCAATTCGAAAAAAGCTGCTATTAGTCATTATTTATCAACGGTTGAGGGCAAAAACTTTGTGATTACCAATTTAATAGCCGAAGTAGCCAATTCATATTATGAGTTATTAGCGGCCGATAACCAGTTAGAAACGGTAAAAAAGAATATTGAGTTACAGCGCAATGCTTTGGAATTGATGAAAATCCAAAAACAGGCTTCAAGGGTTAACGAACTTGCTGTACGTAAATTTGAAGCAGAGGTATTAAGTTCAAAAAGTTTAGAATTTGATATTCAGCAGAACATAACCGAAACAGAGAATAAAATTAACTTCCTGTTGGGGCGTTACCCTCAACCGATAGTCAGAGACAAATCTAATTTTACAGATCTGGTTCCGCCAACTGTACAAACAGGTTTACCTTCACAGTTATTGGCTAACCGTCCGGATATTAAACAGGCGGAGTATGAACTAGCCGCTGCTAAATTAGATGTTAAAGTAGCTAAAGCACAGTTTTATCCATCATTGGGTATTTCCGCTGCAATTGGTTATCAGGCTTTTAATCCTTCATATTTATTAAGAACACCAGAATCTTTAATTTATTCTTTAGCGGGAGATTTAGCCGGGCCACTGATCAATAAAAATGCGATAAAGGCTGAATATTTAACAGCAAATGCCAAACAGTTGCAGGCAGTTTTTGATTATGAAAAAACCATTTTAAATGGTTATATTGAAGTCGCCAATCAGTTGTCAAAAATTAGTAATCTGCAGAAAAGCTATGATCTGAAGTCGAAACAGGTTGCTGCACTTACGCAGTCGATTGATATTTCGAACGATTTGTTTAAATCTGCCAGAGCCGATTATTTTGAGGTATTGATGACTCAACGCGATGCATTACAATCGAAATTAGAGCTGATCGAAACTAAAAAACAACAGTTAAATGCTGTAGTAGATATTTATCATGCGCTGGGTGGCGGATGGAGATAGTTAAATTGCTATAACCTCATTTCATTATTATCCTTATAAATCTAGTTAGGCTGTTCCAAATCGGAGCAGCCTTTTTCTTTTTCTTGTCATTCTGAGCGCAGCGAAGAATCTTTATAGCTGCTAACGCTCGTTTCTATTCAGCGTTAAATACCTTTCGGTATCGTCATTGCGAGAAGGCTTTTTCAGCCGACGAAGCAATCTTACAACGATCGCTATTAGCGTATGCATTAAAATGATAGCTTTTCTTTTTTGATCTGTGAACAGTTTATCGTTACAACCAGCAACCACCTTACAATAGCCCTCTTACCCTTTGTTCATTTATTTATCATAAAATTCATTTTGCAAACAATGCCATCTGCCTGCGGTTATCTTTATCATTGAATTTATCATCATATCTGAAATAAAATGGGAAAAACTACATTTAAATTTGGCGAATTAGAAGTTAACCGCTTAGGTTATGGCGCAATGCAATTAACCGGTAATGGTGTTTTTGGGGAAGTAGAAGACCGGGAAAATGCAATCACGGTTTTGCGCGAAGCAGTAGCGAATGGCGTTAATTTTATTGATACTGCAGAGGCTTATGGACCAAAATTTAACGAGACGCTTATTGCCGATGCTTTATCACCTTTTCAAAAAGGTCTGTTTATAGCCACTAAAGGCGGTTTTGATCGACCGGGTCCAAATAATTGGGTGCCTAATGGTGCACCAGAAAAAATCAGACAAGATATTGAAGGAAGTTTACAACGTTTAAAAGTAGATTCAATCGATTTATGGCAACTGCACCGCATTGATCCCAATGTGGATGTCGCGAAAACCCTGGCACCGGTGGTAGAAGCCGTGAAAGAAGGTAAAATAAAAAATGTAGGCTTATCAGAAGTAACCATCGATCAGATTAAGCAAGTGCAGGACATTCTTCCGATAGTTTCAGTTCAAAATTTATATAACCTTAGCAACAGACAGTGGGAGCATGTTTTAGATTTTACAGCAGAACAAGGTCTGGCTTTTATTCCCTGGTTTCCGTTAGCTTCTGGTCCGCATAAGTTAGCTGATAAGATTAAAGCAATTGCCGAAACACATCACGCTACAACTGCACAGATTGCTTTAGCCTGGTTATTAAAAAGATCATCAAATATCCTTTTAATCCCTGGAACAAAATCTGTAGAACATTTAAAAGAAAATTTAAAAGCCGCAGAAATTGAATTGACTGAAGAAGAATTTGAAAGTTTAGCGCAATAGGATGGTTTTGTCATTCTGAGCGCAGTGAAGAATCTTTTTCTTTTTTTGCAGGTTTTAGCCAACTTTACTGGTCTTAACGTCTCACTAAGACCGTTTTTATTAAAATATTTTGCCACGGAAGCACAGAGAACACGGAAAATCCCCTGCGATCGTCATTTCGAGCGAAGTGCAACGCAGTCGAGAAATCTTTCTACATAAATCTCTCTATTTCGCTGCGCTACATCCGATAGCTATCGGATCGAGATGACGAAGGTTCTCTTGGAATCTTTTTTTACTGCAATTAATTTTTGCCACGGAAGCACCGAGAACACAGAAAATTCCCAGCGAACGTCATTTCGAGCGGAGTGCAACGCAGTCGAGAAATCTTTCTACATAGATCTCTCCATTTCGCTGCGCTACAGTCGAGATGACGACGATTCTAATGGAATCAATGGTAGCGCAGCAAGGAACCTGAAGGCTCTGTGAAGCAGATTTTTTTTAGTATGAATACATTAACTCGTGTCGTCATCCTGAACTTGTTTCAGGATCTTTACCAGATAGAATGATCAAGTTCAAAGATCTCTCCACTCTGCATTGCTCCAGGGGATAATGATCCCGCTTTTGCGTTTTTACGCACTTTGTCATGCTGAGCGGAGTCGAAGCACCTCTCAAAAAAAATGATTGGAGAATGTATTAAAAAAAATATAAAAATAATTCCTTTAGAAGTTTGATATTTAAGCATGAAAAAAGTCTTTCTAACCACCATTATTTTATTTTCTATCCTATTTCAAAAAGCCATGGCGCAAAATAAACCAGAAAATACACCTGCTATTTTAAACCATATCGCTGTTTATGTAGCCGATTTAAACAAAGCCACTACTTTTTACGAAAGTGTTTTCAACTTTAAAATGATTCCCGAACCTTTTAAAGATAACCGACATACCTGGTTTACCTTAGGGCCAGCCGGACAGTTGCACTTAATCCAGGGGGCAAAAGGAAATGAAACTTTTGATAAAAACGGACACTTGTGTTTCAGTGTTCCGTCAGTTGATGAATTTGTAAAAAAGCTGAATGCCAAAAATATCAGTTTCGAGGACTGGCCAGGAAAGAAAGATGGAATTACCATTCGTGTTGACGGCGTAAAACAAATTTATTTTAAGGATCCGGACGGACATTGGCTTGAAGTAAACGACGCCAGGTAAATTCTTTGCTACGTCAGACCTTTGTTTTGCTACATCATTTATATTTATTCCATATCCTGCAAGACTATGAAATTTAAATATTTTTATGCACTTTTTTTGATCGTTGGTTTTATCACGCCATCAAAAGCACAAAACGAAAAAGCTGAGGCTGATTTTAAATCCGTAATGGAAAAATATCAAGCTGTTGGCGCTTCCGTAGCGGTAGTCAAAAATGGCCAGATTATTTACACCCACTCGTTTGGTTTAAAAGATTTGGATAAAAAAATACCTTTAACCGATCAGGATATTTTCAGGATTGCTTCGATATCCAAGTCTTTTTCAGCAACATCTATTATGCAGTTGTTAGAAGCAGGTAAAATTTCTCTCAATGATGATCTTGGAGATCTGGTTGGTTTTAAAATCAGAAATCCAAAATTTCCAGATCAGAAAATTACTTTAAAGATGGCGTTGTCACATACGTCCAGTTTAAACGATTCGCAGGGATATTTAAATTTCGATGTGATCAATCCTGATAAAAATTCAGATTGGGCCAAATGTTATAATGATTATTCCCCGGGAAGCAAATTTGATTATTGTAATCTTAACTTTAACCTGATTGGTGCAATCATTGAGAAGAAATCGGGAGAACGCTTTGATTATTATGTGAAAAATCACATTATAAAGCCATTAGGACTTTACGCTGGTTATTATATAGATTCTTTGGACAGCACACGTTTTGTAAATTTGTACGAGTATCATCCAGATACCAAAACTTATACGCCATCTCCAGGTGCTTACGCGCCCAGACGGGCAGAAATTGCCAGTTATGTGATGGGTTATACCACACCGATTTTTTCACCAACAGGAGGAATGAAAATTTCGGCTACAGATTTAGCTAAATACATGATGATGCACATGAATTATGGCACATCAAATGGTGTTAAAATAATAACCAAAAAAAGTGCTAAAATGATGCAAACTGCCTTAACTGATGATGAAGGATACGGCCTGGCCATCAGAACTGCCGATCAGCTCATACCCGGCATTAAGTTAAAAGGACATACTGGCTCTGCTTATGGTTTATATAGCACCATGTTTTTTAATCCCAAAGAAAAGTTTGGATTTGTTATTATTACCAACGGAATAAATGCAACCTATACAGATGGTTTTCCCGATTTCAGTCGCGCTGCTATTAACAGTTTGTACCAATCTTTTTTCAAATAGCTTAAAGCAGGTTAGCTAAACCGTTCTTATTAAAGAAAGCGGTTAAAGTTCTAATGCCTGCCTTTGGATGGTTTACATTATTTCCTTTCACTTTTTGGTCGAAAATGCTTTTAACTGGCGGTAAATCAATTAAATGCGAGGAGTCGGTAATGGCTTGCTCTACCGTTACCGGATTTTTGCTTTCATTTCTATAATCCATATCACCGTTATTGATTCACAAATCGTTGGTAAGTACTTCCTGATTTAATTTTTTCCATCGTGAAGTATTCTTTCAGTTTGGAGAATTCCATGCTGTGAAGCGCTTTTACAGCTGATTTAAGTGTTTCAGTGCTTATGCCTAATCTGGCAGCCCAATAATTGCGGTCTTGTTCGTCTGCAATCTCGATAAATTCTTTTCTGGCATTCATCGAATTAAGTTGATTTTCCATTTTTATAATTTTGGTTAGTGTAATATAAAAACAGCATATTTTCCTTTTGGTTTTCTACTTTTGTCAGTAAATTCTCAAAAATTAATAATAAGCCCAGGTTTTCATTAAGACCTTCAATTAATCCCGTGAAAAATTGTTTCACAGCAATTTTTAATGCCCAAAACCGATGGTTTTTAACGTTTTGACTGTGATCGCTAAAAAGAGTAACGTTTTCTTTACAAAACACTAGGTTTTGTCAGTTTACATTTTTACTATTGTATTGTAATATAATTTTTACAATGCTGAGCCGTTTTTTTACCAATACTCAAAGTCTGTTTTCAAGTCGAAAATTTTATCAGGATAACAGGTTTGTATTATTTCTTTGGGTACTGATTACCCTGATTTTTGTAATAGATTCGTGGGCAACACATCGCTACAATAATTACCTGATTTTCGAGAATACGTTTAGAAACTTACTCCATGAGCGTTCGCTCTATGCAACTTATCCGGCTTATCATGATGATGCAAATCATTATGGCCCTATTTTTAGCCTGTTAATTGCACCATTTGCAATCTTTCATAATTGGATAGGGTTATTGTTATGGAACTTGTTTAACTGTTTCCTGCTTTTTAAGGCCATACAAACTTTGCCATTAACAGAAGATCAAAAAATAATTATAGGATATATTGCCATACCTTGTTTAATAGAATCTATGCTTAACCAGCAGTTTAATGCAGGTGCAGGTGCACTGATGGTATTGAGTTACACGCAGGTGAATAAAAACAAAGGGATCTGGTCTGCGCTTTGCATTGTACTCGGTACTTTTATTAAACTTTACGGTATTGTTGGCTTGGTTTTTTTCTTTTTTGCTAAAAAAAAGCCGGCTTTTATCTTTTGGTTAATCTTGTGGTCGATGGTAATATTCTTATTGCCGATGCTTTTAGCCTCTCCTGATTATGTAGTGCATTGTTATGTAGATTGGAAAAACTCCCTGGTGGGTAAAAATATGACCAATGTTTTGGGCGGAGGGATCGATATTTCTATTATGGGTTTCTTTAGAGCGCTTTTTGATGCGAAGAAAATACCGAATTTTTTATTCCTCAGCCTTGGAGCCATATTGTTTGTTTTGCCCTTGATAAACATATCGCGTTTCAAAAAAGATAAATTCCAATTGATGATCCTGTCATCGGTAATGATTTTTCCAATATTATTCAGCACAGGAGCTGAAGATTGTACATTCATTATCTCCATTATTGGGGTGGGCGTATGGTATGTGAAAGAAAGCAACGCGGCTATGAAAAAGGTATTATTGCCCGTTTTACTTTTAATTACATGCAATTTCCCACTATTGTTATTCCCGGTCTTTGCCAAATCACACCCGCTGTCTTTAGCTGTCATCAGCCTGCCTTATTTTTTGGTATGGTTAAAGGTTATTTATAATGCTATCAATAATAGGTTCACTTATGCGGAAGAAACAGAGCCGGAAATGGTTATTGCGCTAACAGATTAAGTTTAAAATTTATTTTCTTAAAGGTTTTAATGCCCGTTTGCAAAAACTGGTGTTAAAACCTTTTTCGTTATAGGACTGTTTTATACCTGTCTAATCAGAATATTATGGATGATAAACAAAAAAAAGGTAGCGCTGACCGGTCAAGAATCAACATTAACGAAGCTTATGAGCTGGATTATTGGTCTAACAAGTTTGGCGTGAGCAAAGATAAACTTAAAGCTGCTGTAGAAACAGTCGGAACCTCTGCCGATGCAGTTGAAGATTATTTGAAAAAGTAAAATATTGATTATGAGTTTGAAAAAGTACGTTTCCAAACGAGATTTCTCAAAAACTACAGAACCAAAATCGGGTAAAAGTAGCGATCGGAATAAATTACATTTTGTAATTCAAAAACATGATGCATCCAGGTTGCACTACGATTTCAGACTCGAAATGGAAGGCGTTCTAAAAAGTTGGGCTGTTCCCAAAGGGCCATCAACCGATCCGAAAACCAAACGCCTGGCCATGATGGTAGAAGATCATCCGTACGATTACAAAGATTTTGAAGGCATTATCCCGCAGGGCGAATACGGTGGAGGAACCGTGATTGTGTGGGATGAAGGTACCTATGAACCGATTGAGGCTATTAAAGGTAAAAAAGCACAGGAAAAACATCTTTTAAAACAATTAAATGAAGGTTCGTTGAAAATTAAATTGAACGGAGAAAAACTTCATGGTGAATTTGCCCTGGTTAAAACGCATGGTATGGGCGAAAATGGCTGGTTGCTCATTAAACATAAAGATGATTATGCTTCTACAAAAGATATAACCAAAGAAGATAAATCCGTGCTTTCCGGAAAAACAATCGAAAAGATGGAAAAAACATCCGATAAGGTTTGGAAAGCAGGAAAAGAGCAGAAAATAAAACCCGAAAATAAAAATCCCGGGCCAAAGGTTAAAAAAGAAACAAAACCAGTAGGCGATGATAAAAGCATTGATGTAAAAGCCATTCTGAAAAAAGCGCCAAAATCGGCCATGCCTAAAAACATAAAACCCATGTTGGCCACATTGGTTGATGAGCCATTTGATGATCCAAACTGGCAATATGAAGTGAAATGGGATGGATACCGCGCCCTAGCATTTGTCAATAAAGGAAAAGTAGAACTCTTTTCGAGGAATAATAAATCATTTAACGAAAAGTTTTATCCCATTTATGACCTGCTTAACGAATGGAAAATCAATGCCGTTTTGGATGGGGAAATCTTAGTGTTAAACGACAAAGGCATATCCAATTTCGGTTCATTGCAAAACTGGCGAAGTGAAGCTGATGGCGAACTCGTTTTTTATGTATTCGATATTCTATGGTATGAGGGCAAAAACCTGATGGAACTCCCGCTTGATGAGCGTCAGGCTATTTTAAATGATGTACTGCCAACCGATGATGACCGCGTGCGTTTAGGGAAAGTTTTTAAAGCAAGTGGTGTCGATTTTTTTGATGCCGCTCAAAGGATGGGTTTGGAAGGCATCATCGCCAAAAAAACGGATAGCACTTATGGTCCTGACCGAAGATCGAAAGAGTGGTTGAAAATTAAAGTGCACAAACGCCAGGAGGTTGTTATAGCCGGTTTTACCAAAAATGCCGATACCTCCAAATCTTTCAGTTCACTTTTACTGGGCGTATATGAAAAAGGAAAATTGCAATATGTAGGTAAAGTAGGTACCGGCTTTTCGGATAAACTGCAAAAAACAATGATGGAGCAGTTTAAGCCGATAATAGTAGATAAAAGCCCTTTCGAAAGTATTCCCGATGTAAATAAACCCTCACGTTTCAGGCCAAATCCACCAAAGGCAAAAGCCACCTGGTTAAAGCCGGAATTGGTATGTGAGGTCGCTTTTACCGAAGTAACAGATGATGGTGTTTTTCGACATCCGTCTTTTCAGGGCATGCGAGTAGATAAAAAAGCCACGGAAGTGGTAAGAGAAGTGGAAATGCCGGTAGAAAAAATTATTGATGAAACTAAAGAGCGAAGCCCACATGAACAGGCAATAAAAGCACCGGAAGGTAAAAAACCAAAAACTTTGTTGAATCCGAAAGATGAAACGCAGGTGAGAAAAATAAAAGGCCACGAACTTAAATTTACCAACCTGAGTAAAATATATTGGCCTGAAGATAAAGTAACTAAAAGAGACATGTTTAACTACTATTATCAGGTTGCTGAATACATTTTACCTTACCTGAAAGACCGGCCACAATCGCTAAATCGCTTTCCTGGCGGAATACATGGCCCTAGTTTTTACCAGAAAGATGTAAAAGGAAAAGCGCCGGATTGGGTTGAAACTTTTCCTTATGAAACCAGCGAAGGCGAAAAAAAAGAATACCTGGTTGGAACAGACGAAGCGTCCTTGCTTTGGATGGCCAGTCTAGGTTGTATAGAGATGAATCCCTGGTTTAGCCGGGTAAAAAGTCCTGATCATCCCGATTATTGCGTAATTGATTTAGATCCGGATAAACAAACTTTTGACCAGGTGGTTGAGGCAGCGCTGGAAACTAAAAAAGTATTAGATGCTATAGATGTTCCCAGTTACTGTAAAACCTCAGGCTCTACCGGTATGCACATTTACATTCCTTTAAATGCGAAATACGATTATGATCAGAGTCAGATGTTCGCTAAAATCATTGTAAGTCTGGTACATAAACAGATCCCTGATTATACGTCATTAGAACGGATGGTAGCTGCACGAAAAGGGAAAATGTACCTCGATTTTTTGCAGAACAGGCCAGGGGCAACCATCGCCGGACCTTATTCTTTACGGCCAAAAGTGGGAGCAACGGTTTCCATGCCTTTGCATTGGGATGAAGTAAAACCTGGCTTGAAGATGAAAGACTTCAATATTTTTAATGCTATAGATCGTTTAAAAGTTGAAGGAGACCTGTTTAAAGGAGTTTTAGGCAAAGGTATAGACTTAAAAAAAGCCATAAATAAGGCCAAGAGTGTTTTTGGATAAAGATGAATGATCTTTTCTCGCTTTCATTATATTTGAAAAAAATTAAAATAATGATCGCACACCACGTTTTATTCTGGCTTAAAGCCGATACCACCGAAGAGCAAAAAACTGCTTTCCGCAATAGCTTACAAACATTAGAAAACATTGAAGTTGTTAAAACTTTTCATCTAGGCATACCAGCTCCGATTGAGCGTGCCGTTGTAGATACTACTTATACCTTTAGCTTGCTTTTATTATTTGAAGATTTGGCTGCGCATGATGTTTACCAGGTTCATCCATTGCATAAAGCTTTCTTAGATGAATTCAAAGTTTACTTTGAAAAGGTTGTTATTTACGACGCAGCATAAGATTTAATGCCTTCGATAATCCGGAGGCATTTTTTTATAGTTTGATTTCTGAATAACACATTGTTATACAGAATAGCCATCACCTTGATTCGAGGGCTATCGGATAGAAATGTAATGAAAGATACAGAAAATGCCTTAATTGTATGCTGTGCTTTACTCAGCGTGCCTGGTGGCTCAATTTCATTAAGGTAATCTCATTGGCATAGGTGGAAATAATTTAACCACAGATAAAAAGGATGCACACAGATGTAAAGATCCGTGTTTATCTGTGTACATCTGTGGTTAAAACCTTTAACTTAATGTTTTTTAAGAAATGTTCAACTGGTTTATGAACTGTTATATTACTGATTAACAATACAATTTTATATTTTTTGATACTTATTTATAAGTAATTAATAAAGCCGAAAAACCAAAATGTTTTTGATTGCGTAAATATTTTAAACCGCGATCATTATGGAAAAAACAGCTACATTTATTAAAAGAGCCTCAATTAATATAAACCAATTGGATAGCATTAAAATTGGTGATTTTTTATCTGATGAATATGGAAAATCTGGCAAAGTATGTGAAATCGAAAAAATAAACCGTTCTGGTGAGTTTCACTATTACTTCAAATTATCTAAATCGGGTACAATCTTAATTATTCTATAATTCTTTATTAGTTCAACGCATTAGTGTTTCTTTCTGTTATGAATGATATTTTATAACCGTTGGCTTTGCTGTGCCCGTCAATGATGGAGTTTTTACGAAAAAACTGCCATCAATCGTTTACTGTTAAACAAAAAAGCTCTAGATCTATCAACCTGAAGCTTTTCTTTGAAATATTTTTTATTAAAATTTATAAGATAATGTAGTCATGAACTGACGTGGAGGAATTGGATTAACACTGTAGTTCTCATGTACAAAGTAATTTAATTCATTCGTAATATTCGAAATTTTAGCCAATAATGAAAGCTTTTTCCAGCTATAACCAGCAGATAAATCGAATGTGGTAAACGCACTTAAAGGAATTAACCTGCTATAAGTTTGCGCCTTAGTGTCATTGTAACCTCCATTACGCGAACCTGTATAATAAGCAGATGCCCCAAGCTTTAAGCCTTTAACAGTTCCTTCCTGGAAAGTATAAAATAAAGTTCCGTTTGCAGTGTTCTTGGTAGAACCTACCAATCTTTGCCCTTCTATCACACCACCAAGTGTTATCGTTCTGGTTGCTGCCGGGTTCTGGGCAGTAGGAGCAGGCACAGTATATACTGTTTTATCACGGGTTTCGGTGTAACGGATGAAATTGTAACTATAACCTGCAATAAAATTCAGGCCTGTTACAATTGTTCCTGTAATGTCAAGTTCTAAACCATCACTTAATGATTTCCCATTAAGTTCTTTAATATTTGCATCACCATTTGGAGCACCTTGAGCGTTTAACAGTGCTTGCTGTGCAAATTTATCGTTGGCAATTCTATACCATGTTAAGTTAACTGATAATCTGCCCTTAAATAAATCGTTTTTAACACCAGCTTCATACTGTTGCAATGTAGATGGATCCAGTGGTGCTAAATTGATGTCCGTTCCGGTATTTTGAACAAAATTGCTCGAATAGCTTGCATAAACTGAAGTGGTTTTTAATGGCTGATAGATTAAACCAAATTTAGGCGTAAAAGCACTTTCAACTTTCGATTTATCCAAACTGTTTACACTCAAAGTCTGTACTCCTGTTGCCAAATTGGTACTCACCGTTCTTGGAGTTTTCTGGAAAGTATAACGCACCCCTGCAAGCACTTTAAATTTGTCTGTAACAGTAATCAAATCCTGAACAAAAGTACCCATACGATATAACGGTGCAAAAGTTTCCGAAACAACATTTACGTTTGGCTCAATACCTGAGCCGAAATAAGTTGATGGATCAAGTAAGTTTACATTGCCATAATTAAACGTTGTTAGGTTATTATTGAAGGTAAAACCTCCGCTTGTAGTGCGCGATTGATCAGCATCTGCACCCACCAATAAAGTGTGGCTGATGCTTCCAGTTTTGAAATAACCGTTTAAATTAATCTGCTCATTATAGGTAAACTCTTTTGTTTTGGAACGGGTAACATTACGCGCTGCAAAACCATAAGGAAGCGGATTGGCTGCTTTTGTATCAGCAAAAGGACGTTCTGCACTGAAATAATTACGGTTGTAAGATTGCAGGTTGGCCAATATATTCAACTTCCAGTTATCATTGAATTTATGGTTGATGTTTAGTTGTGAAGTAACCGTGTTGGTTTTGTTATAAGCCCAGGGTGCATTTACAAAAGCCTTACGGCCTATATCTGCAATCTGGTTTTCAACCGTGCCTACACCAAAATCTGGTGTCATATTGCTTTTTAAGTAATCACCTTGCAATAAAATATCTGTTTTCTCATTAATTTTATAAAGCAGGGATGGATTGATGTAAACTCTGTTAGAATTTACGCTGTTCCTAAAACTGGCCGCATCTTCATAAGTACCGATTAATCGGAAAGCTAAATTTTTGGTAATAGGCCCATAAATATCACCTGTTGGTTTGTATAAGCCATAACTGCCTGCACGCATGGAAACTTCACCACCATATTCGAATTTAGGTTTTTTGGTTACCATATTCACTACAGCACCACCACTTACGCCACCGTAAAGTAAGGCTGCACTTCCTTTTAAAACTTCAACCGATTCTAAAGTGCTGGTTTCTGGCATACCGCCACTGGTAGCACGCGATCCATTTTTAAAAACATTGTTGGCGCCTAAGCTATAACCACGGGCAAAAAAAGTTTCACCACTCACCGATCCGCGGTTCTCTCCAAAAGCAACACCGTTTACATTTTTCAATACATCACTTAAACGATTAGCTTGTATGTCGGTAATTACTTGATTTCCAATAATCTGTACCGCCTGAGGAAGATCCATTGGCGCGATAGCAATTTTACCTAAGTTAACTGGCTTTCTATTTGGCGTTTTATATCCGTTAATAGCTACTTCATCCAATTGTGAAGAAGATTCTGCGAGGGCGAAATCTGCATTTGCAGTTTGACCGGCAATAACGGTAACCGATTTTTCCTGAGCAGAAACACCAATAGCAGACGTTTTAATCGTATAAGTGCCGGGTGTTATATTTTTGAAGGTGAAATTACCTTTTTCATCAGTTTGTGTAGTTTTGCCTGTGTTTTTTAATCCAACATTCACATAAGCAGCCGGATTGCCATCGCTTGTTTTTATCGATCCAGAAACAGAGCCATTTTTGTTTTGTGCCATTGTATTCCCTGCTAAAAACAGAAAAAGCACTATAAAATTTAAAAGAAGAGTAAATTTTTTATTCATTTTATTTAGATTAATTCTTAGTGGCCGCAAAGGAACCGTTTTTGAAGCGGATTAGCAAATTATTTTTATTTGTTCTAAATAAGGTTAGTTTTTAGTCGGGGGTTTAGAAAAACTTAAGCTTTTGTTATGCGTATATTAGGTGTATTAATTCGAATTATGCCAGATAGCGAAGATCATTTCTATTCCAATTTGCCCATTCATAAAATGCCATTACATCAGTTATTGATTAAAGATCAATTATTTGAAAATGTAATTGCAAGCTGGTGCGTAATTATTACCGATATCAAGCGTTCAACAGCTGCTGTAAATTCGGGGCTGCACGAGAATGTTAACCTTATTGCTACGGGAAGTATTGTTGCCGTGCTCAATATTGCGTTTAAAGCTAATATTTCGGTTCCATTCTTTTTTGGTGGCGATGGGGCCACTTTTATTGTTCCGCCAGGTATTGTAGATGATGTGATGAAATCACTGTTAAAATACAAAGAGAACACTTTACTGAATTTTAACCTCGATTTAAGGGCTGGGATTATACCCGTTGCAGAAATTTATAAAAAAGGTCATACCCTTAAGATTTGTAGATTTAGCAGCGCTGAAACATTTTCTATACCCATTGTTTTGGGCGATGGCCTGGCTTATGCCGAACAAATTATAAAGGGAGAAAATTACCTGCTGGCTGATCATCATACCTTAAGCGATGAAATTGATTTAAGTGGGATGCAATGTCGCTGGGATAAGATTGAACCACCTGAAAACAGTGAGGAGGTGGTTACATTAGTCGTGATCGCATCAGAAATAGCGCAACAGGCAGCCGTGTTCAGCAAAGTAATCCTTCACCTTGATCAAATTTATGGAAGTCCGGAAAAGCGTCAGCCCATTTCTGTTCCTAAATTAATTTTCAGAACAAGCTTTAATAGTTTGGGTAAGGAGATGAAGCACCGCCTGGGAAAGATTAAATTCCTTGAACTCATCAAATCATGGTTCATCAACGTTTACGGATATATTTATTTCCGGACAGACAGTGGTAAAAAATACCTGAAGCAACTTGTCGAAATGTCGGATACACTCGTGGTAGATGGCAGGATAAATACGGTAATTACCGGTACGGCAAAGCAACGTTTGGCTTTAGAGCAAGCCCTTAACCAGCTTGAAAAAAACAATGAAATTTTGTATGCTTTTTATGTAAGTGGCGAATCGGTGATGTCTTGTTATGTAAGGGACCTGGAAGATGACCATATTCATTTTGTTGATGGAGCAGATGGAGGATATACCCAGGCCGCAGGAATCCTTAAACAGAAAATACGCGATAAATTTAACGTTTTGCGATAAAAGTCAACAATTTAACAGACTAACCAAACATTTGTGAAGGCTGACTTGTATGATACTTAGTTCAATTTGATTCATCAAAATATCAGCATAGTCTACCCATATATGAAAAGTTATTCAAAGGTTTTAAGTAATGATCAACTTTTAGAGGTTCTTTTCTTATCAAAAGATGCAACAGCTATATACACTTCAGAACAAATCGTAATTGAAATGGCTAACGACGCCATGATTTCCTTTTGGGGTAAAGACCGCTCTGTTATTGGCAAACCACTGGAAGATGCAGTGCCTGAGTTAAAGGGACAGCCTTTTATAAATATGCTGAAAAATGTGCTGCTTACAGGAATTACGGATAATGGTGATGCTATTCCTGCCGAAACAATGAGGGATGGTAAGTTACAAACTGCTTATTATACCTACGAATATCGGGCTATTAAGGATGAGTCCGGAATACCTTATTGTATTATCCATACTGCTAGCGATGTTACTGATATGATAAAGGCAAAAAAGGCAATCAAGGAGACAGAACTGCAACGTGAAGCACTAGATCAGGAACAGATTTTAATCAGTATAAAGGAAGACCAGCAAAAGAATGATTTTATCAGTATGGTAAGCCATGAATTGAAAACGCCATTAACTTCTATCAGTGCTTACGTACAGTTAATGCAGAGTCGAAGTTTACCAGATACTTTTGTCGCAAATACGTTGGCTAAGGTGCAAAAGCAGATCCGCAAAATGAGCACATTAATCAGTTCTTTTTTAAATGTATCGCGTTTAGAATCAGGAGAAATTCAATTGAACCTATCTCATTTTGATCTCAATAAACTGATTCATGACCTTGTTGAAGATTTAAGATTAATATATCCCACTAACCAGATTGATTTTGAAGGGGGAGATGCTAAATTAATTTACGCAGATAAAGATAAAATTGGCTCTGTAATTTCAAATTTGATCAGCAACGCTGTAAAATATTCAGATCAGAGCAGTACTGTTTTGATTCAATCGGCAAGCAAAGAGAGTAAAATAAATGTTTCTGTAACCGATCACGGCATTGGCATCCAGGCTCATGATCTGGAAAAACTTTTTGACCGGTATTACCGTGTAGAAAGCCAAGAAACTAAAACCATTTCGGGTTTCGGGATAGGTTTATACCTCAGCGCAGAGATTATTAACCGTCATAACGGTAAAATATGGGTAGAAAGTAAGTACGGCGAAGGTTCTACCTTCCATTTTGAGATTCCACTTGTTTCTTAGCTGAAATATTCAAATAAAAAACACAATCTTAAATGCTCATTTGTTACTGTTAAATGAGCATTTCATCTGTAAACCCTGTAAACGGGGCAATCATAAAAACCTATCGGGAAGATACTGAGGAGTTAATCGATCAGAAAATTGATCAGGTACATCAAGCATGGTTAAGTTATAAGGAAACCGATTTTCAAAGCCGCTCGAAGCTACTCCTGCAGGTTTCGAAACTTTTAATCGAACGTAAAGATCAGCTGGCCGAACTTATGGCGTTAGAAATGGGGAAACCCCTAAAAGCTGGCGTAGCAGAAGTTGTCAAATGTGCTTCTGTTTGTGAATACTATGCAAAAAACGGTGCTGAATTTTTAGCTGATCAAATCATAAAAACCAGTGCAACCAAAAGTTATGTGAGTTTCCAGCCTATTGGTGTGGTATTGGCCATTATGCCCTGGAATTTCCCTTTCTGGCAAGTGTTTCGCTTTTTGGCGCCAACTTTAATGGCTGGTAACTGCGGCGTTTTAAAACATTCATCGGGTGTTACAGGCTGTGCCATAGAAATAGAAAAAGTAATTGTCGGTGCTGGCTTTCCTGACAATGTTTTTAAAACACTGATTTGCAGTAGTAAATCTATTTCAAAAGTAATTGAATACCCTTATATCAAAGCCGTAACCCTTACAGGAAGCACCGAAGCCGGTAAGAAAGTAGCCGAACAAGCAGGAAAATTAATTAAAAAAACAGTTTTGGAACTCGGTGGGAGCGATCCTTATGTAATTTTGGAAGATGCCGATTTAGAAAAGGCTGCCAAAATATGTGCGGAAGCCAGGCTAATCAATAACGGACAAAGCTGTATTGCTGCAAAACGCTTCATTGTGGTTAAAACAGTTGAAACGCAATTTACCCAACTTTTCAAAACAGAAATGGAAAGTAAAAAAACAGGAGATCCCTTGCAGAACGATACTGATTTAGGACCAATGGCGAGGGCTGACCTTCGCGATGAATTGCATCAGCAGGTTTTAAAGAGTATCGAACAGGGTGCAAAATGTATTCTGGGTGGAGAAATCCCCAGGATGGAAGGTGATCATGCTTATTACCAACCCACCATATTAACCGATGTAAAAAAGGGCGTATTGGCTTATGATGAAGAAATATTCGGTCCTGTAGCTGCAATTATCTCCGCAGAAGATACTGAAGATGCCATCCGCATTGCCAATGATACCAATTTTGGATTGGGCGCAGCAGTTTTTACCGAAAATGCAGCAATAGCAGAAGACATTGCGCGAAATAAACTTGCAGCAGGCTCTTGTTTTGTAAATGAAGGTGTTAAATCAGATCCAGCATTGCCTTTTGGAGGCATCAATGAATCTGGCTACGGCCGTGAATTAAGTATGTTCGGTATTCATGAGTTTGTGAATATCAAAACCGTGTACATCAAATAATAATATCCGATATGAAAGCAGTTAGAATCCATGAGTTTGGCGGACCAGAAGTTTTATCTATAGATGAAATTCCGGTTCCCCAGCCAGCACCAGATGAAGTATTAATTAAAGTGCATGCAACCAGCGTAAATCCGGTGGATTGGAAAATTAGAGAAGGACAAAGGAAAGTGAAATTTCCAGGAAAACTACCTTTAACCCTCGGTTGGGATGTTTCCGGAACAATTGAAGCATTAGGCGAAAAAGTGAGTGCTTTTAGAAAGGGAGATGAAGTGTATGGCAGGCCGGATCCAACTAAAAACGGTGCTTATGCTGAATACATTGTGGTAAAAGCCAACATTATCAGCATTAAACCCACTAGCATTGGGCATACCGAAGCTGCTGCAGTACCATTGGCAGGTTTAACGGCATGGCAAGCCTTATTCGATCATGGTTTGTTAAAAGCCGGACAAAAAGTACTGATTCATGCTGCAGCCGGTGGGGTAGGAACCTATGCCGTACAATTTGCAAAATGGAAAGGAGCCTACGTGATCGGTACCGCATCAAGCGCTAATATCGATTTTTTGAAACGTTTAGGTGCCGATGAGGTAATCGATTATAAAATGGAAGATTTTGAGACTGCTTTAAGTGATGTTGATCTGGTTTTAGATACCATTGGCGGAGAAACGCAACTCAAATCGTTAACTATACTAAAAGCAGGTGGAAGGGTAATCACCACCTTAATGCCAGAGTTTGTGGCAGAAGCAAAGGCGAAAAACGTTCATCTTACCGGTTTTATGGCGCAATCAATTCCTGATCAACTGACTGAAATTGCTACTTTGATCGATTCAGGTAAAGTTAAACCTGTTATAGAAAAAGTTTTGCCTTTTACCAGCGCCAGGCAAGCTCAAACCGAAAGTGAGCAGGGACATACGAGAGGAAAGATTGTATTGCAGGTAATTTAGTAGAGAAGTCCGAAGTCGGATGTCCGAAGAAATAATAATTCATATTATTATCGTCCTCCTGAATAAATTCAGAAGGGCGATAATATTCAAACTTTAAATCTTAATGATCTTAACAGCTTAATGGTCAAAAAAACAAGTATTACTCCAAATAAATATCCTTACTAAAATCATTCTCCGTTACGTCGGCAGACTGTGGTTGAATAATGACAAACTTGATCACGTTATACTCTGATTTTATTTTATCCCTCAACCTGTCTATTGCATTGGTTAAATCGGTAGTGTTTAATTCTGCTTTAAACGTAAGAATGAGCACAAGCAGTACTTCCTTTGGCGATTGATATTGGGATAAAATGCTTGTTACCATAATCACATCCTGATCATTTTCTGCCAGTTCTTTTATCTTCTGCTGCGTTTCAGGTGTTAAGCCTTCGCCCATTAATAAACTTCGGCTTTCCCTGGCCAGTATAAAAGATACGAAAATTAAGAGTGTACCCACCAAAACAGAAGCCAGTCCATCTAAAAATGGAAGGTTTAAGTTGTGGCTTAATACCATAAATATAAAAACAATCAATAATCCTAAAACGGCAGCTCCATCCTCAAATAACACTAAAAAGCCTGAGGGATCTTTACTTTTAATAATGGCTTTCCACCAGGGTAAACCTTTACGTGTTTTGTTAAATTCCTTCATCGCAATGATCAAAGAGGCACCCTCAAATAAGAAAGATAACCCCAATACTACATAATTCCAGGTAGGATTGCCCAAAACTTCAGGATGACGGATATGCGCAATCCCTTGCGAAATAGAGACCACACCACCTAAACCAAAAATCATGATGGATACAATAAACGACCAGAAATACAGCTCTTTACCATAACCAAATGGGCGGGATTTGTCAGGCGGTTTTACGCTTCTTTTTAAGCCATAGAGCAATAAAAGTTGATTGCTGGTGTCAACCGTAGAGTGAATGCCTTCGGCAATCATCGATGAGCTGTTGGTAAATGCCCCCGCAATGAATTTAGTTACTGCAATTAATAAATTGGCCGCTAATGCGCTGTAAATAGAATTGTTGGCTCTTGCCATAGATTAAGAAATGTAAAGGATTTATTTCTTAAACGGTTTTAAATTGATTTGGTTTTGAAAAGTATGAGCAGATAGGGTCATCATTTCGACTGCAGTGGAGAAATCTTTTAACAATGTTCAAAGATCTCTCCATTTCGCTATGCTCCATCCGATAGTTATCGGATCGGGATGACGGCTATTTTGGGTTTTTTAACCTAAAATCTCATCAATCAATTTAATTTCAGTTTCACTAAATTCAATGTTATCTAATGCTTTAATTGAATCGGTAATCTGCTCTGGTTTACTGGCGCCAATCAGAACAGTAGTTACCCTTTTGTCTTTCAGGATCCAGGATAAAGCCATGTGCGCTAATTTTTGTCCACGCGATTTCGCAACATCATTAAGTTTGGTAATTACAGCTAATTTCTCCGGTGTAATATTACTTTCTTTCAGGAAAACACCACTTGTAGCAACTCTCGAATCGGAAGGAATGCCATGTAAATATTTATCGGTAAGTAAACCCTGAGCCAATGGCGAAAACGGAATACAACCCACACCATTTTGTGTTAAAACATCAAGTAAATCATTTTCTATCCAACGTTCAAACATGGAATATTTCGGCTGGTGAATTAAACACGGAGTACCGTTATCTCTTAAAATTTTAATTGCTTTTGCAGCTTCTTCTACCTGATAATTTGAAATACCCACATACAAAGCTTTGCCTTGTTGAACTAAAAGACTTAAAGCGCCCATAGTTTCTTCCAAAGGAGTTTCAGGATCCGGCCGATGGTGGTAAAAAATATCAACGTAATCCAGTTTCATGCGTTTTAAGCTTTGGTCTAAACTAGAAACCAGGTATTTTTTCGACCCCCAGTCACCATAAGGACCATCCCACATGGTATATCCCGCTTTGCTCGAAATAATCATTTCGTCACGGTAACCCTTAAAATTTTCATAAAGGATTTTTCCGAAAACCTCTTCAGCCGAACCAGGAGGCGGACCATAATTATTGGCTAAATCGAAGTGGGTAATTCCATGGTTAAAAGCAGTGGAGATGAGATTTTTGCTGTTTTCAAAAACGTTTACATGTCCGAAATTATGCCATAAACCCAATGATATTGCGGGCAATTTTAAGCCGCTGTTTCCACAACGGCGATATAGCATTTTGTCGTAACGATCTCTTAAAATGATTTGGTTCATATTTGAGTTTTGATTGCCACAATAATAATTAGTTTTAGCGGAATTTAATGGCTATTGCTAAATATATTATCACCTTATAAGTGATGGACTATACAATCAGTATCTGGTTGCTGCAAATATTTGGCAAAAATCTATTCAAGGTTAATTTTTATACTTCCACATTTTGTGATCATCAATTCTGCAAATCGTATCGTTGCTGATATCCTGGGCAAATTATTGAATATAATATGTTTTTGATTGTTCTAAATCGTTTTATTTGTAAAATTAAGTGATATATTTATAATTAAAATCTAAACCAAGTATTCCATTTTATGAAACCAAAAGTATTATTTGGCCTAAGCGCGCTAGTAGCTATCGGCTTTACATCTTTTCAATCCGGAACACAAAAATCTTCATCAGCAGATAGTTTGAAAAGCGATTCTGCGGCAGTTGTAAAATTATTCCCCGATTCTTTTAAAAAGGAAACTGATGGTAAACAAACAGCATTATACACTTTAAAGAATAAGAACAATGCGGAAGCAATTTTTACCAATTACGGTGGGCGCCTGGTTAGTTTATTGGTGCCGGATAAAGATGGTAGGTTAGTAGATGTGGTGGTGGGTTTTAAAAGTGTTGGTGATTACGAAAAATCTACCGAACCCTATTTTGGTGCAACTATTGGCCGATATGGCAACCGAATTGCCAAAGGTAAATTTACGCTTGAAGGTAAAACCTATTCGCTGTTTACCAATAACGGACAAAATACTCTTCATGGTGGAAAAAAAGGATATCAATATGTAGTTTGGGATGCGAACCAGCCTAACCCCAATACTTTGGTGCTACATTATTTATCAAAAGATGGCGATGAAAAGTTTCCTGGTAATTTAGATGTTAAGGTAACTTATACCTTAACAGACGATAATGAATTGAAAATGGATTATGAAGCTAAAACAGATAAAACTACAGTGGTAAATTTAACAAATCATGCATTTTTTAATTTAAATGGCGATGGAAGCGGTGAGATTTTGAATCACAAAGTGCAGATTTATGCAGATGAATATACACCTGTTGATTCTACTTTAATCCCGACCGGAAAAATGGATAAAGTTAAGGGTACGCCCTTCGATTTCACCACCGCAACAACTATTGGTGCTCGTATACATGATAAAAATGAGCAATTAACTTTTGGTAAAGGTTACGATCACAACTATGTGCTTAATAAAAACAAAGCAATGGGCATGTTCCATGCGGCTACGGTTAAAGGAGATAAATCGGGTATTATAATGGATATTTATACGCAGGAGCCAGGTTTACAGTTCTACAGCGGGAACTTTATGCAAAGTAAAAATACTTTTAAAACTGGTGCTAAAGATGATTTTAGAACCGCAATTGCAATGGAAACGCAGCATTTTCCGGATTCTCCAAATCAACCTGCTTTTCCGTCAACGGTTTTAAAGCCAGGAGAGGTGTATAAAACGAGTTCTATCTATAAATTTACCAAATAATCATGTCAAGGATCAATGTATCCCGATAATCATAAAATAAATACGGCCTATAGAAATGCAGGCTGTATTTATTTTAGAAAAGTTCCTGTAAAACAGGATCAGTATAATCTTCTATAAAAGCAAAAACGTTATTGTAATCAGAAAATTCTTCCCTGGTGTGCATGGTGGTTAGTACAACACATTTCATCCCCGCATTTTGGGCGGCTTCAACACCTTTTGGTGCATCTTCAAAAACGATACATTGCTTAGCTTCAATACCTAAAATTTCAGCCCCTTTGGTAAAGGTTTCCGGATCTGGTTTACTATTCACAACGTCTTCAGCACTTACTATAGCTTTAAAATAAGAGCGGATATTTAAGTTATCAAGAACAAAATTAATGTTGAAAGGAATAGCTGCCGAACCAATTGCCATTTGAATGCCTGATTGTTTTGCTTTTTCGAAAAAATCGCCTAAGCCAGCTATTAACGATAAATGTTTTTTATATGCCGCCTGATAACGGTGTTCCTTCTCGATAGAAATCTGATCAATTTGTTCCTGTGAGAAATGACCAACACCAAAAACACGTTCCAACAGATCCTGGTTTTTGCCGTACATCTGTTTTTTAACCGCATCAAAGCTGATGCTTGCGCCTAAATCTTGCGTAAGTATATCATGCCATGCACGATTGTGGAAAGCCATATCGTTAATCATGGTTCCGTTAAGATCGAAAAGGAAAGCTTTAGGTTTATCGTTCGTCATGGCTGCAAAATTATCAGATTTTTTTATGATTATGATAAAATACGGTTATCATTACCAAAATTTAACTCATCAAGGAAGTGAAACAGTAAGAAAGTATTAATCTTTTTGCTTTTTAAAATAAAAGTAACAAAGTGGGAAGAGGCAAATCAAGCCTAAAAGAAAACCACCAACGGTATCTGTAAACCAATGTGCACCCAGGTAAATTCTGGATGGGGCAATGGTGATCATCAAAAATGCTGATAAATAGGTTACTATATTCCTTGTTAGCCTCGGCACATCTTTCAAAGTATTCATCAAAATAATTAAGAAACCAAAAAAAAGCGTGTAAGAAAGTACATGCCCGCTGGGATAGCTTTGAAACCGGTTTACTTCTACCAGACGTACGTAAAATGCAGTAGGGCGAGGACGGTCGATTACATTTTTTATACCCAGAATAATTAATCCGGATAGTAGCACCGTCGAAATGAATATTCCCTCACGCTTATATTTCTGATAATAAAATATAA
The DNA here is from genome assembly GCF_019317285.1 of Pedobacter sp. D749. Classification (NCBI taxonomy): domain Bacteria; kingdom Pseudomonadati; phylum Bacteroidota; class Sphingobacteriia; order Sphingobacteriales; family Sphingobacteriaceae; genus Pedobacter; species Pedobacter sp. D749. Next base: position 1,589,516 of record NZ_CP079218.1, read on the forward strand.
ACGCCACAACTATTACTGAAAGTAATGAATAGGGAAGTTCGCCAAAAAAGCTAATGGCCAGCATCAATTTATCCAACCAGTCTGCATGGTATTGTTGAATAAAGAGAGAAGTTTTAATGTCAAAATCAAGTATAGGATGCTGCGCAATAAAAAAACTTAAACAAGTAAAAGCAGCTATGAGTACGACGAGTATAAAGATTAATGTATTTCGTTTTAAAGCCATAGGTTTAGGAAAAGCCAAAACTATGGATTTTATGGCAATAGGTGCAAAATTTTCAGCTTTTTTAAACTGGTTAGGATTTGATAACCAAATCTAAATTTGATTTTAAGAAAAACCATAAGGTTGAAAATTTCATCATGGAAATAAGACGATTCATCAAGGAAATACACCTATCTGTATAATCCGTTATAATAAGTTGAAATGATTTTTAATATTCGGGTCAGATAATAAGGATATCTATGCTTAACAGGTTGGCAGGATTAATTTCCTGCCGACTAAAGAAGCACACGCTTCGACAATTTATTCACAAATTATACTTTTTGTATTAACGCTTCAGCCCAAGCCTACCTCCTTTAAAAGAGGAGGTGCTTAGGTTGTTCCCATATTTCCGTTTTAGCACTTCGAGTATTCCAGGTCGTTATTTTACCAGTATCGTTCTTTAAATTACAGATAGGTTATTGAGTAATTTTTGTGGCTATCCATTTAATATCCGTAATTTGGTTTTTTAATTTGCAGAATGCAAATCTTAATACTGATGAAGACTAAACTATTTTCATTTATATTCTCCCTTGTATTTGTAATTCAGCTATATGCCGAATATAGCAATAATACAAGCTTGGGTACTTTTTCTAAACCGCTGATTGTGCTGATACTTTTGGTATGGCTATATGTTGCTACAAATTTGAAAGGCCGATTCCATAAAAGGATTTTTACAGGATTAATTTTTGCTTGGGCAGGAGATCTGTTATTGATGCTGCAGGATGGAAGGACAAGTTTTTTTATCTTCGGATTGGCTGCTTTTTTAGTTTGCCATATTTTTTACATCAGGGCATTTACGCTCGATCATAAATCGAATCCAAGTCATAAAACACCCTATTTTTTATGGGCTGTGGGGGCATTTGCCATCTTTTGCTCAGGTCTGTTTTTCTACCTCCAGCCAAAACTAGGAGCAATGCAGTTCCCTGTTTTAATGTATGCCATTATTATCTGTGTGATGGCATTAATGGCTGTTAACCGCTATGGAAAAGTGAATATTTTTAGTTTTAAACTTATTCTTTATGGTGCGTTGTTTTTCTTGCTGTCTGACAGTGTCTTAGCTGTTAATAAATTTGCGCAGCCCATTCCGCAAGGCGGTGCGCTGATTATGGCTACATATATGATTGCACAATATTTAATTGTTTATGGTACTATTGAGCGCAAGTTGGTAGTAATGCGGACGGAAGTATAGGGAGTTGTGGTCTGTAAAATCTGATTTTTGTTTTTTGAAAGCAGGGTTCTGTATTAATCGGTTACTGTAGTCCTGCTATCGTTCCAATCTTTTTAACAGGTGCTGTCAGTGCATTGAATACGGATGGAGCGTATCGGTTACAGATACTTCGTGCCTCAGCATGACAGTGTATTTAAGGTCGTTGCAAATTAAAAAGGATTTTCACTATATCAGGTTTATAAAACTCAAGGTTGTAGAGGAAAGAAAAATATAAATCACTGCCTAAATCTTCAATCATATCATCCTTTATCTTCCACCTTTCTTTTCCTTATCCAAAACAGTAAAAGACTGTACCAGGCGTTCTCCATTTTCATCAACTAAGGTTAAGGTATGTTTACCTGGTGGCGGACTAATGGCCAATTGATGAAAATTAGTTGTTGTTGCTACGTATTCATTATCAATGTGCCAATATATTTTAGCACCTGCATTTCTGTGTGCTGCATTAAGCACAATTTTACCTCTTGAGCCATCCTGTTCTAAGGGAATGTAAACTATCGCATTATTTTTTGGATAAATGACTTCCATTACACTATTTCCGCCCGAGAGTTCACAGCCAGCTTTAAAAGGAGGGAGGGATTTATAATCGCTGTTTTTTATTTTATAATAATATTCCATGGCCGGTGGTAAAATAAACCAGCTTTTGTGCTGCATATAGGGTATGCTTTCGCATTGGTCGGTGACCCTAAAAGTACCTGTTCTGTCTAAATGTACCAGTTTGTGAAAAGGACAGATGGCAGTTTTTTCTCCGGAAACGGGAACAAGCTCTTCTACAACATCTGTGCAATATTCTGCTGCCTTGTAACCGCTTTTTTTGCAAATTTTAAGCTTTTTAAGCTTGGTTGTGGGCGTTTCAAACCATTTTCCATTGGGTAATAACCTAAAAATATCAAAGAGTACTGGTGCGGCTGCTTCTATTCCTACTAAACCCGGTCTGCCTTCTCCATCTGCATTACCCACCCAAACACACACTACATAATTTGGAGTTAAGCCTACGGCCCAGGCATCGCGAAAACCAAAACTGGTACCAGTTTTCCATGCTATTCTTTGCGACGAGGAAAATTGTTCCCATAAGCCTTCATCACCCGGGCGCATCACTTCTTCCATGGCATTAAAGGTTGCCCATATTGCTCCATGATCTAAAAATGAGTTGCGCTGATAGTCTTTTTCTTCTTTAGTTATATTATTAAAGTAAGTTGCCTGTTTATAGTCTTCAGTATTGTAAAGGCCTTTGTAGGTGTTGAAATGGTTAAGCGTACGCACCATACCCATGTAAGTGTTGGCCAAATCCCACATCGTAACTTCACTACCACCCAAAATTAATGACAGACCATAATGATCTGCTGGCTGGTTCAGTGTTCCTATCCCTAATTTTTTTAATTTATCATAAAAGCGTTCGTATTTATATTGCTGCAACATTTTCACTGCCGGGATGTTCAGAGAGCGGCTCAGCGCTTTATCTGCAGCGATAGCGCCGTCATAACCCAGATCATAATTTTGAGGCGAATAACCTGCTATTTGAGTCGGGATATCTGGAATTAGGGTGTGCGGCAATATGAATCCATCATTCATCATGCTGGCATAAAGCAAAGGTTTTAAGGTACTACCCGGGCTGCGCGGCGCTTTAATCATATCTACGTGACTTTGCAGGTCAGCATTTTCCGGCTGGTAAATATTGCCTGCATAACTCACCACATGACCAGTTCTGGCGTCAAGCACTAAAGCTGATATATTATTAATATCGTTGGCTCTGTAGCGGTTGTTATAGCGTTTTAATATCGAGTTTACTTTCAACTGGATGTTTTCATCCAATGTGGAGGTAATCCTCGTAGAATTGATTTTTAAACTTGCTCTTTCCGCTTTAAAACGGTTTAATAAATGGGGCGCATTTTGTGGTAGGGGCATGGGCTTGCCGGGAACAGGCTCTAACTTAGCTAAATTAGCCGTTGCCTGATCCATGTATTTTAACTTGGCTAACTTATCTAATAAATCGTTTCTTTTTTTGATCAGCCTGCTCGAGTTTTTACCAGGATGAACTAACGATGGGCTGTTGGGAAGAACGGCTAAAGTAGCCATCTCACCCCAGGAGAGCGTTTTGGCATCACGTCCATAATAGCGCCAACTTGCAGCCTCCAAACCCACTACATTACTTCCAAAAGGCGCGTTAGCAGCATATAAGCCAATAATTTCTTCCTTTGAGTATTTTATTTCTAAGCGTAATGCTAAAATTACTTCCAATAGTTTTTGCCAAACCGTTCGGTCTTGTTTTCGTGATAAACGGATTACCTGCATGGTTAAGGTACTGCCGCCACTTACCACACTTTTTGCCCGCCAGTTTTGTCGCATGGCCCTGCTCATGGCCAATATATCTACGCCAAAGTGGCTATAAAATCGTTTATCCTCGAAAGCGATAATGCAATCCTTAAATTTTACTGGGACGCTGTCTGCTACCGGGAAGCGCCACTGTCCATCGCTGGCAATTGCAGCACTTAATAAATTACCATTGCTGGCCTCAATAACATAGGAGGTAGGCGTTTTGAAAAGTTTGGATGGTAAAGCGAAAAGGAAAGCCAAAAGCAATACAAAGCAGATGATGTCGGAAATGAGAAATGCTTTTGGGATTTTGTTCATTTAATTTTTAATTCTGGCCTTAACTCTAGTCTTAGCGTCTCGCTAAGACATTTGTTGTTTATTATTTTTTATTTTTAGAAAGTCGTAGCGTGATGCTACGACTAGAGACTTGGCATATATTATTTCAAAATATTAAAAGTTATTCGATAATAATAAGATCAACTTGTCCCTTTCTAATTTGATAATAATCGCCAGCACTACTGTTAATCCAATCTTCTTCTTTTTCTACAAAGCCTGCCATCACAGGATTTTGGTGAATATAATTTAAACGCTGGTCTAAAAAATCATTTGTATCTAGTTCTATGGGGTGACTGTGCTGTTGCCAAAATTGAAAGTCTTTATTTCTTTCATTTTTACTCCCTAATTTTTTCATAATTTCTAACATCCACAACTTTCGACTTTCAGTATTGCTATTTTCAATGGATTTCCTAATGTGCCTTGAAGTAAAACTTTTAAAATCTCTTACAATATCAGATATTACTCCATTTTCAGTCCCAATAATTAGATGGATGTGATTTGTCATAATGCAATAGGCATATAATTCTAATCCCTTTTGTTTTTGACAAAACCTTAAACTATCATAAATAATATCAATGTATTCTTGCCTTGTAAATACGTCAATCCAATCTACAACGGTGAAAGTCACAAAATAAAGTTTAGTATTATCATGAAATTTATACTTTCTTCCCATTTTATTTTACAAACGATACCTAGTCTTAGCGTCTCGCTAAGACTCTCGCTCAGTTTAATCAACTCAACGTTAATGTAATTATAGGTCGTAGCGAGACGCTACGACCAGTATTTTGTGGTGCACAAAATATTCTACTTCACCACCTGCACCCACTTGCCTGCCTCTGTAGCCGAGATATCATTGTTATACATCGCTTCACATTGAACAGCCGATAAGTAATATTTGCCCAGATAAGATGCGTTCAGCAATACCTTATACACCAGGCTTTCACCTTCTCTTACGTTAAAGTAAGTGAAAACGCGATCATCCCTGATGTCCTGATAGGTAAAAGGAGATGAAGCCAAAATACTTTGATTATCGTTCACGCGTGTATTGATAATTTCCCATCCAGAAGGGAAAATTTGAGTTAATGCCATTTGTTCGTAGTAACCCATTCGCCCAGGATTTTTTACAGTTACTTCTGCATAGAAATCTGTTCCTTGTTTTAAAGTAGTAGGATCTAAAACTTTTCCGTTTAAACGTTTGTAGCTCACACTCATATCCAAAACTTCAGGACGGTTAGGTAAGAAGTTGTTCTGACCAGCAACTGGTTGTCCTTCTAAAACCAAACGAACAAAAAGTACATTATTTCCATTATTAGTAACTGAAGCTGTATTTCCCTTAAAGGTTACAGGTGTACTATTAATATATTGAGTAGAATTTACAGGAGCAGACTTTCCATCCAATACATATTGAAATTGCAGTTTATTTGCCGATTGGTTAGATCCACAGAATTTAGCAATAGCCAACAAACTATAAGCGGTTGTTTGTGTACTGTACCAGGTATTTTCGCCAAGCTTGGCTGCTAAAGGCTGTAATAAACTCGCGGCCTTTGCTTTCTGACCGAGTAGCGTTAACGTTTCTAAAATCATCGCTTCATCGCGTACATCAGAACCATAAGTTCCACCCAATTGTTTGTAAGCCTGGATGGATGTATCCAAACCTCTGATCATGTTTTGTGCCACCTCATTTTGCCCAGCCAGTTTATAAGCCGCTGCCAAGCGCCATTTCGCAGCCACAGATAAATATTGGAAAGCTTTTAAACGGTTCATGGCAGCCATTTCAGGTTTTTTAGCCAGTGCCAGCATGTATAAACGGTATGCTTGTGATAAATCGCCACCATAGAAATTATTGCTGTTTGGTGCCCAGTTTGTGGCTTTTGATTTTTGAAAGCGCAATAGCTCATCCAGAAGGCCAACAGGTAGGGTATAACCAGCATTTTGTGCCTCAACTAAGAAATGGCCGGCATAATTACTTCCCCATTCATCAGATGTGCCTTCTCCAGGCCAGTAAGATAAACCACCATCAGTAGTTTGGAAACCTTTTAGTCTGTTTATGCCAGCTTTAATATTTTTCTCTGTTCTGGCTTTCTGTTGTTCGTTCAATGGACTCAACCGATCTAAAAATAGTTGTGGGAATATACCCGAAGTCGTTTGCTCAACACAGCCATGGGGATATTGAATGAGGTAACTCAATCTTTTGCCAAGGTTAATCGCCGGGATGGAAGATACTTCCAGTGAACCAGAATTAGTACCCGTCATTCCGATCGGTAAATAGTTTACAGCCCATTTAGTATGCGGCTGAACCGTTGCAGAAACCACATTGGTTACATAAGGATTTGGATTTCGGATGTCCATTTCCACATCATAAACCGTTTTTTCGGAACCACTCTGTGCGATGACTTTTACCTTGGCAATGCCTACATTATTCGGCGCTTTTACCTCGAAAGAAGTCATCTGCTCACCCGTTTGTTTGTAGTAAAGCTGTTGTTTGTTACTGCCTTGAACAATTAAATTACTTGCCTGAAGCTGTACGGATACATTTTTAAGGTTATTCTCTGTAGCGAAAACGGTTACAGGGAGCGTAAAACTCTCTCCAGGGCCGATTACCCTCGGTAGGGTAGCCAGAACCATTAGCGGCTTTTTAACCTGAACCGATTTTTCTGCAAAGCCGTAAGCTGCATCCTGTCCGGCAACTACCATCGCCCTTACGGCACCAATGTATTGTGGTAATTTAAATTTGTGTGTTTTGCTTTCGCCTTTACCAATGGTAAACGGCCCCATAAATTTAACCACTGCTTTAAAACGATTGGCTTTCGCAGGATTTAAGTTTTTATTGATGCTACCGTCACCACCAATGCTTAAAATACGTTCTAAATTTCCACCCCATGCGCCAAGTACATAGTCGAATAAATCCCAGGTTTTAACGCCCAGACCTTCGCGGGCATAAAATGCACCATGTGGATCCGGAGTTTTAAATCGGGTTAAATCCAATAAACCTTCATCAACCAGGGCAATAGTATAGGTCATTGCTTTACCGTTTTGCTCGCCTACAGTAATGGTGTTTTCGGTTTCCGGTTTAATTTTATCGGCCATTTTAATGGTCGGTTTTAAAATGGTTTGCGGATCTTCTATAGAAAGTGGAATAGCACCATACATTCTAATTGGTAAATCATTAACCGTTTGTGCATGCGGTTGTAATAAAGTAATATTAGCAAAAACATTAGGTGCCATCTCTTTTTCTGCCTTGAACTTAAATTGCGTTTGTCCGGCTTTGGTATCTACCCAGAAGGTTTTTAATACCCGGCTTCCGTTTTCAATTGAGATAAGTGCTCTTCCGTTTTTGCCCGTTGGGATGGTTAAGGTAATATCTTCTCCAACGGTGAATTTTTCTTTATTAGCCGTGAAAGATAACATAGAGGCCTCTGTTGGGTTGCTGCCTTGTTCGCGTTGTGCCCAGCCCGGCCAATCTACGTAAACAGATTTTCCGGTAACGTGTCCGCCATTTACATCGCGTACTAAAATTAAATAACGTCCCCATTCTGGTTCATCAACACGTAAATTCCAGCTTCCTTTTCCGTTGAGCAGGCTAACCTGATGACTTTCTACCAGTTTATTGTACTGGTTTTGGGTGAAGTTGGCGTAAGTGTATTGATCATCCTGTTCCCACCACCAGCGCCATTGTGTTTTATATAACTCTACGGTAACGGTTTTGGTGCCGCTCAATAATTTTCCATCCGTATTTACATTAACGATTTCAATTTTATGCTCTTTTCCGGTAACCAGCATACCACTTAAACGATCGCCCTTTTCAGCACGGATCCCTAAATAGCTATTGTACACATGGTAAGGAATACTGAAATTATCAATACTAAAATTACCTCCCGGTTCGAAAACTTTTGTGGTGAAATTTGCTCTCAACACACCTGGAGCCGTATTGTTCTCATTTAGATTAGTATTAATCTGCGCAGTACCGTTTTGGTTTAACGTGCCTTCGAAAATGGTTTTAACCTGCGATTCAAAGTTAACCGTAGGATTATCAAAACTAAAACCCTCAAAGCCTTTAAACTTGGTTTCGGTAGTGTTTAAGTTTACATCAACCTTAGCTTTTAAGTTTTGTGCAACGGCACCAAATAACCATTTAGCAGATAGGGTAGCGGCTGAGGTTCCTGCGCTTAAATATGTTCTATTGCCAACGTTGAAATCAATTTTCAAACGGTTTGGCATTACGGTTTCAATTTTTAAGGTTTTGGTAAAAGTAGCACCGCCTGCTTTCACTTTAGCCATCCAGTTACCGGTAGGTGCAGTACTTTCTGTAGCAGTTTTAAAGGTATAGAACCCATTTAAAGGCTTGCCATTAATCAATCTTTTGTAAAGCTGTCCTTTTGGATTATAGAATTCCATGGTCACCGGATAATTCGCCGGAAGTTTTTTTAGTTTATCTTCCAGAACGAAAGAAACAAATAAACTATCACCAGGTCTCCAAACTCCGCGTTCTCCATAAATAAATCCTTTTAAGCCACTTTGAACTACATCGCCTCCCACATCAAACCTGCTTAAAGGAAGCGAGCTGCCATCGTCTAATTTCAGGTAGCCACGTTCTGAACCATTTTTAGCGATCAATAAAAATGGCTGGCGTTTTAAGTCAAAACTTGCAAAACCATCACCATCAGTTTTAGTCGTAAAAATGATTTGCTTTTGGTAGTCCATTAATTCCAGGTTTATACCACTCAATGGTTTTGCCGTCAATAAATCGGTAGCGACAATCAGCATGCTGTTATCGTTACCGCGTTTGGCTACTAAGCCTATATTCGAGGCAATTAAATTCCTGCTCGCCCAGCGCTGGGTGGTATAAAATGATGGTGTGCATGGATTGTCTTTATCGTCCCATTTGTAATTTGGCGGATAATAATTATTATAACGCTTCCAAAAATCATCGTCCTCATCAATCTTTTCACCATAACCATCATAATCTCCATATTCGCTTTCCTCATCGTCACCATCGCCTTTTTCTTCTCCGGCTTTACAATTATAGGCGTTATATTCCTGTCTGAAAGCAATGGTAACACGGTACATCGCACCAGGCTCAGTACGGATCATTTTATCCAGATCGAGTGTAAATCGGTTCTTTTTATGGAGGTTAAGCGCTTTATCTTCATCTAAGCGAACGGTTTTCTGTAAAATAGGTTTCGCTACCCTGCGCAGTTCATTGCCATCCTTATAGCTATTGGTCTGGAAGAACTGTGGAATATTATTTTCGTAAATTTTAATTACTGTTACATCAACCGCTTTTAAATTAATCGCTTCGAATGGTAAAACCAATTTTCCGGAGTTCGGTAAAATGGTACCTGCGCCTGCAATGGTAACAGATGGTAGTTTATCTTCAAAAACAAGATTAGCTACTTTACCGGTGGTTAGCGTTTTGGCATTGATATTTTCGACCCCTGCATTTACACTTAAGGCATAATTGCCTTTTAATTCTTCAGGAGCGTACACTTTAACCTGACTGGCATCAATGGTATACCTAACATCGCTTAAGTTACCAAGAGTGATCATACCGGTTAAATCCTGACCTACGCCAATCGGTTCAGAAAACTGCACCAATGCATAATCTTCTTCCCCCTGAATCGCTTTCATATCAAGGATTTCAAATTTATTTATGGCCGGAACACGAACTTCCACTTCTCCTTTCTGATCGGCATCAATGGCATCACCATCCCACTCTAATTTTAGATTTTGGTCGTTCCCCGTCTTTTTAATGCTATCGATAGTGAATTTTGAGGTATTTTTGGCCGGATCATGCTGCCACTTGATCTTTAACTTTTGGTCAAAATCCAATGAAAGGGTTTTCTCTATTTTACTGGTTTCTTCCACATCGGCAGTAGCTACTTCACCTGTAAGTTTCATGTAATCCAGAGAAGTGTTGTTCTGTGAAACCAAGCCGTTTTGCGACAACATGATCCCCGGGGTAATTACTTTAAATTCAAAATCGAAATCCTCAAGCCCCTTTTCCGTAGCAGAAACTTCAGAAAGTTTGAAGGTCGCCTCGTAGTTTTTGCCTGGTTTAAGACTTTCATCAGGTCTGAATTCAACCGTTTGAGGGTCTATCCAATAGGTTTTTCCAGAGATAGAAGGAGAGAAGTCGAAAAGTTCGCGGGTATCTGCTTTGCCCAGATCCTGCATGCCCGTTGCGGCATTAGCGAGGTGGACGCGGATAAAACTCTTTTTCGAAATGGTACCGGAAGTATAGGCTTCGATATATTTCGCATAAGCCTGGTTTTCTTCGTGGTTTTTCTTTTTTCTATTGAAATAGATAAATATAATTGCCACTATTGAAACAGCAAGCAGGCCAATAAAAATAAATTTCTTTTTTGAGGACGATTGATAGGTAGATGGTTGTTCCATAAATGAAATTCGTTAAGATAAATGAGAATATAATGCTGCGGTTGCCGCAATTGTTATGCCGTAAATTATTTGAATAGGCCGATATTCCTCTGTTCTTTCCGAAAATTAACTAAAATCGACGTTAAAAGAAATAATGTTGAAAATTAAAGCGAATGGTTTGTCCATTTGAAGGGTTTTGGATATGTTTACGGTATCAACCTCAATACAACCAGATATGATCAAGAAACTCTTAATTCTTTCGTGTTTATTAATTCCTACACATTTTTGTTTTGCACAGAAAGCTGAAGTAGAAAATGCAGTGACGCAATTGGCCAAACTGATGGTTAGCCCAGATAGCGTAGCTTTGGATAAAATGGTGCTTAATAATTTAAGCTATGGGCATTCGGGTGGAAAAATACAGACTAAACAGGAGTTTTTACATTCTTTACTTTCTGGCGAATCTGATTTTGTAGATATCAACTTAACGGATCAATCGGTTATTATTCAGAATAAAACAGCCTTGGTTAGGCATACCTTAAATGCTAAAACGAATGATAAAAATGTTCCAGGAAATGTAAAACTGTATATTCTTTTAATCTGGAGTAAAGAAAAATCAGGCTGGAAGTTGCTTGGAAGACAGGCTGTTAAGGTGCCTTAATTGAATCCCTGGTCTTGAGTCCTAAGTCGGTAGTCAAAGACTCAGTACTAAGGACTCATGACTATTTTATCATCACCCCAGGTCTGTTCACCAATGGGATTTTAATTAGATTAGAATCGATGATGCTTTCGGGCAGGAAAATAAATTTTTTGTCGTAGATGGTGCTATCTATGTAGTAGCTTAGCCAATATTCGTTGGTTAAACCAAAAACTTCAGGATCAACAGCTTCTACGCCAGCAAAAGAATTTGCTTCCATATCACCAACAAAGTGCCTTAATACAGAAGTTTTTACCTGCTTCCCATCTTTTTCACCATAACCTTTTGAGCTGATTAACACATTTGTTATGGGTTCGTTTTTTAAATTGACGAGATAAACCGTCCAGCTTTTTACTTCGGGTGTTTCGCCCATTAATACAACGGCCATCGCGATATCTTCAACTGTATTTTCTGGTAAATCTGCTTTCAACTGGGTTAACTGTTTAAACTGCTTAATCGGTTAATTGTATAATTTATTTTAGGATGACAGAATCCTACCATCCTAAAATCATTTAATCCTGGCCTATTTCTTCTTCGCTACTGCCTTTTTTGCTGGAGCTGCTTTTTTCTTTGCGGGCGCTTTTTTCTTCGTTTCAAAAGCATTAGGTACCTGCTCCACAATCATTTTCTTAACGGTTTCCAAATCAATATCAACCAGTTCTTCTGGTGTGTATTTTTGTTTGGTAGCCTCGTTATTCCTTAATTTAAGCATCAATTTGCCAAAACGGATAAACGGTCCCCAACGGCCATTTTCAATAGATATTTTTTCAGCATCCCAGGTTTTAATGTACCTGTTGGCTTCTTTTTCTACTTTTTTGCCGATTAAAGTATTGATCTCTTCTTGTGTTAAATTGTCGAAATCGTATCCTTTTGCCGGAATATTGATAAAGAGATCGTTCCATTTAATAAACGGACCGAAACGGCCTTTACCTTTTGTAACGCCTAAACCTTCATAGTGGGCAATAGGTGCATCATCATCCATTTTCTGTTTGATAATTTCAACTGCTCTATCATAAGTTACCGATAGCGGCTCTTCGTTTTTAGGAAGTGAAATAAAACTTTCGCCCCACTTTACATATGGACCAAAACGGCCTACACCGATCATTACCTCTTTGCCTTCAAAATCAGGTAATTGGAAAGGAAGTTTAAACAGTTCCAATGCATCATCCAAAGTAATGGTGGCTACCGATTGATTACGCATTAAACTGGCATAACGCGGTTTTTCTTCCTCATCAAGTTCGCCGATCTGCACCAATGGTCCAAATTTACCTACTTTGGTATATACATTTTTACCTGTTGCAGGATCTAAGCCTAATAAACGTTCACCTGTAGCACGTTCGGCAGTTTCTAAAGTGGTTTCTACTTCACTATGGAAAGGATTATAGAATGAGTGCAGCATTTTAGTCCACTCCTGTAAACCTTGTGCAATTTCGTCAAATTCCTTTTCTACTTTGGCCGTAAAATTAAAATCTACAATGCCTTTGAAATGTTCTACTAAGAAATCGTTTACCACTTCACCAATATCAGTAGGGAAGAGTTTTGATTTCTCGGCACCGGTAATTTCCGATTTGATTTCTTTTTTGACCTGTCCGTCTGCTAAAACGATAGATGTAAATTTACGTTGTTTGCCGTCTCTGTCTTCTTTTACCACATAACCACGGTTTTGTACCGTAGAAATGGTTGGTGCATAAGTAGACGGACGGCCAATGCCCAGTTCTTCTAGTTTTTTAACCAAACTGGCCTCTGTATATCTTGCCGGCGGACGTGAGTAACGTTCCGTTGCCTGCATTTCTTTTAAAAATAGTTCTTGTCCTTTGGCTAAAGGAGGTAAAATTGAACCACCTTCTTTTTCTTCGTTTTCTTCATCATCAGTAGATTCCAGGTAAACTTTTAAGAAACCATCGAACTTTAATACTTCACCTTCGGCCACCAAATGTTCTTTTCGGGTTGAAGCGGTAATTTGTGCGGTTGTTTTTTCAAACAAAGCTTCACTCATTTGCGAAGCAATGGAACGTTTCCAGATTAAATCATATAAACGTTTTTCTGAAATATCTCCATCTACAGTATGTCTGTCGAAATATGTCGGACGGATGGCTTCGTGAGCTTCCTGCGCACCAGCCGATTTGGTTTTATAAATGCGGTGTTGGTGGTATTTATCTCCATAAGCAGATTTAATCTCGGCAGCAGCAGCATTTAAAGCGGTTTCTGATAAATTTACAGAGTCTGTTCTCATGTAGGTAATCTTACCCGCTTCGTACAGTCTTTGCGCCACCTGCATGGTTCTAGCAACCGAAAAACCTAATTTTCTGGAAGCTTCCTGTTGTAGGGTAGAGGTGGTAAAAGGAGCGGCCGGATTACGCTTTGCCGGACGGGTTTCTAAACTCGTGATATCGAATTTAGCATTTACACAGTCCTGAAGAAATTTTTCGGCATCTGCTTCGCTTTCAAAACGTTGTGGCAATTCTGCCTTCACCATTTCTTTTCCTTTGCCGGTAGAAAACTGTGCGGTAATTTTATATGCAGCAGCTGCATTAAAGTTTAAAACTTCTCTCTCTCTGTCAACAATTAAACGTACGGCAACAGATTGTACACGGCCCGCAGAAAGTGATGGCTTTACTTTTTTCCATAATACAGGAGAAAGTTCAAAACCTACTAAACGATCCAATACACGGCGTGCCTGTTGGGCATTTACCAGATTATAATCAATCCCACGGGGACTATCGATTGCTTTTAGAATTGCAGGTTTGGTAATCTCATGAAATACAATACGTTTTGTTTTCTCTACTTTCAGGCCTAAAGTTTCGAATAAGTGCCAGGAGATAGCTTCTCCCTCGCGGTCCTCATCGGATGCTAGCCATACCATTTCGGCCTCTTTAGCTAGTTTTTTTAGTTCAGCGACAACGTTTTTCTTGTCGGCCGGTACCTCGTAGGTTTGGGCAAAATTGTTCTTGATATCAATCGCCATATCTCCCTTAACTAAATCACGGATGTGGCCATAGCTAGATTTCACAAGGAAATCTTTGCCTAAATAGCCTTCTATAGTTTTAGCTTTTGCGGGTGACTCGACGATTAATAAATTTTTGGCCATGAAATACGTTTTTGTGCAAATAAAGCTATAATTAAAGCATAAATCCAAACCTGAGGAGAATTTAATATATTTTTTTTATCAATTAAGTGATAAATATGTTGGTTTATAGGTCGGATTTTAATCTGGTTTTAATCTTTTTTGTTTTTGAAAAGCAATAACAATGCTGTTAGGTTAAGGTTGGGCCCGCCCCCGTTTCTGCCGATGAAAAATCGGCATTTCACTTCGGTCTGGTTTAGTTGGCTTGGCTGATGCTGCTATTCAGGTTTTAATAGCGTTTTTGCTAGTATGAAGCGATAAGAACAGACTTTGTTAATTAAACCGGATAGAGCGGAATAGCCCACAGCGCAGCGAGGACTATAAGCGATAGCAGGGCTACAACTGCGGAAGAACTACTGCGCGCTCATTTCCTGATCAAACGAAATAATGATTTATGATAAATAGCCGCCTTATTGGCAATACCTCATGCGCTTTAATTATGGATATCACATAATTTACAGCCACATTACATCAAGGCAACCGATTTGTACCTATATTCGTATATAAAAATAAAAACAACGATGATCAGCACAATTCTAATCCTATTAAACTTATTGGTATCTCCACCAAAAAATGTTTACGATTTCAGCTTTAAAACCATTGATGGTAAGGAAATTAAGCTTTCTAAATTTAAAGGCAAAAAAATCCTAATTGTTAACACAGCATCTAAATGCGGTTTTACGCCTCAGTACGAAGATTTAGAAAAACTTCAGAAACAATATGGTAAAAAGGTAGTATTAATCGGTTTCCCGGCAGGTAACTTCGGCGGACAGGAATTTTCTACCAATGCAGAAATTAAAGAGTTTTGTACCGGAAAGTATAATGTTTCGTTTTTGCTTGCAGAAAAAAGCAGTGTTAAAGGCGATGACATCAGTCCTTTGTTTAAGTATTTAACTTCTCAGACGAATACTGAAGAGCAAGGCGATATTAAATGGAATTTTGAGAAATTTTTAATCAACGAAAAAGGAGAATTGGTACACCGTTTCCGTTCTAAAACAAAACCTACTGACGAGGCGATTATTAAAAACCTGTAGAAGGATGTAAAATGGAAAATGTAAGAGGGAAGATGTATTAATCTTTCGCTTCTTTAAATAAATTAAAAAGGTAAAGTGGTTTAAGCCATTTTGCCTTTTTTTTATGTTATATATGGAGTGTTCGGGGAATTTAGACATAAGAAAGGGGCTTAAATCCATAAGCCCCAAATAAACCAAACAAACTATTTATGAAGTTTATATAAAACGCCTGTTCAGATAAAAAGTTTTTGAAAAAAATAAATTTATAATGGGTAGATATTGTATTAACAGCTCAATGGCTATTAATAACATAAAATAGGGGATACTGTAACCGAATTGATGGAAAAAGCAAGAATATTTTTGACACTAAAATGTTAAAACAGGTTAAGTTGTGCTGGCTGATATAGACTAGGGTCGAAGCTGTAAACCTCTGGGGTATCTTGCGTGTTGCTAACGTAATAAAGCGCTGTTTCCTCATGTCTTGAAGCTACTTTTACAAAAGTATCGCCAGCCACATTTTTAAAAAGATTTTCAACCAACTCTGCGCTGTTATTATCTTTTGATAAGTGGCTCAGTAAGAGATGGCTCATGTATGGTGCTTTGTGATTGATGAATAGTTCCAGTGCCTGTGCATTGCTCAGGTGGCCATGTCCGCCCGTAATCCTTCTTTTCAAAAAATAAGGATATTTACCACGCTCCAACATTTGCGCATCATAATTGGCTTCCAGGAAAGCGGCGTGACAGCTTTTGAAATGGGTAATTAAACGATCGCATACTGAGCCAATATCTGTAAAAACACCAACTCTTACTTCGTTACATTCAATAGTAAAACTATAAGGATCAGCCGCATCATGAAATTTAGAAAAGGCAGCAATCTTTAAGTTGCCAATATGAATGTGCTGTTGATGGCTTAATGAAAAGGTATTGTTTGCATCCAAAAGAAGTCGGCTGCTTTTTAAGGTAGCTGTACTGATGTAGACCGGGAGTTTATATTTTTTAGCAAACACAGCTACCCCTTTAATGTGGTCGCTGTGTTCGTGCGAGATAAAAACAGCTTTTACTTTGCTTATAGGTAAACCCAAACGGTTCATCCGGATTTCAACCTCTTTACAGGTTAGGCCAATATCAACCAAAACGGCTTCATTATCATTACCTATATAGTAACAATTGCCATTACTGCCCGAATTGATTGATGTAAAATATAATGCCATTTTCAGGTTGCAAGATAAGGCTTATTTGGCGAAGCAAAAAAGAAAATTATACTCTTGCACCGTTGTGTTCTACCAAACGAGAAAGCAGGGGTAAGAAAGCCTGGATGAGGTTGATTTCTTCGGAAGAAAAGATTTTTTCCATGGTTTGTACCAGCCATTCTTCTTTTATTTTTCTAGTTGCAATAATGTGTTTTTCGCCAAGTTTGGTTAGGCCGATAAAAACCTTTCGTTTATCCTCTTCGCTTGGAAACCGCTCTACACATTTGGCATCAAACAGGCGGTTAATAATCTGCGAAATGGCTTGTTTGGATACTCTTTCCAGGTCTGCCAGTTCTGTAGAAAGCATTTTGCCGTGCTGTTCGAGTAGCGACATGGTCAGTAATTCAGCGTTACTAAAGTCTGAACTTACATTTTGCTTGCGTAACTCTCTGGTTAAGCGGGTAACGGTGCTTCTTAACTTTGCGGCAATCTCTTGTGTTTGAGTAGGCATCTTATTGGTAAATAAACTTTACAAATATAAGGTTTAATTTTTATAGATAAACTAAGTAACTTTTATTCGGCGCGTAAATTATGATGTTTTCGTGATAAAAAGGAGTTGTTTTGGTTTTATAGTTTAATCAAAATTTTTTACTTTTGTAAAGTTACTTTACTATTTTAATCATGAGTATTTTTCGTTCGTTAAGACATTACAATTACAGGTTATTTTTTACAGGTCAGGCTATTTCGCTAATAGGCACGTGGATGCAGCGTGTTGCCATAAGCTGGTTGGTTTACCGTTTAACAGGTTCGGCATTTTTGTTAGGACTGATTACTTTTTTGAGTTTAATCCCTTCGCTGGTACTGGCGCCCTATGCAGGGAGCTATGTAGACAGGCATAATAAATACAAGATATTAGTAATTACCCAGATCATTCTGATGCTTCAAGCTGGTGCTCTTGCTTTAATGATCTGGTTTAAGGTGTACGATATATTCTGGATTGCAGCACTTTCGCTGGTTCAGGGCCTTGTGAATGCTTTTGATGTGACTGCGCGCCAATCGTTAATGGTAAATTTAATTGATGATAAAGAAGATTTGCCTAATGCTATAGCACTCAACTCTTCCATGTTTAATGCGGCCAGGCTAGTCGGGCCGGCATTGGCAGGGGTAATTTTAAGTGCCTGGGGAGAAGATATCTGTTTCTTGGTTAACTTTGTAAGCTTTATTGCAGTGTTGGGCTGTTTGGTTATGATGAAACTGAAACTCACAGAGCACCAAAAATCGACAGAAAATATCTGGATTGACCTGAAAAAAGGTTACGATTATCTTAAATCATCTCCGGATTTGGCCTCTATGATATTAATGATGGCTGCATCGAGTTTATTGGTAATCCCTTTTACTACTTTATTGCCTGTTTTTGCAAAAGATATTTTTAATGGAAACGCCACAACATTTGGGTGGTTTGAAAGTGCGGCCGGATTTGGAGCGTTTTTTGGAGCCATTTATATGGCCACTTTAAAAGCAGGCCAGAATCTACAGAAAATTGTAATGATGTCGGGTGTACTGTTGGCTATTTCTGTTGTGGCTCTGGCTATATCCCCATCACTTATTATGGCCTTAATTTGTACCGGTATGGCTGCATTGGGTTTAATGGCGCAAAATTCATCTATTAATACCTATTTGCAGACCCACGCCGATGATGTAATGCGCGGCAGGACTTTAAGTTATTATATTATGGCTTACCAGGGGGTATTGCCAATTGGTAGTTTGTTAATGGGTTACCTGGCGCATCTTTTCGGTACGCAAGTGGTTGTGGCTTTCGAAGGTGTTGCAGGATTGTTGATCGTGGCAGCGTTTGTATATCATGAAAAACATAGAAATCAATTGAGTAGCAGTGCGATGTCGCTGAATTAATATTTTCCTTGAAACTTCTCCAATCGTGGCGTCATCTCGACAGAAACGCAGTGGAATGGAGAGATCTGTAAAAACAGATTTTGCTTTTTTTACCATTAAGGAGTTAAGAAACATTAAGGTTTAGTGCAAATTGTTTCCCGCAGATTAAACAGAAAAGAAACACAGATTTTAACAGAGTCGGTTAAAACGCCAAACTCCAGCCGCTATACGCTACCCGCATTTACCCGTGCACAATCAACTTACAATCGACCATTACTTTTTGGTAATTATGAATATCAATTTCTTTGTTAATCAATTGTATCAATAATGAAATAGCATTTTCACCTACCGATTCGGGGTTTTCTTCAATAGAGGCGATAGGGGGCGAATCCAGATAACTGATGAAAGAAGTGTTGCCAAATCCTATACACTCCACTTCGTTGGTTTTGAAGTGCTTTGTGGATCTTAGGTACTTGATCGCGTCGAATAAGATAGGTTCTTTAAAAGCCACAAGCGCAGTGGGTTTATTTTCGGGATAAACAAATAAATTCTCAATTGCCGTGATTGTATTTTCCTTATCAAAATCGGTGTAAGCAACTAATTCTGATGAAAAAGGCACCTCGTTATCTTTTAAGGCATTGATATAACCATTAAAGCGATCGTGCGTAAAATTAATCATTTTGGGGCCACCCAAATAAGCGATCTTCTGATGCCCTCTGTCTATTAAAAACTTGGTAGCCTGGTAACAGCCCTGGAAAGTATTGCACAATACTTTATGGGAGTTGAGGTTAAAACTCGGGTTCCGTGTATAATACACCACCGGAATGCCTATGTTTTCGAACTGATTCAGGTGTGCAAAATCTTGTGTGTGCTTCGAAATAGCCACGATTAAGCCATCTACCCGGCTTCGCAACAACATATTTGCAGATTGAATCTCTTTTTCCAGCTCATCGTGAGATTGACTGATAATCACATTGTATCCATTTTGAGTGGCAAACTGCTCTATACCATAAATACTTCTGGTAAAAAAGTGATCTAAAAGATTGGGTAAAATAACGCCAATAATGCGCGATCTCTTTTCTTTTAAATTGATAGCTGATTTATTCGGTGTAAAATGCAAATCGCGGGCCATTTCCTGAACGCGCTGCCTGGTGTATGCGTTTATAGTCGGGTAATTGTTAAGGGCTTTTGATACTGTTGAAACTGACATCTTTAACTTCTCAGCCAGGAATTTCAGTGTAACAGGGGTATTGTTCGTCATCTTTTCCAATCTCAGTACATAATTAAGAAAAAAAGCAATTATTTCAAACGTTTGAAATGTATTTTCAATAGATTTTATGGCGTTTTAGCCTTTTTAAAACCATTTAATCTTTTAAGCTTTTCTAAATTCGTTACCACAATATAAACCAGGCAAAAACAGGATATTGCTTAAATTTAGGCTAGCGACAGAGAAACCGTCCGCAATTAATTGTTAGTTTTGAAACGATCAATTAATAATATTAAAACTTAAGTTATGCTAAAAACAACCTATAGCGTATTTTTAATCTGCTTTTCGCTCCTTTCATCCTTCAGTTACGGTCAGGTTACCGCTATACAGAACATCCAGGGACGGAAAATCCAGAGTCTTAATGGTAAATGGAATTATATTATCGATCCTTATGAAAATGGTTATTACGATTATCGTCATGATCCATACGATCAGTCGAAAACCGGATCCGGAGGTTTTTATGATGATAAAGTTCAGAAAGATAAGTCAGAACTGATTGAATATGATTTCGATCATTCGCCTCAAATGAATGTTCCGGGTGATTGGAACTCGCAATCAGAAAAATTAGAGCTTTACGAGGGCAATGTTTGGCTTCGCAAAAAGTTTGATGCAAAACCCGAAAAAGGAAAAAAGTATTTCGTTTATTTTGGTGCAGTAAATTACGAAGCCCATGTTTACCTTAACGGTAAAAAGTTAGGGGTACACAAAGGTGGTTTTACACCCTTCCAGTTCGATGTAACCAATAATTTAAAAGCTGGCGAAAACTCCCTGGTGCTTAAAGTTGATAATATCCGTAAACAGGATGAAATTCCAACTGTAAATACCGATTGGTGGAATTATGGTGGCATTACACGCGATGTTTTTTTAGCAGAATTTCCTGAACATTTTATCAGTGATTACAAACTTCAGCTCGTTAAAGGCAATAATAACCTGTTAAGTTTTTCAGCAAAACTTGCCGATGCCACTGCGGGACAGGAAATTACGCTTTCTATCCCTGAGCTTAAGCTGGAAAAGAAATACAAAACAGATGGCGAAGGTAAAATTGCTGATGAATTTACCTGGAACAATTTAAGCTTATGGTCGCCGGAAACACCAAAATTATATGCAGTAAATATTAAAACCGATAAAGAAGATATTAATGATAAAATTGGTTTCAGAACCATTAAGGTTGATGGCGATAGCATCCTGTTAAATGGTAAATCTGTTTTTTTAAGAGGGATATCACTTCATGATGAAAACCCTCTTTTAGCCGGTCGTTTGCGCTCAGAAGGGGATATGCGGATGATGTTGCAATGGGCAAAAGACATGAATTGTAACTACGTTCGCCTGGCACACTATCCGCATAACGAAGAGATGATTCGTCTTGCGGATGAAATGGGACTATTGGTTTGGGCCGAAGTGCCTGTTTACTGGACGATTAGCTGGACTAACCCGGCAACCTATGCCAATGCCAAAAAACAATTGACAGATTTAATTGTACGCGATAAAAACAGGGCAAGTGTAATCGTTTGGTCGATTGGGAATGAAACCCCGCTTAGCGATGCCCGTTTAAGTTTTATGAGCAATTTGGCAGAAACTGCCCGTGCCTTGGATGATACCCGTTTGGTGGCTGCTGCTTTAGAGGTTCACCGAGAAGGGAATACGATCATTTTAAACGATCCTTTGGGTGAAAAAATTGATTTGGTTAGTTTTAATGAATACGCTGGCTGGTACTGGGGTGGTAATCCATCCGAAATTACTAAATACAATTTCGATATCAAATATAAAAAACCTGTGGTCGTGACAGAATTTGGTGGCGATGCACTGGGCGGATTCCACGCTGATGAAAATACCCGCTGGAGCGAAGAGTACCAGGAGGCATTGTATAAAAACCAGATTACCATGCTGAGTAAAATCGGTGCTTTACGCGGGATGACGCCATGGATTTTAACCGACTTCAGGTCACCAAGAAGACAACATCCAATTTATCAGAATTTCTGGAACCGCAAAGGATTGATCAGTGAAACAGGTAAGAAAAAGAAAGCCTTTTATGTACTGAAAGATTTTTACGACCAGATGCAGGTTAAATATAAATAATAGATGAACAACCGTAATCTTTTGATTCACGAAAGGATATAGAATAAATAAAAGAACTAATTAAATGATAAAAGAAATAGAGAGCCTGTTTTCGTTAAGGAACAAGGTAGTAGTGGTTACAGGTGCTACGGGTGTTTTGGGTGAGGCTTTTGTAAATGGATTATGTGCCGCGGGTGCTACAATCGTTGTGATTGGAAGAAACGAAGAGGCTGCAACGCAAAGGGTTGCTGATGTAACAAACGAAGGTGGGAAAGCCATTTATATTATTGCTGATGTACTGAATGAACAGAACCTGCTCGATGCGAATGAAACCATTATCAAAGAATTTGGCCGCATAGATGCTCTGGTAAACGCAGCAGGTGGAAATGTGGCAGAAGCTGTGATCCAGCCTGGAAGTGATATTTTTGAACTTAATATTCCAGCCCTGAAACAGGCATTTGACCTGAATTTATTTGGAACCATTTTACCTACGCAGATTTTTGGTAAAGAAATCGCAAAAAATGGGGGAAGTATTGTGAATATTTCATCTGTTTCTGCTAACCAAGCCATTACACGCGTATTGGGTTACTCGTTAGCCAAAACTTCAATAGATTGTTATACCAAATGGATGGCTGTAGAACTGGCAAACCGCTATCAGGATAAAATCAGGATCAACTCAATTGTTCCGGGCTTTTTTATCACCAACCAAAACAGGGCTTTGCTCACCAATGCAGATGGTAGCTTAACCGCAAGAGGGCAGGCCATTATTTATAAAACACCATTTAAACGTTTCGGTGCTCCTGAAGAATTAATTGGTGCATTGGTATATTTACTAAGTGATGCCTCTAAATTTGTAAATGGCGAAAATATTAAAGTGGATGGTGGATTTACCGCATTCTCTGGTGTTTAAACATCTTTGTAATCATATAAATCAGTGTAATCATATATAATGAAAAAATTAGAACAAACCTGGCGTTGGTATGGTCCAAATGATCCGGTTAGCTTACAAGACGTTAAACAGGCTGGCGCTACAGGCATTGTAACTGCATTGCATCATATTGCACATGGCGAAGTTTGGCCATTGGAAGATATTCAGGAAAGAAAAGCCATTATTGAAGCTGCAGGTTTAACCTGGTCAGTTGTAGAAAGTGTTCCTGTACACGAAGCGATTAAAACGCGTAGGGCAGATGCCGGAAAATATATCGAAAATTATAAAACCTCTTTGCGTAACCTTTCGGCCTGCGGAATTAAGATCGTATGTTATAATTTTATGCCGGTTTTAGACTGGACACGTACGCAACTGGACCTCGAAATGACCGATGGATCGAAAGCGCTTTATTTTAACTGGATCGATCTGGCTATTTTTGACCTTTACATTTTAAAGAGAGAAAGTGCAGAAGCAGATTATTCGAAATCTATTTTAGATCGGGCTGCAGTTAAATTTGCTACTTTATCCGAACAGGATTTGATTGATCTCCGGATCAATGTATTAATGGGAATCCCTAACGAAAAAGAAATCGAACTGGAAACCCTGCGCAACAGTATTAATGAATACAAAGCCATTGGAACACAAGGCTTAAAAGAAAATCTCAAATTTTTCTTATCCGCTATTGCTCAGGTTTGTACGGAGGAAGGCATTAAAATGACCATTCACCCGGACGATCCGCCTTATGCTATTTTGGGTTTGCCAAGGATAGCAAGTACACTGGAAGACTTTAATTACATCATCAAAGAAGTAGACCAGGCTTTTAACGGTGTTTGTTTCTGTACGGGTTCTTTGGGTGCCGGTATGGGGAATAATGCATTAGAAATCTTCAATGCAGTTAAAGAGCGGGTGTATTTTGCGCATTTGCGGAACGTTAAAAAAGATGAAGATGGTAGTTTCTACGAAGCAGATCATTTAGGTGGTGATGTAAACATGTACGAAATTATGAAAGCATTAACAGAAGAAAATGCACTGCGTGATAAATCGATTCCTTTCCGTCCGGATCATGGTCACCAGATGCTCGATGATCTGGCAAAAGAAACCAATCCAGGTTATTCGGCTATTGGCCGGTTAAGAGGTTTGGCCGAACTGAGGGGCTTAGAAATCGGGGTTACAGGGAATTATTAAACAAATTTCCTGGAGAAACACATTCGCGATCCGTTCCTATTTCGTTTTGAGGGATAATTTATTTTATAAAAATGAATATTAGTGACAGAGGATTTTTTGTGCTATGTGCCGGCGAGGAATCGTCATTGTGAGTAACCATCAGGTCAGTGGCCTGGAAAAAAATAGGAATGACGTCCTGTATGCGCTTTCTAACGTATTAAGTTTAAGATTTTGCATCCTGCAAAACTCATTGAGCTAAGATGTCTAAGGTGGTCGTAAAAATTAAAGACTATGCAGTTTAATTAATCACCTTAGACACCTAAGGACATCTAATTCAGTAAGTAATTCACACCATATAAGCTTATATGGTCCTTAAATGTCTTATATGGTCAAAAAAATAACACTAAATATCAGTTGTTTAAATAAACGTCATTATAAGGAGGACTTTCAGCCGACAAAGCAATCTTACGACTATCGCTAGTAGCGAGAGCTTTAAGATTGCTTCGTGCCCCGCAATGACGATCTTTCTATTGGGGCTGTCAATAGTAGCGTAGTCCGAAGGATCTCTTTAGCATTTAATTTACCACAGATGCGTACAGATAATTACTGATTTATTTGTGCGCATTTTTGCAATGGCTGCGCTGGTTTACGCCTTTCGCCAACCGCCAAACAATACCGTTGATCCTTATTATCCATAAATACACCCTAATTGCCAAAATTTTAACTCACCTTTGCTTGTGGCTTGAAATTTGAGTCTCTTAAAATTATGGAAAATAGCAATAATCCCAAGAAGAAGATCTTAACGCCTTCTGTTGTGCATGACGATTTACCAGAGGTTAAAAAGCCTGAACATCTGAGGAAAGTACCGCTGGATCACGATAGCGGATTGCCGGAAAATCCTGAAAGGAATTATCACCACGAAGAATTAAAGAGTATCACCTCCAGTCATGACGAAATCAGGCATGCAGATGATGATATCTGGAACGGGGAAGACGCTTAAATTAAAATCTAATCTTTTTTAGCTAACTTATTCCAATCTTTTAGTCCGGAATACGGTGTTTAATGTTGTTTTTTGTGGTCAGAATTAAAATTTATTTAACCAAAATTAAATTTTAATTGCTTCGCTCTTAATTACTTATTTGAATTGAGAAAAGTAGCTTCTAAATAGTTTAAAATATATTTTTACATATTAAATAGAACTTCTATATTTGCAGCTCATTAAAAAATGAGCCTCGGTAGCTCAGCTGGATAGAGCGTCGGTTTTCTAAACCGAGGGTCAGGGGTTCGAGTCCCTTCCGGGGTACGTTTAAAGGCTTCTAGTTAAAAACTGGAAGCTTTTTTTATTTCCCATCCATACTGATTTGTTTCGCATTGGCGCGCAACTGGCGCGCTGGTTTAAAATCTATCGATGTTGTGTCTTTATAAGTTCAGGAGTCTCCCTAAGAATTGCTTGCCTTTTAAAATGACAATCAAAACCCTAACACTCAGCGCACATTTTTGTTTTGAAGGGGTTAATAAAACAGAAACTACATTAAATTATGCAACTGTAATTAATTGAGCCATTAACTATACTTCAAAAGGAAGCTTGATTTCGATATCTTCTTTAGGTACAAGTAATCATTTGTTTCTTGAACTCTATATTTTAGCCAGTACAAGTCTTTGCCTCCAAAGTCGATAAACACTGGCATTGTTGATCCATACCAAGCTTTATGAGCATGCTTCCAAAGAAAAGAATAGTGCAATTCGGACATTTGAATATGACGCAACTCTTTTGATTGCCTACTTAACATTTCAACCATCCTGTTTCGAGCTTCTGACTTCCTCATAAATGAAAGATGTACCGAATCATTAAAGTTATAATTCATCAGTTCCTCGGAAGTTGGATCTGGTATATTTTCGAGTATCTCGAATCCTTTAAACTTAAAACCATTGACAACCCATATAATCTTCTTGTAAAAGTCATTCCTGCTCTTTAGCTCGTCACTGGTCAAAGGTGAGTTCTGAAACTCAATGGTAATACCGTTTTTGTTATGTACATCTGCTCTATGATACTCATTTAGTACATCATCGTAAAATGAAACTTCTCTGCTTTCAACTGGAAAATGGCTCTTCCATTCCCTATGCCACTCAGTTTCATTCTCCCACCAAGAATCGCATTTGTGAGTAGAGATATGAGCCCAGTGATGTAATTTGATGGTGCCACATTTGGCAATTACATAGTTACCACATCCACAGCATAAACCTTTTGAGCCCTTGATGGGTTCTGATTTAATATTATCTACATAGGCATACTGCATACTAGGATGTTCGAGCAATGAAATTAACCACTCCTTGATACATTAAGTTAACTTGCTCCTTTGAATATTCTCTGTATTTTCCATGTGCTGCTTTATTTCGAAGGTCTAACCAAGCCGTAATACTCTTTTGATCTAGCTTATTATATATGCCTTGCGATGCTAATTCGCTATTAAGGGTGTCTGCTTTTTTGGGTATTGTTTTGTCAGGTTTTTGAATTTCCAGTGCAATGCTATTATTAATGGCTTGCTGTCTTAAATGTTCCTCTAATACACTACCAATCATAACTGCAGCAGGATCTTTATAGTCTTCATCCAGTAAGTGTTCGGCCATTTCAAGAAAGTCAGAGAAGATTTCTGCGGACAACAATTCTTTTAAGCTAAATAGCCAACCCCCATCAATTTCTCTTTTGGCGGCTTTAAGTATTCCAATTGCTGACACGGTATCATGGGGCGTGCTAAGCTTAGCTTTTGCATCAAATTCAATGTAGATTGGATGACCGTTGTTAAACACAGTTTGTAGAAATGAAAGGCCAACGGATCTTAATTCATTAAACATTTGGTTATTTACAGATGCTCTTATGAATTCTGCACTAGGTCGTTGAGTTTTAAGCACCTCTTCTCCAAAGAGAATTAATTCATCTATCCTAGCCTTTATTTTATCAAATTTTATATCTTTCATTTATCACGGTTAGCTATTGAATTCAGTTTATCTTCTGGCAATGAATTGTACATACTGCAAACTTTCTTTGGAAGGACTCTACAACGATATTAGTCAGTTCGAATAAGCTACCTACAATCTTTGGATTGTCTGTGTCAATCTGAACAGGCTGGACTGCCTCGTTACCAGTTATACTCTTACTATATCTAAAGATCCCATCTTCGTAACCACCATGTTTGCTGTGAAATAGCATCGCAATGGGGACAGGTGAAAGACTTTTCTAAAACTTCAGGTTCAATATACTTC
The DNA here is from genome assembly GCF_019317285.1 of Pedobacter sp. D749. Lineage (NCBI taxonomy): Bacteria > Pseudomonadati > Bacteroidota > Sphingobacteriia > Sphingobacteriales > Sphingobacteriaceae > Pedobacter > Pedobacter sp. D749. Next base: position 1,616,610 of record NZ_CP079218.1, read on the forward strand.
ATAAGAGATTAATTTAGACTAAGCAAATATATAAATCCAGGTTGATATAGGCGAACTACATGCGAATGTTTCGACGGTCGTTAAAAAGAAGCTCGATCAGAGCGATGCAACGATATGTTTTATGTAATAAAACACGAGGCTTGGCGGTGTTGTTGATTGGTAACTCTTGATGGTATATCAACTCAACAATAGTGACAAGCTGAAGCCAGAGAAACCACGCAGGTTCGCCTAAAAGTGTAGCCTGACTAGGTTTATCAAGGATGAAGCGAAGCAAATTCCAAATGAAGATAAGAGAATGCTGACGAAGCCATCCGCTTTGCCAAAATTAAAACCATGACAGTGAAAAGCAATGGCGTGTGTTTTAAGTGGCATTAGACATGGCGTAATACCTATCTACCTACCTTAAACTCACTGTTCGTTGATATGTGTTACACGGTCAGTTTTGTATAGTTAAATCTAAAATCACCTGGATTTATACCTCCCCGAATATGTGTTTTTTAGTTAAAAGCCTGACGAAATTCCAGCGGCGATGAATTCGTTTTCTTTTTGAAAAGCGTACTAAAAGATTGCGGGTGCTCAAAGCCCAGCGCATAGGCAATCTCGCTAACTGAGAGGCTGGTTGTGGAAAGTTTTTCCTTGGCTTTTGCGATCAGTTTTTCATGGATATGCTGCTGTGTATTCTGTCCGGTATGAACCCGGAGCAGGTCACTCAGGTAGTTCGGAGACAGGTTCATTTGCTCTGCGATAAATTGTACCGTGAGCAAAACCTGTACGTCATTATTAAAATAGTCATCGATTAACTGCTCAAACCTGGTTAGCAGTGCTGAATTATTATTCTTGCGCGTTAAAAACTGCCTTTCATAAAAACGGTTGGAGTATTTTAACAGGCTCTCGATCTGCGTGAGAATAATCTCTTGGGTATATTTATCGATATGCTGGCACTCCTTATCGATTTTATGCAGGATAGTGATGAGGTCATCTTCTTCTTCGGCAGATAGATGCAGCGCTTCGTTAACCGCATAATCGAAAAAACCGTAGTGGTTAATCGTATGGGCCAGGGGATGCTGTAACAGGAAGTCAGGGTGAAAGATCAGTAGGTAACCAGACCCGCATTCCATATTTTGCAGGTCCAGTTGTTGTACCTGGTTAGGTGCAGTAAAACTCAATACTCCTTTATCGTAATCGTAATGTTGCTGTCCGTACCTGATCTTGCCTTTGGCTTCACGTTTGAGCGCAACGCAATAGAAGCGGTTAACGAAACCTTTCCAGATCTCGTCTTCCAAAAAGACGCTTTCCGCCAGATTGATCACGCTGACCAGCGGGTGGCGGGGTTCTGGTAAGGACAGCAAGCGGTGAAATTCTGATAGTGAGTTAATGAAGTTCATAAAACAAATTTAATCAATTAAGCCCATACTGAACTCATCATAAGGTGCGCCGGTATCCGTACCCAAAGGCACGATGTTTTCCAGTTGCGCCAGATCAGCCTCTGTTAATACAATGGTTGTTGCCGCAATGTTTTGCTCCAGGTATTTCCGGCGTTTGGTTCCGGGGATCGGAAGGATGCCCTTACTCATGATCCAGGCCAATGCCAGCTGCGAGGAAGTAACCTGCTTAGCTTCAGCCATTGCCTCGATGGCTTTCACCAACTCAATATTTTTGTCGAACTGTGCACCCTGGAAACGCGGAATTGCCCTGCGGAAATCGTTTTCTGGTAGGTCATTTATACTTTTGATCTGTCCGGATAAGAATCCGCGGCCCAGTGGTGAGTAGGCTACAAAACCAATGCCCAGTTCCTGTAAGGTTGCCAGAACGCAACGTTCTTCCACTGTCCGCTCAAACAGAGAGTATTCGCTTTGTACGGCAGTGATCGGGTGCACGGCATGCGCCCGCTTAACCGTTTCGGATGAAACTTCCGACAAACCGATATAACCCACTTTGCCTTCTTTAACCAGCCCGGCCATTGCCTCAACCGTTTCCTCGATCGGCGTGCTTTTATCCAGGCGGTGCAGGTAATACAGATCGATGTAATCTGTATTCAGGTTTTTGAGCGAACGTTCCAAAGATTTCTTTACATATTCTTTCTTTCCATTAATTGCCCAGGTTACCTTATTGTGATCATCGATCTCCCAGCCGAATTTGCTGGCTAAAATATACTGGTTACGTTTGCCACTAATCGCTTTGGCAATCAACTGTTCATTTTTCAATGGTCCGTAAAGATCGGCAGTATCCAATAGATTACCACCTAATTCGAGCGAACGGTGAATCGTCGCAATCGCTTCCTGCTCATCGGCAGGTCCGTACATATGCGCATCTTCAAAGCCCGTCATACCCATGCAGCCAAGGCCAATTGTGGGCACAACCAGACCCTGGCTGCCCAATGCTATTTTCTTTATTTCCATGATTCAAAGGTCGGCAAGCCAAATCATAAGCATGTATGCAAACCCCTGAAGCTTGTAAGCAAATCAAGGAACGATTTTTTAATGTTTATACGTTTCGATTTATGAGAGACTTAGCAATTAACTTTTATTTTTGCAGTTCATATCGGCTAAATGGCTTCACTAAAAAATGGATAAAAAATTTTCTGACCGTTCACAGATTGCGGTGGTCTCCACTTTTTCTGATCTTTTGGATACAGATTTTAAAGATGATTTAAATGCAGTTTGCTGGAAAAGAGACCTTTTAGGAGATTTTAAGGAAATTGTGTGCAAACTTGAATTGAAAGCGGATCTGACAGAAGTATCTATGGAAGATCTCCAGGCGCTCGAGCTTTCAGAAAAAGGAAATATGGCCAGGGCGGTTATCCAGAGTGATTTTCAGTTGTTGGCAGATTCCGGAGCATCACCCTCCCTTAATTTAATTAAAGGTTATGAGCGGGATGAGGAGTTCGATTTCATTTCAACAGATGTATATTCTTTTCATGTAGACCGATCGCCCATTGGTACCGATACATTTTTATGTACCTACTATGGTGCTGCCAGTGAAATTTTACCCAATCATCAGGCTGAGCAAAAAGTACAGGTGCCGGAAATCCGGCAGAAGCTCAGGGAATTGCATGATGGTCCGGAGGAAGAATTTGAAAGCTTTTTGAGAGAACATTATTTTGATCTGCATTATCAGGTTAAACCGGGTGGAGTACCTGTAAACGTGGGATTGGGCCATTTGTGGAGACTTGCCGTAGATCATCCTGAGAAACAGTGTTTACCCTGCATCCACAGGGCACCAATAGAAAATGACGGGGAGTATAGATTGTTGCTCATCTGCTAAATTAGGCAGGTTAAGTTTTAAAGCAGATAAAATGTTATGGTTTTCTGTTTTTCTCAAGAGCTAATGACATCGGTAAATATCTGTTATGGCTTTTTCATCAATATAATTCAAATATATTTGCGATATGTTTAATAACGGCATCTTTTTGCCTGTCATCATAATTGCTGGTATTGCTTATAGTACCCTGGCCAAAAAACTGACTATTCCGGCTGCGTTGACAGGAGGTATGCTGGCCTGTCTTTTTTATATTGCTGCTGGTTATACAGGAGTTGCGATGATGAGCGTGTTTTTTATCATGGGTTCTGCAGCCACTTCCTGGCAGAAGCATAAAAAGCAACCTTTCGCTACAAGCGCGGAAACTAAAAATGGTCGTAGTGTGCTGCAGGTGCTGGCCAATGCCGGGGCTGCTGGTATTGCGGGTACAGTGGTTTTATTTTATCCCTCACTCACTTATTTAATGCTTCCGGCAATGGCGGCAGCTTTTGCTTCGGCTAGTGCAGATACGCTGTCATCCGAGCTGGGAATGGTTTATGGAAAACGGTTTTTTAATATCGTTTCTTTCCGGCCCGACCGTTGCGGGATGGATGGTGTAATCAGTCTGGAAGGAACGGTGATCGGTATTGGCGGTAGCTGTATTATTGCTGCAATTTATGCGCTGGGCTATGGATGGAATATTAACTTTTACTTTATCGTTATTGCAGGAACAGTGGGAAACCTGACAGATTCTATATTGGGCACTGTACTTGAACGTAAAGGTAGAATCGGCAATAATATGGTCAATTTTTTGAATACATTAACAGCCATGCTGGTAGTGTTGATGTTGGAAATGTTGTTTATTTAAAATTGCTGTGAATATTTGGATAAAATGTAAGCTAATTGCAGATTATGCTAATCAATTATAATTAATAATTTCAATGGTGAAAATCGTACTCACCTTTAATATCAGGCCGATTATACCTTACTGCCTTAATTTTTGAAATCATCTTTTTGCATAAACAAAATTTATTTTTCGCCAATTTATAATAAGTTTTTTCGCGATATTTATACTATTGTTTATTCCATAAGATCATGAAAAAAATCATTTTTGTTTTACTGCTTGCAGCCTGTGGATTTTCAGGTTACGGGCAAACCTACAAGCCTATTACCAGCAAGGATAAAACCTATCTGGGAACATTAAAAGGAGTGAGTTACACCTATAAGCAGGGCGTTGTGACCCTGAAGAATAACGGCAACTATAATTTAGGTACGGTGAGTATTGTGGCCTCATCGAAAGTGGACAGTACCCTGTTCGGGATTGTTTTGTTTGAGGATGGGATTGAAAAAGGAGAGACTGTTAAAGCTGAATTTTATTTTACCACCGGCCTGGGTAAAAAGGAACATGAGGTGCCTTTAAAGCAGGTTGATCAGAAGAACCTGGTATTGTCTTTTGATAAAGCAACCCGGGCTGTAAAATAATCGTTTGTGGCATTACTTTTTTAAGTGTTGGTTTTAACTTACAGTTCAGTGCATTGGTGGCAGTTTAGCAAAATAAGCCTGATTACCCCGGAAAAATAGCCTGCATCTGTATTGATATTATTGAGAATCAATTTTCCATAACATGTTATAAATATTTAACACTGGCTTAATAATCGATATTTAGATTTGCGCTATAAATATTTGGTTAGTATTTATAAGTTTAGGTTAGTTGATAAGAAAAGCCCGGATGGATATCCGGGCTTTTTATTTTAAGCCATATTCGATATAAAAACTAATAGTAATATAATTCGCAAAAGTGATGAAGAACCGCCAAGTGATAACATATTTTATTATTCCAGAATTTTGTAGTAAAAGTCTTTGTACATTCTACCAATTGGTATTTTTAAGTCATTAGCAAGTAAAACATACTTTCGCTCAATACCTTTAATGTGGTTTTGGGATATAATAAAAGATTTATGGATCTGCGAAAAGTTATCAGTATGTTCCAGTAATTTTAATAGTTTCGAAAGAGAACTATAAGCAAAAATTATTTCATCAGAAGTGTAAATCTTGACTTCTTTATTTTGGGACTCCATGGCAATAATCGTTCTTATGTTAACTCTGATAAATTTAACATTTTGGGATGTACTTTTCAGTAGAATAAAATCTTGATCTACTTTTTGATTGAAATGATTTTTTTCTACTTGTAAAACTTCTTTTAAAGTTTGAGAAAATTTCGAATAGGAGAATGGTTTTAATAAATATGCATTGGCTTGTACCTCGTATGAGTCAAATGCATATTTTGTATGTGCGCTGGTAAATATTAATTTTCTGGCTTTGTGCTTAGTCAGTTTCGCAAGTTCGATCCCATTCATTTTAGGCATTTCTACATCGAGAAATAATATATCAACGGGTTTAAGTAATTCGTTGATAGCTTTTAGTCCTAACAGTGGATCGCTAAATGTTTTAATTAGTTTAATGTTTGGTTGGAGATCAATATATTCAGAAATTAATTCTAAAGAAGAATAATCATCATCCACGACAATGCTTGTTTGCATTTTGTAATTAGTATTAATGTTAAATGATAAAATAAATAATACAAGGATGATCTAGCCCAATGTAGTGAGAATATTTTAACTGACAAAATATAGTTGAAAAAGTGCTGTTCATTCTTTGAAATATGTCGTATGATCTTTATTTATTGTCGTTTGCGCTTAAATTTTTTTCATTTTTTTTAAAACTATACCTTTAGTAATCGCTTGAAATCAAATAGTATATTGGGTTCTTCCCGCAAGCGTAGAGTTAAATGAATAAGGCAGTAATAATGTGACTCATTTTAGCAGAGCTATGCTCAATCCTTAGATTTTTTTGTAATACTTACAATATTATTAAGTTTAATTATAGAGTGGTTTCCTATCACAATCCAATTATCTCACTTTGTAGATTTATATCCTTTTAATCGATTTTTTATCTAAAAATTAATTATTAGCAATCATCTTTATTTATGAACAACAGTCATATTGAAAATTTCAGTTGGTTTGTCATTTACACGTTCCCTAACTATGAAAGGAAAGTATATTCTTCATTGGAAAAGAAAAAAATTACCGCATTCTTACCTTTACAAAAAATTACAAGGCAATGGAGCGATCGAAAAAAAATAATGGAAGTCCCCTTGTTTCCAAATTATATTTTTTTAAAAATAAAGGAGACTGAGCGTTTTGCGGTTTTGGATATTCAAGGGGTGAAGTATTATTTGTCAAACGATGGAAGACCTATAAAGCTCTCGGAAATTGAGATAGAGCAAATCCAAAGGCTTAGAGGCGAAAAGGAAGTATTGATCAGCCAAAAATTGGAAAAAGGAGCTGCTGTAATCATTAATAGTGGACCCTTTATGGGGATGACAGGTATCCTATTCGAAAAAAAAGGTAAAACAAGGTTTGGCATTTTGATTCATTCCATGAATCAAACAATTTCAATAGTAGTGCCTTCTACCGAAATAGGATTAGTTTGTGAATAATTTTTTTGCTGGAAAATAACTGCTGATCTCTACCCCAATTATCTATGTATATATGATGGGTAAGCTATTTTCATAATTCCTTTGTTCTGCCGGTGTCTTAAAAAATCTGTTATTTATTAATTGAAATATTAAATCTTACGTTTCAAAGTATGTCAGTTTATGTAGTTGGTATATCTGCTTTTTATCATGATTCATCATGTTGTATAATCAAAGACGGCCTGCTAATAGCGGCTGCTCAGGAAGAACGTTTTACAAGAATTAAAGCAGATTCTGCTTTACCAAAAAATGCATTTAAATATTGCCTCAAAGAAGCAAATATCAATGTAGCTGATATTGCCTGTTTAGCCTATTATGAAAATCCGGTTGACAAATTTTCCAGACAAATTTGGAGCGGACTCTTTAAGACAAGGGAGCATCTTAATAAACATATTCCAAATAATATTGAAGAGGCAATTAGGAAAATATTTGGATATGAAGGACCAATTAAGTTTATGAATCACCATCTGTCCCATGCCGCCAGCGCTTTCTATTTTTCAGGTTTCGAAAATTCGGCGATCCTGACTATGGATGGTGTCGGGGAATGGGCAACGACAAGCTATGGATTTGGAAAAGGCAATGAGATCAAAATCTTTGAAGAAGTGCTTTTTCCCCATTCCTTAGGATTGTTTTACAGCACGATAACCAAATATCTAGGATTTGGGGTAAATGATGGCGAGTATAAGGTTATGGGATTAGCTCCATATGGGAAACCACTTTATGTTAAGGAGTTGAAAACAATCCTTAATTATGGAGTTGATGGGCAATACGAATTAAATCTTGAGTTTTTTGACTTTATCGCGGGTGAAAAGATGTTCTCGGACCTTCTGCCCGAATTACTAGATCGACCACCTAGAGAAGAAAACAGCGAACTGCTGCAATTTCACAGTGATATTGCAAAAAGCTTACAGGTAGTGCTGGAAGAAATTTTAATTGAAAAGGCTAATTACCTTTTTTCTAAGTCGAATTGCGAAAATTTGTGCATGGCCGGAGGTGTAGCATTAAATTGTGTGGCTAACGGAAAAATACTAAAAAATACACCCTTTAAAAGGCTATTTGTACAACCCGCTGCTAATGATGCAGGCTGTGCACTAGGTGCTGCTGCAATGGCATATATAGAAATTACGGGGGAGAAAATAAAACGGTTAAAAGACGTTTATAACGGACCTGCTTTTTCTCACAACGATATTGCGAAAACAATTGCAGCTACTTCGATTAACTCAGCAGATTATATGAATGATTTACCAGGGCTTATCAAGTTAACGGCAAAAAAGCTCGCTGAAGGAAAAGTTATAGGCTGGTTTCAGGGAAGGATGGAATTTGGCCCTCGTGCTTTGGGTTCACGGTCTATCATTGCTGATCCTAGAAACGCTCAAATGAGGGACAGGATTAATGGGATGGTTAAAAAACGAGAGTCATTCAGACCATTTGCCCCTGCTGTTTTGGCACACAGAGCCAATGAGTTTTTTGAGCTCGATCATCCTTCTCCATATATGCTAGAGACATGTGAGGTACGCGATCCACTAAGCTTTCCTGCAATTACTCATCTTGATAATTCCGCTCGTGTGCAGACCGTGGACGAAAAAAGTAATCTTCGGTTTGCTATGCTACTTAAAGAATTTGACTTGATAACTAAATGCCCAATACTGCTTAATACCTCTTTTAATGTAAAAGGCGAACCCATTGTTTGTACGCCCGAAGATGCGATAAAATGCTTTATCAAAACTGACATAGATTGTCTGGTTGTCGGTAATTTTTTTATTGATCGGTCGGAAAATGATTTCGAGATTATCAGGATGATTTTGGATTTCGATGAAAATCGGAAAAGTGTTATTTCACAGGACGTCTATACTTTCATCTAGATTTAATGAAAAAGAGAAACGAAGTATTATCCAAATTCCAGGCTGATTGTTTGGCTCAGCAATTATCATCCGGTAACCCGACTACCAGTTCAGAAATACTAATCAAACAATATTTTAATGGGCATCAGTTCCCCTCATCGTCTGATGAAAAAATATCGAATTTGCAAAACGACACTGAAGAAGAAAGGATTGGAATCTGGTCACTGCAAAATACCGTTGATAAACCTACTTACGTCAGAGATATTAAATTTTATAACGAATGGCATTTGTGGGCTAACGCCAGCATGATTAATTTGTTGAAAGAGAAAAATAGGATTGTTTTGCTGGGAGAATCTGTGGCGCGCGGATATTTTTATGATCCTTATTATAATCCCGCAAAAGCGTTGGAAAAATTTTTGTGTGATCAGGATATTTACCCTGCATCAGAAATTATAGATTTAGCCAGGACAAGTCTCGATCTGACAGGACTGTATGATATTTTTAACTCCTGTATTAAACTTCAACCTGATGTAGTGATAATCTTTGCAGGCAATAACTGGTGGACGGAACTTGGTGGTTCGATTATGGACTATTTGAGTAACCAAGTCGATCGTCAGTCGCAACCTTCTGTGGAGGCAGTAAAAGAGTATTTGGAAGGTGAATTAAAGAAACGTGTTGAAGAGTTTATAGATGATACTGTCGCAAAAGCAAAAGCACATAAATTCAGAATCGTTTTTGTAATTCCTGAATTCAATCTTTTGGATTGGAAAAGTACAAAATCAGAACAGATTATTTCTCGTCTAGATTGTGATAATACGTCTGTATGGGTGCAAAAAAAAATAGAGGCTGAACAAGCATTAAGAAATGGAGATTATGTACAATTGGAAGCATTTAGTCAGGGTCTAATTGCTTTAGACAAAACTCATCCCATTGGCTACGAGCTGTTAGCTACATCTGCAATTAACCTCGGTAATTTCGATTTAGCCAGAAAAGCACTGGAAGATGCACGAGATACCGCAATCGTATTTAGGTCGTCCAGTAAGCCCAGAATATTTTCGACTATAAAGCACACAATTTTAGCAAAAGCGGAAAGCTATCCTAGTTTAGAAGTAGTTGACTCTCTTGATGTACTCACACCAGGAGCTAAGGTGTTACCGAACAGAGATATTTTTCTTGATTATTGCCATTTAACGATAAAAGGAATTGACTTGACTATGCAAGCCGTAGCCAAGTTATTGACCGGAGTTGATAAATACAACTGTGGCTATCCGGAAATGCAACTTCCTGAACATGTAGTTCCAATGGCACATCTTTTTGCTGCTATTCACAATGCTCATTTAGGACAAAATGATGAGATAGTTACGGATCACTGTCTGAAAGCGGTTAAAAGTGCTAAAGTACGAAAATTTATGCCTCTCTACATCGACATGTCCACAAGGCGACTCCAGTCGATATTGTGTAATAGTTTTGAACAAATTATTATCAATGGTGATCTTGAACAATACCAAAAAGGCACAGAGTTACTACACGCGCCAAACAATAAAAAGCTAGATTTAATTTTAGTGGATGCAATGATAAGTGCTTTGAAAACCTTTGGATTGGATCTTGAAAAATCAACGTCAGAACTTAGGATAGCTGAACATGGTTTGATTACGGAGATCAACCTTTTAGAATCATTTTATCTGTTGGATGAACATAGCCCGCCGGTGGTGATGGAAAGAGCGTTTTATCAGGCCAGGCAGTTAGAAAGCAATTTCCTTATGGTCATTTCCAATGTTAGGCAGGTTGAACTGAACCTAATAACAAGGACTACGAACGATAATTACTCCAGTAATAATTTGGAACTTTGCCTAAATGGCCAGCTAATGGCATCTTTTTCTTTAACAAAAGATTGGGCGCACCATAAGATCTTGCTTTCTCCGGATGCCTTGTCTACTGGTAATAATGTGTTATCGATAAAATGGCCAATAGCTAACGACTCTTTCAGCAGTTTGCTGATTAACAAAAGAAGTTTAAAAACGGTTGATGACTATTTTAATGCGATGTTTCATGTATTTGGTGAAATTCAAACATTTACAGCGACAATATCGGAAGATTGATATCATTAATTTGGACCTTCGATGAACAAATCCCGAAAAATAATTGGCTTCGTTATTCAATAAAAAACCTAAATCACAGTCATTAAGTACACTCATATTAACTATAGATCATGAAAAACAAATTAATTATAATGCTAACATTTGCATCATTTGGCTTTATAAATGCCAATGCACAAACAGAAGATTTTAGGAAACTTGCTCATTTTGACAAAATATCGACCAAGGAAGGTTATGATATTTTTTTAACTCAGGGAACCACAGAGTCTGTTAAAATTGTTACTGAGAATATCTCTCCAGGTCAAATTATCACCAATGTAAGCGGTGGAACGCTGATGATAGGAACGAAAAAAGGAAAGTATCCGAATACAAGTGTTAAAATTTACATCACTTTCATAGAAATAAATTCTGTTATTTCCTATGGAGGTGGTAAAATCGAATTTTCACCTTTTAAGGCAAATACGCTGTCATTAAAAATCGTGGGTTCGTCTGCTATGAAAGTACCTGTAGAAGTTAATAAATTAAATATTTTTTCTTCAGGATCAGGTATTGTTGAGTTAACTGGTAAGGCAGAAAATGCCGATATAGAACTATCGGGTTCAGGTAAAATTAATGCTTTGAATCTGGCGCTTAATAAATGTGATATCAAATTAACCGGTTCCGGAACAGCGAATTTAAATGTACGTGCTAACCTTCAAGTAAATTCTTCTGGAAGCGGAAATGTTTATTACAAGGGTAAGCCTGCTACTAAAGAAATCAATAGGACAGGATCAGGGAATGTCGAATCTATACCTTAACAGCAGCTTAATTTACCTTGTTAATAATTAAATCATTTTGGTGCCGGATACTTAAGTTTATAAGTTGAAACCCAGCGCCAAAATGATTTGAACTAATCTCCACCTTCGTTCTTAAAGTTTCCCATCTGTTATGATGAACAGTAGTTTAATTTCGTGCCTGACTTCGGCCTGCAATGCGGTCAATACTGGATTGACTTTTATTGACAACTCATCGGAAGACAGTTTTATTTCTTACGGAGAACTGTATGAAAAGTCAATTGATGTTCTTGGTGTATTGCAGACTAGCGGTTTAAAACCCGGAAATGAGTTGATTTTTCAGATTGATGATAACAAGGCTTTTTTGACCGTTTTTTGGGCATGCCTTTTAGGTAAAATAGTACCCGTACCACTTTCTATCGGCAACAAAGACGATCACAAGCTAAAGGTGCTAAAAGTTTGGGATTCTTTAAAGACGCCATTTTTAATCGGCAACCTGGATAACCTAGAACGGTTGAAGGATTTTGCCGCAACGCAGCTTTTTCCTGGTTTTGACAAGGGGATTAATGACCGATATATTGAACTGTCTACCATCTTTAAGCATTTTAGGAAAGGTAAGGTTATAGAATCTTGCGCATCTGATATCGCCTACATCCAATATTCATCCGGTTCAACCGGCGATCCGAAAGGGATAGTTCTGACTCATGCAAATTTGCTGCATAATACAAACGATATCATTGAAAGATCAGAAATTACGGAAAAAGATTCTGCTTTAAGCTGGATGCCTTTGACACATGATATGGGTATGATATGCTTTCACCTTTCATGTCTGGTTGCAGGTATTAATCAGTATATTATTCCTACTTCCTTATTTATCAAAAGAGCTAGTATCTGGATAAATAAAGCGCATGAGTACAAAACATCTATTCTTTATTCCCCGAATTTTGGTTTTCAATATTTTTTGTCCTCTTTGAAATCTGCTGAATCAAGGTCATGGGATTTATCGGCAGTAAGAATAATTTATAATGGTGCAGAGCTCATTTCATACGAACTCTGTGAAAAATTTTCTGCTGAACTCAGTCAGTTTAATCTGAAGCCAAATGTCATATACCCAGGTTATGGCCTGGCGGAAGCTTCTGTTGCAGTAACTTTGCCCGAGCCAGGAAAGCCACTGCATGTCCATCACCTTAATCGGAACAATTTAAACATAGGGGATAAAGTGATGTTTTTAAGTCCCGACAATAGTGATGCTATCGCTTTTGTCGAATTAGGAACCCCAATAAAAACCTGTTCTGTTAGAATAGCTGATGGAAACCTCCTGTTAGGCGAACATAGGATTGGTCACGTACAAATAAAGGGCAATAATGTTTCAGCCGGTTATTATAATAATCCAGCCCAAAGCAAGAGAATATTTACAGATGATCATTGGCTGATTACCGGTGATCTAGGTTTTTTTAATAACGAACGGCTGATAATTGTGGGCCGAGCAAAAAACATCATCATTATTAATGGCCAAAATTTTTATCCCCATGATATTGAAAGATATGCGCATCAGGTTGCACCTTTAGGGCCTGGTAAAGTAGTAGCATGCGGTATTAAAGATCCGAAAAGCTTTAGGGAACTGCTAATATTGTTTGTGCTCTATAAAGGAACTGTTTCCGATTTTTCGTCGATCGCGGCAAACTTAAAGCGTAGAATACTGCAAAATGTAGGTTTGGCAGTAGATCAGATTGTTCCGGTAAGAAGTATCCCAAAAACAACAAGTGGAAAGATCAAAAATTACAATTTAATTGAGCAATATTATGAAGGCACCTTCAATAAAGTTATTGATGAACTCAATCTCATAGACAATAGCCTCAGTTTAGTGAACATTGACCTTCAAATTGTAGACAGGATACTTGAAAGTATATGTGGAGAGATTTTGATGGGGGATGATGATTTCTTTTCGTATGGATTGAATAGCCTTCATATTACGAACTTTATTGGCAAGGTCAATTTATCACTTAAAACGGATTTAAACTTAGCTGACGTTTTTACTCACCCCACACTGAATAAATTTAAGTCTCATATTTTAAATCGAACACTGACTGTTCAGAAACAGTTAAATAAGGCAGAGAAACAAGAATATTACGAATTGTCACATAGGCAGGCCAAATTCTGGTTCATTGAAAGGCATAACCCAAACACGAGCGCCTTCAATATTTCTTTAGCATTTAAAATCAATGGTGTTGTTGATTTGAATGTTTTCCAAAAAGCCTGGAAGTCTGTCATTGCACGCCATGACTCTTTGCGGACGGTTTTGTTTGAGATTGACGGAATACCCTTTCAGAAATTCAATGAGGAGGGAAATCTTGATTTCGAGTTGATCGATTTTACGTCGCAAAACAACGCTAATGAGCAATTGAGAGAACAAGTAAATGCTGAAGCCAATACTCCATTCCAGTTGAATAATGGGACGCTTCTCAGAGCAAAGATTTATACTCTGACACCGAAATTGATCATTTTTCAATTTACGATTCATCATATCATTTCGGACGGTTGGTCAATTACTGTCTTGTTAAAAGACTTAGCTACATTATATAAATCGTATATCAAAAATGAGGGGAATCCCCTTAAAGCATTGGACTTTCAGGCTAAAGACTTTATTAATTGGAATAAAAATATTCATAGTGAAGGAAAACTTGGCGCAATCAAAAATTACTGGCTAAAAGAGTTAAAAACAGAATCGCCATTTCTTCATTTACCAACATATCAAATAAGACCTGATAAACTTACTTATGTTGGTCAAACCAAAGTGTTTACATTTTCATATGAGACATTTGGGGCATTTCAACAGCTCAACAAAGTTTATTCTTCGTCTGGTTTCGTGACAATTATATCTCTGCTAACTATTTTATTTTCAAAATACTCTTTACAGGAAGAGATATCTCTTGGAACGGTTATCGCCGATAGGGCAGATGAAATAATCAGTGACCAGATAGGCTATCATTTGAATACTGTGGTGTTGAAAAATAATGCCGCGCCACAATTATCATTTGCTGAATTTCTAAAAGGGGTACGTGAAAAATTCGCCGGGGCATTAAACAATCAACACCTTTCATTGGAGGAAATCTTGAGGGAGCTCAACTACGGCTATGATAATAATAGAAATCCCGGATTTGACATACTGGTTATACTGCAGGGTTTTGAAAATTATTTTGATGATTTGGGTGGGGATATCTCAATTGATCGCTTTCCAGTAAACATTAAAAGTAGCTTTGTTGATTTGCAATTTGAGTTTATAGAGGAAAAAGATGGGCTAAGCTTAGATTTAAGATACAACACAGATCTCTTTGCAGCAGCGCAAATTGAACTCATGGTTTTACAATTTGAAAAATTATTATTAGATATTGTAACTTATCCCAATAAAAAATTAGCAGATTATAATCTGCTCACAGAGCAAGACCGGTTAAATATACTGCTAAATTACAACCCCTCGGTACCTGCTAAGTCGTATCCTGAAAAAAATGTAGTTGAACTTTTCGAACTGCAGGTTGTTTTAAACCCAGGACTAAAAGCGGTTCAATTCAACGATGTCACCCTAACCTATACCGAACTAAATGACAAGGTTAACCAGTTGGCTAACTTTATCGTTGAAGAGGCTGGTAAGCTTAAGCAGGATGATGTTATCGGGGTGCACTTGCAGCGGTCAGAGGAATACATTGTTATTGTATTGGCAATTTTAAAAACCGGTGCCGCTTTTCTACCTATTGATGTCGAGTTCCCCTACGAACGAAAAATTGCAATGATTGAGGATTGCGGACTGAAGCTCCTTATAACCGATCAGATTAGTGGTTTAGGGTCAACAGACATTTCCTGTCGAGAGATAATGTTGGCAGATGCTTACAGCTGTAGCGGAACGTATAGTACAGGCAATTTAACGCAAAAACCTCTAGGTTCAGCCCTCGCATACGTACTGTACACATCTGGATCGACAGGTGCTCCCAAAGGTGTAATGATAGAACACAATAGCTTAGCTGACTATGTCCAAACATTTTCCACGTGTTTCAAACTTGAACCTAATGATCGGATAGTTCAACAAGCTTCTTTTACTTTTGATACCTCATTAGAAGAGATATTTCCTTCATTGTGCAGCGGCGCCTGTGTGGTAATGATGAAAGACGGCGCGCGAAATATCGATGAACTTATTGAAATTATTGAAGCAGAAAGCATTACTATTTTAAGCACTACACCGGTTATATTAAACGAAATCAACCAGAGTCTGATCCACTTCAGTGCGCTTCGGCTTATTATCAGTGGCGGTGATAAATTAAAAATCGCTAATATAGATCGTTTGATTAACCATTATGCGATTTATGATACTTACGGGCCTACTGAATCGACTATTTGCAGTACCTTCAATAAATTAGAAACTTTATCGGATGTGTCTAATATCGGAAAGGCGATTCCCGGTAGAAATATTTACATCGTAGATGATCTTCTCCGTCTACAGCCTACTGGAGTTATCGGTGAAATTGCAATTGGAGGTCGCGGTTTGGCCCGGGGGTATAAAAATAATGCCGATTTAACTAACCTCAAATTTATAAACAGCCCTTTCAAACTTGGCGAAAAGTTGTATCTTACGGGTGATCTCGGCCGTTTTTTACCGGATGGCAGCGTTTTCTTTATCGGTCGAAAGGACGAACAGGTAAAAATTCGTGGGCAACGTGTCGAAGTCGGTGAAATAGAAAATGTTTTGTCGCTACACTCTGCTGTTTCGGAGGTTAAAGTACTTCCCGTAGAAGATGAATTTGCTAATTTAAATCTGGCAGCATTTGTAATTTCCACTGAGAAGAGCATAACAGAACTCCGGACTTTTGCCGAAAGATATCTGCCCCAGTATATGATTCCAGTGTTGTGGACTTTCTTAGATAGGTTTCCGCTTTTGGAGAGCGGAAAAATCGACAGCAAAAAGTTACGCTGCCTACCAGGTGCTTTCAACGATGAGTTTGTCTTGAATCAAAAAGCTACAACCACTATAGAAAAACTTTTGATCAGCATATGGGAAGATGTGCTTGGAACGACTGTTGAAGGAATCAACCTGAACTTCTTTCATCTGGGGGGACACTCGCTGCTGGCAACACTCGTAATTTCACGTGTTCACAGTTTACTGAAAGTGAAAATCGAAATTAAAGACATTTTCGCTTACCCGACTATTTATAGTTTAGGAAAGAAAATAGAGAATCAAAACGAAAGTCTTTTCAAGGAAATATTGCCCGTCATAAAAAAGGAACATTATGAACTTTCACATGGTCAAAAACGCCTTTGGGTTTTAGACCAGCTTATTAGCAATCCATCAGCATACAAAATATATTGCGCTTACAATATGAACGGCTTGTTAGATAATGCCGCACTTACTGAAGCACTTGTACTTATTGTTGGAAAATATGAAAGTTTAAGAACGATATTTATAGAGGTTAATGGAGAACCTAAGCAACGGGTACTTGATTTAGAAGATGTTGCCGTTCCGATAGAATCTTTCCAGGTAAATAAACAGGTTGATTTTCAAAATGAAATAGATAATATCATAAACGACGATCTAGGTATGCCATTTGATCTTCGAAACGGTCCGCTAGTTCGTTTGAAAACCCTTTCTAATGATCGTCAATCATTTTTCCTGATCTCATTTCATCACATCATAGTCGATGCCTGGTCACTTGAAATATTAGCCAGTGAATTAATGGACCTGTATGATACACTGGCAAATAATAGAAAATCCATTGAAGGTTTATCTGCGCCAGTTATCCAGTATAAAGATTTCACTTATTGGCAGAATGAGATCTTAAGTTCACCTGAAAAGATCGAACATCAGATGTATTGGACCAGTAAATTTAAGGATCCAGTAGTGGTAATGGATTTTCCTGCGGATTTTCCTAGACCTCATGTGCGATCTTATAACGGAAGTAAGCTAAAAAGAATAATAAAAGACGACTTATATATTGCCCTAAAATCAATCGCTGAAGAAACTAACACAACCCTGTATATGGTTTTAACAGCTTCAGTAACGGCGCTGTTATTTAGATACACAGGACAGAATGATATCACCTTAGGAGTGCCAGCTGCTGGCAGAGATCATAGGCAGCTTGAAAAGCAAATAGGTTTCTTTATTAACACATTAGCACTTAGATTACGTTTTGACCCTGAACGGTCATTTGATGATTTGCTTCGATTAGTTAAAAATGAAGTCTTAGGTGCCTATGAGCATCAAATTTATCCATTTGATAGCCTTGTGGATGATTTATCGCTTGAAAGAGATTTTGACCGCAATCCTTTATTCGATGTTGTAGTCGCTTTGGAAAATCAACGTGCGCAAAACACCATCAATATTACGGGGCATACGCTCACCAAATACGATGTAGATATCCCCCAAAGTAAATTTGATCTGGTATTCATTTTTGCTGAGATTGACAACTGCCTGGAGCTGAATGTGGAATATAATACAGACATTTTTTCAAAAGAGAGAATTGAGTATCTGATAGTGCACTTAAATAATGCTTTTCAATCAATAGTTGAAGATAGACAGCGTCCAATCTATAGTCATAGTGTCTTATCTTCCGACGAATTATTCAGGATAACGCAAAAGTTCAACACTACTTACGCACCATATCCTGAAGACATGACAATTCAGGAATTGATTGAAAGTCAGGTTCAGAGAAATCCACAGGCCGTGGCAGTGAATGACGGAAAACATATCCTAACTTATCAGGTGTTGAATGAACGAGCAAATCAGCTTTCCCATAAACTGACAGCGCTTGGTTACCCTAAGGGAAGTCATATAGGTGTTTTGATCAGTCGATCAGTCGACATGATCGTTGGTGTATTGGCGATAATTAAATCAGGAGGAAACTATGTTCCAATGGAACCCACATTGCCAAAAAACAGAATTCTGGATATTTTGGGGATGCTGGAGATCGCGTGTGTGATAACAGATCAAGCTCAATTGCCCTATTTACAGCCGATGATGTGGCAACTTAGAACGTTTAAAGATGTTATTTGCTTAGATCTCGACCATAAAGATATACCTATCGAATCTTTTGAACCAGAGGCAGTAATAGGTTTCTGGGATCATTTGGCGCAAAAAGGAACAAACGCTATTGAAGGCGGCGGTTTTTTTAGCAGTTACACAGGAAAATGTTTTCAGGAAATTGAAGTAAACCAGTATGTTAATCACGTAGTTGGATTGTTAAGGAATGAGTTACATGCTAAAGCTAATGTATTAGAAATTGGTTGTGGTAACGGGGCGTTGATGTTTAGAATCGCTCCACTTGTTGGTCAATATTATGGTGTCGAACCATCTCCTGTAACACAAAATAAAAATAAGAAATTTATCTCTGAGAATGGTATTTCGAATATTACCTTATTGGAAATGTTCGCTGACGAGGTAGATACAATACAGAACAAATCACTTGATGTCATTATTTTAGCAAGTACAGCCCAGTTTTTTCCTGGCTATAAATATCTTGAAACAGTCCTGGATAAAGCACTATCACTTTTGAATGAAGGTGGTACCATTCTTTTAGCGGACATTTTGGATCTGAATAGAAAAAGTGATTTTAAAGAGTCATTAGACTTGTTTGCAAATCAACACAATGATGCGTCTATGAGAACTAAGGAAAACTTAGATGGGGAGCTGTATGTTAGTTGTGAATTTTTTGAAGATTTTTGTAGAAAAAAAGGTTTATCGAAATACAAGATTATCAGCAGAGGCAAGGATTTTGAAAACGAACTTCAGTTCCGCTTTGATGTGATCATTGAAAAAAAATACACGTCGCAGAATGTAGGTTATGTGCCTGTGAAAAATATCTGGACAAGATATCACTTAGATGGTCAGCCCCAATATAATCCAGCAAATAATCTGACGGCTGACGATTTAGCTTATATTATCTTCACTTCCGGAACAACAGGAACGCCAAAGGGCGTATATGTGAAACACCGTGCAGTCATCAACCTAATAGATTGGGTAAACAAGACCTTCGATGTTTCTCCAAAAGATAAAGTTTTGTTTGTTACCTCGCTTTCATTTGATCTGTCTGTTTACGATATTTTTGGAGTACTGTCTGCAGGTGCATCTATTTACGTAGCCTCGAATGATGATGTAAGAAACCCTGAAAAGCTACTTTGGCTGTTGGACAACGAAAAGATTACTTTTTGGGATTCAGCTCCAGCTGCTTTGCAACAATTGGCTTTTTTTATTCCTACCAGTCGGATTGCTGATACGAATAATCTCAGATTGGTGTTTTTGAGCGGCGACTGGATTCCGTTGGATTTAGCAGTGAAAATGAAGAATACTTTTCCATTGATCCAGGTAATTGGATTAGGAGGGGCAACTGAGGCAACAGTTTGGTCAAACTTTTTCCCTATAGAAACAATAGATCCAGCGTGGGTTAGTATTCCTTATGGAAAGCCTATACAGAATGCTCAATATTATGTACTCGACTCATACCTACAGGTATGCCCGATTGGCGTAGTAGGGGATTTATATATTGGCGGAGAGTGTTTGGCAGAGGGCTATATCAATGACCTAGAATTAACTGCCAAAAAGTTTATTCAGAATCCTCTTGTTCCAGATAAGGCATCCAAAATCTATAAAACCGGCGATACCGCCAGATGGTTTCCCGATGGTAATATGGAGTTCTTGGGAAGAAAGGACACGCAGACTAAAATCCGAGGTTTTAGAGTTGAACTTGGGGAAATAGAAAATGTTTTGGTAAAACACCCTGCTATTGAAAACGCATTAGTGCTAACTTATGACGACAATGGTTCCAAATCGATAGTAGCTTATTTCACCGGAAATAAGAATTTTGATGTTTCCGGACTGCGACGATACGCTTCGGAGATGCTTCCTTCTTATATGATCCCTGCTTATTTTATCTGGATCCCAATTGTTCCCATTACTTCCAATGGTAAAGTTGACCGGAACGCTTTGCCGAAACCAATAGGAGAGGTATATAGTAAAATAGCCTTAGCATTACCCGAAACGGAGATACAGTCTGTATTATTGAGTGTATGGCAGGGCGTACTTAACCGTTTCCATCTGGGTATAGATGACAATTTTTTCGAGGTTGGTGGAGATTCGATCAAGGCGATCCAGATCTCAAGCCGCCTGTATAAAGAGGGTTATAAGCTAGAAGTACGGCAGTTGTTTGAACATCCTACGATCCGTCTTCAAAGTTTATATGTGAGCCCTGTAGTTGTTGTTGCCGATCAGGGGGCTGTTCATGGCGAGGTATTATTGAGCCCGGTCCAGCAATGGTTTTTTGGTAGCGGTCACCCTGACCGCCATCATTACAACCAATCAGTAATGCTGGCCGTACCTTCGGGACTGGATGAGTCTGGACTGAGTTCGATACTGACCGCCCTTCAGAGGCACCACGATATATTGCGTGTTTATTACAAGGAAGCAGGTAGGGATATCCGTCAGCTGACGGGTGATCTGTCCCATCCTGTGAGCGTAAAGGTTCTGGATTTGCGTGGCAAGATCAACTGGCAGCAGCAGATGCACGATTCGGGTCAGCAGGTCCAGGAGAGTATGGACCTGTCGTCGGGTCCTTTACTTAAAGTGGTATTGTTCCGTCTTGATTCAGGTGACCGGCTTTTGCTGGTCTCGCACCATTTGGTTATAGATGGTGTTTCCTGGCGGATATTGTTTGAGGACCTAGACCAGCTGACCATTCAGTACCGGAACGGTGAGGAGTATAAGCTGCCATTGAAGACAGACTCTTACCAGCGCTGGGTTTCGGGGCTTTTGGCGCATGTTCCTGTTCTCCAGTCATTGGAGCAGGATTATTGGGCTGCTGTGGTGGAACGTTCTTTGGGGTCAAAGTTATGGCCATCCTTTGAAGGTTCTTATCAGACAGGAGAAATGGGGGTGGTCTCATTTACTTTGGACCGGGATGAAACAGAAATGCTGCTGACTGGGGTGAACGGTGCTTATAATACAGAGATAAACGATATCCTTCTTACGGGCCTTTTCCGCTCGTTACATCAGGAGTACGGCCAAGACCGTTTGCTGGTGTCGATGGAAGGACATGGTCGGGAGGAGATCCTCGCCGGAGTTGATATCAGCCGCACGGTTGGTTGGTTTACCAGTATCTATCCGTTGTTACTGGAAGTTTCGGTTGGTTCATCGATATCGGACCAGCTGATTGCGGTGAAGGAACAGTTGCGTCAGGTTCCGTCCAGGGGTATAGGTTACGGCATACTTGCTTACCTTGGAAATGGGGTTTTGTCGGGTAGTATCTCCCCTGAGATCAGTTTCAATTACCTGGGACAGTTTGACTCAGATACAGCGGATAAGGAATTCGATATCGCAACAGAATCCTCGGGCCAAAGCCGCAGTCCCAGAACGCAGAGCACTTTTGTGCTGGATATATCGGGAATGATCGTCTCGGGGGAACTGACCCTTGAGCTGGGTTATCACCAGTTACATATTCCGGCAGAACAGGCCGTACGGCTGAAAGACCACTACCACAATGCCCTTAAAGAGATCATCAATCATTGTGCAAACCTTGAAACCAAACAATTAACCCCTAGCGATTTCAGTTATAAACTATCCATTAATGAATTGGCAAAATTAAGTTGCCAATACGATATTGAAGATATTTATGCGATGACCCCAATGCAGCAGGCCATGTTATATCAAAGTATGATCGATGATACTTCAATGGCTTATCTGGAGCAGATATCCTTTATTATTGAGGGAGACTTTAAGGTATCAATTGCAGAGGAGGTATTGAATATTTTAATTCAACGGCACGATATATTGCGGACGGTATTTATTCAGGATAAAACTTATCCGTCAATTCAAGTTGTTCTTAAAAATAAATTAATAGACTTCGAGTTTTATGATTTAACAACTTTCGAAAACGACGAAAAGAATGATTTGATATCAGATAAAAAAACAACTGACCGGACAAAATCATTCGACTTAACAACTGATACCTTAATGCGTGTAGCCGTTTTTAAAACCTATGAGCATCGACACGCCTTCATCTGGAGTTTTCATCACATCATTATGGATGGATGGTGTATTGGAATATTCTATAAGGAATTTTTTGAGTTGTATAGTACGTTAGTCAATGGTAAAACACCAAATTTTTCTCAGGCCACTCAATACAAAATGTATATGTCTTGGTTGAATAAGCAGAATTATGAGGACTCCAAGGCCTATTGGAATAGTTACCTTGATGATCTTTCAGAGCCTTCCAAAATACCGCAGGTCGCTACAACTCTGGAAATAGCAGATGGCTATAACAGTAAAGATTTATTCATCAACTTTGAAGAAAGTGTAAATGCACAGTTTTTAAAATATACGACTGAAAATAAAGTAACAGTAAATATAGTATTCCAAGCTATATGGGCGATTTTAGTAGGTAAATACAATAAGCAGGACGATGTTGTATTCGGTTCAGTCGTATCAGGGCGTCCGTCTGCCATATCAAATGTCGAATCTATTATAGGGCTTTTTATTAATACAGTTCCAGTACATATAAATTTTGCGAAAACAAAGGGCTTTGCTGCAATCGTAAAAAAACTTCAAACTGATGCCTTAGAAGCGGGCAGCCATCACTACTACCCAATTGCGGACATACAATCCTCGTCCGGTTTAAATACAGATCTTTTTGATCATGTTTTGGTTTTTGAAAATTATCCACTAGCAGAGCAGTTGCCATTGTTTGGACAACAATTTGCTTATGAAACAAATCTTAAAATTGATGAAGTTGAAGTTCACGAAAGAACGAATTACAACTTTAACGTCATTATCTATCCCGGCCAAAGCTTATCAGTAAAAATCACTTATAATAGCAATGTCTATAGTGAAAGTTTTGTAAGAGAGATAGCTGCTAATCTGAACTATTTGGCGGTGCGGCTTCTGTCCGCTGATTTGACATATGAGGAAATCAGTTTAATATCGGCATCTGCTAATCATCCTGAATTAGAAGGGTTTATGGCGCAGGAAACCACCAGTCTTGACCTTTAATTTATAGTAAATGTGCGGTATAACCGGTGTTTTTGATTTCCAGTCGAGAGGCGTCGACGAACAAGTTGTAATTTCAATGGCCAGATCGCTGAATCATCGAGGACCTGATGATGAATCATTTTTTTTCGATAAAAATTGTGGATTGGGATTCAAACGGCTGAGTATAATTGATATTAAACATGGTCAACAGCCTTTTCGCAGCAGTGATGGCTCAGTTATCCTGATCTGCAATGGCGAAATTTTTAATTACAAAGAATTACGTAATGAGTTGACCTTAAAAGGATACGAATTTAAGTCGGACTGTGATGTAGAGGTAATTTTGCATGCCTATCTGGAATACGGAACGAGATTTATCAAACGATTGAACGGACAATTTGCTTTTGTTATTTACGATAGCAGGAACCGATCACTATTATTAGCAAGAGATCATTTCGGAATATGCCCGTTGTTTTATGCGAGCATAGGTGATTGCCTGATTTTTGGTTCAGAAATCAAGGCATTGTTAAAATTTCCTGCATTAAAGCGAGAGGTAGATCTTAACGGTCTTGATCAAATTCTCACACTTCCAGGATTAGTAAGTCCGGCAACCATGTTCAAAAATGTTAAAAGTGTTAAGCCCGGACATTTGATCATTGCTAAAAATCATGAGTTTGTTCAGCAGGAATACTGGGATGTTAATTATCCTGATGCTGTTCAAGGCCAGGTAACAACCAAGCCTGAGGAATATTATATCGAAAAGCTGGAGGATCTGTTATTGAAATCAGTAAGCTACAGATTAAACGCTGATGTTCCGATCGGTTACTACCTGAGCGGGGGACTGGATTCTTCATTGATTGCTGGTCTGATTAAGAAAATTAAGCCGCAGAATCAATTTGATTCTTTCTCCATAAGTTTTCCTGATGCCGATGAAAAACAAATCGACGAAAGCTTTTATCAAAGACTGATGTCTGGTCATGTGGGTTCAAATCATCATGAGGTCGAGTTTCGCTCCTCTGATATTTATGATAATCTGAAAAAAGCAGTCTTTTGCGCGGAAAGCCCGCTAAAGGAAACATATAATACCTGTAGCCTAGCGCTATCCGCCAATGTGAATCGCGAGAAAATTAAGGTAATCTTGTCTGGAGAAGGCGCGGATGAATTATTCGGCGGGTATGTGGGTTATAAACTGGATGCCCTTAAATCGCCCGGTCTTCCCGGTGATAATCTGGAGGAGTTGATGGAAGAGCAATATAGGCTACGAATGTGGGGGGATCCCAATTTTTTCTATGAAAAAAATTACTACGATTTTGCCCAACAGAAAAGAAGCCTGTATTCGGAAGCCGTGAATTACATAATGCCTGAATTTGATTGTACATTTAATCTGAGCATTGATAAAGATAAGTTGAAAGGTAGGAGTGACTTCGATAAAAGGTCTTATTTGGATTTGAAAGTTCGCTTGGCAGACCATTTAATGGCTGATCATTGTGACAGAACATCTTATGCCAACTCGATTGAAGGAAGATACCCTTTTCTTGATATAAATATTATGGATTTTTTGGCTGAAATGCCATTGTCAGTAAAGTTGAAGGGTTTAAATGAAAAATATATTCTTAAAGTCCTTGCAAAAAAGTATGTGCCGGAACAGATTTGTAGACGAGAGAAATTTAGCTTCGTCGCACCCGGGAGTCCTTCGATCCTGGCGGACAACATTGAATGGGTTAATGACCTTTTATCTTATGATATGATTAAAAGGCAGGGATATTTCAATCCTGATACCATTGAGAAATTAAAGAAAATATATACACGGAAAGATTTTAAATTAAATCTTCCATTTGATACAGATTTATTGATCACGGTCCTTACGTTCAATATTTTTTTAACACTATTCGATATGCCTGATTTTTCAGGATAGGTATTCTTTTTAAAATTAAGATCACATTTTATGCATCATAAATTGATTCACGAAGTTTTTCGTCAGGTCGCAATAGACTATCCGAATTTAACAGCAATAGAAGAGGATTTAAATATTGTCACTTATGCGGAACTGGATGCAAGATCAGATAAACTTTCAGCAGTTTTAAGCGCTCAGACAAATAAGATGGGACGCGTAATTGCTGTCTTTTTACCAAAAGGGATAGATCTGGTTACAGCAATCCTTGCCATATTCAAATCGGGAACTATTTATTTACCACTAGATCTGAATTTTCCTTTAAAAAGGATTACAGAAATACTCAATGAACTTGATGTGGATGGAATCATCACCACAGAAGAATCAAGGTCTGAGATTGAAAAAATTGCACTGGAAAATTCTGTTCACATTAACGAAATTTTTACTTTTGATAACTCCTGTTCAATAAACATTTATAACCAAACTGCTCGCGGTTTCGAACGTTGCGATGAGGCAACCTATGTTCCTGAAAATTCAAAAAATATTGTTGATCCGGATAGTGGCTGTTATATCTTTTACACTTCAGGCTCTACCGGTGTTGGTAAACCTATCCTAGGGAGGCATAAGAGTCTGCATCACTTTATAAATTGGGAAATAAAAGAATTTGAACTTGACCATAATTGCAGGGTAAGTCATTTGATTCAAAAAACGTTCGATCCTTCTTTACGTGATATTTTCGTGCCTTTGTGTTCAGGTGGGACACTTTGTGTTCCATCGGTTGCTATAGTGTCCAACCCAATATTATTATTGAAGTGGCTGAAACAGGCTTCAATTACTTTAGTACACTATGTGCCTTCCTTATTTAAGACTTTGACCAGAGAGCTTGAGGTAATGTCAGGCGAGGAGTGTTCTTTTCCTGCATTAAAATTTATGCTCTTGTCAGGTGAAATACTTTATTCAACGGATCTGAAAAAATGGTGGGATAATACTGAATCAAATACAGAGTTTGTCAATCTCTATGGGCCGACTGAAACCACGTTGGCGAAGATGTTTCACCGGATTAAAGCAATATCAGGCACAACTGCACAGATTCTACCGGTTGGTAGGCCGATAAATGACACGCATGTAGCGATAATAAACGAGGCCAATCAAATTTGCGGTGTGGGGGAGATTGGCGAGATTTATATTAAAACCTCTTTTATTTCTTTAGGATATTATCGGAACAAAGACTTGACACGAGCTGTTTTTGTACAAAATCCTTTAATCAAGGACAAGGCAGATATCGTTTATAAGACTGGTGATCTTGGGAAATACCTTGAAGATCGGAATATCCAGGTTATGGGGCGTTTAGATGACCAGGTTAAGTTAAATGGCGTTCGGATTGATCTGAAAGAAATAGAACTGTCAGTTATAAAGTTGCATGAGGTAGAATCTGCGGTAATTATAGCTGATAGAGACCAGGAAAATCAAATTTCTTTAATTTGTTATTTTATAGGAGAATCCGCTAACGAAGAGTTGTTAAGATCCCATTTAAAAAATGAAGTTGGTGCTAGTATGGTTCCCTCATACTTTGTTAAATTAGTTGATTTTCCGCTTAACTTAAATGGAAAAGTTGATAAAAAAGCACTTTTAAAGCTTTTTAAGATTGATGAAAGTAAACTTCAATACGAACCTGCAGAAGGCACAACAGAGGTAAGATTAGCGGAGATTTGGAAAAAAATTCTGGGTGTATCCAAAGTCAGTCGAAATGCTTCTTTTTTTAAAATAGGAGGACATTCGCTAAAGGCCTTACAGCTCATTTCAGCAATTTACAAAGAGTTCAACATCAATTTGAGTATTTCAGAACTTTTCAAAAAGCCTATACTGGCTGAATTGGCTAATTTGATTGATCATAGCCAGCTATTTGAGTATTCAGATATATCGCATATTCCGGATTCTGTTTATTATGATTTGTCACATTCACAGCGTCGTTTGTGGGCGCTGAGCCACCAACCTGGTTCAGGTCTGGCCTATAACCTAGTTGGGACGCATGTTTTGGAAGGTGATCTTGATGTGGAAGCCTTCCGACGTGCCTTTGGGGAAGTAGTTTCCCGTCACGAGATTCTTCGGACAGGTTTCCATGAGGTATCCGGGGAACCTGTTCAACAGGTTGAGCCCTTTTCATCGATGGGCTTTTCTGTGGTTTACAGGGATTTGCGCGGATTATCGGAGGATTCCGTGGAACTCCAGGAGATTATCCGTGAAGAGGTATCAAAGCCTTTTGATTTATCGGAGGCCGGACTGTTGCGTTCACAGTTGCTGCATCTGTCAGCCGACCGTTATCTGTTTGTATTTACGATGCATCATATCATTTCCGATGGCTGGTCGATGCGTGTATTGCTCAAAGAAGTATCGGTACTTTATCTTTACTATAAGAAAGGTGGTGCTTACCCTTTGGCTGAGCTCAGGCTTCAATACCGTGATTATGCGCGTTGGCAGGTCCAGGAGCTGGCCGATCCGGCCCACCGCTCCCGTGCCTACTGGAAAGAGCAGTTTTCGGGGCAGCTTCCCTTACTTTCGGTTCGCGGTGATAAGTCACGGCCTGTACAGAAGAGTTATAATGGTTCCCGAGAGCACTTTATGATCGGTGCGGATGTTTCCGATGGTCTGAGCATGCTGAGCCGTTCCCATGACAGCACACTTTATATGGGTGTACTGACATCTCTTTATATCCTGTTGTATAAATACAGCCATCAGCGTGATATCATCATCGGTACGCCTGTTTCTGGCCGTTCTCACCGGGACCTTGAAGAGCAGATCGGTTTTTATGTGAATACACTGGCATTGCGGATGCAGTTTGAAGAAAGCTGGAGCTATATCGGCCTGTTACGCCGTGTAAAAGAACGGTGCCTGGAAGCTTTTGCCCATGACCAATATCCATTTGACTGTTTATTGGAAGACCTGTCTCTGGTCCGGGATCCGGGCCGTAGTCCGTTGTTTGATGTGATGCTCACCTTTGAAGGTTCGGGTTCTTCGGAAGAAATGCTTGAGGGGATTACGATCAGTAATAATGAGACGGAGCTTCCGGTAAGCAAGTTTGACCTGACCTGGATAGTTGTGTCTGGCGAATCCGGTCTGTCGGTAAACATTGAGTACAATACAGATTTGTTCAGCCGGGAGTGGATATTGCAGTTAGGCAGTCATTACCAAGAGCTTTTACGGAGTATCGTTTTAAATCCGGATATGCGGCTGCATGAACTGAATTGTCTGACAACAGCAGAAGCGGAACGTTTCCATCAGGTTCCTTTTTTTAGTTTTCCCTTGGGTACGCTCCACTCTGTTTTCGAAGAACGTGTCCTGGCAGGTGGCAGCTCAGTAGCTTTAAGTTACCAGGGGGCCTCCTTAAGTTATAGCGAACTGTCTTTCCGGAGCAACCAGCTTGCCCGCTATTTACGGGATGTGCAGGGTGTTACTGCCAATGATCTGATCGGTATTTTGTTATCACCAGGTTTAGATATGGTCGTATCTGTACTGGGGATTTTAAAAGCCGGTGGCGGATATGTTCCGCTGGACCCTTCTTATCCTGAGGACCGTATAGGTTTTATGGTAAAGGACTCGTCTGTAAAAGCTGTTCTCACCACCGGATCATTTTCAGTCCTGTTGGGATCGTGTAGTGGACCAACGGTTTTATTGGTAGATGAGGTATTTTCCGGACAGGGCAGTTACAGTGGTGCATCCCTGGCAGATCTCAACAATCCTGCAGATACGGCATACGTAATTTATACATCCGGGTCTACAGGAACGCCCAAAGGGGTGTCTGTAAGCCATTCGAATGTAATGAACTTATTGTTTCATGATGATTTTGAATATGAGTTCAGCAGTTCAGATGTTTGGGTTTTGGCGCATTCCCTGTGTTTTGATTTTTCGGTGTGGGAACTCTTCGGGAGCCTTCTTAACGGAGGTAGGCTTGTAGTTATTTCGCGGGATACTGCCCGTAATACGATGGCTTTTGCCGATATGCTGGAAACAGAAAGGGTCAGTGTCCTGAATCAGACGCCATCGATGTTCAGTAACCTTTTAACCGAGATACTGGAGCGTGATCATATCCGCCTTGGCCTGCGTTATGTGATATTCGGTGGGGAAGCCTTGAAACCGGGTATGCTACAGTTATGGCACAAGCGTTATCCTGATGTTCGGCTGGTCAATATGTATGGGATAACGGAGACAACGGTCCACGTAACCATTAAAGAGATCGGCGAGTCGGAGATCACCTGCGGTCAAAGTAACATAGGTGTTCCCTTTAAGAGTCATTATATCTGTTTGGTGGATGATCTTTTATGCCCTGTACCTGACGGATCTGTAGGAGAGATCATTGTCGGGGGTGCATCGGTAAGCGGTGGTTACCTGAACCGGGAAAGCTTAAGCGGTGAAAGGTTCATCAGTCTTCCTGGCCGTCCATCTGAGCGTTTTTACCGCTCGGGTGACTTGGCCGTACGTATGCCTAACGGTGAATATGTATATATGGGCAGAAAGGACATGCAGGTAAAGATCCGGGGCTACCGTATTGAGACAGGAGAAATAGAAAGTGTACTTATGGGGCACAGCTCGGTCAGGTCAGCAGCCGTACTTGCCCGTACAGATGCCTCCGGCATAGCCAGTTTATGTGCTTATTACTCAGTGACGGAGGCCCTGGACAGTTCAGAAGTGCGGAACTACCTGCGCATGCATCTTCCGGACTACATGCTTCCATCCGTTTATATAAAAGTTGACTCGATCCCTTATACCAGCAATGGTAAGGCTGACTACGACCAGCTGAAATCCATCGTGTTAGCGGAGGAGGAAGAAAAGCCCTTAGCATTACCCGAAACGGAGATACAGTCTGTATTATTGAGTGTATGGCAGGGCGTACTTAACCGTTTCCATCTGGGTATAGATGACAATTTTTTCGAGGTTGGTGGAGATTCGATCAAGGCGATCCAGATCTCAAGCCGCCTGTATAAAGAGGGTTATAAGCTAGAAGTACGGCAGTTGTTTGAACATCCTACGATCCGTCTTCAAAGTTTATATGTGAGCCCTGTAGTTGTTGTTGCCGATCAGGGGGCTGTTCATGGCGAGGTATTATTGAGCCCGGTCCAGCAATGGTTTTTTGGTAGCGGTCACCCTGACCGCCATCATTACAACCAATCAGTAATGCTGGCCGTACCTTCGGGACTGGATGAGTCTGGACTGAGTTCGATACTGACCGCCCTTCAGAGGCACCACGATATATTGCGTGTTTATTACAAGGAAGCAGGTAGGGATATCCGTCAGCTGACGGGTGATCTGTCCCATCCTGTGAGCGTAAAGGTTCTGGATTTGCGTGGCAAGATCAACTGGCAGCAGCAGATGCACGATTCGGGTCAGCAGGTCCAGGAGAGTATGGACCTGTCGTCGGGTCCTTTACTTAAAGTGGTATTGTTCCGTCTTGATTCAGGTGACCGGCTTTTGCTGGTCTCGCACCATTTGGTTATAGATGGTGTTTCCTGGCGGATATTGTTTGAGGACCTAGACCAGCTGACCATTCAGTACCGGAACGGTGAGGAGTATAAGCTGCCATTGAAGACAGACTCTTACCAGCGCTGGGTTTCGGGGCTTTTGGCGCATGTTCCTGTTCTCCAGTCATTGGAGCAGGATTATTGGGCTGCTGTGGTGGAACGTTCTTTGGGGTCAAAGTTATGGCCATCCTTTGAAGGTTCTTATCAGACAGGAGAAATGGGGGTGGTCTCATTTACTTTGGACCGGGATGAAACAGAAATGCTGCTGACTGGGGTGAACGGTGCTTATAATACAGAGATAAACGATATCCTTCTTACGGGCCTTTTCCGCTCGTTACATCAGGAGTACGGCCAAGACCGTTTGCTGGTGTCGATGGAAGGACATGGTCGGGAGGAGATCCTCGCCGGAGTTGATATCAGCCGCACGGTTGGTTGGTTTACCAGTATCTATCCGTTGTTACTGGAAGTTTCGGTTGGTTCATCGATATCGGACCAGCTGATTGCGGTGAAGGAACAGTTGCGTCAGGTTCCGTCCAGGGGTATAGGTTACGGCATACTTGCTTACCTTGGAAATGGGGTTTTGTCGGGTAGTATCTCCCCTGAGATCAGTTTCAATTACCTGGGACAGTTTGACTCAGATACAGCGGATAAGGAATTCGATATCGCAACAGAATCCTCGGGCCAAAGCCGCAGTCCCAGAACGCAGAGCACTTTTGTGCTGGATATATCGGGAATGATCGTCTCGGGGGAACTGACCCTTGAGCTGGGTTATCACCAGTTACATATTCCGGCAGAACAGGCCGTACGGCTGAAAGACCACTACCACAATGCCCTTAAAGAGATCATCAATCATTGTGCAAACCTTGAAACCAAACAATTAACCCCTAGCGATTTCAGTTATAAACTATCCACTAATGACTTGGAAAAATTATTTGATTAGCAATGAGCCTGAACTTAACTAAGGAAAATATCAGAAATGTTTACCCACTTACGCCAATGCAAGAGGGAATGTATTTGGATTTCTTGTTAAAGAGACCAGAACGAACTTATTTTGAACAGCTAAGCTTTATTCAAAATGGCGAACTCGACCTTGATATTCTAAAAGAATGTTTTAATAAAGTAATTGAGCGACATGAAGTATTGCGAACTGTTTTTACGCATAAAGTTGGAGGAAAGCCTTTACAGGTAGTATTGAAAGCGGCTGAGATAGAATTTTATTTCGAAGATATTTCCCGCCTTCAGGACTCCAAGACAATTCTTTTGGCATACAAAGCGAAAGATGAGGAAAGGTTTTTCGATTTAAATAAAAGTCTGCTTTTTCGTGTAGCAGTATTTAAACTCGCAGTGAATGTTTTTCAATTTGTCTGGAGTTGGCATCATATTATTATGGACGCATGGTGTATAGGTTTGTTGTCTAATGATATACTGTACATGTATAATCGTTTGAACAGTAAAAAGTCGATTGATTTACCTCCAGTGAAGCCTTACAGCAGTTATGTCAACTGGCTGTCTAAAAGAAACGGCACGCAATCAACCGCATTTTGGTCATCATACCTCGACGGATTGGAAGAAAATATAATACTAAGCAATCAGGATTTACTAACGAGCAAAAAATCACGCGATCAACTTAGCCTTAAATTCGACGATCAGACATCTGCAGCAATAAAGAAGTTAACCCAAAAGTTGAATATTACTTTAAATGTATTTGTTCAAACTGTTTGGGGAATATTGCTAGGTAAAATCACCGCTAAGAAAGATGTTGTTTTTGGTGCGGTTGTTTCCGGCCGGCCATCCGAAATAGAAGGGATAGAAACAATAATTGGTTTGTTTATTAATACTGTTCCGGTTAGGTTGAAGATAAAGGAAAACCAAAATGTATCTTCATTAATGGCAGATGCTCAGGCTAATGCGCTAGATGCCGAATCTCATCATTATTCTTCTTTATCGGAAATTATTTCCCATAACGCTTTGGATAAAGATTTTATCAATCATATTCTAATATTCCAAAATTTTCCGTTTACCGAACTTGATGAAAATAAAGATTCAGCTTTGAAGCCAAGTAATTTTGAAGTGGTAGAAAATTTTTATTATGACCTAAATATTTTCACTCAGATTAAGGGTAAAATAGAATTGATTTTTGAATTCAACACCGCTAAATATACTAAACTCAGGATAACCGCTTTTGCAGATTATTTTAATACTATAGTGATGCAGTTGCTCAGTGATCCTCAAATCTGCGTCGACAAAATTTCTTTGATCTCAGAAACAGACAAAAGAAAAATAACTGGGTTCAATCAGACAGAGAAATCAAGGTCAGACAAAACATTTATCCAGGCTTTCGAAAAAAGGATAATTGACCATCATAATAAAATCGCAGTAAACTTTAAAGGAAAAAGATTAACCTATCAGGAATTAAATGCCGAGGCAAACAAACTGAGTGTTTTCTTGAAAGACCAATATGAAATTAAAGCAGGTGACATTGTAGTTGTAATGATGGAAAGGTCGGAGCGGCTAATCATCACCCTACTAGCCATTATGAAGGCCCGGGCAGCCTTCTTGCCGCTAGAAGTAAATTACCCTGACACCAGAAAAAAAACAATTATTGAGAATGCTCAGCCAGCAGTAATGATTACTGATTCAACATTTTTGCTGGGGATTGATATCTACTTCTCGGGAAAGATTTTCGCAGCAGATATTCAATTGGGAAGTTTGTCAGAATGCGGAGAAATGGCTACGGATACAAGCGCTGCTTCTGATTTATTATATGTTCTTTTTACCTCAGGATCAAGTGGTAAGCCAAAAGGAGTACAAATTGTGAACGGTAGCTTTATTAATTATATGTTATGGGCGAATGCATTTTACTTTAACAATAATGACGGATACACCTTTGCCTTTTTTACTCCAATAACATTTGATTTAACGCTTACAAGCATATTTTCAACACTACTTAGGGGCGACGAAATTGTTATTTACGACAATGATGATACTGCTGTAGTGTTAAGAGACGTATTTCAGGTCTCAAACCTTATCAATACAGTTAAAATTACGCCCTCACACATCACGCTTCTAAAGTATTTAGGCATTAACCAAACCAATATCAAGAGTGTTATAGTTGGAGGCGAAAAGTTAAACAAAGAACAAATCCATTTTCTTCTCGGTCTCAATCCTGCAGTGAAGATATATAATGAATATGGACCTACTGAAGCCACGATTGCCTGTACAGCTGTAGAAATAACAGACGAAAATGCGATCTCTGTTGGAAGCCCGATCTGGAATACGAAGATTCACATCTTAGATGAAAATTTGAACCTAGTACCTATTGGGGAAACAGGAGAACTTTATATATCCGGAGTAGCTGTTTCATCCGGATACATTGGCAACACTTTATTGACAAATGATTGCTTTATTGCCGATCTGGAAAATCCAGGACAAAAAATGTATAGATCGGGGGACCTGGGCTACTGGACCGATGAGGGCGTTATTAATTTTGTAGGAAGGAAAGACACTCAACTAAAAATCCGCGGTTACCGCATCGAATTAAGCGAGATAGAGCTTACAATACATCAAATCAAGTCGGTAGTAAATGCCATAGTAATTCCAGATAAATCTTGTACAGAATTAATTGCATTCGTCACACTAAAAAATGAGCTTGAAATCGACACTATAAAGTTGTTTGTTAAAGAAAGACTTCCATCATACATGTGTCCTGATATTATTATTATACTTAAAACAATCCCTTTAACCCCAAATGGAAAAATTGACAACAAGCAGCTTCTTAGGTTAGCCGCCTCTGGTCCAGTTCCAGCCTCAGTCCGTTTACCGGCTAATCGATACGAACAAGAAATTCTGGTTGTGTGGCAAGCTGTTTTAGGAAAAGATGCTATCCAGACAAACGATAGTTTTTTTAATATAGGTGGTAATTCATTAATGGTAGTGAAGTTGTTTAATCACCTAAATAATTATTTCCCAGACATATTTACCATAGCAGATTTATTCGATCATTCAACCATAATGAGTCAAGCTATTTACCTGGAAAATAAAAGTAGATCTGCAGACACCATTTCCGAAAATGTAATTGAATTTTAAAATCTTATGATAATTTGTGGTATAAAGTTGACCCATGACGGAGCGGTAGCTCTGATTGAAAACGGAGAATTGAAGTTCTGTGTTGAAATGGAAAAAATCCAAAATAATCCGCGTTATTCTGAAATCACGGATTCAGCCATTATTGGCAAAATTTTAAATGATAATGGCTATTTTTTAAAAGATGTTGACTGTTTTGCGATTGATGGGTGGGCGGGCTTGACTGACTCATTCATTAAGACTAAAAATCAAGGTGAAGATTATATAATACAGGTGGCGCCATATAGGGAAAAAACGCGTTCGGAAAACCTTTTAACTCAATTCTATTTTAATGGATTGAAAATAAGTGATGAGGTTTTGCAATATGAGAGCTACTTTCACGTAACGAATCATATTACCTCAGCTTATTGTACCAGTCCATTTGCAGCAAAAGGTGAAAGTTCGTTCGTATTGGTCTGGGATGGTGGAATGTTTCCCCGTCTTTATTACTACGATTATAATAATAAAACAATTCAAAGCCTGGGTAAATTGTTTTACCTGATGGGCAACATTTATAGCGAATTTTCTCAGTATTTTAATCCTTTTAAAAAGGAGAAGCCCGTTACCGGAGAAAGTTTATCTGTTGCTGGTAAACTCATGGCTTACATTGCTAAGGGTAAGGTTAATGAACTCATATTAAAGGATTTTGAATTTGTTCTTGAAAATCATCTAGAACTGTCCCTCAAATTTTCGGATAAATTTGCGACTAAGTTTATAGAGATCAGTTCAGGGAAAAATTACCGGGATGAAGATATTCTAGCTTCCTTCCATGTTTTTCTGCAAAATAAATTAATCGAAGGTTTAAATGATAAAATTAAAGGAAGTCACCGGGGTTCATCGAATCTGTGTTTTGTTGGCGGTTGTGCGTTAAACATTAAATGGAACAGTGCGATCAGAGAATCTGGCTTGTTTAAACAAATGTGGGTACCGCCGTTTCCAAACGATTCAGGTAGTGCTATAGGTGCAGCATGTTCAGCATGGATGGTACATACGGGGCAGGTTAATCTGAAATGGAACGTATACAGCGGCCCTTCATTTATCAACAACGAATCGGCAACTGGATGGCTCAGATTTGAATGTAAGATTAATGAGCTTGCACGTTTTATAGATCAGGTGAACGAGCCTATCGTATTACTGAATGGACGTGCTGAGCTGGGACCAAGGGCTCTAGGAAATCGGAGTATAATATCTGCCGCCACTGACCGGAATTGCAAAAGTAAACTAAACCATATCAAGCAGCGAGAGGACTACAGACCAATTGCACCAATATGTATAGAAGAATTAGCGCCTATGATATTTGAGCCCGGCTCTCCTGATCCATACATGTTGTATGATCATCAGGTTAAAGACGAATGGATAGATAAGATACCGGTCATCTGTCATTTGGACGGAACGGCTAGATTGCAAACTGTTAGTTTGGCAGATAACCCTACTCTATACCAGCTACTATGTGATTATTATAACATTACCGGAATTCCGGTATTAAGCAACACCAGCGCTAACTTAAATGGCACCGGTTTTTTTCCGAATTTGTCAAGCGTGATGGAGTGGGGAAAGGTAAACTATATCTGGAGTGATAATGTTTTGTACGCCCATCCAGCCTATGAATTGTTTTTGGATAATCTTAAAAGGATAGATCATGTTGCCGACAGCCAGCCGGCAGCAATTATTAAGTTTTAACTTGTCAAGCTACTATGGACATTGCCATAATCGGTATTTCTTGCCGCGTTCCCGAAGCGGAGTCACCAGATGTTTTTTATCAAAATCTTGCAGCAGGGAAAGATAGTGTTCGGGTATTCTCGAAAAAGCGCCTAAGAAGTACCACAATCGCTGATGACGAGAATTATCAGTTAAATGGTTTTATCGAAGATATTGATTTTTTTGACCATGAATTCTTCGGAATATCTTTAGGTGAAGCGCAGCAAATGTCTCCTCAGCATCGTATGATGTTGGAAGTTGCCTATGAAACTATTGAAAATTCTGGCTATAGCATAGATTATTTTGACGGCTCTAATACCTCGGTTTTTATCGCGGCGTCTGGAATCGACTATTATTTGCATGCAGAAAAATTCGATCCTATGTTAACCACTGGCAACCTAAGTGCGATAGTAGCCGGTAGAATTTCAAGGTTTTTCAATTTCCGTGGCAATTCAGTAGTTATTGACACATCTTGCTCATCATCATTGACAGCCGTTCATCATGCTTGTAACGATTTGATACTTGGAGAATCAAGCTGCGCACTCGTTGGTGGCGTTAGCCTAAATCTTTTCCCGCCCGTAATCAATGATCAGTATGACATGGGGATAAGCTCGGCGGATGGAAAAGCCAAAGCTTTCTCTGCTGAAGCCAATGGAACAGTTCCAGGTGAAGCTGTTTGCTGTCTGCTATTAAAACCCTTGGTGGAAGCGATTAAATCAGGTGATATTATCCATGCAGTAATTAAATCAACTGCTGTAAATCAGGATGCCAATCGATCCGGTAGTTTAACAGCTCCAAGCAGTACTGCTCAAGCTGAAGTTATTCAGAAAGCTTGGGAAAAAGCAAAAATAGATCCAAGTACTATAACCTATATAGAAGCACATGGGACAGGAACGAAACTGGGAGATCCAATAGAAATTCAAGGGATTGACAGCGCATTTCGCAAGCATACTGACAAAATCGGCTTTTGTGCTGTGTCATCGGTTAAAACAAATATTGGACATACGGATTGCGCAGCTGGAATTGTTGGTTTACTCAAGGCGACACTTTCCCTTAAATACAAAGTATTGCTTCCGTCTCTGCACTTTAATTCACCAAATCCGTTTATCAATTTTGAGAATTCATCTGTGTATGTTAACACTACATTGAAAAACTGGGATGTGGGAAAAACTGGGGTTAGACGGGCTGGCGTTAGTTCATTCGGACTATCAGGTACAAATTGCCATGTCGTTTTAGAGGAGTACGATGGCGGACTGAAGGTTTTACCAAGCCAAACAAATAAGAGTGAGTTATTTGTTTTTTCAGCTAGAACGGAGCGGGCACTGCGACGGATTATCAAAAGATTTTCGGATAAACTTATAGATACACCCGGTTTATTCTTGAACGATCTTGCTTATACATTGGCTGTTGGCAAAAAGCATTTTAACTGCAGATTATCGTTTGTTGTTAAGGACCGAACATCGCTGTTGAAAGTTTTGGAAGATTTTAGTGCATCAAATGAGGTATTCCACTGGAAAATCGATGTAGCGACAGTCGCTGTATTTTCGCCGGATTTAAATATAAGTGAAAAATTTATAGCCACTTACAGTAACAGATATGCGATTTTCCGCGATTCTATGGAAGAATGTGAGAAGGCATACGGTGAAAATAGACAGACTGAAGAATTCAGAAAGTTCGCTTTTCAATACAGCTTTTATAAACTATTGCTTTCACTTGGAGTAAAAGCGAAATACCTCATCGGTGTCGGTATTGGGCAATATGTAGTAGAAGTCATTAGCGGGCGTCAATTACTGACGGAGGTTTTACCAGCAATACTTATTGATAGTTTAGATCATAGCGATATAGAAGGGAGATGCAAAAAAATACTCGAAAAATTCGAATCACAGTCAGTTGTTTTTATTGAGATCGGGAAATTGGGTTTGATCTCAAAACAGTTGCAATCATTAATCGAAAGAAATCCTGATGTGGAAGTAACTGCATTGAAAGCGGCCATGGATGAAGATGGTTTGAATGACTATATCAGTGAACTATACAGATTTGGGTTTGATATAGACTGGGGTTGTTATTATTCTGGTAGTACGGCCCGGCGTGTAGAAGTTCCTGTTTATCCCTTTGAACGTGTGCGTTGCTGGATCAGGGAAGCCTTACCCACGCGTGTCCACAACTGGTTTCATGAATTGGTTTGGGATGCTGCCGAAGCTAAAGGTTTTACTGGAGTTACTGGGAACAGTTATGTGATCATCATGGACGAACTTGGTTTAGGTTTGGGATTGATATCCGCCCTACGTTTGGCCGGGAACGAATGTATTACGGTAAGTCGTGGTAAGCGATACGAGATGGAGTCTGCTGGTGCATATATTATAGATCCGGAAGAAGAATCGTGTTATGAACAGCTTTATGAGGATTTACGTACCATGACTAAACTGACGGGGATCATAGATTTATCGGGATATCGTAAGGTTGAAGCTGGCACGGAGGCCCAGGCCGTTAAGTATTTGTACTCGCAGGTATACCTGGCCAAATATTTTAGCGGTCATCTGTGTCGTAAGGGCTTTGAATATGTACAGGTAAGCAGTAATGGTTACCGTATCGGTACAGGAGATGATCCGGTTTTAGCTATCCACACTGCAGGCAGTTGTTTTTTAAAGGGCGTATTATCAGAATATACAGGTTTAAAAGCACGTGGCATAGATGTAGACATTTATACAGAGCATGTATCGGATGCCATCGGTTATGTGTTTAAAGAACTGGGAACGGAAGATAACATAAAGTTTGTTGGCTACCGTTTGGGTAAACGTTATGTTCAGCAATTTAAGAAAGTGGCGGCTCCTGAGCTGCACCAGTCATCCGTACCGGTTATCCGTTCGGGAGGTGTTTACCTAGTTACTGGGGGTGCCAGCGGTATCGGACTGGAAATAAGCAAGTCTTTATCAAGAGTATCAGGTGTCAGGCTGATCATTCTGGGGCAGACCTTCTTACCGGTCAAAGCGCAGTGGAATGATACCTCAGACCTTAGCCCTGTGGAACAGGAGCGGATCTCGGCCTTGAAATCACTGGAAGCATCAGGCGCCTTGGTAGATTATTATGGTCTTGATATGCGTGAAGAAGCGGCGATGTCTGTAACATTTGAGAAAATAAGACAGACGACGGTTAAGCTGGATGGGATCATACATTCCGCAGGTGTTGGTATAAGCGGTTATAGTTTGTCAGAACAGACAAATTCAGAAATAGACAGTATCCTGGGCCCAAAGATCTATGGGACTTATTTTCTGGATAAGTACAGCCGGGAACTGCATCCGGATTTTTTAGTGATGTTCAGTTCTTTGAACTCCCTGGTTCCTAAAAGGCGGAGTGCAGTTTATGCAGCTGCTAACGGTTATCAGGATGGTTATTGTAATTATTCTGGTTATCAGGGGACAAAATTTATCGGGATCAACTGGCCTGGCTGGTCAGAGTGTGGTATGGGCGCGCGGGGTTTGGGCGGATCAGCACCTGAAAACACGGGCGAAGATGTGCTGAAGCATATAACAACGGGTGATGGTATAGATAGTTTCTATGCCTTATTGGATATGGGCCGTGCTAACACAGCGGTAGCAGAAGTAGATATCACCGGATTTAAGATAAACCCGTTTTTCAGCGTGGGAAATGAAGTTGTGCTGAATCCTTCAGTGTCAATGGGCTTATCCCCATCTGCGGGGGAAGGTTCCGGGCCGGATGAGGCTTTAACAATCAGTGGTTTAAGTCAGGCTGAATCCAGGGTTCATATGGTTTGGCAGGAGATACTGAAAGCAGAAACCATATCGGTGGATTCAGATTTTTTCGAGATGGGTGGCCATTCATTGAATGGCAGCCAGGTAATTAATCGTCTAGAGAAGCTTTTTGAGGTAGAGCTGGAATTTGAGGATTTGTTTGAATACCCAACGATTCGTTCATTGTCAGCATATATAGAACAATTGCAGTCAGCGGGCGATATGACTGAATATTCAGATATAGCGCATATTCCGGATTCCGTTTATTATGATTTGTCACATTCACAAAAGGGCATTTGGATATCGGACCAATTTGAGAACGCTCAAGCTGCTTACAATATTCCAAGTGCTTACCTATTAAAAGGCATTTTGAATATAGATGCGATCAGTCGGTCATTTGAGATGGTAGTGTTGCGATATGAAATTCTTCGAACGGGATTTGAAGTTGTTGATGGTGAACCAAAACAAAGAGTGAAAAATCTCCTTGAATCAGGCTTTAAAGTAGAAGTTAAAGACCTGACCAACCAATCTTTTAACGAAACACAGTTGAATAAGTTGATTCTGGAAGAATTCTGGAAGCCTTTTGAACTTGAATCCACACCATTATTGCGAGTTAACATCGTTCGATTGGACCATGAAAAAAATGCCCTTTTCTTTACCTTACATCATATTATATCTGACAACTGGTCTATGGATATTTTTATAGGGGAAGTTGCAAAGTATTATAATGAGTACGTTGCTGGCAAGATCTTACAGACCACACCAATGAGATTACAATACCGTGATTTTGTTAATTGGCAAAATAGCCAAATCAGTAACGGTGATTCGATCATGCGAAAATATTGGTTAGAAAATATGGGTGGAGTAATTCCTGTCTTGAACCTTCCGCTCGATTACAATCGGCCCTTGAGAAAGACAATCGATGGGAGCAGTATTATTTTTTCTTTGGATGTGGAATTGGTAACGAAAATAAAGAAAACATGTAAGGAACAGGAAATTAGTCTGTTTATGTTTTTAGTAGCCGGTATCAATTGCTTGTTATACAAATACACAGGCCAATGTGACATCATTGTAGGTACGCCTACTGCTGGCCGGACACATAAAGATTTAGAAGATCAAATAGGGTTATTTATCAATACAATACCACTCCGGACAAGGTTTGATCCAACGAACGAT
The DNA here is from genome assembly GCF_019317285.1 of Pedobacter sp. D749. Taxonomy (NCBI): domain Bacteria; kingdom Pseudomonadati; phylum Bacteroidota; class Sphingobacteriia; order Sphingobacteriales; family Sphingobacteriaceae; genus Pedobacter; species Pedobacter sp. D749. Next base: position 1,658,236 of record NZ_CP079218.1, read on the forward strand.
ACTATTGAAAAATTTCTAGCAAATATTAAACAAACTATCCTTGGGGCATTTAAGCATCAGTTATATCCATTGAATAAATTGGTTAATGAGTTAAACATAACCAGAGATTTAAGCCGTTCGCCTCTCTTTGATGTAATGATTACTCTTTATAATAAGGAATCGGAAAGGGATCAGAAACCACAATTGAAAGACATTATAATTGATGAATTGAAATTGGAGATAGCCCACAGTCCAATGGAACTGTCAATTGATTTTACAGAAAATGATGGTTCAATAATCGCAGAAGTTCAATACAATACCAATTTATTCAGTCAGAAAAGGATCGGGAAAATAGAAAGTCAGCTTAAAAAAATAATTGCTTGCTTTACAAATGAAGTCAAAGCAAAGATTAATGAAATCAATATCCTCTCCGCTAAAGAAAGTGTTATCGCCGGTGTGTGGGCACGCCATTTGGGAATAACGGTAGAATCGATTTGGGTAGATAATGATTTCTTCGAACTGGGTGCTACCGATCTGATTGCAAGTGAAATAATTAGCGAAATCAATCAAGTTTGTGATATTGATCTAACCTTGGGAGATTTAAAGTCACATCCTACAATCTTTAAGCTCTGTAATTACATCGAGGAAATACGGGAAACCGATGCTACAATCGTAATTGATACTCAGCAACTGAGAAATTATAGAGTGGATAAATCCACTCTATAATTTCTCAGTTGAAATATTCTTCTAGCTAGTTATAATATTCAGGCGAAGTCGTGTAGCGGCAAATGCCAGGCTTATAATTGTCTTTTAAATTTTTTTAGAAATCACTAATCGAATAATCATGTTTGAAACTTATCATTTGGGCCAAGGGGCATCCATAGTGACAGCAGTACCCGGAGCAAGATCACGTGCCTTATTAGCACTTCAACAACAAATTGAAGGACGAATAGTTTCTTATCCGATCGGACTTCCTATCGCAATAAAAAATGCTAAGGGGGCGATTGTGCAGGATGTTGATGGAAATCGATTTATCGATTTTTTTTCTGGTGCAGGCGTTTTAAACGTTGGTCACTGCAACCCAGATGTTTTGTCATATGTTGAGGAACAGCAAAAGGAGCTTATTCATATGCTTGATTTTCCTACCGAAAATAAACTGGAGTTCATCAACAGTATATTATCTTTTTTTCCAGAAAACACTCGAGGGGAATTTAAAGTTAGTTTTTGCGGACCCACAGGTTCTGATGGTGTGGAAGCAGCAATAAAACTGGCAAAACACAAAACAGGGCGTAGTGCAATTATCGCATTTCAGGGCTCCTATCACGGTATGACAGCAGGTGCATTATCCCTTACCAGCAATACAAGGTTAAGAGAGAAATTTGGTTCACTTGTACCTGACGTTAGCTTTATTCCGTATAGTTATTGTTACCGATGTCCATACAACAAAAACGAGGAAAGCTGCCAACTCGATTGTGCAGGATATCTTGAAACACTTTTAAATAATCCCCATTCAGGATTCAGCAAGCCGGCGGCAATCATCTTGGAGCCAATTCAAGGTGAAGGAGGAACTATTGTTCCCAAGGATGGTTTTCTCGAACGGATAATTAAGATCGCCAGAAAAAATGACATTTTAGTAATTTTTGATGAAGTGCAGTGCGGTTTTTTTAGAACGGGTAAGTTTCTTGAGTCTTTAAAACTCAAAACTCTTCCCGACATTTTGGTCATGTCAAAGGGGCTGGGCGGTATAGGATTTCCAATATCAGCCATCATATATAATAAAACCATAGAGTCTTGGGATGCAGGCGATCATATAGGCACTTTCAGAGGAAATCAGGTAAGTATCGCAGCTGGAAGAGGTGCCTTGGCCTTTGTAAAGCAAAATAATCTGGAGGAACATACCCTCAAAATGGGAAGATACCTGATCAACAAACTTAAGGAAATTTGTACTTGGAATCCCTACCTAGGTGAAGTTCGTGGAAGTGGTTTGATTATCGGAATTGAATATGTAAAAGATAAAAAAACTAAGGAGCCTTATCCTGAACTGGTTAAAGAACTCAAAAAAATAAGTTTTGAAAATGGTCTGCTGTTTGAAATCGGTGGACATTTCAATAATGTCATCCGATTTCTACCTCCATTGATCATAAACGAAGAAATTATAGAAAATGCAATGCAGATATTCGAATTGGCCAATAGAGCTGTGCTGAAATTAAAGAACGAAGGTCAATTGAATTTACCTATTGAGAAAGCTGATTAGAAAATTTGCCAACGTCCGTACCTTCTAAACTTGTTAATGACTATGAATGAAGTGAAGAAAAAATATTTTGAAACGTCTTTGTTACAGCAAAATGAGCTCGCAGGCGCCATAGTGAATCAAGGTTATATAGATAAAAATCAACCTCTGTTTATTTACATTGATGAAGATATTAATTACAACAAGCTATGCTTGGCCGTCAATGAATTAATAGCCCGGCATGAGCTGTTGAGGACGGGCTTTAAAGTTGGACAAAATAAATTTAAATTGTATTTGCTGGATGAATACGTGTACGAGTTGACTGATAATTCGAAGGAAATATCAACGCTGGAATATTTGAAAAAGCTAGCAGATAAAAGAAAATTCTGTTCGGAGGATTTTCCACTATTTGATTTTGGCTTACACAAAATCGGGAAAAAACAATTTGTATTACTCTTCAATAAGCCGGCTTTTATTTCAGATGCAATTTCGGATGGGATATTAATGTCGGAGCTGGAAAAAATATACAAAGACCAGCAACTACCTAAAATAGCCTTTCAACATCTTGATTTCTTATTATGGCAGAACGATTTCATCAAGACTGAAAAGGGCGAAAAAGCTAAAGACTCATTAAAAAGGTTATTAGCAACTCAAACTACTGATTTTTTCCAACCAGAAGATATTGATTGTCCTAATGAAATCTCTTGTGGCTTAAACGATCCGTTAAATATCAGCATAAATTTATTGGAAAAAATCACCCTTTATACTTCAAAACATAAGATAAATGTAGATGATTTTTTGTTATCAGTTTGGTATGTTTTTTTGCAAAAATACACCAGAAATGATCATGTTTTAGTTAACTGTGTGAAGTCATGTCGCGAGGCAGACTGGAAACAAGTTAGTGGAAATTTCGAAAATGTCTTTCCAATGTCTAGGTCGATCAATAAAAATGACCGGTTCATTGATTTTTGCATAAACGTAAACAGAAATGCTGTTATTCTGGATAAGTACAAATATTATCCTTCGGAGGGATTAAAAATGATGGGCGACCAGTATGAAGATGAAAACAAAAATACTGGTATGGGTTTTATATTTTGCGCCGAAGTTAACCAGCAGACTCGCTGGATAGATCTGCATTCTCACCTTGGGACTTCATTGCTTAAACGCTGTAATTTTAATTTAAAGATTGTTGCACAAAAGGATGAGCTAAATATTTATTTGATAAACAGTACAAAGAAATTTTCTACGGACGCTGTTAATCGGATCAAAGACTGCATTTCAACGATAATTACATCAGTTCTTGATGAGGAACATATTTTGATTAGAGATGTTGATTTTACCAGTGAATCTGAAAAAAAACGGTTGTTATATAAATTTAATGAACCTTACCAGGATTTAGGCGAAATAAAGCCTATCCACGTCTTGTTTGAAGAACAGGCAACGTTATTTCCTGACACTACCGCGGTGATCCATAATGACTATAACTTATCTTATCAGGAACTCAATCAAAAATCAAATAAACTTGCTCACTTGCTTATTAGCTTAGGTGTTCAACGTAAAGAATTTGTGGGTGTGTTCTTAGACAGAAGTTTCGATCTACTGAGTTCGATGTTAGCGATATTTAAATCGGGAGCATCCTATGTGCCCTTTGATAAACAAAATCCGGTTGAACGGTCTAAGTTTTTGATCGATAATAGTAATGCAAAGATTTTATTCACAGATAGTGATACTGTAAGAAATAATGACTGGCTTATCCTTGATTTGCCCCATATTGATTATATAATCTGCATTGATGAATTAAAATCTGATTATGGAAGTCTATCACCCAGAAGTAAAACTACAATCATTGATTGTTTAAGTTATAGTAACTTGTCTACTGATAACCCAGAAAATGTCAATTCAATTGACGATTGGTCTTATATGTTATATACATCGGGTTCTACAGGCGATCCGAAAGGTGCAATTCTAACACATCAGGGGGCAGTCAATCACATCTATGCGGAATATAAGTTTTTGAACTTAGCACAGGGGTTTAAATTTCTTCAAAGTGCAAATATTTCATCTGACATATCCGTTTGGCAATACTTAGCACCATTATTACATGGTGGTACAGTAATCATCATAGATCAAGTCGATCTTCTTGACTTCAATAATCTAATTTCAATTCTAAATAAAACTGAAGTCACCCTTGCAGAGTTTGTTCCATCGTATTTAAACGCTTTTTTGGATTTTGTTGAAAGTTCAGGGACAACGTCAAAAACAGAACTGTTTTATTTACAAAGTATCATGATGACAGGTGAAGAGTTACCTGTTGAATTAGTTGGACGCTGGAAGAAATTTACCAGCTCAATTAAACTAATTAATGCTTACGGACCCTGCGAAGCCTCTGATGATATTACTCAATACCTGATAGATGATACCTTTGACCCCCGTTCCAAAAGGGTTCCGATCGGGAAACCTTTAGCAAATTTGAATCTGTTCGTATTAGATGAGAATGTGAAGCTTCTGCCAATTGGCTTTACTGGAGAAATTTACGTCTCAGGCATAGGTGTAGGGGAAGGGTACTGGAAGGATATTAAAAAGACGTTATCAAAATTCATCCCGAACCCGTTTCCTGACACATTGGGTGAAATAATGTATCGGACTGGTGATTTAGGAAGATGGAAAGCTGATGGAAATTTGGAATTTTTAGGAAGAATAGATCATCAGGCACAGATCCGTGGCAACCGGGTTGAGACAGCGGAGATTGATCATCTTCTTGGCCAACACCATCACATAGTTGAGGGTATAACCGGAATTAAAAAAGACAATAACGGGCAGGAATACCTGGTAAGCTACATTATCAGAAAGCTGAATAGTGGGGCAGGAGATGAGGAAACTTTCAGGAGCGAATTGACAATCTACCTGAAGAGATTTTTACCAAGTTTTATGGTACCCGCTTATTGGGTTTTTTTGAAGGAATTTCCTAAAAATCTTAGTGGTAAAATAGATCTTAAATTGTTAAAAGAGATTGATGAGCGGTCACTTACAGGTAGTTATGTTACTCCGGTAGGAGATTTGGAAATAAGAATTTCTTCCATATGGGAAGCGGTGTTAAACAAGGATAAAATAAGTGTTGAAGCGAACTTTTTTCAAGTTGGGGGGCACTCATTGAAAGCTGTACAAGTAACTGCAAAGGTTTACAAAGAATTAAATGTTGTTCTAAAACTCAGAGATTTTTTTAACGCTCCAACTATAAGACAACAGGCAGAACTAATTGCAAACGAAAAAAATCAAAATTACCAGCCTATAAATCCGATAAAAAAGAATCAATTTTACGATTTGTCTTTTGGGCAGAGAAGGTTGTGGTTGTTTCAGCAATATAAACAAACGGGGCAGGCCTATAATATGCTAAACGGTTATTCGATGACCGGCGAGCTTGATTATCATCATTTCGAAAAGGCAATCAACTATGTTATTCTAAAGCATGAAATTTTAAGGACCAGGTTTATTACAGTGGGGGGTGAACCAAAGCAGGTCGTTGAGGAATTTGGTGGCAATTATGCTTTAGACTATGAAGATTTGCGAAACAATACAGAAGCTCATCAACACCTCGATGTTTTAGTTGATTGCATGGCTGCGTTTCAATTTGACTTGGCAACCGCGCGTTTATTCCAATTTAAGTTGCTCGAAATGGAGGACAACAGTTACGTGTTCTTGACTTCCTTTCACCACATCATTATGGATGGCTGGTCTATTGATGTTTTTATCAAGGAACTTGCAATATTTTATAATGATTTGTGTAGTGGCATTAAGCCTGAAGTGACACCACCACTCTTGCAGTACAAAGACATCGCGTCGTGGTCAAATGCATTAATAAAAAATGAGTCTAATGGTGGTCATCGATCATATTGGCTAACCCAGCTGCAAGGAGAGTTGCCCCGTATTGAGCTCCCATTTGATTTTAAACGGCCCACGAGCAAATCATATAACGGCGGATCAGTTGAGCATGTCTATGATCAGCAACAAATTTCCCTGTTGAATAATTTCTGCAGACGCGAGGGGGTTACGACTTTTATGGTATTGCTTTCTGCGGTTAAATTGCTGTTGTTCCGGTATAGTGATCAAAAGGATCTAATAATTGGTATTCCAAGTGCCGGTCGTACTCATCCCGATATGGAAGACCAATTGGGGTTTTATGTAAACACTTTACCAATAAGAAGTTGCGTGAAACCTTTCGAAAGCTTTAGAGAATTGCTCGATCAGGTAAAAGGAAATATGCTTGACGCTTTCAATCATGATTTATATCCTTTTGATAAGATTGTCTCAGATTTAGAGATCGTAAATGATCAAAGCCGGACCCCTATATTCGATGTAATGGTAACCCATCAGAAGTCACTGCTTGACCGAGAGCTGAGGTTATCGAATCTCGTGGTGGACGATTATTACATCCCTTCCAATACGAGTAAATTCGATCTTACATTTAACTTTCTGGATGATAACGACCTATTTTCATTAAACATTGTTTACAATACCGATATATTCAAAAAGGAACGGATAGTAAGTCTTCTTGGGCACTTAACAAATCTTATCTACGCAGTTTTGGCTGATGCAGATAAGCCAATGAACGAGGTTGATTATATCGGTGAAGTAGAAAAGACCAGAATTTTAAAGGAATTTAATCGTACTGAAACCGAATATCCCGATCAGGATTCTTTAGTATCGTTGTTTAGAAAGCAGGTGTCGAAAACCCCAACCAAAACAGTTTTGGTGTTTGAAAGTGGTAAATTAACCTATACTCAGTTTGACCTGTTAACAAATCTACTGGGGAACTATTTAGTGGAAAAGTATAATATCAACCAGGGGGATGTGGTCAGCCTTTTTATGGATCGGTCTCTTGAAATGGTTATATCCATTTGGGCCCTTCTAAAAATTGGAGCAATTTATGTACCACTTGACCCAACCTTTCCTGAAGAGCGGATATCTTATATTATTAAAGACTCGCAGGCGAAACTGATATTGACAAAAACAAAAAAAGTTTTTGAAGATTTGAATATTGACCAGTATACTGTAAATCTCGAAGTATTAGCCGCACTTTATCCCAATAAAGAGATTAGCTTTTATCCAAAACCTGAGGATGATGCTTACATCATTTATACATCAGGATCAACAGGGAACCCCAAAGGGGTAATTATTAAACATAAAGGCATCGTTAACAGGTTAAACTGGCAGTGGTTGGAATATTCCTTTACGGATGCTGACATTGTTCTTCAAAAAACAAATTACGTGTTCGATGTGTCCACATGGGAATTATTTTTACCGGTATGCTTTGGATGTCAAATGGTGTTATGCCCCCAAGAAGTCGTTTACGATCCGCTTAAGATGGTCCAATTTATCGATTATCATAAGATTACTAGGGTTCACTTCGTTCCAACGATGTATAATTATCTTTTGGACTCCCTCAACCTAATGGATAAGACCTGTTTGCAAAGCCTACGAAATGTCTATTGTGGTGGAGAACCGCTCTCTACCAAGTTGGTAAATAAACACTATAAAAATTTAAAAGCACAGTTATTTAATTGGTATGGACCAACTGAGGCATCTGTTGACGTAACTGCACAGCCTGTTTATGAGAATGATGAAATTATTCCTATTGGTTATCCCATACATAATACAAAACTTTATATAGTCGATACAAATTTGCAGCTAAAACCGATCGGAGTAACAGGTGAAATAGGGATATCAGGAGTTGGTTTGGCAAAGGGATATTTGAATAACGAAGTATTGTCGAATAGTAAATTTATTGATAATCCCTACGAACCGGGGCAGAAGCTTTATTTAACCGGCGATTTGGGCTGCTGGGAACCTGATGGCGCTATTTTATATTTTGGCAGATCGGATGACCAGGTAAAGATAAGAGGACATAGAATTGAATTAGGTGAGATCGAAAACGTATTAAAAAAAAATACAGATATTTTAGATGTTGTTGTCTTAGCTGTTGAGAACCCATCGGGAGACAAGAGTTTAACAGCGTATCTCATCAGTGAAATCGATGATATAGTTTCTAAAGCCAGAGATCGCCTGCGGGCCGCATTACCGGATTACATGCATCCAGCTCAATATGTGATTTTACAGCGGTTTCCTTTGACAGCCAGCGGCAAACTCGATAAACAAGCGCTAAGCAAGATCATAGAGTTTAAAAGCCCTCAGTCTGATAAACAGCAAAGAAAAACCAGCGCATTAGAAAATACCCTATTAGAAGTCTGGAAAGATGTCTTGGGTAAACAAGATATACTGATAGATGATAATTTCTTCGAAATAGGGGGAGATTCAATAAAAGCTATCCAAATCGCAGTCCGGTTACAAAAACATAAATTTAAAATAGAAGTCAAAAATATTTTCGAACATCCATTTATTGATAAACTGGCCAATTTTATCAAACCCTTTGTGTCCACCGCTGACCAATCGATAGTGGAAGGATCTATTCTTTTGACCCCAATTCAAAGATATTTCTTTTCAAAAAAACTGCTGAATATTAATCACTATAACCAATCTGTTGTTTTGTATCACAGCAAATTAGGTATTGATGAGGTAAAGTTCATTTTTTTAAAACTCTATCATCACCATGATGCCCTTAGGATAACTTTCCTTCAAAGCGAAAATGAGAGAATGCCGGAGCAATTCAATAGGGGGGGCGCAGGCGATATTCCCGTTCTTGAGTTTGATATCAGGGGTGATGATGATTTACCAGAATTTAAACGTATCTCGAACGACCTTCAAAAAAGTTTAAATATTTACAAGGGTGAACTATTTAAGATAGCGCTGTTTCATATGAATGATGGAGAGCGATTACTTATAATTTGCCACCATCTTATTATCGACGGCGTTTCTTGGCGGATACTCTTAGAAGATATCACTACACTTTTCCAACAATTCCGGAAGCAGCAACAGTTACTCTTACCTGAAAAAACTGACTCATTTAAAACCTGGTCTGAAACATTGGCACTGTATACAAAAAGTGAGAATTTTCAGAATGAAAAAGAATATTGGAACACATTAGAGGTAAATGATGGCTTTATTTTGCCTAGAAGGATTAAGCAAGCCGGTAAGCGTAGAGATATTAAAACACTGACTTTTACGCTAGATGAGCATAAAACTACAAAACTGATCAGTAATGTAAATCAGTTTTTTGAGAGTGAGATTAACGATATTTTGTTATCTGCACTGATTATCACCTTCCAGAAATTGTTTAATGCCAAAAGCCTGTTGATCATGCTTGAAGGTCATGGTCGAGAGCCGATTTCCGATACCATTGATGTCAATAGAACAGTTGGTTGGTTTACGAGTGTTTTTCCTGTTAAATTGATTGCTGATCAAAATCGGGAGTTTAGCCAACAGATCGAAAAAGTCAAAAAAAAATTACGGTCGATCCCGAATAAAGGTATTGGATACGGTATCTTAAAGTACCTGACAGCTCCAGAGGTGATGATGAATATGCAAGCAGATATTTTGTTTAACTATTTAGGTCAATTCGATTCTGACGAATCTGACTTTCAGGTTATATCAGATTCTGCAGGACACGAAGTTGGACAGGACGAAGCAGCTGATTATCCTTTAGAAATAACTGGGATGATTGCTGGTAAAGCTTTGCTTGTAAGTTTTAATTACGACTCTAAACTATTTCAGGAAAACTTGATCATCGATATCCATAGAGCGTATCAGCAAACCCTGGATAATATAATATCAAATGCCACCGTAGATTTCCATCAAACACTCTCTCCGGAAGCTTTGGATCATATCAATTCATTATTTGAATAGGACTCACCGCATTTGCGGTTTTTTATACGCCTTAAACCACACTTATGATAAATAAAGACCATATAAAGGATATTTATCCTCTGTCGCCTATGCAGGAGGGTATTTTATTCCACACCCTGCTTGATAAATCATCAAACAGCTATTTGTCACAATCTTCCTACCGTCTGAAAGGTAAGATAGATATTGATCTAATGATTGATTGCCTAAATAGATTGTTTCAAAGACATGACATTTTAAGAACTGCATTTGTTCATGATAAGCTTGATAAACCACTGCAGGTGGTGTTAAAAGACCGTAAAGCGCACATTTATTTAGAAGACATCTCTCAGGACAAAAATCCAGAGCAACGTATAATAGATTACTGCTCGCAGGATATCGATAAAGGATTCAATCTGACGACCGAACCATTGTTGCGTTGTGCGCTTTTTTGCTTGAAAGCCGAAGAGCACGAATTTGTTTGGACAAGCCACCATATTATACTTGATGGCTGGAGTATGCGAAACCTGACAACTGAGTTTTACGAGCTTTATAATAACCCGGAAAATGCTTTGCCTGAGCTAAAATCAAGTTATAAAAACTACATTCAATGGTTATTAAGAAGGGATAAGGAGCTTAGTAAGCATTACTGGCAATCGTATATCGCTGATTATGATAACAAAATTGAGTTGTGCCCCGGCAGATTTAAAAGCGATACCAATGTTTCAGCCAAGTCTTTTATATTCGAAATGGATGGTGATTTCTTAAGGCAGCTTCAAAAATTAGCATCTGATAACCAGGCTACCTTAAGCTCTTTATTTAAAACTGTATGGGGGATTGTCCTATCAAAATATACTAACACCAGAGACGCTGTTTTTGGTAGTGTTGTTTCTGGTAGACCACTTGCTATAGAGGGAATAGATGATATAGTTGGACTATTTATAAACACTCTTCCTGTACGCTGCCGGTATAATGCTGATGCAAGCTTCCCAAACTTGCTTGAGGCTGTTAATAAGGAAAATTTTGAAAACGAAAAATACAACTATCATAGTCTCGCGGATATTCAGGCATTAAGCCCACTTAAGCAAAATTTATTCAATACAATTCTAGTTTTCCAAAATTTTCCAAAAGTTGAAAAAGGAGAGGTCAATAAACTGCATTTAGATATTTTAGGTGCCAAAGAGTTCAAACCGACCAGTTATCAGTTGAATATTGTGATTTCCTGTTCAGATAAGATATCGTTCAGTATCGATTATCACGAGCAATATTATGACGAAAATTTTATTGAAAATTTGGCTGGACAACTTCAAGAGGTGATCAGACAGGTTTTAGATAAACCTATTATTAAAATAGATGCTATATCACTTCTCCCAGAAAGTCAAAAAAGAGAAATTATAAGTTGGAGTGGTGTTAAGGGTTTACACAAAGAAAAAATATTAAAACAGCTTATTAGAAGTCGCTCAGATATGGCTCAGGGAGACACTTCTTTGCTTTTTGAAGCAGATGAAAGTAATCAGGTTAATGATAGTGAAACCAAAGTTTATGTAATAGATGACCAAAATAATTTACAACCAATCGGAGCGATAGGTAATATTTATCTGGAAATAAAGGATAAGAGTATTTTACCTGTAAAATACTTTCAAAATACTAAAGCCCATACTTTCACTGGCCTAGGTGAAAAGCCTATTGAAGTTTTGAATTTAAATAAAGTGGGACGTTGGGTAAGCAAAAATGAACTTGAAATATTTGTTGACGAACGCCCCCAAAAGGTGGAAGCAGGAGAAGAGACTACTACTCAAATTTCATCCACGATGACTATTGACGAAAAAATAGTATGGAGTGACACCGAATTAAAAGTCAAAGAAATATTTGAAGATGTCTTGGACATGCGTGGCATTAATCAACATGATAGTTTTTTCGAACTTGGTGGTCATTCACTTAAAACGATTCAGGTGAGTTCAAGGGTACATCGAATTCTTAATGTTAAAATATCAATAAGTGATATTTATGATAACTTTAGCATAGCCAGCCTGGCAAAATTTATAGACAAACAAAAGAAGGAGAAGTACCGTACAATAACTCCAGTTCCTCTTGCTGAACATTATGAGGTTTCTTATGCCCAACGTCGTTTATGGACTGCAGGGGACTCTTTGGATAATAAAGCGCATTACAATATCCAAAATTCATACCTTGTTAAAGGCATTCTTGACGAGTCTGCTTTGGAAAAAGCTTTTGAAGCACTTGTAACCCGGCATGAAATACTAAGGTCAACTTTCAAGCTGGTTTCAGGTGAGTTGAGACAATTCATAAACCAGCCAGCGGGCTGGCTTAAAATGCTGAAGGTTAATCTTTCTAATGAGAAGCAGCCCTTGTCTGCTGTGAGGAGGTTTGCTGAAATCGAATCCAGCCAGCTATTTAATCTTGAGTCCGGACCGCTGATTCGGATTTCTTTGATCAGAATATCAAATAATGAAAGTGTTATTATAGTTACTCTTCATCATATCATTTCAGACGGTTGGTCTTTTGATCTTTTAATTATCGAAATTACACAGCTGTACAATCTTTATGTACACAAAATGACACGACCATTAAATCCACTTAAAATAAATTATAAGGATTATGCGAAATGGCACAATAAAGAGCTCAGCGGAGAGCGATTACTTCAGCATCGAAATTTTTGGAAAAGCAAATTGTCTGGGAATATTCCTTCGCTCGATATACCAGCTGACTTTGGTAGACCTATAAATAAAAGTTATGCAGCAAAAACGGTAAGCGCTGTTTTAGGCAAAAATCTAACGAAAAGTATCAAAGATTATTGCAAAGAAAATAATGTCAGCACATTTATGACCCTATTTTCCTCTGTTAATGTATTGTTGTATAAGTATACTGGGCAAAATGAGATAATTATAGGATCTCCAATGGCGGGTAGGGAGCACCAGAACTTGGAAAACCAGATAGGGTTTTATATCAACGTTGTCCCGATAAGGACAATATTAGAGCCCGACCACTCCTTTAAAAAGTTATTAACTAAAACGAAAAATAATTTGCTTGAAATCTATGATCATCAAATTTATCCGTTTGATTTGATATTGGAAGATCTCAATGTCCAGTGGCCGCGGAGCCGTTTTCCATTATTCGATGTTGTAGTCGGTCATCAAAATAAGAATAATGTATTCAAGGATGATCATCCCCAAATGCATGGAGTTGAAGTTAGCGCTATTAAATCTTCAGCAAAAAAATGCGATGTTGATTTGCGAATAGAGTTTTTCGAAGACGACCAGGAAATTACTATCAACGTAGATTATGCAACCGACCTTTTTGTCCGCTCTAGGATAGAAATGCTGTTGGCGTCTTTGAAAGTGGTCTTAGCGGCTGCAATCAAAGGCGATGATTTTTCGATCAGTTCTCTGGACTATTTACCGTTAAGCGCGAAAAGAAAAGTTGAAAGATTGAATCGCCCGATTAGGAATGAAATTTCAGATAGAACATTATTGGACATATTTAAAGCTCAGGTTAAATCATTTCCTGAAAAAATAGCTGTTGAAACGGATAAAGTTGCTTTATCATATGTAGAACTTGATGACTTAACAGATCAATTGGCTTTTTATCTCAGCAGTAACAGTAAGGTGACACCTGGTGAAGTAATAGCATTTTATCTTGATAAAACGGAATACGCGATCATTAGTATTATCGGTATAATGAAATCTGGCAGGGCATTTCTGCCAATTGATCCGCAATACCCTGTCGAAAGGGTAAAGTTTATTTTATCGGATGCTGATGTGAAACTTTTGATTACCGAGAGCGACCATATGTTCAATCTTGGATTTTATAATGAAGAATTGTTTGTCATCGATATAAAATTAAATCAATTGCCAAAAGATACCTACAACGCTATTCCATTACCTAAGGTTAATGATCTTGCCTACATCATTTATAGCTCGGGATCTACAGGGACTCCAAATGGCGTTATGATTGAACATGCAAGTGTTGCCAATATGGTGGAGGATCAAATAAAGATGTTTTCAATTACAGCTAATGATAAAGTATTGCAATTTGCTTCATTAGCCTTTGATGCCGCTGTTTCGGAAATTTTTATGGCGCTGGGCGCTGGAGGCACGCTAGTGTTATTAAACAAAGATTTTATGGAAAACACAGATCTTTTTTTAGAAACTATGCGCCAGCGGCAAATCAGTGCGGTGACCTTACCACCGTCATACTTAAGCATTTTGGATAAGACGAAACTGAGCTTCTTAAGAGTTATCATCACTGCTGGAGAAGCCGCGATTGCAAAGGATGCTATTCAATGCATAAATAATGGCATAACTTATTTTAACGCTTACGGACCAACAGAATGTGCGGTTTGTTCAACAATTTATGAAGCTACCGATTTTGATATTAAACGACAGACCATGCCGATTGGAAAGCCTATCGAAAATTTGAATGTCTATGTACTGAACACTGATTTACAGCTATTGCCGATTGATAATCCCGGACAAATATTTATAACAGGGAAAGGCCTTGCTAGGGGCTATATCAACAATGAAGTACTTACCGAACAGAAATTTATCTGCAACCCATTTGATACCACTCAAAAAATGTATGCTACGGGAGATGTCGGTAAATGGAATCAAGAGGGCACACTTGAATTTTTGGGTCGAAAGGATAAACAGGTAAAAGTACGGGGTTTTAGAATAGAACTAGGAGAAATCGAAACAACTTTGCTGAAGCATGGTGATATTGAGGAATGCTTAGCCATTGCAGATCAGCACAAGAACTACATTACGGCTTATATCAGGAAAAAAAATAAAATTGAATTGTGGCCCTCACTGGCTGAGTTTTTTGTATATGACGATATTTTATATAAAACGATGGCTAATGATCAACTTCGTAACGAAAAGTATCGAAATGCCATACGGAAGGTAATCAAAAATAAAGTTGTGCTCGAAGTGGGTACTGGAGCAGATGCGATTTTGTCGCGAATATGTATAGAAGAAGGTGCTAAAAAGGTTTATGCTATAGAAATTCTTGAAGATGCATTTTTAAAAGCTACAAAATTGGTGAAAAGTTACGGCCTTGAAGATCGGATTATTGTTATTCTTGGCAATATCGAGGATGTTCAGTTACCGGAACTTGCAGACTATTGTGTCTCCGAAATCGTAGGAACGATTGGTGGATCAGAAGGTGCTGCTAAACTTATTAACTCTGCAAGACGCCTGTTGAAAAATCCATCGGCCATGATTCCTTCAAGAAGTTTAACTGCTATCGCCGCAATAACCTTACCGGAAGCAGAATTTGAAAACTCCTTTGAGGAACTGGGCGCATATTATGTAGAAAAGGTTTTTTCACAGGTAGGAAGAAAATTTGACCTGCGGTTATGTTTAAATTCACTACCTAAAAAGAATTTAATTTCAAGCATCGGCGTATTTGAGGATTTAGATTTTACACAAGAGTGTGCCTTAGAAAGCACACACAATATCCACCTGGAAATTGATACATCATCTATTATGCACGGCTTTACCGTATGGTTAAACTTATTCACAGACAATGAAGAAGTTATTGATACCTTATCCGATAAGTATATCTGGTTGCCTATGTTTTTTCCAGTATTTTCAAATGGAATTGAGGTAGCACCAGGCGATAGTATAGAAGGTGAAATTGTACGCAAGCTTTCCGAAAATAACCTAAACCCGGATTTTATTATCAAAGGGTGTCTTAAGCGCACAGGTTATGAAGATCTCTTTTTTGAGTATGACGCTCCACATATCATCGAGCATTTCAGAGGTCACGAATATTATACCCAGCTGTTTGCCGATGAAAAATTGAAAATCACTCCTATACTTAATCATCAAAGTATCCGCAATCATTTAGAGAAATTTTTGCCTGACTACATGCTACCGGAACATATGATATTCCTTGATCAATTTCCGCTAACCAGGCATGGGAAGATAGATCATAAAAATCTTCCAAATCCTGAAGTTTATTTAGAAGAAAAAGTTCAGAGGGGTTATGTAGAGCCCCAGACAGAAATCGAATGCCGGTTAGCTTCGATCTGGAAGGATGTACTAGGTCTTGATCGCATTGGAATAGAAGATAATTTCTTTGATTTAGGCGGACAGTCAATGAAAGCCATCCAAATTGTTTCAAGAGTTTACAAGGAATTAAATATTAAAATTGAGCTGAAAAATATTTTCGAGTTACAAACTATAAAAGGCTTAGGTGAATTGCTGGCAGGGACTTCGGAAATGCAATTTCAGGCCATTCCCGTCAATCCTGTAAAGTCTCATTACGATCTTTCACATGCGCAAAAAAGGATTTGGATATTAAGTCAGTTTGAAGAAACTAAGGATGCTTTTGACTTATCCAGTAGGTTTCAAATAAAGGGCAACTTAAATATTGAATATTTTAAAAAGGCTTTTATCATTGTTATAGGACGGCAGGAAAGTCTCAGAACAACTTTCACTTTCGTTAACAGCATCCCTCAACAGGTGATACATTCGATAGACGCTTTGCCTTTCGAAATGGAATTTATTGATACCAGTGAAAACTCTGTCGGTAACCAATTTGTCTTCGAGTACAACACAGCCTCAATTGATCTAGCTGAAGGTCCTTTATTCAAAACGCAACTCATAAAAAAAAGTGATCATTATTTTGAATTTGTCTTCACCATTCATCATGCGATTTGCGATGGATGGTCAAGTGTGTTGTTAATGAGGGAATTGACCGAGTGTTATAATTCGCTACAGCAACAAAGACAACCGAACTTACCTAAGCTTTCTATTCAATATAAAGATTTTTCCTCATGGCAAAATGATGAAATTTCAACAGGCATTTTAAACAATCACAAGAAATACTGGTTAGCCCAGGTTGCCGACACGCCCTTGTTAAATCTTCCGCTAGATTTCCCGCGACCGGTGATTAAAACATACGATGGAGACAGTATTAATTTTACTATTCCACCAGTGTTAACTGAACAGCTATACAAGTTAAGTCATCGACGGGATAGTACTATGTTTATGACATTACTGGCCGCGTTTTACATCTTGCTAAGACGTTATGCAGATCAGCAGGAAATTGTTATTGGCTCACCAATATCTGGAAGAGATCATGCTGAAATTGAGCAGATAATAGGTCTGTTTATCAATACACTACCGCTTAAGATTTCGGCTGGAGAAAATACTTCTTTTGATGAGCTGCTTGCCCTAGTCCGCGGTGTCACGTTGGATGCTTACGAACATCAGTCATATCCTTTTGATAAGTTGATAGAAGACCTCAGCTCTAAGCGGGATGTAAGTAGGTCTCCATTGTTTGATGTAATGATCGTATTGCAAAACTCAGACATGATGTCAGGCAGCAGCCTTAAAATGAATGGTTTGTCTTTAGAATATGTGGGTACGGCCAGTCAAAGTTGTAAATATGATATGATTCTTAATTTAACCGAAACAGAAAGTAATATAGAAGGAAGGTTAGAATTTAACCCGCGATTATTTTCTAAAGAAAGAATTCAAAGAATGACAGATCATTTTACATGTATTTTGGAAGCGATCGTTATAAATGACAAAGTAAATATCGATGATCTTGACTTTGTCACGGACATAGAAAAAAAAGAAATCATTGAATTATTTAATGATACGAAAACAGATTATCCAAAATCTGCAAATCTGATAGATTTATTTGAAAAACAGGTCGTTCTTCAACCTAACGCAACTGCCGTCCTTTTTGAATGCATTAGCTTGACCTATTCGGTTTTAAATGAGAAAGTAAATCAGTTAGCGCGTTATTTGATTGGGGAATATAATGTTCAAAAGGGTGATTTTATTGCTATTTCCTTACCAAAATCCGAAAGAATGATAATCGGAATGCTGGCGATACTCAAATGTGGAGCAGTGTATGTGCCAGTGGATAGCGAACTTCCGACAGAGCGAATAAACTATATTCTGGGGGATGCTTCTGTTAAATTGGTTCTCACCGAATCGTCGAACAAATGGTCAACAAAAGATTTTAGCGTCATGATGTTAGATTTAGATAACAGTGAAATTAATTGTATGGACGTGGCTAATCTTTTGGAAAACCGATCATCTTCAGATTTGGCATATGTGATTTATACATCAGGATCAACGGGAATGCCTAAAGGTGTAATGATGGAACACACCAGTGTGGTGAATAGAATACATTGGATGTGGAACCACTATCAATTTGACACGACGGATATAATTCTTCAAAAAACCTCTATAAGTTTTGATGTGTCGGTTTGGGAAATATTTATGACACTATGTTACGGCGCGAAACTGGTACTTTGTAACCGCGATGCTGTTTACGATCCTGAAACGCTTATTGATCTGATTTATGAAACCAGGATTTCCACGATACATTTTGTCCCTAGTATGTATGCCGTATTCCTGGAATACCTGGAGGAAAGCGAATTGTATAAAATCAGTTCACTGCGTCACGTCATTGTTAGTGGTGAGGCATTATCTCCTAGTCTTGTAGAGAAACATTACCTCAATTCAGCAGTCCCATTGCACAATTTATACGGTCCTACCGAAGCTGCGGTAGATGTTAGTTATTATCAAACTAACCGATCAGATAAAATTATCCCGATTGGGAAGCCGATATCGAATATTAAACTTTACATCGTTGACAAAAAGTTAAACCTTCAACCTGTGGGGGTGGTTGGCCAAATTGCCATAGAAGGTGTTGGATTAGCCAGAGGTTATCTAAATAAAGAGGAGCTTACTTTGGCTAAGTTCACACATTCTGGATTTAATCGTAAAAAACTTTATTTAACCGGTGATATCGGACGCTGGCTAAAGGATGGTAATATTGAATATTTGGGAAGAAATGATTTTCAGGTAAAGGTACGTGGTTTCCGAATTGAACTGGGTGAAATAGAAACAGTATTAATGAAGCACCCCAATATTAAAGATGCAGTGGTGATAACTAAGGGGAAAGATCCCAATGCTCAAGAACTCGAAGCTTACCTGATTTCGGATAATCCCATCGATAAAAGAGATTTGAAATTGTATTTAGGAAAGGTCTTACCAGAATATATGGTGCCCTCGTTTTTTAATTATCTAGAGGAGATGCCTCTGAATGCCAATGGGAAACTGGATCGAAATCTCTTGCAGAACACGAAAAATGCTAGCCCTGAAATTGATTTTAAAGATGTTAAAACCAAGCTTGAGGATCAGATACGTGAAGTATGGAAAGACTTGCTACAGCTTGATAATATCAGCACAACAGATAATTTTTTTGATATCGGTGGCAATTCTCTTAAAATCATAACGCTACATAAAAGAATAAATCAGTTCTTGAAAAACAAAGTTTCTTTAGTTGATCTGTTTAAGTTCAATACGATTGAATCATTTCATGCTTACGTCTCCAAAAATGACGTTTTATCAGTTGAGGATATTGATGTTTAACCTCTCTATCCCTCACGCACCATTGCCAATTTTGTTCATCAACCATAAGTGTGCGGATTATTTTATCAAATATATCTCTTCAAATTAACCTAAATCAATGGAAAACAACAAATGTGTAGCCGTGATCGGCATGAGTGGCGTTTTTCCCGAGGCATCAACCCTCGTTGAGCTATACAATAATCTGAAATCCGGTAAAGATAGTGTTCGCCAAATTTCAGATGAAAGAATTGCCAATTCCAGTTTGTCTTATGATAAACGCTATCAGCAAATCGGATTTTTAAACCGTATAGATTACTTCGATAACCAGTTCTTTAAAATATCAAAAAAAGAGGCTGAAGTAATGGATCCTCATCAACGCTTTATATTGGAACTTTGTTGTCAGGCTATCGAAAATTCTGGGTATAAACTTAAAGATGTAAGCGGTTCAAATACGGCGGTGTTTCTATCATCACACCCTTATCCTGCTTACGCATTTTATTTTATAGAAGATGACGATCCTACGGTGCAAACTGGAAATTTAATAGCTATGTCAGCGGGACGTGTATCGCATATATTAAATCTAACGGGGCCAGCTCTTAATATTGATACCGCCTGCTCATCATCTCTGGTAGCAATTCACGAAGCAAGTCAGAAGCTAATCACCGGAGAAGTAGATACTGCTTTAGTAGGAGGGGTGTCATTAGCAATCAAATATCCTGAAATTTCCAGTTATGTGACAGGGATCACCTCGCCAGATGGAAAAAGTAAAGCGTTTGACCAATCTGCTAACGGGACAGGCGGAGGAGAAGGCGGTGGAATTCTGTTCCTGAAACGACTTGATATGGCAATTGAGGATAATGATATCATACACGCAATTATTAGAGGTGGCGCTATAAATCAAGACGGTGGCCGGTCAAACGGCCTAACGGCACCTAGTCCAGTTGCCCAGGCAGAAGTCCTTAAAAAAGCTTGGAAAAATGCTGAAATCGATCCTGAATCAATTGGTTATATTGAAGCACATGGAACTGGTACAAAGCTCGGCGATCCTATAGAATTTCAGGCAATTTCAGATGCTTTTAATGCTTTCACCGACAAAAGACATTTCTGTGCTGTCAGCACTATAAAAACTAACATCGGGCATTTGGATAATGCCGCTGGTATTGCTGGTGTCATTAAAGGGATATTGGCATTGAAAAATAGGGCATTATTTCCTTCACTTCATTTTACCATTCCTAATCCATACATAGATTTTGAAAATAGCGCAGCTTATATAAATACAGATTTTAAAGAATGGGAGAGTTGTGGTTTTCCGCGCAGATGCGGAATTAGCTCCTTTGGTTTAAGTGGAACTAATGCACATATTGTTTTAGAGGAGGCTCCTTCTCACGCACAGAAAGTTATCGAAAATGAGAACGACGATTTGCCGTCGTTTCTTAAAATTTCGGCCAAGACAAGCATCGCATTAACCCAATATATCGATCACATCATCCAATACCTGAGGGTAGCTGACTCAGCTTTCTCTGACATAGTATATTCGCTCAACACCGGACGGGATGATTATAAATATAGAGTAGCATTAGTATTCGAAAGCAAGGAACAACTTATTGAGGACCTTAATGAAATCAGAAACGAACTGAAACGAAATGAGGTTGTGTCAGTTCCTGATAATATTCAAACTGTTTTATTGCTTTCTGATAGTATTTTGGATGCAGAACTTTTTATGCATTTGGTGTCAAGCAACCGTCTTTTTAGCAAACTAAAACTTGATATCGAAAAAATTGTCGGATTTGATATATCTGATCATCATATACTGAGTTCTTTTTCGATCCAGTATTTCTTAATCAAGCAGTGGGAAACTTACGGAATAAAAATCAATAAAATAATTGCTACGGGAATCGGAAAAATAATTAAAGACCTTTTCAGAGGCCATATTGATTTAACCAGGGCCATTACCTTAATTACTGAATCAGAAATAGGTAACGATTCGTTTGACGAAGAAAAATTCAGATTTTATTTAAATGAATTACAGGCATCTACACCATTAGTTTTATTGGAGGTAGGTAAAGATAGTTTATTAGTAAAAACATTGAGGACTTGGTCAGATAGCGATCGGTTTACTATAATTTCACCACTAACCGGTAATAATTCTACGCTGCAGCAACTTTCTGAACTATACAGATTTGGGTTTGATATAGACTGGGGTTGTTATTATTCTGGTAGTACGGCCCGGCGTGTAGAAGTTCCTGTTTATCCCTTTGAACGTGTGCGTTGCTGGATCAGGGAAGCCTTACCCACGCGTGTCCACAACTGGTTTCATGAATTGGTTTGGGATGCTGCCGAAGCTAAAGGTTTTACTGGAGTTACTGGGAACAGTTATGTGATCATCATGGACGAACTTGGTTTAGGTTTGGGATTGATATCCGCCCTACGTTTGGCCGGGAACGAATGTATTACGGTAAGTCGTGGTAAGCGATACGAGATGGAGTCTGCTGGTGCATATATTATAGATCCGGAAGAAGAATCGTGTTATGAACAGCTTTATGAGGATTTACGTACCATGACTAAACTGACGGGGATCATAGATTTATCGGGATATCGTAAGGTTGAAGCTGGCACGGAGGCCCAGGCCGTTAAGTATTTGTACTCGCAGGTATACCTGGCCAAATATTTTAGCGGTCATCTGTGTCGTAAGGGCTTTGAATATGTACAGGTAAGCAGTAATGGTTACCGTATCGGTACAGGAGATGATCCGGTTTTAGCTATCCACACTGCAGGCAGTTGTTTTTTAAAGGGCGTATTATCAGAATATACAGGTTTAAAAGCACGTGGCATAGATGTAGACATTTATACAGAGCATGTATCGGATGCCATCGGTTATGTGTTTAAAGAACTGGGAACGGAAGATAACATAAAGTTTGTTGGCTACCGTTTGGGTAAACGTTATGTTCAGCAATTTAAGAAAGTGGCGGCTCCTGAGCTGCACCAGTCATCCGTACCGGTTATCCGTTCGGGAGGTGTTTACCTAGTTACTGGGGGTGCCAGCGGTATCGGACTGGAAATAAGCAAGTCTTTATCAAGAGTATCAGGTGTCAGGCTGATCATTCTGGGGCAGACCTTCTTACCGGTCAAAGCGCAGTGGAATGATACCTCAGACCTTAGCCCTGTGGAACAGGAGCGGATCTCGGCCTTGAAATCACTGGAAGCATCAGGCGCCTTGGTAGATTATTATGGTCTTGATATGCGTGAAGAAGCGGCGATGTCTGTAACATTTGAGAAAATAAGACAGACGACGGTTAAGCTGGATGGGATCATACATTCCGCAGGTGTTGGTATAAGCGGTTATAGTTTGTCAGAACAGACAAATTCAGAAATAGACAGTATCCTGGGCCCAAAGATCTATGGGACTTATTTTCTGGATAAGTACAGCCGGGAACTGCATCCGGATTTTTTAGTGATGTTCAGTTCTTTGAACTCCCTGGTTCCTAAAAGGCGGAGTGCAGTTTATGCAGCTGCTAACGGTTATCAGGATGGTTATTGTAATTATTCTGGTTATCAGGGGACAAAATTTATCGGGATCAACTGGCCTGGCTGGTCAGAGTGTGGTATGGGCGCGCGGGGTTTGGGCGGATCAGCACCTGAAAACACGGGCGAAGATGTGCTGAAGCATATAACAACGGGTGATGGTATAGATAGTTTCTATGCCTTATTGGATATGGGCCGTGCTAACACAGCGGTAGCAGAAGTAGATATCACCGGATTTAAGATAAACCCGTTTTTCAGCGTGGGAAATGAAGTTGTGCTGAATCCTTCAGTGTCAATGGGCTTATCCCCATCTGCGGGGGAAGGTTCCGGGCCGGATGAGGCTTTAACAATCAGTGGTTTAAGTCAGGCTGAATCCAGGGTTCATATGGTTTGGCAGGAGATACTGAAAGCAGAAACCATATCGGTGGATTCAGATTTTTTCGAGATGGGTGGCCATTCATTGAATGGCAGCCAGGTAATTAATCGTCTAGAGAAGCTTTTTGAGGTAGAGCTGGAATTTGAGGATTTGTTTGAATACCCAACGATTCGTTCATTGTCAGCATATATAGAACAATTGCAGTCAGCGGGCGATATGACTGAGTATTCAGATATATCGCATATTCCGGATTCTGTTTATTATGATTTGTCACATTCACAGCGTCGTTTGTGGGCGCTGAGCCACCAACCTGGTTCAGGTCTGGCCTATAACCTAGTTGGGACGCATGTTTTGGAAGGTGATCTTGATGTGGAAGCCTTCCGACGTGCCTTTGGGGAAGTAGTTTCCCGTCACGAGATTCTTCGGACAGGTTTCCATGAGGTATCCGGGGAACCTGTTCAACAGGTTGAGCCCTTTTCATCGATGGGCTTTTCTGTGGTTTACAGGGATTTGCGCGGATTATCGGAGGATTCCGTGGAACTCCAGGAGATTATCCGTGAAGAGGTATCAAAGCCTTTTGATTTATCGGAGGCCGGACTGTTGCGTTCACAGTTGCTGCATCTGTCAGCCGACCGTTATCTGTTTGTATTTACGATGCATCATATCATTTCCGATGGCTGGTCGATGCGTGTATTGCTCAAAGAAGTATCGGTACTTTATCTTTACTATAAGAAAGGTGGTGCTTACCCTTTGGCTGAGCTCAGGCTTCAATACCGTGATTATGCGCGTTGGCAGGTCCAGGAGCTGGCCGATCCGGCCCACCGCTCCCGTGCCTACTGGAAAGAGCAGTTTTCGGGGCAGCTTCCCTTACTTTCGGTTCGCGGTGATAAGTCACGGCCTGTACAGAAGAGTTATAATGGTTCCCGAGAGCACTTTATGATCGGTGCGGATGTTTCCGATGGTCTGAGCATGCTGAGCCGTTCCCATGACAGCACACTTTATATGGGTGTACTGACATCTCTTTATATCCTGTTGTATAAATACAGCCATCAGCGTGATATCATCATCGGTACGCCTGTTTCTGGCCGTTCTCACCGGGACCTTGAAGAGCAGATCGGTTTTTATGTGAATACACTGGCATTGCGGATGCAGTTTGAAGAAAGCTGGAGCTATATCGGCCTGTTACGCCGTGTAAAAGAACGGTGCCTGGAAGCTTTTGCCCATGACCAATATCCATTTGACTGTTTATTGGAAGACCTGTCTCTGGTCCGGGATCCGGGCCGTAGTCCGTTGTTTGATGTGATGCTCACCTTTGAAGGTTCGGGTTCTTCGGAAGAAATGCTTGAGGGGATTACGATCAGTAATAATGAGACGGAGCTTCCGGTAAGCAAGTTTGACCTGACCTGGATAGTTGTGTCTGGCGAATCCGGTCTGTCGGTAAACATTGAGTACAATACAGATTTGTTCAGCCGGGAGTGGATATTGCAGTTAGGCAGTCATTACCAAGAGCTTTTACGGAGTATCGTTTTAAATCCGGATATGCGGCTGCATGAACTGAATTGTCTGACAACAGCAGAAGCGGAACGTTTCCATCAGGTTCCTTTTTTTAGTTTTCCCTTGGGTACGCTCCACTCTGTTTTCGAAGAACGTGTCCTGGCAGGTGGCAGCTCAGTAGCTTTAAGTTACCAGGGGGCCTCCTTAAGTTATAGCGAACTGTCTTTCCGGAGCAACCAGCTTGCCCGCTATTTACGGGATGTGCAGGGTGTTACTGCCAATGATCTGATCGGTATTTTGTTATCACCAGGTTTAGATATGGTCGTATCTGTACTGGGGATTTTAAAAGCCGGTGGCGGATATGTTCCGCTGGACCCTTCTTATCCTGAGGACCGTATAGGTTTTATGGTAAAGGACTCGTCTGTAAAAGCTGTTCTCACCACCGGATCATTTTCAGTCCTGTTGGGATCGTGTAGTGGACCAACGGTTTTATTGGTAGATGAGGTATTTTCCGGACAGGGCAGTTACAGTGGTGCATCCCTGGCAGATCTCAACAATCCTGCAGATACGGCATACGTAATTTATACATCCGGGTCTACAGGAACGCCCAAAGGGGTGTCTGTAAGCCATTCGAATGTAATGAACTTATTGTTTCATGATGATTTTGAATATGAGTTCAGCAGTTCAGATGTTTGGGTTTTGGCGCATTCCCTGTGTTTTGATTTTTCGGTGTGGGAACTCTTCGGGAGCCTTCTTAACGGAGGTAGGCTTGTAGTTATTTCGCGGGATACTGCCCGTAATACGATGGCTTTTGCCGATATGCTGGAAACAGAAAGGGTCAGTGTCCTGAATCAGACGCCATCGATGTTCAGTAACCTTTTAACCGAGATACTGGAGCGTGATCATATCCGCCTTGGCCTGCGTTATGTGATATTCGGTGGGGAAGCCTTGAAACCGGGTATGCTACAGTTATGGCACAAGCGTTATCCTGATGTTCGGCTGGTCAATATGTATGGGATAACGGAGACAACGGTCCACGTAACCATTAAAGAGATCGGCGAGTCGGAGATCACCTGCGGTCAAAGTAACATAGGTGTTCCCTTTAAGAGTCATTATATCTGTTTGGTGGATGATCTTTTATGCCCTGTACCTGACGGATCTGTAGGAGAGATCATTGTCGGGGGTGCATCGGTAAGCGGTGGTTACCTGAACCGGGAAAGCTTAAGCGGTGAAAGGTTCATCAGTCTTCCTGGCCGTCCATCTGAGCGTTTTTACCGCTCGGGTGACTTGGCCGTACGTATGCCTAACGGTGAATATGTATATATGGGCAGAAAGGACATGCAGGTAAAGATCCGGGGCTACCGTATTGAGACAGGAGAAATAGAAAGTGTACTTATGGGGCACAGCTCGGTCAGGTCAGCAGCCGTACTTGCCCGTACAGATGCCTCCGGCATAGCCAGTTTATGTGCTTATTACTCAGTGACGGAGGCCCTGGACAGTTCAGAAGTGCGGAACTACCTGCGCATGCATCTTCCGGACTACATGCTTCCATCCGTTTATATAAAAGTTGACTCGATCCCTTATACCAGCAATGGTAAGGCTGACTACGACCAGCTGAAATCCATCGTGTTAGCGGAGGAGGAAGAAAAGCCCTTAGCATTACCCGAAACGGAGATACAGTCTGTATTATTGAGTGTATGGCAGGGCGTACTTAACCGTTTCCATCTGGGTATAGATGACAATTTTTTCGAGGTTGGTGGAGATTCGATCAAGGCGATCCAGATCTCAAGCCGCCTGTATAAAGAGGGTTATAAGCTAGAAGTACGGCAGTTGTTTGAACATCCTACGATCCGTCTTCAAAGTTTATATGTGAGCCCTGTAGTTGTTGTTGCCGATCAGGGGGCTGTTCATGGCGAGGTATTATTGAGCCCGGTCCAGCAATGGTTTTTTGGTAGCGGTCACCCTGACCGCCATCATTACAACCAATCAGTAATGCTGGCCGTACCTTCGGGACTGGATGAGTCTGGACTGAGTTCGATACTGACCGCCCTTCAGAGGCACCACGATATATTGCGTGTTTATTACAAGGAAGCAGGTAGGGATATCCGTCAGCTGACGGGTGATCTGTCCCATCCTGTGAGCGTAAAGGTTCTGGATTTGCGTGGCAAGATCAACTGGCAGCAGCAGATGCACGATTCGGGTCAGCAGGTCCAGGAGAGTATGGACCTGTCGTCGGGTCCTTTACTTAAAGTGGTATTGTTCCGTCTTGATTCAGGTGACCGGCTTTTGCTGGTCTCGCACCATTTGGTTATAGATGGTGTTTCCTGGCGGATATTGTTTGAGGACCTAGACCAGCTGACCATTCAGTACCGGAACGGTGAGGAGTATAAGCTGCCATTGAAGACAGACTCTTACCAGCGCTGGGTTTCGGGGCTTTTGGCGCATGTTCCTGTTCTCCAGTCATTGGAGCAGGATTATTGGGCTGCTGTGGTGGAACGTTCTTTGGGGTCAAAGTTATGGCCATCCTTTGAAGGTTCTTATCAGACAGGAGAAATGGGGGTGGTCTCATTTACTTTGGACCGGGATGAAACAGAAATGCTGCTGACTGGGGTGAACGGTGCTTATAATACAGAGATAAACGATATCCTTCTTACGGGCCTTTTCCGCTCGTTACATCAGGAGTACGGCCAAGACCGTTTGCTGGTGTCGATGGAAGGACATGGTCGGGAGGAGATCCTCGCCGGAGTTGATATCAGCCGCACGGTTGGTTGGTTTACCAGTATCTATCCGTTGTTACTGGAAGTTTCGGTTGGTTCATCGATATCGGACCAGCTGATTGCGGTGAAGGAACAGTTGCGTCAGGTTCCGTCCAGGGGTATAGGTTACGGCATACTTGCTTACCTTGGAAATGGGGTTTTGTCGGGTAGTATCTCCCCTGAGATCAGTTTCAATTACCTGGGACAGTTTGACTCAGATACAGCGGATAAGGAATTCGATATCGCAACAGAATCCTCGGGCCAAAGCCGCAGTCCCAGAACGCAGAGCACTTTTGTGCTGGATATATCGGGAATGATCGTCTCGGGGGAACTGACCCTTGAGCTGGGTTATCACCAGTTACATATTCCGGCAGAACAGGCCGTACGGCTGAAAGACCACTACCACAATGCCCTTAAAGAGATCATCAATCATTGTGCAAACCTTGAAACCAAACAATTAACCCCTAGCGATTTTAATCAAAATATCGATGTGTTGAGTATGGATGATTTAAATACCATTGAAGGTTTATTCAACTAAAAATATGAGTTCAAATAAAATACAATCCGTTTACCCACTAACACCCATGCAAGAAGGAATGTTATTTCACTTTTTGTATGATGAAAAAGATTCAGCGTATTTCGAACAGGTATCTTATGCGCTAAAAGGTGTCCTGAATATAGATATTTTTAAAAAAAGTGTAGCTCAATTAGTTAGCAGACACGATGCGCTAAGAACTTCAATCGTATATGAAGGTGTATCTAACCCCATGCAAGTTGTATTAACAGAGAGGGAAATCCAATTTCAATACAAAGATTTACGTCAAAAAGGGAATGATATATTAAAAAGTCAATGCATCGAGCAGTATAAAGCTGAGGACAAAGAAAAGAGCTTTAATTTAACTAATGATATTTTAATTAGAATAGCAGTTCTACAAACCCATGCAGATGTATTTGAAATCATTTGGAGTTATCACCATATTATTATGGACGGCTGGTGTATCGGAATTCTAAGCAAAGAATTTTATACCATCTATCACGGCTTGAATAATAATATCTCCTTTCGCCTTCCACCTGTCTCAAATAACTATCAGTCTTATATAGAATGGTTGAAAAGGCAAGATGCTAAAATTTCCAAGTCGTTTTGGGAGGGAGTTTTAGATGGGTACGAAACACCAACTGGAATATTTGGAGCAGATAAAAAATCAGAACAAAAAAGAGGGTATCAGAACGAGTCATTTGAACTAAAGCTGGGTGAGCAGTTGACCAATGATCTTACCAAACTTGCGATCAGTTGCAATGTAACATTCAATATCGTCATTCAAAGCATTTGGTCAATATTATTGGCTAAATATAACAATACACTCGATGTCATGTTTGGCGCAGTGGTTTCTGGTCGACCATCAGAAATACCTGGAGTTGAACATATAGTTGGTCTGTTCATTAATACGATACCTGTAAGGGTGAGGTTTCAAGTCAATACAGATTTCGCGAGCTTAGCTGAAGATATTCAAAAACGATCAATTGAAAGTGAAAAATACCATCATTATCCTTTAGCGGAAATCCAAGTGCAATGGGATCGGAAACGACCGCTTATAGATCATATTCTGATTTTTGAAAATTACCCGATTAGCGAGCAGATTATTGCAAATGATTTAATAGAAAATACTTTTGAAATCTTTAATGGTCAAAACTTCGAACAGACGAGTTATGATCTAAATATTCTCATACTTCCAGGCAGTCAAACCATTATTTGTTTTAAATTCAATGAAAACAAATACACAAAAGATCGCATAAATCAAATTGTTCAAGATTTTTTATCTATTGCAAACGAAGTAATAAAAGCCCCCTACGAAGCCGTTTTTCACAGTAGCTTTGATCAACATAAAGTTGATGAAGGTATAAGTGAGGAAGAGAAAGTGGTGACCTTGGTTGAACATGAGCCAGATATTTCGAAACCAATGGATACCAATCAGCTTGAGATCGCAGAGAAATTAAAAATAATATGGAAAAATATTCTCGATAGTGATCGGCCCGGACTGTCGGATAATTTCTTTGAGCTTGGCGGGCATTCTATAAAAGCAATCAGATTATCATCTTTAATTTATAAACAATTTGGTGTCAGAATTAGTGTCCGAAATGTGTTTGATAATCCCACTATAAAAGGTTTAAGCGCCCTAATAGCGGTTTCAGAAAATGATAAATATCAAAAAATTCCTTTAGTACCAAAGTCGGACTATTATGAAGTTTCGCATTCACAAAAAAGGTTATGGATTCTTAATAGACTAGAAAAAACAACAGCATTATATAATATTTACTTTACGTATAAATTTGACAATACCTTAAATGTGGATGCTTTTAATAAAGCATTTGAGGTTCTTGTTAATCGCCACGAAATCCTTCGTTCCTACTTCATCTCAATAAACGACGAACCAAAACAAGTGGTCGATGAAAGTTATACCTGCCAACCGGAAATTGTTGATTTTCCCGGGGCTGAGGCGGAAATTTTGGACGATTTTTTTTCTGTTGAAATTAATTCTCCATTTGATCTCGAAAAAAAAGGACCTCTCCTCAGATGTAAAATAATTAATAACAAATCGAACTATTTTCTTTTGTTCGTTATACATCACAGCATTGCAGATGCACAATCTCTGGGTGTTTTAAAAACAGAACTGATCATATTATATAATGCTTTTATTAAAGGGGAAAACAATCCTTTAAAGCCACTGCGTATTCAATATAAAGACTTCTCAGCCTGGCAAAATAATGTAATTAAATCAAATGGAGGTTCAGAACACAAAAAATATTGGATTGACCTATTTGCCGGAGAGTTACCCGTTCTTGACTTTCCTACCGATAAAGAAAGACACCCTATAAAGACTTATAATGGCGAATTTTTATCGTTGGATTTTTCTGAAAAAGAATTACTAGCTATAAAAAAAATAACAATAACAAATAATTCCAGCCTGTTTATTACGCTTTTGGCAGCGGTTAAGGTATTGCTGTTCAGATACACCGGACAAAGAGATATAACGATCGGAACAACCGTGGCCGGACGCGAGCATCCCGAATTGCAAGATCAAATTGGATTTT
Organism: Pedobacter sp. D749; assembly: GCF_019317285.1. Taxonomy (NCBI): domain Bacteria; kingdom Pseudomonadati; phylum Bacteroidota; class Sphingobacteriia; order Sphingobacteriales; family Sphingobacteriaceae; genus Pedobacter; species Pedobacter sp. D749. The sequence goes on from NZ_CP079218.1 coordinate 1,688,854, forward strand.
TTGTTAATACCTTAGTTCTTCGATCTCAGTTGGAAGAGGATATTACCTTTAATGGGTATGCAGACATACTTAGAGAGCATGTAATGGATGGCTTTAGTCATCAGATATATCCTTTTGACCTCTTAGTAGAAGAGTTGAATTTAGCGAGGGATCTAAGCCGTTCCCCTTTGTTTGACATATTGGTAGAGTTTCAGGATATGGAAACACATACGGGAAATCCAGAAATGGACGGACTTTCTATAGAACTTGTAGATAATAAGTTTTTGACGACGAAATACGATTTGTCTTTTAAATTCATTCAGGAAAAGTCTTTAACGCTTTATCTTGAATTCAATACTGATCTGTTTGATCGGATACGCATTGAGAAAATATTAGCACATTTTAAGGAGTTAATATCATCGTTAGTTACCAATCCCGATCAAAAAATCCGCGATATCAATCTAATTCCGAATATCGAAATAGTACAGGCTGCTGAATTTAACAATACGAAACATGATTTTCAGGATTGCGCGGTATCGCTAACTACACTGTTAGAAAAACAGAGCTTAGATTGTCCAGATTCAATTGCCACTATTACAGATGATCGAGCACTCACTTATAGAGAGCTTAATAGTTTAGCGAATAAACTAGCGGCTTATTTACAACAAAATTTTAAGGTAAGAAAAGGAGATGTAGTTGCCATATTAGCCCATCGCTCTGAATGTTTAATTGCAGCTATTATAGCGATAATGAAAACTGGTGCTGTATTTCTACCGATTGACCCTAAAAATCCAAAGGAAAGAATAAAGTATATTTTGGAAGATTCCAATGCAGTTGCTTTACTAACAGAATCGGAATTTTTATTTGATATAGATTTTGCAATTAATCATCTTTTTGCATTAGATGTACAAACTTATAGCCTGCCTGAAGGAGATATTCAATATAAAATTAGTACAGATACTTCTGATCTCCTATACATTATTTATACATCTGGCTCCACCGGAACACCAAAGGGGGTAGCCATCGAAAATCGTAGTTTTGTGAATTATTTGCTCTGGGCCAACGAATATTATTTTGGAAATAAATGTGGCTATCATTTTGCTTTTTTTACCTCTATTTCTTTTGATCTGACTTTAACAAGTATTTTCTCTACGTTGTTGAGGGGCGATAAACTTACAATATTTAAAGATGCACCGATAGATAATTTGCTTGAAAATGTCTTCTTCGGTAAGGCAGATGTCAATACGGTAAAGCTGACACCATCGTCAATAACCATCTTAAGCTATTTTGCTATTAGGCCTACTAAAATTAAAAATGTGATAATTGGTGGCGAAGAACTGTTACCAAGTCATATAAGTACACTATGGAATATTAATACTGAAATTAATATTTATAATGAATATGGACCAACTGAAACTACGGTAGGAAGTTCCGTGAAAAAAATAAAAAATGAGAATACGAATATCAGCATAGGAAAGCCAATAGCTAACACTAAAATATATTTGCTTAATTCAGATGGCGTGTTAGTGCCACAAGGCGTAGTGGGGTATATTCATATTGAGGGGGCTGGTTTAGCTCGAGAATATATCAATGATCCCAAGCTAACAACTGAAAAATTTATTTACAGGAGATCAATTACAACTGAGCGCCTGTATAACACAGGTGACCTTGGCAAATGGGATTTAAATAACGAGTTGCAATATTTAGGACGTGATGATAATCAAATCAAGATACGAGGCTATAGGGTCAACTTAACTGAAATTGAACAAGTTTTGGGAGCAGATCCTGATGTTAAGCAAGTTATCATATTAAATAGGGATGCTGGAGATCCAGAACTTACCGCATATATATTGTCTGACAACAGCGATATCGAGCCGCGGCTTAGAACGCTAGCTGCTAAGCATCTTCCTGCTTACATGATTCCAGATCACTTTATCGTATTAAATGAACTGCCAGTTAATAACAATGGAAAAGCTGATCATAATCAATTGAGGAGCAAGAAACCAGAAAGAGCGACGAAACAGTATAATCCCCCTTCGGATAATACTGAATATAAACTGGCCGAGATATGGGGTGAAATTCTATTGAAAGATATTTTGGACGTGGAGGAGAATTTTTTTGGATCAGGAGGACATTCCCTAAATGCAATAAAATTAGTTTCTAGAATTGAAAAAAGTTTTAATATAAAACTTAGCCTGATGGAGATTTTTTCTAACCCAACAATAAGCGCGCTTGCAGAAATTATCCGCACATCAGAAAAACTACAAGTAAATATAATTAACCCGATCCAACCCGCTAATGTATATGATTTGTCTCACGGACAAAAAGGACTTTTTTTTAAGTATATGCACCTTAGAGAGCCATTTGTATTTAATATGGCCCGTGTTTTTGAGATTCAGGACGTCGATCCTGAAAAACTAAAAAGCGCTTTTAATGAGATAATCAAAAGACACGAAGCACTTAGAACCATTTTTTTAAGTCTCAACGGCGAGCCAAAGTTGAGGATAATTCCTTCCGAAGAATTTAAATTTAACATTGAATATCACGATTTACGGCAACGGGAGGATAGATATGGCCAATTTAAAGTAATTAGGAATAAGCTGGCAACACAAAAATTCGATTTTTTAAAAGGTCCCTTGTTTAGCGTGAATCTTATCAACATTGAAGATGATACTTCGTTTGTAATTTTTATCGTTGACCATATTATCTGTGATGCGTGGTCAATGACAATAGTTGAAAAAGAACTGGCTTTTTTATATAATAAAAATAGCTCTACTCAAGATGTATTGCCGCCACTTCGGATTCAATACAAAGACTATGCTCACTGGCAACAGGAACAGTTAAATCAAGGTAGTTTTAATATTTACAGAGATTTTTGGCGTAATATGTTAGGCAGTAACCTACCCATTATTGATCTTCCGTATGACTATGCTATTCCTTCATCAATATCGATCAAAATTCCATCATACCGTAATCATTTACATAAGGAGGTGGAACAGTTTTTTCAGATTAATCCGCGGGATGTTTCACAACTGTATGGCGTCATATTTTCAGCGAAACCCTTGACCGGCGCGTCTTACAAAGTGAAAATTTTTGGCAAGCTCGCTAACGATCTCCGTGAAATACCGGTAAAATATGATTTAAGCTTATTTAACATCTTATTGACCGCCTTAAACACCTACCTTTTTGTTTTAACCGGACAAGCGGACCTGGTAATTGGAACTCCCACCTCTATCAGGGAAGACGAGGATGTAAATAAGATCTTCGGTTGGTTTTTAGATACCTTAATATTAAGAAATCATATTGATGAAAATCATACGTTTTTGCAAAATGCATTGAAGATTTCAGCAAATGGGGCAGAAGCATTAGATAACCGATTCTACCCTTTTGAAAGATTACTGGATGATTTGGACATACCATTCTTTAAAATAGGTAAGGTGTTCTTACATCTAATGAATATGGAAAAGGATCATGTTCTCAATCTTGACCCAACAGATGTTACGCCAATGCATTGCAATACAGGTACTCCGACATTTGACATCAACTTCACTTTTATTGAGTACGCAAATGGTTACGAATTAACTTGCGATTATCGAGAGGAGCTCTTCAATGCGGAATCAATTGCAAAAATGATAGATGAGTATATCGAAATTTTGGGAAAAATAAAAGACTATATCAATCTACCAATATATCAAATGAAAAACAATCTTAATTATCAGGGCACCTCCCAAAATAATACCAAAGCAATATGAATATTTTAGAAATTTTTAGAAAAAAATCTGTCTTTTTCTATGCCCGCCTTATACTTGTTGGGCTGGTTAATAGCGCCTTTTATAGTGGGCTATTAATCTTTATCAATGATGCAATTTCAGGCAAAAGAAATCTGGTTCCTGCTAATATTGGATGGCTCGTTTTTTCTATTTTTATATTATTGTCATTTTTTATCAGCAAACTCTTTCAGAGTTACCTGATCAGGCTTTCATTTGAAATAATGGCAGATTATGAATTGTTATTAATTGATAAGCTAAGAAAAGTAGGTTTAGAGAAGTTTGAAAAGCTAGGAGAAGAAAAAGTTTATTCCGCAATAGCAGATACAAGAATTTTATCACGCCTTCCCGAAGTTTTTATCAATTCTATAAATTCATTTGTCATCATCTGCTGCTGTTTGTTTTATTTATTTTATGAGTCATATCTAATAGGTTCATCTATTTTGGTAGCCCTGCTTGGCTTGCTTTTTATATATCTGTTTAATAATAAGAGTATTGAGGGGAAAATGAATGTTGCCAGGGATCTTCAGAATGACTATTACCGTTACCTGAAAGATTTATTATTCGGTTTTAGGGATATTAAAATGAGCAGTAAAAGAAATGCCGTACTCTTCGATAATTATATCCGGCAGAATCGGCTAAAAGGGAAGGAAATTGGGATTAAAACCTCCATTAATTATCTGAATAATGAACTATTTGGAAGTTATAGCTGGTATATAATTCTAGGAATGTTGATTTTCGTGTTACCCAAACTTTCAACAATTGATCCACAACAAATAACTATTTTCATTGTCACGATACTTTATATGATAAGTCCTGTGGCAACTCTTATATTATTGGTGCCATTTTACACCGAAGTTAAAATAGCATTGGAAAGAGTAAACGAAATTTTTTCCTTTTTTTCAGAACCAGTTCATGAGGATTTGAGCAAAGGAGAAACTAGAACCTTTGAAAAATTTAAGGAATTGCATATTGATAATGTTTACTACGAATACAATGACAAATTTAGTGAGCGAAACTTTACATTGGGACCATTAAGTTTAACAATAAATAAAGGAGAAATATTATTTATAACTGGTGGAAACGGAAGCGGTAAGAGTACTTTTTTAAGTTTGATAACCGGTTTATATCAACCGAAATCTGGCAGTCTATATTATAACGGGAAGGAGATAAACCCGGTCAACCTCAAAGATCTTTCTGACTCAATTTCCGCAATTTTTACAACTAACTATCTTTTCTGCGAAAATTATAACGACTTCGATTTTACAAGGAATCAAGATGTTAATCAAAATTATTTACATGATTTAAATATTGCTGATGTGGTAAAAATAGATAAATCCATTTTCGAAACTCGTTTATCCAAAGGGCAGCAAAAAAGGTTAGCCATGTTGTTTGCTCTAATGGAAGATAAAGAAATTATGGTTTTTGATGAATGGGCTGCTGAACAGGATCCACATTATCGGCAATATTTTTATGAATTTTTCCTACCAAAACTGAGAGATTCGGGAAAAACTATAATTGCTGTTACTCACGACGATAAGTACTTTTCTCAAGCAGATCGGATAATTAAATTTGAATGCGGTATTATAGTAGCTGATTATCCCGCTTCCCCTTCGACGATTTCAACATTGTAATTTCTTTAATGCAAAGTTAAAAAAGGACCGTTTAGCTTAGGATAGTAAGCCAGTTTTATTCTCCAAAATTAACCTAATCATATATGAATGATAAACAAGTTTATTTAAAATCCAACTTAGTATTTGAGCCATTAGTTGATAGGTGGTATGCCTGGACTCACTTAATTTCACCTGCAACTGCCGCGATGAACATCACGGGGCGACACATGAAAATAATCAATTCTTTTATCCAAGCACCACAGGTACATTTAGCCGCCGTTAACAATCCGAAAATGAAAGGAGGCCCATTTATGGATATCAAAGTGGGGGACGTTGATAAAGTTATCAGTCTGAAAAATGAAACCCTTTCAGAACAGAAGGATCTTATTGAATTTTCCGAGGCGATCAAGGATCTGGAGTCACTATTGCGGAGTAAGGCTACCGGCTACTCCATGGAACCCTTATACGCTATGGTACCTGATATCCTAAAAGGTTATGTTGAGTTGGTTTACGATCTAAATTGTAATCCCTCCTATAGGTTTTTTGAATTTCTTCTGTACAACAGTAAGTATTACAAAGAATCCTCCCAAAGTATTGCATTGTGGCTAACGAATAATGATGAACGTCCTTTCTGTTTAAGTACGCCCAGGCTAGATCAGGAAGATATTATAAATTTAAAAATACCGTTTGCCAGTTCGCTGATAGATGATCTTAGCAAGATGAAAAAGCAAGCTGGTTCCTATGAACAGATTAAAAAACTATTGAGTATAGACACAAATCAGGAAGCTTTATTTGAATCCTTTTTCACTTTAGAAGAGCCTGAAAAGTATAAAAAATATGAAGGTGATAAAATACGGATGCGCTATTTTGGTCATGCATGTATCTTGATAGAAACGAACGAGATCAGTATTTTACTTGATCCTCTGATTAGCTATTACGGTTATCAGACCGATGTTGCAAGGTTCTCCGACCTTGACCTACCTGACATCATTGACTATGTACTCATCACCCATAACCATCAGGATCATATTTTATTTGAAACACTGTTGCCATTAAGGCATAAAATCAAGAACATTGTCGTACCTAAGTCTACAAGTGGATCCTTGCAGGATCCAAATTTGGCGTTGGTCTTTAAAAATGTTGGGTTCAAAAATGTGATAGAGATCGGTGAGATGGAATCCATTGAGTTCAAAGGTTGCATTATAACCGGCTTACCTTTTATAGGAGAACACAGCGACTTGAATATTCAAACTAAAATATGCCATCACGTCAGGGTGGGGGAATTTTCTATGTTATTTGCCGCTGATTCTTGTATTATCGAACCCATGCTTTATAATAATGTGCATGAAATAATAGGGGATATTGATGTTCTTTTTCTAGGGATGGAATGTGATGGGGCACCTCTGACATGGTTATACGGTCCATTATTAACAGATGATTTTTCCAGAGACAAAGATCAAACACGCAGATTGGCAGGTTCTAATTTTACCAAAGGCTACACATTGGTTGAGATTTTTAATCCGAAAGAGGTCTATGTCTATGCGATGGGCCAGGAACCATGGCTCGAATTTATCAGCAGTATTAAATATACTCCTGAATCTAACCCAATTTTACAGTCAGATATGCTTGTTAATAAATGTATTGCTGAAGGAATTGTGGCTGAGCGATTGTTTGGTGAAAAAGAAATAATCTATACTAAATTTTAATTATAACCCTATGAAACGATTAATTGTACTCTTAATTTTTATCTGTAGTAACCTCTTTCAAAGTGCTCTCTGTCAGATTACCAAAATAGTCGTGAAATGCGACTCAGTCGGATCAACCTTTCCTGTTTCTGCAAAACTTTATTTTATACTAAAATCCAAGGTTCTCAATAAGGACGCAATTTTCTATCCCGATTACATTAACCCGGAACCTTTTTTTTCGAAAGATTTTGTCAATGTCGAAAAGGGGCAAACACTTATCTTGGATAGTAGTGCATTAGGATACCCTTCTAAATTGAATCAGATATCCAAAGGGATTTATCTTGGACAAGCAATTTTGAATATAAATACTGTAGAGCGATCATACTCAATGGCACCCAAGAATACATATAGCGTTCCTGTTCTTATAGATTTTAGTAAGGATACCGTGATAACCGTCGCAATTGATCATGTGATCCAGAAAAAAACTTTTGAACCAACAAATTTTATTAAAGAACTATCTGTGCCAAGCAAATTACTTAGTGATTTTTATCATTCGCCGACCACTGTAAAAGCAGCTATCATACTTCCGCCATCATACTGGTTACAAAAAGATAAATATTATCCAACAGTTTATGTCATCCCTGGTTACGGGGGAACACATTACGACGCAGTGGAAAATAGTGGTACTTATGTAAATAATAAAAATATCGAGAAAATATATGTTGTACTGAATCCAGAATCATTTTATGGTCATCACGTATTCGCAGATTCAGAAAACAATGGCCCTAGAGCGACTTCATTAATCACTGAGATCATTCCATTTATTGAGGACACCTATAGGGCGTTAAAAGATGGCAGAGCACGGTTCCTGGAAGGACACTCTTCGGGTGGATGGTCAAGTTTGTGGTTGCAGATAAATTATCCTAAAGTTTTTGGAGGTGCTTGGGCAATAGCACCAGATCCAGTGGATTTTACAAGTTTCGACAAGGTAAACCTTTATGGAAAGAACGGAAATATTTTTTATGATGGAAGTAAGGCACGTGTGCTTACAAGAACCCCTGGAGATGTCAAAATAACTTATAAAGAATTGTCAGATAAGGAGGGGGTGCTGGGATACGGCGAACAATTGGGTTCATTCGAAGCAGTATTCAGCACCAAAGGGAGCAATGGACGGCCAGAAAAGTTGTGGAATAGGCAATCTGGGGCTATAAATTCTGAAATATTTAAAAATTGGCAAAAGTATGATATATCGAGTGTTATTGTAAAAAACTGGCCCACGTTGAAAGATAATTTAGAGGGTAAATTACACATTTACGTAGGCTCTGAGGATAATTTTTATTTAGAAGATGCCGTGCGGGTTATGAAGAAAAAAATCGATAATCTCAATACCCGCTTCACTTTAGAGATCTTAAAAGGGCACGACCACTTTTCAATTTATGAAGATAAAGAGGTAAACGAACGAATTAATAATGAAATAGAACAATCAATTAAACAAAATAAATAATCAATTATGAAACTTAATTATCAGCTTACCATTTTTTTATTGTTATTTTCTCTTCAAACATTTGCAACCTGGTCTATAATTATTGTAGATAAAAATACCGGAGAGATTGGTATGGCAGGGGCATCCTGTACAGACGACGTGTATAATATCGGAAAAATCATCCCTGGTAAGGGGGCTATTATTGTACAAGCGGAAAGTAATAACGATGCCCGTCAGATTGGATTCGAGATGATAAACGCAGGTTATTCTTCCCAAGCAATTCTCAATGTATTAAAAAGGAAAACATACCTCCCATGGGATCAGCAATATGCCGTAGTAACATTGAACAAGTCAGGGTATGCCCGTGCCTACACCGGAAAAAATGTTCCGGCTAATAAGGGGGTTTTAACATCCAGAGAATTTTCTATTCAAGGTAATACACTGGCAAGCAAGGTGGCTATTAAGCTAATATATATAGCAATAAAAAAAGCACAGCGCCAAGGGAAAAGTATACAAGAAATCTTGATGATTGCGCTAAGAGCGGGTGCAACGGCTGGTGGCGATAGCCGTTGTGGCACGCAGGTTGCGAGCAGTGCATTTATTTTTGTGTCAAAGCCCAATGATCTGCCAAATAAACCCTATTTTAATTTAACAGTATCTGGAGAAACTGCAAAAAAAGACAATGCTGTTTTATTGCTTCAAAATATGTTTGATGACTATTATACTCATCATACAAAATAGACCGTGAGGTTTCGCAATCTAAAACCTATTTTTTACCTATTTAAACTATGGAATTATTAAATGTTTTTTGCCTGCCATTTGCCGGAGCAAGCAAATATTCCTATCAGAAATTTGCTCAAGTAGCCCCAAGTAAACTAAATATTATACCTTATGAACTACCCGGTAGAGGGGCAAGATATAAAGAAGCGTTACTCACTAACATGGAAAACATGGTCGACGATTTTCTGTCGAATATGCTTTCAAGGTTGAACGCACCTTATGTGATTTATGGACATAGCATGGGCGCGTTGCTGGGATATATGATCACTAAGAAACTAGCTGATAATAATCTTAAGTTGCCAAAGCATCTTTTTCTTTCAGGCAGAGGAGGCCCTTCTGTATCTGGCAACTACCCACATCGTTCATCTTTACCGAAAAAAGAATTTATAAAGAATTTGCAAGAATTAGGAGGAAGTCCTGATAAAGTGCTAGAGGATGATGGATTGATGGAGATATTTGAGCCGATACTTCGTGCAGATTTTAAGTCAATCGAAAGTTATCAATATGCAACAGCTGGCCCATTAGAGGTATCAATTACTTGCCTGATTGGAACTGAAGAAGCAACAACTTATGAAGAAGCTTTAGCCTGGAGAAAGGAAACATCTTTGTCCTTTTGTATAAAAGAATTTCCAGGTAAGCATTTTTTTATTTTCGATCATGCGAAAGAGATAGTGAATATTATTCAACAGTTTGGTTTGGAGGGTTTTACAATCCCAGTTGCTCCTCTTAACAACAAATAACAATGGTGCAATTATTTTACGTTAAATGTGATGAAGATATAAGTAATACTAGGTTTTACAACTATTTGAACGAATTACCGTCAAAATTTCATAATAATATCCTCAAGTATAAAAATCGTGGTGATGCTTTGTTAACTCTTTTTGGTAAGCTTCTATTAGGAACCGCAATAAAAGCCAATAATCTTGATTTATCGCTGGACGATATTTCTTATTCGCTGTTCGGTCGGCCATTTTTTTTCGGTTCGGATATTGATTTTAATATTTCGCATTCGTCTGAATATGTTGTTTGTGCGTTATCACTAACTCAAAAAATTGGAGTCGATATAGAAAAAATATTGTCTATAAATTTTGCGGATTTCGATACCTCATTTTCTACAGAAGAATGGTCGGGTATCAACAGTTCAGGCAATCCATTGCGTACATTTTACCATTATTGGACGGCTAAAGAGGCAGTAATTAAGGCTGATGGAAGGGGCTTATCTATTGAGCCGAAAAGTGTTCTAATCTTTAAAGATCTCGCAACGATCTCAAATCAGAGATGGTATTTAATGTCAATAGATATCGATAAAGACTATGTACTTCATTTAGCTTCTCCAAATAACCTGTTTGGGCAAATCAGTATTCAGGAAGTATGTTTTGATTTCAGTTGATTTAAGCATAGAACTGATAATGCTTTCCCAAATAAAAACTTTTCATCAATACTACCATAACAACCTAATTTATTAGATTATGAGATATATAATTGTTTCCAATCGACTGCCATTAAGAGGCAAACCTGGATCGAACGGTGCTATTGAATTTACACCAAGTATTGGCGGGCTCTCTACAGGACTTTCATCGTATATTAAATCCAGTAATATTACAGAGTATTTATGGATAGGATGGCCAGGAATAGACATTGAAGAGCATGAACAACAAAATGTTACTGACAAACTACTTGAGGATTTTAAATGTGTGCCGGTATTTTTGGATAGAAATTTAGAAAAATACTATTACAATGGTTTTTGTAATCAAACCCTCTGGCCACTTTTTCACATTGATCCTGCAAATACAAAGATCGAGGCTAAATGTTGGGAGTATTACAAGAAAGCTAATGATTTATTTTGTGATAAAGTAATGGAAGTATTTAAGGAAGGTGATATCATATGGATCCATGATTTTCATTTGCTGATGTTACCACAATTGATCCGAAACAAACTACCAAATGCTACTATTGGATTCTTTCAACACATTCCATTTCCATGTTTTGATATTTTTAAAATACTTATGAGTACCTGGCGATCCGAATTATTGCAGGGGGTTTTGGGCGCAGATTTCATTGGGTTCCATATAAATGACTACGTTAATAACTTTGAGCAGGTTATAGCTAGAGTTCTGCGGATTAACTGTGATGGTGGCCGGATCAATCATCAAAATCGTTTAATAAAATATGGAGCATTACCGATGAATATCGATTTTAAAGGTTTTTCGACAATGGCTTCTTCATTAACCGTTCAGCGAAAGGCTGAACAAATGCGGTCACAGTTTTATGGGCAAAAAATTATTCTGTCGATAGACCGGCTTGATTATACCAAAGGGATTATTAACAAATTAAAAGGGTATGGGAATTTTCTTAAAGAAAATCCTCAACAGCACAAGAAAGTTGTCCTTCTTTTAATAGCAGCACCATCTATGCGAAAGGTTAAGGCGTTTGATAAAGTTAAAAAACAGGTCGACCGATTGGTGGCCGAAATTAATAATAGCTTCTGTACAGATGTATGGTTTCCAGTTTTTTATGATCATAAGGCATTGTCTGTAGAAGAAATGGTAACTATTTATACTGTAGCTGACGTGGCATTGGTTACCCCTTTAAGAGATGGTATGAATCTTATTGCGAAAGAATACCTTGCTTCGCGAAATGATCAAAGCGGCGTACTTATTTTGAGCGAAACTGCTGGTGCAAGCATTGAATTATCAGGTGCTCATATTGTTAATCCTTTTAGTATCGATGATATAGCAGAGTCACTAAAAATCGCGTTGGAAGCTGATCCGTTTACGCAAATGCTTAAAAATAAATCAATGCGTTCTCGATTGTCAAGATATAATATTAGTTCCTGGGCTGAAGATAATATCAAAATTTTACTTAAGGTCCGGGAAGATAATATTGTGAAACGACTGATAATAAATTAGAAACTGATGAACCCATCTCAGCCTTAACTAATCAACAAAACTAAAACTTTAACACAAACTTACAGCGATGAAAAATGCCAGCTTTATTTTATTTTTAATACTGATTTCTAGAATTTCTTATAGCCAAATACCTTCCGACAACCCTTATACCACGAGGTTTAAAATTTCACAGCACTGGACCAACCAGTTAAAATGGGGAAATGTGACTGATGCTTCCCAAATACAGGGATTAATAGATCAGAATCGGCACGTTAATCTAACGTGCTTAGAGGAGATTATGATTAATCTTTCTACTAAAGGAGGAGGCGTCTTATATTTTCCTGAAGGTGATTACTATTTTGACGAAAATCTGGTATTATATACTGGCGTAATTGTAAGAGGGGCCACACCTAAACATATGAAGGATGCAAAGGATCCAGGGTACAGACCTGCTACCAGGTTTATATTTCCACAATTCACCCCGGTTTTTTCAGGACCTGCGCCAGAGTCCTCAGCGTTTAAGGAGATAAGATGTGATAATGCAAAAACCAAAAATATTGGGGTGGTTAACATAGATATTAATCGCGTCGCTATTAACTTTACTAACTACTTTAGAGACAATATTATAGTTTTTGGTGTGAGATCCAACAACGCAGTAACGCTTGAGAATTTAAAATGGGTTGATGAAGTTAAGGACGCTTGGCAGATTTATCCCAAGCCAGATGATGCAAATATCATGTTGAAAGCGAAACAATATGCAGTAGTGTCAAATTGCCGGTTAAACGATTCCATTACTGATGATTTTAACATGCCAAATTATTCTACAAATGATGGAGAAATATTTACAAAAGATACTGTCAGGTTTCAATATGGCCTGCACCAAGGCATCAAGTTTCAAGAGTCTACACCAGATACTCCACACTTTGAGATCTCTGATAATTATGTACGGTCAGGTGTGAAAAAGAAAATAGATTGCGGATCTAATGTGGTTCAAACAAATAATCAGTTGGAGGATATGGAAGTACAAAATTTGATCGAACCAAACGGCGGTTATTCTATTGAGAAACAAAAACGTGTGGCAGATTCCTTTAAGGATAGTGTTTATATTAAAAATAAAGATTCATTATTTTATTACTTGCTGAAGCCACAGAATTATAATCCACGTAAAAAATATCGATTATTTGTATTTTATCCGGGTAAGTCAGACACCGGGCGAGTTGCACTTGTGCATTTTGTTAACATATTTGTAGATAAACCAGATCAGCCATATTTTGTGCTCGTACCAAAGCCTATCAAAACTAAGTCGAACATTCTCAAGGCGCATTATAACATGATGGCCACTGTTGAGTTTGCCAATAAAATAAAAAAACAATATCGTATCGAAAAGAAGGATATGTATGTTGCAGGGTTATCAAGTGGAGGATCAATGGTTTGGGAGACTATTTTAACTTATCCAAAATTATTCAATACAGCTATTTTGATGAGCTCAATAAGACCTTTGTCTTCAGTTGATCTGCAAACGCTTAAAAACATCTCATTTATTATGAGTGTAAGCAAAGATGACCCCTATGTTCCGCTTGTTGCTGTTCAGTTAATAAAGTCGCAAATGGAGCAACAAGGTACTTCTGTTAGCTCTTACGAATACAACAACACCGGGCATTTTAGCTGGATATCTTTGAGTAATGATAAAGAATTTCTCAAAAGACTTTTTAATTAATGGAACTAGGTTTCAGAATTATAGGGGAATGTTTTCTATGCTTGATAATCTGAATATGTTTTTTATAATTCCTGGGAAAATTAACCTCTTTATCATAGTTAATGGTCGATCGCATGAAAATCTAGAACGATGGTTGGGCAAACCACAATAAACTTAATTGCAAACATGGAGCATCTTGGAAAAAACGTGGAATTTGGTATAGTTTGGAAAACCGAACACTAGAATGGAAAGACGAGGTCAATTCGATTCTAAATAGATTTGTGAATGATACTCCCGGCGCATTTATAAAATAAAAATATTATTCCGTTACCTGCATTATCGAGGTGTTGAGGAAAATTTAGGTAAAAAAGGGCTGCTGAACTTCTCAGTGAATTAAATTCTTCCTAATATCGAAGGTTTAATATTTTACACGGTAAAAAAAGTCATCGAATAAAATGGTGTAAATAAAGAGAAAGTGATTTTCAAATACTAAACAAAAAAATGCGATTTTGTGATGGTCACTGGCGATGATAATAAGGATGAGGATATGTTCAGATTATTGCCATAAGAAGATATTTCTATGAAAGTTGTCCGTGATAACTCATTCGCACATTTTAGTTGGAAGACTTTGCAGAAGTCCGAGGATTTTTTCGCGCACTTTTAGACACCAAACTAAGAGAGTTTCTGCCAATTCAATTAAAAAATAATGTATACATACATAAGTATATGCCTCAAGTCCTTTATTATGCCTTTAATTAAATCTGCTGTTTTTTTAACAGTATAGTATGAGGTCGTTATATCTTTCACTGTATTCAGGGTTATTACTTTTTAAATGCACTTTAGTGATCCAGTTCTTTGGATCCTTGCGATGTTTTCTACATGTTGCAAACAGTCAATAGGCAATTTTGGCGTCTTTCATTATGCGGTGTTCCGACGAATAGTTGGTTTCACTTTCCCATGCCTACAAGGCCTAATTCATTGTAAATACTTTTATTTTCAGGATGTAATGAACCATAAAGGCAATGTATGTTGCCAAAATTTCATAACATAGCCGATTGCCTTACCAACTAGAATTAGGAGCAATACTTCCATCGTTTCAATGAAAATTGAATGCTGTACCATTATAGGTATGAGAGTTCCCTGATCCACCAATCATCGTTCAATTATTGAGCGAAGAAACAATGATCAAGCTTAGTAACATGTGAATAAAACTAATTATTACACTTTCACAGTGCTAATAATCGGATGAACAAATTGTTGAAAAAGCAGGTATTTATCACTTCAAAAGCAATGGTAAATACCTGAATTACTATGTTCTTTTTTAAGAATCATTTTTTTTAAGGATGAAATTATCTGCGTAAGACGCCTAAAGTTAACACGATCTAACTAACCTATAGCTTGACCCAACGTTATTTTAAATAATCATCATTATTTATACCTCTTTTATTTTTCTTAATGGTCGATTTAAGCCCTCCAAACTTATAGTTTACACTGAAATTGAATCTACGAAAATTGTTTCTAGAATTGTAATCTGAGGTAAAATCAGGAGTAGTAAACCTAGTATACCAGTTTCTGTACTTTTCAAATGGATTACTAACGGAGGCCGATATGGAAAGACTTTTATTGAAAAACTGCTTATTTAAACTAAGTGAAGAATTGTATGAGGACCTTGATTTTCCCTGTAAATATATTTCGGGGCTATTTGTTCCGAAATCTAAAGAAGTACGGAAGTTATATTTTTCTAAAAAATGAGAAAACGAAACATTTGTATTTCCTTTAAATCCTTGATTAGAAGCAAATTGTCCGTTTGAAGTGCCGGTAAGCCATAAATATGATATTCTGCCATTAGCGTTGACTGTAAAACCTTTTGCTATGGTATAGCTGAAATTTAAATTAAAACCGAGATCATCATTCTTTCCTATATTTTGATAGGTATATCTGGTAACAGAATCTTTGCCTAAAGCAGCAACTTGCTGTACCGAGTTATTAGCAAAGAGATAATTAACTGAAATGTTTAGAGATCCCTTTTTAAAATTACTGTAAGTTAACTCAAAATTATGGTTTAAAACCGGTAGCAAGTCAGGGTTTCCAGCTTCCCAGTATAATGTGTTAGATTTATTTTCAAATGGATTGAGCTGCATTATACCTGGTCGTTGAATTCGTTGGGTATATCCCAGTGTTAAATTGTTTTGATTTTCAAAAATCCTTTGAAAAACTATCGTTGGAATAAGATTGCTATAGGTACGGTCTACCTTCGAACCAACGGTTATAAAATCAGCATTAATTGTTGTAACTTCTAGGCGCACCCCTGCTTTAATGCCCCATTTCTTAAACTTTAAATGGTATGTATTATAAAATCCATAAATATTATTTAAGTATTTAAATGAGTTAACGGTATTGTTAGAGACCTCATCTCCACTTCCGGGCACAAAACTTTTGTAGGTAAAATCACTATAATTATCCCTTAATATAGCTTTTGCCCCTCCCTCAATGTTCAAAGATTTTAAGGGATGTACATAGTCCAATTGGATAGTCTGCTCTTTTGCTCCCGAGTTATTAAATTGTCCCCTATCATTGTTGGGATAATTAAAACGTTGAGTTGCAATGTTAGTATTGTTTTCAGTATAATCGGATTCGTTATATTTGTAAGACGCTGTTAAAAGTTGGTCTTTCTTGTTAGGAAACCCTAATTGATAATTTATCCCGAAATCATTGCCTTTTCTATTATCTTTTCCTGAATAATCAATATGATAAGATTGTTCAATAATACTTTGGCTATTCATTAAATTAAAAAACTGATCGCTTTTTTGGTTGTTTTTACTATTGTTTAAGCCCATAGTACCTGTTATTAAATTCAATGAGTCAATTTCGTAGCTAATTTCTACATTCCCATATAATGCATTTCTGGAGTTGATCATTTGTCCCTGTTCGGTAGAAAGTGTATTAATGAACGACGTACCCAATTGCGAATTTTTGAAAGTTGATGCAGGGTTATCTTGCCAATTGCTTCCAAAAAAGCCATTAATTCCGATCTTATTGGTTTTTAAGGTAAGCGAACTATTTAGTCCTCTTTGATTTAAAGTATTATAATACGCACCCACAGAAGCGTTGTAACCCTGTTCTATTTTTTTGTTTGTGATGATATTTATTATTCCTGCTATGCCTTCTGCATCATATTTCGAAGGAGGATTAGTAATTACCTCAATACTCTGAATGGTATTTGCAGGCATACTTCTAAAAACATCTGATGGGTTGTTTGCTATTAGTGAGGATGGGCGCCCATTAATTAAAATCCTGAAATTACTGTTGCCTTTTACTTCTATTTTATCATCACCGGTTATTGATACCAGCGGAACTTTTCTTAATAATTCCAACGCGCTTAGAATATCCTTTTCCGGGTCTGACTGTACATTATAGGTCAAACGGTCAATTTCCTGTTTAATAAGTGGTTTAGATGCTGTTACAACAACGTCTCTTAGTATGGTAGAAGACGAAGTGAGCACAATATCGGGTAATTGGATCACTTTAGCATCGGACAATGTAATCGCAACTGATAGGCTATCCATCCCCATGGCGGAAATTTTGACTAAATAATCTCCTTTTTTGTTGGCTGTAAATTTAAAATTCCCACTTGTATCTGTTTGGATAGTTTGGATTGATTTATTGATATCCACCTGAATTAAACTTACGGTTGCATATGGTATGGAATGTTGGTTAATGCTGACAACACGGCCATTTATTAAATATTCTGTTTGTAGATTGTTTTTTTCCAGCAAAATATTGCCATCGATCTGTCTAAACGAAAAAAATGTATTTCGTAATAATTCGTTAAGGGTTTCTTGAACTGTTCTTACACGAACAGGTAAACTAAGACTTTTGATCACTTTAACATCTGCTTTGCGATAAAAAAAACGAAGACTTGTTTGCTGTTCTATTTTTTCAAGGCCAGTTGTCAAACTTTCATACTGTAAACCAATAGTTACTTTTTCGGTGGCCATATCCTGGCCTTTACTTGAATTGGCGTGTAGTACGCCAACTGTTGTTGATAATAAAATAATTACTATTCCACTTACACGCATCAATTGACAGATTAACAATGAATTTAACAGTTTATTGCCGGTCAAAAAGGCACTTAAGCCTACCAGCTTCTGCTTTTTTGCAGAAATATTCATACTTTTATATGTTTTAAGTGATTACCAAATGATTTAAAACCCCGTTTCTGGGACACCTGTAAGCCGATAGCCGTCGGCTTGCAGGATCTATTTTGATACTATACTGCCTGGAGTACAAGTATGCCTTAGCTTGCTATTCTTTTTGCTTTTTCATCTTTTTACTAGTTACATCCTGCCCCATCGATCATAATACTTTTATCTGATTTTGTCTGATAGGTTGCATTGTTAAAAGCGCAGATTACCTTTAATATTTTCTCTAATTTTTCACCTTTCAGGGCAGTGCCTGTAAAGCGACAGTTTTTTATCTTATCATTACTAAAATTGATTTTTATCCTAAAACGTTGCTCTAGCTCCAAAGCTGCCTCTGCAAAGGTGATGTCTTCAAAATGCAGTTCCCTTTTCTGCCATGATATAGCCTGTTTGATATCCACTACAGTCCTAGTAGACTTATTATCCAATAAATTAAGACTGATTTGTTGCCTTGGAGTAATGATACCTAACTGCTTTTTTCCATTAGCAACGCTGACTCTTCCCCGAGTTACTGTGACCAGAATGGTATGTTTGATTTTATCTTCTTTAATATCAAAAGCTGTTCCCAAAACCGTGGTAATTACTTTTCCTGTATGGATAATAAAGGGCTTTTTTTCATCATGGTGAATATCGAAAAAAGCCTCCCCGGAAAGATAAACCTCTCTTACATTACCAGTAAATTGCTTAGGATACCTTAATTGAGAATTCCCGTTAATCCAAATAAAACTGCCATCTGCAAGTGTGATCTTCTTTTGTTGGTTTGTAGGTACTTCAAGGATGGTTAACTGTGTCGGAAGCAAGTGATATTGTAGTATAGGCCATTCAAGATACAGCATAAGGCCTATAAAAAATATTGCCGCAACTGCGGCTACACTCCGCCATATAGACCTTTGATGTGATATCACAGCTATTTTGGGTTCATTGGCCTCGATACTATGCTTTATTTTAGTAAAGACGACATTCTCTAACCACTGGTCTTTCTGCCCCTGGTTATAATGTTGCCATTGCGAATGAGGATTATCGTTTTCCTGCAACCAGTTTTCTATTAACTCATTTTCTTCCTGAGAAGTCTCGTTCTTCAGGTAGCGATCCAACAAGGCTTCCATAATATTCCAATCCATCTTTTACAGCATTTTAACAGTAGTCGTATGAAATGCCAATTAGTACTATAATAAAATGAAATATTTTTTAATCAAGAGGTAATGTCAATAAAACAGCCACCAAAGTAAAAAAAAATAAGTAGAGCTTGTTGTTAATGATTTCCTCAGATGCTTCAATGCAATGGATAGTTGGTTTTTTACTGTCTGCTCAGATAGAATCAGTTTTTTTGCGATTTCTGAGATACTAAGATTTTCTTCACGGCTCATGTGATAGATTTCTTTTACTTTTGGGGACAGTTCATTCAACGAGTTATTGATAGTTTGTTGAAGTTCTTTAGCTGCCATTTGTTCCTCCGTATTCGGATCATATGAATTTGCTAGTGATTGCAGCATTACCGAATATTCTTCACGGATAATATTCCAACGTATTTTATCGATGATTCGGCGACGGGCAATAGTAAATAAGTAAGTTTTTAAATTGGAAGTAATGTGTAATTGTTTCCTGTCTTCCCAAAATTTAACGAAAAGGTCGTGAATAATATCTTGTGCATCTTCTAGATTAAATAATTTTGATGCTGTAAAATCTGCGAGGCTTCTTGCATAACGTTTATAAATTTCAGCAAAGGCGGTCTGATCATCAGCTTTTAAAAGTTGAATCAAATCAAAATCGGTCAATTTTTTTGGCACAGGCATAGGTAGCGCTTCAAATATAAGTTTTATTGAATATATGAAGATTATTCATGCGAATCCGGCGTGAGAATATGTATTGATGATTTTATTCCGATGATATCTCGACGCTTGCCGCGGGCAGGAAATAAGGTCCATTCTATGTCATTAAAATGTCGCTAGCTAAAACCAGTTTGCCCAACATTAATTCCCCGGGCATGAACGAAATTAAATTGCCTGAATTAGATGATTCTTATATAAAATGATATAAAAATACCACGTCACCCACATATGCTGGTTTTGGCTGGTCTTTAATTACAAGAGTAGCCTGAATGGTAACTTTAGTTATTCCTCTCAAATTACTGATAGAAATTAATTTAGCTTTTAACTGCACTTCGCTATCCACTAAAACGGCCTGGCCAAATTTAAAGCGTTCAATGCCATAATTAATTTCCATTTTAATATTACGTACATCTGCAATCTGCTTCCATAAATAAGGAATTAACGACAAGGTTAAATATCCATGCGCAATTGTTGCCTTAAAAGGCCCCTCATTTTTAGCTTTCTCCGGATCGGTGTGTATCCATTGATGATCCAGGGTTGCATCAGCAAATTTATTGATCTGTGCCTGGTCTATAGTATGCCATTGTGAAACACCCAGTTCTTTACCCAGATGCGATTCATACTCTTCAAAATTATTGATCACCAACATATATTTTGTTTATAGGATTAGTACTGTTTACAACTCCCTTAGGGATAACAATCCTTCAGGTATTATAAGTTTCATTCACTCTTTTGCATCCAATTATAATCATAATAACCGTGTTTATGACGATATACGGATAAAAATTTTGAAAGGATTTTCCTGCCGATTTTAATAGAGTCAGTGCATGTTGTTTGTAATCAGTTAGATATAGGTTATAAGGCGATTTTGAGAATTTATATATTGTTAGTGAAATTTACTGTCCGCTTGCGTACAGTATTGTTCGTTTCTGAACAGTAATTGTATTTTATTCGCCTTTTCCCCGTTTTAAACCGCATATTTATATTTGGCATAAGAATGGAGTTGTTTGCCGAAATTTAACTCTATGTTCAAATTAAACTTGAAAATTGCTTTTAGAAATCTGATTAAAAACAGATCATATACCTTGATTAACATACTTGGTCTGTCTATTGGGATGACAAGTTGCATTTTGATCTTCATATTTATCAGGTTTCAATTGAGTTATGATACACACTTTAAAAATTCAGATCGGATATATAGGTTTGTAACCGATTGGAAATACAATAATTTTGATGATTATTCTGCAGGTGTAGCCATACCGTTTGCTCCGGCTGCTAAACAAGAGTTAGAAGGAATAGAGAAAATTGCAAGAATTTCGCGCAATAGCGGTGTGGTAATGGTTAAGAATAATGATGGCACTGAACGCTTTAAAGCCGTTCGTGAGGTATACTTTACTGAATCCGATCTGTTTGATATATTAGCGGTAAAATGGCTTTTTGGTCAGGCCGGACAATCGCTTTCCCGGCCTAATACTGTAGTGCTATCCGAAAAAACTGCCAGAACACTTTTTGGTTCTGCCCAGCTTGCTATTGGTAAAAGTTTTACTTTCTGGAATTCTATCCCACTAACTGTTGTCGGTGTATTTGCTGATCTACCCGAAAGTACCAGTGTTCCAATGGATATTATGATCAGTTTTCCAACTTTTTCCGGAAGTAAAAACCAGGATTGGGATTCGGTAAATTCATATGATGAGTGTTTTGTGCTCCTGAAAAAAGGCGCTTCTATGCCATTATTAGAACAGTCGTTAGAAAGGTTAAATAATAAATATTTAAAACAGAAAAAATTACCAGGCAATCAAAAGAGTCGCTTACAGCCTTTAGCTGATGTGCATTTTAGTGAACGTTACAATAATTTTGCTGGTACCGCTATTACGAAAAAAGAAGTGTATAGTTTGGCCATTATCGGACTCTTTTTAATGGTCACAGCATGTATCAACTTTATTAATCTGGCCACCGCTCAGTCAGTAAACCGTTCGAAAGAGGTAGGCGTACGCAAAGTGATGGGAGCAATGCGTAAGCAGCTTGTGCTTCAATTTTTAGTGGAAACTGCTGCAATTGCTACTGTTTCTATGCTTTTGGCTTGTATATTTTCAGAGTTATTATTACCTCAGTTGGCCAGCCTTTTTAAAGGGCAGATCAATCTTTCTCTTTTTGCAAGCCCTATAATTCTTGTTTTTCTGTTTTTTATGGTGCTAACTGTAAGCTTTCTTGCAGGATTTTATCCGGCAATGATTATTTCAGGTTTTAGTCCTGCTTTAGCCATTAAGAATAAAGTGCGCATCAAGTCAGGGAATTTTAACCTTCGCATGGTGCTGATTGTGATGCAGTTCACCATTACTATTGTGCTGATAATTGCTACGGTTGTAGTAGTGAGGCAAATGCAATATGTAAGGGAAAAACCCCTTGGTTTTAAAAAGGATGCGATTGTACTAATCAATTTTCCCGGAGATAGTGCCAGCCTAACCAAACAGCAAATGTTCAGAGAAAAACTGTTGCACATACCTGGTGTGGAAATGCAGAGTTATTTTATACGGCCACCACTTTCGGGTATGATGAATACTACCAATTTTTATGTAGATGGCCGCGAGAATAAAGACTTTGAAGTGCGGCTTTCTATAAGCGATGAACACTATTTTGATCTGTTTGGACTTCAGTTTGTGGCAGGTAAGGTTTACGGGAAAAGTGATACGGCAAATGCTTATATCGCCAACGAGACCTTTGTCAAAAAAATAGGAATTTCGAATGCTCAGCTAGCGCTGGGAAAAGTAATTTCGCAAAATGGAAGAACAGGGCCAATTGTTGGGGTAGTAAAAGATTTTAATGATCAGTCGCTTCAGGAGAAAATTTCGCCTATGGTTTTCTATCAGGAGAAAAAGCACTATTATAATATGGCTGTCAAGCTTAATCGTAAACAGCTTATTGAAGCGATGAGAAACATCGAAACCATGTGGAAAAGCAGTTTTCCAAATGAGGTGTATTCAGCAAAATTTATTGATGACGATATTAACGGATATTATGAGTCGGAACGGATTACGGGCCTTTTATTTAAGATTTTTGCCGTTGTAATTATGTTTATTTCTTTTATCGGCCTTTTTGGATTAATATCTTTTGTTGCCACACAACGTACACGCGAAATGGCTATCAGAAAAGTTTTAGGTGCTACCACTGTCGAACTCATAAAAATGCTCAATGGATCTTTTGTTAAAATGGTTTTTATAGCAAACCTCGTGGCTTGGCCCTTAGCTTATATTTTAGCAAATAAATGGCTATCTGGGTTTGCTTATCGCACTGCTCTCGGTTTATGGCCATTCTTATTAGCGATGATTGGATCAATGCTGTTAACAATGGTTACAGTAAGTTTTAGATCGTATCGCGCAGCTAAAGCTAACGCTGTAGATGCACTTAAATACGAATAATCTTTAAATTATTTCAATTGTATATAACCCAAAATACTCAAGTGTTTAAGCACTACCATATCTACGTGTGTTATGCTGAGTGTATTTGAAGAGCCTTTCTCTTGATTATTTCCCTTAAATGTGTCACCCTGAGCGTTAATTTTTGTATAAAAATCAATATAAATTAAATAAGAATTTAAAGGGATTAAATCACCTCAGATTATCGTCAGCAATGACGACCTTCTTAAGAGATCTGTCAATTGTAGCGGAATCTAAGGGTCCATCTCTGCGTAAATCTGCTAATCCGTTGGCGACATACGTTATAGTTTTCTGATAGATCAAAAAAAGGCCGGAAACTGTAAGCATTCCATACCACCTCTCAGCATTAAAAAAACTTTTCGCCTTACGCTAAACGCTTATCTACCTTTGTCTTAAATATCATCTAAATATTTTATTTGATATATATAAATTAAAATTTAGATTTGTCTAAAATTATATTTAGATAAATCATTTTTGCATTTATGAAATCTCCATTATTATATTGCTTCTGTTTTTTTATATCACTAAATGCCATTGCCCAAAAGGTTACAGTTAAGGGATTCGTGACATCTCAGCATGTACCTGTAGAAAACATCACTATTAAAATTTTAGGTACGAACCAATTAACAAAATCGGGTAGTTCAGGTAGCTATCAATTCAGCGGAATCGCTTCTGGAAATTGCGATCTGGTTTTTTCAGGCATCGGTTATCAGTCAAAAAGAATTAGAATAACATTAAAAGGAGATACCACTTTGGTTAATGCCGACTTATTAAGTTTAGCATCAGATCTAAACGACGTGGTAATTACGGGGGTAAACCGCGCAACACAATTACGGAAAAGTCCTGTGCCTATTGCCGTACTTTCTAAAAAAACAATGGATCAAAATGTAAATACGAACCTGATAGAAGCTATTGTTAAAGGCGTGCCTGGAATTACAGCCGTTACCACTGGCCCAAATGTTTCTAAGCCTTTTATAAGGGGATTAGGTTATAATCGTGTGTTAACATTGTATGACGGTTTAAGGCAGGAGGGGCAGCAATGGGGCGATGAACATGGAATTGAGGTAGATGAATATGGCATTACACGTGCTGAAGTTGTAAAAGGTCCGGCTAGCCTAACCTATGGTTCCGATGCATTGGCTGGAGTAATTAATATGATTCCTTATACGCCGAATTTTGAAGATGGAAAGTTGAAAGGCGATTTTACTGCAAATTACCAAAGCAATAATGGGATGATCGGATCATCGCTCGGACTGGCCTACATTAAAAAAGATTGGAAATACACCTTTAGGGCGACCGGGAAAACAGCACATAATTACCAAAATAAAATTGATGGATTGGTGTATGGTACAGCTTTTAGAGAATACAATTTATCTGCCAGTGCCAGAGTAGATAAGGCCTGGGGTTTTACTAAAACAGCCATCACCTATTATGATAATTTGATGGAAATTCCTGATGGCAGCAGAGATTCTTTATCCAGACGATTTACCAGACAGGTTTTGGATGATGGAGACGATATTAAAAACAGGCCTGTTGTGCCTGAAAGTGAATTGAATACCTATTCCATAAATCCCTTGCATCAACACATTCAACATTACCGTTTTTATAATACGAGTCAGTTTAAATTTGGAACGAGTGATTTAAATGTATTGATTGGCGGACAGCAAAGCGTAAGGAGAGAGTATAACCACCCTACATTACCAGGTCAGGCCGGGCTTTATGTGGTGTTAAACACTTTTAACTATGATCTTAAATACAATCTGCCCGATTTTGCAGGTATCGAAAGTACCATCGGGGTTAATGGTATGTACCAGGGAAACAGGAGCAAGTCCGCTACCGATTTTCCTATTCCCGATTATGATCTTTTTGATATCGGAGCTTTTTATTTCGCAAAGAAATCGATGGGCAAGGTAGATGTTTCCGGCGGAATCAGAATCGATAGAAGGAATATCAATTGGGGCGATTTTTATGTAGGTACCAATGCACAAACCGGTTTCGGCGAGCAGGTAAGCGCAAACAACCCTACGGGAAAATTGCAGTTTCCATCTTTTAATAAAAACTATTATGGCTTATCAGGAAGCCTGGGCTTAACGTATAATATTTCAGACAAACTTTTGATTAAGGCCAATATCGCGAGAGGGTATCGGGCTCCAAATATCACAGAAATCGGTTCTAATGGATTAGATCCAGGTGCGCACATTGTGTACCTGGGCAACAGGACCTTTAAACCAGAGTTTAACCTTCAGGAAGATATTGGCATTATTGCCTATTTGAGAGATGCAGATATAAGCCTGGAACTGTTTAACAACAATATTCAGAACTACATTTATCAATCGCGCTTAACCGATGCCAGCGGAAATCCGGTGGTTATTGTTCCTGGTAACTTAACCTATCAGTATCAGCAATCAAAAGCCAGATTATATGGTGCAGAAATTTCGATAAATCTACATCCTGCAAATTTAAAATGGCTAAGTTTCAATAATAGTCTCGCTTATGTAGTCGGGTTGAACCAGAACCAGGAACTGTTAGATAAACATAGTAGAGACGCGAAATATTTGCCTTTTATTCCGCCATTACAAGTGAGAACGGAGATTAAAGCAACAGCGCAAAAGCCTGTAGGTATTTTTGACAAACCTTATATTAAAATTGATGCTGCTTTTTTCGCTGATCAGGATAAATTTTATGCGCTTGATAATACTGAAAGCTTTACCTCAGGTTATACATTGATTAACGGAGGAATAGGATCAACACTAAAAACTAAAAAAGGAAAAACCTTATTCGATATTTTTCTTCAGGCCGATAATATTTTTAATATCGCCTACCAGTCAAATCTAAACAGGTTGAAGTATTTTGAATATTATAACCGCTCACCCAATGGCCGGTCAGGGATTTACAATATGGGCAGGAACCTGAGTTTTAAAGTTATAATACCAATTTAAGAATAGAGGATAAGATGGTTGATGTAAGATGGATGATGTAAGAAGGGAGATGGATGATGGATGACTATAATGTGAGCTTACCCCATTATCCATCTTACATGATTCCATCTTACATTTTTCTTTGGCGTCATTAAACCTTTTTTCTGCCAGCCGTTCCATCTTATGGACTATGGACTATGGACTATGGACTATGGACTATGGACTACGAATTATGCTCCATTTTTCCTACTTTTACCTCATCCATCTTACATGATAACATTTTACATCTAATGGAACCATCTTTAAGCGAACAGCGTTTAACTTTTTTAAGGCAATCAATTGGCAAGGTAATTACCAATTCGCCTTCAAACTTTATGAACTGGCTGGCCCCGGTTTTAATCAAAGCAGATCATGGCATATTAATTTGCCAGTATACCATCCGTAAAGAGATGACCAATCCTTATCAAATTTTGCATGGCGGTGTAACAGCAGGTATTATTGATGATTTAATTGGAGCAACTGTTTTTACGATGGGATTAAATGAACGATACACCACCGTAAATAATTATATCGATTATTTTGCTACTGCAAGCGAAGGCGACGAAGTTGTTGCAGAAACCTCGATTGTAAAAAGAGGCCGTACGATACTAAATCTGCAGTGCGAAATATTTTTACCCTCAAAAAAGCGTTTAATAGCTAAAGGCTATTCCAACATGTTAAACATAGGTTAAGTCTTTGCAGTTAGCTTAAGAATTAATTATTAATTCCTTTAAATTAACGAAACATTCTCGTTTATAATTTGTTGTAAATTAACCAAAAATATAATGAGCCATGTTAGAAAATTATTCCACCCTGCAATTCAATGTTAGAGGCAAAATTTTTAAGGGATTTTGCATGCGTATCCAAGATGATTTTCACGAAACCTATGCCGTTGTTTTAGATGGCTATCATTCTTTCTGTATCTGGTTAGATAATAAAACAGAAAAATGGTGTGCTTCGAAAAATGTAGCAATTGATCCTGATGCTATTGATGAAATCATCAATAGGATTTCCATTCCGGTTTCGTAGTTTATGCACATCTGATATAATGCTCATAAAAAAAAATCTCCATTTGGCTTTCTCAAATGGAGATTTTTTATGCTTTTATTTTAATCCAGGCCAAAAGAGGTAAGCCATGCTTATCGCAGTAATTACACCAACTAAATCGGCCAATAACATCGAACCAATTGCATAACGGGTATTTCTGATGCCAACAGCACCAAAATAAACAGCTACTACATAAAAAGTGGTATCTGATGCACCCTGAAATACCCCTGATAATCTGCTGGCAAAAGAATCTGGTCCGTTGGCAATCATGGTACTCACCATCATGCCTCTGGCCGCTCCGCCACTCAAAGGCCTGATCAAAGCCGTAGGTAGTGCATCAACGAAACGGGTATCTGCGCCTAAAAAGATGAAAGCATGTTTAATTCCGTTCATGATTACATCAAAAGTTCCGCTAGTCCTCAACATACATACGGCAACTAAAATCCCCACTAAATAGGGGATAATTTTGATGGCCGTTTCAAATCCGCCTTTTGCGCCTTCAACAAAAGAATCAAAAATGTCTATTTTCTTGTATAGCGCACCAATAACGATGAGTAAAAAGATCAGTAAAATAAGTCCACCACTTAGCAGGCCAGAGAAAGAAGTAACGCTTGCTGCATTTAAACGGCTCACATACCACACTATTGCTGCAATTACTGCTGAAATTCCTAAAACCCATGTTAAAATAGCAGGTTGTAAAAGATTGATTTTCTGCTTGAAAGAAACAATCAGCATTGCAGCCATGGTACCTACAAAGGTTACAATCATACAGGGAATAAAAATATCGGTAGGATTCTGCGCATTTTGGGTTGAGCGGATGGCAATTACACTTACAGGGATCAAACACAAACCTGCGGCGTGCAGGCATAAAAACATAATCTGCGAATTACTGGCAACATCTTTATTCGGATTCAACTCCTGCAAACTTTCCATGGCTTTAATACCGAAAGGGGTTGCTGCATTATCTAAACCTAATAAGTTTGCTGAAAAGTTCATGATCATGTGGCCCATAGAAGGGTGACCTTTTGGCACTTCAGGAAAAAGCTTTGAAAAAAACGGGCTGATCATCCTTGATAATAAACGAATACCACCTGCTTTTTCTGCAATAGCCATAAAGCCCATAAACAAAGCCAAAGTGCCTACCAACTCAATACAAAGTTTTACAGCAATGGAACAGGTTTGAATAATTCCGTCCAATTTAAGCGGATTTGCCGGATCATCGGACTTTCCGATTACCATCCAGTTAAAAATATCGCTTTGCCCAAAGAAAAAGCATTTAATACAAGCTACAACAATAGCTACAATAATAAATGCCGACCAAATCCTGCTTAATGCCATTAGGGTTGTTTTGTTTTTTTGATGCGTGAAAATAGCTTTTTTAACCCGAATTTCATAGAGGAGAGTTATGGTTGATGGTCAATGGTTAGTTGGTTGATAGCAAGTATTTTTAGACAATGTGCCTATAAACTATAAACTTCAGTTCGATTAATATTTATTCATACTGACTAATTTTAAGCTCATGAAACTAAGGCGATCGTCATGCTGAATTTATTTCAGCACCTCTCCAGCTAAATAGACCTGAAATAAATTCAGTAAGAAGGCATGAACGAAAAATGTCTGTAGTAGACCTTTAAAGGAATATTAATAACCGAAGTGAGGTTATAAGACTATCAACCATGAACTATCAAACCATTAACCAAAAAAGTCCATAGCCAATAGTACTAACTATCAAACTATGGACTAAAGACTTCAGACTCCCGACTCAGGACTAACTAAGGTTTATCATCTGTTAATTCAAAACCCCAGGTTTTTCCTTTTTCGGTAGCAGGAATTCCACTTGTCATCCAGGCCGGAGCTTTCGCACCTTTTAAATAATAGTCGAAAAATTGTTGCTCGCGGATTTGAATATCCTTACGGTTCTGGCGTTGAACCAGGTTGTGCGCTTCACCATTGTAATTTAACATCCAAACGGGTTTGCCTAAACGGCGCAGACCTGTAAACATTTCGATCCCTTGATACCAAGGCACAGCACCATCTGCATCATTAGCCATGATCACCACAGGTGTATTAACTTTCGGAAGCATAAATAGTGGAGAGTTCTCGATATATAATTCAGGTTTTTCCCAAAGTGTCGCACCGATACGGCTTTGTGTTTTCTCGTACTGGAACTGACGGTTCATACCGGTTTCCCAACGGATACCACCATAAGCCGAAGTCATATTCACCACAGGCGCGCCAGCCCAGGCTGCTGCATACATGTTATTTTGCGTAATGAGATAGGCTACCTGATAACCACCCCAGCTTTGACCCTGGATGCCGATTTTACTGCCATCAACCCAGCTATTTTTCTTCAAACTTTCTACACCTGAATTGATGAATTCAACTGCTGATTTACCTGGATGACCAGTTTCATAACTAATATCGGGTGCGAAAACTAAATATCCGTTACTCACGAAATAAGAAATGTTTAGGCGCGAAGGAGTTGGAGCCGGCGCTTGATAAGTATACAAACCATCCGTTAGTTTTTCGTAGAAATAAGCGATCATTGGATACTTCTTATTTGGATCGAAATTTTCCGGTTTGTACAAAATACCTTCGGCTTTATAGCCCTTTGATGTAGTCCACTTAACCAGTTCAGCCGTTCCCCAATTGTAGTCTTTTTGTTGAGGGTTGGTATTACTTAATTTGGTTTCCGTTTTGAAATCGGTGGTGATGTAAACATTTGGCGATTCTACATAACTGGTTTTATCGTAAATGTAGATATCAGCATCTTTTGCTTTTACCAGGTTGGAGTATTTAAATTTAGCCATTACAACCAATTCTGGTGCTTTAGCCGAACCGACACTGGTGCGGTAAAAACCATTTTCTTTTGTCAAATTGTTAAAGCCATCTAACCAGACTATTTCATTCGCTTTTACAAATTTGCTGTCTGCATTGCGTTCTAACCTGTTGTCCTGTTGTACTCTTTCGTAACGGAAGGTAATGTTGTTTGCTCTTCCAAAACCGGTAGTAATGTTTTTTGGCGCCGTTTTTCCATCTGGAGAGAACGACCAGATATCGTATTTATCGTAAATTAATACGGCCTTATCGCCTTCAGTCCAGGTGGCTAAGCCATAAGCAGATGGTAAATCGGGTACATCATTTTCTTCATTGACAAATTTTTCTGTTAATCCGGTTGTTAGTACAGTTAATTTGCCTGTCGTTATGTTATAAGTATTCCAGCTACCTGCTTTTCTATCAAAATATAAAACGTAGTTTCCGCCAGGAGAAGCCATGACATATCCGCTTAAATTATCAATAATTTTCTTTTTCTGACCGTTTTTAGTGTCAACTAAATAGTAATCTTTTGTGGTAGAACCGCTCCATTGCGATTCGATCCTACGTCCATAGTCTGTAGA
The DNA here is from genome assembly GCF_019317285.1 of Pedobacter sp. D749. Taxonomy (NCBI): domain Bacteria; kingdom Pseudomonadati; phylum Bacteroidota; class Sphingobacteriia; order Sphingobacteriales; family Sphingobacteriaceae; genus Pedobacter; species Pedobacter sp. D749. Next base: position 1,719,612 of record NZ_CP079218.1, read on the forward strand.
CGCTAAAACCACATTGGCATCGCCTTCCGCAATGATATTGGCATCCGGTAGTTTTAGATCTGTTAATGGAATTACTTTAGGATCGCTGCTGTAAACATCAATAACGGATAAATAGCTTTTTTTGCTGTCCCTGTCCGCATTTTTAAGCTGCATCGGCTGTAGATAATCGTCTTTGTAGTTCCAAACATCAACTTTGGCCACTTCGAAATCTACGATTGTAGTATCTTTTGGCTTTTTAATAGGTGAGATGCCGAAAAACAATTTCTTGCCGTCTTTACTAAAAGTTATCTTACCATCGCCATTAACCGACCATTTTGCAGGTAACCCTGGCATATCAAAATCTACCAGTATCTGCGCCGTATCAAGCGTTAAAGAGTTGTAATAAATATTGTAATCTTTTATTTCTTGTTTCTCCGGACTTTGCTCACCCACGAAAGCAACATGTTCGCTTTCCTCATCAAATGTGAAGTTTTTGAAACTTCCTTTTCCTTTAATCAGGGTTTTTAATGTGCCTTTTTCTGTATTCAGCAAGAACACGCCCTGAGGAGCCGTTTTGTCCTTTTTAGATCCACTGCAGGCAAAAACCAATTGTTTGCCGTCTTTACTGAAATAATAATCGGTAACGAATTTATAGGTTTTATCTGTGCCTGTTAAAAGGTTTTTCACTACCAGATCGGTTCCTTCTTCGGTTTTGCTTTTTCCTGCAGGTTCATCATCGGCAAAATCAGTTTCGTCATCCTTTTTCTCAGCAGGTTTTACCATTCTCTTTGCCGTATCTGGTTTTTCAGTTAAATAGGCCATTACACCAGCACCTTCTTCCGGGAATTTGAAAGATTTTACCCTTGCTACTTTTGTAACGGCACTGGTAGTGAGGTTGGCAATGCCCAACGAATCTTTTGGCAATTCGTCTGACTTTTTCTTTTTAATTTTAGCCTGACGCAAATCTTTATTTAGTGGACGGATGTTAAATGCTGCGAACTTAGAATCGTTGCTAAATTGCGAGTTCATCCCTCTTGGGATATTTATCTTTGCATTCGTTTTAATATTAGTAAGGTATAATTGTGCATCTCCTTCTTGTTGTAAGATGCTATACATAGCCCATTGACCATTATTTGATAATTGCTTTGTACCTACAGATTCCCAGGTATCATATACCGAATGATCCAAAGGTTTCTTTTGTGCGTAGGCAAAGCTGACAACGAAAAACAGAATAATAGTTAGTCTCTTTTGCATTTTTAAATTTATTAATTTGTTGGTTGAGATTTAATCTTCTAAAATTGGAATTTTTTAGCTTATTAGGAAACTTGTATACCAAATATTACAATTAAAAGGTGTTTTTGGCGAGGTTAAATGGAATTAGTCTGGAGAGTCCGAGGTCGGATGACCGAAGTTTAAGCTGTGTGGGCCAAACGCCCAAGTCATTAAGTTAAGCCATTGGCACTTGTGAAAATAATTTAACCACAGATAAAAAGGATACACACAGATATAAAAATCCGTGTGTATCTGTGTGCATCTGTGGTTAAAAACCTTAACTTAATGGTATTGGCCAAATGCCTCACGCTTAGCGCTCTTAGCTTCACGCCCTCTGCTCAAAACTAAAAACCCCCGATTACTTAAGCATTCGAGGGTTTTCATATCATTAAAGGCTAAATTACTTTTTAGCTTGTTGTTGCTGACGCATATAGTCATCTAAACGCTGTTGGAATTTAGATTTTTTCTTTTTCTCGTCAGCTGGTCTCGCTTTGTTTTGCTGAATTAAAGCATGAATTTTATCATCATCAACCATTTTACGAATTAAGAACTGCTGTCCGAAAGTCATTAAGTTGGCTAAGAAATAATAATAGTTTAATCCGGCAGGGTAGCTGTTCAATACCCCTAAGAAAATAACCGGCATAATATAACCGATGTATTTCATTTGGCCTGTTGCTCCGGAAACCTGGTTATTGAAATAAGTCATAATTAATGTAGAGATGGTCATCAATACACACATTAAACTTAAGTGATCGCCAATGAAAGGAATTTTTACGCCAAATTTGATAAACTCATCATAGGTTGATAAATCTTTCATCCATAAGAAACTCTCGCCGCGTAACTCAAACAAGTTCGGGAAAAAGAAAAAGAAGGCCATTACCAAAGGCAGCTGTAATACCATTGGCAAACATCCACCCAGAGGATTTACCCCCGCTTTCTTATATAGTTTTAAATATTCCTGTTGAACCAATGTTGGGTTATCTTCACCTACTTTAGCTTTAATTTCATCCATTTCTGGTTTCAATACACGCATTTTAGCCATTGATAGGTATGACTTGTAAGTAAGTGGTGATAAAGCAAGTTTTAACAAGATGGTTAATACCAGAATGATTAAACCGTAGTTCCAGCCAAAGCTGTTTAAGAAGTTAAATACCGGTAATACAATAAAGCGGTTAATGTATTTCAATGGCCAGTAGCCCATATCAACCTGCTGCTCTAAATCATAACCTTGTGCTTTTAGGGCAGAAAATTTGTTGGTTCCGAAATAGAATTCCATTTCATAAGCCTGGTTTGCAATATGCGCATATGGCAATTGCATATTGGCATCATAAAACTTTACCTGTCCAGGAGCTGTTGGGATTTTAACTTCTAAACTTCCTTTTTCGAAAGCTTGTTTCGAGATTAAAGAAGCTGAGAAAAAGTGTTGCTTGAAAGAGAACCATTGGATTTTACCTTTCGATAATTCTTCTTTCTCATCTTTCGAAACACTAAGGTGGTTTACATCACCATCTAAATATTTGTAATATGGTGCAGAATAACGGTGTTCACTTTCGATCGATTTTTCTTGTTGTAATAAGATAGTCGACCAATTTAAACCAATCGTATTACCTGCAATTACCTGTTGTAAGCCAACTAAATTAACATTGAAAGCTACTTTGTTGCTCGAGGCTTTTAAATCGTAAACATATTCTACGTAAGCATTGGCACCGTAGTTGGCACGCATGGTAACTGTATTACCTGTTTTTGTTGAAGTAAAATATAAATCGTTGGTATTAATTACTTTACCAGCTGCATTTAAATTTAAACCAAACTTGTTTTCGCTACCAGCAAATAAAATAAGTGGTTTACCGGTAAAGGTTTTCTGTCCTTTAACTTCAACAGATGTAATTTTACCACCTTTATTGCTTAAAGTGATCAATAAATTTTCGTTTTCCAGAACCGTATTGGCTTCAGTACCCGTTAAAGCAGTGCCAAAAGGGCCTTTTAAGGCTAAAGAGTCTACAGCCGGATTAGCAATCGCTGCAGTTTTGGTGCTATCTTTTTTTACTGGTGTAACTCCAGCTTTTTTCAAAGAATCTAAACGCTCTGTTTCTTTGGCTTTTTTCATTTCAGCCTCGTTCGGCCTCAAAAAGTAGAATGATCCTGCCAAAATGATCATAATCAGGAACAGTCCTGTAAAGGTATTTCTATCCATTATTTATGTATGTACTGCTTTTAATTCGTTTTCTTTTTCGCAAACTCCATCGCAGCGGCGACAAATTTAACAAAAAGTGGGTGAGGATTAGCAACTGTTGATTTTAATTCTGGGTGAAACTGTCCGCCAACGAAAAATGGATGATTTTTTAGTTCCACAATTTCAACCAAATTGGTTTGCGGATTCATACCTGACGCAATCATTCCTGCATCTTCATATTGCTTTAAATAAGCATTATTAAATTCGTAACGGTGACGATGACGCTCGTTGATATGCGATTTACCATAAATAGAAAAAGCTTTTGTTCCTTTTTTAATATCGCAAGGATAAGAGCCTAAACGCATTGTTCCGCCTTTATTGGTTATTTTTTTCTGCTCTTCCATCATGTTAATGACCGGATTTGGCGAATTTTCTTCAATTTCTGTTGTGTGTGCATCTTTCAAACCTAAAACATTACGTCCAAATTCGATAACTGCACATTGCATACCCAAACAGATCCCGAAGAAAGGAACATTGTTCTCGCGAACATATTTGATGGCATCAATTTTACCCTCAATACCCCGGCTGCCAAAACCTGGCGCCACTAAAACACCTTGTAAATGACTCAATTTCTCTTTTACGTTATCTGGGAAAATACCTTCAGAGTGGATATATTCTACCCTGACTTTACATTCGTTTTTCGAACCTGCGTGTACAAAAGATTCGATAATTGATTTATAGGCATCAGGTAATTCTACATATTTACCAATCAGGCCAATTTTTACTTCAGCAGTTGGGTTTTTTAAACGACCCAGGAAATCTTTCCAGCTTTCCATATCCGGATCGTTCTTGGTAGGCAGTTTTAATTTCGATAAAACAGTTTTATCCAATTGTTCTTTTAACATCAACAATGGCACATCATAAATAGTAGATGCATCCATCGATTCGACTACGGCATTGATGTTAACGTTACAAAATAATGCAATTTTTTTTCTGATATCGGCGCTGATGTGGTGTTCTGTTCTGCAAACCAATATATCTGGCTGTATTCCGTATTCCAATAAGGCTTTAACAGAGTGTTGTGTTGGTTTGGTTTTTAATTCACCTGCAGCAGCTAAATAAGGAACGAGGGTTAAGTGAATAACAATGGCATTGGAACTGCCTTCTTCCCACTTAAACTGACGAACAGCTTCGATAAATGGTAAAGACTCAATATCTCCAACGGTACCACCAAGTTCGGTAATTACAATGTCGTATTCACCGCTATCGCCCAAAATGCGCATGTTGCGTTTAATCTCGTCGGTAATATGTGGAACAACCTGTACCGTTTTACCTAAATATTCACCTTTGCGCTCTTTGCTAATTACGTTTTGATAAATGCGGCCAGTAGTAATGTTATTTGCCTGCGAAGTTGGAACGTTAAGGAAACGCTCATAATGACCAAGATCCAAATCGGTTTCAGCACCATCTTCAGTTACAAAACATTCGCCATGTTCGTATGGGTTTAATGTTCCTGGATCAATATTAATGTAAGGATCGAATTTTTGGATGGTTACACGGTAGCCACGTGCCTGTAAAAGTTTAGCTAAAGATGCGGAAATGATGCCCTTACCTAAAGAGGAAGTTACACCGCCCGTAACAAAAATATACTTTGTCATGATTGATAATTTGTGGAATTAACCAGGGGTTTTGAGCCTGTTTAATTGTTTTTGTACGGGATACAAAGGTACAAAAAAATATCACTCAATTAGGTTTTGCATGAATATTTTTTAATGGTTTTATATACTTGATATTGACTGTTTTAGGGGATATGCCACTTAAAGTATCAGCGTATAAAGTTCTTTTTTAATAGCTTCTATCTTTCTGGGATTCTTTTTATCATCATAACGGGTATAGAGGTCGACCATTTTTTTGAAATCTTTTTCCGTATCGGTTCTCTTTCCCTTTGCCGGAGGTACGATGTTTAAGATCGGAACGTTTTTCGCTTCCACCTTAGTCGCAAACCAGGTAGTGTTGTAACGTGGTATAGCCAAACCCAATATCATTCCTGGTAAACCGGTAAATCCCTCCGGACCACCTTTTAATAAAATCTCATCAGTATAAAAAGCCACTACAGTAACAGAATCGTTTATTACAGTTGTCGCTTTACGGCATTCATAACCTGCAATCTGGCGCACATCATGCATAATTTTCCATTGGAGATGAGGGATCGTGTCTTTTAAAATGAAATCTTCGCCATTTATTGGTTTTCTGATTACCCTTGCTTTTTTGCTAAAATCGGTATACATTTCATTTGTATTCTCGCCAGCAATAAAGAAGAAATTATTGTCGTTTAAGGTTTCCTTCGGTTTAACCCTATAAACGGAGCTACTATCATTAAAACTATAATCCCAGTTGGAAGTCCTGTATTTGCTCATTTTATCTTTAGCATCGTCTGACATCCAATCGTTTTCTGCCAATTGCTGCTTTTGGTTTATCTTTTTCTCAAATGTTATTTTAGCACTTCTGATGAAAACAGTTTGTGCCCTGATTATGGTAACCGCAAAAAATAAAATTATGCTTAATCCTAAATGTTTCATCTGATGTTATTTTTTGTCTTGTTTAACAAAGTTTCCAGTTAAATTATAGGTTACACCGATCAGGACATACCTTGGAATAAAACTGTTGGTGTTCTCACTAATACTGTTGCCGCCAACGTATCGATTGTAACCGATCCTTTCAGCTAAAATATCTGAAATCGCTACTTTTAATTCCAGTTCCTGGGCTTTAAGCATCTTCTTTGATAAATAGGCATTCCAGATGGCAATATTTACCGGCTTGCTGAACGAAGTGTTGGCAGGCTGGTACGATAATGATATTGAGGTATTGAATTCGGTATTGTATGGCAGTTCTATAGTGCCGGAAATTTCATGGTTATGGAAAAAGTTTTTACCATTGTTTATGGAGCCGATGGATGAGCGACTGTTTGAAAAGGTAAAGGATGGATCGTACTGAACTTGAAATTTATCACTGTAATAACTGAATCGAGGACGTAAACTGATACTGTTGTTTACATTTTCATTCAGTTTATTGTTTAAAATAGAAACCGAGTTTGAATGGTTATAACTGGCATTTAAGCCCGTACTAAAATTAATTTTGCTGAAACTTTTATTAAAACTTGCACCGGCGTAAAAATTGTTATTGCCATTCAGATTGATGTAACTACTTGTCGTTTTGTTTACCTCATCTACTGTACTCGTACTCGCTACTGCATTTTTGGTAAAACTGTAGCCCCCATACACATATGCGTACATTTGCGATTTTTGCTGGTAGGTGTTTAAATTAAAGCCAAAATTGTTGTTGAACGATGGTTTTAAATTTGGATTACCTTTTATTTCGTAAAGTGGATTGTTTATTTGCCTGATGGGCTGTAGCTGATCTAAGCTTGGCTGTCGTGTATTTCCATTATAGTTTAAGGATACACTTGTGTTTTTACCAAGTTTATAGTTGAAGTTACTCTGTGGTGCCCAGTTTAAGTAATTTCGGTTAAATTTGTTGCTGCGGTCTAAATCATTCAGCTCGAATGTTGTTTGTGTAGCCTCTGCACCGCCAGATAAAGTAAATTTCTTTGCCCGATATTGTAATACCACCTTGCCTATATTCGAAAAATTATTAAAATCGAAATTATTACTTAGCGAATCGATCCGTTTATTATTTAATGACTTATCGAAAACCAGTTTATGGCTATTGGAGTTTACCGTTTTAAAGCTATAGGCGGTTTGCAATGAGAATTGTTTGTTCAGAGGTTCAGTATACGATATTCTTGCGCCAAGTGAGGTTTCCCTGCCCGAGTTATCATTGAGGAAATCCTGGGTGATCGGCGGCCCTTTTGATACGCCATTGTCATCATAATAATTGGTGACACTTTTACTGTTGCCGAGACTGTTGCCGTTTTTGGTTTCTGGTTGTAAATCGATAGACAGCGTTCTTCCTTTTTTGGCAAACTTTTTCGAATAATTGATATTGCCGTTAAACAGATTGTCAACTCCGTTGCTGTTGTTTGTTTGATCACTGTTGTTTACAAAAAATCCTGAACCGTTCTTGGTTTCGTTAGTGCTTTTGTATTCATTACTGTTTTTGTTTTTGCTCGCAGCAAATGATATTTTTAATGTAGACAGCGAGTCTATCTTAACATCAACGCTCCCTTTTAAACTCTGGTCCGTACTCTTAGTTTCGCTGTTTGCGCTGCCGGAACTAAAGAAATTTGTTCCATTTGGCAATAGTGACTGGTTTTTAGAGGTTGTTCTATCTATAACATCCCGATTGTTGCCTTTATAATTGAGTTTCAGACCTACTTTATTTTCATTCCATTTATCGGAGAAATGTGCACCATAACTGGTGATATCAGGCAAGCCGTTTGTTGGCGAGAAACCATCATCATCTCTACCGCCGTACATAATCATAACGGTACTGCCATCATCACCAACTTCAATTACATCATAATCATTTCCTTTTAATCTGCTCATGGCTTCACTTGCTTTCGAATCCTGGTTGGTATTGGAGTTAAATCCAAACACTGCCGCTTTTAATTTGCTTTTGTAGATACCAGCCATGCCCCCAATATTTTTAAAATGATTTAAATCACTATTGGCATCAAGAGTGCTGAGATAGCCATTTTTAGCATTCTCCTTGAGTTTTATATTCATCACCTTCTCCTTGGCATCACCCTCTTTTATTCCGGATAATTCTTCCTCTTTGGTTTTTTTGTCGTAAACCTGAACTTCACTAACTGCATTAGCTTTCAGGTATTTTTGAGCAAGAAGCGGATCATCACCAAAAAATTCTTCTCCATCAACCAAAAGCGTATTTACATCTTTTCCACCTGCTTTTATTGCACCATTTTTATCCACCTCAATTCCTGGTAATCGCCTTAACAGATCCTGCAAGTTGGCATGTGGCTTCACCGCAAAGCTATCTGCCTGGTAGGTTATCGTATCACCTTTCATGCTAATGGCCTGTTTTTGTGCCTTGATTGTCACCTCATTCAAAAGTGTAGCTTTGCTATCCATCGCGATATTACCCAGATTAAATTTCGATGAATCTGACAACTGGATGTCTCTTATATAATCGGCCATTTTAGGAAAGGTGATGACTAAAGTGTAATTGCCTTTTTTTAGGTTCAATAATTCGAATTCACCGTTGGCTTTGGTCCGGGTATCCGTAACTAGGACAGAATCTTTGCCTGATATCAGTAGTATAGAACTGTTTTGTAATTTTTTTTTCTCGACGGTATCAACCACAACGCCTTTTATGCTTGCTTTTTGTGCCAGTGCCGGGAAAAATAGTAATGAAAAAATAAAAACCGGGAAAAGTTGCTTGAGCATGTATGTTTTAGAGAAACGTTAAATAATCTGTGTCTGGTTATGTGCTCTAAAGTACAACTATTTATTTAGTTTGTTTGTGGAAGTTAAAATATTTTTTTATAGTGAAAAAGGAGGGAAGGTTTAATATACAGAATGATGGGATTTTATTTCCCTGCTGCCAAAATCAATTTTTTGATGAGCACAATCTGCCCTAAGTGGTAATAACTGTGTTCAATTACAGCTTCTAAATTCCTTAGGTAAGTGCCATACTTTTCGTTTACAAATATCTCGTCTAACTTTTCATCTGGCATTTTTTCCACTGCGATAGCAAAAACTGAAGCATTGTCAAATAATTCAGAAGCTAATTTATTCCAATCAGCTTCCGAATGTATAGGTGGAAGATCGAAACTATATTGGTCTTTTATTTCTAGCAGACCACAATTAAATACAGTTAAAATTCCGGCTAAATAATAATTGATATGATAGGTTAGGGCAGCAATGGTATTTAAATTTTCTACCTGATGAATGGCCTGTTGCCAGGTAATTTTTTCTAACTGATCTCTATAATTGGTATTCGCTATCCAATAGCCATTTAAAAAAATCTCTTTTAATCGATTTGCTAGAAAATCAGATTTTTTCATAAGAAAGATTCCTTAAGCAAATTCGTTATGACTTTTTTCAGCAAGTTCGATTACCTCATCTGCTAAATAATCAGTTAAACCAACCGATGCGCTGGTTTGGATCAATCGCTGTTTTAAAGATTGAGGCAAATCATTAAGCGATTTATCGTCGTCAAGGATAATGAAATCATCATTGTTGCCTTGTGATTTAAACCAGTTTAGAATCTCACTCTTTCTGTTCACTAAATCGATGTTATCTGGAAGGCGGCCAATTTTGTTTAAGCTGATATTTCTTGTTTTAAAAATATCGAGCCATTGATTCAAGCTGTACTTAAACTTGTGCGAAGTGGTAAGAACAATTTCAAAATCATGATTATAGAGGATTTTATTTAGTGCTTTAACTGCTTTTGGATTAAACTCAACAAAGCCATCTGCTAAAATCTCTGGTCTTCTCCATGAGTTAGCAGGTACCATTACTCCGTCTATGTCTAATAATAAAAACATAATACAAATTTACGTTTTATTTTGTCAATTTGAATATTTTTTCTAACGATATATTATTAAACTTTGCGTCTAACTCATTCATTATCTTGATCTTTAACTCAGTATCCCATTCTTCATCAACGAATTCTACTTGGTGCCATTCACATACATTTGTTGCGCTGGTTTTACATGATGGTACCCTGCCCATGTCAATATCTGCCAATATCGAACTAATATAACGGTGATGACCATCTATTATAAAGTTATCACTTACCTTAATGTCATCAAATTTAATTCCGTTAATCATCTTTTTATACATCCGGTTAATTACCGGTATCGAAAGTTTGGTATGCGTTGAAAGTAAGTCAATCCTTTTTGACTTTAAATTTTTAGAAATAATTTCGCTATTGATATCCCCCATATTATTCTTTTTAAAATTTTAATGGGATGTTTTTAGTGCTTAACTAGCATCAAAATATGATGTCTGGTTTATGGATAAAACATTATCGAGCTAAGCAGAAAATAAGAATAGATTTTAGCGCAACTATATATTTGTTACGCCTTCAATAAATATAGTAATTAATTTTATGATTAAGAAAGTAGCTTAACAACAATTATAATAAATTTTTACCTTCTGCTCTTTTTCGCTCCAGGCAATGTAAATGTTGTTTTCTTTACCTAGACGGTATTTAAAGCCATTTAAACCTGATTTTTTTAGTTCCTCATAAAGGGCTTTATCGGGAGTATATTTATCAGCTTTATCTTCAGGCATTACTGCTGGCTCCAGAAAATTATCATCACTGAAAAAGTCGTCTGCAATGGTTTTTAAGAAAATAACCTGGTCTTTTTCTTTCGAAAGGTCAACATTGGGATCGGTATTGTTAACCAGTTCTGTTCCCTTGATTTTAGCATTGTAAATCTCTTTTCCATCGGCATTTTTGATTGTGAAATTCAATATCATTTCCTCTGGTTTTCTGCCGGTAAGTTCTATCCTAAAAGTGTCCAAACGTTTTAAATCGGAAAAAGATTTAGCCAGACTTTGGTTCACATTTTTAAACTCAATGGCATTGGTCTCTTTTTTGCCATTCGAATTACAGGCAACAAGTGCTAAAAGACAGATAGCAAGGAGGAGCGACGTATTTCTCATATTTCAAAACTACAAATTTTATCATGTGGTTTAAAATTAAAAGGAGTGGCCACCTGACAACCACAATTGAAAATCGAAATATCGATTGTGCAATTTGCTTTTTAAATTATTCTGAACAATAAAATAGTTTCAATAGCCTAAAGGTAATGAAGCGTGTTTGCTTTGTCATAGATAAACTAAAATACAAAAATATTAGCGATGCCATTAAATGTATTGCATTAGATCATTTTGTTATTATATTTGCGTAACTGATTACGTAATTAATATTATTATGGACTTTTTTGAAGAAGTAGGTAAAGTAGCTATTGGTAGCAGGTTAAGGATGTTGACCGATAAGGTGACTGAAGATGCCGCAAAAATTTATAAGTTGTATCATATTGACATGCAGCCCAAGTGGTTTCCTGTATTTTATGCTTTAGTCCGGGAAAAAGAAAAAACTATTACCGAACTGGCTAGAGATATTGGCCATTCCCATCCATCTGTCAGCAAAATTATCAGTGAGATGCTGAAAAAAGGTTATATTAAAGAAAGTAAAGACAAAGCTGACGGACGTAGAAATGTAGTGAGCCTTTCTAAAAAAGGAGTGGAGATCTCGAAAGAAATAAAAGATCAGCTCATTGATGTAAATGCCGCTATTGAAGAGATCTCGGCACAAGCACAGCATAAACTTTGGGAAGCAATAGGCGAATGGGAATTTTTATTGGAGCAAAAAAACTTATTGAGAAGGGTAATCGAAAAGAAAAAGGAAAGAGATAGTTTAAAAGTTGAAATTGTAGATTACCTGCCTAAATACCAGGAAATATTCAGGTCGCTGAATGTAGAATGGATTTCAACGTATTTTACTATGGAAGAATCTGATTATAAAGCTTTGGATGATCCTCAAGGCTATATTTTAGATAAGGGAGGTTTTATTCTTGTTGCGCTTTACGAAGGTGAACCCTTAGGCGTTTGTGCATTAATTAAGATGGATGATGACGAATATGATTTTGAACTGGCCAAAATGGCCGTATCGCCAAAAGCCCAGGGGAAAAATGTTGGGTTTTTACTGGCGAGTGCCATTGTTGAAAAAGCCAGGTCATTAGGTGCCTCTAAAATTTATTTAGAAAGCAATACCATTTTAAAACCAGCCATAAATCTTTATCACAAATTGGGTTTTAAAAAAGTGGCAGGCAAGCCTACGCCTTACGCACGATGTAATATTCAGATGGAACTAGTGCTTTAGTTTGGAGTAGGGCGTTAAGCGTTTGGAGTAATTACTAGCGATGATTTAACTATAAATCAATCTATAAATGAAGGGCTAATGAACTTCAATAACCTTAGTCGTGCTTCAGTGCCTCCAATAGATTATTTAATTTCAATAAGTCTTCAGGGGTATCAATAGCAACAGTTTCAAGGTCGGTAACTTTGGTTTGGATATAAAATCCATTTTCAATCCAGCGCAGCTGTTCCAAACTTTCGGCAATCTCTAAAGAGGATGGAGGAAGTTTGGTAATGACTTTTAACGACTCCGTGCGGTAACCGTAAATCCCGATGTGTTTATAAAACTGGTGTTTCTCTGCCCATACACCCGGTTCACCATTTCTGATAAAAGGGATTGGACTGCGGCTAAAATACATCGCCCTGCCATTCACATCAATCACTACTTTAGGGCTATTGGGATTGTATACACTTTCCTGACTTTGAATAGATTTGATTAATGTTGCTAGCTGTACTTTTTCTTCAATAAAACAGCTTGCCAATAAATCGATCTGGGCAGGTTCGATAAAAGGTTCATCGCCCTGGATATTGATCACGATATCGTATCCCGTTAAAGTTTCAATCACTTCTGCGCACCTGTCCGTTCCGCTTTGGTGATTAGAGGAGGTAAAGATAAATTCTCCACCAAACCTGGTCACTTCATCCGCAATCCGTACATCATCGGTGGCAATTACTACTTTTGATAAGCTTTCGGCTTTCGATGCTTGCTCATAAACCCTTTGGATCATGGTTTTTCCGGCAATATCTACCAAAGGTTTTCCCGGAAAGCGGGTAGAGGCATATCGCGCCGGAATAATGCCTATGATCTTCGCATTTACTGATGAATTTTTATCAATCATATGTTATTCAGGTAAAATTGATGAAAAGTAAATATAAATATTCAACCATTTACCACAATTTAACTCCACTTCAGAGGATTAGATTAAAATAAACCATTAATCTCCGCCTCAATAGATTGGATTACCGTTCCTAAATCTTCCGGATTATTGGTGAAATCTAATTTATCCTTATCTAAAATTAATAATTTTCCGAGTTTATACCCTTTAATCCAGGCTTCGTATTTTTCGTTTAGTTTAGAAAGGTAATCGATACGGATACCTGCTTCGTATTCACGGCCACGGCGCTGGATATTGTTAACCAATGTAGGTACCGATGCACGCAGGTAAACCAATAAATCTGGTGGTTTAATAAAAGAGGTAATATTGTCAAAGATAGCCCTGTAATTATCGTGATCGCGGGTGGTCATTAAGGCCATATCGTGGAGGTTCTCTGCAAAAATATGTGCATCCTCGTAAATGGTTCTGTCCTGGATTACATTACGTTTATTAACCTCAATATCAGTGATTTGCTGAAAGCGGCTGTTCAGGAAATAAATCTGAAGATTAAAGCTCCAACGTTTCATGTCGCTGTAAAAATCTTCCAGGTAAGGGTTATTGTCCACAGCTTCGTATAAAGCTTCCCATCCATAATTCTTAGCCAATAAGCCTGTTAAGGTAGTTTTACCGGCACCTATATTTCCTACAATTGCTATGTGCATATTTTTTTTCGTTTTGCGGTGAGCGTTTTGCGTAAGGCGATTATAGCGCCAACCGCCAGCCGCTTACCGTAATATTAATTAAAAACTTTTAAACCCGATTAAACTGCGAACCTCTCTGATGGTTTTTTGAGCACTTTCACGAGCCTTTAATGCACCATGTTTAGCTACTTGCCTTAAATAAGAATCATCTTTGGCAATGTCCTGAATGCGTTCACGCATAGGCGCAGTAGCAATAATCATGTCTTCTGCCAGTTGTTTTTTGAAATCACCATAACGAATCTGCATTTTGTTGTACAGGTCGTCAAAATGCTGATGAGTATCTACACTCGATACCACTTTCATTAAATCGAAAAGGTTCTGGATCGGTTCAGGTTTTGGTTGGTTTTCTTCCGTCGGACCACCATCACTAACCGCTCTCATTACTTTTTTACGAATGGTTTCAGGGTCATCAGACAGGTATACAGCATTGGCTTCGCCTTCTGATTTGCCCATTTTTCCTTTTCCATCTAAGCCTGGTACTTTAACCAGTTTATCAGAGTAGCTAAAAGCGTATGGTTCAGGGAAATATTCTGTATTATACAATCTGTTGAAACGGTTTCCGAAAGTACGTGCCATCTCTAAATGTTGTTCCTGATCTTTTCCAACAGGTACTTTGGTCGCCTTATGGATTAAAATATCGGCTGCCATTAATACCGGATAGGTTAATAAACCTGCATTTACGTTATCGGGGTTGGCACGTACTTTATCTTTAAAAGAAGTACTACGCTCTAATTCACCCATATAAGCGTTCATATTTAGGTATAAATATAGCTCCGCAATTTCGGGAACATCACTTTGTATATAAATGGTGCTATTTTCTGGATCGATTCCACTTGCCAGGTACTCAACCAAAACATGTTTAATATTTCCATGTAAATCGGCTGGAGTTGGATGTGTAGTTAAAGAATGTAAATCGGCGATAAAAAAGTAGCAGTTATATTCGTTCTGCATTTGAACAAAATTTTTAACTGCACCATAATAATTACCCAAATGTAATTTTCCTGTTGAGCGAATGCCGCTCACCACTGTTTCTTTCATAATGGCACGAAATTAAAAATAAAATACAAGCAAATCATAAATCGCCTCGATTTTAATGATAAGATTTTTAGTGTAGTCGTCCTCTCGACCGTAGCACAGCGCAGAGATTTGCATATTAGGTTTCCCTCTAATGGTTGATGTCTCACCAACCACAAGAATTTATTTAATAGATTTGAAAATGAAAGTCAGCATTTCATCGGGGGTTTCAGTCCTTCTTTCCGTTGCAAGTCCTCGCTGCGTGGACTGCCCCCAAAAAGTTGGACAAACTTATTAATTATTTAAGACTTGTGTCCGGTATTCAACCGGGCTCATTCCATTTAAGTTCAATCTTATCCTTTTATTGTTATAATAACTAATATACTCATCAACATCACCCTTCAGCTCCTCCACCGACAGGTATTTTTTGCGGTAGAACATCTCAGACTTTAGCGTACCAAAAAAGTTTTCCATTACAGCATTATCCAGGCAGTTGCCCTTTCTCGACATACTCTGTATAATTCCATTCTTGAGCAGGATTCCCTGGTAACTCTTCATCTTATATTGCCATCCCTGGTCGGAATGCAGCATGGGTTTGGCATTACCTGGCTTTTTTTTCAATGCCTGGTCCAGCATATCAGTAACCTGCCCGAAGTCCGGCCTTAGGGATTGCGAATAACTTATAATCTCTCCATTGAACAGATCAATTATGGTAGAGAGATACAGTTTCTTACCGGTTACATTGAATTCTGTGACATCGGTCGCCCATTTTTCAAACGGCCTGTCAACGTTAAACTCCCTGTTGAGTATATTTGGGACTGTTTTGTTCTCTTCTTCTTTATATGATCTGTATTTCTTAAGTCTGACGGCACTTTTCAGGCCCATCTCTCCAGTCAGCCTCAATACCGTCTTATGGTTGATGATGTGCCCTTCCTTTTTCAGCTGGAGCAGCATCCGCCTATAGCCATATCTACCTTTATGCTGCTTGTAGAGTTCATTGAGGCGGCCCCTAACCACTCCGTACCTGTCGGCCGTACCATTACATTTCATATGGTAATAAAATGAGCTCCGTGCCATACCGGCCACCTCTAAAAGCACTGGCAGGTCAAACATATTCCTTAATCCGTGAATGATCAGCGCTTTTTGTTTTTCTTTGATTCTTCTTTCTGGATTAAGGCCCGTAACTTTTTTAAAAACGCGACCTCCGCACGTAAACGATTGTTTTCTTCCAGGACCTGTTCATGATCTGTCAACAGGGAAGGTGCTTTTTTCGGAATCTTTGGCTTCATGAGTCGATGTTTTCCTCTTGTTGTTTCAGACAGTCCCTCGGCTCCAGCAGATTCGTATATCCTTAACCAATTGGATAGGACACTGTTACATCTGATGTTAAAATGAAGGCATGCCGCCCTCAAAGATACCTTATTGGAAATAAAGTAACGGATAACCTCAAGTTTGTTTTCCAGTGAATAGTCTGTCGACTGGGGGATTAGTCCGGCCTCGCCAAAACGTTGATAGAACTGTACCCACTGATAGGCCATACGCCGTTCGATACCATTTTCCCTTGAGATTGAAACCAAAGGTTTTTCTCTACTTAAGACCTGGCCGATGATAGCCAGTTTAAATTCAAGGCTATATTTAATTTTTCTGCTCATAAAATGCTCCTCTTAAAGTGTCCAACTTTTTGGGGGCAGTCCATCGCTGTGGGCTTTACACTTCAATAAGGTTTATAAACAGAGGTTTCTGCAAGCATGAGCCGTTTTAACCTGCTAGCATCATGGAATCGAGAATCCTCATCAAGCGGTCGTCCTCTCGATCGCAGTGCAGCGTAGTGGAGAGATCTGTGAATTGGCTGTTCCTCACCGCAATCTTGATCTTTAGTTTGAAATATCAAACTATTTTATATTTTTGGTATAGCTATGACCAACTTTCTAAGGCAAGTACACCGGGTATGGTTTCTATTCTGGATACTGTTTTTTTTCGCACTCTTTTATCCCTTTTACTACATTACTTCACGTAATGAAAAATATTACGGTATTTTAAACTTTTTCCGTAAAGCCAATAGTTTCTTATGCAGTTTGTTCTCAGGTGTTTTTTTTCGTTATCAATATGAAGAAAAGCTTAATCCTAAACAAACTTATATTTATTGTGCCAACCATACCTCTAATCTTGATATTATGATTTTTTGCATCATGGGGCATGGTAAATTCCATTTTATGGGAAAAGATGAGTTATTGAATAATCCTGTATTAGGCATTTTTTTTAAAACCATCGATATTTCTGTAAACCGCGACAGTAAGATTTCTGCTTTTAAAGCATTTAAAAAAGCTGGCGAAAACCTTGAAAAGGGGATGAGTCTGGTCATTTTTCCAGAGGGTAAAATTGATGACCATTATCCACCGAAGTTAGGCGAATTTAAAAATGGTCCGTTTCGTTTAGCCATTGATAAAAATATTCCTCTGGTACCTGTGAGTATTACCAATATTTGGAAAATTAATTGGGATGATGGCGCAAAGTATGGAAGTAAGCCGGGAATTTGCGATATTTACGTTCACAAACCCATAAACACCTCAACTTTGGCTGATGTTGATTCTGATGTATTGAAAGAAAGGGTTCACAGTTTGATTGAGAGCAAGTTAATTTAGAATATGAATTTAGACGCAAAAACCATCCATAAAATAGCCGATCTGGCCCGAATTCATATTGATGAAAAGCAGGTGGATACACTGATTCCTGAAATGAATAAAATTTTATCATTCATGGAAAAGTTAAATGAATTGGATACTTCGAATGTAAAACCTTTGGTTTATATGAACGAATCGGTAAATGTTTGGAGGGAAGATGTAGTTAAGCAGGAAATAACTACAGCTGATGGTCTGAAAAATGCAGCAAAGCATACTGACCAATTTTTTATGGTACCAAAAATTATTGAAAAGTAATGGTGTAATCGTCATGCTGACCTGTAGCGCAGCGGAAAGCTACGCAGTAAATTTAATTCAGCATTTTTAAGCTTAACATTTGTGTGGTAATTTTTATCCCTCTTGTAACATCTTACCCTTTACGCTTGTCTAAAAAAGAAAAAACATGGAGAAACCACTCATCACTATAAAAGAAATTGGCCGTAAATATGTTATTGGATCTGAAGTGATTCACGCTTTAAAATCAGTTTCTTTAGATATCAATAAAGGCGAATTCGTAGCATTGATGGGCCCGTCTGGTTCTGGTAAATCAACCCTGATGAATATTTTAGGCTGTTTGGATACGCCGTCAAGCGGAACATATATTTTAAATGGAACGAATGTAAGTCAAATGAGTGATGATGCCTTGGCAGAAGTACGCAACCAGGAAATTGGCTTCGTTTTCCAAACTTTTAACTTATTGCCACGATCAACATCTCTTGATAATGTTGCTTTACCTTTAATTTATGCCGGAACAAGTAAAAAGGATCGGGATGCGAGGGCAGCTAAAGCATTGGAAAATGTTGGTTTAGGCAATCGTATGGATCATAAACCCAATGAACTTTCAGGTGGTCAACGTCAGCGTGTGGCAGTGGCCAGGGCTTTAATCAATAATCCTTCTATTATTCTGGCCGATGAGCCTACCGGTAACTTAGATACCAAAACATCAATAGAAATTATGGGACTGCTTGAAGAAATTCACAGTAAAGGAAATACCATTATTTTGGTTACGCATGAGGAAGATATTGCGCAGCATGCCCACCGCATTGTACGTATGCGCGATGGTTTGATTGAAAATGATTATTTAAACACTGATATAAAAAATGTATCTCCACGCTTGCAGGCATTGAAAGATAACGGCAGCGATTGGGAGAAAATAAACTAGCATTAAGGTGTAAGGCTTAGGGCGTAAGGTTTAAGGCTTTTAAAACCCTATACCTTAAACCTTTTGCCTTTAACCTTTCTAAATGAAAATCTACACTAAAACTGGCGATAAGGGCCAAACATCACTTATTGGTGGTACGCGTGTACCTAAATATCATTTACGTATCGAAACCTATGGTACTGTTGACGAGTTAAATTCGCACATCGGTTTAATTATGTGTCAGGATATTGAGGCGTACGACCAGAAACTGCTAAAAGAGATTCAGGATAGGTTATTTACCATTGGTTCATCGCTGGCTGCAGACCCGGAAACATCTAAAATGAAGATCCCCGATCTGCACGATACTGATATTACCCTGTTGGAAAATGAGATGGACCTGATGAACGAAAAGTTGCCTGCCTTAAAACATTTTGTGTTACCTGGTGGAAATACTGTTGTTTCTTACTGTCATATTGCACGCTGTGTTTGCAGAAGGGCAGAACGTTTGACAGTCGCGCTTGCAGAAAATAGCTTTGTGGATGAGCGGGTAACAGTTTATCTGAACCGTTTAAGTGATTATTTATTCGTTTTGGCACGAAAACTGACAGTCTATTTTGAAGCTGAAGAAAACATTTGGATTCCTCGGGTATAATAGTGGAAAAATAAGTTTGTTTTGCTCAAAAATTTTAATATACTTTGCGCAATAATAAGAATAGGAATTTAATTGAATTGACGATATGTATTGGACATTAGAATTAGCATCGCACTTGGAAGACGCACCATGGCCTGCAACTAAAGACGAATTAATTGATTATGGTATCCGCTCTGGTGCCCCGGTAGAAGTAATTGAAAACTTACAGGCATTAGAAGATGATGGCGAGCCTTATGAAACTATTGAGGAAATTTGGCCTGACTACCCAACTAAAGAAGATTTCTT
The DNA here is from genome assembly GCF_019317285.1 of Pedobacter sp. D749. Lineage (NCBI taxonomy): Bacteria > Pseudomonadati > Bacteroidota > Sphingobacteriia > Sphingobacteriales > Sphingobacteriaceae > Pedobacter > Pedobacter sp. D749. The sequence continues at coordinate 1,739,231 of NZ_CP079218.1, forward strand.
CTTTAACGAGGACGAATACTAGGATTTTAAAACAGATAAAAGAACCTTTCAGTAAAACTGGAAGGTTTTTTTGTTTATTATTTTAATGGTGTAAATCAGTTGGATAAGCAAAATATTTACATTTTTTAAACAAAATCTAAAAGCCGTGTGTTAATAATGCAAAATGTAACTTACTAAAAAAATTAACACTATGGGAAATTTATTGTATTTAGTCGCAGTAGTATTGGTAATACTATGGGTGATCGGATTTGTATTTCATGGCTTCGGCGATGTTGGTGGTATCATCCACGTATTATTGGTAATCGCAGTAATTGCCATCTTATTAAAAGTAATTGGCAGGGCGGCGTAAAAATATATCGCACCGACATTCATTCGTTCAGAAGTAGGGAACACTTTGAAAATAGATGGATTAAAAAAAGGAGTTTCATTTTTGGAACTCCTTTTTTTTGCGATCATCATTCTAGTTCCTACAAGTTAAAAATATTGTTATCAATTGGATTGTATCTACTGCATGGTCACGTATTTTTTATATAATAGACCCTGAAATGAATTACCTTTGGTAGACCGCTAAAGTTCTGCTATTAATGACAGATTTAAAAAATCGCCGTCATTTCGACTGAAGCGCAGCGAAATGGAGAAATCTTTAACATAGTTCAAAGATTTCTCCACTACGGTCGAAATGACGATACTTTGGAGCTGTTTATCTCCTTAAAATCCACTATTATTTATATTGATTTTTACAAAATAAATTATTCACCGTGGTTAGGGCAAGTGTTTAAAATAACAGCAGAACTTCTCTTTAAGGGTATGCTTTTTCGAACTTAAACTTTAACTCTTCAATAACAGTTCTGCCAGCTCAAGATCAATTGGGTAGGTGATTTTAATATTTCCTCTTTCTCCTTCAATGATATTAATCTCATACCCGATAGATTCTACCACACTTGCATCGTCGGTGAAATGAGCTTTAAACTCCTGGTTGTAGGCTTCTTTAAGAATATGATGACTAAAAGTTTGAGGTGTTTGAACCAGAAAGATTTCATCACGATTTAATGCCGTTGTTTTGTCGTTTCTAAGCAAGCGTACGCTATCGCTGGATTGTACTGCGGCAATAACATTTCCCTGTAGCTCTGCTGCTTTAAAACAGGCATCTATAAGAGATTTGGAAACGAGTGGACGCACAGCATCGTGAATGGCAACATAACTTTCCTCTTCAATAGCAGAGATTGCATTTTTTACAGAGTAAAAACGTTCTGTTCCGCCGTCAATAACCTGGTGCGGAATATGGAAGTTAAATTCTTCGCATAACCTGGACCAGTAAGCCTGTTGATCTTTGTTTAGAACTAATAAAATTTTAGGTTGAGTATCGCTTTGTGCAAAAGCTTTTATGGTATGCATTAAAACCGGAAGGTTTTTGAGCAGTAGAAATTGTTTTGGGGTTTCTGTTTGCATCCGATTGCCAGAACCGCCTGCTACAATTATAGCGTAGTATTTCATTTTTGAAGATATGAGATGATAGATTTGAGATATGAGACTTGATTTAACTCAAATCTCATATCTCAATACTCAAATCTATATAATTAGCATGGCATCGCCATAGCTGTAAAATTTATATTTTTCTTTTACTGCAACTTCGTAAGCATTCATCACATTCTCATATCCGCCAAATGCACTAACCATCATCAATAAAGTAGATTCCGGGGTGTGGAAATTGGTAATCATTGAGTTAGCAATACTAAAGTCGTAAGGAGGGAAGATGAACTTACTGGTCCAGTCGTTAGCTGCTTTTAAGGTTCTGTTAGCAGAAACAGCCGATTCGATAGCACGCATTGAAGTTGTTCCTACCGCACATATTTTTCTTTTCTCCTCTAAAGCTTTGTTTACAATGTTCGCATCTTTTGGTTCGATGATAAACTGCTCTGAATCCATTTTATGTTTGGTCAGGTCTTCAACCTCAACCGTTCTGAAAGTTCCTAAACCAACATGCAAAGTTACTTCTGCAAATTCTACACCTTTAAGCTCAAGGCGTTTCATTAGCTCACGACTAAAGTGTAAACCAGCAGTTGGAGCTGCTACTGCACCCTCGTGTTTAGCGAAAATAGTTTGATAACGTTCTTTATCCTCGGCGGTAGCTTTACGTTTGATATACTTAGGAAGAGGAGTTTCACCTAAAATTTCAACGTTTTTTCTGAATTCTTCGTCAGTTCCTTCAAATAAGAAACGGATAGTACGACCACGTGATGTGGTATTATCTACAACTTCGGCAACCAATAAATCGTCGTCGCCAAAGTATAATTTATTGCCTACGCGGATTTTACGTGCCGGATCTACTAAAACATCCCATAAACGTAATTCCTTGTTTAATTCACGTAGTAAGAAAACCTCGATGGTTGCACCGGTTTTTTCTTTATTACCATATAAACGGGCTGGGAAAACCTTGGTGTTGTTTAATATCATTACGTCTTTGTCATCGAAATAACCTAAAACGTCTTTGAAAATTTTATGTTCAATTTTACCGCTGTCTTTGTGTAAAACCATCAGGCGAGCTTCATCGCGTTGTTCTGCCGGATTGTTGGCAACTAATGATTCAGGTAAGTTGAATTTGAATTGTGATAATTTCATTCTTGATGAATTTTTTGAGGTGCAAAAATACGAATTTAATTTTTCTTTTTCGTATTTTATCAAACGCAATTTGTGTATATTATGTTTTGAACATTTTAAATCAAATAATACAGTGCGATTAATGCATTGTAGACGTAAAATTAATTAGTTTTGAAGATAAGCTGTAACCTTTTGAGAGGCTTTGCATCTAACCTTTAATTATGATAATCTTTAGGCTAATAGGCGAGAGTTTCCGTTTTGCATTTGATGCATTGCGCCAGAATAAATTACGCACCATGTTATCGCTTTTGGCTATAACAATTGGCATTTTTACCATTATTGCCGTATTTTCTGCAGTAGATACTTTTCGTGGTAAATTGCAGGCCAGTGTAGATAAATTAGGTTCTAACACGATTTATGTTCAAAAATGGCCCTGGAGTTTTGGTGATAATTACCCTTGGTGGAAATATATGAACCGTCCTCAGCCTTCGTTACGCGATTTTGAAGCCCTGCGGGAACGAATTGAAAATGCACAAGGCGTTACCTTCGAAATATCGACCAGCGATAGAACCATCAAATATAGAAGTAGTTCGGTTGAAGGGATTTCAGTATGGGCGGCGTCTCACGATTTTAATAAAACCTGGAATTTCGAGCTTCAGGATGGCCGGTATTTTACTGAAAATGAAAGTAAAAACGGATCTCCGGTTTGTATTTTAGGTTCTGATATCGCCGACGGACTTTTTGATGGAGATGCGGCGGTAGGTAAACAGGTTCAGATTTTAGGAAGAAGATTGACTGTTGTTGGCGTTTTTAAAAAAGAAGGGGAAGATATGTTGGGTACTTCTCTTGATAAAAATGTAAATATTCCCATTGCTTTTGCAAAAGGTATTTTAGATATCCAGAGTGAACGTTATGGTCCGCAAATTACCGTTCGTGGTAAGGATAATGTGAGTTTAGAAGAAGTGGAAAGCGAATTGAAAGGCTTAATGCGCTCCATCCATAGAATTAAACCTGGCCAGGAAGAAGATTTTGCGTTAAATAAAACGACCATTATTTCCAACCAGTTAGATTCGATGTTTAAAATGGTAAATATTGCCGGTTGGGTTATTGGTGGGTTTTCGATTTTGGTTGGTGGTTTTAGTATCGCCAATATCATGTTTGTATCAGTTAAGGAGCGTACTAATATTATCGGTATCCAGAAATCATTGGGTGCGAAAAATTATTTCATCCTGCTTCAATTCATATTCGAATCCATCTCGTTATGTATTTTAGGTGGTTTGCTGGGTTTGTTACTGGTCTTTCTACTCTCGCTGGGGATTGGTGCAGCCACAGATTTCCATATTATATTGGGCTTGAATAATATTGCCTTAGGTATTGGAATATCGATCATTATTGGCACTATCTCTGGCTTTTGGCCTGCATATTCAGCATCAAGATTAGATCCTGTGGAGGCGATTAGAAGTTAATTCAGTTGGCAATTTTTAGTTCGCAATTTGCAGTTATCTGCACTTACCGTAGTGAATAAACCTTATTGAAGTGGAAGCCCGCAGCATAGCGAGGAATATAACGGAAAGAAGGACTGGATTCTCCGATGGGATGCTTGCTTTCATTTTCAAAGTATAAAGAAATACTCTTATGAGGTCTGAATTAAATAAGAAGATTTCTGGCGATAAAATCGCCTTTCTCATTAATCCTCGTTACAAACGAGGACTATAGTAGTTGACAGTTTTTAGTTTTCAGTTGCAATGCCCATTGTTCATAAACCTTATTGCAGTGGAAAGCCCACAGCGTTGGACTGCCCCCAAAAAGTTGGACACTTTAAGAGGAGCATTTTATGAGCAGAAAAATTAAGTATAGCCTGGAATTTAAACTGGCTATCATCGGTCAGGTCTTAAGTAGAGAGAAACCTTTGGATTCAATCTCAAGGGAAAATGGTATCGAACGGCGTATGGTCTATCAGTGGGTACAGTTCTATAAACGTTTTGGAGAGGCCGGACTAATCCCCCAGTCGACAGTCTATTCATTGGAAAACAAACTTGAGGTTATCCGTTACTTTATCTCCAATAAGGTATCTTTGAGGGAGGCATGCCTTCAATTTAACATCAGATGTAACAGTGTCCTATCAAATTGGTTAAGGATATACGAATCTGCTGGCGCCGAGGGGCTGTCTGAAACAACAAGGAAAAAACATCATCCCATGAATCCAAAGATTCCGAAAAAAGCACCTTCCCTCCTGACAGATCATGAACAGGTCCTGGAAGAAAACAATCGTTTACGTGCGGAGGTCGCGTTTTTAAAAAAGTTACGGGCCTTAATCCAGAAAGAAGAATCAAAGAAAAACAAAAAGCGCTGATCATTCACGGATTAAGGAATATGTTTGACCTATCAGTGCTTTTAGGAGTGGCCGGTATGGCGCGGAGTTCATTTTATTACTGTATAAAATGCAGTGGTACAGACGACAAGTATGGAGTGGTCAGGAACCGCCTGAATGCGCTCTACAAGCAGCATAAAGGCAGATATGGCTATAGGCGGATGCTGCTCCAGCTAAAAAAGGAAGGGCACACCATCAACCATAAGACAGTATTGAGGCTTACTGGAGAGATGGGCCTGAAAAGTGCCGTCAGGCTTAAGAGATACAGGTCGTATAAAGCAGAAGAGGGCAAAACAGTCCCCAATATACTCAATAGGGAGTTTAATGTTGACAGGCCGTTTGAAAAATGGGCAACCGATGTCACAGAATTCAATGTAACTGGCAAGAAACTGTATCTCTCTACCATAATTGATATGTTCAATGGAGAGATTATAAGTTATTCGCAATCCCTAAGGCCGGACTTCGAGCAGGTCACCGATATGCTGGACCGGGCATTGAAAAAAAAACCAGGTAATGCCAAACTCATACTGCATTCCGACCAGGGTTGGCAATACAAGATGAAGAGTTATCAGGTTATCCTGCACAAGAATGGAATTACACAGAGCATGTCCAGAAAGGGCAACTGCCTGGATAATGCTGTAATGGAAAACTTTTTTGGTACGCTAAAGTCTGAGATGTTCTACCGCAAAAAATACCTGTCGGTGGAGGAGCTGAAGGGTGATGTTGATGAGTATATTAGTTATTATAACAATAAAAGGATAAGATTGAACTTAAATGGAATGAGCCCGGTTGAATACCGGACACAAGTCTTAAATAATTAATAAGTTTGTCCAACTTTTTGGGGGCAGTCCACGCAGCGAGGACTTGCAACGGAAAGAAGGGCTGAAACCTCCGATGAAATGCTGGCTTTCATTTTCAAATCAAAAATATTATTCTAGTGGTCAGTGAGGAACCAAACACAAAGGGATTTGTTGTTATAGATCTCTCTACTACGCTGTGCTCCTGTCGAGATGACGGCCTGGAGATGGGGAATGCATTCAAGATGATGATCATACTATAGAAAATAAAACCCCTCGCTAAATTTAATAACGAGGGGTTTCTGTTTACATAACTCTTAACTGAAAACAGCCAATTGCAAAAGACTAGGCTAATTTACCTAAAGCTTCTTTAATTCTTCTTAATGCTTCAACTAAACTTTCGTCGGATGCTGCATAAGATAAACGGATGTAGTTATTGTTTCCAAACGAATCGCCACCAACGGTTGCTACGTGGCCAACATTTAATAAATATAGAGCTAAATCTGATGAGTCTTTAATTACGTTTCCATCTGCATCTTTTTTACCAAAGAAAGAACTGATTTCAGGGAAGAAGTAAAATGCCCCATCCGGAAGATTTGTTTTTACCCCTGGGATTTCGTTTAACAAATTGTAAACCAATTCTCTACGACGCAAAAATGCTTCTTTCATTTCCAAAACACTTGCTAAACCTTGCTCGTAAGCAACAATTCCGGCTCTTTGTGCAATAGAACATGTTCCGGAAGTTGTTTGTCCTTGCAATTTATCGTTAGCGGCTGCAATTTCCTTATTGGCTGCAATGTAACCTAATCTCCAGCCTGTCATGGCGAAAGCTTTAGAGAAACCATTAACAATGATTACGCGGTCTTTAATGCTGTCGAATTGAGCAATAGACTCATGTTTATCAACAAAGTTGATGTGCTCATAAATCTCATCAGATAAGATGTAGATATTTGGATGTTTTTCGAACACGGCAACCAGTGCTGCTAATTCTTCTTTGCTGTAAACTGATCCTGTTGGGTTACAAGGCGAAGAAAACATAAATAATTTCGATTTCGGCGTAATGGCTGCTTCTAATTGTGCAGGAGTAATTTTGAAATTACTTTCGATATCCGTATCAATAAAAACAGATTTTCCTTCTGCCAACGTTACCATTTCTGAGTAAGAAACCCAGTAAGGTGTCGGGATAATTACTTCATCTTCCGGATCAATCAAAGTCAGAATAACATTTGATAAAGATTGTTTTGCACCTGTTGAAACAACGATCTGCGAAATATCATAATCCAGGTTGTTTTCTGTTTTTAACTTGTTTACGATTGCCTGGCGCAGGTCTGGATAGCCCGGTACCGGCGAATAACGTGTATAATTTTCGTCTAATGCCTGTTTAGCAGCATTTTTGACGTGATCGGGTGTGTTGAAATCGGGTTCGCCAACGCTTAAACTAATGATGTTAATGCCCTTAGACGCTAATTCGCGACCAAGTTTAGTCATTTTAAGGGTTGCAGATTCGGAAAGGTTGTTGATTCTTTTGGATAAGGTGCTCATGGTTAATTACTTTGAGCGCAAATATATAAACCAAATATTATTCTGCACTAAAAAAGACATAGTTTTTCTTATTTAATTTATTCGATAAGCGTATTTTTGAAAAAAATATCCTTGTGTCGGTAAAAAAGAAAGCGATAATAATTTCTCTGGTGGTGAGTGTGGTACTGATGCTGGCCAAGTTTGCAGCGTATTTTATTACGGGATCAAATGCAATCTTAACAGATGCAGCAGAAAGCATTGTAAATGTAATAGCCGGGAGTTTTGCTTTTTACAGCATCTACCTGAGTACCCGACCCCGCGACGAAAATCATCCTTACGGACATGGTAAAGTTGAATTTTTCTCGGCTTTTGTTGAAGGAATATTGATTTTGATAGCTGGAGTGGTTATTATTTTCAAATCGTCGTATAACCTGATTTATCCTCATGTAGTAGGTGAGCTTTTAACCGGAACGCTGATCATTGGCATTACGGGCTTGATTAATCTGATTGTTGGCTTGTACCTTGTAAACGTAGGTAAAAATGAGCATTCGGTTACTTTGCAGGCTGATGGCGAACATTTATTGACGGATACGTATACCAGTGGAGCGATTGTGATTGGATTGATCTTAATTCAGTTGACAAATATTATTTGGCTGGATAGCTTACTCTCTTGTTTAGTAGGCTTTTACATTATTTATTCTGGTTATAAACTCACGCGTGGTTCGGTGGGTGGTTTAATGGATGAAAGCGATTTTACACTGGTTGAAGAGGTCGTTGAAGTGTTGCAAAAGAACAGACATAATCCCTGGATTGATGTACATAATTTACGTACTCAGCAATATGGTCCTGAATTTCATATCGATTGCCACGTAACGTTGCCTTACTATTTTGATTTAAATAAAGTTCACCGCGAAATCTCTCAGATTGACGAACTGATCAATAAAAATGGCTTTCGTAAAGCAGAGCTTTTTATACATGCAGATCCATGTTTACCTGAATGCTGTAATTATTGCCACATGAGCGAATGTCCGGTAAGGGCAGAGGCCTTTAAAAAAGAAATTGTGTGGACGCCTGAAATAGTAATCAAAAATAAAAAGCATTTCGAAAATGAGCTACTTTAATGTTAGGGTTTATGGTTTGTTAGTTAACCAGCATAATGAGGTTTTGGTGAGTGATGAAGAAGAATATGGTTTTCGTTTCAGTAAGTTTCCTGGTGGTGGTTTAGAGTTTGGTGAAGGCTTAATTGATGGATTAAAACGTGAGTTTATGGAAGAGTGTAATGCTGAAATTGAAGTATTGTCTCATTTTTATACCACAGATTTTTTTGAAAAATCTTCATTTAATGATAGCCAGGTGATTAGCGTGTATTATCTCGTTAAAGAAAATGCTCCCTTGCAGCTGGCCTTTAAGGATACAATTTATGATTTCGATGGATCAGGCGAAATTCTTCAGGCTTTCAGGTGGGTGAAAATTGAAGATTTAAACATTGAAGATATCACCTTTAAAACAGATAAAACTGTAGCTCAGCTTTTAAAAAATCAATATTCAGTAAAAGTATAATATGATGCCCGATAATTCTCAAGTTTCCACTTCTTTCTCCGAACTTAATCTAACAGAACGCGATAAAAAGGTAATCTGGCATCCTTATACCCAAATGAAGAATGCGCTGCCACACATCCCGATTGTGAGGGGTGAAGGGGTGTACGTTTTTGATGAGAATGGAAAACGGTATATCGATGCGGTTTCATCCTGGTGGGTGAATATTCATGGCCATTCGCATCCTCACATCGCACAAAAAGTAGCCGAACAGCTCACTATACTCGAACATGTAATTTTTGCAGGTTTTACACATGAGCCCGCTGTACTACTTGCAGAAAGGCTTTTACCCATATTGCCTGGCAAACAAGATAAAGTTTTTTATACGGATAACGGATCGACAGCAGTAGAGGTAGCCTTAAAAATGTGCCTGCAGTACTGGGACAATAAAGGCACTCCAAAAACGAAGATTTTAGCTTTTAAAAATGCCTATCATGGCGATACCTTCGGCGCTATGTCGGTAAGTGGCCGCAGTATTTTTACAGATGCTTTTAATAGTTTATTATTCGATGTAGAGTTTATCGATCTGCCTGATGAGAGCAATATCTCAAATTTAACCTCCCATATCTCAAATCTTACAGATACCGCTTGTTTTATCTTCGAACCACTAATTTTAGGTTCAGGTGGTATGTTGATGTACGAGGCGAAATACCTTGATGAATTGGTTGCTGCCTGTAAAAAAGCAGGTATCTTGATTATTGCTGATGAGATAATGACGGGCTTTGGCCGGACAGGCACTTACTTCGCCTGTGAGAAATTAGACCATAAACCTGATATTATTTGTTTGAGTAAAGGTTTAACCGGCGGAACAATGCCTTTAGGCGTAACTACTTGTACGGACGAGATTTTTGAAGCCTTTTTAAGTGACGATAAATTAAAAACATTATACCACGGGCATTCTTTTACTGCGAACCCAATTGCTTGTGTTGCTTCTTTAGCAAGTTTAGATATTTTATTGCAGGCAGAAACACTGGCCAATATTAAAAGGATAGAGGCTAAACATGCTTTGTTTTTACAGGAAATTAAATCGCATCCTAAAGTTAAAGCGGTTAGGCAAACCGGCACCATTATCGCTATTGAGTGGGAAACAGGAAATGAAACTTCTTATTTAAGTAATCTGCGTAATTTGTTGTATGCGTACTTTTTAGATAAGGGGATTATATTAAGACCACTCGGTAATATTATCTATATTCTTCCACCATATGTAATCAGTGATGAAGATCTGGATTATATTTATACAGCCATAAAATCTGCTTTAGAAGAAGTATAGGTGTTTTTAGGTCGTAGCGAGAAGCTACGACCAGTATTAAGCTTTAGTTTATTTTCTTTTTTAAAAAAAAACTAACCCAAAGGCATTTTGCTCATGTCCATATAAAGAATACTCCATCTTTGTCCATCCAGGTCAATAAAACCACAGCCATACATCCAGCCATCTTTGTAGCCTGGCTCACCATAAAGTGTACCACCGGCAGCTACTACTTTTTGAGCAAGGTCATCTACTTCTTCCGGACTTTCTGCATCAAAGGAGAATAATACTTCGCCGCCATTTCGTTTATCGGCAATACTGGTTCCTGCAAAACCCTCGTACAAAGCTTCTTCGAAAAGCATAATGGCTAAATTACTTTCTCCTACTAAAAAGCAGGCCGAATCTTCACGGGCACCATACTGTAGATTAAGCGTGAAACCAAGTTGCGTAAAGAATACTTTAGACTTGTTAATGTCTTTTACCGGAAGGTTTATCCAAAGTGATTTTGTCATAACGTTTTGTATTTTGTTGTAAGTAAAGATAGGTAAGGAATAATAGAGTTGTCCTTGCTAAAGGCGAAAAATTACAGGGGTATTTGAGACAATTTAGGCTATTATGGTTAGCTTATTTCTTATGGTTAAAGTATTGCTGCAATGTTGTGCGTTATGTGGCGATTCAATAACTTCGTCAAAAGATAAGCAATGAGCTATGAAAGTTGATGAATCCATGGTGTATGATAATACTACAATTTATACAATTTCTGTGGATGTTGCTCTGCGTAATTCAGAATTAAATTTAAAATATAACTATTGGATTGATAGGTAGAAAGATCATTTTTGATTGGAGCTAATCCATCCGACAAGTAATTTTTGTCTGTAAAATAACCCATTCCATAAAATTTCCCGTTTTCTACTACCAGGCAACTAAATTCTTCCTCTTTTCGGCCTTCATCTACCAATGCGAAACTTGGTTGCTGATTCTGAACATCAATTAATGCAGCATTTAGTTTTTTGTTGTAAACGGCTACAGTTTCTATTCCACTGCAGGCGCCAAAACACTGGCCATTTTCGTGCGCATAACATTTTGTAGCTGTTTTTTGTAAATAACAGAGCTTTGCACAAAGCTGGTATTTATTAACCAGTTGATTTAAGAAATTATAACCTTCCAATAAACTGTTAAAACTTTGCAGGGCATTATTGTTCTTCTTATGTTTATCTATTGCTAAACGTAAATAACCGTTTTGATCTTCGAAAACATATAAATCATATTTATGCTCATAACGTTTCATTGCACGGTTATTTTCGGGCCATAAGCGCTTAATTTCATTGGCTTCTAAAATTAAAGCCATGAGTTCGGTGCCGCATGTTACATAGTCTACATGATGGATGGTGCGTAAAAAATCCTGGCGCTGGCGGTTGGGTGTATTACCGGTAAAATGACTGGTTACACGTTTCTTAAGGTCTTTAGCTTTTCCAACATAAATAATTTTGCCTTTGCTGTCCTTAAAATAATATACGCCAGGCTGGCTGGGCAACCTCAAAATAGAAGCTTTATCTAAGTGCGGCGGTAAAACCTGCTCTTTTGAAGTTTTCTTCAGCATTTCTGCTATAATGCCTTCCTGATCATACTCCAGTAATAAATTGAATAGGATACTGGTAGCGTCTGCATCTCCTGCTGCCCTGTGCCGGTTCTGAATCGGTATCTGCAAGGCGGTACAAAGTTTCCCTAAACTATAAGATGATTTACCAGGAATTAGTTTTCTGCTTAAGCGTACCGTACAAAGTTTTTTGCATTGTAAATCATATCCTGAGGCTGCCAGATGATGCTTCAAAAAGGAATAATCGAAGTTTACATTGTGTGCTACAAAAACCTTATCGCTTAAGAGTTCATAGATTTGTAAAGCAACGTCATCAAAAGCTGGTGCATCCATCAACATGCCATCATCAATACCGGTAAGTGCGGTAATGTAATCGGGTACAGGCTGTTTAGGATTAATGAGGGTAGTGTAAGATTCAACGATTTTGTTGCCATCATGAATGTTAATAGCAACCTCGGTAATGCCATTTGCTGAGGCATGACCACCAGTGGTTTCGATATCTACAACTGCGTATAACATTAAATTAATTTGAAATACAAATCTATGCTAAAATAATTAGTATAAAAATAATTTTGATTATTTCTTTAGCACAAAAAAAGCGGTTACATATTTAACGTAACCGCTCCCGTATTTTGTATGTAGCTGTTATTTAAGTTTATTGAGCAGTTTACTTAAATTAGGTTTAATGCCTACAGAGATTGGCACAGTATTAAAAGCCCTGTTCTGGATCTTACTAAAGCCATACATGTAACTGGCCTCTACAAACAAATTAGCGCCACCAATATTGTATTCAATTCCGCCACCACCTTCGGCAATGCCTAAACCATTTGATTTATTATCTTGCGTAACCTGCAAAGTTGATGCATTAACCGCTGCCTGTGGGGTAAGGATAATTCCACCACCTGCACCAGCAAAACCATAAAAGGCCCATTTATTTACAATTTTACGGTAACCCAATGCCACATTTAATAAATAGGTGGTAGCTCTTCCTTTTTGAAGGGTATAGGTATATCCTGCATCTGGCGTAATCTGATTAAAAGTAAAGGCATGTAAACTTACTTTAGGGTAAAGGAATAAACCGCCATCTCCTAAGCCCAGGTTTAAACCTAATGATGTTGAAAATTTAGGCTTAAAATAATCGGAAGTTTCACCCATGGGGAGTGCAAAACCAATTCCACTCATTGAATAGAGTTTGTCAGGCCTGTTTTGTGCCATTACTTTGGTTGATACCATGGTAGCCAGCAATAGAAGCGGTGTTAGTAGTTTTAATTTCATATCTGATTTTTTAATTTTCGGTTAAAGCAACTACTTTTCTGAGTAGGTCTGCTATATTAAAAGGTTTTTCTAAATAATCATCGGGTTGGTATTTTTGTGATGTGATGTAGTTTTCATCATATCTCGCCGATGCCATTATAATTGGTATATGCGCTGTTTCGGTATTTAACTTTAACTCTTTAAATACGGCACGGCCATCCATTCCATTTAACATGATATCCAAAATGATCAGATCGGGTCTAAAATCTCTTATCGTTTTAAAAATATACCGTGGGGAAAGTAGTGGATAAACTTTATAATGTTCGGTTTCTAATACTTCCTGGAAAACTTCTAACACATCTGGATCATCATCCACAATCAGCACTCTTTTCAAAACAGATAATCAATTAAACAATAAATAGATTATCCTAATACAAAGTTTTGGACGTAATGTTTTGAATATGTATTAAAATGAATTGGCAATGCTGAAGATGGGCGATTAAAGACTATATAATGTCATCAGGACGGGGTTTTTCTTGTGGCAAATTGTTTTTGATAAAATTCGCGAAAAGTTCTATAAAGATGTCTGAAATGGTAAAAGATATTTCGCCCGAGAGCAGTATTTTATTGTTAAGTACACTTTTGATATGCTGTTTTGCAATCACGACAGAAGGGGTAATCTGAATAAATGCGGAATGCTCTTTTAGCATTTTCAAGGTCTTGGTAAAATTAGATTTCGAACTCAAAAAAGCATTTTTTGTGGTTTTAAACTGGATATCGTCTCCTATTTCTTCAATAGCAATTAACTCATTCAGGTCTATTCTTACCAGGTCGCCGTTTTCTCCATGCAAAGGGATATAAAAGAAATGATCGTCTAAAATGGAAAAAGGATGTTGTGCTTTTTTTCCTGTTGGGTAAAGGTTATTTATCGTTTTGGCTAAATGTAAAATAGAGTAGGGCTTAAGCAAATAGGCATCCGCCTCTACTTTAAAGGCATCAATGGCATACCTTGGGTGCGCAGTAGTAAAAACGAGGTATGTGGTTTTTTGCCTTAACAAGCTTGCAAGTTCGATTCCGGATAATGAGGGCATTTCGATATCCATAAAGATAATATCAACAGGATTAGACGCCGATATCTCTGTCAGGGCCTGGAGCGGTTCAGTGAAAATTTTGATAAGCTCTAAATCAGGCAGCTTTTCCATATATGCCGTCAAGCTCTCTAGCGAATGAGGATCGTCATCAATAGCAATACAACTTATCGACATTTCTTATAGTTTAGTTGATGCAAATTACAATTTCGAGCAGTAAAACGAAAAAAAAACATGTTTACAATGTGTTTTTATGTATTCGGCAAGGAAAAATAGCTTTTTTTTGAGATGATGTATGTTTTAATAATTTTAATTAAAATTAGTAAAACAGTTCCTTATTCATCGTATAACCATATTACTTCGAAATATTTGTTTAACGGGCAACAGGTAGAATTAGGGAAAATGTTGAAGCTAAACGCTTGCAGGAAGATAATAGTACAAAAATAAAAGTCGAAATTCAATAAAAAAATATTTAATTACTTGTATCATAATATATTGTATTTTGAAACGTATTAATTTATAGATATATTTAATAACAGAATAGTTATCCTTAATTATTAAAACAATATCACATGGAAAATAGAATCCGCAACCTCAATAGATTAAACGTATCTATCACAAAAAAGGTTATCGAACTGCAGGAACAAGGTTACGACTGTGATTTTCTTTTGCTGGCCAATGGTAGTTTGCAATGTATGCAAACAAATTTAAATTATCCGTTGAGTACAGTAGCTATTAAACAGAGAGAACATGGCTACGATTTATTCAGCCAATCTTATAAAAATGTTCATACCATAGAAACTGGTAACGGTGAAAAAGGTGTGTTACTTACCGAAAAGCTATTTTAACTTACTGTTTTCTGGCCTTCTGATTATTCATTTAAATGATCATGCTGTCCAAGGTGTGTCTTAATGCCATCTGGTTCGTTTCAATATTTCTTTTAGCAGGGGTATAACCTGAGTCTAACGTGATAAAATTTAAGGAAACTTGTTTTTTTATACACCTTATAGAATCAAAGTGTTTTAACCATTTAGCTCAGCGCCATGGGTCAAGTCTTTCTGTATTCTCTTAAATAAATTTACTGCATGTTTAGAGGATATTTAAACTTATAGAGTATTACATTGCCTATTGCTGTCACACTCAGGGTTAATTAATTGTTTAAAATCAATATGAATGATTTACAATTATTTTTTCTCTTGTCCTACGCGCAGTCCTGCCTCGGCTCGCCGCCGCCGAAGGGCTCTTTCTTTTTGGCATCAAAAAGAAACAAAAAATGCCGGCTGAAAATTTTTCTTTTAAAGGCACTTCTGTAGCAAGAACAGTGCAGCCCGAAAAATTTGTTAGGCCGGATTTAAGTAGAACGGGGATACTGTGCTATGGCCTAGCTGCATGGAAATGCGAAATTAGTTAAAATGCTGATTAATATAATTTATAAAATAACGTCAATCGTAGCGAATGGTCTTGCTTTTATTAATGCGCTGAAATGGTCTTTTATCCGCTCAGACTGGCAAAGGAAATATTTTTATTTAATTTTTAAACAGGCTCTTGGTAAAAAACTTTTCCTTCTCTTTTTTGTTTAAGTTTTATTGAATATATTTAAACAAAATAATGACTTACTCAATTGCAGATCTTGAACAGCTTTCGGGCGTCCACTCTCACACCATCAGGATCTGGGAGCAACGTTATAATGCGTTGAGTCCGTCGCGATCTGAAGGCAATACGCGTTTATATGATGATCAGCAGCTTGTAAAACTATTAAACATTGTAACCTTAAATAAAAGCGGATTAAAAATTTCTAAAATCTGCAGTCTCTCAGATGAACAGATTGATGAACTTCTAGACCAACAATTTTCTCGTCTTGCTGATGATAAACAAGATGATTATTATATTTATCAACTTATAAAGTATGGTTTGGCTTTTGACGAATCCTCTTTTAATCATTTAATTGATCAATGCATCGATCAATTTGGCCTTTCTGACTGTTATCGGAAAATAATATATCCTTTGCTATTACGCCTGGGTTTAATGTGGCGAAAAGACGATATTTGTCCTGCACACGAGCATTTTTTATCAAATATTATCCGTCAAAAAATATTTTCCCATATTAATAATATTCCTTTAACTAATCAATCAGGTCAGTGCTGGCTGCTTTTTTTACCGGAAGACGAAGATCATGATATTGGGTTGCTTTTTGCCAATTATATGCTGCGAATGCAGGGTCATCAGGTTATTTTTTTAGGTAGCAAAGTCCCGCTGGATTCGATTAACCGAATATTTTCAACCTTAAATGTTAGCAATGTTCTGCTTTTTATAATAAAATCCCAATTAGCGTCTGCAGCACAACAATATATCGATCAATTGTCTGAAATATGCTCAGCCACTAAAATCCACCTTGCTGGAAATAGTGAGGTTATCGGTAAATTAAACCATATCGATCACATCAACTGGATTAAAACGCTTGATAAATTTGAAAAAACAATAGAATACCCTGTTTTACATGAAAGAAATTTTTGATCAACTATCTGCCGATTGTAGCAGGCTTACCACTAAATCATATAGTACGAGCTTTTCGTTTGGAATTTATTTTCTTGGTAAAGAACTACGCCAACCCATACATGCTATTTACGGCTTTGTACGTTTAGCAGATGAAATTGTAGATAGCTTTCATCATTATGACAAGAAATTTTTATTAGCAAAATTTAAGGAGGATACTTTTGAAGCCATTAACCTGGGCATAAGTTTAAACCCTATCTTAAATTCATTTCAAAAGGTTGTGAATCAATACCAGATAGATATGGAATTGATTGTTCTTTTTCTAAGAAGTATGGAAATGGATCTTTCCACACAGAAATATACTCCTGAACTTTACAACGAATACATTTTAGGTTCTGCAGAAGTAGTAGGCTTGATGTGCCTAAAAGTTTTTACCCATGGTAGCGATGTAGGTTATGAACAGTTGAAACCTTATGCCATGAAATTAGGTTCTGCATTTCAGAAGGTTAATTTTTTAAGGGATGTTAAAGCTGATCATCAAACACTTAGCCGGAATTATTTTCCTAATGTTAATTTGGCAGCATTTTGTGATAATCAAAAAAGAGAAATCGAAGAAGAAATTGAAACAGAATTTGCGATGGCACTAACTGGTATTAAGCTATTACCTGCTGCTTCCAGAAATGGCGTATATTTGTCGTACATTTATTATAAAAAACTATTTGCAAAGATAAAGCGCTTAAGTGCTGAAAAAATCATGACTGAACGGATCAGGATTTCGAACACCCATAAGGTTGGTTTGATGTTTGATTCGATTATCCGTAATAAGTTAAATGTAATTTAAATGGAAGAGCAAGTTATTCTGGTTGACCTTGATGATGTGCCTAGAGGGCAGATGGGTAAGATGGAAGCGCATGAAAAAGGTATGTTACACCGTGCTTTTTCTGTTTTTATTTTTAATTCTAAATGCGAACTGCTGCTGCAGCAAAGAGCACTGCACAAATACCATTCGATGGGTTTATGGACGAACACCTGCTGCAGTCATCAGCGGATTGGAGAAAGTAATATCCGCGCGGCTAAGAGGAGGTTGATGGAAGAAATGGGGATCGATTGCGAATTAAGCTTTTTGTTTAAATTTACTTATAAAGCAATATTTGAAAATGGCTTAACGGAACATGAGATAGACCATGTTTTTTTTGGCATGAGCGATAAATTACCCGTTATAAATCTGGATGAAGTAGTATCCTTTAAGTATGTGGATTTGGAAACTTTAACAAAGGATATTGAGGTTAATCCAAATGCCTATACACCATGGTTGAGAATCTCTTTAGATCAAGTGATCGCACATGCATCAACAGCTAAAACAAAAAACGGGCATACAGCCTAAGCCATATACCCGTATCTAAATTAACGCTCTCGAGGACAAATATAAGGCTACTTTTGAAAATTCCTAAAATTTAATATTTCTTTTACTTTAAGATTATAGTTGGATGTAACGTAAAAGGTTTTACTATAATTTAAGTGCTTAAT
This sequence comes from Pedobacter sp. D749, assembly GCF_019317285.1. Classification (NCBI taxonomy): domain Bacteria; kingdom Pseudomonadati; phylum Bacteroidota; class Sphingobacteriia; order Sphingobacteriales; family Sphingobacteriaceae; genus Pedobacter; species Pedobacter sp. D749. The sequence goes on from NZ_CP079218.1 coordinate 1,757,319, forward strand.
ATTTAGTATTTTATGTTTTTTGCTAAAAAAATTAAGCTAAAGAATATTTTTTAGCTAGAGGTATAGTTTTTGGCATTTTTCGCAAAAGTAAGTCTGACGATGTGTTTTGCCAAGTTCCTTTTTCTCTATTTTGTGTTTAAGCGGACACTCCTTCTGATTGTATATCTCCCAATGTTTACTTAATGTATTTTCCTTTTTCCATTTTAAAAAATCGAAACTATAATTCCTGGCCTCCTTAACCAATGCCTTTAATTTTGCAGGTGGTAAATTTTCAATTTTGGTAAGGGGATGTATGCGAGTACGGTATAAAACCTCATTTTTAATAATATTACCCACTCCACTAAAAATTTGCTGATTGAGCAATATGTCGCAAACCGTTACCTGGGGGTTTTCTTTCAATGTTTTAATAGCTGCGCTACTGCTCCATTCATCAGCCATCACATCGTTTTCCCAATTGTAATGTTTTTTAACATTTCCTTCTAATAGATCAACTTTGCAGGTATAGAAATTTAATTCATCTTTTTTGAAGATCAGTCCTAGTTTTAATGGCGTTTTTTTGCGCTCGTTAATTAAATAACTGCCAAACAGCATAAAATGAATACGGATGGTGAAATCGTTAAAACAGATCAGAAAATGTTTACCCCAGCTTTTAAAATCCTGTATTTTTTGATGGAGCAATCTATCTTTGTCGAAATCTTTTACATTACCTGCCACTTCCAGCACTTCAGGTCTACCCAGATGAAGCTCCTTGATTAAATCTTTTAATATTACGATTGATGGACCTTCAGGCATATTATTCTTCTCCTAGTTTCTGGAATTTATATTTGTCTTTAATATTGCTGTTAAAATATCTCCCTTTTGATCCGGATACTTTTAACATCTTGTAAATCTTTCCGGGAACATTCTTGTAGAGATAAACCATGCCGGTTACAAAAATGATTTTTAAGGTTTCCGTAGCCTTATCATAACTAAAATATTTGATTACTGATGATGGCATAATATCAGGTTATCCCTTAAAAACAACTACCATTTGCAAATGGTTTCAATCATTCTTAAGTGTTGCTTCTTCTTTCTGAGCTTTGATTTTCTCTTTCTTCAAATCGATACGGATAATGTTGTATAAGCTCATATACACGTTTGCTATCCATACTATCGAAAAAAAAGAAATAATATAGCCACGCCAATCCGGATAAATCAATGTGAATTTGGTAATAAAGAGCAATATTAAGGTTACATAGTGACTAAAGCAGTATTCACATGTAAATACATAAAAAAATTTCCTTTTTACCAGTTGATTGCAGTTTTTAGAGCGATTTACGCAGAATTCACGTGCTTCTCTGAAAATCTCTTCTTTAGTAACTGTCCACGCAATGCAAGCTACAGGCAAGGCCATAATAAAGAGATAATAAAGGTGTGTTTCCATAGTAATCAAATCGGATTATAAATACAACCTTTAACACTTGAAAATGTTTAATTAAGCAACGAACATTTTAATCACATTTATGTTAAATAAAATATAGCTAATTATTTATTTTATGGAAAGATCAGAAATTATATCTCTATTAGAGGTAATTAACCAACAGGTAAGTTCTTCAGTTTTAGGTGGCATGGAAGAAGAATATGAAGAGTTGGAAAGCATGGGGCTGATTAAAATTAACCGCGAATCGGTGCAATGGTCGTCTGCCATAACTCCTGCTGGGATTGCTTATTTAGGGCATGATTAGAGCAGATTGGAATGTTTTTTACCACAGAGAACGCAGAGTGAAAAGCGCGGAGACCACAAAGCTGACAGTGGCTGTCGATACTGGAAATAATCATCAATGAATCGCCATTCCCAACTTGATTGGGAATCGTAATGCAAGTTCTTTAAGATTCCCGCCTGCGCGGGAATGACGAACGTGCTAATGGATTCTATCCTATGGTAGGGTAGTCGGAGACCATTTAAATAAATTAAATTCTTGACCATATAAGAAATATAAGGTCATGTAAGGTTACATGTTTTTGTATGGTTAAAATGATTTGGAATCTGTGTAATCATTCAATATCAAGATTATTTTAATTTGACTACTATTAGTGCCCAATAGCCCTGATGGCAATGGAAATCCCATTTGGATGATTGTTGAATTGTCTGATTTAATGATTTTAACCAAAAGGATTGAAATGTACAGCAGGACTGAACCCTTGATAATGGTTACTGGTATTGTGCTTCAAAAAAATGACTGTCTATTGTAACGATTGATCTGAAGACCTCCTACCAGGATCTTTACGACTAAACTTTGACTAATTTATTGTTGGAATTCTGTTAAATTTGCAGCAAGTTTAGAATTGTGCCCTAAATAAAATAAATGGCTATTCTATCTGCAGATATGAACGATTTACAACTTAGAACGGTAAATGTAACCAGATACGTTACACCTTTGCGCGAGGGTGGCTCTATGCCTGCCATTGCGGAGGCTGATGATAACTTTTTATATGTACTGAAATTTAGAGGGGCAGGACAGGGTACCCGGGCTTTAATTGCCGAACTAATTGGTGGCGAAATTGCCCGTAATTTAGGTTTGCGCGTACCTGAGTTGGTTTTTGCCAATTTAGATGAAGCTTTTGGGAGAACAGAGCCTGATGAAGAAATTCAGGATCTGCTAAAAGCCAGTGTGGGTTTAAATTTGGCATTGCACTATTTATCTGGTGCAATAACGTTCGACCCGACTGTAACTACTGTAGACGCTAAACTCGCCTCGCAGATTGTATGGCTTGATTGTTTTTTAACCAACATGGACCGTACCTGCAGAAACACCAATATGTTGGTGTGGCATAAGGAACTTTGGCTAATTGACCATGGTGCTGCATTATATTTTCATCATTCCTGGCAAAATTGGGAAGAGCAGGCTATTAAACCTTTCTTTTTGTTAAAAGACCATGTATTGTTGCCATGGGCTACTGAACTGGAAAGTGTAAATGAAGAATTTAGTAAACGACTTAATGCTGAGAAGATCGAAGCGGTTATTAATTTAATTCCTGATGACTGGTTGGAAGGCGAAACGAACTTCGAAAGTAAGGCAGAGCACCGTAATGCCTATACGCATTTTCTTACTACCCGATTAGCTCATTCAACTATATTTTTAAAAGAAGCACAGCATGCAAGGGAAATTCTTATTTGAGTATGCTGTGATTCGCGTAATGCCAAGGGTAGAACGTGAAGAGTTTATTAACGTGGGAATTATTTTGTTTTGCGCCAGGCAAAAATTTCTAAAAAGTGTTTTTTTTCTGGATGAGAAAAGAGTAAAGGCTTTTTCTGCAGAGATAGATTTAGAAGAGTTAAAAGAGAATTTATGTGCTTTTGAGAGAATAAGTACATCTGCGAAAGGATCAGGTCCCATCGGCCAATATGACCAGGCTTCCCGGTTCAGGTGGCTTACCGCAACCAGAAGTACGGTAGTGCAGTGCTCAAAAGTACACCCAGGCTTTTGCGATGATGCGGAAGAGACTTTATTGAGGTTGCACCAGGAGCTGGTTCTGTAGCGCCATGCGTATGGCGCTAAGCGTTTGAATTAACTTCATGAACAACTATTTTCTGTTCCTGAACAATCTATCAATCTAACAATTAATCAGTTTACAATTGGCAGTTTTTAGTTAACAATCAAGCAATTCAACAATTAAAGAGTTTCCACAATTAACACATCTACCCTTGCCAAAAGAATATTTCAAAAAACTTCAGGATCTGCTCGATACCGAACGCAACGAAGATTTACAATCATACCTAAAACTTACTGAAAATACTTCGGCTGCCGATAGGAGGGCCCTGGGGCTGACCTGGTATCCTATTGCAATCAGGAATACAGAAATAGGCCGTGGCGATTATTTAACCGTTGAACTGGAAAGAACTACCCATCAGGATTTTTCCCATCAGTTCCGTTTTGGTTCTGCTGTGGTATTATTTTCTAATCACGATGCTAAAGAAGATCGGATAGAGGGAATTATAACGCATCAAAGTGGTATCCGGATGAAAATCAGCTTCCGTGTTGATGAACTACCAGATTGGACCAGAGATGGCAAACTCGGCGTAGATCTACTTTTTGATAATAACAGTTACGACGAAATGCAGAGCGCCCTTAAACAGGCTACACATCTGGCAGAAAATGAATCAGAAAATAAACTGATCCGCATTTTAACAGCAGGAGAAAAACCATCATTTCAGGGAGAAGAGAAATTTATCATTCCCAATACACTAAACGACTCGCAGCAATTAGCGGTGAATAAAATTATAGCAGCCGATCATCTGGCTGTGGTTCATGGTCCGCCAGGTACCGGAAAGACAACGACGCTTGTTCATGCAATAAAATCTTTGATTAAACACAGCGATCAAAAAATCCTGGTGGTAGCGCCAAGTAATACCGCTGTTGATTTACTTACGGAGAAGTTAGCTGCTGAAGGGTTAAAAGTAATCCGTGTGGGCAACCCGGCAAGGGTTTCAGAAAGATTGCTTGCGGCAACTCTGGATCATCAAATGGCCGACCATCCGGAGATGAAAACCATTAAAGCTTTAAAAAAACAGGCCAGTGAATATAAAAACATGGCCCATAAATACAAACGGAGTTTTGGTAAAGCAGAACGCGACCAGCGCAAAGCACTGTTTGATGAAGCACATAAAATTGGAAAAGAAGTAGAAAAAACAGAACAGTATATTATGGATAATCTGTTTGCCAAAGCACAGATTATCACAGCCACATTGGTAGGCGCTAACCATTATACCGTTCGAAATTTGAAATATAATACAATTGTGATTGATGAGGCTGGCCAGGCCTTAGAACCAGCTTGCTGGATACCAATTTTAAAGGCGCAAAAAGTAATATTGGCTGGAGACCATTTTCAACTTTCGCCAACTATAAAATCTAATGAAGCAGCCAGAAATGGTTTAAGTAATACTTTATTAGAGAAAGCAGTAAATCTTCATCCAGAATCAGTTGTGTTGCTAAATGAACAATACAGGATGAATAAAGATATTATGGGTTATTCATCCCAGGTATTTTACAAAAATGCATTAAAAGCCCATCAGTCTGTTGCCGATCATTTATTATTTGCTGGCGATGAACCGATCCAGTTTATCGATACGGCAGGTTGTAGTTTCGACGAAAAGTTAGATGGAACCAGTACAACCAATCCTGATGAAGCTGCGTTTTTGGTTAAACATTTAACACACCTGGTTGGCAATTTATCTGCTATTTCTACAATAGATGCCTTTCCATCCATTGCAATTGTTTCGCCTTATAAACAGCAAGTTCAGATTTTAAATTCCCTGGTTCAGGAACATGAAATTTTAATTCCATATCGACATAAAATTGCGGTAAATACCATTGATAGCTTTCAGGGGCAGGAGCGTGATGTGGTTTATATCAGCCTGACCAGGAGTAATGGCGATGGAAGTATCGGGTTTTTATCAGATACGAGGAGAATGAATGTGGCCATGACGAGGGCCAGGAAAAAGCTGGTTGTGATTGGCGATAGCGCTACCTTATCGAAATCTAATTTTTATGCGGAGTTTATCCAATATGCAGAAAAACTGAATGCCTACCACAGCGCCTGGGAATTTATAGACATTTAGGCTAAACCTTTTCCAGTTTCTTTTCTTCTGCGAGTTTGCCCGATATACTTGCCCCTGCAATTAATAGTTCGTGCGTAATGGTTTTAGTGTATTCTGTAATTTCAGATTTAAAATCTTTTACTGATGAACCAGAACGGATTTCTTCCAGTCTTTTTTCCCATTGTCCGGTAAGTTCTGCCTGCGCAATCTGTTTATCTTTAACCACTTCGTAAACAGCCAAACCTTTATTGGTAGGTACGAGATTTCGCTTTTCCCTTGTAATATATTCTCTGGTAATTAACGTTTCTATAATGGAGGCACGTGTTGCCGGTGTACCTAAACCACTATCTTTCATGGCATAACGTAATTCTTCATCTTCAATCTCTTTGCCACAGGTTTCAAGCGCTTTTAATAACGAAGCCTCGTTATACATTGGCTTTGGTTTAGTCTGTTTTTCTAAAAGAGATTTTTCAGTAATAGGCAATTGTTCGCCAACAGCAACTTTTGGTAATGCTGCATTGTCTTCATCTTTTTTATCATCTTCAGGATCGTTAAAAACAGCCCGCCAGCCTGCAGAACGGATTACCGTTCCATTAGCCACAAAAGTAACTCCCGATTGAATGGTTATTTTGGTTAATTCTTTGATACATTCCTGGTGAAATGCCTCAATCATACGTCCAACAACCATATCGTATACCGCTTGTTTATCCGGACTCAATCCATAAGCCTGCTCGCCAGTCGGTAAAACAGCATGGTGATCGGTTACTTTTTTAGCGTTAACACTTCGTTTATTTAAAGCAATGGTTTGCAGAAACTGTGCTTGTTTTCCAAAATCAGCATGATCGGTGAATTTTGCAATCAGATCCGGAACGCCGGCAAAAACATCATCGCCAATATAGCGCGATCCGGTACGCGGGTAAGAAACCAATTTGCTTTCATACAGGTTCTGCAAGATATTAAGTGTTTGATCAGCAGTATATCCTTTTTTCTTATTGGCTTCCTGCTGCAAACTGCTTAAGTCGTGCAGTAGTGGAGGGGGTTCTTTTCTTGGTTTAGCTTCTACAGCTGTAATGTTTCCACCTGTTGGAAAGCCAGAGGCCACATCCTCTACAAGTGCAAATAACTTTTCTACCTCTTCCTTTTCCTTATAATTCGAGGTTGAGATAGCCTTAAAAACCTGTTCATCTTTAGCCAGTAAAATGCTGATTTGGTAATAGGTTTGAGGAACGAAATTTTTAATCTCTAAAAAACGGGCACAAATCATCGCGAGGGTAGGTGTTTGTACGCGACCCAGCGAAAGGACTGTTCTATTGCCTGCAGAAATACTTAGTGCCTGTGTAGCATTCATTCCCACAAGCCAATCCGATTCAGAGCGACAATGAGCCGAATTAAATAAAGTATCGTAATCTGTTCCGGGTTTTAAATTTCTGAATCCATCTTTTATCGCTTCATCTGTTTGCGAAGAGATCCAAAGGCGTTTAAATGGTTTTTTGCATTTCAGGTAATAATAAATGTACCTGAAAATCAATTCACCCTCACGCCCCGCATCCGTTGCTACAATAATTTCGCTCGCCTCATCAAAAAGTTTTTTTATCGTATCTAATTGTTTGCGAACGGCCGGATCTTCAACAAAACCATCTTTCGTTTTAATTTTCCTGACGGCCAGTTTGAACTTTTGTGGAAGCATAGGTAAATGTTGCTTCCTCCAGCCAATAAAACCATAATCCTGAGGAGGAGCCAATTGTAATAAATGCCCAAATGCCCAGGTAAAAGAATATCCTTTACCTTCAATGTATCCATCTTTTCTGGTGGTTGCTCCGAAAACTTTAGCAAGTTCACGACCAACAGAAGGCTTTTCTGCAATTACAATCTTCATGAATGGGCTTATCTTCTCAAGCGCAAAGATGATTAAAATATTGGCAACAGATTAAAAAAATTACTCACAATGCCTTTTAATACTCATTTTAGTAAACAATTATCAGATAACTTTGTCCATCACTTGAATCGTTAATTTTTATATCGGATTGATTAACAATTTAATAATATCACGATCTAACTGCTGCAATTATTTTAATGAATGGATAAAATTTACGAACTGAAAGGAAATAAAATTAAAGTTGGACTCGAGCATCAGTTAATCCGTGTGTACAGCAATGCTCAACTTTGGGCTTATCTGGCGGGAAAAGCAGATGTAAGGCTTGAGCGGTTCGAGCTTTTGGTAAATACAATTAAAGCCGATTATGAACAGCATTTCGGTAAAAAACTTGTTATTTCTAACGCTTCGCTTATTGTAGAAATTCTGGTACACGTGTACTGCGATTACCTGGGTTTATACTTTAACCGTATTGTACAAATAAGATGGATCCAGGATTTCGTTAAAAAACTGCTCAAGCGGGCCGAGGTTGTAGATTGTGGCGAAAAAGAGGTAGACAGCAACCGTTGGGTTTGGGATTTGCTTGCAGGCAGCAAATCACTTTTCATTAGCATCCTGCCGAAAAAACTAAATGCCAAAAATATTAAGCACCATTAATCCATTTGAGCTGCTAAAATCTGTTCCTGATTTAGTATAACACTTGCAGCAAGTGTTTCATTTAAAAATGATGAATTGTATTGCTGGTCTGAATTATTGATAAACAGCACTGTCCGGTCTGAAATGGTATTGATGACCTGATCGGCGAGCTTGGCAGGAACAGCGGGGCAACCCTGGCTTCTGCCCAATCTACCCAATTCATCTATACTTTTCTGGCTTACATAACTTGCACCATGAACCACAATTGATCGTTCTCTGGCATTGCTGTTAAAACCTTGATCCATGCCATCCAACTTGATCGAACGACCGTGTTTACCACTATAAATTTCACCGGTTAAATAGAAGCCTAAACTACTCTGGTTTGAGTTGATGTTATTCGAGAAAGATGAAGGCTTATCGCCACCACTGTTTTGCCCATGAGCTACCCAGGTATTTAATACCAGTTTTTTGCTTGCAAGATCGATAATGTATAAACGTTTTTTAGTGCTTTCCTGATCGAAATCAGCAATTGTTAAAATAGATTTAGCATGTAATAAACCAGAATACTTCATGTTATAAAACCCGGTTAATGCCTTTTCGAAAACCTGTTCATTTAATCCGGCAGAATCTAAATGAATTTGGTGGTATATATTTAAGATGTATTGATTGTACAGACTGTCTGCCGCTATATTTTTAATCGTATCTTGTTGTGTTTGGGGGCGATCTATCGCTTTCCAACTTGTTCCGACAATGCTCATGCCCACTAAAAAAATCGTAGCAATGTCCAGGATGTATTTCTTCATTCAGTATGGTTTAGTTTGATGTTGAGTTATTTATACGGTTGTTTTGCTTAAATGTTGCCCAAATCAATCTGTAGTGCTACAATTACATTTGGTTTTACATTCTCGTGACTTAAGGTATGAGCATATAGCTTTTAGGAATTTCAATTTAAATGCTGAAAATGAATATCGCTAACAATCGCTTTTATTTTGTGTTATGTATTAAACCTGTATTATGAAAATTTTATTAACCGGAGCGAACGGTTATATTGGCACCAGACTAATCCCTTTATTGTTAGAAGAAAAGCATGAAATCGTTTGTATGGTTAGGGATAAGCGAAGGTTTGTTTCAGCTTCTGATTTAAGTGATCAGGTGACGGTTATTACAGGTGATTTACTGGATGCAGAAAGCTTAAACGAAATTCCAAAGGATATTGATGCTGCATATTACCTGGTCCATTCCATGTCTTCAAGTCAAACAGGTTTTTCTGATATGGAGAAAGCTTCTTCCGAAAACTTTTCGGCAGCCATACGAAAAACCAATTGCAGGCAGATTATTTATTTAACTGGCATTGCAAATGACGAACATCTATCTAAACATCTGGGATCAAGGTTAGCGGTAGAGGAAGAACTTAAATCATCAGGAAAAGCCTGCACCATTTTAAGAGCGGCTATTATTATCGGCTCTGGAAGTGCCTCATTTGAAATTATTAGAGATTTAACTGAAAAAATTCCTTTCATGATTACGCCCAAATGGGTTGAAACGCTTTGTCAGCCGATTGGTATTCGCGATGTATTGGCTTATTTGGTAGGTGTTTTGCATCATGAGAAAGCATTTAATCAGACATTCGATATTGGCGGACCTGATGTGCTAACCTACAGGCAAATGCTTTTGGGCTATGCTAAAGAACGTGGGTTGAAACGATGGATCATTACTGTTCCGGTACTAACACCCCGACTATCTTCCTTATGGTTGAATATGATTACACCTGTACCTTATTCGTTAGCCCGTAGTTTGGTAGATAGCATGAAGAATGAAGTAATATGTAAAGATAACCGTATCCAGGAAGTTGTACCAATAAAATGTTTAAGTTATGCAGAAGCTTTGCACTTAGCTTTCGAAAAGATAGACCAGAATTCTATTGTTTCGAGTTGGAAAGATGCCCTGAACCGTGGTTATTTAAATTCTAATTTTATGGATCAGATTAAGGTGCCACAAAATGGAACCTTAGAATATAAAGTGAAAATGCCATTCGAACGTAAAGCAGAAGAGGTATTTGAAAATATCTGGAGTATTGGAGGGAATAGGGGTTGGTATTTCATGGATTGGTTGTGGCATTTGCGTGGCTTTTTAGATAAAATGTTTGGTGGGGTAGGTACCAGAAGAGGCAGGACCAGCAATACCGATTTACAGGCCGGTGATGTGCTCGATTTCTGGCGTGTATTGCTTGCCGATAAAAAGAGTAAAAGATTGTTACTGTATGCTGAAATGAAAGTGCCTGGTGAGGCATGGCTTGAATTAAAGCTGGTAGAGTTTCATGGAAAAGCTTTTTTATCACAAATCGCTACTTTCAGACCAAAGGGTTTATGGGGTAGAATGTATTGGTATGCCATGTGGCCATTCCATATTGTTTTATTTAAGGGGATGGCCAGGGAGATTACCACTTACAGGCCCGATAATTAAATCTATTTGCCTATTTTTGCTGCATAAAGAATGTAAAATGCCAAACGAAGAAAATGATTACTCTTTCTGGACCAAATACAAGAGATTTGCTTCAACAGAAATTTTGATGTACCTAATCATGATTATTGGTATTGGCCTCGGGATTATTTTTTTAAGCTAAGGGCGCTTTATTTCCCACAGATTAAGCAGAAAAGAAGCGCAGATTTTTACTAATGATTAAAAAAGTGGTCTATTTCTTTAAGCTAAGGGCAAGTTTTAAATAATCAGCCGAATTTACATCGTTAATAAATTTCGAGAAGTCCGCATATTTTTCTGCAGGAAATATTCCATCGTTTAAAATAAACTTTCTATAGTAGATTAATTTCTTGCCTTCTGCAGATATTTTACACGCATATTGCCCAAAATCGCTTTGAAACGTTTTATCCTGTCCTATAATTAATTTGGTATCTACATTATCAGGTAGGGTATATACAATGGTATCTTCATCTGTATACCCGCGGTTAATGTAAACAGGGAGCGTTCTGTTCTTTATTTCAGGAATTGATCTCTTTAGATTAAAGGCATTGAGCTGCAAAAACATTTTATTTCCGTTAACCGGGGCATAATTTCTGATATTAATGCTTACTTCCTCTGTTAATTTCGGCGATATATCTTTTTTCTGCGCAAGGGAAACTGCCTCGAAATCGATATTATCAATGTTATAGGCTTCTTTTAATAATTTATGTTGTTCGGTTATCGATTTCCCAATTAAAGATTCCTGATTTTCATATTGTGAACCCGAATAAACAGTATTCATTTTTCCAGATATGCTGCCGTCTAACTGAACCATTAAGTCAGCCCTACGGATCTGCAGGTTCTCGGCGGTTGTTAATTTTGGCGTATGCAATAGTTTGCCTCCATCGGCAGTACAGGCCAGTACCAATCTATCATCAGTAAAATCGCTTAAAAAGCCGAAGGGGATTTTTTGGCTCGTGCATTCTAACCAGGTAGTATCACCCTTTAGTGGCATACATAGGATAATATGATTGCCTTGCACCATACTGGCATATGTTGGGTCCATACTTTTCTTTTCAGAACCAGCTGATACTACACAGTAATAAGAATCTATATTTGCAGCATTGAGCAGGCTTTGCATGTAATTTACCAAAGCTTTACAGTCACCATAGCCCAAACGGTCTATTTCACTTGCTGCAATAGGTTGAAAACCACCGATACCAATCTGTACGCTGATATACCTTGTTTTATCTTGTAAATACTGATAGATTTTACGCGCCTTATCTTTGTCCGTTTTTTCATTTTTTACCAGATCTTTTACCATTTCAATGGTTGCAGGTGGCAGGGCTTTGCGTGCTGCTAACAAATCATCGTAAATCCATTTACCCAGCTCTTTCCAGTTGGTATAACTGCCTTTATGGTTGTAATAATAAAACGTTTGCGGGGCAATCTGGATGTTGGTGGCATAGGTTTCGTGTGCCGGGCTATAGGGTTCAGTTCTAATGGCCAGGATATTATTTGCTTTCCAGATTGTTTTTTTCTGCTTTTCATCAGTTAAAACTTCTGGTGTTCCGTTATAATTCTGGGTTTTAATTCTTACCTGGTCTGTCGGCTTACAAATAAAAGTATAGGTACTTTTTTCCACTGAAACATCATCTGCTGGTTTAGGGTTCCAATCAGGGATAATCAGATTTTGCTTATTTCTAATTTCATAATTGTAAACCAGGGTGTAAGGATATTGGTTTACTGATGGCAGGTAGTGTTTTACGCGGCTATCAACAAATAAGGAGAACCCATCGGCCGCACTCATATCAGCAAAATCATTCTGAGAAAACTTGTTCGTCAGTTTGCCTACGCTATTGTAAACTTCTCCCTTTATGCTTTTAATCGAAATATTTTTATCGTAATAGATGGCCAAACGGGCCTCATCCTCTCCATTTTGGTTAAAAACGGTAATCGCTTTTTTTACATTGAGCATTACGTTATCAGGTGAGCGCATGTCGACAGTTATTTCCTCATTGCGGATACAGGCGTTAGCACGGTTACGGAGGTTCGATGGAATTAAATCAACATCATAATTGTCTTGTGCAAAGCCAGCAAAAGAAATTAAAAGGAAGGAAAACACGGTAAATAGGAATCTCATTTAATTCGCCTTTTTTAATAAAAACTCTGTTTTCTGGTTTTGAATGATTTTGCTATAGAATTCTTTTAAGAAAAGATATTCTTCTGGCTGATAAATAGCATTGTTAAACTGTAAAATCTGACTTATTGAAATGGTGTTTTCATCTAAACCCGTTTGCAATAAATACCTTCCGCCACCATTAGGTAGTGCTATGGCCATGTCTTTTGGTTTTTCCAGCAATTGATATTTTTCTGGTAAAAGCACATTGATGATAATCCGTTCATCGGATGCTGCACCTAAATCAACAGGGTAGGTACGTTCATTTAAATTAAACGGATTTTTTGAAATGGTATTGATAAAAAATGGACTGAAATAAAACTGGTCTTTATTGGTGCCATCGTTTACGGTAAATTCTACCTCGTATTTCTCTACCAAAGAATTTTCTACACTATCAAGGTTCGAAATTTGATGATCCAGGATCTTAATTCGGGTTAACCGTTCATCCAGTTTTTCTACATATTCATCCGGAGAACTGTAACGCAGAATATCTTTACGTTTGCTATATGCCGCATAACCCATTGTATGGGTGGTTAAAGTACCAATAATTTTTCCATCGGTAGTCATTTTTCCTGTAAGGATATAACTGGTGATTGCTTTCTGGCTCGCCGTTAAATCGATCCAGTAAGATGGTTTTTTTAAGTTGATTACCCTGCCTTGATCGTTAATACACCGTAACGGCAATAATCCAAAGGGTAGAAGTGGTTCCGTAGCATCCAATAAATAACTTTTATCGGCAATATTTACTTTGGCTACCAGGTAATTAAAATCACTCATAACCGGGTAAAGCTTGTTTACTGTTCCATTATCACGGGTAGAAAGGATAACAGCCTCTGCATCTAAACCAGCTGCAGAAAGTGCTGCAATTAAGCTCAGGTTAACATCTGCTACGTTGCCTGATCGGTTTTCTAATGCCTTTTTGATGTTATCTTCTGCGTACTTTCCGTAATAATTATTCCACTTAATCTGTTTTTTAATGTAATTATAAATGGCTTTTGCTTTATCCAAATCGGTAGTAGTTCCTTTTGTGATTTCTGGAATGAGCTCTTTAAAAACGTCTTTTCTTTTCATCTGGTCGCCCAGTGTTTTATAGGATGACAGCTCATAATCAATATCTTTCCAAGTTTTAGTATAAGACGTTTTACTACCATTTAAATTCTGAACATCAGAAAGCTCAAAATAGATGGCCGATTTGAAGTTACTCGGAGCAGTCATGTTATCTTCCTCAATAAATGCCGGAATATTTTTCATCACGTAGGTGATTTTTGAGCAATCGATAGCAACGCCTGAAAGCCTTAAACATTCTTTGCTCAATTCTGATTTTTGATCAGTCAGTTTTTGAAATCCGCGTAAAGAAACGTTATAGTTGTAAATCCCTGGAATATAAACCAAATACTCGCTAATCACCTTTGGAATGTCGCCTTGAAACTCCCATGTTCTGAAATTAAATAAGTTGGGCGATTTTAACCTGTAACTATATTCAATTATTGAGCCTTCTTTGAGGTTCGGAAGGGTAAACTTGGTCAGTCGGGTGTATTTTGACCGGTTTTCGGTGAAAATGGCCTTCCTGTCCATAATGGTTTCAACAAAATTATTGTCTACATAATTAAAGGTAGAAGCTTTTAAATCACTGATCGTCTCTTCGCGAGATTCATCTTTATAGGTTGGAATAACAATATTAGCTTCTTTAAAGCCTTCTTTATTGTAGATTTTAATTTTTACATGCTGTTCAAAAATCAACTCTAAACTGCCTGTAATGTCGTCGCGTTGAATTGATGCGGTACCAAATTCTTTTAAAACAATGGCATTTGCATTACTGTCTAATTTTTTTCTGTCGAATTCGTAATCATCATAGGTAATTGCTCCGAAGTTAAAGTTTTGAGCATAAGTGGTTAACGATAAAGAAAGGAGGAATAGTATGGGGAATATTTTATTCATTTGAGCGTGTATAAATTGTCGCAATTTAACCCTACAAAGTAACATTCTAAAATAATTTGAAAATTAAATTTATAATTAATAAAGCTGTTTTACAGAACTAATGAAACCTTTTTAGCATTTTTGAAAAAAAGAATTTGACATTCCGATTCAAATCTAATGTCGCCAATCTCACATCATAAGAAATGAAATTAAATTTAAAGCGCCCTTTAGCATTTTTTGATTTAGAAGCTACTGGAGTTAATGTTGGAGCTGACAGGATCGTTGAAATAGCGATTTTAAAAGCCATGCCAGATGGTTCTGAACTTGTTAAAACCTGGCGCGTAAATCCGGAAATGCCAATCCCTTTGCAAACTTCATTGATACACGGTATTTATGATGAAGATATTGCAAACGAGCCTACCTTTAAAACTTTAGCTGCAGAAATTGCTGAATTTATTGGAGAAAGTGATCTGGCAGGATACAATTCAAACAAATTTGATATCCCTATGCTTTTAGAAGAATTTTTAAGAGCTGAGGTGGATTTTGATATGAACAACCGCAAGTTTGTTGATGTACAGAATATTTTCCACCAAATGGAGCAACGTACCTTAAAAGCAGCTTATAAATTCTATTGTCAGGAAGATTTAATTAATGCGCATGCTGCAGAAGCAGATGTTATAGCAACCTATAAAGTTTTACTTGGACAATTAGAAATGTACAAGGAAACCGAGTTCGAAAGCAAACAGGGCGTAAAAAGTATTCCGGTTGTAAACGACATCGATGCATTACATATCTTCACCAACATTAATAAACCTGTAGATTTTGCTGGCCGGTTGGTTTACAATGATAATAATGAGGTATGTTTTAACTTTGGTAAACACAAAGGTAAAACCACTGCTCAGGTATTTTCTGTAGAGCCTAGCTATTATGCCTGGATGAAGAATGGCGATTTCCCCTTGTATACAAAAAAGAAATTAGACGAGGAGTGGGCAAAGTTCAATGCGAAGAAAAACGAGAACAGGGCAGCACGACCTCAAAATAACACACCTGCCAATAAGCCTCAATTTCAACAGAAACCTCAGCCGAAGCCAGAAAAACCTGCAAAGCCGATCGATACGGATATGTTGGAACAATTGAAGATGAAATTTGGTAAGTAGCAGACTGGATAATTGTTAAACGCCATGCGCATTGCGCCAGGCCCTAAGCTAAAAAAATGAAATCTATAAAAATATTTAGCCTTTTATTGTGTGTAGCATTTTACGCCAGCGCGCAGACTACTTTACCGATAGCACCTGTATTTCAGAAAACCTATCAAAGGGAAACCAGAAATGCGAATGGGAAACCCGGTAAGCATTATTGGCAAAATACTTCAAAGTACGATTTGAATGTAGACTTTAATCCTGGCAGCAGATTATTAAAGGGTAAGGTTCAGGTAACTTACACCAATAACAGTCCTGATACTTTGAAAGAAATCTGGTTTAAACTTTATCCAAATCTGTACAAAAAAGGGACACCAAGAAAATCAAACCTGGCAGAGTCTGATCTTGGTAATGGGGTTGCGATAGAAAAAATGGTTGCGAACGGAAAATCAATCACCGATTTTAAAATTGATGGAACAAATATGACCGTTAACGTTCCTGCAGTTGTGCCAGGCAAAACCATTAGCTTTTCTATCGATTACAGCTATACTTTAAATAAGGGGTCACATGTGCGTACAGGTCAAGTAGATGAGGATTCTCATTTTGTAGCCTACTTTTTTCCGCGGATAGCAGTTTACGATGATGTTGATGGTTGGAATAAATTTCCTTACACAGGCGCAGAAGAATTTTACAATGATTTCGACCAGTTTAATGCTTCAATTACGGTACCGGGAGGTTACGGTGTTTGGGCAACAGGAGATCTGAAAAACCCTTCGGAAGTTTTCCAGAAAGATATTGTTTCGAGAATGTTAGTTGCTGAAAAGAACGATGCTGTAATTGATGTGATTACCGATAAAGATTTAGCCGATAAAAAAGTAACGCAACCTAATGCTTATAACACTTTTAAGTTTGAAGCCAAAAATGTAACCGATTTTGTATTTGCTTTGAGTGATCATTACTTATGGAAATCGAGCAGTTTAGTGGTTGATCCTAAAACGAAAAGAAGAACCCGTGTGGATGCTGTTTTTAACCCAAAACATAAAGATTATTATGAAGTGATTGATTTCGCCCGTAAAACGGTGGAATCGATGAGCTATACTTTTCCGAAATGGCCTTTCCCCTATAATCATGAAACGATATTTGACGGTTTAGACCAGATGGAATATCCAATGATGGTAAATGATAATCCGGTTGATAATCGTACAGATGCCATTACCTTAACCGATCATGAAATTTTCCATACCATGTTTCCATTTTATATGGGTATAAACGAAACCAAGTATGGCTGGATGGACGAGGGCTGGGCTACAATAGGCGAGTGGCTGATATCGCCAATGATTGATGCTACTATTCTTGATGAATATGGCGTACAACCTACCGCGTCCTCATCTGGCGGGAAAGACGATACGCCAATTATGACCCTGACACCTGATTTAAAAGGATCAGGCTCTTTTACCAACTCTTATCCTAAACCTGGGTTAGCTTATTTGTATGTTAAAGATTATCTGGGAGATGAATTGTTTACTAAAGCTTTACACACTTATATTCAAAACTGGAATGGCAAACACCCAATGCCATACGATTTCTTTAACAGCATAAATGAGGGTAGTGGTAAAAATTTAAACTGGTTTTGGAAAGCCTGGTTTTTCGAAGGTGGTGTTACTGATATGGCCGTTAAAGCTGTAGATAAAACTTCAGGTGGATATACAGTAAGCATTGAGAATAAAAGTGTTAAGCCTTTGCCTATTGATTTAACGCTAACTTATGAGGATGGTTCTGTTGAAAAGAAACACAGTACCATCGGCGTTTGGGAAAAAGGCGACAGGTTGGTTAAAATTGAAGTAAAGACTTCCAAAAAATTAGCTAAAGTTGTGATGGGAAATCCACATACGCCTGATAAGGTTAAAAGTGATAATAGCTTTTCTGTAAATTAAAACAGGTACAGTGAATTGATATTTAATGAGCTTGTTTAATGCGTATATTCGAAACTTTTAAGCCAGAAAGTGAACTAATAAGGAAATATGTAAGTTATTATTACCTACACATCACCGATGATCAATATGAGGAAAATGAGTATATCTGTTACCCTCATTATAACAATACCATCTCGTTATACAGCAGTCATCGTTTTAAATACGAACCAGACCATTCCATTTTGGAATTCGATATTGAGTCGGAACCTCTTCAAATTTATACCCCGATCAGAGAACGGCCATTAAAGGTTACGCAAACTGGAGCTGTTTGTAAAATAGCCATTGTTTTTAACCCCTTTGGAATTAATCAATTTTTAAATGGTTCATCATTATTGGCATTCGATCAAAATTTTTCGTTTTTTGAGGAGGAAGAAATTAAGCAGTTATTCGGAACAAATAATATTGAAAAACTTGTTACTTTAATTGATCATTCGCTTATTAAGAGATATACTAAAGTTGAGAACTTATACATCGAAAAAGCAATAGACTTATTTCGCGATAATGTTAATGATATTTCAATTGATTTGATTGCTGAAAATAAACTAGGCATCAGCAGAAAACATTTAAACCGCTTATTTCATAAATATCTTAATATCAGTCCACAGAAATACAGGTCGATTGTGCGTTTTAGAGAATTAATGTCGAATAAGTTAAGTAGTAACAATGATCAGAATCTATCTGATCTTTCTCATCAGGCAAATTATACCGATCAATCTCATTTTATTAAAGCTTGCAAATTGCTCACAGGTGTTGCGCCGGCCAGGTTTTTTAATGATGGAAAGATTATCGGTAAAGAAGATACCTTCTGGAAGTTTAGCAGTTAGCCAAATGTCCCAATTTTACAATTATAGCATTCAATTCTCTCTTAAATTTGAGGATCTAAATCAATGGTAATGAAGAAAATTGTGATCTTGTTTTTATTTTTAAGTATTGTTTTAAAACTAAATGCCCAAACCTATACCAAGTTAACCGATAGTGCATTAAACCTGATGTCGGATGCAAAGGATACTGTAGATTATAGGAAATCTCTAAACTTATACAAAAAGGCATTTATACTATTCCCAAAAGAGGTAAGCGACCAGTCTCTTTATAAAGCATCTGTTTTAGCTTCAGAACTTAAAGATAATAATGATGCAATCGAATATCTAAATCATTTACTGGCGCTCAATAATGATGAAAGAACTACATGGGATTATTTAACTTTTGAATATCCTCAAAATGAATATAAAAATCTTTTTAATGATGGCAGATGGCCGGTCGTATTGGCGAAAGCTCAAAAGATGAAGGCGACTTTTTTTAAAAAGCTGCACGATCGGCAGGACGAATTCCAGGCTGGCCCCTTAAAACAGGATACTTATTTTAAAGCTAAGAATGGCAAACAAGTATATCAGGAGATTAAATCGTTCAATGCCTATCAGGCAAAAAAGGACATTGGTTATTCCATAGAATTTAAAGTGACAGATAGCTTAATTACCTCATATTATGTTAGTTTACCATCACGCTATAATCCTAAAAAAAGCTACCCTGTATTGTTTTTTCTTCATGGAGCGGTAAGTGGTAATAGCCTTTCGAGTTTTCAAAATGCATCCTGGGTTATGGATGGCTGGAACAGATATTATACTAAATATGCTGCTGTAAATGAGGTAATAATGGTTTATCCAAAAGGTTCAAAGAAATTTAACTGGATGAAACCTGATGATGGTTTCTTCATGGTACCAGCAATGCTAAGGGAAATTAAAAAATCTATCAATGTAGATGATGATAAAGTTTTTATCACCGGGCATTCAAATGGAGCAACAGGTTCTTTTTCTTATTTAATGAAGCAACAAAGTCCCTTTGCCGGCTTTTATGGATTTAATACGCAGCCAAGAGTTAGAACCGGAGGTACATTTGTGCGCAATATTTTAAACAGATCGTTTTTTAATGTGTCTACGGATGAAGATTACTACTTTCCACCAGATGCAAATGATTCTTTAAATGTAATAATGAAAAAAATGGGGGCAGATTATCAGGATCACCGATATAACGGGTGGCCTCACTGGTTTCCGCAATTTGATGAATCTGAGCCTGCTTACCAGTTATTATTTAAGGATTTAAAAAGCAGAAGCAGAAATCCATTTCAAAAATCCATTTATTGGGAATGCGATGATGTGAAATATGGTAAAACAGATTGGATCCAGATTACTGCATTGGATACGGCCAATAAACAGGCAAACTGGCACAAAAGAATAAATTTCGATATATATAAAGTGGTTGACTATGATGAATCAAAAGATACAGTTATTACAACCGATACATTATTTAAAGCATTTAACTTTCCAAGAAAATCGGCTGCAGTCAGGGCTACTTTTAGCAATAATGAATTTCATATAGAAACATCACGGGTTAAATCGCTGACCATCTTTCTATCACCAGAAATGATTGATGTAAGTAAACCGGTATCTGTTTTTATAAATGGAATTAAACGGATTGAAAAAATGGCTGTTTATGACAAAAAAATTATACTGGATAATTTTAATAAAACTTACGATCGTAAGGCAGTTTGGATTGATCAGATAGAACTTTTAATATCAAACTAATTTTCTGGTTTCAGAAAATTGATATTTCTTTTTAGTCCGGTAAATTTGGTGCGTTTAACTGCCGAGCCTTTAAAAACCTTTCTAAAAACATCATCTGTAATTTCGGTCAGGTCTTTTGCGTTCAAATCCAGTAAGCCATTCTCAGGCTTAAAGGCTTCTTCATTGTGTGCTTTAGAGAAACGGTTCCATGGGCAAACATCCTGACAGATATCGCAGCCAAACATCCAGTTGCTCATTTTATCTTTAAACTCATTTGGGATCTCATTTTTGAGCTCAATGGTGAGGTAGGAGATGCATTTCGTTCCATCTACAACCTGTGGTGCAATAATGGCATCAGTAGGGCAGGCATCTAAACATCGGGTGCAGCTTCCACAGTAATCGGCCTGGTATGGATGATCGTAACCCAATTCCAGATCAACAATCAATTCAGCAAGGAAGAAAAAAGAACCATCGGTTTTACTGATCAGGTTAGAATTTTTACCAATCCAGCCAATTCCCGATTTTTTTGCCCAGGCACGGTCTAAAACCGGGGCAGAATCAACAAATGCTCTTCCAGAAACTTCTCCAATATTTTCTTCTATAAAATAAGTCAGTTCTTTTAATTTTTCTTTGATTACGGTGTGGTAATCCTGTCCGTAAGCATACTTAGAAATTTTTGGCGCATTGGGATCAGATTGTTTTTCTTCGGTATAATAATTTAGCGACAAGGAAATTACAGATTTAGCGCCATCAACCAGTAATCTGGGATCGAGGCGTTTATCGAAATAATTTTCCATGTATTTCATTTCTCCATGACGGTTCTGGTTGAGCCAGTTTTCGAGTCTGGGTGCTTCCTCTTCAAGAAATTCAGCTTTGGAAATACCACAGGCCATAAAACCCAAACGCAGGGCTTCATCTTTGATCAATTGGCTATATTTCGCATAATTGTTATACACCGGTCTGCAAAGATAAGGCTTAGGAATTAAAACATTTTCATTAATCACTTGTTCTAATCATAGAAACTAAATTAATTAATTATGGTTCGTCCTGATCTGGATTTCAGCTATAAGGAAGGGCTTTTAAAGATAAGACATGGAAAACATCGATCCACAACATACGGAATCAGGAGCAGCTCCTAAACCGATTGAAAAAGATTACGAAAGTCATAAAGAAGATCCGGGACCGGCAAAACCAGCGGTTACCGAGAAAGATGAAAACGGCGCAGGACAAGCCCTGAAATGGGTATTGCCCATAGCGGTTATCATTGGACTAATTATCTGGTTTGTGATGAGAAAATAATTAGCTTTAGATTAAAAATGAAATGCCGGTACATTAATTTGACCGGCATTTTTTATATTGTAATTATTTTAAAAGTTTAACCTGGTAAAGATCTTTCCGCCTGTCTTTTAGCACTTTTACCGTTCCGTAATGATGTAGTTCATCTAACAAATGTAAGTCAACGTCTACTACCAGCACCATTTCGGTATTTGGCGTTGCCTCTGCTTTAATCGCGTTGGTTGGAAAGGCGAAATCGGACGGAGTAAACACTGCTGATTGAGCAAACTGAATATCCATATTATTCACCTTCGGTAAATTACCTACACAACCTGCAATGGCAACGTAACATTCGTTTTCTATTGCCCTTGCCTGCGCGCAGTGGCGAACACGGGTATAACCGTTCTGTGTATCGGTTAAAAATGGTACAAATAAAATCTGCATGCCCTGCTCGGCATAAATGCGGCTTAATTCAGGGAATTCTACATCATAACAAATCAAAATGCCTACTTTACCACAATCAGTATCAAAAACCTGCACCTTATCGCCACCAATCATGCCGTAATATTTTTGCTCATTTGGTGTGATGTGGATTTTTCTATACTCATCTATTTTGCCAGTACGGTGACAAAGGTAAGTAGCATTATATAGTTTACCATCCTCAATAAGCGGCATACTCCCGGTAATGATGTTTGTATTGTAGCTCAATGAATATTCATGCATTTTTTGTACAATCTCTTTCGTTTTTTCGGCAAGCTTGCGCATCGCCTCAATTTCTGGTAAGTGATTGTATGGTTGCAGCAGGGGCGTATTAAACAGCTCGGGGAACATCACAAAATCTGATTTGTAACCGCTCAAAGCATCAACAAAAAATTCTACCTGTTCGTAAAATGCTTCCATATTTGGGAACAAACGCATTTCCCATTGTACTAAACCTAATCGAATGGTCATCGCCGAACGAGCCGAGGCATCAATACCCTGGTAATAAATATTATTCCACTCAATTAAGGTGGCATATTCTTTTGATTCTTTATCCCCTGGTAGATAATTCTTTAATACTTTTCTGACGTGAAAATCATTCGAAATCTGAAAAGTTAATGTAGGATCGTAGATCTCTTTTGCCTTTACCTTATCTATATATTGTCTCGGGCTTAACTTCTCTGCATACTCATGGTAACCAGGAATTCTTCCGCCGGCAATAATGCTTTTGAGGTTAAGGCTTTCACAGAGTTCTTTCCTGGCTTCGTATAATCTTCTGCCTAAACGCAGGCCCCGGTAATCGGGGTGAACGAAAATTTCGATGCCGTACAGGGTATCGCCATTTGGATCGTGTGTTGTAAAAGAATAATCACCTGTGATTAATTTATAGGTGTGCCGATCGCCATATTCGTCGTATTCTACTATAATAGCCAATGAACAGGCCACAACTGTATCATCAACTGCGATACAGAGCTGTCCTTCAGGGAAAATATTTAAAAGTTTCGCAATACTCGATTTCGGCCAGATGGAACCACCCATACTGTCGTAGGCTTGTAGCATTGATTCTTTAAGATCTTCGTAATCTTCGAGCGTTAGTTTACGTAATTCAATATTCATAATGTTTGATTTGTAGCTATTGAACACAAAAGCTGCGTTAATGTTTTCTTGAAAATGTTAATAGGTTGTGAGGTTGTATTTTTGAGTATTCTTTTCTGGAATAAATTATTAAATTTAAGTAATGACGGAAAATGAAGTATCATATATCATTCGAGGAAGTATTTTTAGAGTTTATAATACGCTTGGACCGGGCTTACTCGAATCTGCTTATGAAGCCGCCTTAAAATATGAAATAGAAAAGGCAGGGTTATTTGTGCAAAGACAGGTTTCATTGCCCATGCACTATGAGGAAATTACCGTTGATGTTGGATATAGATTAGATCTTTTAGTAGAAAAAAAGGTGGTCGTTGAATTAAAATCAGTGGAGTTTATTATGAATGTTCATCATAAACAATTGCTTACTTATTTAAAGTTATCGGGTTATAAATTGGGATTATTAGTCAATTTTAATACTGATAATATTGCTGATAGTATTTTCAGAAAAGCTTATCGTTTAGATCTTTAACAACCTTGTGGCACTTTTCACACAGATTTAGCAGATCAAGCCCGCAGATTTAAAATGATTTTTTTTGATCTGTAGGCTACGTGCGCTATCTGTGATGATCTGTGTTTTTTATCATTTGGATCTGCGGGAAACAGTATATAGCATTAAAACAACTTCCCGGTTTGGCCTGGATAATTTTTCTTTAAGTGCTTGTAAGCCGCTTCGGTAACCTCTCTACCGCGTGAAGTACGCATGATATATCCTTCCTGGATTAAAAACGGTTCATAAACTTCCTCAATAGTACCTTCATCTTCTCCAACAGCCGTCGCAATGGTTTTTAAACCTACCGGACCACCCTTAAATTTGTCGATAATGGTAACCAGAATCCTGTTATCCATCTCATCTAAGCCATGTTCATCCACATTTAGTGCATTTAAGGCATAGCGGGCTATTTCGGTATCGATATTTCCATTTCCCTTAATCTGCGCAAAATCTCTTGTTCTTCGTAAAAGTGCATTTGCTATACGGGGCGTGCCACGGCTACGGCGGGCAATTTCATAGGCACCTTCGTCACTTATAGGTGTTTTTAATATATCAGAAGAGCGTAGCACAATTGTAGTGAGTAACTTAGCATCGTAGTAAGCCAAACGGGCATTAATTCCGAAACGGGCTCTTAAAGGCGCAGTTAGCAGGCCCGAACGCGTAGTGGCGCCAACCAACGTAAAAGGATTAAGCGATATCTGTACCGAACGGGCATTCGGACCAGTTTCGAGCATAATATCAATTTTAAAATCTTCCATGGCAGAATACAGGTATTCTTCCACAAGCGGAGATAAACGATGGATCTCATCAATAAAAAGGATATCGCCTTCATCAAGGCCAGTTAATAAACCAGCGAGGTCGCCAGGTTTATCCAATACCGGACCAGAGGTTACTTTGATACCGGTAGCCATTTCATTGGCAATGATATGAGAAAGAGTGGTTTTGCCTAATCCGGGAGGACCATGCAAAAGAACATGATCTAAAGCCTCGCCACGGAGTTTCGCCGCCTGAACAAAAATCTTCAGGTTTTCCATCACTTTTTCCTGCCCCGTAAAATCTTCAAAAGCCTGTGGCCTCAAAACCCTTTCAATATCGCGATCGGTAGGGGTAAGGTTGCTTGCTTCAGGATCCAGGTTCTCATTCATACGGCAAATATAAAATTAAATGCTAAAAAAATTAGGATTTTTTAAATTTATCAGAAATGACTAGTTCTTTTGATCCCGCGATATATTGATAAAAGCCTTCGCCGCTTTTGGCTCCTTTTTTACCTGCGGCAACCATATTTACCAGTAAAGGGCATGGAGCGTATTTTGGATTACCAAAACCATCGTTCAATACTTTTAAAATAGCCAAACAGACGTCCAAACCGATGAAATCGGCCAATTGCAATGGACCCATTGGATGAGCCATCCCTAATTTCATTACGGTATCAATCTCATACACACCAGCTACGCCTTCGTACAGGGTGTAAATGGCCTCATTAATCATGGGCATTAAAATGCGGTTAGCCACAAAACCCGGATAATCATTTACCTCAACAGGAATCTTTCCCAAACTTTGCGATAACGACATAATGGTACTGGTTGTTTCATCACTGGTGGCATAACCTCTTATTACTTCTAATAACTTCATTACCGGAACAGGGTTCATAAAGTGCATTCCGATTACCTGATCACCTCTTCCAGTTACGGCAGCAATTTGTGTAATGGAAATAGAGGAAGTATTGGAAGCGAGAATAGCATGTGCGGGCGCATACTCATCTAAATCCTTAAAAATTTTCAATTTTAAGTCTACATTTTCGGTAGCGGCTTCTACAATTAAATCAGAACTTTGAACACCATCCTTAATTGATGTGGAGGTAGAGATGTTATTCAGAGTGACCGCTTTCTGATCTTCTGTTAAGGTTCCTTTGGCAACCTGCCTGTCTAAATTTTTGGTAATGGTTTGTATAGCCTTATCCAATGCAGTTTGATTGATATCAATCAGATTGACTTTATAATTGAACTGTGCAAAGGTATGAGCAATGCCATTTCCCATTGTACCGGACCCTATAACTGCGATTTGTTTCATCCTTTATGAGATTAGAAAAAAGAGAATTTACGAGTAAACGATTAGTTGAAATAAAGATCTTGCTGTAAAGCCGATCTATTTTGATTTTTATAAACAACCTTATGGTGCTAACCTGGTTTTAGTCCAGATTCCATTAGCCTTTTCGAAATTTATCCTATCGTGTAACCTGCTTCTTCTTCCTTGCCAAAACTCTATTCTTGTCGGTTTTACAATATAACCTCCCCAGTGTGCCGGTTTCGCAATGCTTTTATCGGAACTTTTAGCTTTAAGCTCTTCAACTTTTTCTTCCAAAAATGTCCTGTCCGGAATAATCTGGCTTTGTGGTGAAACTACCGCTCCAATCTGACTGGCAATCGGTCTGGTGTTGAAATAGGCTTCCGATGTTTCTTTATCCAATTTTTCTACTGTTCCTTCAATTCTCACCTGTCTTTCAAGCTCCGGCCAGAAAAACACCAAAGCTGCATAAGGATTGCGTTTTAGTTCTTTTCCTTTGGCACTCAGGTAATTGGTAAAAAACCTGAAACCGTCTCCATCAACCCCTTTTAACAGCACAATACGGGCATCTGGCCGGCCAGCTTTATCAGCCGTAGCTAAAGTCATTACATTAGGCTCATATATCTGGGCATCAACTGCGTGTTGAAACCATTTTTGAAACTGGACAATCGGATCTTGGTCAACGTCAGATTCGTCCAGCGAAGCGCTTTTGTAATCTTGGCGCAGGTTTTGTAGAAATTCATTTGTAACTTGCATTTAACAAAAATAGGCATCTTTTACGGTGTAACAAATGATTATCATCATGCTGAACAATATAAAACCAAAAACTGGCCGCTTGCTCATCTCAGAACCATTTATGGCCGATCCGAATTTTAAAAGATCCGTTGTGTTGTTAACCGAACATGGTGATGATGGAACAGTAGGTTACATTCTTAACCAGGTAGGGAATCTGATGTTGAACGACGTAATTCAGGACTTATGGGATGCAAAAAATTACATTTATTTCGGCGGACCTGTTGCTGCAGATACTTTGCATTTTATTCATAGGTGTTACGATAAATTACAGAGTGGGGAGCCAATTGGGAATGGATTGTATTGGGGAGGTAATTTTGAAACCCTTAAAATCCTGTTAAATACCAATGCCATAAGCCAGGAGGAGGTGAAGTTTTTTATGGGGTATTCAGGTTGGGATCATGGACAACTTGATCGTGAAATAGAGCAGAATGCCTGGATGGTGAGCGACACCTTTAACCCTTATCTCATTTTTAGTAATGATGATGAAAAACTTTGGCGGGATGTAATTGTAAACCTAGGCCCGAAATATGCACACATTAGTAATTTTCCGGTAGATCCTAGTTTGAATTAGTTTGGAGGGTTAGGCGGAGCGTCATTCCCAACTTGATTGGGAATCGTAATGCAATAAGCTTTAAGATTCCCGCCTGCGCGGGAATGACGCCTCTTTTTAAGAATTTGTCTTAGTACTTTATTACATTGTTTCTGCGCTTTCTTCAACTTTTCTTCTCAACTCATCTTTATAAGCCTGCATTTTAACTGTTAAAGATTCATCAGCAGTTGCTAAGATTTGAGTAGCTAATAAACCTGCATTTTTAGCAGCATTTAAGGCAACTGTGGCAACCGGAATACCATTCGGCATTTGTAAAATCGATAAAATACTGTCCCAGCCATCAATAGAGTTTGATGATTTAACCGGAACACCGATTACGGGTAAAGTAGTGATAGAAGCCACCATCCCAGGTAGGTGAGCAGCACCGCCAGCTCCTGCAATAATCACTTTTAAACCACGGCCTTGTGCTTCTTTAGCGTAATTAAACATGCGTTCTGGTGTTCTGTGCGCAGAAACAACCGTAATTTCATAGTTTATTCCAAATTCTTTTAATACATCAGCAGCATCTTGCATTACAGGTAAATCTGATTTGCTACCCATTATAATGCCTACTAATGCCGAATTTGAATTTCCTTGACTCATATCTATTTCTTTTTTAACTTCTTTTAAAATTTTGTATTTCCACCTCGCTATTAGTTCTCCCTTTAGGGGGCTAGAGGCTTATGCGATTACCTTCAATGTTTTTTGTACAAACCTTGCTTTTTCGATTGCTTTTTCCCTGTCAATATCTACAATGGTTACATGCCCCATCTTGCGGAAAGGTTTAGTGTATTTTTTGCCATATAGGTGAACATAAACACCATCGATAGCTAATATTTTTTCCAGATTTTCATATTTGGCTACACCTTCAAAACCTTTTTCTCCAAGTAGATTAATCATAATGGCATTGGTAATGCTACTGGTATCGCCTAATGGTAAGTTATAAATTGAGCGTAAATGCTGTTCAAATTGAGAAACATAGTTACCTTCAATAGTCTGATGACCGCTATTGTGCGGACGAGGGGCTACCTCATTAACCAATAACTCTCCATCTTTGCAAACAAACATCTCAACCGCTAAGATTCCGGTAATATTCATCGCAGAAGCTATGTTTTTGGCAATATTTTCGGCTTTTTGCTGCAAACTTT
Organism: Pedobacter sp. D749; assembly: GCF_019317285.1. Taxonomy (NCBI): domain Bacteria; kingdom Pseudomonadati; phylum Bacteroidota; class Sphingobacteriia; order Sphingobacteriales; family Sphingobacteriaceae; genus Pedobacter; species Pedobacter sp. D749. The sequence continues at coordinate 1,785,622 of NZ_CP079218.1, forward strand.
CAGCAAAAGTTGAAGGGGAAATTAAAAATTCTACCAGGTTGGCTTCAGGATTAAATTCCATCTCAACCATTGGGAAGGTTTTCATATCGCCATTGGCATTACGGGCTACAATTACCGCAACTTCTTTATCAAAATCGACCAGTTTTTCAATAATACAAGGCGCATCAAAAGCATTCTCAAGATCGGTGGCATTGTTGATTTTCATTACGCCTTTACCATCATAACCATCTTTCCTCAATTTCAAAATGTATGGAAAATGGAAAGGACTGTTCTCCATATCTTCCTTGGTATTTACAATCTGAAAAGGGGAGGTAGGAATGTCATTTTCTTTGAAAAACTGTTTCTGTACGCCTTTATCCTGAATTAAACGGATTACCCTTGATTGCGGAAAAACCTTTTTACCTTCTTTTTCCAATTGCTCAAGCGCATCAATATTTACCTTTTCAATTTCAATGGTAATAATATCAGCTTTCTTTCCAAAGTTGTAAACGGTGTCAAAATCGGTAATTGAGCCATTTTCGAAATAATTTGAAATGTGTTTGCAGGGAGCATCAGGATCAGGGTCTAAAACTAATGTAGTTACATTGTAATTGATTGCTTGTTGAATGAGCATTCTACCCAATTGTCCGCCACCTAAAATACCTAATTTTAATTCGCTAATCTGTTTTGCCATGCGCTTGAAAATAATGCTACTTTTGTGCAAAAGTAACCATAATAAATTTTATTGATGAATGCTGATGCAATAATTATTGGTGCAGGTGCCTGCGGATTGATGTGTGCCGTGCAGGCAGGCTATTTGGGTAAGAAAGTAATTGTGCTTGAGAAAAACGAAAAACCTGGGGCCAAAATTTTAATTTCTGGTGGCGGCCGCTGCAATTATACCAATCAATTCACATCAGCTGAGCAGTTTATATCTGCCAATCCACATTTTGTAAAATCGACCTTTACCCAGTGGACGGTTGACGATACCATTGGCTTTTTCGAGACTTATGGCATAGCAGGCAAAGAAAAAACTTTGGGTCAATTATTTCCTGATGATAAAAATGCGAAAGATGTTGTTCAGGTTTTTACTTCCATTTGCGAAGATTTCGGACAAGAAATCAGGTGTAATGCCGATGTAAAGGACATTGAAATACTGCCTGAAGGCTTTAAAGTAACTTACGAGAAAAATGGTAGAAAGGTAATCATTAGCGCTGAAAAGCTGGTGGTTGCCACCGGAGGCTTGCCTATCCCAAAAATGGGCGCTACCGATTTTGCTTTACGTTTCGCCAGAAAAAATGATCTAAAAATAATTGAAACTGCTCCGGCTTTGGTTCCCTTAACCATTACTGGTAAGGATGAAGAGTGGTTTGCCCAGCTTTCGGGCAATTCTGTTTTTTGCGAAGTTAGCAACGATGAAATTTCGTTCGAAGAGAATATCCTCTTTACCCATTGGGGATTAAGTGGACCTGCTATTTTGCAAATCTCTTCTTTTTGGAGAAGAGGTGAAACGGTTAACCTTAATCTGTTGCCACATCAACATATTGTTGCACTATTGGATGAAGAAAGAAAAAACAATGGTAAAACTTTATTATCTACGCTGTTAAACCGGATTTATACTAAGAAGTTTACCGATGCCTTAGGTAAGTTTTTGCCTTTAAATAAGCCTGTTGCTGCATTAACCAAAACAGAACTCGATTTAATTGAACAAACGATCCATCATTTTAAGGTTAAACCCGCTGGCGATAAAGGTTACGACAAAGCCGAGGTGATGCGCGGTGGGATAGATACGAATGAAATCTCTTCTAAAACCCTGGAATGTAAAAGAATACCCAACCTGTTTTTTGGTGGTGAATGTTTAGATGTTACAGGTTGGCTGGGTGGTTATAACTTTCAATGGGCCTGGGCCAGTGGCTTCGTAATTGCGCAGAATTTATAATATCCGTCACCCTGTTCCGATTTTTCATCGGGATCAGGGTCTATCCAGCCTCTCGTGTTTTTAAACGGCGTAGCTTTCAATGAGGTAGATGAAACCAGAAATACCCCGGATAGAACCTGATAGCTTTGTAAGTCGCGCTACTTAGATGTCCTCAGGTGGCTAAGGTGGTCAATATTATTTTGGAAATGAGCGGCTGTAATACTTCGGATTTGCAGCCCTGCTATCGTTCCAAGTCCTCACGAGTTGGACTGCCCCAAAAAGTTGGACAAACTTATTAATTATTTAAGACTTGTGTCCGGTATTCAACTGGACTCATTCCATTTAAGTTCAATCTTATCCTTTTATTGTTATAATAACTAATATACTCATCAACATCACCCTTCAGCTCCTCCACCGACAGGTATTTTTTGCGGTAGAACATCTCAGACTTTAGCGTACCAAAAAAGTTTTCCATTACAGCATTATCCAGGCAGTTGCCCTTTCTGGACATGCTCTGTGTAATTCCATTCTTGTGCAGGATAACCTGATAACTCTTCATCTTGTATTGCCAACCCTGGTCGGAATGCAGTATGAGTTTGGCATTACCTGGTTTTTTTTTCAATGCCCGGTCCAGCATATCGGTGACCTGCTCGAAGTCCGGCCTTAGGGATTGCGAATAACTTATAATCTCTCCATTGAACATATCAATTATGGTAGAGAGATACAGTTTCTTGCCAGTTACATTGAATTCTGTGACATCGGTTGCCCATTTTTCAAACGGCCTGTCAACATTAAACTCCCTATTGAGTATATTGGGGACTGTTTTGCCCTCTTCTGCTTTATACGACCTGTATCTCTTAAGCCTGACGGCACTTTTCAGGCCCATCTCTCCAGTAAGCCTCAATACTGTCTTATGGTTGATGGTGTGCCCTTCCTTTTTTAGCTGGAGCAGCATCCGCCTATAGCCATATCTGCCTTTATGCTGCTTGTAGAGCGCATTCAGGCGGTTCCTGACCACTCCATACTTGTCGTCTGTACCACTGCATTTTATACAGTAATAAAATGAACTCCGCGCCATACCGGCCACTCCTAAAAGCACTGACAGGTCAAACATATTCCTTAATCCGTGAATGATCAGCGCTTTTTGTTTTTCTTTGATTCTTCTTTCTGGATTAAGGCCCGTAACTTTTTTAAAAACGCGACCTCCGCACGTAAACGATTGTTTTCTTCCAGGACCTGTTCATGATCTGTCAGGATGGAAGGTGCTTTTTTCGGAATCTTTGGCTTCATGGGATGATGTTTTTTCCTTGTTGTTTCAGACAGCCCCTCGGCGCCAGCAGATTCGTATATCCTTAACCAATTTGATAGGACACTGTTACATCTGATGTTAAATTGAAGGCATGCCTCCCTCAAAGATACCTTATTGGAGATAAAGTAACGGATAACCTCAAGTTTGTTTTCCAATGAATAGACTGTCGACTGGGGGATTAGTCCGGCCTCGCCAAAACGTTTATAGAACTGTACCCACTGATAGACCATACGCCGTTCGATACCATTTTTCCTTGAGATTGAATCCAAAGGTTTCTCTCTACTTAAGACCTGACCGATGATAGCCAGTTTAAATTCCAGGCTATACTTAATTTTTCTGCTCATAAAATGCTCCTCTTAAAGTGTCCAACTTTTTGGGGGCAGTCCAAGTTCCTCGCTCCGGGCTTTCCACTTTATCAGGTTTATTTAACCTAAAGCAGTGGTTGTTAGGGGTGAACTAAAATAAACCTCGCAGGTTTTGAAAACCTGCGAGGTTTGCTCCGCTACAAATAAACATTTGGTATAATTTCCCAAGCCCATGGCTTTTTGAAAGTCTTAAATGTTCTCAGTTGAGAAAAATACAATACTTCGCTGGTTTTCTTATTGGCAATATCCCTTCTGTGCAAATTACCAACAGTAGTAAATAATTCACGTGTTTTAAAATCGTAAACCCTCTCGGTCATATCTCCGGTATTTTGGTTAAAGTAAAGATTGATGGCGCTGGTTAGAAACCAATCTTTGTTCTCGAATTTAAAAGTATAACCTAATTCCCAGCGCCACTCTGATCCTCCCTGGAAACGGAGATAAAGTTGCTGGTCTTTAATCGCAATCTTTTGCAGTGGGTCGCCCAGTTTACCACCTTCTTCTGAGCGTAAGATAAAATCATTGTTTTGTGTAGATAAATAATAATTTCCTGATGATTTGTCTTTAAAACATAAAGCCAAAATCCTCGGTTTCTGTGTTTCCTTTATAATCGCGCTGCTGTTGTCGCCATAAACCCGGGTTTCATCAATTGCTTTATCATACTCTAAAATTACTGCTAAATCGGCTAAACCATCGTTGTTTAAATCGCCGTAAGCCTGGTCGACAACTGTCCAGTCGGCAGGGGTAAACTGTTCAACAGAAGGTCCTTGTGTTTTAATTTTAGGGAATATAAATGTTTTTTGCGCAAAGCTAAGTTGTGCGCAGAGCATCAGGATGTAAAGACAAAAAACTTTCATTCAGATAGAAAAGGTGTTGATGTAAGGATAAAACGTGTTAATTGGGCTTTTAGTTTAATTGGATCATATCCCGCGACTCGTCATGCTGATCCGGTAGCCATCGGATTTTTTTATGAGCTGTTATTTTGTTTTTAAAGGTCTGATAGCTACTTCGGGGTCGGAATCTTTTTTAAAAATAGATCCTGAAATAAATTCAGGGTGACGACTGTGTGAAAAATCCCGTACTTTTGCAGAAAAAACAATTCCTTTTGAAAACCGAAATCCTTGCCATTACGCCGCCGTTTACCCAACTTAATACACCATATCCAGCAACGGCGTATATAAAAGGTTTTCTGAACACCAAAAATATCAGCGCAACACAGGCCGATTTAGGAATTGAGGTTATTTTACAGTTATTCTCTAAAAAAGGACTACAAGATTTGTTTAGTCACACCGGGCGAAGTTTAAGTATTGATGATCAAAAACCTAAAAGTGACAATGCTAAACGTATTTTCGCTTTACAGGATGAATATTTAAAAACCATTAATGCCGTAATCGCCTTTCTTCAGGGGAAAAACCCAACCCTGGCCTTACAGATCTGCGGTGATGACTTTTTGCCTCAGGCTTCAAGGTTTGCTGTTTTAGAGGAATTAGACTGGGCCTTTGGTGCGATGGGTACGCAGGATAAAGCAAAACATCTGGCCACACTTTATCTAGAAGACATATCTGATTATATTGTAGAGTGCATCGACGAAAATTTTGGTTTTAGCCGTTATGCTGAACGTTTAGGCAGAAGTGCGAACTCTTTTGATGAATTATATAATGCTTTATTAAAAGAACCTACTTACATCGATCAGATCCTGGTTTCGGTTTTAAAAGAGAAAATAGAAACGGTACAGCCTAAATTATTTTTGATTTCTGTTCCGTTTCCGGGTAACTTATACAGTGCTTTCCGCTGTGCGCAATGGATAAAAGCCAATCATCCTGAAATCAAAATTTCTATGGGCGGCGGTTTCCCAAATACCGAATTAAGGTCGTTGTCAGATGTACGGGTTTTTGAGTTTTTTGATTACATTACATTGGATGATGGCGAGCTGCCAATCGAATTGTTGTACCATAACATTACGCACCCCATCCCAGCTGAAGCCCACTTTTATAAAAGAACTTTTCTTCTTGAAAATGGTAAAGTAGTTTACCGTAATGATGCTTTCAGAAACGATTATAAACAAGCTGATGTAGGTACACCAGATTATACAGGCCTGCTTTTAGACAAATACATTTCGGTAATTGAAATTGTTAACCCCATGCACCGCATGTGGAGTGATGGAAGGTGGAACAAGCTTACTATGGCCCATGGCTGTTATTGGGGTAAATGTACGTTTTGCGATATTTCACTGGATTACATTAAAGTTTACGAGCCTATAGCCGCTAAGTTGATTGTGGATCGCATTGAGGATTTATATGCTAAAACCGGACAGAATGGGTTTCATTTTGTAGATGAGGCAGCACCACCCGCACTGATGCGTGAAGTGGCTCTGGAAATTATCAGAAGGAAATTAGCGGTTACCTGGTGGACAAATATCCGCTTTGAAAAAAGCTTTACACAGGATTTATGTTTGTTATTAAAGGCATCAGGTTGTATTGCCGTTTCGGGTGGATTGGAAGTTGCATCTGATCGTTTGTTAAAACTGATTGATAAAGGTGTAACAGTAGAGCAGGTAGCTAAGGTTACCCGTAACTTTACCGAAGCAGGAATTATGGTTCATGCTTATTTAATGTATGGTTATCCTACGCAAACTATACAAGAAACGGTTGATAGTTTAGAAATGGTACGTCAATTATTTGAAGTAGGCATACTACAATCGGGTTTTTGGCATCAGTTTGCCATGACGGCACATAGTCCGGTGGGCATGTACCCTGAAAAATTTGGCGTGGTAAAAGAAACCGAAGCGATAGGAACTTTTGCCAATAACGATATCAATTATACCGATAAAATAGGGATTGATCACAATAAATTCAGTTTCGGATTAAAAAAATCACTGTTCAATTTTATGCATGGCATCTGTTTTGATTATGAACTGCAGGATTGGTTTGATTTTAAAATTCCGAGAACAAAAATTCCAGCCGACTTTATTGAAAAGGCATTAAACGACAGCGACCATTTTAATACGAAACCTACTGCAAAAGTAGTGTGGATAGGAGGAAAGCCTTCTGCCGATTATTTCACCAAATCCAAAAAGGGTAATACGTGGGAATTGGCGTCGCTTACTTTTCACGATAAAAAAGAAACCTTTACCATACAGACGAATAAAAAAGAAGGTGAATGGTTAACTGCTATCTTGAATAGAATTTCGATCTCGAATGAGAAAGTATATACTTTTCAAGAGATTAAGGCTGATTTTGAGACAGAATTGGAAAACTTTGAACTTTTCTGGTATTCGAAACCCATAAATACGTTAAGGGAATACGGTTTGTTGGTTTTATAAGCTACTGTGAGCTTTAAAATAGCGATAATATGTTACGAAAGCTCGTCATTTCGACCGCAGTGGAGAAATCTGTCTTGATAGATCTCTCCATTTCGCTACGCTTCAGTCGAGATGACGATTATCTATTAAAAACGAGCGCAACCATCGCTAAAATTACATTTTCATTTTAAAATGCGTGAGAAAATAGATAATACAGATGAGTATAATCGAATTTATGATCAACAACAACCACAAAATAACAGATTTCCGGTTTTTCATTACCGCGATAAAAGAAGTGATGTAAGCCATTGCAATCAGTGCCAGGAATAAGTTCACCGTCTGGATTCCCAAAATATAATACCCACTATATGAAAAAACGATCACACTGAGTAGTAGGAATACAATTGATGCGATAGTGTAAAGTTTGTTTGGTTTCATGCTATGTATTCTAAATTAATTGTTTTTCGAACCTTTCAGTACCTAATCTATTTCGATCTTTTTGCTAGATAGTCGGTTAATTTTAATTACTTCTCTTCTAATTGATACTTTAAGTGTTGTTCATTCGAAACGTGAACCTGTAAGAAAATAATATTAATACAATATCTCATTACTACTCATAATCTGTTGTAATGTTTTTGACCGTATAAAGAATGTAAGATCATTTAAGCTTATATGTACCTCACGTGTCTTATATGGTCAAAAAATGTTTCCGAAATTTGCGGATTAGTTTTAATCACAGTGCGGAACCGTAAAAGTCCAGGTTTCTGATTCTCCGTTTGGAATAATGTAGCCATTTCCCCTGATATTCTCGAACCACAATTTGCCTCTCAGTTTTTCTCTTGTACCTACTTCATTTAAGGTAGCACTATCGTAAAGGCGACCATTGATCATCACATATTTGATTTTTTCCGAATTGCGAATATCATCTAAAGGGTTGGCATCCATAATCACCATATCTGCCAGTTTACCTACTTCTAATGAACCTATTTCTTTGTTCATGCCCAAATAACCAGCGCCATTTAATGTTGCAGCCCTGATGGCCTGCAGCGGGCTAAAGCCGCCTTGAACCAGCATCCACAATTCCCAATGTGCCCCTAAACCCTGAATCTGCCCGTGTGCGCCAAGGTTAACCTTTGTGCCACCATCTGCAATCTGTTTGGTGGCTTTTGCAATGTTGATGTGGTTATAATCGCTATATTCGGATGTGGTCCTCCGTCTTGCCCTCGCGTCTATAATGGAGCGTGGGGTGTAAGTCATTAATTTTTCGTTTTCCCAAACGTTGGTTCTATCATACCAGTAATTTTCGCCCCATTGACCGCCGTAGGCCACAATCAGTGTGGGGGTGTAACCCACTTCGGTATTGTTCCAAAGCGTGGTTACATCTTTATAAATCGGTAACACCGGGATACTGTGCTCAATTCCGGTATGCCCGTCGGCAACCATATTCATATTGGTGAAAAAAGTAGAACCTCCTTCGGGTACAACTTCCATTTTTAGCTGTCGTGCGGCTTCTAAAATCTGTTGACGCTGCTCTCTTCTTGGCTGATTGTATGATTTCACCGAAAAAGCACCAACAGCTTTTAACCTGCGTAAATTGGCCAAGGCATCGTCTAAGCTGTTAATCACAACCTTAAAATCACCATCGGCACCATATAAAATGGAGCCTGTAGAGTAAACCCTCGGACCAACCATTCTGCCTGCTTTAAGCATTTCACTTTGGCTAAAAACCATTTCGGTATTGCTTGATGGATCGTGTGAAGTGGTTACACCAAAAGCTAAATTAGCCATATAACTCCAATCGTTCTGTGGTGTTATGCCATCCGGACTGGTTCGCAAGTGGGCATGAACATCAACAATACCAGGCATAATGGTTTTGCCGTTTACATCAATTACTTTGGCATTGGCAGGGATGTTTACCGCATCTGATTTTCCGATTGCCGTAATTTTATTTCCATCGGTAAGAATGGTTCCGTTTTCAATTACTTCATCACCTTTCATTGAAATGATTCTGGCACCTTTTAAAGCCATAATTCCGGTAGGAACATCGGCTTTTAAAACCAGATTGATATCGATAGATGAAGCTTCTGTTTTAGGTGTAGTGCCATCAAAATTGAAAGCACTGTTTACATCAATGGTGAAATATTTCGGTCCTAATGTCCAATGCAAGCTTTTACTATCGTTGCTCCATTGAATGTATGTTCCACCGTCGGTAGTCACTTTTGTAACCGGAATAGCACTATTACCTGCCGATGCATCTTGCGCTGTACCAATATTGATCATCGGTGTGATGTAAACGTTAAATAATTCGTTAAAGGCCACCCACTTATTGTCAGGACTGATGACGAACTGATTGGCATATTGTGAAGTAAAGTGTGTTCTTTCGTTAGCGCCGTTTAAATCGATGCTTTTCAATGCCTTTTTACCATCTGCATAACTTTGGAAATAAATACGGGTATCAGTATTATTAAACTGTGGACGGATGCCGTTATCCGAAATCAAAGTTTTAGCGCCACCATTGGCCTGCATCATGAAAATTCCCGTTCCACGGCCATAATTATAACCTAAAACATCATTTCCACTTCCTTTTCTGAAAACAATTTTATCACCTTTGGTTGAATATTGAGGAGAGTAATAAAAACCTTTTTCATCGCTCAGGGTGATAGTTTTACCTGATTTGAAATCGGTTCTTTTTATTGCTCCACGCAATTCATCGCTCCAGGTAGTATAAACCACATATTTTCCATCCGGACTAAAAGCCGGTTCGAATTCGAAATCCAAACCATTTGTTAATCTTTCTGGTTTTCCTATCGGTAATTCTTGTTTGTATAGGTATCCTGCTGCATTAAAAACGATGGTTTTTCCATCGGGTGAGGTTGTAAGTTGCCTCAACATTTTAGCCGAAAACTCGTTGCTGAAAACCTGCTGCTCAAAATGTAAAGCCTGTTGTACCGTTTGAATGGTATTGGCCTGGAAAGGAATGGTACTATTGATCAATGTACCTATTTCGGTTTTCCTGATTTTGCCTTTAGCATAGTAAATGATGCTTTTGCTATCCGGAGTCCAGGCGAAATTCGGATAAACGCCAAAAATCGCCCATGTTTCCTGCTGATCGTGGGATAAATCTTCATTTACTGGCCACTCTTCGCCCGTTTTAATATTCTGAACATATAAAGTAGATTTTAACCTTACCCGTTTTACAAAAGCAATTAAATTTCCATCGGGAGAAACCTGCGGACGACAAGCACCTCCTTGCTCATCAATTAAGGTAATTAATTTACCTGTCGTTAAATCAAGCTGACGGATGGCATAAATAGTCCCGTTAGGATCTTTACTGTATTCGAAATTTGGACCAGGGCTCACATCTTCGCTAAAATAAAGGTATCTTCCGTCGGGCGAAACGTTGGGCTCACCGGCATCCTGCTGATCATTTTTACGTTTGGTTAACTGTATACCGTCGCCACCATTGATGCTATACATCCACATTTCGCCGGCGCCTAACGATCGGCTGGCCGTGAAGTGTTTTCTAGCTACCAGATATTCGCTGTTGGGCATCCAGGTGGCATTATTCAATAACCTGAAACTCTCTTTGGTAACCTGCTTTTTGCCGGAACCATCACGGTTCATGATCCAGATATTATCGCCTCCACTCTTATCGCTTGTATAAGAAATGTACTTCCCGTTAGGGCTGAACCTTGGTTGTACATCCCATGCAATACCTCCGCTGATCAGTTTAGCTACTCCACCGCTAATGGGCATTACGTAGATATCACCCAGTAAATCAAAAACAATTTCCTGTCCGTCGGCGCTTACATCAAGATTCATCCAGGTACCTTCATCCGTATTTAGCGTGAAATTTTTTGTAGTGCCCTGGTACTTTTCAATGTCCCATTTCTTTTCCTGGGCATAAGAACTGAAAAATAATAACGAAAGAGCGGATAAAAAATAGAGGTGTTTCATTATATATTGGATGGTTATTTGAATAATTCGTGTATTTTTCTTTGAAGTATTTTTTTATCGGGAAGCTGTGTTTTGTATTCTGCGACTAAAGTGGGAGAGAGACTTCGGCTCAATGCATATTCTACCACTTCGTTATCTTTATCTTTGCAGAGGAGAATACCAATACTTGGGTTTTCATTTAACTTTTTAACATCTCTATCTAAAGCTTCCAAATAGAAATTTAACTGACCTAAATGTTCGGGCTTAAATTTATCTACCTTTAATTCAAATGCAACTAAACATTGTAAGCCACGATGGTAAAAAAGAAGATCAATATAGAAATCGCTATTCCCGACCTGTATTTTATATTCTTCACTAATAAATAAGAAATCTTTCCCAAGTTCAAGGATGAAATTTCTCATTTCTAAAACTAAATTTTTCTGTAGATCGTTTTCGCTGTGAGGTTCGGAAAGATTAAGGAATTCAAATACATAAGTATCTTTGAATATGGTTTCAATCTCGTTTTGTAAAACTCTCACCACTGGTGAGAGTTTTGTATTTCCCATTATAGATCTTTCGTAATGACTAGCAGATATCTGTCTTTCAAGCTCTCTCTTACTATATTTTTCTTTTAGACAAAGTTTTAAATAGAATTCTTTTTCCTCAATTGATTTTAACCTAGAAAGAATAATCAGATTGTGAGTCCAGCTAATTTCTCTCAGCAGTGTTGAGAGTTTTGGATAATCTCTATAGCTTTCATAAAACTGTTTCATCCGCCAAAGGTTTTTATCCGAAAAACCTTTTAAATCAGGTTCATTCTTTGATAAAAATTCTGCTAGTTGCTTTACAACTGATTGTCCCCATTCGGCGTTTTTAACTCTGTTGTGTATATACTCACCAATATTCCAATATAGGTTTATTAATGTAGAATTAACAGTTTTCAATGCCACTGCCCGGGCATTTTTAATTAAGCTGACAATATCTGCAAACTGCGTTTCTAACATTTAATCCTTCTTATTTAGCAAAGTTAATAATCTTTTCTAAAGATGATTTTTTTCAATTTCCAACAATAATAAGTGGTGATTTTGGATTAAATGTATAGTTTTGATACTGCCGATTTATGACAGCAATAGAGATTTTACAAAAATATTGGGGACACCAGGCTTTTAGACCTTTACAGGAAGATATTATTGCTTCTGTTTTAGCAGGAAATGACAGTTTAGCGCTATTGCCTACGGGTGGTGGCAAATCAATCTGTTTTCAGGTTCCTGCCTTGGTTAAAGAAGGAATCTGCATTGTAGTTTCGCCGTTAATTGCCCTGATGAAAGATCAGGTAGAAAACCTGAAATCGAAAGGGATTGAAGCCATTGCCATTTATGCCGGGATGGGCAAACGTGAAATCGATATCTTACTGGACAACTGTATTTACGGAAAAATTAAATTCCTTTACTTATCTCCGGAGCGTTTATTAGCTGATTTAGTGCGTGTTCGTATTTCCTACATGAATGTGAACCTGATTGCGGTAGACGAGGCGCATTGTATTTCGCAATGGGGCTACGATTTTCGTCCGCCGTACCAACAGATTTCCAAACTCCGCGAAATTTTGCCTGATGTTCCGGTTTTGGCACTTACAGCAACTGCTACCTCTTTTGTTCGAAAAGATATCATAGAAAAACTGGAAATGAAAGACCCACAGGTTTTTGTGAAAAGTTTTGCGAGAGACAATTTAAGTTATGTGGTTTTCGGTAATGAAGATAAATATAAAAAGCTGATCGATATTTGCCAAAAAGTAAAGGGTACAGGTTTGGTTTATGTCCGTAACCGGAGAGAAACTGCCGAGGTTGCCAATTTTATCAATAGGAATCAGATTAAAGCCGATTTTTACCATGCCGGATTGGAACGTGATGTCCGCTTCTTGAAACAGGAAGAGTGGAAGAACAACAAAACCCGTATCATGGTGGCCACAAATGCCTTCGGCATGGGCATAGATAAAGCAGATGTTCGTTTTGTAGTGCATTTAGATTTACCAGAAAGCTTAGAGGCCTATTACCAGGAAGCAGGTAGGGCAGGGCGCGATGAAAAGCGAAGTTACGCTGTTCTTTTAGCCAATCAGTCTGATGTTTTAGGCCTGGAGTCCAGGTACCTTGATAGTTTTCCATCTCCTGACGAAATCCGAAAAACCTATCACTATCTTGGCAACTATTTTCGACTGGCATTTGGTGCCGGCGAAGGGCTAACCCTTGCTTTCGATATAGCTGATTTTTGTAAACGATTTAATATCAGTGTTTTAAAGACAATTTCTGCATTGAAATTTTTAGAGCATGATGGTTATCTAACCTTATCTGAAAGTGTTTTTTTACCATCGAGAATAATGTTTATTGCCAGTCATGAAGATATTTACCGTTTTCAAATTGAAAATAAGGCTTACGATGGGATTATAAAGACGATTTTGCGTTCGCATGGCGGCGCTTTCGATGGTTTTGTTAAAATTAATGAGGCGGATTTAGCCAAAAAAACGGGCTTGTCTTACCAAGAGATTATCGCTTTATTGAATAAGCTGCAGGCTATTGAATTGCTGACATATATTCAACAGACCGATCAGCCACAGTTACAATATGTTAGACCAAGAGTTGATATGGATCATTTTGACCTCGATGTGAAATACCTCGGGCTGAGAAAAGAGATCTTACACAAGCAGATTAATGCGGTGGTGGCTTACGCTTCGTCTAATTTGTGCAGAAGTGTTCAGTTGCTGAATTATTTTGATGAACATCATGCTACAAAATGTGGTGTTTGCGATGTTTGCTTAGCTGAAAAAAGAGCCGAAAACCAGAACCAAGTGGGCGAAGAAATTGAATTTGAAATTATTTCTTTACTACAAAAGCAAGCGCTAAGTCTTGATGATCTGGCTACTAATATTAAAAATGGTACTGAAGCTGAAAGAATTGATGCCATCAGAGAGTTATTAGATGCAGGTAAGATTAAAACTGATGGGAAGAAGTATTATCTTTAGATGGGAGATGGGAGATGGGAGATGGGAGAAAATGCCTATCAAGTTAGCAATAAAATATTAGTTTTGTAATGAACTATTTAATCAGTGGTATCCAAACAATCAGTTTAGTCTTCCGAGAAGCGAAAAACAAATGATAGAAAAAGATAATAAGAAAACCATACGCTCCTGGGCTTTCTTCGACTGGGCAAATTCTGCCTATAATTTAGTGATTACCTCGACCATTTTTCCAGTTTACTATGTTGCAATTACTACAACAAAAGCGCATGGCGACGAAGTAACTTTTTTTGGTAAAACGTTTATAAATACCGTTCTTTCTAATTATGCGCTTGCTTTCGCTTACTTATTAATGGTGGTTTTGTTGCCGGTACTATCTTCCTATGCGGATGCGAAAGGCAAAAAGAAGTTCTTCATGAAATTGTTTACCTATGTCGGATCTTTCGCCTGCATGGGTTTATTTTTCTTCAAACTGGAAACTTTAGAAGCTGGAATTATTTGCTTTGTGCTGGCTGCAATGGGCTATGTGGGCGGTGTAATGTTTAATAATGCCTATTTGCCCATAATTGCTTCAACCGATAACCAGGATAAAGTAAGTGCCCAAGGATTTTCATACGGCTACGTGGGTAGCGTGATATTGCAGTTAATCTGTTTTGTTTTTGTGCTAAAACCCGAACTGTTCGGAATTACGGATAAATCATTGCCTGCTCAAATATCATTTTTGTTGGTTGGTATCTGGTGGTTTTTATTCGCTCAGATTCCTTTTAAAGCTTTGCCTAAAGATGTGCCTAATCCAGGCGCTGTAAACAAGGGGATTATTAAAAGCAGTTTCGGTGAATTTGCAAAAGTGTGGAACCAGCTAAGGCAAATGAAGTTTTTAAAAACTTATTTAATTGCCTTCTTTTTTTATTCGATGGGTGTACAAACCATTATGCTTGCTGCTGCGGGTTTCGGAGCCAAGGTTTTAAAAATGGAATCGGGCAGTTTAATTGCCGTTATCTTAATCATTCAATTGGTGGCAATCTTAGGCGCATGGATGATGTCGCTTTTAGCCAAAAAAATGGGTAACATTAATGTTTTAATAATTGTAGTTTTGGTTTGGGTAGGTTGCTGTATTTATGGCTATTTTATAATTAATTCTACTCAATTTTATGCCCTGGCCGCCATTGTCGGCCTGATTATGGGCGGAATACAATCTTTATCACGTTCTACTTATTCTAAACATATTCCGGAAAACACAACCGACACCGCTTCATTTTTTAGTTTTTACGATGCCACAGAGAAATTGGCAATCGTAATTGGCCTGTTTAGTTTTGCATTTATTGAGGGTTTAACACACAATATGCGCCAATCCATCATCGCTTTGGCATCATTTTTTATAGTGGGATTGGTGTTTTTAGTATTCCTGAAAAAAATCGAGCGCAATGAAACCGCAAAATTGTAAGTTTGCAGACTAAAGAATTTGTTGATGAAAGTAGAATTGTTTGTTCCCTGTTTTGTAGACCAGTTATATCCCGAAACCGCTTTTAATACGCTAAGGTTATTAGAAAAGTCAGGATGTAAAGTAGAATACAACTCGAAACAAACCTGCTGTGGTCAGCCGGCATACAATGCGGGTTATTGGGATGAAGCTAAAGAAGTGGGTACAAAATTTCTGAACGATTTTAACGAAAATACCTATGTGGTGGCCCCATCGGCATCTTGTGTAGGGATGGTGAAAGGAGGATTTAACGATCTTTTTACCAATACCATTGTACATAACAAATGCCGTAACTTACAATCGAATATTTGGGAACTTTCTGATTTCCTGGTAAATGTAGCTAAAAAGGATTATTTCGGTGCAGAGTTAGAAGGCAAAGCCGTTTATCATGATTCTTGTAGCGCATTACGCGAATGTAAAATTAAAGATGAACCCCGCCAGTTGCTTTCAAAAGTGCACGGTTTAGAAATGATCGAGATGGAAGATACCGATATGTGCTGTGGTTTCGGAGGTACTTTTGCTGTAAAGTTTGATGCCATTTCATCTGCAATGGCCGAACAAAAGGTTAATCATGCAATGGCCCAACAAGCTGATTATATTATTTCTACCGATTTATCCTGCCTTTTACATCTTCAGGGTTATATTGATAAAAATAATCTGGCGATTAAAACCATGCATATAGCCGATGTATTATGTAATGGCTGGTTGGAAAGTACAGAATACTAATTTAAACCTCGCAGGTTTTTAAAACCTGCGAGGTTTAACTCTTATTCCATTGTCTGTGGGACACATACCGAGGAGAATGGTTTTGCGCGATAAATCCGCGTTAGGGATTGTAAGGGTTCAGTACCGATCCTTCATCGGTACCGGAGCGCAGCGCAGCCCTGAAAAGCCCGACCTTTGCGCAGCTTAGGGAACGCACAAATTAATTTGCATTTTACGGTTTTTATTAGGGCTCATATCAAAACCACTGCAATTGCTTTTCAAAAACAAGCTCTATTGTAAAAAACAAATTACATCTTCCTTTAAACACCCTATTCAGCCATTGATTTTACACATTTAACAAACTTTACGTTACAATCAGCAATACCTTTGTTAAACCTTTTACAGGATTTCTTATCTAAAGAACAAAACAAAATCATCAAAATGAAAAAAATATTCATCGCTTTATTAGGAGTAATGTCGATTGCAAGTTTTGCAAATGCACAAAAAAAGACCTCCGGAGCAATACAATTCGAAAACACCATCGATCCGGCGGCGATGGCATCAGCCAGCGGTATACAGCTAACCGACCAGATGAAAGCCAGAATGCCTTCGTCTAGCAAAACCAATTTCGAGTTATTATTTACGGCTACAAACGCCAGTTATATGCCTGTTGAAGAAACGGAAGACAGCAATGGTGCAGGTGGCGGTGGTGGCGGAATGGGCCGTATGATGATGCGTTTTGGTGGTGGTGGCGGCAACCGCGAGTATTACTATACTTTCGCTGATAAAGGTCTGACAGAGGTTTTCGATTTAAACGATACCACTTATTACATGCCGAGTAAATTAACCTTATCTACTTCTGGTCCGATTGGTTCGATGAGGATGGGTGGTGGCAACGCCAGAGATACCACGAAGGCGCAAGCTTCTCCGGCACCAAAAATAGAAGTGGTGAAAACAGATTCGACAAAACAGATTATCGGTTTTACTTGTCATCAGGCGATTGTAAGATCTACACGAGCGATCAAGATATTGGATATGGATAAAAATGTTGTTGAAGAAACTAAAATCTGGTATACAAAAGATTTAGGTTTTGATTTTTCTCCAAACCCAAATATGTGGACAGAAGGTGCCGTTTTAGCTATCGAAGGTAGAGGTAACAGTTCAATTGCTAAAAGTATTGAGTATAGAAATGTGAGCACAAAAGATGTAACTGCACCTAAAAAAGCAAAATTGATCACCGATGAAGAATACAAAACTAAAATGGAAAATATGATGAAACGTTTTAGGCAGAACAGACCTGGCGGTGGTCAGAGAAGAGCATTTGGAATGAATTAATTCATTCTGCAAGACTTCCGAAATTTGTGCTTTCGGCCAGCCTGAAGGCTAACTTCTGAAGTCTTATCATAAAGCCTTGAAAATATCAGTTTTCAGGGCTTTTTTGTATCATTTTTGAAAGGCTTCTCTTTAGTTTTTGCATCTAGATGGAGAATAGCTATTATTGGAATAAGATATAATTAGCCAAATTGATTACAGTGGAGAACAAAACAAACTTATTAGCAACCCGGCCACATTTCGAAATTTTAGACGGATTGAGAGGCATAGCTGCCATTGTAGTGGTAATTTATCACTTTATGGAAATCGCCATTACCGATTATAACAAGAATTTTCTGTCGCATGGTTTCCTGGCCGTCGATTTCTTTTTCTGTTTATCGGGTTTTGTAATTGCATACGCTTACGATACACGTGCTGAAAATATCGGACTGTTGCAGATTTTTAAGTTAAGACTGATCCGTTTGCATCCCCTGGTCGTGATTGGCTCTATTTTAGGTTTGTTAACCTTTTTATTCGATCCTTTTAGCGATTTTTATAGTGTTTATGGTTTCGGTAAAACTGCTTTGTTATTTTTAACTTCAGCTTTCCTGATTCCTTATCCGGTGATGCCAGAGCGTTATACCAATCTATTCTGTTTAAATGCACCGGCATGGTCACTTTTTTGGGAATATATTGCGAATATCTTTTACATCCTCATACTTTACAAACTGAATAAAAAAGTATTGACTGCTTTTGCATTAGTTGGGGCGGCAAGCCTTATTTATATAGGTGTAAAGGTTCCCAACGGCAATTTAGGTGGTGGCTGGGGCGGACAAAACTTTTGGGATGGAGGAGCAAGAGTACTGTATTCATTTACAGCCGGAATGCTGGTTTACCGTTTCAATTGGATCATTAAAAATAAACTTGGTTTCCTGGGGATGATAATCCTCTTGCTTATAGCCTTCCTTTTTCCTTATAGGGATGCTTATAACTGGATTACCGAGCCGATCATTGTATTGTTTTACTTTCCGTTTTTGGTTGCATTAGGCGCCGGGGCAGCACTAAATCCTGCTTCAAAAAATATCTGCAAACTTTCTGGCGAAATATCGTATCCCTTGTATATGACACATTATCCGTTTGTTTGGGTGTTTTTAACTTATGTAGCCGTGGTTAAACCTGCAATGTCAACCTTGTGGGTAGTTATTCCGGTTTCGGTATTGATTTTAATCGTGCTGGCTTATCTCATTATGAGATTTGTAGATATTCCATTGCGTAAATATTTGAAAACCAAATTTTTGCTTTAATGTTATGATTAGTTCGTGGAGACACGAACCAAGGCTGTGGAGACATGAACCATGGCTGTGGAGACATGAACCATGGCTGTGGTAAATAATTTAAACAAAAAATTAAACGATAACAAAATATGAAATCTTTTAAACCTGCTTTGCTTTCCCTTTCCGTAATACTGCTGTTCAGCTGCACATCATCAACCAGTGATTATGCCTATAATGAAAAAGTAACTTCCATTTTTTTGCGCCAGATGAAGCAAATCGATGAAACGGACAGCGTTTTTAAAGATACTTCGAAAGTTTATATCAAAGGATTCCCGGATTCTATTTCCTTATCGCACAAAGCAGAAAACCTGGTCAATAATTCAAAAATGGAACTTGCTGATATTGCAGATCTGAAACCAAGTAAAGCAGCCGAAAAGTTTAATGAAGGAGTTGTAGCTTACCTAACCGCTATAAACGATTATGGGAAAAAGGCAAAGGAAATGCTGCAGGCAAAAACGACTGGTGAAAAGAAAAAACTACATGATCAGCTGATGTTGAAGTATGAAAAATTGAATACTTACCCTGATCGTGTATTGGAGATACAGAAAACATTCCTCAATGAAGTAGGGCTTCAGCCAAAGTAGAATTTTAAGACACTCAGTTTAAATAGCAGGATAAAATTCGTACCTTTGCACAAAATAAAATCACATTGTAAGTGATATTTAAAACTTTTTATTCAAACTTTAAATCATAGTTGTAGATGATTAACATTACTTTACCTGACGGTTCTGTCCGTCAGTACGAAAAGGGCACTTCTGCCCATCAAATTGCATTGTCAATTTCTGAGGGCTTAGCCCGTAACGTATTAGCCGCTGAGGTTAATGGCGAGGTTTGGGATTCAACAAGACCAATCGAATCTGATTCATCAGTGAAATTGTTAACCTGGAATGATGCTGCCGGGAAATCAACTTTTTGGCACTCATCTGCCCACTTAATGGCTGAGGCTTTAGAAGCACTTTATCCAGGTACTAAATTTGGTATCGGTCCGGCAATTGAAACCGGTTTCTATTATGATGTAGACTTTGGCGACCGCGAATTTTCTTCGGATGATTTCAAAGCCATTGAAACCAAAATGATCGAACTGGCCAAACAAAAGGAAACTTTTGTACGCGAAAGTGTAAGCAAGGCTGATGCTGTAAAATACTTTACCGAAAAAGGCGATGAGTATAAATTGGACTTAATTGATGGCCTGGAAGATGGTAAAATTACTTTCTATACCCAGGGTTCATTTACCGATTTATGCCGTGGGCCACATATTCCGAATACTGGTTTTGTAAAAGCAGTAAAACTGATGAATGTGGCTGGCGCTTACTGGCGAGGTGATGAAACTAAAAAACAGTTAACCCGTATTTATGGGGTAACTTTCCCTAAGGCGAGCGAGCTTACTGAATATCTTTTGATGATTGAGGAAGCAAAAAAACGCGATCACCGTAAATTAGGAAAAGAGCTGGAATTGTTTGCTTTCTCTGAAAAAGTAGGGATGGGCTTGCCTTTATGGTTGCCTAAAGGAACTGCTTTGCGCGAACGTTTGGTTAACTTTTTAACCAAAGCACAGGCTAAAGCGGGTTATGAGCAAGTAGTAACTCCACATATTGGTCATAAAAACTTATATGTAACTTCCGGACACTGGGAGAAATATGGTAAAGATTCGTTCCAGCCAATTAAAACTCCACAGGAAGGAGAGGAGTTCTTCTTAAAACCGATGAACTGCCCGCACCACTGCGAGATTTACAAAACAAAACCGCGTTCTTACAAAGATCTTCCGGTTCGTTTTGCTGAGTTTGGTACAGTTTACCGTTATGAACAAAGTGGCGAATTACACGGTTTAACCCGCGTACGTGGCTTTACTCAAGATGATGCACACTTATTCTGCATGCCAGAGCAGGTTAAAGAAGAGTTTAAAAAAGTTATCGATTTAGTGCTTTATGTTTTTAAATCATTAGGTTTTGAAAGTTATACTGCTCAAATTTCGTTAAGAGATCCTGATAATAAATCTAAATACATTGGTTCTGACGAGAACTGGAGACTATCTGAGAATGCAATTATCGAAGCAGCTGCAGAAAAGGGCTTAAATACGGTTGTAGAATATGGCGAAGCCGCTTTCTATGGTCCTAAGCTCGATTTTATGGTAAAAGATGCTTTAGGTAGAAAATGGCAGTTGGGTACTATCCAGGTTGATTATAATCTGCCAGAGCGTTTCGAATTGGAATATACTGGTAGCGATAACCAAAAGCACAGACCGGTAATGATTCACCGTGCGCCATTTGGTTCATTAGAAAGATTTATTGCCGTTTTAATCGAACATTGTGCCGGAAACTTCCCGTTATGGTTAAGTCCGGAGCAATTTATTATTCTTCCTATTTCAGAAAAATATGAAGAATATGCAAAAAAAGTTTTAGATGAACTAAATAATTCCGATATTCGCGGGCTGATTGACTTTCGTGATGAGAAAATCGGTCGCAAAATACGCGATTCGGAAGTTAAAAAGATCCCATACATGCTCATTATCGGTGATAAAGAAATGGCAGAAGGAAAAGTTTCTGTCCGTAAACATGGTGAGGGAGATTTAGGCGAAATGACGTTGGAAGAGTTCAACAATTTATTAAGAAAAGAAATAACAGTTTAAATTAAAATAGTACAAATTTGGCATTAGGAAGACCAGGATTTAACAGGGGACCACGTCCGCCTTTTAAGAAAAAAGAAGCAGAGCATAACATTAATCAGTATATTAAATCGCCCGAAGTGCGTTTAGCTGGCGATAATGTTGAACCGGGGATTTATCCTTTGGCAAAAGCTTTGGCACTTGCTGATGAACTGGAATTGGATTTGGTAGAAATATCTCCAAATGCCGTACCGCCAGTTTGTAGAATTATTGATTACAGTAAATTTGTTTACGAGCAAAAGAAAAAGCAGAAAGAAATTAAATCTAATGCTAAACAAACTGTAATTAAGGAGATTCGTTTTGGTCCTAACACCAACGACCACGATTTCCAGTTTAAATTAAAGCACGCAGTAAGCTTTTTAGAAAACGGTGAGAAAGTTAGGGCTTACGTGCATTTTAAAGGTAGAGCAATTGTTTACAAGGAGCAGGGAGAGATTTTATTGTTAAAATTTGCCCAGGCTTTAGAAGATGTAGGAAAAGTAGAGTTATTACCTAAGTTAGAAGGTAAACGAATGTTCCTTACAGTTGCGCCTAAAGTAGCAAAAAAATAAAAATAGGTTTATAAATTAAAAAACAGGTTATGCCAAAAATGAAAACCAATTCCAGTGCTAAAAAGCGTTTTTCGCTTACTGGAACAGGTAAAATCAAAAGAAACAACGCATACAAAAGTCACATCTTAACAAAGATGAGTACTAAACGTAAACGTGCCTTAGGTCAAACAAGTATCGTATCTGATGCTGATATGGGTAACGTTAAACGTATGCTTTGCATCGGAAAGTAATTTATTAATTCACCAGGTATCAGGCTTTAAGCTTTCGGTTAAACGGAACGCCGCTTACCAAAAAACAACAACAACATGCCACGTTCGGTAAACGCAGTAGCTTCGAGAAGAAGAAGAAAAAAGATCCTTAATTTAGCCAAAGGTTATTGGGGAGCAAGAAGTAAGGTTTATACTGTTGCTAAAAACACAGTAGAAAAAGGTTTGCAATATGCATACCGTGACCGTAAAGTTAAGAAAAGAGAATTCCGCGGATTGTGGATCCAACGTATCAACGCTGGTGCACGTCAACACGGTATTTCTTACTCTCAATTGATCGGTAAACTAGCTTCAAAAGAAATCGGTTTAAACCGTAAAGTATTGGCTGATTTAGCAATGAATCACCCAGAAGCTTTCAAAGCTGTAATTGATGCAGTAAAATAGAAATTTTCGCTTAGGCGATAATCATATTTAAAAAAGGTTCCGATGCAAATCGGAACCTTTTTTTTTGAATAGACTTACGAGGTCTATCTGCACTATGCCCACCAGATCTCGTAAGTCTTGCAACGTGAATAATGAAATGATAGATACTGAAAGTAGTTAAATATGATGGATTTATCCCAAAGCGGTCGTCAGCTCGATCCGTTAGCTATCGGATGAAGCGCAGCGGAATGGAGAGATCTATCAAAATAGATTTTGCTTCGCAGAGCCCTTGGGTTCTCGACTTCGTTGTACTCCGCTCGAAATGATGGAGACTTATGGATAGACTTACGAGGTCTATTTGTACATTGCCTATCAGACCTCGTAAGTTTGAAAACGCTTAACCCAAACTATTCGTAAATCTCATTCTGATTCCGCTTTGAAAATTGAGGATAATTTTAAAGATTTCAATCAGTGTTACTTTTTCAATTTTAGTCAAACTATCAATTTCAATAAAGTTATTGGGAGCAGCCTGGTCATTGATAATGAGGTTTGCCTGATGTTTTAATCTCAGCCCCATCAGGTAATAGTAGGATTGCGAAAGTTCGGTAAATTGTTTTTCGCTAAAAACGCCTAGTTCTTTTAAAGCCTTTAAACGCTCGCCGGTATTTTCTTTCTGAAAAATCCTGTTTTGTAAAGCATAAACCCTGGCTAAGTCTACAATAGGGGTCATGGCTGTTTTAATATCAAAAACCTCTTTTTTATGGATTTTTTGCGTTCTGATATTTCTAAAATAAGTGAGAGGTGGTTCGTAGAGCAAGGCATTTTTTGCCAGGTATACATAGAATTTTTCGATTGGTTTTTGTAGCTCCTCATCAACAAAAGACCTTAGACTTTCCATAATTGCTAAATCGCCGTAAATTGCCCTGCAATCGAAAAAAGCAGCAAATTTTACAGCAGCTTCTGGTAAAGCCTCTTCTATCCAGTTTTTATAATTGTACTTCCAGTGCGATAGCGAATGCGTCCAGTTTGGGTTGGTGGCCATGTAATCACCATCGCAGTATACAAAACCCACAAAATTTAATTTATCAGACACTTGGGTAGCCAGATCGAGAAAATAAGAACGTACAGCTGCTCTATTGTCTTCTCCGGTATCTTCGTAAATAATGGCATTGTCCTGATCGGTTTTTAAACTAAGCTCTTTTCTCCCTTCGCTACCCAGAACCATAAATACAAATTTTGCAGGTGGTGGGCCTAATTTGGCAATTACCTCTTCAATAATTTTAAAAGAAATAGTATCGGCAATAGTGGTAATAACCTCGTTTACAATTTTAGAATGTACACCTCTGGTCAGCAGCTGAGAAACTATGCCTGGTACTTTCTGCCATTTTAGTTTTAGATCGCTGGTATTTACGGCCGATTTTACCGATTGTATAAAAACTAAGGGAGACTCTGCCTGCTCGCTTAACAGGCGATTCCTGCTTAGAAAACCTACGTAATTACCATTGTCGTTGACCAGTAAGTAGCGCGATTTTTTGCTGAACATCATCAATATCGCCTCATACACATAGGCATCAGGACTTATGGTAACGATATCAGTGTCCATCACTTCGTCAATCGGCAAATTTGCACTCAGTTGTCTGGCAATTACATTATCTCTTAAAGTAATATCGGTTACGAAGCCTAGATAAACGTCCTGATCATTTTTAATAAATAGGCAGCTGGTTTTCTGTTCAGACATTTTAATTGCAGCTTCAAAAATAGGTGTGCCAGGACTGCAACTCACTATCTTTTTGAAAGTAATGTCTCCAATACGGGCAGTATAAATTTGATCAGCTAGTTTATCTTCCATTAAAAAGTTCCTGTAAAATTCTTTTAAACGAAAATTCTTTTTCCTCTTTCTTCTCCAGGTTAAAAGTATGTTCTTGATGGTACACTGAAGTTAAGCTAATTTTCCCTGTTTTTAGAAGATGAAAGAAAATCTTTGCTGTGTTTATCGTATCAGATAGAGCATTATGGATATTTTCGGGTACTTCATTAAATAAAACGGTATAAAATTTATCCAGTTTTAAATGACTGATCACCGTATTGGTAATATAGGGCGCGCTTGCCTTCATCGTACAGAAAAATGTCAGGTTTTTAAATGTGTTTTCTTTTCCGATGCGGTATAATTCAACATTTACCATATGATAATCAAGTTCAATAAAGTGCCCGATCACTAAAGGTTTATATTGTTTTATATCTTCAGAAAACTTCAACATTACTTTCTCTCTGTTTTCACCGTGCTTATCCAGGTATTCAGGGGTGATTTTATGGATTTTTAATGCAGCCTTATCAATGGTGAAATCGGTATTTTTAATGTAGTGATTCTCCCGTTTAATTTCCTGATAGGATTGATCATAAATAATCCAGGCAATTTGGACAATATAGGGCCAGTTCTTTTCTTTAGAATAAGGTGCCGTCCAATTTTTAGGCAGGCCTGAAGTTTCGGTATCAACGACGAGGAAGTATGCTTGCAATTTTGAATGGTTAGCGTATAAGATTGATCTATTTCAAAGGTAATTATTTAAGAACATAAACTATAATTATTCACGCATCCTTTCAATAAAGGTCAGGAAAAGCTCCTGGATAACATGCACTTTAAAAAAATCGCGAAGGGTTTGGAAGTACTGGTTGTAGTAGGCCTGACGGTTCCACTGGTGACCATCGAAATGGCCTGCAGAAATCGTTCATTTACCGGAACTGACAAATTTAACGGCTTGAGTCACCTTTACGAATATTTATTTTTAAAGGCGAATAAAGATTATCCTGATTTTGGACGTTTAAATTCGAGAATGAACTATTTAGCTACACAATTAAAGCTATAATCATGAAAAGAGAGTTGTCAACTTTCTAACGAAAAACTCTTAAAAGTTGACAACTCAAATGCCATTATTTACTGATCAGTAAAAATGCTACTGCGGCTAATACGGAGCCTATTATCGGACCAATAATTGGTATCCAGGCATAACTCCAGTCACTACTTCCTTTTCCTTTCATTGGGATTAAAAAGTGAACAATCCGTGGTCCTAAATCTCTTGCCGGATTTATGGCATATCCGGTTGTTCCCCCCAAACCCAAACCAATTACCCATACTAAAAATGCTACCGGAATTGCTCCAATTGAGCCTAAGCCAATAGGAGTGGTAACGGTTTCTTTCGTGCCCATACTGGCATCTGTAAAATAGAAAATCACAAATATTAAAACGAACGTGCCTATAATTTCTGATAACAGATTTGAGGAGATATTTCTGATGGCAGGAGCGGTTGCAAAAGGAGCGGCCTTTAAACCCTGATCGTCAGTGGCGTCAAAATGATCTTTGTAAATGAGCCAGACCAAAAAAGATCCTGTCATTGCACCAGCTAACTGCGCCATGATGTAAAATGGAACCAATGCCCAGCTAAAACCTTTTCCAATAGCAAGTCCGAGGGTTACAGCTGGATTTAAGTGTGCACCGCTATAAGGGCCAGTAACAACAACTCCTACAAATACGGCAAGTGCCCAAGCCGTTGTAATCACAATCCAGCCACTGTTATTGCCTTTGGTGCCCTTTAACACTACGTTTGCCACTACACCATTCCCTAAGAGAATCATTAAAGCGGTACCAATAAATTCCGCGAGATATACGTTCATTATAAAATTTTAAGCGATTTGTAATTAATATATTAGGTTCAATTAGATTAACAGCAATTTGTAATAAGCATCTATTTATATAAGCCAAGGATGCTGGTCTCATAAATATAGAATTGTCATCCTGAACTCGTCGAAGGACAGGCTCAATGTTGACAAAATCGATTGAATTACAATTTATGTTACAGTCTCGGCGACAGTTATTTATTAGCCCTCTGCATTAACTCTGGCTGCTTTTACTGCCCTATTCCAGCCTTTTATTCTTTCAATGTTATCAATTCCTTCCTCAGCAACAAAGGTTCTGTTAATTTTCCATTGCGAACGGATCTGATCAATACTTTCCCAGAAACCGATAGCCAATCCGGCCAGATACGCAGCGCCAATGGCGGTAACCTCTGTTACATCTGGTCTGATTACTTTACAGTTTAACAGATCGGCCTGAAACTGCATTAATAAATCGTTGGCCGTAGCACCGCCATCTACACGGAGTTCGGTAATATTTACACCTGCATCGGCCTCCATGGCCTTCAATACATCCATGGTTTGGTAAGCAATGCTTTCTAAAGCGGCCCTTGCAATGTGCGATTTATTTGTTCCGCGTGTTAATCCGGTTATCGTTCCGCGGGCATGCTGATCCCAATGTGGTGCGCCTAAACCTGCAAAAGCGGGCACTACATATACACCATCGGTATCTTTTACCTTTTTGGCGAGGGTTTCTACATCTGCAGACCTTGAAATAAAGCCCATTTCGTCCCTAAGCCATTGTACAACTGCACCACCTATAAAAATGCTTCCTTCAAGCGCATAATTTACCTGGCCGTTAATCTGCCAGGCGATAGTGGTTAACAAGTTATTGGCAGAAATTTTTGGCTTTTCTCCAATATTCATCAGCATGAAACAACCTGTGCCGTACGTATTTTTTACCATGCCGATTTCGGTACACATCTGACCGAAAAGTGCCGATTGCTGATCGCCCGCTATACCTGCAATTGGGATTTTAGCCGCCAGTATTCTTCCGGCGGTTTCGCCATAAACCTCGCTTGATGATTTTACCTCCGGCAGCATTGCTTTTGGAATGGAAAATAATTCGAGTAGTTCTTCATCCCAACT
This sequence comes from Pedobacter sp. D749, assembly GCF_019317285.1. NCBI lineage: Bacteria > Pseudomonadati > Bacteroidota > Sphingobacteriia > Sphingobacteriales > Sphingobacteriaceae > Pedobacter > Pedobacter sp. D749. The sequence goes on from NZ_CP079218.1 coordinate 1,812,882, forward strand.
CAAGGTGTGGATGTTATAAAGCATGGTACGTGAGGCGTTGGTTACATCAGTAACATGTTTTTCGCCTGCTGTCAATTTCCAGATCAACCAGGTGTCTATGGTGCCGAAAGCCAGTTTGTCTGCTTCAGCCTTTTCGCGTGCACCTTCTACATTTTCCAAAATCCACCGGGCTTTGGTTGCAGAAAAATAAGCATCGATAATGAGGCCTGTTTTCTCCTGGATTTTACCCGCCAGACCATTGGCTTTAATTTCGTCGCAATAGGCAGAAGTACGCCTGTCTTGCCAAACAATAGCATTATAAATGGGCATTCCGGTTTCTTTATCCCAAACTACTGTGGTTTCGCGCTGATTGGTAATACCTATGGCGGAAATATCGTGTACAGTTAGACTGGCTTTCACAATTACTTCGGTAACAACGGCTAATTGTGTCGACCATATTTCCATCGGATCATGTTCCACCCATCCGGCTTTGGGATAAATCTGCGTGAATTCTTTTTGCGCAATGGCAATAATTTCACCGTCATGGTTAAAAATAATGGCTCTCGAACTTGTGGTTCCCTGATCGATAGACAAGATGTATCTGCTCATAATTAAGAATTTGGTTAATGGGCTAAAGCTGATTCAGCTATTTCAGGTGCTGAATGATAGATATAACCATCTGCTAATTTATTAAAAGTTTCAATTTGACCGGCCTCCCAGTTTTCATCTGCCGATAATTCTTTGGCCAGGAGGGAGGCTACCCGTGGCGCCATATCCTTTGCAGCCTGTGCATCGAAAAATAATATTCTAAGCCTTCTGCTTAAAATATCCTCTACGGTTTCTGCCATTTCATTCCTTGCCGACCAAACTACTTCGGCCTCTACAAAAGGAAAAGATGGATGTAACTGCTGTCCGAGACTTGGATTTTGTTTGATTAAAGCCTCAATTTTATCACGGTCTGATCCATATATCGATAAATGATGATCTTCTTTAATCATTTGGCTTCCATGGATACTGAGATTTTCAGTTACACATGCTTTCGGTTCTAAACCTGCATGGCTAATGGCCAAATCAACAGTTTCTTCAGCCATTCGGCGATAGGTAGTCCATTTACCACCGGTTATGGTAATTAATCCTTTTGCAGAAACAATCAGTTTATGATCTCTGCTGATTTCTTTGGTACTATTTCCATCACCATTGGTAGGAGCGGCCAATGGGCGCAGACCTGAGAATACGCTTAAGATATCTTTTTCAAGGGGCGTGCGGTTAAAATAGCTTGCCGCAGTACTCATAATAAAATCTACTTCTTCTTTTAAAGCCCGTGGCTCAAGGCTGTGTTCATCTAATGGGGTATCAGTGGTGCCTACCAGCAAATGATTATGCCAGGGAACCGCAAACAATACGCGCCCATCAGAAGTTTTCGGGATCATTAATGCCGATTCGCTGTTTAAAAAGCTTTTTTCTAATACCACATGCACACCCTGACTGGGGCGTACCATCTTTTTCGAATCTGGATTGTTCATGTGCAGGATATCATCTACAAAAACACCTGTGGCATTAATCACTACTTTGCCCTTAAACCGTGCTTTTAAGCCTGTGATGGTATCCTCTGTTTCAATTCCCGTAACGGTTTCGCCATTTTTTAATAAACCGGTTACTTTGGTGTAATTTAATAATGTAGCACCTTTCTCAATGGCTGTTTGAGCGATATTGATGGCTAAACGGGCATCATCAAACTTTCCGTCATAATACCTGATGCTTCCTTTCAATCCCTTCTCTTTGATGCCAGGCATCATACTTAAGGTTTCTTTTTTAGAGAAAAATTCAGATTTTCCGAAACTATATTTTCCTGCCAGCCAATCGTACAGTGTAAGTCCTGTTAAATATTTTATAATGGAAAACCAATCGTAGCATGGGATGAGGAACGCTTCTTTATGTACTAAATGTTTAGCATTCTGTTGTAATAATCCACGTTCTTTAAGGGCATGCCTTACCAGCCCAATATCTCCCTGGGCCAGGTAGCGTACGCCTCCGTGCACCAGTTTTGTGCTCCGACTCGATGTTCCTTTTGCATAATCAGCCTGTTCTACCAATAAGGTTTTGTAACCACGGCTGGCCGCATCAAGCGCTGTGCCCAGGCCCGTTGCCCCGCCACCAATGATGATCAAGTCCCAATTTATGTTTTCTGCTACCAGCGGCTGATGTAATCTTTTCATTTTTATATTTAAAAGTAATAAAACGAAACAATTCGCAATTATAAGAAATAGTAAGCGAAATAATATAATATGTACGTTAAAAATTTATTAAAAATTTGTGTAAAATATTTTAAAGCATGTTTTTATTACTAATTTGCAGCACGCTAATTAAATATAATATGATGAATTTGGCTGAGAGGCACCAGTTTATTTTAAGCCGACTGCAACGTGATCAGTACATCAATGTGGTTGATTTATGTAAGGAACTGAAAGTGTCGTCGGTAACAATAAGAAAGGACTTAAAACTACTTGAAGATAAGAGCCTTCTGTTTAGAACACATGGGGGTGCAACCGTAAACAATCCATATACGGTAGATCGTCCGGTTAACGAGAAAGAAAAAATACAATCTACCGAGAAGAACAAAATAGGGATGGCTGCTGCAGCATTGCTAAACGATAACGATTCTATTGTAATTGCATCGGGTACCACAGTGCTTTATTTTGCGAAGAACATTGCACCGGCAACAAACTTAACCGTGGTTACGTCTGCATTAAATGTGGCTTTGGAATTGATGCGCGAGCCAAGTATCGAAGTAATCCAGCTGGGTGGGCTGTTGAGAAAAAGTTCTTCCTCGGTAATGGGTGCTTATGCGGAACAGGTTTTGCAGGATTTTTATTTCAACAAATTGTTTTTAGGGGTAGATGGCATTGATCTGGATTTCGGATTAACCACCACAAATGCTATGGAGGCGCATTTAAACCGCAAAATGATTGGTGCTTCACAAAAAACAATTGTACTGGCCGATTCTACCAAATTTGGTAAAAGAGGTTTTGGAAAGATATGCGGATTAGAAGAAATTGACCATATTATCACTGATAAAGGAATTTCTGAACAAATTGTAAAACATTTAGAGGGCTTGGGTGTTACTGTAACTATCGTGTAGCGCGTTCCACGCGAACGGTACATCCCAAACATATAATTTGAACATGGAAAAAAAACGAATACACATTTTAGAAGACGATCAGGAGATCAGAAACGTGATTGAAATCCTGCTAAAGGAAGAGGGTTTTGAATTACAGCTTTCCTCATCTTTTGCAGAGCTGAAGAAAAATATCCAGGATGCAATGCCTGATCTTTTCTTATTAGATGTAATGTTACCAGATGGAAACGGAGCGGAAATCTGTGAAGATTTAAAAACTGATATTTTTACCAAACACATCCCGATTATTGTAATGTCTGCACAGAACAATAGCGAGCAAAAAGCGATTGATGCATTTGCAGATGATTACATCAGTAAACCTTTCGATATTTACGATGTTTTGGAACGCATTAATGCGCAGTTAAAAAGAAGTGCTGAAAACAGGACTAAAGTTTAGTTGAAACAGGATATAAAAAAAGAGAGAAGCTTAACCGGCTTCTCTCTTTTTTTGACTAAGATTTTTCTAGTATTCGATTACCACCTTACCAATGGTTTTACCACTTTCCAATAAACGGTGGGCTTCTTTTAAGTTTTCTACCGTAAATCCCTTTAGGGTTTGGTTTAAGGTTGTTTTAAGCGTGCCATCGTCAAATAATTTTGCCAGCTCGTTTAAAATATGATGTTGCTGTTCCATATCATCAGTTTGATACATAGAGCGGGTATACATCAGCTCCCAAGAAAAGGTAACACTTTTGTTTTTTAATTTGTTTAGCGCAATTGGCGTGGCTGAGCCTGTTATCGATACGATATGGCCCTGGGGTTTAATCAACTCTACCAGGTCATCCCAATAACTGTTCAGGTCTACAAAATCGAGGATAAAATCTACTTCCTTAAAACCCGCTGCACGTATTTCTTCAACCAGGTTTTTATGATCTACCACTACATCCGCGCCCATGGCTTTACACCAATCTTTTGTTTCTGGTCTCGAAGCTGTAGCAATTACTTTTAAGCCCCTTATTTTCTTCGCTAGTTGTATGGCAATGGAGCCAACGCCACCTGCACCGCCAATAATGAGAATGCTTTTTCCTTTATCTTTTTGCTCACTAATTCGGATGCGGTCGTAAAGTGATTCCCAGGCCGTAAGCGCTGTTAATGGCATGGCGGCTGCTTCAGCGTCAGTTAATGATTTGGGTTTTAAACCTACAATACGTTCATCAATCAGCTGGTATTCGGCGTTTGAGCCGCTTCGCGTTAAATCTCCTGCGTAATACACTTCATCTCCGGTTTTAAAAAAGGTAACGCCTGCGCCAACTGCTTCAACTGTGCCAACAGCATCCCAGCCAATTACTTTGGGTGTTTCCAGTGCAGTATCTTTCGCGCTGTTTTGGCGGATTTTAAAATCAACCGGATTTACGCTGATGGCCTTTATTTTTACGAGCAGGTCGCGTTCTTTTGGTTGTGGAACAGGTGTTTCAAATGCGATAAAACTTTCGTTTTCGCTTATTGGCAGTGAGGTTTTAAATCCTATGGCTTTCATTGCTGATGAATTATTTTAATTAAAGATATTGTTTTTATATAGCAAATATAAACTGATATAGTTTTGTACAACGTTGACTTTTTAAATTACAAAAGGAGATGATCCTTAAAGCCTTTAGAAGTTCATTTGCGAGGTGAAGTATTAACAGGATGCATAACAAGCATTAACAAAAAAGTGATCGCGCTCATTTTTTGGTTTGAGCCTTATCATCACTACATCCATTAAAGCAAGGTAGTTTTGCTGTAGAAATTATTTGATCCTTCGTGATATCGGGGACCATTTTACAGCAAAAAATACCATGTTACACTCCTTTCATATTCCCGTTTTAGGCCTGGGTTACTCTATTGATACTCCATTAAAAGTTGCGAGGTATGGCATTTCTTCCGTACTCTCTATTGTTGATGATGAACTGGTGGAACGGATGCGTGCTTATCATTCACGAAACAGATCCATGGATTTCGAGGCGATTGCTAAAGGTGAAACTGATAGTCGTAGCCGACGTATTACCGCATACCTCAACTTTTTATCCGATTGCATCAACCAGGATTTTAAAGCTTTAAAACAGCAGGATTTTACAGAGGGGAATGATATCTGCCGCTATTTCGAACTTTTGCCGGATCACTCAAAATTAAAGCATGGCTACGAATTGATGATGGAGTATCCAGAAGGGGAAACCAGACAAAGCTTTCAATCCGTACTTAAAAATGCCATGCGCATGGGCAGTATTGATGTTAACATTATGGCCAAGGTGGATAAAATGAACTATGTTAATGGCGAATACACTGGTGATGGTAATACCGATGCATTAGCGGCTTTACGCGGTTTTGCAGAAAGTAAACTCAATGCCTCAGTGGTACTTTCCGCAGGAATGAACCCCAAATTATATAGCTATATGGAACATTTTGCCGACTTTTTTCCAGGTGAAAATGCTTCGTTAAAAAAGAGGATTATCTTAAAAGTAAGTGATTTCAGGTCAGCTTTGATCCAGGCTAAATTTTTGGCCAAAAAAGGATTATGGGTATCAGAGTTCAGGATAGAATCCGGGTTAAACTGTGGTGGCCATGCATTTGCTACCGAAGGTTATCTGTTGGGTCCGATTTTGGAAGAGTTTAAAACTAAAAAAATCGATATGTGTCGCGAGCTTTTTGAAATATATCAGCTTGCCTTGATGCAAAAGGGGATTCCAGTCGAAAAGGAACTTAAACAAAAGATCACGGTGCAGGGCGGAATCGGAACCGCGGCAGAACATAAATTTCTGCTGCAGCATTACCATCTTGATGCCACAGGCTGGGGAAGTCCTTTTTTATTGGTGCCGGAAGTGACCAATGTAGATGCAGATACCTTATTACAACTTACCGGCGCAACAGCACAGGATTTTTATTTAAGCAACGCCTCTCCACTTGGCATCCGTTTTAATAATTTTAAGAACAGTACCATAGAACAGCAGCGGACCGATCGGATTGAAAAGGGCCGGCCCGGAAGTCCCTGTACCAAGAAATACCTCTGCAACAATACGGAATTTACTGAAGAGGCCATTTGCACCGCATCGCGTGAATATCAGCACTTAAAGATCAAAAGCCTTAAAACAGCCGGACTGACTGCTGAAGAATATGAAAAGCAATTTAATGAGGTAACCGGAAAGGTATGTCTTTGCGAAGGACTCTGCTCTTCTACTTACCTGAAATATAATATCCTTAAACCCAAAGAAAATAAAGCAGTGGCCATTTGTCCGGGGCCAAACCTGGCCTATTTCTCAGATGTATATTCATTTGATGAGATGGTTGGTCATATTTATGGTAAAATTAACCTTCTGGAGCAGGTAGAACGGCCGCATGTTTTTATCAAAGAACTTAACCTCTATATCGATTACCTTCAGGAAGATATTAAACAGCAGTTGCAACATTTCAGCGATAAAAAAATGAAACAGTTAAATGGTTTTAAACTGCAGCTGGCGGAAGGGATCAATTATTATAAAAAACTCTTTAACGAAATGGCAGATGATGCTTCTGAGGAGTTTAAGCAATTATATGAACAGTTGGCAAGTTCGAAAAATAAACTTGATACACTGATTGTTGGCTAAGAAAAAAGATCGGTAATACTTTTATCTATATTTACGGAGATATACTGGGAGCATAATGAATAGATCGAAATTTTTGGATGCAATTATTGAAAACGCTATTGATGGGATTATTACCATTGATGACCGGGGGATTATAGAACATTTAAACCCTGCGGCGCTTGAGCTTTTCGGTTATGGCAGGGAAGAATTGGTAGGTAAGAACATTTCAGCTCTGATGCCTGAACCCGATCATTCGCGTCATGATGGATACCTGTCCAGGTACGAACATACTGGGCAGAAACACATTATCGGCATCGGGAGGGAGGTTTCGGGCAAGCGTAAAGATGGTTCTATATTTCCGTTCAGGCTCGGGGTGAGCGAAATTAAATTTAGCGACCGTAAAATTTATACAGGTTTTATCCACGACCTGAGCAAAGAAAAAGCCAACGAAGAACAGATTAAAAGTTATACCGAAAAACTGGAAGTTAAGATAAAGGAACGTACACAGGACCTGGTTAAGCTTGTGTCGGAACTGGAAATGGCCAAAGAAAATATGCGTGCACTTTTTCAAAAGGAAAAGGAACTGAACCAGCTCAAAACAAGGTTTGTTTCTATGGCCTCGCATGAGTTTAGAACGCCGCTCAGTTCGATTCAGCTTTCAGCATCCCTCATTGATAAATATACCACTAAACAGGATGTGGCCAATGTGGAGAAGCATACCTTAAAAATCAAAAATTCCATCAATAACCTCACTACAATCTTAAATGATTTCCTTTCGCTCGAGAAACTTGAGGCCGGGAAAGTGGAGGCATCAGCACAAGCTTTTAACATCATCAGCTTTGCCGAAGAAATAGCAGAAGAGATGCAGATGATGACCAAACAGAACCAGCATATTATTTACGAACATACCGGAACAACCGCACAGGTTTACCTGGACCCAAACCTGCTGAAGAATTGCATTATCAATCTGATTTCCAATTCGATCAAATACAGTGGCGAAGATACACTCATTCAGTTCAATTCCATTTTAAAGGATGATGAACTGATTTTAGAGGTAAAAGACAACGGGATTGGCATTCCGGCAGCCGATCAGGGCAATTTGTTCGAACCATTTTTCAGGGCGCACAATACCGGCGATATCCCGGGAACGGGACTGGGACTAAACATTGTAAAAAGATATGTTGGCCTGATGAATGGCACGGTAACCTGCAATAGCGAGCAACACTCTGGTACGGTATTTACCCTTACCTTTCCCTTTAAAAATAATTTTATAGTTTAAGATCTATCCCATGAACAAGAAAGTTTTAATCATTGAAGATAACGACGACATCAGGGAAAGTGCTGCTGAAGTGCTTGATCTGGCAGGTTATAAAACTTTTATGGCTAAACACGGAAAAATCGGTGTTGAAATGGCTGTTAGTCATCTCCCGGATATAATTCTGTGCGATATTATGATGCCTGAACTGGATGGATATGGGGTTTTGTACCTGTTGAATAAAAATCCTAAGACGGCCAATATTCCTTTTATTTTCATCACCGCAAAAACAGAGCGGGCAGATATGAGAAAAGGCATGGAAATGGGTGCAGATGATTACCTCACCAAACCCTTTGATGATACGGAACTTTTCAGGGCGATAGAAAGCAGGTTTAAGAAAAAGCAGCAGGCCACCAGTTTTAGTTCAACAGAAAGCAATAGTGAAACGGTAATGGATGAACTGCGCAAAAAAGGTAAACCGAGAGCGGTAAACAGCAAACAGGTGATTTATATTGAAGGCGATGAACCCACACACCTCTATTACATTAATAAAGGACAGGTGAAAACCTACAAACGTTTTAAAGATGGGAGGGAACTTTCGTCAGGGCTTTACCATGATGGAGATTTTTTTGGTTACGAAAGTTTATGCAATGGCGGGTTATACGCAGAAAATGCGGCTACGCTAACCGAATCAGAAATTATCCATATTCCTAAAGCAGATTTTATGGAATACCTGCTCAGCCACCAGGCCGTATCTAAAACATTTATTGATCTGTTATCTGGGAATTTACGCGATAAAGGAAAACAGATGCTCCAGCTGGCCTATTCCTCAGTTAGAAAACGGGTAGCCGAAGCCTTATTACAGGTTGCAACAAAATTTGGAGATGGCACGGCCGATAGCTGCACCATTCGCATCTCCCGCGATGACCTGGCTGCATTGGTAGGTACCGCCAGCGAAACAGTAAGCAGAATGCTGGCTGATTTTAAAGATGAAAAACTGATCGATAAAACCGGTAATGCCATTAATATTTTATCTATCGAAAAACTGAGGAATATAAAGCAGTAACGTTCATTGGTTCATTAGTCATTAGTTCATTGGGTTAAATGGTTAAATTGGTTAACTGATGATAGGTCATTGATTCCCATAGAGATCGTCATTTCGAGCGGAGTGCAACGCAGTCGAGAAATCTATCTGGATAGATCTCTCCATTTCGCTGCGCTACATCCGATATCTATCGGATCGAGATGACGATCGTATTATAAAAATTGGCTGAGTTTTAACTCTTAAATTAGTTCATCAGTCATATGTTTCTTTTTAAATCTGTTCATCTACTCCAAACCCCAAACGCCCAACCCTAGGCTCAAAAAGTAACCAGTATCATTTTTTTCTCTAAGCATTCTCACCTGTTGCCTTACGCTTCCTTCATAGTTTTGTATATATAAACATTGTATATGAAAGCTATAGCTTATAACATTAAGCCCGATGAAAAGGAATGGTTGGTACTGGCCAATTATAAAAAACACGATATCACCATAATTGCCAATAGCTTAACAGCCGATACGCTTTCATTTGCAACCGGTAAAGAAGCCCTTTTGGTTTTTAACAACGATGAGCTGAGTGGTAACATGATATTGGGACTCAGGGCGCTCGGTATCAAATATATTGCAACTTCATCTTCACAAACAGATCACCTAGACCTTACTGCTGCCGGGCTTGCCGGTATGAAGATTGCCAATGTGCCATTGGTTGCCGATCAGGCCGATACCAAGACCAGGATGGAACAGGTTATCAAAAACCTCGATCAGTGGGCCGCTGGTAAATGCGTGGGCAAAGCCTGCTGCTGCCAGAACGAGTGCGCAACTGCTAAAAAACTGTAAAGATGGAAAGTGCCGAATTGCTTAAAAAATATAACGTAGCCGCTCCACGTTATACCAGTTATCCAACCGTTCCGTACTGGGATATTGAGAACTTTAATGCAAATGGCTGGCTGGGCAACGTGGCGAATACTTATGCCGCCTATAAAAAGGAAGGAATCAGTTTGTATATCCACCTTCCGTTTTGCGAAAGCCTGTGTACCTATTGTGGTTGTAATACCCGTATTACCAAAAACCACTCAGTAGAAGTACCGTACATCCTCGCTTTACTTGCTGAATGGCGCATGTATGTAGATGCCTTGCAGGAAAAACCTAAATTAAAAGAACTGCATCTCGGTGGGGGAACGCCTACTTTTTTCAGTGCAGAAAATCTCGAATTGCTCATTAACGGCATTATGCAAAATGCTACTTTGGCTCCAGATGCCGAACTTTCTTTTGAGGCGCATCCGGCCAATACCACCAAAGCACATTTAACAGTACTTTACCAGGTTGGTTTTAGAAGATTAAGTTTGGGGATACAGGATTTTGATCCCAAAGTTCAGTTTTTGATCAACCGCTTTCAAACACCTGAGCAGGTAGCTAACGTAACTGGCGAGGCAAGGGAAATCGGTTATACTTCCATCAATTTTGATTTGATTTATGGGCTCCCCGGACAAAGTATTGATAGATTGGAGCGTACCATAAGCGATGTGATTACCATGAAGCCAGACCGCATTGCTTTTTACAGTTACGCCCATGTGCCCTGGTTAAAACCCGGGCAAAGACATTACACCGAAAAGGATATTCCCGCCGGAGATGAAAAATTTGCACTCTACCAATTCGGCAGAAAGTTACTACTTGATGCCGGTTATGAAGATGTAGGGATGGATCATTTTGCCCTGAAAAGCGATCTTTTGTTTCAATCGATGGCAGCAGATAAACTCCACCGGAATTTTATGGGTTACACCAGTCAGCATACCCATTTACTTATCGGCCTCGGTGTTTCTTCAATCAGCGATAGCTGGACGGCTTTTGCGCAGAACCCTAAAACGGTAGAAGCTTATTTAGATAAAATAGCACAGAAATTATTACCTGTAGAAAAGGGACACTTTTTAACGGATGAAGACCTCGGTGTAAGAAAACACATTCTCAATATCATGTGCCGGGCAAACACTGCCTATAGTGAAGGTATTCCCGAAAAGGTATATGAGCGGCTTTTGCCTTTGTTGCACGATAAACTGGTATGGGTAACTGAAAAAGAAATCAGGATTACTACCAAAGGAAAATCCTTCCTGAGAAACGTTTGCATGGCATTTGATGAGAAATTATGGCTTAAGCAACCTAAAACACAACTATTCAGTTCATCAATATAACAAACGATTACAATGGAAGATCAAAGTAAAGCCACAACTAAAGCCATTTGCTACCACTGTGGAGAAGATCTGCCCAAGGTAAAATATCAAACAGATGATAAAGATTTTTGCTGTGCAGGCTGTATGGCTGTTTTCAAAATCCTTTCAGAAAACAACCTATGCAATTATTATGTGTACAACAATAACCCGGGCAGGCAATTAAAAAATGAAAGCCATTTAGAATACCTCGACGATCCTAAAATTATCGATCAATTGCTCGATTACAAACATGAAAGTTCGGGCATCATTACGTTTTACATTCCCGCCATCCATTGTAGCTCCTGCATCTGGTTATTAGAACACCTGTATAAAATCAATCCTGCTATTTTCAGCTCACGGATCGATTTTCTCAAAAAGCAGGTAACCATCAACTTCAACCATGAAGAAATTTCGCTAAAACATTTGGTAGAAACCTTAAATCAGATCGGTTACGAACCCTTAATCAGTCTGCAGGATGTAGTAAAGGCACACAGCAGTTCTGTTGATAAAAGCCTGATATTAAAAATTGCTGTCGCAGGATTTTTAATGGGCAATGTAATGCTTTTTAGCTTTCCCGAATACTTTGGTTTATCAGGTTTTGAAAAACAGTTCCAGTCCTTATTCGGTTGGTTAAACCTGGCATTCTCCATTCCAGCGGCATTTTATTGCGGGCGGGATTATTTTACCTCGGCCATTACCAGTATCAAACACAAACACATCAATTTAGATACACCTTTGGCACTAATTATTGCGGTATTGTTTTTACGCACTGCATTTGAGGTCATTTTTGCCACCGGACCAGGTTTTGCCGATACATTAACAGGTTTGGTTTTTTTGCTGCTCATGGGGAAATGGCTTAAACAGCGTACTTACCATCACATTTCTTTCGACCGTGATTACCGTTCTTATTTTCCTATTGCGGTTACTACTTTGCAGCAAGGTAAAGAAAAACCCGTATCCATCAACGATATCAAAATCGGTGATAGATTATGGATCAGAAATGGAGAACTGGTGCCTGCAGATGCCATTTTAATGAAAGGCGATGCCTGGGTGGATATGAGTTTTGTTACCGGCGAATCGGAGCCGATACATAAAGTGCTGGGCGAAATTATTTATGCAGGGGGGAGGCAAACCACCGAAGCTATAGAACTCGAAGTGATCAAGCCGGTTTCGCAGAGCTACCTTACCGGACTCTGGAATAACGAGAATTACAAAAACAACATCGAAAAACAGAATTTTAACGATTCTGTTGCAAAATATTTCAGCCTCGGGGTTTTTCTGATTGCATTTTCGGCTACAGCTTACTGGTTGTTTCAGCACGATAGCCACAAGGCCTGGTCGGCATTTACCGCCGTTATTATTGTGGCCTGTCCTTGCGTACTGGCTTTAAGCACACCTTTCACTTTATCTGCTATCTTATCCGTTTTTGATAAAAAAGGATTTTATGTAAAAAATACAGATGCGGTTGAAGAACTCGCCAAATGTGATACCCTGATTTTCGATAAAACGGGTACCTTAACCAGTAATGAAAATGCCGAAATCTCCTTTAGTGGGTCCTTAACAAACGAAGAAAAACTGATTGTGGCTTCGCTGTTGCGTAACTCCACGCATCCCTTAAGCAGGCATATTTTAAAGGCTTTAAACGTTGAAAGATTTTATTCACTTAACGATTATAAAGAGGTGGTTGGTAAAGGTTTATCGGCTCGGATTAACAATCGCGCTATTTATGCAGGACATTTATCCATGTTACCTGTAACTGTAAAATCGGTTGGGGAAACCGGTGTGCATATTGTGATCGACCGTACTTATAAAGGTTGTTTTGATATTAAACAGCAATGGCGGCCCGGATTGGCTCAGCTGGTTTCGAAACTCTCTAAATTTAACCTACAGGTGTTATCGGGCGATACAGATAAAGACCGTTCCATGCTGACGACTATTTTTCCGGAACACAGCACCATCAGGTTCCGGCAGCGTCCGCACCAAAAACTAGACGCCGTTTTAAGCCTCCAGGAAAGCGGGAATACAGTAATGATGCTTGGCGATGGCTTAAATGATGCCGGAGCTTTAAAGCAGAGCAATTTTGGGATCGCCTTAACCGATAACATTAATAATTTTACTCCAGGCTGTGATGCCATTCTGCAGGGTGGCGGATTGAACCTCCTACCGCATTTCATCCAGCTCAGCAAAGATGGACTTAAAGTGATTAAAATAAGTTTTGCCATCGCCATTGCCTACAACTGCATTGGTATTTATTATGCCGTACAGGGAACACTTTATCCATTAGTTGCTGCGGTGCTGATGCCCATTAGTACTGTTACCATCATATTATTCACCACCCTGGCCACCCGCTGGTTTGCACGTAAAAATAAACTGATATGAATATCCTCTACTTTTTAGTTGGCTGCAGCATTTTAATGGCACTCATTTTTCTGGGTGCCTTCTTTTGGGCTTATAAAACCGGTCAGAACGATGATGTGCACACCCCCGGCATCCGCGTATTGTTCGACGATGAAGTGACTGCCGAAAAAAGTGAAGAAGATCACTTTTCCAGCTAACCGCCATCATCCTTTATCTCTTGGTTGCACGATACCTTTGGTGTACAAAACATACAAAATTCCGCTTCGATTATGCAGCTAGAAAAATTTACTTACGATAACAGGATTGTCAGAAACTTTGGCATTGCCACCCTGGTTTGGGGAATTATAGGGATGACGGTTGGCCTGCTTGTTGCCATGCAGCTTTTTAAGCCAGCAATGAACATGGGCAACCAGTACACCACTTTTGGCAGGATCAGGCCTTTGCACACCAATGCCGTGATTTTCGCCTTTGTGGGAAACGCCATTTTTATGGGCGTTTATTATTCGCTTCAGCGTTTACTTAAGGCCAGGATGTTCAGCGATGTGCTCAGCAAGATTCATTTTTGGGGCTGGCAACTTATTATCTTATCGGCCGTAATTACCCTTCCGCTGGGTTTTACCACCTCACACGAATATGCTGAACTCGAATGGCCAATCGATATCGCCATCACCCTCATCTGGGTGGTTTTCGGCATAAACATGTTCGGTACCATTATTAAAAGGAGAGAGCGTCACCTCTATGTGGCCATATGGTTTTACATTGCCACTTTTGTTACCATCGCGGTGTTGCACATTGTAAACTCTTTTGAGTTGCCCATTTCTTTTATGAAAAGTTACTATGTGTATGCGGGCGTTCAGGATGCGTTGGTACAGTGGTGGTATGGGCATAATGCCGTGGCATTTTTCCTCACTACACCATATCTGGGCATGATGTATTATTTCCTGCCAAAAATGGCGGGTCGACCTGTTTATTCTTATAAACTGAGTATCCTACACTTTTGGTCGCTTATTTTTATCTACATCTGGGCCGGTCCCCATCACTTATTATACACCTCATTACCGGGTTGGGCACAATCGTTAGGCGTTGCTTTTTCCATCATGTTAATTGCACCAAGCTGGGGCGGTATGATCAACGGTTTGTTGACCCTTCGTGGCGCCTGGGATAAAGTAAGAGAAGATGTGACCCTTAAATTTATGGTGGTTGCCCTTACCGCTTATGGTATGGCTACTTTCGAAGGCCCATTATTATCGTTAAAACAGATTAACGGGGTAGCGCATTTTACCGATTGGATTGTAGCCCACGTACATGTTGGCGCTTTGGGCTGGAATGGCTTTTTAACTTTCGGTGTATTGTACTGGTTAATCCCCCGTATTTATAAAACTGAACTCTACTCTAAAAAGCTGGCAGGTTTCCACTTTTGGATCGGTACTTTGGGTATCCTTTTTTATGCCATTCCGATGTATTGGGCAGGTTTTACACAAGGTTTGATGTGGAAAGAATTTACACCTGAAGGTTTATTGAAATATCCTAATTTCCTGGCTACAACCTTGCAGATTATTCCGATGCATGTTTTACGTTCAATTGGTGGTGCACTCTATTTAACCGGGGTAATTACAATGACCTATAACCTGGCCAAAACCATGCTGGGCGCTAAACTTGTAGCCAACGAAGCTGCCGAAGCTATGCCATTATCAAAAATTGTAGTGGATAGTAGTCCTGCCGATAAAGCCTGGCACAGGGTACTGGAACGCAAACCAATGAAATTTATGGTGCTCTCGCTGATCATTATCCTCATTGGGGGAATGGTAGAAATGATGCCGACTTTTACCATCCAATCTAACGTACCCACTATTGCAAGTGTAAAACCATATACTGCGCTAGAATTACAGGGCAGGGATCTATACATCAGGGAAGGTTGTGTAAATTGCCATTCGCAAACCGTTCGACCTTTCCGTTCAGAAACCGAACGTTATGGAGAGTACAGCAAGGCTGGAGAATTTGTTTACGATCACCCGTTTTTATGGGGCAGTAAACGTACCGGACCAGATCTTCACCGCGTAGGAGGAAAGTATTCTGATGCCTGGCATTACAATCACCTGGCTGATCCTACTTCAATGTCGCCGGGAAGTATTATGCCGCCATATCCATGGCTTATTGAACAACAACTTGATATCAGCACTACTGCAAGTAAAATCAGGGCCATGCAAACATTGGGCGTTCCATATCCCGAAGGCTATGACAAACATGCCAATGATGATTTAAAAATACAGGCTGAAAAAATTGCGTTAGACCTGAAGCAGAACAATATCAAAGTTAAAAGCGACCGTGAAATTGTGGCCATTATTGCTTACCTGCAACGTTTGGGTACCGATATCAAAGCCAATAAAGAAACCATTCCTTCAAATCAATAAAATATGTTCAATCAGATCAAAGATTTAGCCGGTGGCGAAATATACCTCGTTACCTCTCTGCTTATGTTCATGGTGTTTTTTGTAATTGTTGGTGTTTATCTCTTCAAATTAAGCAAAGATCATATCAAAACCATGAGCGAAATTCCTTTTCAAGACCACAAAACCAATCAATATGAAGAAGATTAAACTATTGTTATTATCACTGTTTTTATCGGCGGCAAGCTACGCTGCTGAACAAAAAACAGCAGAAGCTATAGTACCTTCTCAGCCTGGATTAGGACTTAGCCAAACTGAAATACTCATTATACTGCTTTTGCTTTTTGCATTGGTACTGCTTTTTGTTTCGCTAACGTTGCTCAATGCATTTAAAGTAATGTACCAGGAACAGTTAAACCCCACTAAATATAGCGGACCTGTAAAGGAGGAGGCGCTTGATTACGATAGCTGGTTGAAACAAAAAACGATAAAACCTTCTTTATGGGCAAAATTATTGAGTTTAAAGCCTATTGAAGAAGAAAAGAACCTGGTGATTGATCATTCTTATGATGGCATTAAGGAACTAAATAACCCGGTGCCGGCCTGGTTCAACTTCCTGTTTTTTGGTACGATGATTTTCGCTGCAGGTTATCTCTTTTATTACCACATTGGTGGCTATGGCGATCTGCAGGATAAAGAATACGAAAATGAAATGGCCAAAGCGCAGGTAGAGAAAGCATCATATCTCGAAAAGTCAGCCAATACCATTGATGAAAGTTCCGTAAAGTTTGATAATACGCCAACGGTACTGGCAGATGGAAAAACCATATTTAACACCAACTGTGTGGTTTGCCATGGCGATAAAGGTCAGGGCGTTATTGGCCCTAACTTAACCGACGATTACTGGTTGCATGGCGGTGGCATTAATAATGTGTTTAAAACCATTAAATATGGCGTTCCGGAAAAGGGAATGATCAGCTGGGAGAAAAACCTTAATCCTAAACAGATCAGTGCTGTGGCTAATTTTATATTGTCGTTAAAAGGAAGCAATCCAGCGGGTGCCAAAGCTCCTCAGGGCGAAAAATACGAAGCGAAAGACTTAAAAGACAATGAGATGAAAGCAGCGAAAGATAGTGTAAACCAAGCCGATGTTACCAAAAAATAAACCGGAAAGTAAGGGCAGGGGCAGAAATTTCATTTACCCTAAAAAACCGTCGGGTAGATTGTACAACTACCGCAAATGGGTAAGTTATGTACTGCTGTTATTTTTGTTCTCCTGTCCGTTTCTAAAACTCAATGGTGAGCAATTGGTGCTGCTGAATTTCATCGAAAGGAAATTTGTTTTCTTTGGATTGATTTTTACTCCACAGGATTTTTACCTTTTTGCACTCGCCATGCTCATCTTTATCATCTTCATTGTCTGTTTTACAGTGGTATTGGGCAGGCTGTGGTGCGGATGGGCCTGTCCGCAGACCATTTTTATGGAGATGGTGTTCCGTAGGATAGAATACTGGATTGAGGGCGATGCCAGTAAGCAGAAGAAACTGGATGAAGGATCCTGGAACACCGAAAAGATATGGAAAAAAGGAAGCAAACATTTTATTTTCCTGATCATCTCTTTTGCCATTGCCAATACTTTTCTGGCTTATATGATCGGCTCGGATGTGCTGTTTAAAATCATCACGGAGCCCATTGCAGGCCATGTTTCAGGGTTTATATCCATCTGGCTGTTTACTTTTATATTTTATGGCGTATTTGCTTACGTGCGCGAAGTGGTGTGCACTGTAATCTGTCCTTATGGAAGGCTTCAGGGGGTACTGCTTGATAACCAGAGCCTCGTAGTAGCTTATGATTTTACCAGAGGCGAACCTCGCGGACGTTTACAGCGAAATGCACCCGAACAAAAAACTGGCGATTGTATTGATTGCGGACTCTGTGTGCAGGTTTGTCCTACAGGGATCGATATCCGCCAGGGAACACAGCTTGAATGTGTGAATTGTACCGCCTGCATCGATTCGTGCGATGAAGTCATGTTGAAAATAGGCAAATCCAAAAACCTGATCGGTTTCTTTAATCAGGATTTTATTGCAGAGCGGAAACCTTATAAAATTGGATTAAAATCTTATGGTTATGCTGCGGTTTTATTCGTGGTATTAATGGTTTTTTCTTCGCTGATTTACAAA
The DNA here is from genome assembly GCF_019317285.1 of Pedobacter sp. D749. Taxonomy (NCBI): domain Bacteria; kingdom Pseudomonadati; phylum Bacteroidota; class Sphingobacteriia; order Sphingobacteriales; family Sphingobacteriaceae; genus Pedobacter; species Pedobacter sp. D749. Next base: position 1,831,000 of record NZ_CP079218.1, read on the forward strand.
AGGGAAAACATCCAGACCACCGTTTTAAGGGCCAGCGGTACTTTATACCAAAGCAGGGGGGCGGATAAAACCAGTAACCTGTACAACGCAGAGTTGGTGAACAAAACCAATAAAGAGGTGAAATTTACCTTCAGGTCGCAGGATACTAGTGATCAGATCGATTTTATTCAGCATGCAACTGTTTTACCAAAAGAAGGTACCGTGCACCTCACTTTCTTTCTGATCAGGAAAAATAATTCGATTAAAAAATACAAAACAGATGCGGTTTTCGAAGTGCTTGCCAATGGCGAGGTGTTGAGTACCGCAACAACTAGTTTTTTCGCACAGCCGGAAGGGAATGATTGAAGGAGAGAAGGAGTGAATGAGAGATTGATAGAATTAAAGAATGATTGAATGATAGAATTAAAGAATGATTGAATGATAAAATTAGAGAATGATAGAATTATAAAATGATTGAATATGTCTTTAAACATTCTCTCATTCAAAACTCACTCATCCACTCATTGAAAACTTACTCATTCACTCATTAAATTTAAAAACAAAACGTATGAACTGGGGAACAAAAATAGTAATGGGGATGTTTGCATTTATGCTATTTATCGTGGGGATGGTGATTTACATGTTCCATGTACATGGCAGGGATGCCCTGATCGAAGAAAATTATTACGAAAAGGGAATCAATTACAATGCAGAATACGATGCCAAACAGAATGTATTACATGATGATGCCAAGCCTAAGATTTCCATTACCGATTCCCAGATTGTAATACAGTTAAAAGACAGTGCGGAATACGAACTGGTATTGATGCGGCCCGCCAATAGCGATGATGATGTTAAACGGAAAGGAAATACTACCGGAGCTTCACATCTTATCCTGGTTGATAAGACTAAAATGGCTAAGGGAATGTGGTTTATCAACCTTTCATGGCATGCTGGAGGAAAAGCATATCTCTTTAAAAATAACATTACCTTATGACAGACTATCTGCCATTGGCATTTTTAATGGGACTGTTCGGAAGCCTCCACTGCGCGGTAATGTGCGGCCCCATTATGTTGGGTATGCCATTTAGAAAAAAGGATTTCTTTGATAGTGCGGTTCAGCTTTTGTTATATCAGCTGGGTAGAATTGCAGTTTATACCATTTTAGGCTTGCTGGTTGGTATTTTAGGGAATAGCATACGCCTGTTTAGTGATCAGAAAACGCTAAGTATACTTATTGGTTCTGTATTAATCCTATTCACCGCCTTACAGTTTAATAAAAGGTATAGAAACCGTTTTTCAACGCTTCAGTTAAAGGCCATGAATCCATTGAGTAAATTAATGGGTAAGGTATTCAATTTAAAATTATGGGGATTTTTTGCAGGTATGCTTAACGGTATTATCCCCTGTGGCATGGTTTACCTGGCCCTGGCAACAGCATTAAATACGGGGAATGTTCAATCAGGTGCTACTTTTATGTTTCTTTTCGGCCTTGGTACCACACCCTTAATGCTCATGATCTCGCTAGGTGGAATCTTTTTGAAAAAATACATCCGTTTTAACACCAATAAGCTTATTCCCTGGCTAATGCTTTTTATGGGCGCTTTACTCATCATGCGTTCGGCGGATTTAGGCATTCCATTTTTTTCTCCCAAAAATACAGGCGGTTATGGGCATTCGATAGAGTGCAGGTAAAGTTTGGAGTTTGGCGTTTGGAGTTTGGCGTTTGGAGTTTGGCGGGAGTAACGCATATACTAGCGCAAGTCTTAGTGGTGAGGTAATGTGGGCTGGCTGACTTGTGCTTTTGAGGATTAACCGATTGAGTCATCGGCCATTTAAAGAAATTAAGATTTAGATGAATTTTATAATACGATCGTCATTTCATATACTAGCGCAAGTCTTAGCGGTTAGGATAATGTGGGCTGGCTGACTTGTGCTTTTGAGATTAAGCTTTTATATTTAAGCATGAGTACAAAATATAAGTTTCATGATTCAACAGAAATATATTTTGTTTCTTTTGCCGTTGTGGGTTGGATTGACGTATTTACACGAGCTGTTTATAGAGATATTTTATTAGAAAGTTTATCTTACTGTAGAAAAGAAAAAGGACTTAAGCTCCATGCCTGGGTAATTATGAGTAATCATGTCCATCTAATTATAAGTAGTAAAGAAGGATATTTGTTGCCTAATATTATGCACGATTTAAAGAAATATTCTGCCTTTAGGATTTTAAAAGAAATAAAAGAGAGCATGACCGAAAGCAGGAAGGAATGGATGCTCTACTTATTTTCGAAAGCCGGGCAACAAAATGGCAACAATAAAAATTTTCATTTTTGGAGGCAGGATAACCATCCAATAGCGTTGGATCCACATCTTAACATGTTTGACGAGCGGATTAATTATCTTCATAATAACCCCAGTTGAGGCTGGAATAGTTGCAAATCCCGCAGACTATTTATACAGTAGTGCTATAGATTATGAAGAAGGGAAGGGATTAATTGAGATTGACCTGTTAATTTGCTAAATTTCAAGTTCGGCATGGCACTAAGGATTTTTTATAGAATTGGAGTAAAAGATGGATAAAAGCACAAGTCAGGCCATGGCATAGGCTGGAGGCGCTAAGACTTGCGCTAGAATCAGGAGATTAACCGATTTGCATGAACCAATGACCAGTGAACTAATGAACATAATTATTGCGTGCGTTTCTTCTCCTCTTCACTTGCCGAAGTTCTTTTCCTGGCTGCTGTAGGATTACCGCCCAACCGGTATGAGAAACTTAAAGTAGCACTGCGAGTATCACTTTTTTCATAAAAACCATTGCGTTGGGTTTCATAGTTTACATCAATGCGGTAAGCATTTCCATAAAAAATATCGTTTACGGCCAGCCTTAAAGTTCCTTTACCTTTTAACAGACTTTTGCTCATACCTGCACTCACATCATAAAGTTTTGCAAGTTTATAAATGCCCTGTATAGTAGGAGAAGAATACCATGCGCTGATTTCTGCTTTTAAACCTTGAGCCTTATTTAATGTAAAAGCATGGTTAGAACTTAGATAAATGCCCCAAACATGATAATCGTAGCGGGCCTGTAAATATCCAGATTTTTCCTGGCGATAGGAGCCCTGTGCATAATTGTTGATTTCCCACCACGAGGCCGGCTTGATCGGAAAAGATGCTGAAAAACCTATTTCCTGACTTAAATCAAGGTTCCTTTGGGTATCATAAAAAAGTTTTGAGGTATTATCCTGTACCGTGATATTACTAAAATAATCAACTATCCGTCGTAGGTAAAATGAAATATTATATTGCTGTTTGTAGGTATAACCCAGTTCTCCATGGTAAATAAAAGCAGGTTGCAATGCTGGGTTGCCCTCCAGATAAGTGTAGGGGCTGGTGTAAGATTTAAAAGGGTTAAGTCTCCAATATTCGGGACGGCTGATTCTCGAATTATAGGTGAGGTTGATTTCATTGTCTTTATTCATTTTATACACCACGAAAAGTGTCGGGAAAAGTTTAAAATAGTTATTCTGATTGTTGGTGTTTAATACGGCCGATTTCCCATTTGTTCGGGTGTATTCGCCGCGCAAACCACCCTCAAAGCTCCATTTGCCTACATCTCCTGTAATGCTGGCATAAATGGCTGATATATTTTCGGTATATTCAAAACGGTCGCTGCGGCTGCTTACCAATTCAGGGCCAGTCGTAGGATTATTATAAAAATCAAAACTGTTGCGCGTACGGATACTGCTGTATTTCAGTCCCGATTCAAAGGTCCATTTCTTCCAGAACTTATCCGTATAATCTATTTTTCCGGAATAGATATCAATTTGTTGATTAGAAGGCGTAAAAATATGGTATTGATCAGGAAGCGGATTACCATGACCAGATATACCGTAAGTATCAACCTGCTGGCTATTATTATTCTGATAAGGCACATAATCTAAATCCACATTAATATTCCGGCCGTTGGTATCTAATTTGATCTTGTAGTTGAGATTAAAACTATACTGGGAGGCTTTTCCATTAGAAACGTTTTGGGTATGAAGAATAGAATCTGGTAGTACAGAGTGGTTGTTAATAATAGTCGTTAAGGTACTATTTGGTCTGCTGTTCGCACCATTGTAGCCATTTACCAAAATACCGATCACCTGTTTATCAGTAAGATTGTAATCAGCACCTATTTTATAACTATTGGCATTCCCGGAGCGTAGGCCCGATTTTTCATTCCGCCAATCCGAATAGTTTTCAGGCGAGGCGAAAATGACATATTCACTTTCTGTATGGTCCTTTTTGCGTCGGCTATAACCATAACTGCCATATACATTCAGCTTGTCTTTCCGATAATTAAACACCGTAACTGGATTATAGCTGCTATAGGTTGATTGGGTATAACCGCCGGAAAGTACCACGTTAAAGCCATCACCTTTTGGTTTTTTAGAAATAATATTAATTACCGCCCCGCCTTGGGCATCATACCGGGCTGTAGGATTGGCAATAACCTCTATTTTGGAAATGTTGTCGGATGGCAGACTTCGAAGATAGGCAGCCAGATCTTCGCCAGAGAGCCTGATGGGTTTATCATCCATATAAATGACTACGCCTTTGTTGTTGGCTGTTACCCCTCCATCAAAACGTGTTTGTACTCCAGGAGCTTTTCCCAGCGCATCCCAAACCGTAGCACCAGTGGCAACAATGCTGTTTTCGACATTAAATATCACCCTGTCTATCTTTCTTACAATAAGCGGTTTTGAAGCGGATACCGTTACCTGATCCAGGGTTTTATCGTCACTGATCATCAATATCGTGACTGAATCCATCGGAAGACTTAGGGCTTTGCGCAGATCATTATATCCAACTGCCTTCAACAGTAATCCGTAATGGCCTTTTAAAGGCTGCGGGAAACTGAATAGGCCGTTTTTTGAAATCTGGATGGCTATTGTAGAGTCTGCATGGCGCAAGGCAATGGTTACTCCATCAATCGGTTCGCCGGTTTTATCGGTTACCAAACCTTTACGCAATTGCGAAAAAGCAATTAAAGGAAAGCAGAAGAATAGGAGTAAGGTTAACTTTTTCATATTTCAAAACTAGTTGCTAACTGTGTAAAGCAGCGTTAATCTCGGTTAAATAAGGTTAAATCTTCAGCCCGTACTTCCATTGATAAAATGATTTGTTCATTTTAGGGGAATGAAATGGCTTACATCCAGATATGTTTTTCCTTTGGCGGTGATCACACTGATCATAAGCCTATGTTTGCAATGTGCCTGGATACGGCAATTGTACCTGGCACAAAAACAGGATGTTAAAAGCAAACTCGAATCTATTGTAAGCAACGCCTCCAAACAGATCGTTTACCGAAGCGTGTCAAGGGGGCGCGAACGGAGCAGTCGTTTTAAGCAGTTTTTTCTTTCTTCAGAATGGTTTTCATTGAGGCAGGCCTTTGATGAACTGACATTGGATAACCTGCATAGCCAGTTTCATTATGGGATCGATAATGATAGCACTGTTGTTGAAATGAGGATGTCTTTTCTCAATGATCCGAAAAAACACTTTAAAATTTCTTCATCATCAAAAACGGATAACATGTCTCCTCGTCAGGTTTCATCAGATGATCAGAGAGATTTGAAAAGTCTGGATAGTCTGGTGAACCGTCAACTTCAACAGTTCGGCTTCAGCATCAATAGGAATTATGCCTTATACGATTATTCGAGCGGAAAATTGATCAAAACAGTTCCTTTTACCAAAAGCAGTATTTCTTTTACCAGCGAGCGTTATACCTACAACTTAAAGTTCTTGCACAGATACCAGCTTGTGGTGGGCAATATTTTTTGGATTGTTGCTTTTCAGATGCGTTATTACCTGATCTCATCCTTTATGATGCTGGTGCTTACGGCAGCAGCGTTTTACCTGCTTATCAGACTGATGAAAAACCAGCAGCTTTATGCACAGGCGAGGATAAGTTTTACCAGCAATATGACGCATGAACTTCAAACGCCAATCTCGACAATTGCGGTTGCTCTTGAATCGATCAGCAAGTATCATTTAATTGATGAACCCGAAAAGTTAAAGAATTATATTAATATCAGCCGCCATGAATTGCAGCGCCTACAGTCGATGATTGAAAAGGTACTTAAACAGGAACAAATGGACCTGGGAAAAACGAAACTGCAGTTCAGCCTGTTCGATGTTCAACCCGTACTGCAACAGGTGATTTACGCCATGGATGTACAGGTACAGGAAAAAAGTACAGAACTTATACTTTTGCAATCAGATGAACCTGTTTTCATAAAAGGTGATGCGATGCATATTTCGAATGTTTGTTATAATCTGATTGACAATGCATTAAAATATTCTCCTCATCATGCTAAAATTGAGGTATCCTGCAGCATTGCCGATCATCAGTTAACAATCAGTTTTAAAGACAACGGCCCGGGGATAAATGAAATTTATCAGCAGCAGGTTTTTGAACGCTTTTTCAGGATTTTTAACCAGGATAATATACACAATGTGAAAGGCTCAGGACTTGGGCTTCATTATGTAAAACAGGTAGTGGAGCTTCATGGCGGACGTGTTGTGCTGCAGAGCAAAATAGGAAAAGGATGTAATTTTATGGTTATTTTGCCATTATATGAAGAAAATTAAGGTTTTGTATGCAGAAGATGAGCCTTTTTTGGCTCGTATTGTTTTTGATGGCTTAAGCAGTAGTGGTTACGAGGTAAATCTGGCTTTGGACGGGCAATTGGCCTGGACACAATTTCAGAAATATAAGCCCGATATCTGCGTGCTTGATATCATGATGCCGCAAAAAGATGGTTATACATTGGCGGCTGAAATCAGGAAATCGGATCCCAATATCCCGATTATCTTTTTGAGTGCAAAAGCCCTTACCGAAGATGTGGTGATGGGATTTAAAAACGGAGGTAATGACTACCTTAAAAAACCATTTAGTATTGATGAACTGCTTGTACGCATGGAATCTCTTTTAAAAAGATTTGGAAATACGCAAAAGGAAGAAAGTGAACTCATTAGGAAATACCAGTTCATGAATTGTGAACTCGATCCGCTTGCCCAAAGACTAAAAACGTCTGTAGATGAATATTCACTTTCTTATAAAGAAACCGTTCTGCTCGAATTACTGTTGAAAAATCGCAACAGCATTTTGGAACGGGAGGATGCTTTAATCAAAATATGGGGAGAAGACAGTTTTTACAATGGTCGCAGTATGGATGTTTTTATGGCACACCTGCGCAAGCTTTTAAAAAGCGAACCTGAAATACAGATCATCAGTTTAAGGGGAGTGGGGTATAAGCTTATTTGTTGATTGTTGCTTACTCCTATTGAAGTAATATGCTGTACGCGGTCAGGCTTTGATAAACTCGCCATGCTCACACACAATGTCATTGCCACAGTTTGTAATGGCATCCAGAACGGGAATAAAACCTTTTCCAAAATCAGTTAAACTATAAATAACCTTAATTGGTGGCTTTGTACCATACACTTTCCGCAGTACCAAACCATCTTTTTCCAATTGTTTTAATTGAAGACTTAATGTCATTTCGGTGATGGAGGGCATTTCCTTGCGGAGCTCGCTGTATCGTTTAGGTCCGTTTTTTAAATGATACAAAATAACCGCCTTCCATTTTCCACCAATTAAATCCATCGTAAGGCTTACTGTACAAGGGTACGTTTTTCCTTTTAGTTTAACATAATCGCCCACACATTCTGTTTTCATCTTCAATTTTTTAACCTATCTGTTTTGATAGTTATTGCAAATGTAGATTACTAAAAATAGTTTTGCAACTATAATAATGATAGTTTAAAAATTAAAGAAAAATGTTACATACTTCAATAGAAAATAACGCAACTTCACAAATTGAAAAACCACTCGTTACCATTGTTGGTATTTTGGGCAAGCAAGGTTATAGTGTTGCGCGTACACTGCTAACAAGCGGCGCTTACCGTATTCGCGGTATAACCCGCCGGCTTGATGCCCCGGAAGCAGTTGAGCTGGCGCAAAAAGGCGTTGAACTTGTAAGCTTACCGCTTAGCCTTGGGTATAAAAAAGAGTTTACAGAAGCATTTCGTGGCGTCAATAGTATTTTTCTGATGACGCCGAACATTGCCCCGCCGGCTACCTACGAATTTGAATTGGGTAAAGAACTGGCAGATGCAGCCGTTGAGGCAGGGGTACAACAGATCATTTTTAGTAGTTTGGAAAATGTAGATAAGTTAACAGGTGGAAAATTATTCGCACCGCATTTCACAGATAAAGCCAGGGTAGAAGCGTATATCCGCACTTTACCTGTAAGAAGTTCATTTATTTATATGGCTTTCTTTTTTACTAATCTAATGGAATTTTATAACCCTCAATTAAAAGGCGATACGCTTGTATTTCCGATTTATCTACCGAAAGATTTTGCTGCGCCTTTCGTTGATCCGCTTACTGCAACCGGACCTGCCGTTTTAGAGATTCTTTCAAATCCGGATAAATATTCAGGCAAATCCTTACCTGTAATTGGCGATATCATTACCCCACAGGAAATGGTTGATACCTTTACTAAAGTTACAGGTATAAAAGCTGAATACAGTTCGGCATATAAAAGGCAGGAAATGCTCCGGTATTTTCCTGAATTTGCTTCAAATGATGTTTTGTTGAATGAGATTTTAGGCATGGCAGAATTTGCCGTAGAATATGGTTACTTTAGTAACGAGCGTGACTTGCAATGGAGTCGGCAGACCAATCCGGGCACCCTAAATTGGGAAGCGTTTTTACGCACAACCAATTGGAAGGGGCAGAAACTGATGTACTAAAAAAATCAAGTGAATTTTAAACGAAAATGTGGGCGGAATATAGAAATCCATCTCCAAAATCAATTGACAGCAGAACCGATGATTTCATTTGTTATCGATAAAAATTTAAGCAGGTTTTTCTTGTCAAAAAGAAGGGTGATAAAACGATCACCCTTCTTAAAAAAAAGTCTTATGCCTCCAGGATATTCACTACCCTCACCAAGCTTTTCTTTTTTGATTTTGTATCTGCTAAATTTTAATGTGCATTGTTGAGGGGTTGTCCTGTTCATAACCAAATTGAAGGGAAGGCCTTCTACCTCAATAGGTTGATCGTTAGCGATGATAAAAAACATTTCTGTTATGCTTTTGTCTTCCCAAAGGCTACAGTATAATTCCAGCCCGGATTTGGTGAGCCACTTTGCATAAGGCTGATCGTTAGCATCTTCATAAAAAACAGTTTTAACGCCTAATATTGCAGAAATTTTATCTGGTGTTTGAGGAAAGATAAATTCAGCATTTTTATTTAAAAGGGTCTTAAGACCAGCATTTTTCTGTGCAAAAGAAAATAGCGGGAAGATTTGAAATAGCAATATTAATCTGAATGCAGTTGTTTTCATAATATGTTGATCAGAATGGCAAATAATCTATAACAAAGATAAAACTTTTCGCACCTTGTTATATGCTAAGGTACTTAATAGATTCTTAATCGTCCTTTAAGGTACTTACTTTAATATGCCTGATGGTGATTTCTTTTTGGCTAAGTGTTTTCTCCAGATTCAATTTTATTTCTTTCCAGAAGGGCACATTAAAATGGGGCGTCACTTCAATTATGATCAGTTTATCGTATTCTGTGTGGTTGCCATCTTTCCCCAGATGTCTTTTATGGGTTGCCGCATGTAAAGGTTTAGCCCTCCAGATTTTTTCAGTCAGGCTTTTTTGAAGCTTTCCGTTTCTAGCGATTATTCCGATTGCTGTTGTGAATTATCTGCAAGCCGTTCAATTAATGCTTTAGCAACAGGCCCTGCTGATAATGGATTCTGTCCGGTAATTAACAATCCATCAATTTCTACATGGGAAAGGAAGGGCACTAAACTATTTTTTATTTCCGCCCCCAGTTCTTCCATTTTTGTTTGCAGCAAATAAGGAACATGGTCACCACGGCCAACTATTGTTTCTTCTGTATTGCTAAAAGCTGAAATTCTTTTGCCCTTTAAAAAACCAGGACGTATGTTTTCGGCACTAAGCAATGCGGCCGGACCATGACATACCGCTGCTACAGGTTTGCCAGCGTCTAAAAAGTCATGAATCAGGATACCACTATTATTGTCGATAGCCAAATCCCAAAGTGGCCCATGTCCGCCGGGATAAAACACCGCATCATAGTCACTAGCCTGGATCCCGTTCAAGGTGCTGGTGTGCGAAAAGGCGTTTTTGGCATGATCATCATCCTGATATCTACGGTTAGATCCGGTGATGTTTTCGGTCAGTTCACTCATCGGGTCTACTGGTGGTCGTCCTCCTTTAGGGCTCACCAGATCTACCTGATAACCAGCATCGATAAATTCATAATAGGGATCGGTAAATTCGCCAAGCCATACCCCGGTTTTATCTTCAGTATTCTGCATGTCGCGATGAGAAGTCATCACCATTAATATTCTTTTCATAATATATTATTATTTTATGTCTTCAGGATCAAGTTCGTTACCTTCTTCATCTATACGCTGGTGTTCATCCCAATTGGAATCTTGAGTGTTTTCAGTTTGCTGTTCTACATTTTCCTCTTCTTGTTCTTTCGGATCTTTCATGTTTTTCGGATTTTAGTATATACAGATAACAAGTTTAATCGACTAATGGTTCGCTAAAGCTGAAAAGAAATGTTTAACAGCGTAAAAAAGATTGGATTTTGATAATACATACCTGTTTGAACCCCATAATCTAAAATTGCCTTAATTGTTTAAACCTTATCATCATTTGCATGTTTTATTAAGAAAAACGATTATGAATGATAACATTGAACCAAGAGACACGGATGCTGAAGACAGCAATGACCAGTCGCAAGTAAGTCCTAATGAGGAAAAAGAAGTTGATGATAACGAAGTACAGCGAGGCCTTACCGGCGAAACAGATGATGAAGAAGATGTTGGTGGAGACCTTGCAGGTAATGCCGGAGGAAATACTTAACTGTAAAACCTGATTAACGGCTGTTACGTTATCAAAACGTCTAGTGCGATTTAATTTTTAAAATTTTAAACGATTACTGTAATGGAAACTGAAGAAGAAAATAAAAATTTAGGCGACAAAAATGCTGAAAATAGTGTGGAGCGCACCAACATGCCCGATAACCAGGTACCAAGATTTAAGAGTAATGAAAATCATGAAAAAAATCGTGTAAAAAGCGAGGCCGGATTTTTGAGCAGGGAAGTAGGTGAAGGCGATTTTGGCTCAGAGGAAGCAAGAGCAGATTGGGAAAAGGGAAATGAAGGGAATGCGGGAAATATGCCCAATTCAGTAGGTAAAGAAGATAGTGACGAGGAAGAAAACCAGCCTTAAGTCTAATAGGAATGGTTGTCAAAAAGTTAGCGTTCAATTACTTATTAAAGCCGCATAGGCTATTTTTATAAATAAGTATGTAAAAAATACAGTGATATTTTTACATTGATTGAACTGTTTGATTTTTAATTGGTTAGCCTAGGGCTAACCTTTTTTGTTTTCAATTGACATATTTTATTTGTCTATGTCTGTTCCTTCCAATTCTCCCAAACAGAGCGCAACTTTTTAAAGCATATTTTGCGATATCGGCGTTAACGTGTCGGTTTATATGGTGATTATACCATGTTTAAATTCTTATTCAAGAAATCCTGCGCACTTCTTAAATCGGTGTTAATCTGTTCCTTGGTTAAATCAGAAATTGAATGCAGTGGATCATCTGGAAATTCGCTCACTAAACTAACTTCCGCTTCAGCGCCATTAGCCCCGGTATTTCCAATAATATCAAAAATTCCTTCTATTCCCTCGTTAACAAAGCTATACTTTATTTCAAATTGTTGTTTGCCTTCTGTAGGGATCTCTGCAATTTCTCTATATTCACGGGCTTGTATGGTTTCAAGGCCTTGTTTCACTAATTTTATAGCTTCTGTTTTTTGCTCTTCTGTCATAATCCATTAATTAGATTAATGGTTAACATTTAAGAAAGACTAAAGTTTGATTTTAAGAGACACAATTGTAGAAAACAGCTGTTAGCATATCAATTTATGATATAAGCATTGTATTGGAAGCATAAATTTGCTGGTTTTGCATTGCTAATAATTTATAGATCATGAAAAGGATTCATTATTTTAGTGCTCAGTTGTTTAAAATTAATGGCACAATAATGCCAAAGAGAGATATAAAACTAAAAAACGATGCTTAAGAAGTTGCTCTCCGTAACCCTGTTCGTGTTACTGTTTTTCCAGGCGTTATCCCAGCCATTTTCGCTTAAGTCCACAAATGGAACGAAACCTTTCAGGCTGGACATTTACTTTGGTACTGATGGTAAGGGCGCATTTGTCCAATATCATGGTCAGCAAGGCCTTATCGCTTTACAGCTAAAAACCTTAAGCAGCCAGGAAAAGTCAGCGCAATCCAAAATAACTTATGTATGGGATGAGGTGATTGGAGGAAAGGCAACCGGCAGTTACGGACTTACCCGGGAGGCTGGAAAATTATCAGGCGTATGGTACAAACGGGCTAAAGATGGCAGGCGGTTTCAGTTGGAGCAGATCATAGCACCCGGTGACGAAGCAAGAATTGACAAGTATCTTCTTCATGACGTACTGATTTCCTTCAGGCATACATCCGACAACCTGCTCACCCTCAGCTATAGCGATGGTAATACATTTAAAACCCAGCTTCCAGGATTTGATCATCCCGATCCCCAGCGGCATGGCACGATTGCCGATTACAATTTCGATGGTTTTGATGACGTTGCATTTTCTATACCAGACGCAGGCATGGGGGTTTACCGCACCTTCAGTATTTATCTGTACAATCCCAAATCGAAGCATTTTAGCATACTTGCTGAACCCAATGCACCCCAGGCAAAATGTTCCGGTCTTTGTGATGTGGTACTGGATAAAAAGAATCGGCTATTAATGTCCTCATGCCGGGGAGGGGCAACCTGGTGGAATGATATTTACAGTTTCTCCCATCACAATAAGCTCATTTGGTTAAGATCAACTAAACAGCAGTAAATATAGCCAGATTTTCTGGCAGGGATTCACCAAGCCAATCGATTAAGATCATATCCTTGCTATAAATTAGAAATCACTGTTCACGGATTTCATATCTGCGTCCATCCTTTTTATCTGTGGTTAAATTATTTTTGTTGATGCCAGATTTAAACCCGCTTTAATGTGTTCAATATTATTTGGAAAAGCTGGGTTCGGTGCTTTTAGGTTATGAAAGTCTTGCTCTCCCTCCATTCCTCGCTCCGGGACTTTCCGTTCTATCAGATTTATTTAACAAAACTCAGTTGTTTTTGGCTACACACTAAATCGCTCAATAGCTTACCTAGACAAAATCCCGCGTTAGGGATTGTAAGGGTTCAGTACCGATTAAGCATCTGTTTTTATTTAATTATGGTATGTTTGCTTGTTTCACAGGTTTCATCGGTACCGGAGCGAAGCGCAGCCCTGCAAAGCCCGGGCCCTTGCGCAGCTTGGGTAACGCCCAAATCAGTTGGCAGTTATATTAACGATTAGAAGGTCAAAGCCCCCTTCTAGGGGGTTGGGGGTTAAACCCCAATCCTTTGCTCAATCTTTTTAACGCATTTGTAGGCCTCGGCAAGGATCACATCGTTGGCAATCGTCTGATCTACATTTAGCGCATTTAACATTGAAATGGTTAAACAGGCAATAATGCCATTATTACTTGCTATACCAATGGGTACTGAAATATCGGTAACACCCGAAACCGAATCGCTATTTTTAAAATAAGAACCTGTTTGCTGAATATCCGTTAAAGAACTTAAGAAATCTTCTTGCTGAGGTTTGGCATATTTCTTGAAAATTGCGTTGTTTTTTAAGGTTGCTATACGCTCAGCTTCGGGCATATAGGCCAATAAAACCTTGCCCGATGCGGTTAATGGCAACGGAAATAAATTCCCTTCTTCAATGGAAAGTGCAATTGGACCAGGACTTTTGGCATGGATGATTACCATGACCTGGTTCATGTATAAAATACTCAAATGGCACGATTGGCGAATGGTATTAGCCAGTTCTTCCAACGGAAACTGTGCAGCTTTACGCAGCTCATCAATAGGTGAGTGCCGGTGTGAAAGATAAAAAAGCTTTAGCGATAGCCTGTACTTGCCCGAAACCTCATCGCGCAAAATGTAACCCCGACTTTCCAAACTCATCAACATCCTGTATATTTCGTTCGGTGTTTTCTCAATACCAATTGCAATTTCAGTTTGAGACAACGGGATAGATTGTGCTGATAAATATTCCAATATATCAAGTCCTTTATCCAAAGCGGGGGCCTGGTACTTCGATTCTTTTTCGTTCATACGGGTTTAAATTTGGCTGTAGCGTATTTTTTACAATTTCAAACATACAAAATGCTTTCTTATTTATACAACAGCAGATTTTGCATAATTTAAATACGAATATATGTTTTCATATTTAAAAAAAACATTTATATTTGAATTAGAGATAGTAATTTAAAGTTACGGAATTTAAAAGGCTTAATTCAAAAGAATTGATAATTTATTTCTCCAGGAATTATATCGCTGATAACCATTTATAAACCTAAGCAAACGCCGAAATGGTGTAGATTAAATGATGAGTAAACTCTTAATCTTTTCCTGGCTTTACCTGTTAAGCATTCCGCTTTTTGCACAAGATCTTAAGGTTGCTCAATTGGATGGTGAATATCGCAATAATCCGATTGGAATTGATGTACAATCGCCGGGTTTAAGTTGGGAAATACAATCATCAAAATTAGATGCATCGAGTCATTTTGAGGAACTCGTTCCAACTTTTCGGGGAAGCAATCCTAATGCAGAAGAAAAGCACACCTATAGTAGTGAGATTGCTTCTTACCATGCAATGAGGATCTCTCGTGTTTATGCCGTTCCTGAACCCCGCGCCAGAATTAGCTTCAACAAAGATTGGAAATTCTTCTTAGGTGATGAGCCAGATGCAAAATCATCCTCATTTAGCGACCTGAAATGGAGAAAACTCACTTTACCACACGATTGGAGCATTGAAGGTAAATTTGATGAGAAAAATCCAGCGAAACCTGAAGGTGGAGGTTTACCCACTGGCATTGGCTGGTATAGAAAGGAATTTACAGCACCGGCTAATTTTAAAAACAGACTAATTACCCTCGAATTCGATGGTGTATATAAAAACAGCGAGGTTTGGGTAAACGGACAATATCTGGGTAAAAGGCCTTATGGCTACAGCTCTTTTTCTTACGAGATCAGTAAGTTTTTAAAAGCTGGAAAAAATAGTATTGCGGTTAAGGTCGATAATGCTGCACAGCCAGATTCGCGTTGGTATTCCGGCTCAGGGATTTATAGAAATGTATGGCTAACCTCAGCTGCAGCAGTTTCAATAAAACGCAATGGTGTCTTTGTGAAAACTACTGTTATAAGTGGAGATAAAGGTCAAAGCATTGAAAACAGGATTTTATCTGCTGGTGAAAGCCTTGCATCAATCGCAGTTGATATCGAACTCGAAAATAAATTCAAAGCAAAGGGCAATTATAAAATCCTGACTACCATTTTCGATAACAAAGGATTGAAAATCGCGCAAAGGCAATGGCCGATGTCGGTTGATCAAAACAATTCTAAGTTGGTTACAAATGCTTTGGACATTGCAAATCCCAAATTATGGTCGGTTGAACGGCCGATTATGTATAAACTGGTTACAGCGATTATGCAAGCCGATGGAAAAATTATCGACAGTTATACCACGCCGTTTGGAATCCGCGATTTTAACTTCGATGCACAAAAAGGATTTTCATTAAACGGCAAAGCAATGAAAATTTTGGGTGTTTGCTTGCACCACGATTTAGGTGCTTTAGGCGCTGCAGTAAATGTGCGTGCAATGGAACGTCAATTAGAAATTATGAAAGCGATGGGGGTGAATGCCATCCGTACCGCTCATAATCCACCAGCTCCTGAATTTTTAGATCTATGCGACAAAATGGGCTTCCTGGTGATGGATGAAGCTTTTGATATGTGGGTGAAAAAGAAAACCAAAAACGATTACCACCTCAATTTTCCAGAATGGCACAAAAGCGATTTGGAGGAAATGATTAAACGCGATCGTAACCACCCATCTATTATTCTTTGGAGTATCGGTAATGAAATCCGTGAGCAGTTCGATAGTACAGGTGTGGCAATTACAAAAGAATTGGTGGGGATTGTTAAAAATCTGGACAAAACCCGTCCGGTAATTTCAGCACTAACCGAAACAAAAGCCGAAAAGAATTTTATCTACCAGGCCAATGTACTTGATATTTATGGATTAAACTACAACCATAAACTGTATAAAGATTTCCCTGAAAATTATCCGGGTGTTAAGTTTTTAGCAACAGAAACTACTTCCGCTTTAGCAACAAGGGGTTTTTACGATACAGCCGATACCATCCGCCGTTGGCCGAAAGATGGTAAAACCAAATTTACAGAAGGTAATAAAGAATGGTCGGCATCTGCTTACGATAATGTTTCGGCGTATTGGGGTTCTACACATGAAGAAACCTGGGCAGCAGCTAAAAAATACGATCATGTATCGGGTTTATTTGTTTGGACCGGTTTCGATTACCTTGGCGAGCCACTACCATATCCCTGGCCCGCCAGAAGTTCTTATTTTGGTATTGTCGATTTAGCAGGTTTCCCGAAAGACTCCTACTACATGTATCAAAGCGAATGGACGAACAAACCAGTATTGCACATTTTACCCCATTGGAACTGGAGGCAAGGAAAATTAGTTGAAGTTTGGGCATATTACAACAATGCAGATGAAGTAGAACTTTACCTGAATGGGAAATCCTTAGGTAAAAGATCAAAACAAGGCGATGATTTACATGTGCTTTGGAATGTGCCTTTTGAGCCCGGAACGTTAAAAGCGATATCACGCAAAAGCGGGAAAGATGTTTTAGTGCGAGAAGTTAAAACCGCAGGAGAGCCGGCAAAAATTGAATTAATAGCCGATCGGAAAAATATCAAAGCCGATGGTAAAGATCTGTCATTCGTTACTGTCCGCATTTTAGATGCTGCTGGAAATGTAGTGCCGGATGCTGATAATCTGGTTGATTTTAAACTAGATGGAGTTGGCTTTATTGCTGGCGTTGATAATGGCTTTCAGGCAAGTTTAGAGCCTTTCAAAGCCAATTACCGCAAGGCTTTTCATGGTTTATGTTTAGCTATAGTGCAGTCAACAGAAAAAACGGGAACAATAAAATTAACAGCTTCATCAGCTGGTTTGATGTCGTCTTCGATTATAATTAATAATGGAAAATAATTAATCTGTCGGTTGGTGTCTCACCGACCGAAACAAAAATTAACAACATGGTTGGTGAGACACCAACCATTAGAGGTAAAAAAACTTGATTCTATCGGTTGGTGTCTCACCAACCGAAAATAAGTAAAATAAAAACATGGTCGGTGGAGACACCAACCATTAGATGAAAATAAAGTGGAGAAGACGATTAATTTAAAAGGAATAACCTGGAACCACAGTCGTGGGCTTTTGCCAATGGTGGCTACGGCGCAGCGATTTTCGGAATTACACCCAAATGTAAACATCAGCTGGGAGAAAAGAAGTTTGCAGCAATTTGCCGATTTTTCAATCCAGGAATTGGCAGAACGATTTGATCTTTTGGTGATCGATCATCCCTGGGCAGGTTTTGCCGCAAAAACAAAATCAATTGTGCCTTTGGATCTTTACCTTTCTCCAGAATATTTAAAAGACCAGGAAGAAAATTCTGTTGGACAATCTTACGAGAGTTACTTCTATGATGACCATTTATGGGCCTTACCAATAGATGCGGCAACTCCTGTAGCCGTCTCAAGACCTGATTTACTTGCTGAAAAAGGGCTACAACTACCTCAATCTTTTGATGATTTATTGGAACTTGCCGATAAAGGTTTAGTCGCCTTTGCGGGCATTCCAATTGATGTTTTAATGAATTTTTATACGCTTTGCTGTTCCTTGGGAGAGGATCCTTGCCAAAATGATGAGGAAGTGGTTTCCACTGAAACAGGTGTTAAGGTTTTGAAAATGTACCGGGAATTGGCTTCAAAGATGGATAAAGCCAATTTCAACAGAAACCCCATTCAGGTGTATGAAGCAATGACTTTAAACGACGAAATTGCGTATTGCCCTTTCGCTTATGGCTACTCGAACTATTCGCGTAATGGTTATGCCCGCAAAACCTTGCATTTTCACGATATGATTTCTTTAGATGGTAAAACCAATCTGAGAAGCACATTAGGCGGAACGGGTTTAGCCATTTCTGCTAAATGCGAAGCATTAGAGATGGCTGCCAAGTATGTAACGTTTGTAGGTTCACCAGCTTGTCAATCCACTTTGTTCTTTGAAAGTGGTGGTCAACCCGGGCATTTGGCCGCCTGGAAAAACGAAGAAGTAAACCGCCAGAGTCATAATTATTTTCTGAATACCTTACCTGCCTTACAAAGAGCTTTTCTCCGCCCACGTTACCATGGTTCGATGTATTTTCAAGACCATGCAGGAGATGTGGTGCGTGATTATTTAATGAATGGAGGCGATGAAATCCAGGTTTTAACCGCCATGAATGAATTGTATCTGCAATCTAAAAGTTTAGTATTATCATGAACAAGCCGTTAGAAGGACTTTTGGTTTTAGAGTTTTGCCAGTTTCTGGCAGGACCATCGGCTGGTTTAAAACTGGCCGATTTAGGCGCACGTGTAATTAAAATCGAACGGCCCAAAACCGGCGACGCTTGCAGGCAACTATCCATTAAAAATCTTTTTATAGATGAAGATAGTTTACTTTTTCATACGATAAACCGAAATAAAGAGAGTTATGCTGCAGATTTAAAGAATCCTGAAGATTTAGAAAGATTAAAAAAACTAATCAGCAAAGCCGATGTAATGACACATAATTTCCGTCCTGGTGTGATGGAGAAAATTGGTCTGGATTATGAAACAGTTCGAAAGATGAACCCTAAAATTGTTTATGGTATGGTCACCGGTTATGGCAACGAAGGCCCGTGGAAAAACAAGCCAGGGCAGGATTTGTTGGTTCAATCTGTTTCAGGTCTTACTTTTTTATCAGGAGTTGACGTAGACGGACCTGTTCCATTTGGCCTTTCTGTTTCTGATATCATGTGTGGTAACCACTTGGCGCAAGGCATTATGGCCGCTTTAATCAAAAGAGCAAAAACAAATAAAAGTGTGTTGGTTGAGGTGAGTTTGTTGGAATCAATTTTAGATGTACAATTCGAGGTATTAACCACTTACTTAAATGATGGCGGTAAATTGCCCGATAGAAGCGGAGCAAAAGGAAGTGCGCACGCCTACTTAAGTGCACCATACGGCATGTACGAAACTTCCGATGGTTATATTGCAATGGCCATGGGCAACCTGCCGAATATCTGTGCAATTATTAATTGTGACATTGCCGATCTTTATGTAGAAGCAGGATCGGCCTTCGAAAACCGTGATAAGTTGATTGTTCGTTTGGCAGCAACGTTTAAAAAGGAAAATACAAAACATTGGGTTGATCTTTTGGAAAGTCACGGAATCTGGTGCGCTGAAGTATTGAATTATCAAACTGCTACAGCTATGAACACTTATAAAAGTTTACAGATTGAGCAGGAGTTAGATTTAGCTGATGGCAAAACAATAAAGACAACCGTGAGCCCGATCCGCTTGGATAACGAAAAGTTATTTGCTAGTAAAGCCGCACCAAAACTTGGGGAGAATACGTCAGAGATTAATAAAGAGTTTGAGTTAAAATAAAAAAACTAGTCGTCATTCCCGCGCAGGCGGGAATCTTAAAGCTTATTGCATTACGACTCCCAATCGAGTTGGGAATGACGACCGATAAAAGATTGCTTCGTGCCTCGCAATGACGTAGTGCGAAATTTAAACAAATAAAATTATGCTACCGCTTGAAGATTATTTAGTTATCGATTTCAGCCAGTTTCTTTCTGGCCCATCGGCAGGTTTACGTCTCGCCGACATGGGTGCGCGCGTAATCAAAATTGAGCGACTGGGTGTAGGTGATATCTGCCGCACACTTTATACTTCGAACCTGATTATGAATGGCGAATCGTCAGTTTTTCATGCCATCAACAGAAATAAAGAAAGCTTTGAAGTTGATTTAAAAAGCGAAGAAGATTGCGAAATGGTTCGCCAACTGCTAAAAAAGGCAGATGTAATGATACATAACTTCCGCCCGGGTGTGATGGAACGCTTGGGTTTCGATTATCAATCGGTTACCGCTTTAAATCCTGCAATTATTTATGGCGAAATATCAGGTTATGGAAGCACTACCGAATGGAAAAATAAACCAGGTCAGGATTTACTTTTACAATCGGTTACCGGCCTGACTTCTTTAACAGGAAATGCCGATAGCGGTCCTGTTGCCATGGGTCTATCCATTGTAGATATGCTGGCCGGCGCACATTTAGCACAAGGACTTTTAGCTTGTTTGTATCGAAAAGCCATAAAAAATGAAGGCGGATTGGTACAGGTTAGCATGATGGAATCGGCCTATGATTTTCAGTTCGAAACCATTACCACCTTTATGAATGATGGTGGAAGCTTACCCGAACGCTCAAAAAAGAACAATGCAAACGCGTATTTAGGTGCTCCTTATGGGATTTATCAAACAGAAAACGGATATTTAGCCCTGGCGATGGGTTCAATTCCACAGTTAGGCAATTTGCTTGGATGTGAGCAACTTGAAGATTACGTTGAAGTGAGCGAAGCATTTGATAAACGGGATGAGATTAAGGCTGTTTTAGCCGATCATCTTCTATCGGCCACCACCGAAAAATGGCTTTCCATACTGGAGCCGGCTGATATCTGGTGTGCCGATGTTTTAAACTGGAATGCGTTAATGGCACACGACGGTTTTAAGGTGTTGAACATGATCCAGGAAGTGGAAATGGCAGATGGTTACAAATATGAAACCACCAGATGCCCGATCCGTATTGATGGCGAATTGCTTACCTCATCAAAAGGCTCGCCTAAATTAGGACAGGATAATGAAAAAATTATCAAAGAATTTATAACACAGCATACAACTGCAAATGCATAACCAGATAGATACTTTCAGGATAGCTGTCCGTAAATTTGCCCCTTTTGAATCTGCCATGCAGAAATTTTGGGCACAATATTGTATGGTTTCGGGTTGCAAGCTGAAATTAGAAATGGTGGTGATGGATTTACCCGAGCTTTACGACAGTACCATT
Source organism: Pedobacter sp. D749 (assembly GCF_019317285.1). Lineage (NCBI taxonomy): Bacteria > Pseudomonadati > Bacteroidota > Sphingobacteriia > Sphingobacteriales > Sphingobacteriaceae > Pedobacter > Pedobacter sp. D749. The sequence goes on from NZ_CP079218.1 coordinate 1,852,219, forward strand.
GCTCAAAAAGGTTTAGCCAAAGGCGATTTCGATATTGCACACATCAGCACCGATTGGGTTTTAGAAGGTTATACCAATCATGATTTTGAAGTTTTAAATCCTTACATCAACAAAAATAAACCCGACGATTTTCCGAGAGGGTGGAGCAAGTCGCTGCTAAGTTTACAGCGTTTTGGCTGGGAAGTAGTAGGGCTGCCTTTTCACGACGGGCCTGAATGTTTCATTTACCGCAAAGATCTTTTCGAAAACGAAACAGAAAAAGCCAACTATTTAACGCAATACGGGAAAATTTTAGACGTACCGAAAACCTGGGAAGATTTTCATCAGATCGCCAGGTTCTTTAACCGTCCTCAGGATAACCTTTACGGGAGTATCTTCGCCTGTTATCCTGATGGCCATAATACTGTTTTTGATTTTTGTTTACAATTGTGGACCAGAGGTGGAAGCCTGGTTGATCAACACGGCCATATCCAGATCAATAGCCAAGCGGCAATTGACGGGCTTAATTTCTACCGCACAATAGTGAACGACAAAACCGCTGTTCACCCAAAATCGGCACAATTCGAATCTGTTGCTGCAGGAATAGCCTTTTCACAAGGTGAAGCTGCAATGATGATTAATTGGTTTGGTTTTGCGGCCATGTGTGAAGTAGATACACATTCAAAAGTTAAAGGTAAGATTGATGTTGAACTGTTACCTTCAGCCATTCATGAAAAATCAGCTTCTTTAAACGTATACTGGCTTTACACCATTGCTAAGGGGAGTAAAAACAAAGATATCGCCTACGATTTTCTTCGTTTTGCATTAGATAAAGAACAAGACAAACAGCTCACCTTAGAAGGCGGAATTGGCTGTCGGATTTCAACCTGGAAGGATGAAGAAATCAATCAGGTAATTCCATACTATCATAAACTGGAAGCTTTACATGAGGTGGCCAATATGTTACCACAAAAAACCAATTGGGCTGCAATTGCAGCAATAATCGACCAGATGGTTTTGCAGGCCATAAATACAGATCAATCAACCGAAGAATTGATCCAGCTGGCGCAAAACCAAATTAATGAAATTGACAAATGAGCATTGACATCAAGTATAAACCAGAATTACCACAAAGCAAACAGCCCATAATCATCATAGGTGCAGGTGGCATAGTGGCCGATGCGCATCTCCCTGCTTATAAAATTGCAGGTTTTGAGGTTCACGGGATTGTAAACCGAACCAAAGAAAGGGCACAGAAACTGGCAGATACCTTCGGCATTCCGAACGTTTACAATTCGGTACCCGAGGCGGTAAAGCTGGCTCCTGCAAACGCAGTTTATGATTTAACCATCATGCCCGAACAATATATTGAAACGCTAAAACAGTTGCCCGATGGAAGTGCCGTACTGATCCAAAAACCAATGGGTGATGATTTTACGCAGGCTAAGGAAATCCTCGAATTGTGCCGGTCGAAAAACTTAAAGGCAGCTATAAATTTTCAATTGCGCTTTGCACCATTTGTTAGTGCTGCAAAATACCTCATCGATGAAGGATTAATAGGCGAACTGTACGATATGGAAGTTCGGGTGACGATTAAAACGCCCTGGGAGATTTTTCCTCACGTAATTATTCATCCGCGTTTGGAAATCCAGTACCATAGCATTCATTATGTAGATTTAATCCGTTCGTTTTTGGGTAATCCGGAAAGTATCCTGGCAAAAACATTAAAACATCCGGCTAAAAGTTTGTCATCATCCCGTTCTACCATTTTATTCGATTATGGCGATACCATGCATGCGGTAATTAACACCAACCATGATCACGATTTCGGTCCAAGCCACCAGGAAAGTTATATTAAATGGGAGGGAACCAAAGGTGCAATTGTAGCTAAAATTGGTTTACTTATGGATTATCCTCACGGTGTACCTGATGTTTTTGAATACTGTATTATAGAAGACGGAAAATCACCAAAATGGGAAATTGTAAAACTGGAAGGCTCCTGGTTTCCAGAAGCTTTTATTGGCACAATGGCCAATTTAATGCGTTATAACGAAGGTTCAAGCGATGTTTTACATACCAGTGTCGAGGATGTGATTCAAACCATGGCTGTGGTAGAAAGTGCGTATAAATCGAGTGATATTGGAGGCGTTAAAGTGATAGAACAATTAAATAACTAGTTAAATCATAATTGCGAGGCAGGGATTGAGCGAGCTGAAGCAATCTTATTTGGAAGTCATTAATATGTGGACGGATGCTATTTGCAATTTGAAGGGCCAAAGCACAAAAAGACGTTCTACTTAAATCCAGCCTAACAAATTTTTCGGAATGCATTGTCAAGGCCAACGCAATTCCTTTAAAAGAAAAATTTTAAGCTGGGAGTTTTGTTTCTTTTGCGGTCAAAAGAAAAAAGCCCGTCTGGCTAAGACAAAGAAAAATTATAAAAATATCAAAATGTATTTCAAATCAACATTTTTTGAAGATTATCAATTACAGGATAAACGTGTTACGCTAGGTCGCACAATAACAGAGACCGATTTTGTCGTTCACGCAGGTCATACCGGCGATTTCTTCCCGCACCACATGGATGCCGAATGGTGTGCAACACAACCGTTCAAACAAAGAATAGCCCACGGGACGATGATTTTCAGCATTGGAATCGGTTTAACCGCATCAGAAATCAATCCCGAGGCAATGAGTAAAGGTTACGATAAATTACGTTTTGTAAAACCGGTTTTCATTGGCGATACCATCCATTCAGAAATCACGATTGCTGAAAAAGGAGAGAGCAAAAGGCCGGAATATGGCACCGTAACTGAACACGTTGAGATCATTAACCAACACGGAGAGGTGGTATTGGTATGCGACCATCTTTTGGTGGTGAAAAAGGTTCATTAGTTCAATGGTCAATAGTTAATTGGTCTTGGCGCGTATAGCGACAGTCTTACCAGAGATCATTAAAACGATCGATACACATCAATGAACTATTGACTAATATAAAAATAAACTAACAAATGAACTAACGGCTAATGAACCAACAAACTATTAAACTAAACTAGTGAACCAATGACTAATGAACCAATAACCACACAACAAGAAATTGTAACCGGGGGCGGCTCCTCATCAGGAAAGAAGTATCTGTTACCTTTTATACTCGTAATCAGCTTGTTTTTCCTTTGGGGAATGGCGCATAACCTCGATTCGATTCTGATTCCACATTTAAAAAAAGCCTGTAATTTAAATAATAAACAATCAACGTTGATTGATACCTCTGTTTTCTTGGCTTATTTTTTAATGGCTATTCCAGCCGGAATGATTTTGAAAAAATGGGGATACAAAGCAACCATGATCTCAGGTTTGCTGGCTTTTGCTTTCGGTGCATTTTTGTTTGTTCCAGCTGCCAATAACTTGTCTTACATCACATTTTTGATCGCACTTTTCATCATTGGTTGCGGTTTAACCATGCTCGAAACTTCAGCAAATCCTTACGCTGCCGTATTGGGCGATCCTGCAAAAGCAACAAGCAGACTAAACCTTGCTGCATCTTTCAACGGACTGGCCGCAATGGTTGCACCAATGATTGGCGGATTGTTTATCCTGTCGGGTAAATCGCACACAAAAGAGGAACTGGCTGCAATGACCGAAGTTAGCCGAAATAACTACTTCCTTGAAGAGGCTGCGTCGGTGAAAACACCTTACATTACGCTTGGAATAGTGTTATTGGTTATAGCCGCAATCTTCTACTTTATTCATCTTCCGGAAATTAAAACGAAAAGCATTGATGGTGAGGCAAAGGGAAGCTTTTTCGGTTCGCTACGTCACAAACATTTAAAGTGGGCTGTTGTTGCTCAGTTCTTTTATGTTGGCGCGCAGGTTTGTGTTACCAGTTTTTTTATTAGAATGGCTCAGCAAGGCGGCGGGTTTGACGAGAAAACAGCTGCATCTTATCTGGCAATTTATGGGTTATTATTTACTGTTGGCCGCTTTGCAGGAACCGCGATTCTTCAGTTTGTGTCATCGAATAAGCTGCTCGCTATCTATGCGGTAATCTCTATTTTATTGTGTTTGGTAGCCATATTAGGCAAAGGATCTTACGTGGTTTATGCGCTGGGTGCAATAGGCTTTTTTATGTCAATTATGTTCCCAACCATTTTTGCATTAGGAATAGAGGGAATAGGCGACGATACCAAGCCAGGCTCTTCCTGGTTAATCATGTCGATTGTGGGCGGAGCCATTTTGCCATTTGGAATGGGAAGTTTAATCGATATGTATGGCGATAATATTCAGATCGGTTACAGCATTCCATTGGTGTGTTTTGTGGTTATTCTTTATTTCGGGTTAAGAGGGTATAAAATCGCACGAAAATAAATATAAATATATCGTTGTAAGTGATTTATAAAGTCTATCTCTACTTATATGTAAAGTAATCTGTTGAAGATAAAGCTTGTTTGGTGGTAAAAAACAACCCTCGGCATGAACATGAAATTTTTTAAAAAAATGAAATTGAGGTTTAGTAAAATTCTGGCATTTGTGCTGTTGTCAAGCTTTTTCCTGGTGTCAAATGCTGATGCACAACAAAATGAAAATGCTAAACCCTGGGTATTTTGGTATTGGGTTAAAGGAGCGGTATCCAGAGCAGGCATCACTGCCGACCTGGAAGCGATGAAATCAAATGGCATAGCGGGTGCTTACTTAATGAGTATCCAGGGCCCAGATAAAACACCGGTCTATTCGCCACCTGCAGTTCAGTTAACATCCGAATGGTGGAAAATGGTTGAATTTGCCATGACAGAAGCAAAACGGTTAGATCTGAAATTAGGTATGCATGTGAGTGATGGTTTCGCATTAGCAGGTGGACCGTGGATCACTCCAGAACTTTCCATGCAAAAAGTGGTATGGTCTAAGATAAATATCAGTAATTCAAATAGTAAAATTACTTTACCTCAACCAGAATCAAAAGAAAATTATTATAAGGATATAGCAGTTTATGCATATCCATCTCCCGTTGGTGAAAACCTCTCTACGACAACTGTTATTCCAAAAATTACTACAAGCAATGGAGCTGATGCCACGGGACTGGTTCAGCCAGGCAATAAGAAAAACTTTGGTTCAAATGAGCCATGTTATATTCAATATGAATTTGCAAAGCCCTTTACCTGCAGAACCATAAGCATTAAAGTCAGCGGAAATAATTATCAGGCGCAACGTTTGGCTCTCGAGGTAAGTGATGATGGGAAAAATTTCCGATCCATAGGTAGGTTGGAAGCCCCACGACATGGCTGGCAGGATATTGATGAAGATGTTACCCATTCCATTGTACCTACCACCGCTAAATTTTTCAGGTTTATTTATGATAAAAAGGGATCTGAACCAGGGGCAGAAGATCTGGATGCGGCCAAATGGAAGCCATCGTTAAAACTGGTCAATCTGGAGTTATCGTCAGAAGCGAAAATCAATCAGTTTGAAGGTAAAAACGGTTCAGTTTGGCGGGTGAGTAAAAGAAGTACCGACGCTGAAATTGCTAAGGATTTATGTGTGCCATTGAATAAAATTATAAATCTTACCAATAAATTAAATAAGGACGGAACTTTAAACTGGAAAGCGCCGACAGGCAATTGGACAATTTTAAGAATTGGCCATACTTCTACAGGACATACCAACGCAACTGGAGGCGGTGGAAAAGGATTGGAATGTGATAAATTTAATCCGGAAGCCGTAAAATTACAGTTCGAGAATTGGTATGGGGAGGCATTAAAGCATGGCGGACCAGAAATCGCTAAAAAAGTTTTAAGCGTTTTTCATGTAGACAGCTGGGAATGCGGCAGTCAGAATTGGTCACCGGTATTTAAAGCAGAATTTTTAAAGCGTAGGGGCTACGATTTAACAACTTATTTACCCATCATGACCGGATTGCCGGTAGAAAGCACTTCAGTTTCTGAAAATTTCCTTTATGATGTCAGAAAAACCATCTCTGAATTGGTGGTTGACCAGTTTTATAAAACGCTTGCTAAACTGGCAAAAGATCAGGGCGTGACTTTTACGGCTGAAAGTATCGCACCAACCATGATAAGTGATGGTTTAATGCATTACAAAACTGTCGACATCCCCATGGGTGAATTTTGGTTAAACAGCCCCACGCATGATAAACCGAACGATATGTTGGATGCCATTTCTGGCGCACATATTTATGGGAAAAATATTATCCAGGCCGAGGCTTTTACAACCGTCAGAATGGACTGGAATGAAAACCCGGCTAATATGAAAACGCTACAGGATCGTAATTATGCCTTAGGGATCAATAAATTGGTATATCACGTTTTTACACATAATCCCTGGACTGATCGGAAACCAGGAATGACTTTAGATGGGGTTGGCCTATATTTTCAACGCGACCAAACCTGGTGGAAAGCAGGAAAAGCATGGATAGAATATGCAGAACGTACTCAAAATTTACTTCAACAAGGTAAGCCTGTTGTTGATATAACCGTTTTTACGGGTGAGGAATTGCCACGCCGTTCCGTATTGCCTGATCGTTTGGTTGAAACCTTACCCGGCATTTTTGGCGCAGATGTAGTAGAAGCAGAGCAGAAACGCCTCGCAAATGTTGGTGAACCTTTAAGGCAAATCCCAGCTGGGGTCAGCCATTCTGCAAACATGGCCGATCCGGAAAATTGGGTAAACCCCTTACGTGGCTACGCTTATGATAGTTTTAATCCAGATGTATTAAATACCGCAACAGTAAAAGATGGTAATGTGGTTTTCGAAAGCGGTGCCTCATATAAAATTTTGATAATACCAGGCAACATGAAAATGAATCCGAATTATCAGTATATGAGTTATGGCACTGTTAAAAAACTGCTGGAATTGATTAAAGCTGGTGCTAAAGTAATTGTTGGAGATAAGCCATTGTATCAATTTGAAATTAAACAAGTTAACAAAAATATTTTTGATAGGATTGTAGAAGAGATCTGGGAAGGGAATTTCGAGTCTTATAAAAATAATGGTCGACCAGTTTATCAGAAGAAGCTGGGATTAGGTCAGGTTTTTAAAGCACCGTTCTACGGAGAAACTTTTGATGCCCTGGGTTTGGAAAGAGATTTGGATGTGAACGATGAAATAGATAATAAGGCGGGTAGAAGTTATGCAAAAGGTATAGGTTATGCACACAGAATTGATGGAGAAAAGGAGATTTATTTTATCACTAATCAGGAAAATAGAAAAAGAGAACTTTTTTTAACTTTAAGAAGGGGTGAAAAATCTGTACAGACTTATGATGCAGTCAGCAATACCTGGGTTAAACCAGATAAACTCAACAACACTATTGCCGGAACAAGATTAAATTTAACCATGTATCCAAATCAATCGATCTTTGTGGTTTTAGATACGCTGGGTGTTTATTTGCCCAATTCGCAAACTGAAGAAAAACAACTAAGGGAAGCGAAAGCAAAAAAGATCAAAAAAACTGACATTGATATCTCCAAATCATGGCAGGCAAAATTCGATACGGCGTATGCAGGCCCCTCAAAACCTGTTATTTTTAATGAATTAACCGATTGGATATTAAATGCAGATAGTTTGGTTAAATATTATTCAGGAACTGCTGTGTATAGCAAAAACTTCATCTTTAATGGAAGTCTTAAAGGTAAAATCTGGCTTGATTTGGGAGCGTTTTCCAGCATTGCAGAAGTTAAAATTAATGGAATAAACTGCGGCACTTTGTGGACTGCTCCGCATCGTTTAGAAATTAGCAAAGCCATCAAAAAAGGTGAAAATCAAATTACGATTGAAGTGACCAACACCTGGGCTAATCGTTTAATTGGAGATAGCAAACTGCCAGAAAATAAAAGAATTACCAAAACAACTGCACCTTTTCGCTTGGAAGGTAAACCTTTAAATTCTGCGGGATTATTAGGCCCGGTGGTAATACAAGTGGAAGAGTAATTGAGCATTAAATATTCAAATAAATGAAAAAGATAATTGTACTATTTCTTGTTTTGGTTCAAACTGTTGTTTTCGCACAACAAAATAAAGCAAAGGATAATTTTAATGTTCCGATCAGGTTAGAAAAGGGCGATTTAAATAAAGATGGTTTAACTGACAAAACCGTAATTACAATGGATACCATCGATGCATCCGTTCCCTTGAGATTGCAAATATTTTTTCAACAGCCCAATAAGAAATTTAAACTGGTTTTCTCTTCTACAGAAGTAATTGAACCCCAATATGTAAACGGCATACATACTAAGAATTCAATACCATATTTTTTTATTGAAAAAGGATATTTATTAATGAACTCCGAAAAAAATGATGTCCGCTTTGAACATAAATTCATTTATAAAAACGGAAGTTCCAATTGATTAAAATCTCCAGCGTAGTATATGATGGGCAAAATTCGACAACCGAGACGGTGTTTGATCTTGTATCTGGATTGAAAACAGCAACTACAACTCCGTTAGATTCCACAAAAGCGTCAAATAAGTACACAAACAAAATAATGATAAGGCCATTGCCCACGCTTCAGAATTTAAAATCCTTTGGTAATAAATTATACTGGTAAAATTCAATTAAACAGAAGAACAATGAAAAAGCTACTTCATATTAACAAATATTTTGTCTCTCAGGCTTTACTAATTCAGGTATTTATTGTTGCGATGCTTTTTCTAACAGGAAATTTAAAAGCACAGGATAAAGCTTTGGTGAATACATCAAATTCTCCATATGCCAAATACGTAGTTTCAATATGGCTGATATAGCCTGGACAAAAGGCTTTTGGGCCGATCGTTTTAAAGTAAAAACAGAAACCATGGTGCCGAAATGATGAGTCTGACCGGTAACGTAAAAATAGGAGAGCCAAACAACTGGAAAAATGTGTTGTACAGGCCGATTGAAGATAAAAATACAGCCACTGAAATAAAACTGGTACCATACTTTACCTGGGGAAACCGTGGCCATTCGGAAATGTCGGTTTGGTTGCCTGTGAGTAGATGATATTTATGTTTTACCATATAAGACATGTAAGAAAATATAAGGTTATAGCGATTAATAGTTATAAGGTAATAAACTAAGATGCGCTCAGGTGGTCGATAAATAAGAAACAAAAAATATACTATTGAGCTTATATGCAACTTAAATTTCTTATATGGTAACCAAAACTAGGGAGTCTTAAGTGATGAAAAATAATAACAAATGAAACTAAAACTTTTAATTTTCTTAAACCTCGCATGTGGCCTTGTTGCATCTGCTACGGTTAAACCTGCATCCATTTTTACCGATCACATGGTTTTGCAACAACAAAGCAACGTAGCCATTTGGGGCTGGGCCAAGCCGTCAACCAGGATAAAAATCAATACTTCCTGGAATAAACAAAATTATTCGGTTACCGCTGACCAGAGTGGTAAATGGAAAGTCAAAGTTTCAACCCCATCAGCAGGTGGACCATACGAAATGGAACTCAATGATGGCGAAAAACTCGTTTTAACCGATATCCTGATTGGTGAAGTTTGGTTTTGTGGAGGGCAATCAAACATGGAAATGCCAATGAAAGGTTTCAAAAGCCAGCCTATCATGGGTTCAAATGAGGTAATTTTAAAATCAGCGAATAAAAATATCAGGTTATATACCGTTCCCCGTTCCTCAATCATTGAGCTACAAGAAAACAGCAAACCATCTGATTGGAAATTGGCTGCGCCGGAAACTGTCTCCAACTTCAGTGCTACGGCATATTATTTCGGCGCTCTGTTAAGCGAAATGTTAAATGTACCAATCGGGATTATCAACGATAGTTACGGTGGTTCAACTATTGAGGCCTGGATGTCGCCAGAAGATTTAAAACCTTATACGGAAATCAAGATTCCTTCAAAAGGAGATAGCATCAAAGAGGTGAGCCGTACACCAACCACACTGTATAATGGCATGCTTTATCCGGTAATCGGTTATGGCATAAAAGGGGCGATCTGGTATCAGGGCGAATCTAACTATGAACGACCAGACCGTTACGAAGACCTTTTTCCGGCAATGGTATCCTCGTGGCGTAAAAATTGGGATAATGGCGATTTTCCATTTTTCTATGCTCAAATTGCACCATACAATTACGCGCAGCTCCCGCCATATCATGTTGGTGGAAAATATAATTCAGCCTATTTACGGGATGCACAACGAAAATCCTTAACTAAAATACCGAATTCCGGAATGGCTGTTTTATTGGATATTGGCGAGGAAAAATCAATCCATCCGGCAAATAAGAAACAAGGCGGCCAGAGACTGGCGTACCTGGCTTTGGCTCAAACTTATGGTATTAAAGGTTTTGGTTTTGCAAGTCCGAATTACGAATCATTAACGGTCGAAAAGAATACAGCTGTAGTCAAATTTCAAAATGTACCAAATGGGTTAACTTCTTTTGGTAAAGAACTATCTTTATTCGAAATTGCAGGCGCTGATCAGAAATTTTACCCGGCAAAAGCAGCCATAAAAGGAAGTAGCATAACCGTTTCAGCTCCTGAAGTTAAAGTACCTGTTGCTGTGCGTTATGCCTTTAAAGACTTTGTAACCGGCGACTTATTTGGAAACGATGGCTTGCCTGTTTCCTCTTTCCGTACCGATAACTGGGATAATTAATAGTCGAATAATGATTTTTACCACGAATACACAGGAAGCACTAAATATTTTGGCTGAGAAATTAACCACAAAGGCACAAAGAACACCAAGTATGTGCACCAGGCTCTTAAATGCCTTCACGTGTCTGATATGGTTGAAATTTATTAAACATGCTACCTTAGCTGCTCTCAGGTGCCTCAGGTGGTCGACAAAATTGACCACAAAGGCACAAAGAACACTAAGTATGTGCACCAGACGCTTAAATGTCCTCAAATGTCTGATAAGGTTGAAATTCATTAAGCCTCCTGTCTTACCTGCTCTCAGGTGCCTTAGGTGGTCAAACATATTACAAACAACAAAATTAACCACAAAGGCACAAAGAACACAAAGTATGTGCACCATGGGCTTAAATGTCCTCAAATGTCTTATATGGTCAAAAAACATAAACCTTAAAAAATCTACCTTTTCCATGGTGATCTTCGTGTCTTTGTGGTTCACAATCCCAAATGCTTATTCGCAAGAAAAAGACAATATAATTTGGACCTCACAAAGTAACAACTCATCTGAATCCATGCCTGTAGGCGGTGGCGATATCGGCCTAAACCTTTGGGTAGAAAAAGGAGATGTTTATTTCTATATATCCAAAAGCGGCACCTTCGACGAAAATAATACCTTACTCAAACTTGGTCGCGTAAAACTGAGTTTAAGCCCAAATCCCTTCGAAGGAAAAACATTCAAACAAGAATTGGTTTTAAAAGATGGTTACGCTCAGATTTCAGGCAAAAATGGTAGCTTAAATGCTCAAATTAAGGTCTGGGTTGATGTGTTTAATCCGGTAATCCACCTTGATGTAAAATCAAACCAAAAAATAATTACCCAAGCCAGTTACGAAAGCTGGCGTTTCGAAGACCGCATCACAAAAGGCAAAGAGAACAATCAGAATTCGTATAAATGGGCACCCCAGGGTATTGTTAAAACATTTAAAGACGACATAACTTTTAAAAATAATACTGTTCAATTCTACCATCAAAACAAAGCTGAAACCGTATTCGAGGTTACTGTAAAACAGCAAGGATTGGAGGACAGGAAGGCTGATCTATTTAACCCTTTAAAAAATCTCATTTTTGGAGGCTCTATGCAAGGCAACAATATGATGCCGGCTGGAAACTATACCGGAATATACCTAAGTACACCATTTAAAGCCTGGATTTTGAGAAGTAAAATACCTTCTGCTTCAAGTCACATCACCATTAAGTTAAATACTTCAAAAACGGCGTCGATTAGTGAATGGGAGAAAGGTTTAAATGCTGTAAATAGCAAAAATCAACAAAAAACGAGTATAAAATGGTGGAATGCTTACTGGAAAAAAAGTTTCATTTATATCAATACTAAAGACGAAACCGCAAATCAATCTGCTAAAAATTACCAGTTATTCCGGTATATGTTGGGTTGCAATGCTTTTGGTAAATCTCCAACGAAATTCAATGGCGGACTTTTTACTTTCGACCCCCAATTAACCGACACGACATTAAAATATACACCCGATTTCAGGAACTGGGGTGGTGGAACGCATACCGCTCAAAACCAACGCCTGGTATATTGGCCCATGTTAAAAAGCGGGGATTTCGACCTGATGAAACCTCAGTTCGATTTTTATCTGGATTTGTTGAAAAATGCAGAAATCAGAACAGAAGCCGCCTGGGGGCACAAGGGGGCAGGTTTTGCCGAGCAATTAGAAAATTTCGGATTACCAAATCCTGCTGAGTATGGCTGGAAACGCCCAGCCGATTTTAATAAAGGCATGGAATACAATGCCTGGTTAGAATATGAGTGGGATACTGTATTGGAGTTTTGTATGATGATTCTGGAAACTGAAAGATATGGTGGGAAAAATATAGAAAAGTACCTTCCTTTAATTGAAAGCTCACTTACTTTTTTCAAAGCGCATTATACTTATCTAGCCAAACAGCGAGGAGCGAAAGCATTAGATGCCAATGGCCACTTGGTTTTATACCCGGGGTCTGCAGCGGAGACTTATAAAATGGCTTACAATTCCACTTCGACGATTGCAGCTTTAAAAACAGTTTTGGAAAGATTGATTGCGCTGCCTTCTTTGTCTGAAACTAAGAAAACCGAATGGACAGCGATGCTGAAAACCATTCCGCCAATAAGTTTCAGGACTTTCGGTGGGCATGCTACCATTTCTCCGGCTAAACTTTGGGAACGCATCAATAATACCGAAAGTCCGCAGTTGTACCCTCTATATCCATGGGGCATTTATGGAATTGGTAAACCCGGTTTAGACACTGCGATGAACACTTTTAAATATGACACCGACGTGCTGAAATTCAGCAGTCATGTCGGATGGAAACAGGATAATATTTTTGCGGCACGGCTTGGTTTAACCAATGAGGCTGCGAAGCTAACTACCGCTAAATTAAAAGATTCAGGCAGGAGGTTTCCTGCATTTTGGGGGCCAGGTTTCGATTGGGTACCTGATCACAATTGGGGTGGATCGGGCATGATCGGTTTACAAGAAATGCTGATGCAAGTTGATGGAAAAAAAATATATTTGTGCCCGGCATGGCCAAAAGATTGGGATGTTCATTTCAAGCTTTATGCGCCATATCAAACCATTGTTGAAGGCACTTTAAAAGATGGAAAATTAATAGATTTGAAAGTATTACCAGCAACAAGAAAAGAAGACATAAAAATAATGATAGAATGAGTGAATTTTGAATGAGTGAATGCAAAATGCAATTCACTCATTCTATCAATCTCTCATTCACTAATTAAAAAGAAACATGGATTTACAATTAAAAGAAAAAGTTATTATCATCACTGGTGCTGCAAAGGGCATTGGTCGCAGTATTGCAGAAGTGTTTGCCAAAGAAAATGCAATTGCGGTAATCGTAGGTAGAAAAGCAGAAGACAATCAAAAGGTAGTTGATGCAATAACTGCAAATGGAGGAAAAGCCGCACAGTTTGTGGCTGAGTTATCCAACCCTGATGATTGTGAAACGGTGGTGAAAAACATTGTGGGTCAATTCGGCAGAATTGATGGTTTAGTGAATAACGCAGGCGTTAATGACGGTGTAGGTTTAGAAAGTGGAAATTATAAAGACTTTATGGCTTCGTTACATAAAAATGTAGTGCATTATTATTTAATGGCGCACCACGCGCTGCCAGAATTAATTAAAAGTAAAGGGGCAATTGTAAACATCACCTCTAAAACTGCAGAAACAGGACAAGGAAATACTTCAGCCTATGCTGCTGCTAATGGAGGTAGAAATGCCTTAACACGGGAATGGGCCGTAGAGTTGCTTAAATATGGAATCCGTGTAAATGCGGTTGTGGTTGCCGAATGCTGGACGCCCGCTTACGAAACCTGGATTGAAACTTTGGATGATGCTGAAGAAAAACTAAAAGAAATCACTTCTAAAATTCCATTAGAAAACAGAATGACGACAGCTGAAGAAATTGCAAATATGACAGCTTTTTTAATGTCAGGTAAATCAAGCCATACCACCGGACAGATCATTCACGTTGATGGCGGTTATGTGCATTTAGACAGAGCTTTGGTAAACGCTTAGAAAATTAATTATTGAATGATAGATGGAGTGAATGACAGAATATTAGCAAATCGATAAAACATTCTATCATTCCTTAATTCAACATTCACTCATTCTATCACTCAAAATTCAATCATTAAAATGAAAACCCTTACCTGCACCACACCTGGAACCTTTGAATATTCAGAAACGGAAAAACCTGAACTAAAAAAAGACCATTCGATTATAAAAATTAAAAGAATTGGCATTTGCGGAACTGATTTACATGCCTTTGAAGGCACCCAACCTTTCTTTAATTACCCAAGAGTGTTAGGTCATGAGTTATCTGGCGAATTGGTTGAAGCCAATGGAGCCACTGGTTTCAAAATAGGAGAGCCTGTAACCTTTATTCCATACTTTAATTGTGGCGAATGTATTGCCTGCCGGATGAATAAACCCAACTGCTGTGTTAAAATGCAGGTTTGCGGGGTACATGTAGATGGCGGGATGCGCGAATATTTACAGGTGCCATCCAGAACACTTTTACATGGCGAAGGATTGAGTTACGATGAACTCGCTTTGGTTGAACCTTTAGCTATTGGAGCACACGGTGTTCGCAGGGCAGATGTGCAGCCTGGAGAATTTGTACTGGTTATCGGTGCGGGGCCAATTGGTTTAGGTACGATGGAATTCGCCAGAATAGCCGGAGCTAACGTAATCGCTTTGGATATTAACGAAGACCGTTTAGCATTCTGTAAAGATAAACTGAAGGTGGCGCATGTGGTTAATGCCCTTTCAACTGATGTAACGCAACAACTTAGTGATATTACCAATGGAGATATGGCAACGGTAGTAATTGATGCTACAGGTAATCAAAAAGCAATCAATAACGCCATAAATTACATGGCACATGGCGCAAGGTTTGTTTTAATCGGACTTCAAAAAGGAGATTTGATTTTTAATCACCCTGAGTTTCATAAGCGCGAATCGACATTAATGAGCAGCAGAAATGCCACCATTGAAGATTTTGAGCATGTAATAAAATCAATGAAAGCTGGTTTGGTTAATCCCACCAATTATATTACGCACCAGGTAAAGTTTGAAGAAGTAAAAGATGAGTTTGAAAGCTGGTTAGATCCAAAAAATGGGGTAATTAAAGCAATGGTTACCATGTGATTGTAGATGGCATTTTAGTCGTGCGTCATCCTGAACTTGTTTCAGTATTTATGATACATAATGTTCATCCAGAAAGTTTCCGAAATAAATCTACTTCAATTATCGTCATTGCGAGAAGGCTTTTTCAGCCGACGAAGCAATCTTTTTAGCAAAAATTACCTGTAGGAAAGATTGCTTCGTCGTTCCTCCTCGCAATGACGATTTTTTATTGAAGCTAAATCTATTTCAATTTGCCTTATCTTACAGATCTCTCCACTTCGCGTTGCTTCAGTCGAGATGACGATTTTTTATTAGGACATTCAGCAGTAATTGTTAAATATATCTGCTTAGCCTTCATCATAAAAAGATCCTGAAAAAAGTTCAGGATGACGATCGCGATAATCGTCCTCGTTTGTAACGAGGATGCACGAAAAAGGCGATTTTATCGCCTAAAGTAATTTTAATAGACATGCTTTAAGGCTTCCGAAGTTTCCATTTCATCACGCCACTAAAACTTCGGAAGTTATAAAAAGGCCGGTAATCCTAAAATTACCGGCCTGAACGTTGAGCGTTAGTTAATCAAACTATTTATAAAAAACTTCATTCCAATGCAACTCATTTCTGAATTGATTGATTTTGGTATCAGCACCAATATTCACATATTCTAAACCCGCTATATTGGCAAAATCCAATAAATGCTCAGTGCTTAAATTCTGACTATAAGCAGTATGGTGTGCACCACCTGCATAAATCCATGCTGCGCAACCTGTTTTCATATCAGGTAGTGGTTTCCACAATACACGGGCTACCGGTAAATTTGGTAAATCATGTTCAGCTTCTACAGCCTTTACTTCATTCACTAACAGGCGGAAACGGTTGCCCATATCAATTAAAGATGCATTTAAAGCGTCACCACCGGCAACATTAAAAACCAAACGGGCAGGATCTGCCTTGCCACCAATGCCCAATGGATGAACCTCTAAACTGGCTTTGCCACTCGCCAATGAAGCATCAACCTCAAGCATATGTGAACCTAATACCATCGAATTTGCCGGATCAAAGTGGTAAGTATAATCTTCCATAAATGCATTACCACCGGCTAAACCTGCACCCATTACCTTACATGCACGTACTAAAGCCGCAGTTTTCCAGTCACCTTCACCAGCGAAACCATAACCATCGGCCATTAAACGCTGTGCTGCAATCCCTGGCAACTGAATCATACCATGTAAATCTTCAAAAGTATCAGAGAAACCTTTAAAGCCACCATCAACTAAAAACTTACGTAAACCCAACTCAATTTTAGCAGCCTCGTAAACTGATGAGTGCCTTGCGCCGCCAGCTTTTAGATCATCGGCCATTTCATAGGTAGCATCATATTCTTTCAGTAAAGCCTGAATAGCATCTTCACTAATTCCATTAATTACCGCTACTAAATCACCTATGCCATAAGTATTTACTGCAAAACCAAATTTCATTTCAGCTTCTACCTTATCGCCATCGGTAACGGCCACATAACGCATGTTATCACCAAAACGGGCAAATTTAGCGCCTTGCCAATCGTGCCAGCCTGCTGCAGCCCTGCACCAGGTATCGATCTGTTTAGCCACTTCTTCATCCTGCCAATGACCAACAACTACTTTACGATCTTTACGCATACGCGACACCATAAAACCGAATTCACGGTCGCCATGGGCACTTTGGTTCAGGTTCATAAAATCCATATCAATGGTATTCCATGGAATGTCGCGGTTAAACTGCGTATGTAAATGCAATAGCGGTTTTTGCAAAACATTCAAACCCCTGATCCACATTTTAGCTGGAGAGAAGGTATGCATCCAGGTAATTACCCCAATACAGTTCTCATCAATATTGGCTTGTTGTAAGGTTTCGAAAATCTCTTCCGTTGTTTTTACAATCGGTTTGTACACTACCGAAACAGAAATACTTCCGTTCTGGTTTAACGAATCAGCCACTTGCTGTGCATGTTCTGCTACTTGTTTTAAGGTTTCTTCACCGTACAAATGTTGTGTACCGGTAATAAACCAAACTTGTAATTTTTTTAAATCAATCATTACTATCTATGTTATTTTTAATTTATTCAATTCCCCTCGGTATGTGTCCTCACAGACCGAAATGTTTTTCTCTTCCGTGGCCTATGTCCTCATAGAACATTATTCATATTCTTTTTTTGAAAAGCAAGGTTCCGTATTTCATCGGTTACTGCAGTCCTGCTTTCCGTTTTATCCTCAATAGCAGTACAATTTTAGCCAACTAAACCCGACCGTAGCGAGATGCCGATTTTTTTCAATCGGCAGAAGCGGGGGCGGGACTGTTGTAACCTAAATGATGCTGCCATTGCTTTCCAAATCAAATCGCTAAATATTTTAATCTATTGTTAATATTTAAAAAATTGTTTGGTGAGCCACCAAACATGGAATCAGCACCACTACAATTGCTTTCCTAATTCTTTAAACTTTTATGCCACTTTATCTCTGTATTCAAGACTGAAGGCTTTAGACTCATGACTGTGGACTAATCTAGCTCTGTCCATAATAAGCCCCGGCACCATGCTTCCGCTCATAATGTTTTTCAATCAGCGAATCTTTCAGCTTCGGGGCCTGCGGATTAATCTGCTCGGTTAACAAAGCCATTTGTGCTACAGTTTCCAAAACAGCGCTGTTATAAACTGCTTTTTCGGCCGTTTTGCCCCAGGTAAAAGGAGCGTGGTTACCTACTAAAATCATTTCGACTTCTTTATAACTCAGGCCTAAACTTTCAAAATGGTTCATAATCTGGAAACCCGTTTCGTACTCGTAGTTTCCTTTAATCATTTCATCAGCCATCGGCGGCGCACATGGAATATCAACAGTTAAATGGTCGGCATGTGTGGTTCCGAAAATTGGAATTGCCCTTTGTGCCTGTGCCCAGGCCGTACCATAGGTAGAATGTGTATGTACAATCCCCCCAATTTCTGCCCAGTGTTTATATAAAACCGCATGGGTTTTGGTATCTGATGAGGGACGTAAATTTCCTTCAACTGTGTTCCCGTCAAAATCTACAATGACCATTTTTTCTGGTGACAAATCTTCGTAAGGCACACCGCTTGGTTTAATCGCAAATACGCCTTTTGCTCGGTCGGCAGCACTTACATTACCAAAGGTAAAAAGTACCAGTCCCAATTTAGGCAACTGCATATTGGCCTGGTAGGCCTGTTCTTTTATATCCTGATAGTTGCTCATGATAAATAAGGTTTTACATCTTTTTTATTGTATTTCTCCAGGTATCTGCCCAGGCCCAAATATTGTTGATAATGCTGGCGGTAAAGTTTTTGCTTTTTAATATTTGGTTTATATTCTTTTTCAAAACCTGTTCCCATAGCTGCCATAGCTGCTTCAATATTCGGATAAACGCCTGCTGAAACTGCAGCGAACATTGCCGCACCTAATGCACAGGTGTGTTCGAAACGGTGAATTCTAATCGGCATTTCTAATACATCTGCCATCATTTGCATGATATAGGCAGATTTTTTTGCTACCCCGCCAATACCGATAATCCCTTTTACAGGTACACCTTGTTCTTTAAAGCGATCTACAATAGCCTTGGCACCAAAACAGGTGGCGGCAGCTAAAGCACGGAAAAAGCGTGGTGCATCAGTTCCTAAACCTAAACCGGTTATGGCACCTTTAAGTTCCTGGTTTGCATCCGGTGTTCTACGGCCGTTTAACCAGTCAATCGCGAGTTCTGCATAATCAGTGTCTTCCAAAGCTTCAGCTTGTTTACTTAAATTGGCAATAATTTTAGCCTCGAGTTCTTCTTTTAAAGCAATTGCTGTAGCTTCATCTATTAGTGCCGATTCAGTCAATAAATGATTCAGCGGCCAGCTGATTAAGTTCTTAAACCAGGCATAAACATCGCCAAAAGCAGATTGCCCCGCCTCTAAACCTGCCATCCCCGGAATTACCGAGCCATTAACCTGGCCGCAGATGCCGTTAATCAATTTGCCATCTAAATCCTGGTTAGGTGCAACGAGGATATCGCAGGTACTTGTACCCATTACTTTGCTCAGGTAGTAAGGCTCAATCTGTCCGCCTACCGCGCCCATGTGCGCATCAAATGCGCCAACACCAACAACTACATCTGTACTTAAGCCCAGTTTAGTTGCCCATTCTTCGCTCAATGTTCCTGCAGCAATATCAGAAGTATAGGTATCGGTGAATAATTTATCTCTAAAGCCGGCTAAAAGCGGATCAAGACTACTAAAGAAATCTTCCGGAGGTAAACCGTTAAATTCTTCTGCCCAAAGTGCTTTATGCCCGGCAGCACAACGGCTGCGTTTCATTTCTGTGATATCATTTCCACCACAAAGTAAAAACGGAATCCAATCGCAGTGTTCTACCCAGGATGCTGCAGCTTTTTTAACACTTGAATCAACCCTTAAGATATATAACAATTTAGCCCAGAACCATTCTGAAGAATAAATGCCACCTACATATTTAAGGTAATTCGTACTGAATTTGGTAGCATGCTCATTAATCTCGGCAGCTTCTTTAACTGATGTATGGTCTTTCCAAAGCACAAACATAGCATTTGGATTCTCCTCAAAATCTTTGGTTAAAGCAAGGGGAGTACCTGTTGCATCAACAGCAACCGGGCTTGATCCGGTTGTATCAACCGAAATACCTTTTACCAGCTTTGCAATTTCTGCACCGCCGGCTTTTGCAAGGCAATCTTTTATGGTGTGGGTTAAACCTTCAATATAGTCTAATGGGTGCTGGCGGAACTGATTAACAGCGGGTTTACAATATAAACCTTTCTGCCATCGGGGATAAAGAAAAACTGATGATGCGATTTCTTTTCCGTTTGCGGTATCGACTAGAACAGACCGGACAGAATCTGACCCGTAATCTACTCCAATTACATAGTTTGCGTTGCTCATAACAATAAATAAATGTCTAATTAACGTTTATTTATTTGAATTTAAAAATTTAATTATTCTTTTCATTAAAAACATTAATTTTAGGAGAATAGCTTTACCATTTTTTATGGAATATCCGTCCCTTAAAAAGGCAGACGCCAGGGAAATCGCTTTTAACCTTTCTCTGATAATTCTTCCTCTTTCTGCGCATGCCTAAGCATTATGTTTGCCACGGAAAAACTTTAATCTCCTCCATGATTTCTGTGCTTCCGTGGCTAATTAATTTTTGTAAATGTTTTAAAAGCAATTTCTCTGAGATAGACGCTGAGCTGGCGTTACTCTTTTTTCAAAAGGGGATATAAAAACTTAAAAGAATTAGAAACCGCCTGATGCATGATTGTTGCATGATTCTCTTGTGGTAAATAATCGAAATAGACTTTAACAGCGTTATTTTTAAAGCCTTTTATCTTTTCTGCCAGTACATTTGCATCCACCTCCATTACCCTGGGAATTTCGGTAGGCGTTAGTCCTTCTTTACCAACAGCAATGTAAACCGCGGTTTGCTGGTTAAAGGTACTTCCACTGATTTTCGAATCCAGATTGAGCAACGAACCATTGTTCCACCATAAGCTTGGACTAATAATAATGTATCGATTAAAAAGATCAGGCTTTTTGATTAAAATTTCGGAAGCCAGCAAACCTCCTAAAGATTGACCGATAATGGTTTTGTTTGTATTCGTTTTATATTTTGACTGAATATAAGGCTCAAGTTCTTTTTCAATAAAAGAAATAAATTGATCGGAATGGCCAGTTGTAGGATAGTTTTTCTTATCGCGCTCAATCGATGTAGGAAAAGTAAAATCCCTTTTACGATCGACAGTTGCAATACCAACTACAATTGATTTAGGAACCTGATTTACCCATTCGAAACTATTAAACTGTACAAGCCCTGCAATATGAATAAAATCTTCATCAGCAGAACCATCGAGCAAATAAATTACCGGATATCTGGTACTGTCGCTTTGATTATAACCTTCAGGAAGGTATATGTTCAGGATTCTTTTCTCTGCCAGTTCTCTAGATTGTATTTCGTCTATTAGGCCAAGCACAAAAGGTTTAGTGTTACTTGTCGGTTTCTGTTTTTTTGTTTGTCCAAACGCCATTAGCTGGCAAAAAATCAATAGCGCAATGAAAAATATTTTATGGGTATGCTTTTGTAGTTTCATTAGATAAAAATCATGTTTATTGAACAGATCTGCCGAAAATTAATGATTTCTTTGTATCTATTGACTAAAATGCGGCTAAAAATATCTTCTGGAAGCTAAATTCTCAGCCCAATCGGAACCAGGCACAGGATTTCCGCCACGAAAACCCAACCTTTGTTTAATAAACCTGATAGAGCAGGTTAGCCCGGAGCCCCGATTTAAGCACCGTCTATGTTGTCTTTATTGAGTGCTTGCTTGTTTCACAGGTTTCATCGGGGGAGGACTAACAGCGATAGCAGGACTGCCGCCCCCAAAAAAAACTGACCTGCATTTTCAAAAAAACATATAGCTGCTCATACCTTTTTACAAATACCCAATATTTTTTCCCGGGCATTGCAATAATCCCGATTTAACTTTAGCTTGCGGGCATTAAAATTCAACCTGTTATTACATGGCCATTAATCTTCAAAAAGGACAACGCGAAAATTTAAGCGCTCCAAAATTTACCATCGGGCTGGGCTGGGATACCAACAGTGCCTCGAGCGGTTACGATTTCGATTTAGATGCCTCTGTATTTATGCTTGGCGAAAACCGGAAATTGATTGCTGATGAATATTTCGTGTTTTATAATAATTTAATTTCTCCGGATGGCGCCCTTACCCATACAGGCGATAATTTAACAGGAGAGGGAGATGGTGACGATGAAGCGATCCATGTTGACCTAACGGTTGTGAACCCTGCGATCAGCGAATTGTGCATTGTGGTAACTATTCATGATGCTTTGGCACGCAGGCAAAACTTCGGGCAGGTTAAAAACTCTTTTGTACGCATTGTAGACACCAATGGGGTAGAAATTATGAAATATGAACTGGAAGAAGATTTCTCTATCGAAACTGCTGTAGAGTTCGGTCGTATTTACCGTCGCAATGGAGAATGGCGTTTCGAAGCCGTAGGTGTAGGAATGAAGGGCGGACTTCAGGATTATGTAAACAAGTACCAGTAAGTAAATAGGTTAATATTCCAGTCTCTGGAGGCTAGTGTACACTAGCGAAGCAGGAGTAAACTGGTGCAACCTGCATCATGATTAACATTAACATTTGATGGCTTATTATCAGGAAAGCAATTGCAGTACTCCGTAGGTTTATTTCTTCCTGCTCTACCTTCTGCCATGAAAAATGGCATTCGTTCAATCAGGTTTAGTTTAGTCATTTTCTGCTACTATGTCGGTTTTCTGTGCCACAGGCCTAAGTTCATAGCACTGATCGAGGCAGCATCCCCGATTTTTCATGAGGATAAAGCAGAGCAGGATATATCAGATAAGCCAGCACGAAATATTCCTTTATGTTTTACCGCGACATCAAGCCCCCATACCAACTTATTCTTCAGGAATATGTACAGGGAAAAGAAAAAATATTACAAACCCTGACAAACAGTTGTCACGAGCAGCCGATACCTTCGTTGCACAATTAAAATAATTAGCAATGAATTTAATATCCACCCGCATTATTACGGCCCAGGTTGAAACACTCATCAATTTTTACGAACAGGTAACAGGTTTAAAAGCCACCAGATACACGCCTGATTTTGCCGAGTTAAAAACCCCAGGCGCAACCCTGGCCATTGGGAGCATACGCACTTTACAATTTTTTGGTGGCGACAGTGTTGCCCAACCTGCACAAAACCGTAGCATGATTATCGAATTCAGGGTTGATGATGTGCAGCAACGTTTCGAACAATTAGCGGTTTCTTTAAAAAGCGTAATCGTACAGGAACCTACCATTATGCCCTGGGGCAATCAATCTTTATTATTAAGAGATCCTGATGGCAATCTGGTGAATCTTTTTACTCCGGTAACGCCCGAAGCTATAGAAAAGTTTAAGGGTAATTAAAAGCGATATGATCAGACGACTATTTGCAGGTTAACTGATGTGTTTCAGGAATGAAATCAAAAGGGCTGCCCGATCATTTTCGAACAGCCCTTTGTTTTTTTAATTTCCTGACCTGATAATATTATATTAAAACGGATACGAATAGATTGTAGGGTTATTTTTAGTATCTTTTGAAACACCGTAATTACCATATCCATAACCAAGATTGCGGTTTGTCAGGTTATATACAATAAAATCGAAAGTCATATCAGAAGGCACTCTAAACGATACAAATCCGTTAGCATCCGTTATCCCCTTAAGGGTTGAGGAATTAATCACATCAAAAATATTACCCGAATTAAGCTTAAGATCGTTAACTGGATAAGCAACCACTCCCGTGTTTCTTAAGGGAGTTCTGTAGTCGCTATTGGAGATTAGTGTAAGGTTTATAAAGCCTGAAAAATCAGAAACTTTAGTGCTCTTTTTTTTATCTGTATCGGCAACAACCTGAATAAATTCATTAGTACGGTACCTCAATTTATTGACAATTACAGTGTCTGCAATTACAAGGTAATTTTTAGGTAAAAGGTCAGAGAAATAAGCTACGCCGTCCTGATCTGTACTTACCGTAACAATTAATGCATTTGGAGCTGGGAAGCTTGTACTTAAACTCATTTCTGCATCATACAAGGAAACTTTAATACCAGCTAAACCTTTCCCTGCATCATCTACAAGTTTATAACTCAATTTACCAGAATTTATTCCATCAACTAATTTAACGTTGGTAATCTTCTTACAGGAGAGTGCTAAAATAAACAGCCCGAACAGGAGCACAATTTTACATTTCATATGCTATAAAATAAGCGCGTTTGCGATCAAACTATTGTTGATAGATATTCGTTGAATAGTTAACCGTAGCATCTTTTTGTACCGATAAGCTACCATTATAATTGTAAGAAGCATTGGTAACCGTATTATAAAGGTACACGGAGTACTGCTTATTCGAAGGGATCTTGAATGTGATCAAACCGGCATCGTTGGTAACTCCCGAAAAATCAGCGACTTTTAAATTGGCAGCCGTAGTTGATGCATAATTGAATTTATTTGACGGGATTATAATCACACCTATATTTTTTAAAGGCTGATTATTATTGTAAGATCTAACTGTAAGCGCAAATGTTCCTGAATAGTCGGTTACCTTTGTTTCCTTAGCTTTAACAGCACCAGTAATTACCTGAACATACTCCTGAACCATATAAGCTACATTGTTAACTTTCGCAGAATCGGTAACAAGCAAGTAACTGTTTGGATTAAGGTCTCCAAAGTCAGCCAAACCGTTCTGGTCTGTTAAACGGGTTTCTAACAGGATGTTGTAGTTTGAATAATAATAAGTATCCATGCGGTCAAATAAAGACACTTTTACATTTGCCAATCCTTTTCCGGCATCGTCAGTTAGCTTATAGGTAAGTTTTCCGCTGGTAGAAATTTTAACGTCAACATTGGTAGTTTTTTTGCAAGAGATAAAAACCGCAACAAGAAGAATTAAGAGGGTTAATTTTGATTTCATATACATATTTATTTTGGGCGCAAATATAGAATAATGATTGGGTACTCATTAACTATTTTTATTAAATTAATGCATCATAAATAGCGGTTTGATAATCAGTGGAGTTAGAAAATTATGTGTAAAATTAAATGCTCAATTTAAGAGCCTGTTTAAATTTTATTCAATTACATTACTTCTACTAGCTTGTCACAAGAGCGAAGTCGATTACTTCTCTTAACTACAAAAAATTGTCTTCGACTACGCTCAGACTGACATATGAAATAAATTTTACTTAATTTTAAACAGGCTCTAAATGAAAATGCATCTCATTCTTCGAGGAAATATCAAATTATCAGTTAAACCCGAGGCAATCTGCGGGCAGCCTTTGCCGGAAGATCAAGACAGGGTTGAAATAATACTATAAGCGCACTAGATATTTCCAGGCAAAATCGATGTTTGCACATAGACAATGAATTTGCCATCAATAACCTAAAGCATTTATTTTTAAGTTAAATGTATTAACGTGTTTTTTTATTGAGAAATTACCTGTCAAGCCATTTTTTAAATTCCGATACCTTGTTTTTACTAATCAATATTATTTCATCGGGCTCTGGCGAAACCACAATTTTCAGTTGGTTTTTGCCATAAATATAAATGGTTTTGATAGCGTTAAGACTAATAATAAACTGCCTATTTGCACGGTAAAAGGTATCTCCATCAAGCTGTTTCATTAACTCATCAAGGCTTAATGCGGTGGAGTACTTTTTACCATTGTGTGTAATGATATTAACAGCAGCACCATCGAAAAAGAAAAAAGCTATCTCAGTGATATCAAGGTGGATCAGTTCGTCTTTTAAATACGTTACCATCCTTTTACGGGCAGTTTCCTTGTCCGGGTTTAAAGAAACTGCCGCATTTTCCTGTTGCAGTTTGGCCAGTTGTTCATTTAAGCTACCCAAAGTATTCACTTTTTCATTCAGGGTACTGATCTCTAATGAAACCGATTTTTCATACCGGCCATAAATCTGCCTGATCAGCATTAAACAGCTGCCGATGATAATGACCGCAGTGGTTAAAAAACAAATGATAAACTGTGTGTAAAGGCCGGATAGTTCTGCCTGTAGTACTTCGATATTGGCATGTGCCGCCACGATCCAGTCGCTGCCCTTAACCGGATAAATATTTACGATCTCTGAACTCCTGTTTTTCGCTTCGGGGAAACTCCGTGTACCGCCCAGCCTTTTCTGTTGCGCAATGGCTTCATTAAAAGGTATTGATCCATTTCGGGATTGAAGCATAGAATTGCCCTCCGCTATTTTCTGGCCGATGAGCGCCGGATTGGGGTGACAAAGTTCGATACCGTTTTTATCATACATACAGATAAACTCGCCCTGGGTATCGGTATTTTCTATGCTTTGTTGGAGGTTGCGGATCACCTTTTGCTGCGCAAGTCCGCTTTGCAGCTGCTGTTCGAGCAAGCGTCCAATTTCCCTGCTTTCCCTCGCGCCCGATTCCAGTTTGCTGGCCCATAACTTTTCGGCAGCACTGTTATAAAGGTAACGGAAAGAAAAGTAACTGATCAGTGTTACCATAATACTTATGGTAAGAAAAAGTAGCAGGTGTAATCGTCCTTTTAACATAGGGTTGGTTAAAAATCGGCAGACTAATTTAGCTCGATTTTAGGGGTCAAGGTCTTAAAAAGATAGGACTATTCAAAGCGTTTTATTCGCCTTTAAGGCTAAAATTATCCCTTTCATAGGATTGTAATAGTATATTGGGTGCTTTGAAAGCTAATTTTGAGCAGATTAAAAAAATAATCCATGAAACTCAAATTCAAAATCGTACTCGGCATCCTCAGCCTGGTATTGCTGGCGCAGCTGATCAGGCCAGAGGAATTACATTCAGCAAAAGCACAGCAAGTTAAAAGGCTGGCTGGTGTACCGGAAGAAGTGGCAAAGGTATTGGAAACGTCCTGTTTCGATTGCCACTCCTCCCAAACCAGTTGGCGGTGGTTTGACCGGCTCACGCCTGTTAATTTTTTGGTGGCCTCGCATATCCGTGATGGCAGGAAAGCACTCGATTTTTCGCAGTGGGATTCGCTCGCTACCCCGCAACGTAATGCCATGTTGTATTTCGCCTTAAACGGGATGCTTTCAAAAGAAATGCCTTTAAGCAGTTATACAGCACTGCATCCTGCCGCAAAGTTAAATCAGAACGATATAGATTTGCTAAGGACTTATCTGTTAAATAATGCCGTAAGTAAACCCGCCAGTATAGAAAGCAATTCGAAGGGAGCAGCGCAACAATCTGTTACGGAAGTGAAAAGATCGCCAAACGGAATAACTTACCTGCCGAATTACCGCAACTGGAAAGCAATAAGCACTACCGAGCGTTTCGACAATGGCACCATCCGTATCATTTTTGGCAACCCGGTAGCGGTTAAAGCCATACATGAGGGTAAAACAAACCCATGGCCTGATGGAACCATTTTTGCCAAAACCGCATGGAAACAGGAGCAAGGCAAGGACGGAAGCGTTTATGCAGGCCAATTTATTCAGGTGGAGTTTATGGTTAAAGATGTTAAGCAGTATGCCGCTACAAAAGGTTGGGGCTGGGCACGTTGGAAAGGGGAAAACCTTTTGCCTTATGGTAAAACGGTAAAATTTGATTCAGAATGTATCAGTTGCCACAGGCCAGAACGTGATCACGATTATGTATTTACCACACCGTTTGATATTAAGGACTTAAACAAAAAATAAGATGAGATTAATATTCACCGCAGGGCTATTTGCCCTGATTATATTGTTGATGACGGGCTGTAAGCCAAATACAGTTGACCGGATCAATCATGGAGCTTCGATAGCAAGCATTTCCAGACTTCCTGAAAATCCTTTGGAAATGATACCAATGGCCGTTAGCCTGCAGCCACAAAGAAAAACAATGTCGACACTTTATGGCAACGGCATTGCCGCAAAACGTTTAAAGGATGGTGCAGATTATGCGGGCGGTTCGGTACTTTACATGGTTACCTGGAAAGGAAAGGCAGATCCTGATTGGTTTGGCGCCCGTATTCCGGATCGCGTAATGGCCATAGAACGTATTTCGTTTGATCAGAACGGACAAAAGAGCTATACCTTTTTTAAAGGACCGGGCTGGAATTCTGGTTTAGACCTGAAAAAGGAGGAAAGGCTGGCCATCATTCTTTCCATACCAATTGCCAAATCGCCTTAATTATTAAGATTTTCATTGTTTATGCTACCTGATGATCAATCAATAAAATGATCGTGTCGTCTTTTTTGAAATGTTTCATGGTTCGTTTAGGTTTGAATGGTGAACAAATACATTACTTTTTGTCGAGGTAGTCTTGCGGGTATACGATTTGCCCATGTTTTTCCGCGATGGCCTGCAATTTTTTTACAGCATCTGGTGTCATGGGCGGCGGTGGAAGAAATTCACCGGCAGCTACCGGTTCACCTATTTCTTCAAAAAACGCCTCTAAACCGGCAGGCACAACTGTACAAAGCAGGTGCGCTAACCTATCACTTACGTTTTTAAAGTAGTGCACCACACCGCCTTCAGGTATGACCACAAATGAACCCTTTGTCGCGGTGTAAGATCCGGCTTCAGAATGAACTTCTACCTCGCCATCAACGATATAGAAAGATTCGTAAAAATTGGCATGAGAATGAGGTCCCGGTCCGCTTTGCGGAGGGATCAGCATGTCGATAGTAGCAAATGCACCATTGGTTTGCTTGCCCGAGACCAATACGCGATAGTTATCGCCTACGGTCGATAATATTTCCCCACCTTCAGGATCAACGGTTATCGGCAAAGGATGTGAATTGTCCATAGTTATACTGTTTAAATATTCGTGATGTATCTATTTTCAAATTTAGCTAAAGCACAAAGCATAGCCTATAAAAAACAATAGTCGAAAAAGTCGCTATAGGCCGCATTTTTAAAAAAATAGTCCGATCAATCGCAAATCGATGCTTTTGATTTAGTATATTTAATGGAGTCTTTTCCACGCTACCAAAACGGCACTATTTATTTTATAATGGTAAAACCTGAAAGTTTTAAATCCGTAGAATTTGAATTTCAAGTCATAAAAAACTATCATTTTCTGACTGCTTTCGCCAAACATTTCGGTACGATTGTGGAAGGAGACAAAGTACATCTGCCACAATGGTTGGGAGCGGGGTACATCCAGCATATCAGCCTGGATGGCATGGCCCTGTTTATTCATAACTATAAATTAAACTATGATCTTGTACTCAGGCGGCAGGCCATTGCAAACACCGAAAGTATAACGCTAAAATTTGACCGGTCTAAATTCTTATCAAAATACAGTCAGCAACAACACGATCCTTTCTTTCTTGAATTGACAGGATTTGAAGTAGAGATTGGAACGTGTAACTTTAATACTGAACTAAAGATGCCGGCAGACAAACAAATCAACTTTCTGATCATCGGCACTTCGCGTAGCTACCTGACTGGCTTACTCAATAGCGAAAGTCGCGCTACAATTTCAGATTTGGTTAAAACCCAGCCGTCATTTGTTATTTATGATGTCATTCTTCCCGAAATGGATCATATTATAAAGGAGATCATCAGGATCAATGGCGCTACGGAACTGCCGATGTTACTTTATAAGACAAGAGCACAGGAATTGATTTATCATCTTTTTAAAAACTTATATAAACGCCCGGTTATCGCCCCGGTAAATGTTAAACAGGAAGACGCTGAAAAGATCTATCTTGTCCGTTTGGCGATACTTAAGAATTTGAATAGTTGTCCGCTGCTCCCCGAACTTGCTAATCTGTCTGGTTTAGGTTTAACAAAATTGCAAAAGCTCTTCGTGCAGATCTTTGGACAAAGCATTCATCAATACTACCAGTCCATGAGAATGATCCAGGCAGCAAGCCTTCTTGGCAGCCTGTCTGTATCTGAAACTGCTTATAAACTGGGGTTTACTAACCTTAGCCATTTTACCAGGGTATTTGAACATCATCATCAACTAAAGCCTAAACAATTTAAAAGCCGTTTACTAAGCGAATCTGTTTCATAATTGTAGTTCTTGTGATCTGTTCAATTGTAGTTCTTGTGATCTGTTCAATGGGCTCATTTAATGGGCATGATGACATTGGGCAAGGAACTGGCCGAACATGCGCGTAAACAGATAGAACTGCTCTGATAGGTACATCAATATTTACCGACAGCGTAACCGCAGACAACAAGGGCAGGAGCAGAGAATTGGTGCACTCCACTACCAAAGTAGGGTAGAATCAATTCATTAAAATACATCATTCATGCACGCTACAATTTTAGAATTATTTGCTGAAAAATCCTTTTGCAAAAAACTGATTAACAAAATCATCAAATTGCTTTTTGTAACTCCTCCCTACGGGAACCGTAAATTGACCCAGGAGTATTTCGTTGTGATTCGCAGCAGTGACAGCATTTGGGTTGATCAGGAAAGAACGGTGGATCCTGACAAATCCATTATGTCGTAAAGTTGTTTCCAGATCAGAAATGGAGGTTTTCAAAACCGTCAGGTTATCATTGGCAAGAATAACCTTCACATCATTTCCACTGCTCTCAAAATAAAGAATTTCATTTATTTTTATCTTCCTGTTAAAACCCTCTGCCTTTAACACAATAAAATCTTCAGGAATCTTTTCCATATTTCTTAATATTCGGTGGACCGATCTAAAAAATCTTTCAAAAGTGATGGGCTTCAGTAAATAATCTACTGCTTCAAGTTCAAATCCGTCTATGGCATATTCGCGAAATGCGGTAGTAAATATTGTTGCGGGTCTTTTATGAAGGGATTTTAGAAATTCTATCCCGTTGAGGTCAGGCATCTGGATGTCAAGGAACATCAGGTCTACTTCGTGATTTTGTAACAGCTTATAGGCTTCGAGTGCATTTTTTCCCCTGGCAACAAGCTTCAGGTCCTCAATTTTAGAAATGTGATTTTCTAAAAGGTTAACGGCTAAAGGTTCATCGTCTACGATAATACAATTAATCATGATTTCCAGGGATTATTATTTCGATTGCAAACCAATTGCTTTTATCGGTTATTTTCATTGAATATTGATCAGAATAATAGGATTGTAGCTGTTTCTCTATGTTTTTCAATCCTATGCCTGTTTTTTCTCTATTACCGGAATCTTTTTTAAATGCTGAATTTTCAACTTTAAAAATAGAATGGTCGTGTCCGGTTACTACCGAAATACGAATATCGATATTTCCGCTTGTTTTTTCTGCCCCATGTTTGAAGGCGTTTTCAACCAGCGACAAATACAACAGGGGAGGAACGAAGTTAGGAAATTTAATATTTTGAAATTGGGTAATATGTAAACGTTCATCATATCGCAGCTTTTCCAGTTCAATGTAGGCATCAATTATGCTAAGTTCATCTGAGATCATCACCAGCCGCTGCTGTCCTTTATACAAAACATAGTCCAGGATGTCGGAAAGCCGGCTGATCGATTCCGAAGTATAGCTGGAATTTACTATAGATAAGGAGTAAATGTTGTTCAGTGTGTTGAAGAGGAAGTGGGGATTAAGCTGTGATTTCAAGGCTTTCAATTCGAGTTCAGCTTTCTCTTTTTGAAGTTGTACCGTATTTTGTTTCTCGCTGTTGTAACGTAAAATATACTTCACCGAAATAAATATGAATGCGCCTGATAAGAACGGAATAATATAACAGATCAGGAGGTACTCGATGTCCGTCACGATCTCTATGATACTATTCTTTGGATAATTGGCGAAAAAAGGCTCAGCTAAATGTACAATGAAGATGCGGTTTGATACCCCTAATACATAGGTAGCCGACAGAAGATAAACCGAAAACAGAACGTATTTTTTAAGGTCGAAATATTTCCGTATCAGAACGTAATATATAAAATTGGAACCGGCTATTTGAAATATGAGGTGGCAAAGGCCGTAATAAAAAAACTCTCTAAATTCAGACTCTCCAGACTCGCTGTAGTTCCTGGCGGTGCCAAATATGAATAACGCCAACCAAAATATGGTTTGATAGCCTATTTCTTTTTCTATTCTCGCGTTCAGCAGCTTATTCACAATACCCCAAAAATAGAAATTAAGTAGTTCTTATCGGGAAACATATTTAAACTACAGGTATCGGGTGGCCAACACCATGTTCTGGTATTTAAACAACGATAGGAACAGTGTAAATGATAATCCATGCATTCTGCATAACAGCCCGTAAAACAATTGAAAATAGAATGAATTTTACAGAAAAAAACAAATGAGTAAAGAAAGATTTAATGGACTGGACCACCTTCGGGCCATCGCAATTGTACTCGTACTTCTGTATCACTACAGGATGTTTGAGCATCCGCAATGGATTGAAACGATCGGCTGGGTCGGTTGGACCGGGGTTGACCTTTTTTTCGTATTAAGTGGTTTTTTAATTTCCAGCCAACTGTTCAGGGAGATCAGAGCGCATCAAAAAATTCAATTGGGGATATTTATGACTAAACGGTTTTTCCGGATTATCCCACCTTATGCATTTACTTTATTTCTGTACTTCAGTATATCCTTTTTCAGGGAAAGAGAAAATTTACCACCATTGTGGAAGTTCATCTCATTTACTCAAAATTATGGCCTGGATGTTTTTAATTATGGTACTTTTTCTCATGCCTGGTCCCTATGCATTGAAGAGCAATTCTATCTGTTTTTGCCCTTGTTGCTGTTATTTCTGCTAAGAGTAAAGGCAATTAGCCATATCCAATTGATCATCCCGTTATTGATCCTAATTTCCATTACTTTGCGCTATTTCTCCTGGACCGAATATGTTTTTCCAGATATCAATACCGCGGATTTTTGGAGGACGTGGTATATGAAAATCTATTATCCGACCCATACAAGGCTTGATGGATTGGCAATTGGCGTATTGATTGGTTATCTGTTCAGTTTTTCTCAGAAGTTTAGGGCTGCGGTTGACCGTTACGGAAATTCCCTGCTACTCATCGGAATGCTGGCGGTAGGTTTTTCGCTGTGGTTTTGCAAAGACCAGGTCTCTGAAAATACCTCTTTTTTTGGTTTTACATTAGTAGCCATCAGCTATGGCATTCTGGTGCTGGGTTCAATTTCGAAATCATCTGTTTTAAGCAAGCGGAAATATCGTATCACTTCTCAACTGGCAGCACTTTCTTATTCCATTTATCTTTCACACAAGGGGATCATCCACATGGTACAGTGGTTACTTAAAAAAGGGGATATTTCTATATCAGGAAATGTTGCTCTTCTTATCTGTTTTACGGCATGTATCATTACAGGATTATTTTATCGTTTGGCCATCGAAAAACCATCTGATCAAGTTAAAAATCTAGTATTAAACAACAAAAAATAACTCCAATGAAAACAATTATGATCACTTTATTCATCATGTTATCCCATTTCGTAAATGCCCAGGATACAACCCGGGAAAAGGTAAGGATCGAAAAGGTCGTCAAAGATTTCAGACAAAGCATCATCGAAAAAGACGCTGGGCTATTTAATCAGTTGTTCCACAGGAATCCTGTGGTCTGGATAGGGTCAACGTCATTAAGTTAAGCGTTCTTAGCCACAGATGAGCACAGATAAACACGGATTTTCATATCTGTGTGCATCCTTCCTATCTGTGGTTAAATTATTTTCTTATGCCTAATGGCTTAACTTAATGACATTATGGATAGGGTAAAAGGGCAATGGAAGATCTTAAGCGTCATTTATTCTTATGAGCTTACTGACTTTTATCCTAAGCGTTAATTTTGATCATTCCAGTCCTGATAACCATAATTTTAGTATATTAACCTCAGTTCGATTAATATTATTCATACTGACAAATTTTAAACCCGTGAAACTAGCGGGATCGTCATGCTGAATTTATTTCAGCATCTTTACTGATAAATAGACCCTGAAATAAATTCAGGGTGACGGCTATGAACGAATCAATCCATCTGATTAAAAATCCCCAAAAAGAATATTCCAATTCCACCTTCACGCCACATTTATGCCACCTTTCGGCCAGGCTTGCATGGTACCTGCTTGCACACAACTTCGCACTTACTTGCACTGGGTTATAGCCCAGGTGTAGATCAGATAGGTTAAAAATTTACCTCGCTTAAGATCAGTAGGTCAACAATAGCTCAATAACAGGTAAAGGGAAAGTTATCTCCGGGTATTGTTGGTGTGTATGGCTGTGTCGGAGAAACATCGGTAAAGCGCAATAAACCGGGTGTTCAGTGAAAATGACTGCTCGTTCCGTTTTCCATGTTACGCCACATTTCGCTTCAAACTGAGGGCGGATTAAGGAGTAAATTGGCCTTTTTGTTTATCTTAGCCGCTTTTTTAGACTGTGCCTTCAAAAAATATTTCTTCGGATTTAAGCGAAATTAAAACCTTTAAGAGGTTCTCAAAAGGCGGCATTTTAAGTGCTAAAGAAACTGTTAGCTATTAAACGCCAAACTCCTTGCGTACTCAACCGGACTCATCCCTACCATCTTTTTAAATACTTTGTAAAAAGCGCTTCTTGAAGAGAAACCGGCATTGTTAGCAAGTGTTGCAATGGTATAATATTGTAAATTACCTGGCATTGCAATTTGTGCTTTGATATGATTAATCCGGTATGTATTCACGAAATCAATAAATTTCTGCTGAAACTGATTGTTTAACAGCGAAGAAAGCTTGTGCGTAGAAAAATTAAGGTATTTTGACAAACTCTGCAAACTGATATCCTTATCCTTAAACAATTCACATTCGGCCATACACCGTTCAATTGCAATGCAAAACTCTGCTGTTTCTTTATCTTTAACAATGTTTAATTCGTGTTGTTTTTTGATATTAATCAGTGTTAAAGGCTTCATATCCAATAAAGAAGCAACATATTCTAAAGGCAGACGTTCCATGTGTTCAGGCTTGGTTTGGGCAAAATATAAAAACCTCTCCTTTGCACTCCCAACCCGCACAATATGTGTGCGTTCCTGTGCATCCATATAATATTTCTCAACCATCACCCTGAATAAGTAATTAATATCAAACTGAGTTAGAAAAAGTCGCTGCAAA
Organism: Pedobacter sp. D749; assembly: GCF_019317285.1. Taxonomy (NCBI): domain Bacteria; kingdom Pseudomonadati; phylum Bacteroidota; class Sphingobacteriia; order Sphingobacteriales; family Sphingobacteriaceae; genus Pedobacter; species Pedobacter sp. D749. The sequence goes on from NZ_CP079218.1 coordinate 1,887,108, forward strand.
ACGTCATTATGAATGGCTATTATCGAACAATCTTCAATCGCACTGATTTCTTCCTTTGAAACATTGGTACCGTGGAGACCTGAAATAGAACTTACAAATTCGTTCTCTATCGACATGTAAGTGACAATCTTTTTCCCGTTATACGTCGTTCGGCCCATTAAGGCCCCTTTCAAAATGAAATACATGTAGTGGCAGTAACTATTCTGTTCTACCAAAACCTCATCTTTTTTAACCTCAAATGACACTAAATGTTCAGTTATTTCCTGTTTCAGCACGTCGCTAATTGGAAATATCATGTTCATGAGCTGAAGAAGATAATCTAAATCGGCTTTACTTCCCTTTTTAGGAATGGGGTGAGGCATAATGAAAAATGAGCACGTGTAGCGCTTACAATGTTGGTTTAGTGTAAATCTCTTAAAATAATTTGAATTTACAATATCGAATGATGACCAAAAATTCTTTAAAATTAATAAATAACCCGAGGCAATGTTATTAAGTTAAGGTTTTAACCACAGATTTACACAGATAAACACGGATTTTTATATCTGTGCATCCTTTTTATCTGTGGTTAAATATTTTACCATTGTGCCAATGGCTTAAATAATGGCGTTGAGCCCCGGGGTATTCTCTTCGAATAAACTTTATTATAAAATGTTCAATAAAAGATTGGAGATTTAGCATATTTTTAACTAAAACCGACATATTTTATCTCGATTCTTCGATATCTATATTTTTATTAATAATGTTCAGCACATCCTCCAATTTTCATAATCAATCTTCCATCCTATATTTATCTGCTAAAAATGCGGCGAAAGAGATTCCGGTGCTCGTCAATATAAATAGCAATCCTGTAGTTTTCTTCAGAATCTATAGCCAGGTTTTCGATTTCCTCAACAATATAGGCATCGGGCTTTTTACCCACTTTGCGATTGCCGTTAGCTAAAAAAGTTGTTCTGTTAAAGAGATGCAAGATGCCATCCTCTAAAAAGGTATTTGGACGGTCTTCTCTAATGATATCCGTGTCGCTGTCGAAATATCTTCGGTTCAGTGCCCTGATGGTGAAAACCGAGTCATGGTTGCGATCTTCTTTGTTGATTACATATCTATCATAATTTTCAATTGCCCTCTCTATCGTATCCTGTTTTAAAAATGGGAAAATAGGGCCGAGCTGTAGGAAATGTTCGCCCTCTACATGTTTCAGCATCTCGGTTGTTACCTTATCTGAGGTGAGCTCGAGTTCGGTCTCTTGTGGTTCTTCTTTGTAAACGCTAATCACTCTCACTTTCCCAGAACGGCTTTGATAGGTTTTAATGGTGCCAGAGTCTGTATTCACAATGATCTTATCAATCTGTGGTATGGCTTCCAGCTTATCAATCATCACTTTGTAAAGCGGGTTACCGCAAATGTATTGGAAATGCCTGTCAGGAAAAAAATACCCGGCCTCTTGAGGAATAGAAATTAGCGCGGTAATAGAATAATTGCTCATTGGTTAATTATTTGTTTAAAGTCTGTAAGTCAATTAATTTTAGATATTAAGTTACTAAAAATTAGTATGTTAAATCAAGAATTAAGCTGATTTTTCTCTCCAGTAAGTGTACTTAATCAAAGGCGGAGCCATTAAAATATCTTCGGCATCATTTTCCAGATGATTTACTTTTACTTCGGTATTGATCTTCCTCCCGCGTAATTTCAACGCATTTAGTATAGCAGATCTGGTTTTTACAACCTCGTCATTATTAATTGTTCTTTTCAGTAAGGCCATTGCATCTTCAGGTTGCTTAGATTCAGTGATAACTTTCGGTTGTGTAAACTCGATGTTATTTCCATATTTTTTGTAAAAGAATTCTAACTTAGAAAGCGCTATAGGCAGTGTATTTTTAGGTGCTACCGCCTGAGGACGGATTTGGAAGCCTACCAATACATTTTCTATCATTGCATCTGCATCGAAACCAGTAGCTCTTTTTTCCCATAAAGATTTAGGTATATTAGTCAACACACCGGTAACCCCGAACTTACGTGTTCCTTTAGGAACTTCATAATCCAGTTCGATAAGTACCGAATGCACTGATTCAAAATCCTTACTTTCCACATTCACCATTCCAACTCCAAACCCCTTTTCACGGCCTGTAACTGCTACATCATTCATGATCTCGAATTCGACCTCTACACCCTTACTATCCACAATTTTGATTGTGAATTCTTTTATCGGATAAACACTATGTGTTTCAAACACTGTGCGGTCTCTGGTAACAATCCAGCTCAGATCATTAATATTATCGGGTTTTAATTCTTGAATTAAGCCATCTATTAACTTACTATTACATTGGGTATCAGTATATGTAAAGCCGCTGGTGGTAGCAAATAATAATGGTTTTGTATTTGTTGTTGGTGGAGGTAAAAACGATTTTGTGAACTCGTCCCATGTAATTGCTGCTGGTTTTTTGCTATCGGCAGCACCAAATGAAACATCAAAAGAAATGATCCATAAGTGAATGCTTGCCACACCCGAGAAGTCTGGGCCCCATACTTTAAGATCGGCACCAATACAAACAGATATGGTTTCGGTTATCCTGGTGAACAACAGATTTATATCGAAGGTGTATTGTACACCAAACGAAACATACATACGGGCACTGTAATAGTAGGGCTTCCATGCGATCAGGAAATCTGCACCCATGATAAACCAGGCTTTCAGGTTTCCGCTAACATAGGTAGCTTCCAATAAACCTCCTGCCATCAGGCAAGTAGGCGTTATAGCGAAGTACATTGCACCTTTTATCAAAACTTCTTTACTCACCTGCCAGTTAAATCCAAGACGTGGCACTTTAGGGTAGTGGGCAGGCACCTTGAAATCGGGGTGATAGCCACCAAGGGTGATTACAAAATCGCCCTCGTATTTACTTGGAGCAGTCCAGATATAAAAAGCAAAGCCTCCTGTAAGTACACATTTTTTTGACAGGATATAAGATTCTGGCGTGAGCTTAGCCTCTATCGAAATTACACCGGTATCAGGAAGAATTCTGGCATTGAGTGCAAGTTGGGCAAAGGCTAAAGGTGTTTCTATTTTCTTACCAGGAACAGCAGGTGGCATAGAAACCTCAGAGATACCCAGAATTCCGATTTCGAATGTTGTGCCGAACAGTACTGTCATTAAGGCAAACGAATTCACCATTTGGAATGACGTGAACTGCACACCCGCTGCCAGCCAGTTTTGACCGATGTCAATCGGCACAAGATCTTTCTCCATTAATACCTGAAGCGCTGCTTTAGGGTCATTGTCTTTGAACGGACTTTTTTTGCTGAACGCCTTTACAAATGGAAACTCAGCCACATGATCGATAGTTGGAAGCCTTAAACTTCTGTTGTATCCAAAACCTGCCGCTATGCCTGTAACAAAGAAACAAGGAGGGCCTCCGGGAGGTGGTGAGGTAAGCATAGCAAATACAAATAACGATGGCTCGCCTTTTATGGAGGCATAAGATCCCAATGCCGACATGCGGAAATTCTGCAAGGCAACAACAGCTGTACCGCTGTATTCTGTAATCTCGTTATTTTTTGTTTTCAGAAAACTTCCTGCAATTTCAACCGGACCATTTTTATAAGAAATGTTTACACCACTCAGCTCAAATTCCGGATCAAATTTGCTAATAGAGTTGCTTACGCCCAAAGAAAGCATTTCGATTTTAAGCACCGAAAATACCAGGGCGGCATCAAGCAGCAAACTGATGCGATTATCTTTGTAACCAATCCCAACGCGGTTAAAGTGTACCGGACCGATTTTTTTCTGAAGATTTTTCCATTTGATACCGTCATCCTTTTTGGTGTCGGTAGTTAACAGCAGTTGTTGTTTCTTTTTACCACCAGTATTAAATTTGTAATCGTAGGTATTATCTTTTCCCAAATCCAGTTGGAGTACCACATAAGTCGCCTCTACTAAATCCTCGTCTGATTCTGGCAGCATTGGATAAATTTCCTCTTCATCAATGTTGATCAATTCGTTAAATGCCGTAATCTCATCAACTGCGATGCTAGTTGAAATGCCGATGAGCTTGATTCCATTTAACCCGACATCCTTGCCGGCTATTTTGGCCAGATCTGCACCAATTAATGGCAGCTTTTCGAGCTTTACATCGGCTTTCATGTTGATCCCAAATGCATAGACCCATTCTTCATCTATTTTTTTGGACACAAATGTAGCGTGACCATAATTTTTGGATATGGCCGTGAAAACGAAGGCCTTTTGATCAAAATCATAACGCAGATTTGCTGCTTTTAAAGAAAGTTTTAGGCCATCTGGAATAGGAGGCAAGGCGCTCAGTCCGAAAACCGAAACAATATCATCAAATTGGAGCAATTTGTCTTTCTCATCTGTTTCATCTTCCACATCTTCGCCAATTACCTCAACTTCTACAAAGTCTTCCTCTTCTTCCTCCTCAATTACATTCCAACTCGCCGCCAGACTATTTTCATCATCACCTTTGGCAAATTTCAACTTAAATAATGAGGAGTCTATAGTAACTTCTCCCGTTAAGGTACTTTGATAAGTTTCTTTTTCATGAGCCAGGTCAAACCCTAATTCCAGATAAAGCGTTTTTTCCTCTCCAACAGCGATATTTCCTTTGACGCTGAAATCAAAATCTTTTGTTTTGGTGTTAAAACTGGTAGCGAGATCGTGAATGTTGATCTTTTTTAACCAGGCAGGCGGATTACCCGTTTTAAAGTTTGTGGCCATATAGGTGAAAAAATTCTCCATCGAAATCTGTTGATCAGTACCTGTAGCACCTGTAAAAGTCCATCCTTTAGGATCCTTACCACCTTCGTATTTAGCAGTTACCTTGATATCAACGTTATCTACCTTAAGCGCACCTGCAAAATTTGCTTTTCGTTCTTTTTCTGCCGTTTTATAACTCAGATCAAAAGTCAGGTCTTTCACGCTCAAAGCCGTACCCTGTTCGCCATTGATCTGCCAGGCGCCATTAAGCGCCGTATTGAAAGCATAACCCTTATCTTCCTTGTTAAAATCAAGTTTGTATATGGTTACAATGTCTGGTACATCATCAGCTGGACCAACAAACTGTTTGATAAAGTTTTTGATACTTAGAATGGAATCCTTTTTAAGTGAGCCTTTTACTTTCAGGCCATTTTTGTCTTTGGCGGCACTAATCACTAAACTGGCATTTTTTTCGAGTGTAACCTGCCCTTCAATTTTAAGGCTAACGCCACGTTTTTCTTTGGTATGGGGATAGTCGATGCCAAACTGTAGTGCAAGTTCGCTGGCCGTAAAAGGATTGTCGTTTACCTTTGTAATTTCCCAGCCTTTCTTACTTGCCAGTTTAAAAGCAATAACCGAAACCTTTTTTTCTTTGATATTGAAATCGATATAAAGCTTTGCCAGCTCCACATGATCACTTAACTCGAAGCCACTTGGCAGTTCAAGATCGCCGAACTTATCAGCCAGTGCATTAAATCCTAAACTGATTACTTTATCCAGCTTCGCGTCGAAACGTACAACCGATGAAGTATCGGAGATCTTCGCAACAATTTCAATATTTACATCTCCTTTTATTGGGATAAAAGTAGACAGTTCCACAAAGGGTACAACTTTTTTTGTCTTATCGGCATTTTCTAAAATATCGCTGGCTACTTTCACCGTTAACTTAAAAGTCCCCAGATCGCCCATTCCAACATTTACGATATCAGGGCCAGTTAGCTCAATAGAAACGAGGTCTTTACCATTGTTTTTTAAAACAACTGGCCCGGTTAGCTTTTCTTTATCGATTCCTAAAATATCTTTAACCTGATCAGGAATTTTGCCAACATCTACCGTAGCATCAAATGTTAATCCTGTTGTTTTGGCTGGCGTATCGCCTTTGGCTGGTTTAGCATCCGACAAAAGATAGAATGCGGGCTTCGGATCTTCTTTAAATGGGATTTTTTCGGCAATGGTATCTTTAAACGCAGGAATAGACTCGTTTAACTTCCAGTCTTTTTTTCCGGTTGTAGCGGTCAGATCCAGTGCCACGCCACCATCAATGAGATAGAATTCTGCAGTTACGGCCATGTCTTTAAACGGCAGGGCTGTTCCTTTACCTTTTACGGTTATGGTTTCGTCCGTTTCGGGTGCTAAAGCAGCCGATGAAAGTTCCAAATTCCCACCTGCAAGATAATCATCTCCTAAGTTTTTTAACTTTGGTTGGTCTTTTGTGGCCAACTTAAACGTTCCGTTGCTTAAGTTGTTTTTAATCAATTCTTTTAGCTCGTTAAAATTCATCGTCGCTTTTATTATGATAAAATATTTTTATACCGGGTGGTAAAAGTTGAAGATATTTACATTAATAGTTGTATTAGGTTTTATCACATCCGTGTTGCTCCACTTTGTTCGTTGCGAGTAGTTTTCTTTTCCAATAACAACATAGTAGTACTTCGGCATTTGTATTACCGATATCGTTATCGGATTACCCGCCTGCTCGCCCAGAGGAATTGGTGCTTCAATATTGTCGTTTTTTACATTGATCACCGTAAGCGTTCTTGCCCGGTGGTTACCCACAAATAACAACAGGCCATCGGGAGATAATTTAAGGCAGGAAGGTGTATCAATGGATGAATAAACGGTTTCAACTTTTCGATTATTTGTATTGATAGCGAGCACTTTATTCTCTTTGATACAGGCTACATACAAAGTTTGCTCATCAGCACTTAAAGTCATGTCGAAAGGTTGAGCGCCAATGTCTATTTGGTACGGGATCAGATCTTGTGGGATAACGGAAATGAGGTTGCTATTTTCATAAGCCAGATAGGTTTTTTGTTCCTTTGTGCCTACAGCTGGTTCAACCATTACAATCACTTTGCCGCTGAGTTGAGTTTTGGTAAATTCAATCCGGCCGTCTCTGGTATATGTGCTGGTGAGTAAGCTGAGGTCATCATTATTAGGAATATACAATACCGATGAATTACCGCTATTAAAACCTATAAATGGAGCACCAGTTCCATAAATTGGTTGATGTCCAGTTTCAATTCTTAAATTGTTAGGATCCTCCGAATTCAAATAAGTGGCGCGATAAGTCTCAGCTTGTTTAAAGCTCACATAAAGTTTTTTGCTATCGGGCGAAAAACGCATTGGCATTGGATGATCTGCAGCATCTGGAAAAGCAGTAAAGTTCCCTAGCCCTTGCTGGTTTAAGATGTTTTTTACATAAATACCATGGCGACCACCATCTCCAATATTGTAATAGGCTAAGAGTCCTTTCTCCGAAAGTAAAGCAAAACTGTTAAAATTGGTTTTGGTCGTAACAAGACCAATATCTAGAGTTAGGCAAATAGAATAAAGTTCATCTTGTCCATTGTGGAAGGATATAAAATCTACATTTTTATATTTACATTGAACCACCCTGGGGCGATCCCCTTTTTTATCGGTATTAAATGGCAGCGATCTTACCTTTCTATTTTCATATTGGTATACTTTTAGCGTTTTAGTAACATTGGGAAGTTCATAGCCATAAGAACGCGCAACCAGTTTATATTCGAATCGGCCATCTAGTTCTATCAGTTTGCTGGTGCTGTTTTTTACATCAATTTCTTCATTGCCAATGTAAAGTTTCAGCTGCCTTGCATCGCGAACGGTCCATGAGAGATTGACTATGGTTTTTACTCCTTTTACAATGATGGCTGGGGTGGCGATAAATGATTGGATTTCTGCTACGCGCTGTTTTACATCAATGGTGATGCTTGTACTTGCTTTGCTATTGCCTGGTCCATAAGCGGTGGCTTCAAATGTAGTAGTTGCGGCTGTAGGTGGTACCGGTAACAGTAGCGGTTCATACTGGGTTAGCTCAATCTGGTGCTCTCCAGGTTTTGGGACCGTACTTAGTATAATGCGCTCATTATCCCTGCTTTTATAGGCGATTTCCAGTTTGTTTGCTAAAGATGTAGCCCAGGACAGGCCTACGTTTTCGCCTACTGTAATCGAAGCATTATTTCTATTAAAGTTAAGTATTGATGGGGTTGCTACTTTTTTAATGAGTTGAAAACGGAAAACATGATCGGCGAATTTACCAAAACTGTTCACCTGCACGTACATCAAACTAATTCCTTCAACGGTATCCATATCTGTAACCAGTCTACGGATATTGAAGGAGAAGGACGTAAACTCTTTGATGGTTTGGGGATCTGCAATCCATTTCCAGGAAGGCGAATCAGCATTGCGCCTTAGTTTCCAACCTACCTGATTTGAATTGATTTCAATGTAATTTCCAAGATCTGTTGTCGTAATCTGATGGGGATAGGTACCAAACAAAAACATGATCGTAATGCTTGCTTCCTTAATTTCCCCGCCTGGTTTGAAAATTTCGATATCTGTATCGGTAGTGAACAGCAGTTTAAAGCCATTTTTAATTTGCGATCCCGCATCGTAGGTGAGGTAGATCGGCAGTGCCGCATTCTCAAATTGCGAATCCTTTAGCAGCGAAACTTTAGCATGGGGCCGATCTGTTTGCGTGTTAATAGGATATACCAAATCTGTATATGAGACCGCTAAAGGCAATAAGGGCCTGGAATCTTTAGGTGTGATCACCGTTAATACTTTACTAAGCGAAGGATTAAGATCAGCATAGTCTGGTACAGCCGTTGTTTTGATGAAAAAATATCCCCCATCATCTGTTTTGCAAAAGATGTTTTTGATCACAAAGCTGAAACTTTTGTCTGGCTGTACAATCAAATCCTCTTTACAAACAAACTTCCATACCGCCCATTTTTTATCGAGGAGTAAAACAGGTTCCCAACCTTCAATGTTTCCAAACTTTAAATCCTTCACAGGGTCTACATCCCCATATCTAAGAAAAGGCATACTGAATTCCAGGCTCGATGGTGTTTCGCCACCCTTAAACGTAATACCTGCATTAGATCTGTTGATGAAACTAAAGGTAAGTTCGTTAAAAGTCAGGTCGTCTGTTCGGTACAGTGTGTTCTGTCCAATTTTGTTTAAAACCGTGAAGTAATTTGCCGTAAACTTGTTTGCCATTTTTTTAGTATTGGGTATTATATATTGTTGCCATAGGCATCCCTACAGAAAAAACTGAGAACCGCCTTTTATTTTTTAATCAAAATCATCCTGGTTTATAAAAATTGAACATGTTCACATTGAGCGATGTATTTGGTTTAATGATGATTGTATCGGTCCATTTTGTTCTTTGTGAGTAGTTTTCTTTCCCAATAACAACATAGTAGTACTTCGGCATTTGTATTACCGATATCGTTATCGGATTACCCGCCTGCTCGCCCAGAGGAATTGGTGCTGCAATATTGTCGTTTTTTACATTGATCACCGTAAGCGTTCTTGCCCGGTGGTTACCCACAAATAACAACAGGCCATCGGGAGATAATTTAAGGCAAGATGGTGTATCAATGGATGAATAAACGGTTTCAACTTTTCGATTATTTGTATTGATAGCGAGTACTTTATTCTCTTTGATACAGGCTACATACAAAGTTTGCTCATCAGCACTTAAAATCATGTCGAAAGGTTGAGCACCAACGTCTATTTGGTACGGGATCAGATCTGATGGAATAACGGAGATGACGTTGCTATTTTCATAAGCCAGATAGGTCTTCTTTTCCTTAGTGTTTATATCTGGTTCAACCATTAACATCACCTTGCCGCTGAGTTGAGTTTTAGCAAACTGGATACCACCATCTCTGGTATATGTGCTGGTGAGTAAGCTGAGGTCATCATTGTTAGGAACATATAATACCGATGAATTGCCGCTGTTAAAACCTATAAATGGGGCACCAGTTCCATAAATGGGTTGGTATGCTGTTTCAATTCTTAAATTTTTAGGATCCTCCGAATTCAAATAAGTGGCGCGATAAGTTTCAGCTTGTTTAAAGCTCACATAAAGTTTTTTGCCATCGGGAGAAAGACGCATGGGCATTGGATGATCTGCAGCATCTGGAAAAGCAGTGAAGTTCCCTAGTCCTTGCTGGTTTAAGATGGGTTTTACATAAATGCCATGGCTACCACCATCTCCAATATTGTAGTAGGCTAAGTGCTCTTTATCCGAAAGTAAAGCAAAGCTGTTGAAATTGGTTTTGGTCGTAACAACACCAATATTTACAGTTAGGCAAATAGAATAAAGTTCATCTTGTCCATTGTGCAAGAATATAAAATCTACCAATTGCTGCTTAAGTTCAATGACTCGCGGGCGATCACCTTTTTTATCGGTATTAAATGGCAGCGATATTACCTTTCTATTTTCATATTGGCATACTTTTAGCGTTTTAGTAACGTTTGGAAGTTCATCGCCATAAGAACGCGCAACCAGTTTATATTCGAATGGGCCATCTAACTCTACCTGCTTGCTGGTGCTGTTTTTTACATCAATTTCTTGATCACCAATGTAAAGTTTTAGCTGACTTGCATCGCGAACGCTCCACGAAAGGGTTACCGTGGTTTTTACTCCTTTTACAATGATGGCTGGGGTGGCGATAAATGATTGGATTTCTGCTACGCGCTGTTTTACATCAATAGTGACGCTTGTACTTGCTTTGCTATTGCCTGGTCCATAAGCGGTGGCTTCAAATGTAGTAGTTGCAGCTGTAGGTGGTACCGGTAACAGTAGCGGTTCATACTGGGTTAGCTCAATCTGGTGCTCTCCAGGTTTTGGGACCGTACTTAGTATAATGCGCTCATTATCCCTGCTTTTATAGGCGATTTCCAGTTTGTTTGCCAAAGATGTAGCCCAGGACAAGCCTACGTTTTCGCCTATTGTAATCGAAGCATTATTTCTATTAAAGTTAAGTATTGATGGGGTTGCTACTTTTTTAATGAGTTGAAAACGGAAAACATGATCGGCGAATTTACCAAAGTTGTTCACCTGCACGTACATCAGGCTAATTCCTTCAACGGCATCCATATCTGTAACCAGTCTACGGATATTAAAGGAAAAGGACGTAAATTCTCTGATGGTTTGAGGATCTGCAATCCATTTCCAGGAAGGCGAATCAGCATTTCGCCTCAGTTTCCAGCCTACCTGGTTGGCATTGATTTCAATACTATTACCAAGATCTGTTGTGGTAATCTGATGGGGATAAGGACCAAACAAAAACATGATCGTAATGCTTGCTTCCTTAATTTCCCCGCCTGGTTTGAAAATTTCGATATCTGTATCGGTAGTGAACAGCAGTTTAAATCCATTTTTAATCTGAGATACAGGGTCATAGGTGAGGTATACCGGTAATGTGGCACCCTCATATTGAGCATCTTTCAACAGCGAAACTTTAGCATGGGGCCGGTCTGTTTGCGTGTTTATTGGATATACCAAATCTGTATAAGAGACTCCTAAAGGTAGGGAGAGCTTTGAACTTTCGGGCGCTATAACCGTTAGGCCTTTGCCCAATGCAGGTTCAAGATCGGCATAACCTGGTACGGCTATTGTTTTGACGAAAAAATATCCCCCATCATATGTTTTGCAAAGGATCTTTTTGATCACAAAGCTGAAACTCTTTCCGGGAAGCAGTTCGATATCATTTTTACAAACAAATTTCCATACCGCCCATTTTTTATTGAGCAGCAAAGCAGGCTCCCAACCATCAATGTTGTCAAATTTAAAATCCTTAACGGGATCTATATCTCCATCTCTAAGAAAGGGCATACTGAACTCGAGGCTGGATGGATTCTCTCCACCCTTAAATGTAATAGCTGCCTGAGATCTGTTTATAAAACTAAAGGTAAGCTCATTAAAATCGATATCATCTGTCCTGTACAGATTATTTTGACCATTTTTATTTAAAATCGTGAAATAATTTGCTGTAAACTTAGTTGCCATCTATTTTTTATTATTTGTTAACAATAACCATCCTTCTCTGATCTCCTGGGGTACATTACTTAAATTGGCCTGATCATCTGCAGGTTTAACCTGCTGTGCTGTCCAAACCTCGAGTTCTTTTTGTAACCAGCTCCACTCGCCACCACTCTGGGCAGGCACAGGCATCAGCGGATTTGGCATCAGTTCGCTACGCATGGCATAAAGTACTGGACTGGTTAAAAATGCCATATTGAGGTTTTCCAGTGCATCAGCATATTGCGATGGTGGAATATCGATGGCTTTAGCCGGAAGTACTCCGGTGGTAGCATGTACGCTACCACGGGGATCTAGCAGCAGGGTTACAATGGTTTCTTGCGTAGCATCCTTAAGGGCCAATTCGATATCATTGTTGGTACGCTTTACAACCATTCCGGATTTAGCTTCTCCAACAGAGATGGAACGATACACTTTGTAGGCATCCTGTGCTTTAAAGTAACCCAACAAGCCATCATTGGTTTGAGCAGTTTTACCTAAACGAACCGGGAATTTAACTGCTGTAAATCCGTTATCCACTCGATCTATCGAGCTTTCCGAAGCAAACTGATCTACTTCCTTTTGCAGGTCATCCCAACCGTTGCTATACGCAGGTGATCCTTTGAGTTCTATGCCCAGGCTAACCTGAGCAACCGCGATTGGAGAACTCATCAATACGGCATTGCTTCCGGATTGCTGATAACCGCCTGGCTTCATCGATCTAAATGACAAATCGTTCGCTTGCAAGAAGTCTTTCAGGTATTCGCCTTTGTTATTGTTATATAAGGCAATGATCAGGTTCTTTATTTCTTCATTTACTTTTTTACCAGCTTCAGTCGCAAAGTATTTCGAAAGGTTAGCCTCAGCATCACTACCAACAACCGGAGCCACCTGCCAGAGCACGCTTTTTCCGTCTTCAGAAAGGCTTAGCGACCCAATAGCGGTTCCCTCGGCCCTGTAAAACCATAGGCCAGGCTGAAGATGGTTGGCCATGATCCATCCACAAACGGGAGTAGTACTTGGGTGCGAATTCGTTTCCAGATTTTCGTGATTAGCAGCAAGCCACCTGAACTGCAACCGGCTTGGTTGGGCAATTCTTGGAGCCAGGTAAATAAAACCTTGATTGTTACCCTGATTTGTTTTAAGGCTTTCGGCAATGATCAAATTCGACATTACATTAACCTTGGGTGCTTCCAGCGTGTAACCAAATGCATCTACAATGGTTAACGATTCTATCTGCAAATAACCTCCACGGATAGGATTGTAATATTTTTCTGGTTTAGGGGCACTTTTGTTCAAACTGCCAACCACATTGCGTACATCAATATTGGTGAATTCCTGCAGATCATCTTCCACCAGGTCTGTAACCTCCAGCTGCATTACCTGATCACGCATTACCAGGCCATTATTAAAGCCATTCAGCGATTGCGAAAGTATCGATCTTTGTTTCTTCAGTTTTTCCTGAAGATCACTAAGTGCGGTTGTGGTACCAGCTGGTTGCGAATCTATGTATTTTTGGAGTTGTTCATGAAGGTTATCTTTAACATTGGGGGTAAGAAAAATAGCGTTTTGCATCGGTTGAGGTTTTTTCCCCAATTCATAGTTATGCTTGTTGTCGCCATTTTCCAGTATAAAATTTTTAGTAATGAAATCTTTGCTATAAGCAATGTCTTTTGTTGAACCCGATTTTTTGTCGGCCACCGGGAAATAATTCACTTTCCATGATAGGAGATATGGCAGCCATGGGTTTTTGTCCCATTCAACAAAATAAACGGGAGAAGGTACCGTACCACTAATTTTTAATTTGCTTTCCGGACCAATGCCAGCAGAAATGAGAATGTATTGTAAACGTTTGAGTTCATTTTCCGGAAGATTTTTGACCACTAAATTTAACGAATAGCCATCATCTTTCTTCAGGTAAGAACCGAACAGATAATCATAATCTGCAGCACTTACTATACTTTGGATCTGATCCATGGCTGCTAACGAAAGCACCAACGGAAGCGTTGGAATTAAATACTTTTCTCGTTCATTCCTGAGGATCAGTTGAATGTCTTTTTGCTCCATTGTTGATCCGGCAGCCTTACAAAGCAAGCTTGTTACCAAAGGATTAAGCAAACAGCTTTCGGTAAAAAGTGCATAAAACTGGTTGGCATGAGGCAAGGGCATGTTGTTTGGCAGCTGCGGTGCATCCTTTCCTTCAAAAACAAACTCACCTTCATTTCCAACAACATCTTTTGGTATTACAAGCTTGTTCACCAACTGTGATGACAGGCGGCAAACCATGGATTTATTGGCCATGAAACGTCCATCGCCTCCATATCTTTGGGGAGGAGTGATTTCATCGCCCTGGAATAAAACAACTGGTTCGGCTGGTTGCCAATACCGTAGTGCCGAATTCCTGATCAATTCATATTCCTTTGGAATGAGTTTCTTTATGGCCTCAATTTTTTCTTTTATCAGCTCTTTGTCATTAGCATCAGCTTTTGCATTCAGCTCCTCTATCTGTTTAGCAATAAAGCCCTGTACATTGCCTATTTCCAGGTTATCATGATCATGGTTATCTTCATCTTTACGCACCAGCTGTATAAATCTGTACCAATCCATAAAAATCTGGATCCTTGCCGATTCGATTTCATTCAAATTGCGATCGTAATCAAACTGGATTTTGTTCAGTTCGTTAAGCAGGGTGCCTAAACTTTTGTTCAGACTTTTTAAGCCTGTTTTATCTTTGTCACTATCAATTTTAGAGATTTCCCAAAATTCGCCACCTCCGGAACCGTTAAAACCGTTGGTGTGCAGCTCAATGTTCAGCTGTTCAGTGCGGTCTACCTCTTTCAGCAATAAAAGGTCTTTAAGCTTGCCCAATTGCAGTGCATTCAATAACCATTCAACATCTTTTGGATTGGGCATATTACTCACCTTGCCCATGAGGGCGGCCAATGCCTCTGTTGCAGTATTGCCCACCGCAACCCTCATATTCTTGCTAAGCTCCCTAAAAGCAGGTTCTGTACCGTTCCATTTTACATTATTGATTGTACCTGTATAAAGTGTATGGGTAACATCAGGTAAAGTTTCAGCAACGCTGGATGGAAGGGACCATTTGCACCTGTTCAATAAGCCATCTAAAAAATTAAAGCCTAATGACGACAATGCATTAATCACACTCAGTTGTTCCCCGGCATCGAGACCTTTTTTTAGCACGTAAGCACCATCCTCAATATAAACCGAATAATAGGCGTTTAAAATTTCCTGGTCTTTTGCCGTCGCATCTTCCAACAGCCTTTTAAAATCAGCCTGGTTAAACTGAAGTGGCAATTGGTTGATGGGATCGTCTTCTTCGTTGTGGTACCAACCAATTACCTGGTACGATAACAGGATAGCACCAGGAAATTCTTTGAGGTCTGCCTGTTTATCAAAAAAACCGAAAGCACTTTTGCTGGTACTGTAAGATGCAGAAAATGTGGGCGAACCATAACCCAAAGCATTTAATCCGTTGGCGTATTCTTCATTTGTATTTGGTGTTATACCTTTCAGTTTTTGCTGATGGTTTGTTCGCCAGGTTTCATATGATAAAACACGACCCAGGTAACGGTACAATGGTTTATTCCTACCGGGAGCGTCCGTGTTATAGGGTACAGCAGTTGCCGGCCGGCCTCCCTTGGCCTCGCTAGAGATATAGTTACTTTCTACCACCCAGGATCTGATTTTATTTACCGGATTGGCCGGATTTGAAAGGTCAGAAGCTACTCTTGTTACCAACCAACGATCTGGTGTTTTTGGAAAGGTAACAGCACCCTCGCCATCCTGACGGGTTGCTCCCTTTGTTAGTCCATCGGGCAGGGCCCAGTGTAAATGCACACCAGGGTCCTTTGGTTCTAATTTTGTGCCGGACACTAATGATTCTGTTATAAATGGCCTTTTCTCACTTTTTGACAAAGGCAACGTACTAAAATCATAAGTTTCTGGCTGAAATTTCGCACCAACTGATTCGGCAACACACATGGCTTCGATATTCATCGGAACAACCAAACCCAGGCCGTCTGCAATTAAATTTGTTTTCATCTGGATATTCCGTTTATTTAATTATGAAATTAACTGCTTCTGCGCCGGCAACCATTTCGAGCGCAAACTCTGCAGCCGTAAACGAATCTTTATAATCAACTCCTTTATTAAGCGCGTCCTGCATGCCAGCCGCCAACTTATTGATTCTTATAACCCCGGTATTTCCCGCACGCATGTACGATAACTTTTCATCCCTGGGGTTGAGCACAATTGGCTTAATAACCTTTTCGTCTATTTGAGTACCAGGTTCCTGACCAACTCCTTTATCGGCCAGGTTCCTGAATGATTTCTGAAGCGTCTCTGATTTCTCAAATCCAAAATGAAGTACTTCCGGATGCTCATTGATCCTGATTCTGTTCACTATGCCTTCGTACATGCAAAGCAGCACATTTGGACTCAGGTGATCCATGCGCAGCAATTGACAGGGCACATCATTAGCTCCGAAAGCGGCAACCTGCATGCCTTCCCAATCTTTTACCACACCAGAGCGCAATAAGAAACCGGTAATGGTTTCTGATGCTTTATTAGGTTCGGCATTTAATAAACCAGATTCTTTTTTATTTAAATGGATAGACAGATGCCCTAAAGCTTTACCACGCTCTGATTTTAATGATTTGCGTGCAAATAACTTAAGCTTAGGAAGATGAACTTCATCATGGGTGTAGTCTGATGAAGCGGTACGGCCAATGCTCAGCGCTCCATCTGCCAGATAACTTAACCAGGTAGTGTCACAGTGAAAAAACCTGATCGATTCCATAGGCAACATCTCCATATCGGGTACCAAATAGTTAAAAGGTACACCATGCAGCAACTTGAGTCGCCCAAGCCAGTCAGATAGTTTCTGCTCGGTAGAATCAGTTGGCGACGAGGAAGCCTTCAACGGTTGGTTATAGTTTAATAAATTCCTTAATTTATCCGGATTACTTAGCGTATCCAGCATCTCTGCTCTATCAATTTTCATCCGAATAGTTATCTTGATTGTTCATAAATCCTGTTAAAATTGCACTTAAACCTGCGTTCATCATATTCAACATATTGGTCTGTGCATGTAATGAAATCTCATGTGGTGTACCACTGCGTAAAACTGTGAGCGGTTTTTTGTCATTCACGATCTCCTGCAGGGATTTGGTGAGCGCTTCATTTTCAAATTTGGCAATGGCCTCCCGGGTATTGCTCCATTTCCAGTTGTAAAGCGTTTCTGCAAAATTGCCATTTTGCAAGGCCAGCAACTGGCCCAATTGCCAGGCAGCGGCATAAGAAACATCTAACATCCCGGTATCTGGATTGTATGCAGTTGCACTATCCGGACCATTTACCGGAAACGTAACCTCACCAGCTTTTATATCATAGGGCACGAAAGGTCCGCGGTACCAGGATACGGTTTGATCGCCACTACGGGTATGGTGATTTAATGGAGCAAAACCCATCTTAAAAGCATTGTTGATGGCATCACCAGCCTTGCCAGGCTCATAGTCGGCCGTAAGCTGCAACAAGCTTCCGGTATATTTTTTTTCTTCCTGATTGAGATTGGTGAGATAGCCTAAGAAACTTTCCTTCCTGTCTATGGCATAGATATCCCATTGTTTGAGCAATACCAGACGTACATGCGTAATGTTAACCGCTATTTTAGATGATGGTGATTCTTCACTGGGCAGATAATCTTCCCATCCTTCCAGAGATACGAGGTAAGCTGTGGTTTTGCCTCCCGGAAGCGGCAACCTGTTACCAATAACTGTAGCAATTTCTGGTAATGTCTTTTCATTGGAAATTCCCTTTAAATGCTCAAGATAGCGTAATGACTGCGTATTGCTGGGTTGAATCTGCCGTACATGTGCCAGCCAGGGCAGATCTTGTTTGGTTGGGGCAATTGCATTAAACAATGCTACTGGAATATCTACCACTAAACATTTATCTGTTAACTTTTCTGCTGTTGGGTTAAGCTCAAAATAGGGGTGAAGATAATTATCCGGAAGCCTGTTCGATTCATTTGTGGCAGTTTTTGCTGAGGCAATCAGTCCGCTTAGATCAATCTGTGAAACTTTTACAGCCTGATCGGTATCAAATACACTGAGGATAGCCAGCCAGGGAGCCTGATCTGGCATTTCTTTTAACAGTTTAGCCTTTAGCCTTTGCGTTACAATAGATCGTTCCCATGGAATAGTGGACCTGTTGAGACAAACGTGGGGCAATACCTTATCATAATCGCCTTGTGCATTTTCTGGCGGAAAAACCGAAGTAATAGCCCCAATTGGCAAACTAAACCGTGGACCATTTACGGCAAATTTGTGTATGTTCTCGTACTTTGTTTCTGGTACTACACCATCGGTATCCGAACTGTCTTCCTTTTCCTTACTCGAAACAGTTTGCTGTACGGTAATGGTACCAGTGCCCACATTTAAAGGTGAAAGCTGGTTTTGTTTGAAGACGATGCTTCCCGTAAGCGGGCTTTCGCCTTTTGAATGAATTTCCTTAACAAACATAAATGTAATTGAAATGGGTTAATTTTTTCGTAAAATTTTATCGGGTAGTAATTACACAACGAAATACAGCACCAATAAAAACGATAATATATTTTTTAATCTGATGTTTAAGTGTGAGAAAAACAGAATGATTTAATATGGGATTAACCTGACACCCGGAAGGTGTACAATCACCTTTTTCATGGTGGTGGTTAAGGTATTGCAGCTTGAGCCTTATGCATGGTTTGTAAAATTAGCGTGTAAATTTAGACTTCTTTAGATCACCCAAATCTAATTAATTCTACTAAAGAAACAGGCCGACTGGAGACTGGAGTTGTCTCCAATTATAGTATAGGACAAAGTAGTTTAATACAGCTTGAACCATAAGCTTATTTAAACAACTATTTGTTATTTTGACCTTAATGGCAACAGCGTTTATGCACAGAAGAATAGTTACAAATCTCGCTAAATCAGCAAGAGTGCGTTATGCTCTTTTATGGAAAGCTGCTGCCGTGAGCTTTCGATAATGCGTGCCTTCCTAAATAATAAGGGCCCATAAGCTATTTAATTATGGTTCATAAATAAAAGAAGCCCATAACAAAATATGAACCCTACTATCAGCACTTTTGGCACAGAAAACTGAAAGTAGCGCAAAGTGATATCAAATCTGAATAGGAGATCAGCGACGAAGGTTTACTTATCCAGATTACTTTATTTGGTAAACAAAATGCAAATATCTTTGTTTCGCGTATATAAAATACGCTAACCTTTAATAAACCAACAAAATTAATGCCCATCCACCACAAAAAAATATCCGGTTCAATCATCCTTACCTTACTAACCGCATTGCTGATATCGGCCTGCGGTAACCATTCCAATAGTACAGGTACACAACCACCAGCGAAAGACATTTCAGCCCCATGCCTTTCTTGCATAAAAGACATTTTAGCTATCCCTAATTTATATCACACTGTAAGTCTTGATGGTACCAGGCTAAATATTGACCTGCCTTATAATTATGAGATGGAAAGTAAAGGTGGTACCTACGAATTTAAGTGGAAGTTATGCGACCTAAATATCGACAGTAATGACCCTGACTATTACTATGCGGGGTTCAAAGACATGCTACCATATAAGCATTTCCAGGGCTTTGATGGACGATTGCATATTGTAAAATCAAAAGACCCGAATGCTGTTACTACAGAGAAGTTCAAGTCAATGCAAAAGGATGGCGACGTCAAAATACTCTATTCAGACAGTAACAGCGTTATCTACATTCAGAATGATATGTATTACACGTTATACTTTCAATACCTGGAAGTGCAACATGCCTTCGCCATCTACCTGAACGAAGAAAAGACCGTTACCTATGAAGCCTCACCAAAACAACTAACAGATCTCGCAGCCGTAAAACTGCGGATGGCTAAAAACTTATTTGTTAGCCACAAAAATCCGGAAGCATTTGATTGGGCGGCCTATAAAAAGACACTTTCTCTGCTGGAGTCTGGACTTTTTGAAAGCATCAGTGACCAGCTATACGGCAATATTAATTTTCCGGACAAAGAAGAAATGTTCTCTACAACCCTTGAAGGGAATTACCAATTGGTTAGCATGATCAAGAGCCCTGCAACACTAAGCTCTTTACGTAGTAGCCTGGATAAAATCCCCCAAAACAGTTTTGTAACGACAAAGGCTACTTTTGATCAGAAGGCTGTTTCCTCTATAGCCTTTCTACGTGGTGATGACGACAAGATACGGGTGGCCTATAAAGACAGCCAGGCTTACATATTGGAATTCAAAGGTTACAATGGTTATATCAGTTACTTTGTCTGTTGTTTCACTTCTATACAGGCAAAGCCAGTGCTACTACTAACAGGGAACTATGCCAATACCCAGGAATTACCAAACCTTGCGGCAGCCCGCTTATACTTAAATTTCTTTAAGGAAGGTATCCGTAAGTAAGCTCTTATATAATTTGAGAAAAATAGCTAATGGCGAATTCGTAGGTTTGGTAGTTTGTTATTATGGTGATTAAATTAGATTGCACATAAATTAATGGTAGTTATGAAATTGAATTTGTTTTTAAAGTCTGTCTTTACCATTTATAATAACATCAATAGAAATGAAAATAGGAGAGAAGCAACCATCAATCTTTTAAAAACTATCTGCTTATATCTATAATGACAAATGAAATTTAGGCCAAACAATACAACAGTGCAGCATATCAGAAAAATCTGGATCAATAGACTTGGTTTAACGATGCAATAGTACAAATCTATTAGGGTATGCTTACCGTTAAAACCGATGTAGGTAAATTTTAAATAGGTATTAACAAAAGGTAAATCATCTTTTAATATTTTAAAGTAAACTGGTTTTTCATTGTAAATAATGGCTGGTTTTAACAAACTTAAGAGGCCATTCCCCTTGTTCTCAAAAGTGCATTTATATCCACTTAAATTAAATTTAAAATAGGATATCCGATTTGTGGACTTATTAACTTCGCTCAAAACACCTTCAATTGGTACCAATCGGTTATATTGAATCAGCATCGTAATTGGCAGGAACGTCAATCCTATAAAAGAAAGAATAAATGTTATGGTTTTTAGGTTTGATTTCATCAAATACTATTTATTTTTTCGATTTGTTTTTATTGTAAAGTGCAATGCATTTAGCCTGATAATCAAAATTTATCAAATCGCTAAACGTTTCCAAATAGGTTTTCGGAAACACTAGTTCAGCATTAATAATGGTCTTAATAACTTTGCCCTTAATCTTGGTTCTAATTATTCCCACATATTTATTAGTAATCAGGTTTACACTCGATTCGTAAATTCCTTCGTTAGCATGATCTCTTCCCAGCATATCATCACTTCTGCGCATTTGTACTAACCGCATTTTCTTAGCTATTTTATCGTATGCAAACACGCTGATAAAACCTGAGCGATCGTAATCGTTCCAAAACTCAAAACCTTTGGTAGTTGCCACCAATGTATTACCGAAATTTAGGTGTGTGATTTCTTTGCTTTCTACTTGCTTATATTTTTGTGTAGATAGCCAAAGCATTAAAATATCCTTATCGCTATCTATAAATACGCTGTCTTTTTTTCCATCTCCGTCAAAATCTTTTACAATTTTACGGGTGGTTTGTGCGAAAGCACTGTTTACTAATAGGAGGAACAAGAAGGTGCTGAAGTATTTCATTTTTATTTTTTTTAGTTATTTATTAGGACGTTCTCAATAGGCGGGCTATCTACTAAATCTTTTTTATGAAGAATAAAAAAGGATATCGTTTCTATCCCTAACGCAAAAATGTATGATGTAGAAAAAAAGTTTTACAGCACCACTTTTTACTTCAGTACTTCCACTATTTCTTCAAAATTATTGGCCTTCGCAATTTCAATGGGCAATTTACCGTAATAAATGTCATCACCGCAATCAAAAGTTTCTGGTTTGTTTTTATCTACATCTATTTTTATCAGGTATTGTACCATTGCTATATTATTATTATTTATTGCAATTATTAATGCAGTTTCTCCATTACATTCGTTAAAATCTAAATCATCCTTAGTTAATCTCAAGGCATTCAGTATTTTATAATCCGAGCTGATGATTTTAAGGAACGAATTCTACCAATCATTCTTCAGCTGATTTCAAACTACGATTTATTTATCACTAGCTTATAAAACTATTATGAATAAATACTGTTGTTAAACTGACGATGATTTTATTCGAACTTCAACAAACAATGAGAACGTTTAAATGAAATTTGATACACCATTAATAAATCATTAGCAATAATTGAACTTACAACCGGAATAGAGATTAAATTAATTTGAGTCATGAAACTAATTTAAATTTAATTTCCTCAGGTTCCATACTATTTATCAAATCACCATCTATTAAAAATTAAACAAATGAAATTATTTCTATTTTGCGCTATTTTTTGCTTAGCCACGCCTTTTTATACAAAGGCACAGACAACTGCCGATATTGTCCAAACACTTGAAGAAAAATATAATTGGTCAAGGGCTAAGGTTATAGAGGAAAGCGTCACCATTAATGGTCCATCGGAAATGTTTACCAGAATTATGGCTGATAAGCGTTCTTTTGACATTTCAACTTTTTCTTATTTAAGTTCATACTTAGGCAAGTATTTTGATAAAGTTTATGGCACTGATATATTAAACTCTGCAGAAAAAACATCCGTAAACACAACAGCTGAACAAAAAGCTGCATGTGCCAAAGAAATTTCCAAAATCGCGGGCAAATTGCATATCACATTAAATGCAAAAGGTGTCAAATTAACAGATAATAGCTACGAACTCAGCATGACCACTTTAACCACTATAGGAGAATTCCTGAATCCTGAAAGAGGCGTTGGGGTTGCGTTAGGATGGAGGCCGATTGCGAAAAAAGTTGCGATAACTATTAATACGCTTAACAGAACCGGGCAACCTGTAGTTAAGTGGAGCAAGGACTTCAGTGCTTGTACAATAGATCTGCCTATAGTAGGAGACACTAATTATTCCAGTATAATCCTGGCTGGTTTGAAAAAGGGCGGGAAAATCTAGCACACAGCAACTGGCATTCTCTTGATAGCCTCTAAACCACTTAAAACAAATATTTTAAGTGGTTTTTCTTTGCACTCAAATTTTCCCTTTTTGTGCTTCTTTGCATAAATTTGTTTCTTATTTGTTCACGATCATCAGATTTTGTTCCCCGAACGTTTTAGCGCGGAAATGACTTCAATTATTTACAAATGGTATTAAAGATACCTACAGAGCCAATCTGTGGAAATTTCCATTCGGCACCTGAATTTTGGCTGTCAATGGTGGTCACGCGGGGGGGAAGCCGAAAGTAAGAGCGCATCCATCTTAACAAAGATTAACTGTGGAGGACTTATTTTTCCAATTGGGAATTAATTTTCATTACAGCTTGTTTTATTGCGATTCCATACCAAACATTTCGAATATAATTTGTTTATTCGTTTATGTACAATAACCTGATACCGGCGACGCGAAATTATTACTTTTCTTTACTATTACTTATTTTCGTGAGTTCACAAGCTATAGGGCAGCCTCCTCCTAAAATGAAGGTTGACGTTCCGGCTAGTTTAAAATCTTTTATCCCACGAGGATACGAAGCTCTCGACCTTTCTACGGGCGATTTAAACGGCGATGCATATCCTGACGCGGTATTGATACTTTACAAAAAAGGCGAAGAAAAAACATCAGATGTGATCTCTCATCCTGAGAAACGACCACTTCTACTGATGATTGGCCAGGCAAATAAAACCTATAAAATTGCTGCCCGAAGCGATAATGCTGTATATTGTTTCGACTGCGGCGGACAAATGGGCGATCCGTTTATGGGAGTAACCATCAAGAATGGTTATTTTTCCGTAGAACATTATGGCGGCAGTGGCTGGCGATGGACCCGCATTGTGACCTTCAAATATTCGCCAGCAGATAAAAACTGGTTCCTTCATAAAGATGGTGGGGAGCGATTTCAGGCCATTAGTCATGAAGAGGTGAAAACTACAGTTAAAACCGTTAAAAACTTTGGCAAAGTTCCGTTTCAAAAATTTGATATTTATAAAGAATAAACCAGCTAAAATGAAGATGATCAATCAAGCCATGCGTTATACGCTACTATGTACAATAGCTACGCTGCTTTTTATCAGCGGAACACATGCACAACCAGCCGGCACTACCAAATTTATCCTAACATTAAGGTCTACAATTTATCAGCTTTATGGCAGAGTGATAAACTTTTGCTGCTTAGCCTGAACAAATATGAACCCTTCCCTCAACCATTGGGGATTATTGGAAAAAACTATCAACGGTTTTATATCCATTATACTTCAGTAATCAAAGACGCTGGTAATCCTTATCAGTACAAGGTGCAGGGAAAAACAAGGGTAGGTACCCAGGTTAGACCATTTACCGGCACGATCAAAATTTTGCAGGCTGGTATTTACAAATCCGGAAATGCCTACGCACCCGAAACCTATAAAGGCTATAAGCGTGGCCAGATGATTTGTAATTTAACAATCAATGAAGATAGTAAAATACCTGGAAGTGGAACCATAGCTGGGAATCTGACCACAAATTTTTGTTTGAATGCTAAAAATCAACTTCTTTACGATACATTGGATTTTGGGAGCGATGGTTATGGCAACAATCAGTTCAGCGGCAATTGGATCGCAAATGGCAGTAAACAATCGCAAAAGCTGCAATTCGGTGATATTACCATCTATGATTCTCCGTTTAGCGATATTGATGGCATCACGGTTCCGCCACAATATGAAAAGTATGGCTGGCAGAATTATGTAAGCGCAATCTCTAATGATAATCGCCCGGCCAGTAAAGCGGCTATAACTGAAGAAAAACGACAGTGGTGGAAGTAACTGTGCCATTTCTCAATATGTTTAGTTTGAAAGTTTTAGAACGCCATCATACGTGTATTCATTAGCCATCAAATGGCTAAAGATATCAAAGCAGTCCAATGCCCGAAGTGTGGCAGTGTAAACAAAAATAAACAGCTGCTGCCAACTTATAGTGCATATCCCAGCTGCAATGAAAGCGAGTGCGGATCAATCAGCTATATAACAATTCGCAGCGGCGTAATAGGATGAGTTTTGGGATCACTAGAAAAAAAGCTGGCAAACCTTAGGTTTGCCAGCTTTAAATTGCCATTAAGAGTACCCATCAGGTCTGTGGCATGAAAAAAATAGGAATGACATCCTGTATGCGCTTTCTAACTTATTAGGTTTAAGATTTTGCATCCTGTAAAACTCATTGAGCTAAGATGTCTAAGGTGGTCGTAGAATTAAAGACTACGCTGTTTAATTAACCACCTTAGACACCTAAGAACAGCTAATTCATTAAATAATCCTATAGGCTTTCACACCGTATAAGAAATATAAGCTTATATGGTCCTTAAATGTCTTATATGGTCAAAAAAAATAATACTGAATATCAGTTGCTTACATAAATGTCATTATAAGCAGAAGTATTTTTTAATTAGCAGAATTTTAAAGCGCGTAACTAAAAAACACGACTTATCACTGTGTATCTATCCTGCTAAACCATCTTTTTTAGCTCTTGCAAGCACTTTTGCAGCACGGTCGGCGCTATCCGGATGTGAGCTTAGCATCTTTTCTGAATTGCTCTTTTTGGTACCTGAAGAACTTTCCATTTCAGCAAATTTATTAAAGGCACTGGCCAGGGCTGTTACCTTATAGTTGTGTTTCTTCATGAAATTGTATGCATACTCATCGGCTTCACTTTCTTGTTTACGGCTATATTTGCTATCTAAAATCGCGGTAGCAAAACTTCCTAACTGACTTTCTGATAAGCTGTTAATTGCGCCGGATTGCGAGGCTGCAGCGTCCATCATTGCTTCTCTTTTATAAGCACTTTTCACTGCATCACGAGAATCTTTATTGGCAACATGTCCAATTTCGTGACCGATAATTCCTAACAATTCGTCGTCGGTCATGATATCCATCAATGATGAAAATACGCGTACACTACCATCTGCACATGCGAAAGCGTTGATATCTTTTACTTTATACACTTTAAAATTGAGCGCCAATCCACCTTCATTCTTGTGTTTGGCGAATATTTTTTTAAGTCTAATGGTATATGGATCTTTTTCCGACGCTACAGTATTGTGCGTATCCATGTAACCCACTGCTTCTTTAGCAAGCCTTGATGCGTCTGCATCTGAGAAAGTTGCGGCCTTTACGCCCTTTTCAAGCGCACCAATACCTTTGGAATTTAATTTAATTTGTGCCGATGCAAATGATACGGAGCCAAGCAACAATGCGCTAAGTGCTAAATGGGTAATTTTGTTTTTCATAATGATTTCGTTTATATCAGATATGATAGGATAACAGCAACATGGTTTAAATGTTTGAGTTGTAGTTCGTAATCATTATTAAAAAGCCAAGGAAAAGGATAAAATTTTAAAACGGTTTAGCTGCTGGTTAAATTTTTTTTTGGAAATTGAAAATATTTCCATGGTTTTGGTTCAGCCTTTCAGTAAATTTTGTAGTATGGCGATCGCCAGTGAGGCGTTGATTGTGATGGATTTGATTAACCACAAAAAGTAAAACAGCACTTTCTATACGATTAAATAGGGTAGGTACAGGTTTTTAAGAAAATAGGTCGACAGCTTTTATTGACAACGTTGAGATGGTGTAAAATTAATTAAATCATTTTTGGGCTTAATCTGTTTTAAATTCATGAAGAGGGTATTTTTAATCAGCGCAGCAAGTTTGATCATATTGAGCAGCTGCAGGGAAAAAACGGTGAGTCAGGATGCAATTCAGGCTCCTGCAAGTTCATTTTTTGCAACAAGTTACAGCGATCATAACGCCGAACACCCATCCGAGCAAAAAGCTGAATCTACCGATGCGGCAATTCCATCAACCTGGGTCGGCAAATATTCTGCCTATTTTAGTTACGGCGATATCGCCGGGCAAAACGCAGGCTGGGAATTAGACATCAGGATCACAAACAAAAAGATTACTGCGGAAGGAAACGGTTTCCAAATGGCGTTTTTTGATGAATTAAGGGCTACGGCAAAGGGTTCTAAACTAATTTTAACTCATCTTAAAAATGTATCTGGCTATCAAACAGGTAAAAGCATGAACCCCGAATTTATTTTAATCAAAGATCATGGTCAATTTTATGTCCAGTCAGAATGGATAGATGGAGATGTGAAAGCAAAACCAGGACGATTTGGTCATAAAATCGATAAAACTGGTTTATAACCTATGAGCTGTAGTGATCCTACGAAGGAAATGCCATCTACAAGGTGATAAATTTGCAGTCTCCATTATTTACTCACTAACATACTATTTTTAAAAACCTTGGCCCATTTTTCTACGAACAGCACGCTCAGTGCGGGTTGCTTCACCGCTACGAAATTGGAGTATAAAGCACTTTTACCCTGAATGATGTAATAGAGTTGCGACTCGGGGATTGCGCTATTGTTGAACTTTGGCGACTCGATGCGGAACAATATCCAGGGTGAACCCGATTTGGTTCCCTTTTCAATCATTTTGAGCTTTGCATTAGGGGCATTTTTTAGGGTTCGGTTATAGGTCGCGTTCATGGCCTGTTCTACCGAAACGGATGTAGACCCCATCAACGACAGCATGGTGCCGATGATGGTCCAGTTTTTAAAAGACTCATTCCCAGCTAACAGTTCAACCATACGCGTATTTCCACTTTTTTGGTCAGAACCTATTTTCCATTTGTACTCACCCGGCCATGCTATTTGTAAGTTTTCCTGTGCCTGGGCAGCGTTAACTATACCAGTTAAAACTAAACAGACAATAATGAATTGCTTTCCCATAATTACTTGTGTTTTATTGAATAACATTTTTATTATCATTTAGTGTTAAATTATTCACACACATGATGCTACTTCGTCTTTTTAAAATTAATCAACGATGGAATAAAAAAGCAAAACAGCCTGGCCGCTTTCGACTTCATACCCGTTTTGCCTTAACACCGAATCACTCACCAATTTTTGTGAATTCGTGCGAATTTTGGTAATTCCCTAAAAGTATAAACCCCTGCTAATCGTGCGATTGCAGGGGTTTATACGTTTTGATAGTCTTTGTTGTAATCCCGCTGGGATAATATCTTAATATTCCAATCCTTAGCCAGCGCAAGTAGTTGTCATGCAAACCGAGGCTAAAAAATTTTCAAGCCATTTAAAGTTCATTGCATTATTTAATATGGTTTTCCGAAAGCTTGAGGTGAAGTGTTACCACATTGGAGAATAATCTTAAAATTCAGTAATGCCACATTTATACAGAACAAAGAACAGCGATAAGCATACTACTGAAATTGAGAGCGACAATGCAAAGTACCTTACTGATCCAAATATGTCAAGCCTGGAGCGAAATGACACTATTCCTTTCGCCGACAATACCAGTATCAACGTAATTAAAGCCACTGCAAAATTCAGCATTACAATGCTGGTTACCAGGTAAAATGTTAATAAGGCAGGTTCGATAATCACTTTGGAGGGCAGGCCGTATATCGCTCCGGTAACCAGGCTGATTAGCGCAATCCATAAACCGTACCCACCACCCTGTTTGCTTGCCTTAAACCATGTTTGTCTGTAGGATTTTATTGTAGGAACTTCTCTATGCACTGATTCCTTAAGCGGGCCGGTAGTTGTTCCTGAAAAATTCTTAGGCTTTTGTTTATTATACCTCGGCCACCAAATTATCAGGCCGGAGATCATTAAAAGTAACGGCGAGAGTCCACCCACAAAAGCGAATATCTTGGTTGGCATACCACCGAAATTACCATAATGAAGGGGTTGTACCCATCCCAGATAGGCTTTGCCTATTTGCTGGAAATCCTTTCGGCTATTGAAAAGTATTTTCCCCGAATACTGATCAATCAGTACGGCATCTCTTTTAGCCCATCCAATCTTACTTCTGGCATGCATCTGGAGGGCAAATGAACCTGCTGATTCAGTGGGAAGAAATACTGAGATTACCCGTGCATCTGGCATTTCTTTAGTTGCACGATAAAGTATATCCTTAAGCGGCAACGGTGCGATTCCTTTGATGTAGTGAGATTTGGTTTGGATGAGCTTTTTTATAACGCCCAGGTCCTCGCCGCCCACTTTCATCAGTACGGGTGCCCCTAAAATACCCAGGTTCATGCAAAACCCGGTCAAACACAGTACAATTACAAATGGTGCGGTATAAAATCCTATGGCATTGTGCCAGTCGTAATTTTGCCTTTTCCAACTGCTTTTAAACCTGACGGTTAGCACCGATTTAAGCTGTTTCCATTTTTGAGGAATCCAGAGACGCAGACCTGAAATAGTCAGTATAAGCAGCACTAATGTAGAGAGTCCGACAATGATTTTTCCAGGTAAGGAAAGCATCAGGTTCGCATGCAGCTCATTTAGTATCTTCACAAAGGAACTCCGATAAATTCTTTTACCGCATAGCTTCCCGCTATATGGATCGATAAAAGCTTCAATCGCCTCACCGGGTTTCCCCTTAGCAGAAAGCATAACGATATAGGCATCACACAGGTCATCTTTTTCACTTAGACTGATACTGGAAATTTGCCTCGCAGGGTAGCTACGTTTCATTATATCAAAAACCTCATGGAAAGCCAGCTTTGGCTTTCCTTCCAGAGTGCGGAAGAGGCCAGGATTTAAGGCACGGTCTATCTCATCCTGAAATACCAGTAAAGACCCGGTTGCAGCGATAAATGACACGACAATACCCGCGATAATCCCCAGGTAGGTATGCCATTTACCAAACCACCTTTTTTGGTGTTTTGCCCACCGTATAGTATCTATCTTTTTTTTCAATGTGATCTGTTTACTTCAATGAATAACTTTTAATAGCTTATTTTAGAAATGGCGCTAAAAAGTACGACACCTTTTATTTCCGCTTCTTTCTTTGCCGATATAGAAAACACCATACGCATGAATGGTATATACTAGTTCTATTAAGCCGTTTTCGTTGCTGCCCATGCTAATTCTCCTTTTTGTAATAAAATAATTGCTCATTTTAGTTACTCATTCATTATAGAAAAAGAGAAAATCTCCTTGCCTGTATTCCCTTTTTTTTTTTGACCGTTTCCAATGCGCCAAATCCGGTACCACGATGGGCTAGCCTTTATGTGACTTCCCTTGTAACTGCCGGGTGTGAAATTCTTTTTTTCCGTTTTCGTTTTTGCAATGGAAAAAATACAACCCTAAAAAAAAGCTAACCAGGCCAAACTTACTGTCCTGGATACTTTTTTCATCTGCTGCATATAATTTACGCCCTAATAGGTAAGTTTATTAATGGCATAAATATCCGCTGCGCCATTTACCACAAGTCCTTTTGTTATTGTAGCGTTGGAACCGTTAACCTGATAGATAGCGATCTGTCCGGTTGCATCTTTTATCGGGATATTAACGGTATTCTTGTCACCTTCTACGTAAGTGGGTGTAGAGAAAAGGGATGGCGTATAAATTGGCGAATTGGCAACCCAGGTTACCGTTTTTGCGGCCACATCCAATATAGCGAGCTTTACCGTACCTGTTGATGCTCCTGCTTCAGCATACATTTCAGCAAGGAAACGAGTACCGCCTACGTAAGTACTCCTGGCGTATTTATGGCCACCAGAAGCTGTTTCTATATCGAAGAAATAACTCTGGTCAAACTCTTGCGAATTGGTATTTATTTTCAGTCCGGCTGAATGTTTGGTAGAACCTGTTACTGCGGTGGAAAAGGCATAGACCTCGCCATTGTCAATCTTGTTAAGCCCATTCTGTCCAGAATAAGAACCAATGTAACTTGTGCGGTTATCCTTGAAGACCTTTTCAAGCACCATGGAAGGATAGCTGAACACGGCAACCCAGCTATTGTCAAGGTAATTGGAACCAAAAGTATTGTCGGTAGTTCCTTTAATGCTCATAAAAGGAGCATATATTTTATTGCCAATTTGTACTAAATGAGTAAAGTAAGCCAGTTCACCATTGTTTGCTACTGTTGTCAGGTTTACGCTGCCTGTACTTTTTATCTGGGGATTTACTGCATTGACTACCGTAAAGGTAGCCGTTGGGCTGTTAATATCTCTGGGTATATTTGCAAACAATATATCGTCGTTATTCACAGTTGCCATAGCATGGCTTGTCATCATGTTGAGGGTGGTTCCCTGTACAATATGTCCTTGATTATTAAGATTAAAAGCTGTTAACGGCCCCTGATTGCTAAACCCGTAAACCTGGCCGAACAGCGTGTTGTTTTGGACAATATAACCGTAGTCGTCTGTCTCTGTACCATTGCCGGTCGTTGAGGTGGTACCCTTTGAAAGATGATCAGCAGTGAGCAGATAAGTGGTGGCGCCTCCGGCAGTTGTCGTTACGGCCAGTACATATTTAGCATTGCCAACCGGTTCGGGACCTGGTGAAGTGTTGTCATCATTTTTACTGCACCCGGTCATAGCCAGGCCAAGGAATAATCCTGCAAGCAGGAGAAAATTAAATCTATTCATATTATTTGATATTTATGGATTAAAAAATTTGATAAAATGCTTTCGTTATTTTTGATTTCCGGCAATAAAATACCGCAACTTGACATTGAATGACCTGCCCGGTTTTTGCAGGCTGAAATTGTCGTAGATTTTTGCATCAAGTAGGTTTCTGCATTCCAACCCGATGTTATACCGTCCGTCTTTTATGCTAAACACAGCATTAACATCGTGCTGGAATTGTTCAGGAATATTCAGCTTGCTACCTGTTGACCCCTGGCTGGGCCAGTTCAGGTAATATTCATGTACATAGGTCAGGTTGTAACCAATATTCAGTACATTGGTGGCACTCCCCAGCCCTTTGATGGAATATTGCGCATTCGCATTTCCATAGAGATAGGGCATATTGGGTATTCTATCCTTGTATATCTGGCTAACCTGTGTCTCATTAGCTTCATATTTTGTCTGGTTAATGATGTTCTGCCAGGTCATGTTCACCCCCACAACCAGGGCATCCTTAAATGTGTACCGGATTTCTCCATCAATCCCCGTCGTCCTTACATCCTGTTGGTTAAGCATCTGTATCATGGCAACACCACCTACGGAGGTCAGGTTTGGGCGGATAAAATCCTTCGAGTTGCGATAAATGAAATTGGACTCTATATGGAGCTTATGCGCTTTAACAGCTATAAACTGATAGGCCAGCCCCAGGTTCGCATTTTCAGAACTTTCCGGTCGAAGCGAAAAGTTTTCAATCCTGTCTATGGTCGGATTACCGAATAGCTCATCGTTTTCGGGCAAACGGTAAGTCTTTTCGTAAGAAGCTTTAGCCTGTAAGCCGGTATTCAAAAAATAGGAAGCCGCTGCTCCATAGCCGGTTTTATTTACGGATTTTTGTTGTTCGGTGTAAGTGGGGAGCGTACCCCAGGGCGCATTCGGCGGTGTATAGGTTTGGAATGCGGTTGTGGATTGGTTGTAATTTTTCAGGAATACGGAAGCATTGAAACGTTCATTCATGTCGTAACGGTAGCCCAGGCCCAAAATGTTTTTAAAGTTTTCTCTCGGTTGCATGTTCAGTTTATTGTCTGGGTCCAACTCGTCCTTTCCTTTTCGGTTGAAGCCCAAAAAGGTGTTATTCAGTGCTAAGGAATGTTTGCCTAAAAATTTATAGCCAAGATTGGCGGTAACATTGGCATTGTTGTTTTTATACTTGTACAAAGTTCGCCTGAGTTCGCCTCCAACTGCATCGGGGTCTGTAGACTTATCTCTGGATTCCCCCAGCCAGTTATATTGCTTAAAAACGGTATCTACCAATTGTTCATGGCCAACATTGTAATTTGCGTTGAGGCTCAGGTTAAGGTCTTTTATGAAAAGGTTGTTTTTAAGGTATTTTAAGGAGGGCATAATGATATTGCCGTTCCGTTTCCGCGCACCATACACGTCGAACATCCGGTTACCTGTCTGTATATCGGCTTTGTTTTGGCCAAGGGTAATACCCAAAAGGAGCTTGTCGGCATATCGTTTTCCCATAACACCTATGTTGGCAATGACGGTCTCATTCCTGTAGGTATCGTGGAAGCGGCTTACCCGCATGGGCGTGTAAACCCCGGTGGTCAGGTTAGCTACGTCCACATCCACCTTATAATTATTGTCTGAATAATTCTGAAAGGCATTCACCTGCACGGTAAAGCCCGATTTGGCAGTATATCCCGCATTAACGGTTGACTTGTGCGTGTTAAACGAACCATAGGAATAGGATACATCGAGGTAATCCCTTTTGTTGGGGTTAGTTACAATGTTAATAGCGCCACCAAGTGCATCGGCACCCAGCCATACCGGAACGACCCCTTTATACACCTCTATCCGGTCTGCCATATTGATAGGGATATTGTTCATCTGGAGGGATGTTCCGAAGTTGTCCATAGGGATGCCGTCCAGAAAGAATTTGACCTGGTTTCCGGTAAAACCGTTAAGGGAAAAATTAAAAGCTGAGCCAAGCCCGCCGCTTTCCCTTATCCTTACGCCGGAAACTTTGTTCAGCGCCTGGTTCAAGTCATAAGTGGTATTATGAAGTTTGCGTGCATCAATGGCGGCTACGTTATAGGCCTGTTGCCTCACTTCTGCAGCCTGCGTTTTGCCAGCTACGGTTACCGATTCCAGAACAGTAGATATTTCGGTTAGTTTTACCTCTACTTTTATGGATTGTCCGGCCGAAAGGCTTATTTTTTGACTATGTGGCTTATAACCCAATCCATTGAACAGGAATTCATAATTGCCGGGTTTCAGATTGTTCAGCTCAAAAGTTCCATCTTCTTTCGACAGGGTTCTTACCTCATTACCCTTAATCCTTATGTTGATACCCGAAACTGCTTCTCCCGAAATGCCGGTTATTTTTCCCGTAATGGAAGTTTTGTTTTGTGCCACAGCATATTGTGCTGTAAACAACATGGACAGCGTAAAGAACAGTATTATGCTGTTTATTTTCTTAGCGCAATTTTTCCCCCGGACAGTATGATTATAAAATACACTATTTTCTATTGTGCGTTCTATGATGATGATACCTTGCATTTTTTGTATATTCCACATGATGATTAGAAATGGTAAAGTTTTTACAACTGCTTTTGTATTTATTTAGACTCAATATAAATACGGTGCAAATGTATGGCTCTACTTTTCTTTTTTAATCTCACCAATCACGGGATAAGTAGGACAAATGGCAGTTGTTTCTTATAGAAAACAAAGCACGAGGAGGGATAGAACACCGTAAAGCGAACTAATACGAGGTTCTTAAAGCCCTGAAAGATGTGTAGTAAAGTTAAAAAATCGCAATTTCAGACTACGTCAAAGGCATTTTCAGTTCTCTTCTTTTTTTATCGCAGAAGCCATTTGCATGGTTCATACATTTACCAAAAATATTAAGAACCTGTTGTTGTATCTCAAACCCAAACCGGGGCACCTGTTTTTCTTCGGCACTTAAGCGGGGAAACTCCTCATTAATATCCACTACCTCATGGCAATCAAGACAAACAATGTGGCAATGCGCTCCTTTTTTTGTCGCATGTTCGTATTCAGCCATATTTTTGTTGAAATGCAACTCCACGATCAGGTTACAGGCAACCAGGATTTCGAGTGTATTGTATATGGTTGCCCTACTTACCCTGTATTTTTTGTTTATCATGTCGATGTAGAGTATTTCTGCATCAAAACGTTTGTTGAAATAATAGATCGCTTCCAGTATTGAAAAACGTTCAGGGGTTTTCCGATAGTTGTTCTTCATTAAATATGCCTCCAGGATTTCCCTCATTTCTGCCAATGTTTTTTCCCCTGTATTCATGCGATATATTTTTAGCAGTGTATCAAGGCACACGATTCTCCTTCAAATTCAAATTGTAGGGTGGGATGATGTATCTCTAAATGGGAAAGTACATGATATGCCTCATTTCTTACCTTACGCAGGTCTTCCATATTCGCGTCGCTATTCAGTACCAAATGAGTAGTCAGCACATTGTACTCGCCGTCCATTGTCCAGGCGTGCAGGTCATGTATATTGGTTATACCTGGTATTTTAAGCAATGCGGCCTTTATTTCCATGTCGTTAAAATTGTCGGGTTTTACCTGCAACAGTATTTTTAGCGTTTGCATGATGTTTCGTAGGGTATTGTAGAGGATAAAGACAGCCACGCCTACAGACAGTAAAGGATCTATCCACATCCAGGAGGTAAAATACATGATAAACCCGCCGACCAGTACAACAATCCATCCCAGCGCATCTTCCATCAAATGCATCATTACGGCTCTTTGGTTAACGGATTTGCTCTTGCCTTTGAACAGTCTGAAAAATGCCAGCCCGTTGAATATCACACCGATTACCGCCAGCCATAGTACGCCTTCCGTATTTACACTTTCCGGACGGAAGAAACGGGGAATGGCCTGCGTGAGGATAACTACCGAACCGGCAATCAGTATGAGAGAGGTAAAAAACGCGGCCAATACCGAAAGCCGCCTTTTTCCGTAGGTGAACAGTTGGGTTCTTCCACCTGTCGATTTCTTTTCCAGCACCAATGAGCATACGATGGCAATACTGTCGCCCAGGTCGTGGATAGCATCAGATAATATAGCCATCGAATTCGTCATTATTCCCCCGACAAACTCAATGATGGTAAATGATACATTGAGCAGTAAAGCAATGCGCATGTTCTTAACAATGGGGTGTACATGCATGCCTCCTGCGTGATGGTGATGGTCATCTTCGTGTCCATGTTCGTGACTGTGGCTATGCTCGTGGTTGTGTGCTGTTTCTTTCATGATTTTTATATTTACTATTTTGTCCTGTTTATTTCCTGTTTCCGAAAGGCTCCTGGCGAAATCCCGGCAACCTTGCTGAACAGGCGGTTGAAATACTTATAGTCCTCATATCCCAGCGAAACTGCGATTTCTTTCACGCTGAAATGGGAATGGTACAATAACCGTTGTGCCTCCCGTAGCACTTCCTGCTGTATAAGGTAGGTCAACGAAAAACCTGTCACAGCTTTTACCGTGTCATTCAGGTGGCTTACCGAAAGGTTCAAAATTTCGGCATAGTCGCCGGGACGCTTTAATGCCTTGAATTGTTGTTTCAACACCTGTTTAAACTTTTTGGCAATATAGATGCTGTTTGCGGAATGATGTAACGTAAAGCGCTGTTCCCTTCCCTGGTAAACGAAAGCCACCTGCTGTATAAAAGCAGTTGCCAGCGTAACCTGTGCCTGGGAATTAATGACCATACCAAGGTCTTTTGAAGCAGTACCTGCTATTAATACCAGGATGTTTTTAAACCATCT
The DNA here is from genome assembly GCF_019317285.1 of Pedobacter sp. D749. Taxonomy (NCBI): domain Bacteria; kingdom Pseudomonadati; phylum Bacteroidota; class Sphingobacteriia; order Sphingobacteriales; family Sphingobacteriaceae; genus Pedobacter; species Pedobacter sp. D749. The sequence goes on from NZ_CP079218.1 coordinate 1,923,302, forward strand.
CGATTCTCCGGGCCCTAGCTCCAGGTTGATGACTTCTGAAAGCGATTGTTGCCATATTGAACTTACGGTATCATCCACGAGCTTGTTGTCTATAGCAAGCACCCAGCCCGTAACACCCGTTGATTTTACCAACTGGTGTACCTGCCCGGGATAGGAAACGAAGAGCGAGTTTTTACGGATAATGGTTTTTCTGAAATCAACTGAGTTCTCTATAGAACCCTTTTCTACCAGTATGCAAATATAATGTTCATGCCGGTGCGGTTCATGAAAATCTGAGGGCGTATTAATGATACCGTCGTCTATCGGCTCTATTCGGATTCCACTGCCGTCATGGTCGTGTTTCGGTATAGTTGGTGAATTTTTCATCTTCAATTCCTTCGTTATCGTCCTCACTGGCATTTAGGAAATCATAAAAGTCTTCATCGCATTGGGTGCCCATTTTGCTGCTCTTTCCATTTAAACAAAAGTTATATTGCTTCCGTTTTGCCAGTAGAAACTTCCCCTAATATTTGTTCGGCCTTTTCAATTGCTTTTTCTTTTGTTTCGGCAAAAAGAAGTGGATTCCCCCAAAATTTCTCATATACATTTGAAAAAAGTCTCATACCCATACGCTTTACGATGCTCGGCTCTACCTGTATGGTCGCCTTTGTATATTTGAGTTCTTCCTTATGGATTTTCCTCCAGGCATTTACCTGTTTGGTTTCCTCCCTTGAAGGTTTGTGCTTTTCTTTGGGTGTCTCGCCGGTGCTGATCATCACAAAAGGTTTTTTCCGCTCGAAAAGGCTGGTAAATGCCGCAATGCCATTCTCGTGGCCATGGGCTTCATCTACTGAGTGGCTGTGCTGAAAGTTCACAAAAACAACCGGAAATTTTGAATCGTCTATAATCATAATTTTATAATCTCTAACTGATTACAAATTTAGAATGAATATAAATAGCAAAGGTAGACGAAACGGTGTTTGTATTGGACGAATGGCGGTTTTGCACAAAATGTATCTCGTGGAGAACGCTATTTATGCCCTAATGAGTTATTTTATTTCGAAAGGCCGAAGCCGTTGTTCCGGTTATCCTGGCAAAAATCCGGCAAAAGTAGGGGTAATCATCGTAACCCAATTCGGTCGCGATTTCTTTAACCGATTTATCGGAATAAAACAGCAATCGTTTGGCTTCTAAAATGATGCGTTGGTGGATATGGTGGGAGACAGGTAACCCTGTGGCGTTGCGGACACATTCATTAAGGTAAGATGTAGAGATATTCAGGGCGTCAGCATAATCCGAGGGTTGTTTAATCAGGATAAAATCTCGTTCCAGTAATAGTTTAAATTTTTTGGTAAGGATCTCATAGCGTGAAAGGTTGTCTGTACTTTCTATTTGCTCCAGATACTGTGAAACGATCAAACCTACAAAAGCATTACAGCAATCTTTTAGTACGGAAGCAAATAATTTATCTGTTTTCCGTTCAAAAATACTTTTACATAAAATGATGGCTCGGTCTAAAATTGTATAAATAGCGGATTTTACCGGTAATGACCTTGCATGTAGAATAACTTGTTCCAATTTTCTTAAATAATCGGGATTCAGGTTCTCACTATTCATTCCAAGAAGAAAAACGTCCGCTTTTTCAATCTTTATGATGCGATGAATCTGGCTGGGATGAATGTAAAGTACTGCAGGCGCTTTTATTTCATAACGCTCAAAATCGATTTCAATATGAAAAGTTCCTTTCCGTACTAATGAAAAGATATGATAATCATGCCTGTGTGCATGTTCTGTTTCATTAAGGGCATTTAAATTTTCAGGCGTTACTTGTTTAACAACAAAATCTTGCTGATATTCTTTGGACAAAGAATGGATAGGGATGGATGTTGTCTTTTTACTCATTTTTTTAATCACTACACAAAGATAGTTTTTCGGAAAGCGAGTTAACCTGATTTAGAAATAATTTGAATTACATTAAATGGGAAAATCTTAATAAGCATACCGATGCATATCTATTGAACGGAGCTCCCCCGAAAGGAACCCGGCGATTGTCCGGATGTCTTATTGAAGACACGATGAAAATAGCTATAGTCGTTGAATCCCAATCGGTCTGCGACTTCTTTTAAGGGTAGGTTCGAATAGACCATTAGCCTCTGGGCTTCCTTGATCACCTCGCTATGTATTAAATCCGTTACTGAAAATCCAGTCACTCTTTTTACCACATCATTGAGATAACCGGTGGTGATGTTCATTTCAGAGGCAAATTCGGATGGCTTTTTCATGACAGTATCCCGTCGTAACAGTTGCCAAAATGTTTTGGCAATTTCTATATGTCGTGGTGAATACTTAATGAGCTCCTTGTTTTCCTTTAACGCATATACCGAGGAAATCTGATAAACATAAGCCATCAGCAAAGCCTGTATAGTCTGCTTTCTAAAAATATCTGTTCTTCCATCATGATAGACCGTATCCATAGTACCAAGCATATTTCTTATTAGTGCTGCCTGACTGGTGGACAGATCCATTGGTATCGTTTCGGCCAGGAATTGATCGAGTAATGTCCTGGCTTTTTCACTGATAAGCGCATGCTCAAAAAAGAGCACCCATCCCAGGCACTCTTTTCTTGACACGAACTGAAGTACCTGTCCAGGATAAGATAGGAATAAAGTATTTGCCTTGAGGGTCACTTTGTTGAAATCGATCAGAAATTCCATCTCTCCGCTTTCGAGCAGGATACAGAAATAATGGCCATGTCTATGCGGAAGCGAAATGTCGTGTGGTGTCACTAAAGATTCTTCAGGTTCAATTTTCACGATGTTCATTCCTGAAACAGATTCGGTGACCGAATGGGTCGGAATCTTCTTGTTTTTAGCCATTTCTATTGATCTTAATTGTCTGTGACAAATGCTGATTTTGTGAATACGCAAATATACTTTATGATGGGGATCTTTCCGTCAGTAATAACCCGTTTTTATTGGGAGCCAGGGCGCTGGATAGTAGTGGTGCCCGGTGCTATAAAGCGCTACCTAATCTTCCATTCTGTTATGCCTCCAGGCAATGTAAATGCCTGGAGGTTCGTTCCAGGGAACCATTAAATATAACGATACCCATTTTGTGGTATTTTCACTCCTAATAATTTATTGCTTCCTGTTAATGCTTTTTCTGCTATAGACCGTTCTTTTGGTTTTAAATGGCATCCGTATTATTTACACAACATTGATGTTAACGTTCTATTGAACCAGTTGCTTTCTGGTATGCGGCCGCATCAATTTTATATTGAACCTTTGCTTCCAGCAGGTTACTTTTTGCCTGCTGCCAGATTGTTAGTGCTTCCAATACATCCTTGCCTACGATCGTTCCGGCCTTGAAACGGTCATTACTCAGTTTAAGGTTTTCCTCTGCCTGGCTTAGTGATAAATCAGAAAGTCCTATCCGTTTTACACTCTGGCCAAGTTGCAGAAATGCTTGCTGTACTTCAAGAGTAACCTGTTCTTCCCGTTCCTTTAACTGATAGCGTTGTGAGGAAACTTTGAACTGTTGTTCCTGTATTTTTTTTCTTTTTCTACCCCAGTCGAAAACAGGTATGTTTATGCTAAGCATACTGTAATATGAAGCCATGAAATTATCTTTATTAGTGGGATTGATCCCGCTTTTTCCAAATGCTGTTATCCCGTTCAATGCCAGGCTCACACCAGGCTTAAGATCAGCCGCTAACATTTTTTGTTGCAGCTCTGCTGTTGATACCGACGTTTGAAGGATCTTTATTTCCGAACGATTGCTTGGCGCCTGTTGCATCGGGGAATTATCTATTACAGTATTTATTGGCGCGTCCAGGAAATCCGCCACTGTAAAATCCGTGCTGTCTGTCAATCCCGTAACCTGTGCCAGGTATAGCTTTGCCATGGTCAGGTTGTCCTCTGCACGTGAAATATCAAGCTCATTTGCATTTTGTTGTACCTGAGCCTGCAATACATCATTTTTATAGGTAGTTCCGGCAGTGAAATGGTTATTGAGATCGGTGTAAAGGGCAGCCAGTTGTTTTTTAGTTTGCAGGGCTAGTTTGATCCGTTCCATGGCAGATACCACCAGCCAATAGGCCCTTTCGGTGGTGAAGAGTACCTCAGTTGTAACAAGAACTTTCTGCTCCTGCCTTATCTCTACACCATTTGCTGCAATCTCCTTGCCAAGCCTAACCTTGCCACCTGTATAGATGGGCTGAGTGATCCCCAGGCCAGAGCTTAGCCCATATTCGGGAATAATCGTATTTAATGGTTTCCCGAAATAAAAACCGGTTATCGAGCCATCCACAGAGGGCCTGCCTCCAACATCCTGTTGTGCCTTTTGCGCCCTGGCAGCATTGATGTCTTCCATTGCTGCCTTGATGTTATTGTTCCTTTCCAGGGCCATCTGCCTGCAGTGTTCCAGTGTCAGAACCTGCTGCGCCATTGTTATTTGCGGGATCATACAGCCTGTAAACAACAGGGGCATATAGGCTAATATTTTCTTTATCTTGAATTTCATTTTATTATTTTTAGTGATGTGCCGGTTTATACTGTATGTGCTCATCTGCATCAGGTTGTCCATCTTCTTCGTGTGCCTTGACCGGTTTAATGAATTTATAATAAAGCACGGGAACAATGAAAAGCGTCATGACCATAGAAACGATCACACCGACAGCCAGCACACTGCCAAGTGGTGCCCACATGGGTGATTGGCTTGCGATCATCGGTATAAGGCCAATGGCAGCAGCAGAAGAGGTAAGGAAGATTGGGCGCATTCTTCTTTTTGCAGCGGATAAGGCAGCGGCCTTTATCGTATAACCATGTTCAAGTATGAGCTCATCCGTATAATCTACCAGAATAATACCGTTGCGGACCACGATGCCCATCAGGCTGATGATTCCCATGAATGCAAAGAAACCCATGGAGTTGCCCGTTAGGTAAAGTCCCAGCATGGCACCCAAAAGACTCAGCGGAAAGGTGGAAAGTACGATCAGTACTTTGCCCATACTCTTGAACTGGAACAATAGCACCAGAAAGATCAATATCAGACTGATCATAAGGGAGGTACCCATATCAGGTCCACTCTCCTGGGAGGCTTCGTCTTCTCCACCATAACTGATCCTGATGCCTTCGGGCAGCTTCAATTTGTCTATTTGAGGACGTATTGACGCGATAATGGCACTGGCCTTTACACCCATCTGTGATTCTGATGAAACAGTAAGGGTACGCAGCCCATTTCGGTGAGCAATAGCACCGGTGTGCCAGGATGGCTGAAGGTCAACTACCTCTTTCAGTGGTATCCTGGTATTGTATCTGGAGGTGAGGCTCAACTGTTCCAGTGAGCCAAAGTCTGATCTGTTGCTGGCATCCAGTCGCAATAGTATGTCGACCGGTTTGTCTCCCTCCCATAATCTGGATACCGGGTAACCGTTTATTTCGGCACCCAGGGTTTGGGTAATCAGCGCCTTACTAATACCGAGCCTGCTAGCCTGGTCTTCCTTGATGTGGGCATTGATACCGAAATAATCACGTTGGTAATCTGTTCTGATCCAATTTGTACCCTTAGCGTTGGATAAGATGGCCTTGACCTGGAGTGCAACTTTTTTCTGGTCGGCCAAATCCTCACCGATGATACGTATCTCGACTGGTGCCGGCTGTTCTTTGATCGATAACTGGCGTACACGCACATAACCATTCGGCAGGAAGTTCTCGAATTTCCTGAGATATTCTTTGATCATCTCCTCAGTTGCATCTTCACTTACCGTATTGATGAATATCTGTGCATAGTTTTCTCTGGCTGGTTCCGGTGCATAGGTCGAATAGAAACGCGGTGAGGATGTGCCAATAAAACTTGCGGTCGTCACGATACGTTTATCCCCCTTTATGGCAGCTTCAACCTTTTGGACCGCTTTCTCTGTTTCAAGTACACTGGTTCCATTCTGCATCCATAATTCGAGGTTGAACTGGTTCCTTTCTACAATGGGGAAGAACTCGGTTTGTACATGTCCGCCGATAAAGAAAGCAAGGAAGACTGAAAGAACCCCTGCTGTAAGCGTACTCTTTGGCCAGCGCATACAGAATTCCACGGCCTGGTTATATCCGTCTTGTAAACGATCCAGTATATTCTTTTTTAAAGGACGTTCACTTATCTTGTGTTTGAGTCCCTTTTTCAAAAAGATATAGCAGAGATAAGGAGTCAGGAAAATTGCCACCAAAAATGACGCGGTTAGCGCTACACCGATGGCAACAGGAAGTGCCTGGATGAATTCCTTCGACATGCCATGCAGGCAGATTGCCAGCGGGGCAAAGGCAAAGATAATGGCCGCTGTGGCTGTAAATACGGGCACCATTAACTGGGTAGCACTTTGCCAGGCAGCCGTCCATGAAGCTACACCCTCATCAAGCTTTTCGATATAATTATCTACAATAACGATGGCATCGTCTACAACCATACCCAGTACAATAATTAATGCTGCAAGCGTAACCTGGTGGAGTTCGACGCCGATGATGTTAAGCACAGCAAATGTAATTGCTATAGAAACAGGTGCCGCAATGGCAGAGATCGCGGCAACACGTAGTGGCAGCAGCAGCATTACAACCAATATCACGGATAGGATGGCGATGCCAAACTCCAACATGAAATGGCCAAGGCGTTCTTTGACCACCGTAGGTTGGTCTACAATTGTCTTTACACTGACATCACCAGGAAGGTTGCTTCTTACTTCAGCGACCTTTTGCTCCAGTTGCTTCCCCAGTTCCACGATGTTGCTTCCAGGCTGCATTTCTACAGTCAGCATCATCACATCGTTGTTACCAACTTTGATCTTGTTTTTGAGTTCCTCATAACGGCGTTCAATCCTGGCCACATCTTTTAGCCTTACCACGATTCCCGCAGGTGTACTGTATATGATCTGGTCGCCGATGGCAGTTTCGTTTTTGAAACGACTGCCTGCAAAAATAGGTATCTTGCTCGCTTCCAGGGTAAGGTCGCCGGTAACCTGGGTTACATTTTGCGCCTGTAAAACCGTTGCTATGGTATGGAGGTCAAAACCATACTGCCGTAACTTTTCATCCTGTACTGTGATGTATATCTGTTGCCGCTGTCCGCCATAACGTTTGATCTTGGAGACTGCCGGAATCGTTTTGATACCATCCTCCAGCCGGTCAAGATATTTTTCAATATCGGCATAAGAGCGCCCTGGGGCAGTAACGGTTATCATCTGGGCTACCACATCCCCAAAATCACTGTTGACCACGGGGCCAAGTACCCCCTCAGGTAGTACGCCCCTCATATTCATGTTGAGGCCATGTTGCAGGGTGCTCCAGAACTTCTTAGTGTCTTTTACATTGTCGTTCAACTCCGCGGTAATGATCACCTGACCTTCTTTCGTTTCCGATTTGGTCTTACTTTTCCGAATTTCTTCGAAACTAAAAAGGTATTGTTCTATTTTGTTGGTAACTTCTTTCTCCATCTGGATCTCATCTGCTCCAGGGTAGGCAGCTATGACAAGCGCTTGCCGGACTGTAATCCTGGGGTCTTCGCTACGGGGCATGGTAAATAGGGCAATGACGCCTGCCATAACCAGTATTGCTGTTATTGCTAACGTTATCTGAGGGTAACGCATAGCTGCCTCGATAACATTTATTCTTCTTTTCTTCATTTTAATGAGCTACAATTGATGTGCACTGGTGAATAGGTACTTGTTGTATCCGATAATCTTTACAGGCCAACTTTCTGGCCGTCTTTGATATTGTCCTGACCTGACACGATGATACGGTCGCCGGCCTGAAGTCCGTTGGTCACCAAGATGGACCGGTCTGACAATCCCCCTGTGCCGATACGTTTACGGATCGCCCTGTTCTGGCCGTTCACTGTAAAGACATAGGCAAGGTTGTCGGCGTCGTGTACAACTGATTCGATTGGAATGGTAATAGCGTTGGTCTTTCGGGAAGTGCCGATACTGATATCCGCAATCATTCCCGGCAACAATGTGCCCTTTGGATTGTCAAGCCTTATCTTTACGGAAAAGGTTTTTGATGCTGGATCTGCAAGCGGATTGATGATGGTGATAGTACCGTTGAGCTGCTGGTTCAATGTCGGGATAGTAATCTTTGCGGTCATCCCGTTTTTCATTGCACCCACTTCGCTTTCCGGTACGGCAATCCTCGCATAAACCTGATCCGTCCTGACAATGGTAAATGCTGCGACACCCGGTGCAGCAGCGCTCCCGTTTTCGATCATTTTTGCTGCGATGATACCAGTCATAGGTGAATAGAGCTTGCTGTCGGCAATATGCTTTTCGTTTATCCCTTTGTTGGCCTTAGCCTGGGCTAGTCTGGTCTTGATATCCATATAGTCCTTTTCCGGAAGGCTGCCTTTCTTATATAGCTCATCTAACCTTCTGTATAGATCTTCGGCCTGTTCCAGGCCAGCTTTAGCTATGGATAACGCGTAGGTATATTCTGTAGCGTCAATACCAGCCAACAACTGGCCTTTAACTACATGCTGTCCTTCGTTAACCATGATCCGGTTTACGGTTCCAGCTACAGAAAAACCGACCTGAGCGGTATTGTCTGGTTCGATTGTTCCCGAATAGCTTAGCATTTGCTGGCTGTCGATTGAAGCTACAGTCGTTACCGTTACTTTGGCAGGGAGAGTGCTTTGCTTTATCTCGTTTTTTTGTGTACAACCAACTAGAGTAATCAGTCCGGCAGACAACATTCCCAGGCAGGCATGGTTTGTTATTTTCATTTTTGTGATTTTATTAATTTAACTTTTATAGCAGATTTTCATCCCGGCAATCAAGTATTGTTAAGCTTTGCATTTGAGGCAGGTTTAAAAAATGTGCTGTTTTGACCCGGGCAAAGGTCATGTTTGATTTAGGAAGATTTGGTGATAATCACGGGCATTCTATGGACGAATCACGTTTTTTAATACCTGGTGGAGATACCGATTAGGCATCAGGGAGTAGGAGTCATAGGTATTATAGGATTTCAGTCGGCAAGGAAGGGAGGGGATTAGTTTGGTGCTTTAAGAAGCATACGACTACCGATAGATTTTGAATCGTCTGGAGAAGGTGAAGTTGGGTCTTTTATAGAACTTTCCCTTTAAGGTGGTTTGTCAGATATTGGGAATTTCATTAAAAGTGTGCGCCAGATTCATTCCAAACTATTTAGCCAGCTTTTTACCACCAGGCGTCTCGTCCTGAAATTACTTGTGGTTTTTGAGTTATAATACTAGAATCAGTTTAAATCATTAAAGTCCGAAAAATTGCGTTTATAAGCTAAGAGCCTATTTAAATTTTATTCAATTACATTACTTCTCCTAGTTTGTCACAAGAACGAAGTCGATTGCTTCTCTTAACTATAAAAAATTGTCTTCGACTACGCTACCATTGACGTTATTTTACAAAAAATTATTAATCAGCATTTTAACTGCTTTCGCATTCCATCCAGTTAGGCCATAGCACGATATCCCCGTTCTACTTAAATCCGGCCTAACAAATTTTTCGGGCTGTACTGTCCAAGCCAACCTACCAGCTTCGAAAGAAAAATTTTCAGCCGGCAGTTTTTGTTTTTTCACTTGCTTTTATTTTTTCAATTGTGTTCAAGCTAGCTGCGCTGGTCTTTTTGATGCCAAAAAGAAAGAGCCCTTCGGCGGCGGCGAGCCGAGGCAAGACCGCGCCCTGGGACAAGAGAAGACAATTATACGTCACTCATATTGATTTTAAATAATTAATTAACCCTCAGGATGACATACGAAATGAATTTTACTTAATTTTAAACAGGCGCTAAGTTTTTTGCAATTTAGAAGGACTAAATTAGTCACCATAAAATAAATTTCTTCCTGGAAGCAACGTTGAATAAATTAGATTGTCTTTTTAACATATAATTCCTAAAATGACTTTTTATAACCCTACCTCAAAAAAATGGTTTATGCTCAAACAAATCTATTTATCACTTTTATTATTACTTAGTACCTGCGCATTTGCGCAAAACATGCAGAGCAGAAAGGCTGATAGCTTATACGCAGTCAAAAGTTATATTGCTGCAGGTCGTTATTATTTGCTTGCAGCTGATACCGACGAATTTAAATCCTTAAAACGTAATGAATATTACAATGCTGCCTGCTGTTACGCGTTAAGCGGTAAAGCAGATAGCGCCATGCTTCTGCTTAAAAAAGCGGTTGAAAATGGTTATAAAAATGGAGCACACCTAAAGGTAGACACCGATCTTGATGCACTGCATTCCATGCCCGATTGGACTACATTAGTTGCCAGGATTGGAAACATCAAGGCCAGCACAAATGATCCGCTGAAAGCTAAACTTGTTACCACCGACATCAAAAATTTCTGGAAGGCATATGACCTTGCACATCAGGACACCGCCAACCGTTTAGCTATTTATAAAAAATATTACGTAGAACCAGGTACAGTTGGCTTGCAGGACTATTTTGCCATAAAGGTAGGCAGCGTAAAAAAATTCGTACAAACGCACGATGGTAAGCCTAATTTTTACGCCGCAATCCGTAAGAACACTTTTATGGTTGAGTCGCAAAAGCCACAGATGATAGCTAGCTTTGTGAAGTTTAAACAACTCTATCAGGCGGCTAGTTTCCCCGACGTTTATTTTGTGATTGGCGCGTTTACATCGGGTGGTACATCGACTGAAAGCGGGCTACTAATAGGTCTTGATCAGGGTGTGCGTACATCCGATATCCCGGTAACAGAACTTACGCTTTGGCAAAATAACAATTTCAACAATCTATCCGGTTTGCCCAACACAATAGCGCATGAGTTGATCCATTTTAATCAGAATGGGATGAAACGAGATACTTCGCTTTTACACGGTGTAATGGTAGAAGGTATGGCCGATTTTATTGGCGAACTAATATCGGGTAACAACGCTAACCCACGTTTGCACGTATGGGCTAAAGGTAAAGAAAAACAAATATGGACCGATTTTGAAAAGGAGATGTACTTGAAACGCAGTTATAACTGGATAGCAAATTCGAACCAGGAAACTGCAGATAAACCGGCTGACTTAGGTTACTGGGTAGGATATCAAATTTGTAAAGCTTATTATGATAAAAGTGTCGATAAAGCCAAAGCCGTAAATGATATGCTGAATATCAAAGATTACAAAGCTTTTTATCAGGAAAGTGGTGCGCACATGCTATTTATGAATGCAGCAAATTGATGAAGTAATCAGCTTGTCAGAAGAAAATGGCTAATCTGCAATGCCTGGCAGGGATGTCGCGTTTTGGCATTGGTCAAAATACTATCCTTTAGATGTTAACGATCTCATTTGCGTCAGTAGCACCTCGATCGGATTATAAATACAAATTTCTGGGAAGATGTCTACATTGAGTTAGGCTCAAAAAGCAGTGAGATCGTAAAATTGGCATATACCGTCTTTCAGAAACACATCTATTTAACCGGCTTTTTATGCACTGAGCAAAGAGCTTACATCAATCTTTTACAAACGCCCGATAAAAATAAATTTGAATTCGATGTTGACAATTTAATTGGGCTTTACATATGTCAGATGCTAACTTTTTAGACTATCTAAAATATATGCTTAAATATTTAGCCCTAAATTTTCCGCTTGATCCTTAGTGTTTACTGGTCCTGTTTTGTTTTCATCCAATTTCTTGTTAATCAAATAGATTTATTTGGTATTGATCCAATAAATCTTTACTTTCAAGCAAAATTAAAACTTTCGAACTAATGGATTCACTAGACCGTGCCTCAGCAGAAGCGCAAATTATCAAAAAAGCGATGAAAGACAGTACTTTCCGCGCAAGCCTTATCGCAGACCCAAAAGCAGCCATAGAACAGACCTTAGGCATTACGTTGCCTGCCAATGTTTCAGTTAACGTTTATGAGGACACTGCAACTTCCTTCAATATGGTATTACCGGCAGCAAGCGGATCAGAGCAAATGGGTTCCGATATCGGTAGCGCAGCAGATTGCAGCGGCTGGTCGTCAGCGGCTGGGTGTGCTTTTGAATGTACGCAGTGCGGTAACAATGATACCACTTGCCAGCCTGGCCCAACTGAAGAATAATTCTTTTTTCTCGGTTTAAGTAGCACATAGCCTCTCTTTTCAGCGAATTTGATTAATTGTCGCGTTTAAAAAAAAAGTGGAGTAGTACTGTTTTTGCCATTTTTTATCAGTCCGCGATTAACAGTTATTTTTAATGAACGAACAATTATATCATACAGATACCGCAATCAAGGCTCTGAATTTGTACGAGCGGCTTATCTTACTAAAAAATACAGATGATGCGTTATTGGCCGATTCTTTGGAAAAGGACCGCATTGATCGTTGGCAGCAGGTATCCGCCCTGGGTGATGAAGCAAAATTTAAAAAACGGCTGAGCCAGGATGGTATTGCCGAATGGGAAGCTTATGCTGTATTAAATCCCGAAAACCTTGTCTGGCCGGAGTCAGAAGACCCGGCCTGGCTTGTTTTTTTCGATGAGGTAAGCAAATTGGCCAAACAATTGCAGCCTATCGAAATTTTTAGACCGGAGCATGATAAACATGCTTTCTTTCATATTGCTTTACCTTTTTACCTGCACGCATTGCGGCAGGTGGAGAGATTTTTTGACCATTCTGATGAGATCCCCCTTGATGGTGCTTGTAACTGCCTGAAGAGCCTGCTTACGGGCTGTTTGGCTAATGCAGCAGCACTTGAATTCAATATATTTAAAGCCGGGCGTGAAAGCGGGCTAGGGGCTTTGCTGCGCAAAGCAACGGCACCGGAAAACAATAAATCATTATACCGAAGTTTCATCAGGGAGATATACGTCAACCGCTGGGACACTTTTTTTTCTGAATATACGGTGCTTACACGACAGCTGTGCGAAGTTGCCCAAAATTGGATTGCCTCCATGCATCTTTTCATGGAGCGGTACCGAGTTGACCGTCCCGGTTTGGAACAGTTATTTAATAATGGGCAGTCGCTTGGACAGATCAGCAAAATCAGCTTTGGTTTGTCCGACAGGCATAACGGTGGAAAAACGACTGCAATCCTGACATTTGACAAGGGCGTTAAAATGGTATATAAACCCAAACCTTTGTCTACCGAGTGTGTGCTTGAGGCCATAGTAAACTGGATTAACCTTGAAGAAGAGCTTATCGGCCTTAACGTAGCGTCGGTGATCGATAAAGGCGATTATGGCTGGCAGCAGTTCATTGAAAACAATGGTTGCGATACCGAAGAAGACGTAAAGAGATTTTACATCAGGGCCGGTTACCTGATGGCGATTGTATATGTAATGGAAGGTTATGACTTTCATTATGAAAACCTTATTGCAGACGGTGCTTTTCCCTATCTCATCGATACGGAAACCATTTTTAACCCTTACAAAGAAATGGAGATGGCAGAAACCGGCGTGCTTAACGCGGCCCAAATGGCCAGCGAAAAAGTTTACTATTCGGTATTGCGCACCGGGATGTTGCCGAGCTGGAATATTCGTAAAGAAGGCGCAAAAAAAGACATTAGCGGATTGGGCGGTGAGGAAGGCGCAGGCATTGAAAAGATGCAGCGCTGGGTTGATGTGGGTACAGATGATATCAGGTTGGAACCGGTAGAAAGGCCGGTAAGGAAGATGGGCAACCAGCCTTTTATTAAAGGGGAGGACCCTGGCTCATCGGAAAATTACATAGACGAGATAACAAAGGGCTTTTCCGATATGTACACCTTTATCATGCGTAATAAAGAAAGTTTTGGCGAGTTAATACGGCAGTGGGAACACGTAGTGGTACGTTTCGTGCGTAAGCCTACCAGGGTATATTCAGACATGATCGCGAAACTGACAGAACCAGAATTTTTGCGGGATGGTATGGACTGGAGCATAGGGTGCGAAAGTATGGCGCGACTATACCTGGCGGCCGACCTGGGTAATTACGGCCAGTGGAACCTGCTAAGATCGGAATATGAATCTTTGATCAGGTCCGATATTCCTTATTTCAGACTCAAAGCAGACAGCCTTGATATACAAGATGGCGAAAACAAGACACTGGTAAAAAACTATTTTACCACGCGGTGTTTTGAACGCATTATAGAAAAAACGAAAGCACTGAACGAAAATGACCTGGCCCTGCAGGAGCGGTATATTCGCTATGCTTTTTATGCCCGGGCTGCCAAAAGCTTCCATGACGATACACGTTCAGCGATCTTAAATAATGGCTCTAAAAAACGGGATATTGGTGACATACTTGCAATTGCTCCCAGTGATTGTATCTCGGTTGCCAAAATCATAGCGTCTGAACTTGAACAAGAAGCGTTAAGGTCTTCGGATGGCTCCATGGCGTGGATAGCACTTGAATACCTGAAGGAGGCCGATATTTTTCAATTTAAACCCATCTCTTATAACTTATACAGCGGCGCAGCCGGGATAGGTTTCTTCTTTGGTGCATTGTTTAAAGTCACCGGCGAAGAAAAATATCATCTTTTGGCAAAAGCGGCCATGACCCCGATCATGCGTATTGTTGATGAAGAAATGAACGAACTGGTGCGCTACAGTGGCGTAGGTGGCGGCATAGGGCTTGGCTCTCTGATATATGCTTTTGCATCGCTTGCTGTTTTTTTTCAGGATGCAGCGTTCGGCAAAACTGCAACCGCTTATGCACTCAAATGTGCGACACGCATAGACAACGAAGTGCTTGAAGCTGATAAAAAGCTTGATATTATTTTTGGCTCTGCAGGCTTGTTACTTGGGCTGATCAAATTATTCCGTGTAACAGGCGATGGTGAAGTCATGCATAAAATAACGATGACCGCAGATCATTTGTTGAAAAACTGTAGAGACACGGCGCAGGGCGAGGGCTTGGTGCCAACTTATGGCAACAAAGTTATTACAGGCATGTCACATGGTGCTTCGGGTGTTGCAATTGCATTATTGAAAACATTCGATTTAACGAAAGATGAGCGTTACCGGGCGACAGCAATGGCCCATATCGATTTTGAAGAAAAAATGTATGATGCCGATGCTGCAAATTACCCTACTTATCAAAGTACACCTACGGAAAATAAATTTATTACGGCCTGGTGTCATGGTGCACCTGGTATCGGCCTGACGCGGTTAATAGCTTACCAAATAACCCATGATGAAAGTCTGAAACCCCAGATTGAAAAAAACATGGAGGTTACAACCGCATTTTCACTGGAACACCTGGATCATATCTGTTGCGGCAACTTTGGGCGGCTGGATATCGGGTTAGAATATGCCCGGTTTATTAAAGACGAAGCATCGATCGAGCGTATTAAAAGAGAAGCGGCTTATATTGTGAACCGCTTCTATGAAAATGATGGTTTCCGGCTTTTTATAGACGCGCCGATCAAAGTGTTTTCGCCCGGCCTTTTCGTTGGCGCTACAGGCATCGCCTATAGCTTATTAAGAATTGGTTTCCCTGATCAACTTCCAAGCGTTTTGGCCTATGAATAATCAGTGTGATATCAATCAACTTTTTGGAGAAATCTCCTGGCAAGGCTTCATTGAGCAATACTGGCAAAAAAAAAGCTACTATGTACAAGGGCAAAACACTGAATATTTCGCCAGCCTGATATCGCGGCAAGAAATAGATACCCTCATCAAAACGAATGGAGGAAAGACCGATTTCGTTATTTCCCTGATCGGGGGGAAGATTGTCAACCCGGAAAAAGGCGTGGGCCACAAAGCACCAAGTTACTGGACCGCTGGAAATGTGTTTGAAAGCTTTGAAAAAGGAAGCACGATCAGGCTTGGAAACATCGCAAGTCATTGCCTGAGCATACGCAAATTGCAACAGCATTTCGAAGCCAATCTTCAAACGGATATTAACATTAACCTTTACCTTACGCCTCCCGGTTCACGCGCATTTGGAGCGCATTATGACGACCACGATGTTTTTATTGTCCAAATAAGCGGCAGTAAAATCTGGAAATTATTTTCACCGGCCGAAGAGTCGCCTGTCGAAGTACTTCACCGCGGCAGGGCAGGGTGGTTGAAAAAAGAAATGCCTGGCAGCAAAAAAGTGCGCCCGCTCCCGATACCGGATGAAGAGTGGTCTGTTAAGATGCAGGCCGGTGACCTGCTGTATGTACCCCGGGGGCATGTGCACCAGGTATATTCGGAAGATGAAGAATCGCTGCATCTTACCGTAGCTGTTACCGTAGTTACCTGGTATGAGGTGGTGGTACAGGCGCTGCTCGAAACTTTAAAAGAAAGCGATGCACTGCGTGAGGCGCTACCGCCTGACATTAGCAATAGAAATTTTAACACACCGTACTTCAACAACCGGATTGCTGCGGTTAAAGCGGATCTTGAGAAACACCTTACACCAGAGATCATGCGAGATTCAGTTAATGAAATAGCTCGTCGTTTCGTTGTTTCCAGGAACCCCGTGCCTGACAAGTCGGCGCCCATACCTGAGTTCAGCTTAATAACCAGAATGCGTATCCGGCCAGACATGGTGTACCGCGTTGAAGAAAACCGGCGCGAGATGGTATTTTATTATTCGGGCAGCTATTTGTTAGTTCAATATGAGTTGTCCGGTGTGCTGGAATATATACTGGCTCAAAAGGAATTTATGATCGCTGACCTGCCGCAAGAGAATAGTGAGCTGGTAAGGATAAATTTTATCCGGAAGCTGTTTGAGGGCGGATTTTTAGAGATAATAAGCTGATGCGCGACGAACGGATGCTGGATGATTATTTGCGGGAATTTGTTACGCAAACCCCTCAAGATCTGATAGGGAAAAAATCATTTCAGGGTATATTGGGAACAGCGCATTTGTTACCAGGCTCTGTAGTGTTAAGTACTTTTGGTTTCGAATGTCCCTTGAGTAGCAACGAAGCCGAGGCCGATTTCCTGGTGTCATTCCAAAAGAAAAATAATGGACCGTTTCTGTTAAAGTTATCGGCGGAGAAAAATTTCGGACGAAGCGCTGTTTGGGACGATGTTGGCAAGTTGGCCGATTTCTGGGCCGGTAAACAATTGATAGATGATTTCTGGCTTGAGTTTGATATACAAGGAGAAGCACCCCTGGTACCAAGTCTTTTTTTCAGGCCATTATACAATAGTTTAGCCGAACTCGAAATTATTCTCCATTATTCTTTGAGCGCGCTTACCGGCAACGAAAGCACAGCACAACTCAGCTCACAGGTATTGCAATTGGTTGCTTTATTACCTGATCGGGCACGGATATTTCAGATTGGCGCCATGCGTTCACGCCCTGTTCATGGTATCCGCTTGTGTATTCACGAAATTTCGCTTGATGCAATTTTAACTTTCCTCAAAAAGATACCATACCCCGGTTCTGTTGATGAGCTCAAAGAGATATTGATATTTCTTCAGCCGCTGGTGCACGACGTTGCCTTCAGTATTGATTTGAGTGAAGGTATCGGTGCAAAGATCGGCCTGGAATGTTATGTGAACCCCAATTTTTCGGCAGTTGAGAAACAGTCCGCCTGGACGAAAATGATAGATAAGTTTGCAGAACACGATTTGATCGATGCGGCAAAGCGCGTTGCTTTGAAAGAATTTGGTGCTTATACTGCCACCGGGCAACTATTTAAGGAACTGCCGGAGGAGCTTGTTCGGGCTATGGCCCTGATGGAACGCCACGCGGTAAGTACCATGTGGCAATACTTGCATCATTTAAAAATAACCTATGATCCGGGTCGCCCCCTGCTGGCAAAGGCTTACCTCTCGGTGCAGCATACGTGGCGTTAAGTTATTGCTTTACAAACCTAATGTGCTCATTTAAATGACTTTCAGTAGCTCGGCCAATAATTTTATCGTATAAGGTTTGTGAAAATTCCCTGCGGATCGAGTTGGTGTTTTACCTTTTTGAAACCTGATACCACATCTCTACCAAAATACCCTGTATAATCAAAATCTTCAAATGTAAACTCAGCCTGCACATAGCGGCGGAAATATGGTTTTTCAAGAATGAATTCGGCAAAATCAGCTTCGAGCAAACGCAACAGCCCGATATCAAAACCTTTGTCATGCCACGGCTCTCCCCATATCCCGAGCGCCACCAGGCTTTCTTGCTGCGGGTAAATAAGCGGTGGATTGAACTTTTTGAAAGCGATATCATACCTGTATAAGGGCAAATTTACCCAGGTACGTTTGTGCACATGGCTGATCGTTTTCAATCCCTGAATGGCTTCTTCTACGTGCTCAGGCGTGGTGAACAGGTTATACCAGGCCAGTTTATTCCAGTGATGATTGTTTGAGGATATTTCACCGGTAATGTCCTGCGGATATTTTTCAGTGCCTTTGATTGGCCTTATCTTCAGGCATACTTCATAAATGTAACCCAATTGGCTCATTGAGCCAAAAAGCCATTCAAATATACCATCACCAAAAGAGCTGCGTACAGCCTTTCCACAACCGTTAACCAGTATCACGTGCTCCACTGTTTCCCAAAAACCTCCGTAACGCTGACTTGTAGCGCCAATACCACCTGCTGATAGATAGCCGCCCACTGTAGAAGCCGGTGCTGTACCATCGTTGTAAACCAATAGCTCATAACCATATTTCCTGAGTGTTAGGTTTACGTTCCATATCGCTGCACCGGCTCCTACCGTAATCGTACCTGGTTTTTCAAAACGAAAATGCCTGATAAAAGTGGTCAGTAACAGTAACTCGCCATCCCTGGGTAAAGACGAGCTGTTCATAGAATGCCCATTGCCGCGGATGCGAAGCGGTCGCTTTTGACGATATGCCTCTGCTATCACTTGGGTAATGTCCTCTAAAGTTTGAGCATTCGTTGTATCATAATTCACGGAACTTTGATGATGATCGCTGTAATCGGTTAGTTTTTGCATGATCAAATAAAATTTTAATCAGATGTACGAAAATATTGTCGGCTTAAAATATAGAGCTGCTAAGGTTGGTTTTATTTAGGCAGGCCCAAAGAGCTGGTAATCTCAGGTATATATTTGCTTATTGATCAGCTGTAATAGTTTAAATCAAGCTGGATGAAATAGCGTATTACACAAGATCTCTTTACTCCAGAAAATAGCTCAAAATCTTATATTCTCCGTTTATTCTGCCAAAGTCAAAGTGGACATGATTGTATTTAGTTTTTTGAACAGGTATTTCGATACTAACAGAATAGATACTGCTTCCTTTATCAGTATAAGCCTGTAATTGAGCTTTATAATCATTATCAGGCTTTACATCGCCAGGTAGCCTTCCGATGATATCTTTTTGTCTAGTTTCAGGGATGTTTTCTAATATCTCATCTGTGAAAATTTTACTATACTGCTCATCGAATTGTTTTTTGTTCATCATTCCACCTTTCCAATTTTCTGAGCCCAACACCTCGTATTCATTGTTTTTTTGATTGTATTTCAATTTTTCTCTGGTGGTTTGGAATGGAAAATGGATCATCGCTGAGATTTTTGCTTTATCTTTAGTTTTAGCAGCAGCCATGAACTTTAAATAAAATAATGCGTAATGATAACCATCGCCAGCTGTGGTGTCATATATGTAATTTTCTACTGGAAACATACCTTTTTCAAGTTTAAGATCATCGACGGTTTTATAGAACGATTTTACGTTCATGTTAATTTTATCTGTTACTTTTTTTACTTCCTGAAGACTATCCTGAACATGTGTTTGGGGTGTATTCGTCGTGCCATTTTCAATGGTTATGGTTTGTTTAGGATGATCATTGCATGCTATAATGAACAGAGGCAATATAAAAAATAGGGGTTGGTATTTCATAATTTAACTCTTTGCTACAGTCACTTTACCCAGTTGCTCCATTCGTTTAAGTATCACAGCTGTACCTACTTGATCGGATATTTCATCACCATACCACTTAGTCTTATAATTATTTTCCTTCAATTCTAAATATGCTCCTTTGCTGTAAAAATCTGATCCACCCCAAAGATATGGAGAATTTACTCCGTGATACATCTCATAACCAAAACCGTTATATTTTTCTAATCGTATTAGCATGTTTTTAAGATCCCAATGATCGTTCCAACCGTCTTTTTTTCCTTGGAATATAAGCGCATCAACAGCACTTTCTTCAAAACTAAATGGGGGAGCGTGTAGAACATAAGGTCTATGCGCTGGTACTTTTCTGGTAAAATTCTTTAAACTATCACCATTATGCAAATGCCTTGAGAAGTCATTTCCAGATTCTCTATAATGTACAAGTGCTATAAAATACCATGGAATTATAGCACCGAGTGTATCAAAGCTCATTATCGGTTTGCCGTTAATTCGTCTTTTTAGTTCAAGACTTAAAGGATTAGATTTTCCGTCTTTACTATCCGGCGGGGTTTCTGGTAGTCCATGCAATGTTCTATTTATTTTAATTCTTTCTTCCACAGGTATACTGGGTTTCGCGGATGGGAATAATGGCCATCTGTACATACTTGGGCGGTTTAACTCTTCTCTTACAAGTAAAGCAATCTCTTGGTATCTACGTTGATTTGGCAGTATCGAGTTCTGGATAATGTTGTCAGCCTGCCCCTGAGTAGCAAGTTTAATCTTTAATTGATTATACATATCTAAGAAATGTATTGAGTTGATACTAAAGCGTGTCTTTGGCATACTAGTGAGACTAGATATCTGTAATTTAGACATAACATACTATAAAGCAAAGACTTATTTTGTCTTAATTATCGCTTTTCGCATTAAGATTACAGTACAAAGAACTTCAAGAGCAGGAAAAAATATAAAAATCCCATTGCAGATCAGTACAATGGGATTCTCTTTATATCTAAGGATATTATTTTTTCTTTAGTTCTAAACGTATGTTTTTAACAAAGTCAACTGAAACCTCTGCAATTTTGGTGATCTGTTCATCAGCTAGGTCAAGCTCCAATATCAGGTTTCTACAATTGCATGTTTCGTCTTTTCTTCGCCTCTGCGGTACAGGAAGTCTTTTTCTGCACTGAAAATTTGCTTATTGTTTCCATAGCAGAAATTTTGATCTTTGTTTTCATGCTCTTATTTGTGTATTTAAAAGCGGTCGGCACATGAGCTGCCTACCAGAAAGGGTTAAATTGAGGCGAATATCTGTCTTAAAGGCGCCATGTCACTACTTACCTTTTCATCCAGCATTTTTGCATAGAGTTGGTTGGTGCGGATAATCGCCATATTGACCATATTTGCCAATTGGCCGGAAATACCAATCATGTTAGAATTGGTTCTGATCTGGATGGTGCTTTCGGAAAAGAATAATGTCCTTAGGACCTGGAGACGATTGCAGATTTACAAAAAATACCGGCTTTATTTAAGAAGAGAGGTTATACCGATACCGATGTTGAAAACCTGATGTATGGCGACTGGTTATGTTTTCTAAGAAAGGCCCGGGCATAAATACAACCTTACAAAAAAATAAGTAAAACTATATTTTGGCTTGTATTAGCGATTTCGGCAATTAACGCAAAGCGTTTTGCGAAGCAACAAATAACGTTGCACGATATAAAAACCCCAGTTGCTGGTAGAAAGCAGCATAAAAGATTTGCTTTCGGGGATGAATTTGAAGAAGACTTAATTCCGCGTTTGTAAAAAAAAAGATCCTGTTTGCCCTTTAATTTTGATCATAACAACCCTGAAAACCATAATTTTAGTATCTTAGGATAATCAGAAAGAGATGATCACCCAAATCGATCCATCTGATTAAAAAACTCCAAAAAGAATATTCCAAATTCCACCTTCACGCCACATTTACCCCACGTTTTAGCCACCTTCCGGCCGGGTCTGCTTCGTACCTGCTTGCACTCAACTTCACACCTACTTCGGTTGAGTTGTAGTCCTGGTGTAGATTCGGTAGGTCAAAGATTTGCATTGCTTTAGATCTGCAGGTTAACAACAAGTAAATAAAAGGTGAGGAGCGGGTTATCTTAGGGTATTGTTGGTGTATAGCTGTGTCGGAGCAGGTCCAAGTAAAGGAACAATAAACGGCTGTTCGGGATTTTAGCACAGTGAAATCCTTTTTAAACAAAAATCCTCCAATGAGCGTTGGAGGATTTCTGTGATCCCGCTGGGATTTGCACCTAGTGTTAAAATCAGCGTTTAATAGTATTTAATGCGGTTTTAAATTTTGACTCACCTAATCTCTCACCATTTTTTTTGGCACGTTTTAGCTGCAATTGCTATAGTGTAAATATAACCATTCTCTTTTAAAATTGGAAGTAATTTAAGTTACTAATCACTGCGCGGTTCGACTCCGGTACATAGTACATCGTTTGTACTACCGAAAAGAAGTACGAACGATTTTTTTGTAGTCACCTTTACAAATTTTACTTTAAATTCACTCGATTGATATCAGTTGAAAAAACCAATATAGTGACCCCACTTCGTCAAACCAAGAATCAATTGACAAGCAAGATTTTATAGCAAATTTATTTTCGGAGAGAGGGAGTATAGTTCATATGTTTTATCCTGCTGTAATTAGGTTGGTTTTTTCAGAAATGCTTAATAAAATAGCTATTTAAATGCTGAAAAAGTAGCGTTCTAGAAACCCCAATATCGGCAATGTGCGAAATTTAATAATGTGGAGAAAAATTGTCGCATTTAAATCTAAAAAAGAGCTAAATTGTATTATTGTTTTGTACACCATAGAATAGCAGTCCAAACGGACCATTTAAATCAATTCAAGCCCAGGGATACTTTTATCCCGGGGTTTGTTGCTTAATAAGGGGCTTATTTTTTTTCATGCTCCATGAGTAAGGTTTAAATAGAAACAGCAGAACCTCACTTTCCAGTTTGATTCCTGAATGAATTCCCCCCGTCAAAACGGCAAGCTGTTTTTTAAGACCTAGATGTTTTCACCATGGCACTTTTTCAACTTTTTCCCCGAACCACATGGACATAGATCATTGCGGGCAATTTTTTTGCCCGCTCGCCTGGCGGCCGAACTGGCATCGCGAAGCTGTCTGGCCGTTTTCTGGTGTTTTTCCAGGCCAACGGTCAGCACATCGTCCAGAAACAGATTGGGATGCCATCCCGATAACAGGTTGTTCACCACGTAGGAGTCCACCGCCGATACTGCCACGCCTGCAGGCGTATTAAACCAGCCGATCAAGTTGGGGACCAGCCATCGCAAATGCTTCAGCCAGCCCTGGGCACCACCTTTTCTTGCACTTGAAGCAAGTATTTTGATCACCTCTGTGCGCTTATAATCCTCGCTTTCCAGCCATTCCCGGAACTTACGGCCATCCCGTTCGCCGCGCATATCGACGATGGCCTTTATCGTGATCACGCCATTGAGATATAGGTTCGCCAGATCGGGCAACTGTTTCATTGTCCCGATCTCTTTAAACAATGCGATCGGATCCGGCGTTTTGCCAGCCATGTAGCCTCCCAGCTTTCCAGACATGATTTCCCTTGTGCCAAACTCCGTAGACAGGGTAGTCAGGCCAAGTTCCTGCTGATAAATCAGGCTTTTGTTGGACTGGTTCAACCGGTAAAGCGGTAAGGTGTCTCCATCACTCACCAGTGTAGTTGTATACGATCCTTCAAAGCCCAGAAGCCTGGTCAGCCTTCCGTTTTTCAGATCCGAAGCATCTTCCCGGGTCACCAGCTCCGAAACCCACTCACCGTCAACCTCGATACGGGTATGATCAGCCAGAAAAATAAGGTGGTCCAGCATTTCCCTGACCTTCGCCCCGGTGTGCTTCGCCTTCAGCCGGCCATGAATCGCGTCCAACTGAAGCGCTGTCGAATTGCTGAAATTCATCAGCATATTTACCCCATCGTTAGGCAGAAAAGCAGTAGAAGTACCGCCGTCATCAATGATACGCAAAATGCCCTGCCTGAACAGATAAAGGGTATTGGTAATCCCAAGCAGTTCGATCACTGGTTCTAAGATATCCAGACGTATCACCAGCTCGTCATGGGTCAGCAGTGCGGTAAGGAGGCGGGAAAGCCCATGCTGCTTTTCAAATGCCTCCAGTTCAGGTGCCTGTTGGCCAAAAAAACCTATCGGATAACAGAGGTCATCCAGCAATATCGTACTCATCTATTTAGGAACGGATTAACAAGGTTCTGAGAAAAACGAGTTTGTCGGCCAGCGCATGTCTGATCTTCGCAAAATCCAAAGCCTGATCCGTGGCATATCCCGCAAAGCCCGAGTCCCGCGCCTCCACAAAAATCCGCTCCTTTCTGATCAGTTCAACAAGGCCCTGGTGAAGCGTCCTGTAATTTTCCGATCCGCGGACGTGCTCAACCGCTCTTCTGAACAGATCCAAACGGTCTACCTCTCCAAAACCTTCAATATCATTGAGGTTGTGAATGAAGTTCTTCGCATAAGCCGCTACCGACGCCACTACAATCGCCTGGTATTCCCGCTCAGCATCCAGCAGCAGATGGAGCTGGTAAATATTGTCCCGCTCCACATAATTGCCTGCAGCCAGGTAGACTTCCTGCAGATGCTGGGCATAAGCCTCCAAGGGCTCATAGCCCTCAAAATGCAGCACACTGCCACCGGCAACCGTTTCCAGACCCGCCGGCAGCTCGAGCCCATGCTGAACAAAGTCGCTCGGATAAGTATCTTTAAGGCTGATGCTAATTTCTTTTTTCATAAATGCTAACTTTTTCTGCCACAAGATAATTTTTTCGTGTTTAATTGCCGACTAAAACTTTCCCACAGGTACTTAGCATACATTTTTGCTGTGCCTATTCCTCTGATTCGTACTTGATTTCCGGATAGTAAGTCCGGTACCTGAAACCGAACAAACTCTCCCCAGGCAGATTTTTGATCAGGTTATACTCCGTAATGAGGTGATTTTTGCGGCGAAGTTTATCCACCTGATCTTCGTCCATATTTTCCGTGCGCTTGTATTCGGCGAGCAGTTCCCATTTCATGCCAAGCGTAGAAATGCTGTTGATGAAAAAAAGTGCCTGCTCATAGGTAGACAGTTGTGCCCGGAGCGTTTTGCCATATAAATATTTCTCCTTCCGGTCTAGATTGTGGTGATAATGAAGATACTTATAGGTCTGAAACAGATGACGGAAATAATGACCGAGGCGGTGCTGATGCCCCCCGTAATATTTGGTGTAATCATTACGTGCTAAAAAACGCAGTTCATCATCGCTTAAGGTGGGATTGGTAATTGTTGCCCTACGTTTATAATCATAAAGTTCGCGGATCTTGGCCCGCTGGGCGCTGACTGGAAGTGACCTAAAATACACAAAGTTTTGAAAGCGTTTCTCATCTTCCCGCTGAGGCTTTAGCTTAATATAAGCGAGCAGTTCTCTGAAATGTGCATTATTATACCTGCTTCGAAAACGGTGCGTGAGTACCTGCTCACCCTCATTGCCTATACCAAAGAAAACAATACAGTACGCGGTATCGATCATGGCCATTTCCTTGACATCGATATACGGGCTGATCCTGTCTGCAATCCGCTTGAGTTCGGCCTGGTATTTGGGAAGGATATAGTCATCGGTCTTTCGGAAAAATTTTTTCACCTCAAAGTAGCATTCCATAAATTCGGCATAAATAAGACGGAACACCTTCCGGTTCTCGGCCAGCTCCTGATGATCAGAAAGCGATCTGGAAAGCCGCATCTCGGCCACGTTTTCCCGGTGCAGTCTGAGCATTTCAAAAAAAGCAGCCTCGAAAGCTTCCCGTTTGTTCTGAGTGGTCTGCTCGCGGAAAGATAAATAGATCAGCGCAGTACCCGTGAGGGCGAAAAGGGTGCCCACAATGCCTCCGATAAAGTCCCCGACCTGGCCGGTTACATCCATCATCCATTCTCCCTCACCGTTGATCTCAAATGGAGCCGATAGCGCGTAAAAGAAATAGACAGAAATACCAATACCAAGTACGGTCAATAGGGCAGATGCCCATAGTAAAAGGGTTTTCATATATGCGTTTTTGAGCATTAAAATTTAAACTGATCACTTTCGAAATACCACAATCCCTGGTGCTCATACTTCACACGTTCGTGCGTGCCCAGAACCCGGAGGTACTGATGGCCACAATGATTGCAGGATTGTTTTTTACGGTTGAGTATGCCTTCGGCAGACCGGCCGCAATCGGGGCAGGTAACCTGTCCCCAGCTATAGCCAGTCAGTAGTGTACGGATCTCCCTGCGGCCATAATTGTTACCGGTCACCAATTGCAGCTTTTCCCGGATCACATTGTCGATACAGGTCAGAAAGTCCGAAACATGGTTTTCGTTTTCAGAAAACTTCACAATCTCCTGGTGGATCTCTTTCGAGCTGAAGCGCATGACCAGCCAGCCGGCCGCCTGGAGATTGGCATCCTTTCGTCGGTCTTTCCGCACATGTTTCTCTCCATGTGACCTTTGCCCGTCCACTTCAATGGCGACTTTTACCGGATCATTTATCGAACCGCCATAAATGGCAAAATCAAGCTCATAATCAATTCCGGGAACCCTCAAATCATAGATATCCCGAACCAGAACCATCTCACCGGGACGGATCAGGTAATCGGTATGGTCTCTCGGAAACTGATTCAGGACCAGGAAAAAAGCTTTCTCCAGTTCACTTACATTCTTCTTCAGCAAAAAATCATCAATATCGCGCATCCAGAGATCCTTGATCCCATATTCATCATGCCGTAAACTGTAAGCAATCTGATCACGCAGATTTTCTATATAAGGGCTAAAGTCCATAACAAGTTATTGGCTAAAACATATCCCGTTGTGATAGGTCATAAACGCCCGGATTAGGGCATGGTCAAAATTGAGGGATAAGGCCCCCTGAAGTGCGTCGAGTCTTTTCATGGCGTTAATTGATTTGCTAAAATAGAAATCTTAATCTGAAATTCTTACCTTAAAGCCATGGATAGCAGGGAAAAACTTCAGGGCGATGCCGGCGAGCAAGCGGTCAACACGTTGGCCTTTGATACCTATTTAAAATACTGGTGTTATCCAGGTCCAAAGGATGAAAGCAATTTCGACAAGGAAATCTGTGACCTGCTCATCCTCTTCCAGGATAACCTGATCCTGATATCAGTAAAAAATTACGCGTTTAAAGGGAACTATAGCCGTTATTTCCGCTCCACACTTGATAAGGCCACTGCGCAGCTTGCCGGCGCGGAACGCCGTCTGCAGGACAACAGCAGACCACTGGTCTTTCGCCATGCAGACCTCGGCGAGATTGGTTTTGATCCTGCAGACTACCCCAATATCCACCGGATAATTGTCAATCACGATATCGCTCCGATGTTTTATCCCGCATCGAGACTTACCTCCGCAGGAAATTTTGTGCACATCTTCAACTGGGATGCCTTTCTTGGGGTGGTCAGGGAGTTAGATACCATTCCCGATTTTATCCAGTACCTGCGGGAACGCGAGCTGATCTTCGGTGGAAAACAGGTGACCATCATGCAGGGTGATGAAGCCGACTGGGAAATTGAGGTCCACCGATCCTTCATGGAATACAATACAGAATTTGTTGCCCCGGACAGTCATTTCCTGCTCATATCGGGACGCGAATTGGATTTGATGGCAGACTACCTTTGGAACAACCGGAAATTTAACAGTAATCTGTATAATCCGGTTTATCAGGGTGCCAGTTTTGAGTTCGACGGAAAATACAAGCGATATCTGGACCAAAAGGAAGTTCAGGCCAAAAAACAGGCAGACAGGCTAAGTTATTTCGTTGATGAGTTTGTCAAGCGGGAAGTGATGTACCGCAATGAAACCACCAATCTCGAGCTTGCGGTAGAACTGCTCTCACTGAGCAGGTTTGAAAGGCGTATCGTTGGGAGCGAATTTTTCGCCATGCTCCGGCAGTACCGCGATGCCGGACCAGATCTCCTGGTCCGTCGTTATGGGAAAACAAAGGACATGGTCATTGCCTTTGTACTTTATGGCAGCGGTATGCCCCACGATATGGTCCTCCACCTCAGTCAGCTCGCCGCCGAAGGTTATGCCTGGTGGAACAAATACAAGGAAAAAAAGATTGTGATCATCAGTTTCTCAAAAGAAGGCAGTGGTTTTAAATTCGGCCTTCTTAACGTGCAGCCCTTTACTGCCCAGCATGAAACCGAACTGGTACATGACCTCCAATTGCTGAAATGGTTTACAGATTTCCAGGTCTTTGAAGTCAACCACAAAGAATACCCAGGCTAAACCGCTGATGGATCACTACCGGTTGATTTCTGTCCACCGGTATCGCCCTCCATCACTTTTATGATCGAATCATAACGCAGCACAATCTCACTCTTCTCATTTTTTACCCTTTGAGCAGCGCCCAGCATAACCCTGAAGGCTTCGGGCTCCCCGAATCGCTGGACAAAGGATTTGTCCACCAATGGAGGTGCATTCAAAAGACCAATCTGTGCTTTTCCATCATACATCCAAAAATCATCGCTGCAGCATGCAGGAAACATCTGATAGATATAGTTCTGGAAATAAAGAACCATCGAGTGGCTCGGAATCACCGCTTTTTTATCCTTTTTCTGTGCCACAAAGGCCTGTGCGATCGGAAAGGGCTTACCGGGATTGACATAAATAAATGCCATGGCAAATGGATTACCTTTCAATAGCCCTTTTTCCTCGTTTACATCTGCAATTGCCTCATTGAGCCGGCCATAACTGGCGAAACTTTCCTCATCGAGCAGGGTGAGCAGGATCTTGGCGAGCGCCTTATAAACCATCAGCGGGACGTAACTGGGCCGGTCTGTTTTCAGCGTCACTTTCTTTTCATCCTCATCGAACACAATCCTTGCCTCAAAATCTTCTGATTCAACCGTTAGCCTTCGTGTTCCGGAACCATCATCCGAACTGTGTATCATCAGTTTTTTGTCTGCTGATTTATATTTGGGAATCCCTTCCTTGGCCTTGACCTGTGCCAGGCTCCGCGCCGCACCTATAAAGGCAGAGAATTCCGATTCATATACGCCAAAACGCATATTACAGCTGTCACATTCAAAATCTGAATATAAATTACTCCTGCCAAGCAGTTCAGGAATAACATGGGCATTTTTGTTGAATCTGACCTCGGGATAAGCCTTTTTACAAAATCGGCACTGTCTTTCAGAGGGCTTTTTGAGCCGTACTTTTTCCAGCTCATTCGGCTGGATATTGATCAGCTCGTAAGCTGAAAAAAAATCATCATACTGCTTTCTATACTTATCGGGCAGATCCATAACCAGATCCATGACTTCCACGCCATCCAAACCTTCCGATATTTTAATCTGATACATAAGTATTTCCTGCTTTAATAAAACAAATTACGGAATAACAATCAAAAGTACAGTAACGGATATCCCAATTAAATCTGCACACCAATAAATTCACACTTTTTAATATATTTACCCCACAAGATCAATGGATTTATACCCAAGGCAGACCGACCAACAACTCCTCTCGCAGCTCAGCGCTGGCGATGAGCGGGCCTATGCCGCCATCTATGAACGCTATAAATTCCTGCTCTTCAGTTTTGCCCTCAGACGCCTCGGCGACGGACAGGAAAGCGAGGACCTGCTCCACGAAGTTTTTTTGTCCCTCTGAAAAAACCGCGCCACGCTCGATCCCAATCAGAACCTGGCCCTATCCCTTTACAGCGCGGTACGCTACCGCATCATCACGCTATACGCCAGACAAAAAGTCGCCGCCCGTTACCTCGATGCCTTCAACGCCTACGAAAAACAGGCCTTCACCGAGGAAGAGGCCGACCATTTGCTGCGCCACAAGGAACTCTGCGCGCTGATCAAAAGCGAGATCTAGGCCCTGCCCAAAAAAATGCGCGAAGTCTTTCAGCTCAGCCGCGATTCGGGTAAAAACAGAAAAGAGATCGCCCGGGAACTCGGCCTTTCAGAGGAAACCGTCAAAAGCCACATGCACCATGCGCTGAAAATCCTCAAGGCCAGGCTCGGCACGATGATGGTGCTGATTTTTTTCTAAGCCTGATTCCAAAGAAAGCTCAGCTCAGCGAACAGAAAAAATAAAGGGAATTTATAGCCGGGGTGTACCGTAGCCCATACGGACATTAAGATCCCTTAAGGTGTTGTAAAGCTCCACCATCGATCCATTTTGCATGATCCAGTCCATGACAATCTCCAGCATTTCCTCGGCGTCGCTGATGTATCCCATCCGGCCGTCGCCGCCGCGGATCCCTTTTTCATTGATCCGTTTGCCCCGGGTCAGAAAGGTGTTTTTCTCTTCATAGATATAATCCCTGGATTTCTTATGCTGTTTGCCCTTTGGCAGGTTAGCGATCAGCAGACGCTGAATCCCCTTGTAATACAAATCAAACTTCTGCTCCGGATTTTCTATGCCCTGAATCCCGAGGTTTTTGATCTCTGGTTCAGCGCTGGTTTTGCCCTCTGGAGTGAAAACAAGCTGTTCACCTTTGGTCTCATCGGTCTTGGCCAGAATCCTTAATTTTTCCTCTTCCCTGGCCAGTTCTGCCTTGGACTTTTTACCCGTATTTTTTTCCTGTTTTGCCATGGTTAAATGTTAAAAACGTGATCATTTAGATATTTGATGGTATCGTCAATACTATCCTTATCGAAAGTATTGACATTGAGTTCCCGTAGGGCCCTTTTGACATCAGGCTGGTAAGCATGGTATTTAGCCCAGAAACTGCCTTTTTCGTCTGCCTCCATGTCGTAACAATAATAGGTATACACCAGCGAGGGATCAACCTGGCTTTTTTTGGCAAACTCCTTCACCACTACGGGACTGTCGATGTAGGGCCGGATATATTTGACCTTATCCCTGCCAAAAAGGTATTCCCTTGAAAAATCGTTCGCCTGCTCCTCCTGTAGCAGAAACAGATCCGGCTCGCCGGTCAGATGAAATACCTGCTTCTCAATCTCCTCCATGTCATATAACACGTGATAGAGCTCATGCATGAGTGCAAACCAGATGCTGGCATAACGCTGGTTGAGATCGGTGAGCACAATACTGGGCTTTCCATTAATCACGAAAGTCGCGCCCCTGACTTGGGTCGTCGGTAAATGAGGTTGATAAATCACCGTTACCCCCGCATTGAACAGGGCCTGGCTGACAATTTTCAGCCCCGATTCCACGTTCATCGTATATGGCCTGATTTTGGGAATCAGGTCAACAAGTGCCTCCCGGTCAAAAGCATTGGGATTATTTATCTTTTCAAAATGTGAATAGGCAGAGCGTACCCAAAACTCCTTCATCAGCACATTTGCACTTCTCTTGGTTCTGCTAAAGGCTGGTATATAGCTTTTGGTACCATATTCATAAATAGAATTCAGCCCGAAATAAGAAACGATCCTCTTTTCGATTTCATCAAAATCAGTCTTTGATTTGATGAAGCCGGATTTGTGCAGGTTTTTGGTGTCGAAATTCGATACGATAAAACTCTTTCTTTTAGCATCCTCCAGTTCGCCCACGATATCATGCGAAGCCTCTTTCAGATAAAGCTTAAAAAGCGCATCGGTATTCAGCCCGAGAAACTGCCCAAGCTTGAGCAGGCTCACCACATCAATCCGCTTTGCGGATTTATCCAGTATACCTTCCAGTGTTCTTTTCTGCATGGAGAGCAGTTTTTCTGCCTGGTTCATCGTTAGCCCATATTGTTGCAGCTTAATCTCGAAAAGCGCTTTAAGGCTCTCTTCATCCCCAGTCCAAGGATCCGCTGGATTCAATAGCTTATAAAATTCATTAATAAAACCGTTATCGCTCATGCTTTAAAATTACATAACAAATATATGGATTAAATCGATTAAAATAATAATGTTATGTAAATTTACATAACTTTTTAAATAACTTATAGTTCGCGCAATCTTTAAACATGTGGTGAAAATTTCTACTGAATTCTTTCATACCATTTCAAATCAATACAGCTGGCTTTCCATGCTCCAGTACCATTAAAGTCAGCGACCTCGATATCAGTGAGGCTATCGATAAGGAAATCAAGGCGCTGGAAAAACAGATCACCGCAGACAAAGCCAGCGTTCAAAAGTCAAAAGCGGATTTGTACCGCGCCGTTTCAGCTTATGAAGGGTGTAAACTCAGTGTGGATTATAAAAACGAACCCCAGACCCTATCCGTTAAAAAAATAAAGAACGACATCTACGGGGATGGAAAAGACGAGTATGAAATTTTATATAATGGGGGAGAACTGTAATGTCGAACTGGATCCTGACCAGTGAACAGTTTCCGGAAGACGGATGCTTTGTTATCGCAATATCGCAGGGGGAAATTACATCTATGCAGAATACTTGGCCTATGAATCCAGGGACAGCAGCTGGCGCTACCATAGCGGCAACCTGTTTGAGGAAGGTAAAAAGGTAACCGCCTGGCAGCCGGGCCCCGGAAACCTGATCAACGGATAATTTCTATATTGCGAAAATCACCAATCCGCACAATCGGATCCGCTAGTAGGAATCATGATTGTGCGGATTTTTAGGTGTTTATCAATCCGTAAACCTTCATAACCTGAACTATATCCTGATTCAATGACGGCCCCGGGGACACGGTAAGCATTTCCCTCCCACAAAAACCTATTGCAGGCAGCCTAGTCCAGTTCAGCCTTCCTGACTTTGAGCACCCCATCATTGGGGTCATGGTATTCCAGTATATATCCAAAATCCTTCATTTTGGAAAGCAGCTCCTGGTGCAGCGGCGTATCGGCCACATCCATTTCGTTGTACTCGTCGTTGGCCAGGTAAGTGTAAATTCCGCCGATTTCCCGTAAACTGCTCTTGAAATCTTCCTCGTCCAGCTGTTCAAACTGGCGGAGCAGAAATTTCACCCGAGCTTCCTCCGATACATGGGCACCCAGAACCGCTCTGGTGATTCCCGCATCAAAATCCTCATCGAGATCCCTGATGGTCTTGAAGACCTCTGTTTTCAGCACCGCGCTGTCTCTGATCTTATCCGCCTCAAGTTCCCTGAAAACCAGTTCCCTGTTTTCCTCACTGAACTGTCTGGAGGCCAGAATGTGGCCCAGAACATCTCCGCTGAGCAGATCCAGATCAATTTGATCCATAAAGTCCTGCTGGTAGGTTTCTACCAGGATCACATACGCACGCTGGGTGTTCCTGCTGAGTTCCTCCAGCAGCTTATTGCTGTAAGCCACTTTCCCGGATTTGATCAGGTACTTAAGCTTGATCTCATTCATTCCTGTGGTACTGACAGTGTCCATCACCTCATCAAAGCTGTTCAGCAGTTTTGAAAAACTGCTGTTGCTCAACTCAGCACGGAACAGGATATCCGTATAAAACTGGTTCTGAAGCGTCCCTGTTACTCCCGAAAGTAGTTCAGCAAGCTTGGTTTTTCCCAAGGACGCCGCGATTTTCGGACGGTTGAGAAAATCGATCAGTACCTTGTTGGACTCTCCGATAGCCTGATGGTAATCAAACACATTTGTCCAGTTGGGCTCTACCCTGGCCCTTTCCATCAGCGGTGTCCATAGCACCTGCGGCACCCCGCTGAGCTGCGTTAAGGCCACCTTCTGAATGGAAACCAGCTTTTGCTTATCTTCTGTAGCGATCACGTCCTCAGGCCGGTTATACAGATCAATAAGGATCTCCTCAGGTTCCGAATGTGCGGCTTTTCCGCGGAGCAGCACCTGATCAGCAAAAGTTTTAAATTCATCCTCCACGTATCTGTTCATCGTTTCCCCTCCGTAGGTCTTCACCGCGTGATAGGGCATAGTGGTAAGCAAACGGCCCAGGTTTTTTTCCTGGAATTGCCTGAAATCCGTAAAGTTCATCACGCTGGATATGCTCGCTGGATTTAGCGCATAAAGTGAATTTTCGCATACCATCCTGTAAAACGGATCCTGCTCGTCGCTCATGCTCAGGTTCGTGAAGCGCACATTGAGGGCTTTCAATATTGACTTAATCTTATCCAGGCCCGCGCTTTCATCAATCAGGTGGCGGAAATGTACTTTTTTTGAAATATAACCGTTCAGGACCCTGTCGATATTGAGCGCTTTGATGCCTGAAAGATCAGCATGTGCCAGGATCAGTTTAAGATAACGGTCCTTAAGCTCCGTAGAATAACCGGATAGGCTGTCCAGAAATTTCCAGAAACCCGGATAGGCCTGAACGAGTCCCTCTATAAACTTTCCAGTCTGCTTTTCCTGATCGACAAACTCCTGGATAAAGGCAAAGGTATGTTTCTGTCCATTGCTGAGTTGCTGCAGAAGCGCCCCCAACTGAGTGGCAAACTGGGCACCGTTTTCCAGCAAAGTCTCCAATAGCGAAAAGTTCAGCGTTTCGGCCTGCTCAAAATCCCGCAAACGGAGTTTGGAGGCAACATTCAGTTTTTTATCAATCGGATAATTGAATGGTAGGGGACGGTGGTTGGTCACGCTCAGTACGAACTGTTTGTCGCGCGCGGTCAGGCTGCCTTCATAAAAATGGGAGGTGTAATCATAATAGTCCTCATCGAGGTAGCCGTTGCGGACCAAATAGACCAACAGATCATGCCTCAGCAGTTCATCCTCCAGTGCAAGCATTTGCGGTAGTGCAATAATCTGCTTAAAGGTATACTGGCTGGCCCGGAAAATTTGCTCTAGTATATTTTCCCTTTCCCTTTTGGTTTCCTCCAGTTCATCGTCCAGCCTGGAGAGTAGCTTGTTTTCCCTTTCCCGTGCGGATTGTGACGGGTCCAGCTCGGCTTCGACATCCTTAAAGGACAGAATCTGCGTACCCCCGTTCTGATAAGATAGCTGTCTGTATTCAACCAGTAGCTTAAAATAATCATCTTCCAAAAACTGCCGAAAATTAAGGCTTTGGTTGTTGATGCGAAAGGTAGGGATCTCATCCATTCCGGTCATTTCGATAAGCTTAAAAATGTAGATCGAACGGAGCTCATGCTTGTTGACCGCAATCTCTGATTCAATTTCTTCTATTCGGGCTTTGAGCAGCTTCTCCTGACGCTCCATTTCCGCGGAGATCATGACCACGAAAAAATCCTTGCGTTTAAAAAAGTCATAGACAGTGCCTTCCTGTTTATTAAGTTTGTTGAAGTCCACTGAAAATTTATTCTTGTAAACAATCATGCCCAGCAGCCGCTCGGGATTCAGCTGAAACCTGCTCAGTGTGTTCCGGTATACCATGAATTCGTTAAAGATATTTTTGAGCAGCCGCATATCATTGATATAGTAGGAGAGCTCGGCGATCAGGTGTTCGGATATCTGTCCCTTGAGATCAGTTCCCCCGATGCGCTCCAGAAGCTTTTCTCCCGAATTCGATGCATTGACTACCGGGATTACCGGAATAATAAAGTCGAAGAACTTGGTCTTTTCCTCTTCACTGAAAAGCTCATCCTTGAGCGCAAAAATAAATACCACCCGCCGGCCGACCTGCCTGGCGTTGTTGATCAGGATGTTGAGCTCACGCAGCTTATCGAAGAGCTTGTTTTCCTCCACACGGTCCAGATCCTCCAGGATCACCACATTAAATCCGGTCTTGTCAAAGAAATAAACAATCTCATCGAGCCGCTTATTCAGGATGGAAGCCTCCTTCTGGTCAGCAAATTCGATTTCCCCACTGCTCAGGTTTAGTTTATTGAACTGGGAATAGTTATAGATCCTGAAAATGGTATACAGGATAAAAAGGCTGCCCAGCATAAATGTCCATAGCGCGATAATAAACAACAAATCTTCCTGCTGCGCAAAATAGACTGACCAACTTTTCGGCAAAACCATATCCTTGCGCTTGATCAGATAGAATAGTGAGACTCCCCAAAAAAAGCTCATCAGCACCTTTAGGCCCAGGTGGTTGCGCGAGAGTTTTTTGATGCGCTTGAACCTGGAATCTGGGATATCCGAATGTTTGACATGATAAAACATCTGCTGCAGGATGCTCACTTCCAGCAGCTCATTTTCAAACTTGGTCTTGTTAAAAGCGGCCAGGGAAATGTTCAGGTATTTATATTCTGGATGCAGCCGCTGAAAAGTCTTGAGGATAGTGCTTTTTCCCGATCCGTAAGTGCCGCTTAGTGCGATGTTACGGATGGCAGTGTGCTGAAGGCCGTATTCGAGTGCTTCCAGATAGGTCGGATTGACCGACTCGTCTTCCTCTGCGCTCAGGGGCTCGTAACCGCTTTTTAAATGTTGCCTGAGTTTGGCCTGCAGAGCGACCGCCCAGCGCTGGGCCCAAAGGATTACCCACCGCAATACCTGAAGCAAGAGACCGGTGCTGCTTTCATACAATCCTTGCAGGATTTGAAGCAGCAATTTAAAATAGGTCATGATGGCGGTAACCACCAAACAAAATAAGATGATAGCGATAAAATAAGTCATGGGAAAACGTTAAAAGAGAGAAAGTTTTGTTTTAAACTTTAAGGCTTATGTCGTGTATAGAACATCAACCCTTTATTTCGGCCCAGTGGCTGAAAGACTTAAATCTCGGATATTTCCATACACGGAAAGAGCTTTTTTTGCGTTCATTGTATTTTATTAGATGCTCTAAGATAGCAATTGTTTTTAATCTATTGCACGAGCCACCCTTGTTGATGTCCAAGTATTGGCTACCATCCCCGGTAACTGAGATTTAAAAACAGATGAATTATTTTTTCCGGCAAAGAATTTATAATTTGGGATTTTAATTTTAAATCGAATTAACCATCTAATGCAGCTCTTACACATTAAATTTCTCTCAGACTATAAACAGTTCAAAAAGGATCAGCTCATTACCTTCAGTACAGACGATGATGAGCAAATTGAATCCTATATCCTGAAAATTTCCGTACTGGTTGGCCGGAACGGAAGTGGTAAAACAACTCTGATGAGCATCATTGCCCAGTTCTTTCACCACATCGAACGCTATAACGGCAAAATTCCAGCTGACATTGAGATCTGTTATGTCATAGGGATACTGGGCAGGAGCCGCACTGTGACTCTGATCCATCAATACAACCTGCTCCGGATTTCCATTGGTGATACCCGCTATAAAAACATGCAGGTTATACCCAAAAAAAATCCCCACGAATGGGACAACAAAATTATCGATTCAGCTGAACCCGCCGTCACTTTTGACGAAATCGCGCAGTATATGCCCACCAGTATTGTCACTTCGGTGTTTTCCATGCACGGAGAATATCCGAATCCCCGGCCTGGCAATTACGAAGGCCGCCAGTTGCTCGCCGACAGGTCTATCACCAGAATGTATGGGGATAACCATTTTGACCTGGGCTCAATTTCCAGGGGAATCGTACGTTTTTTGAGAATGTACCTCGCCAAAGGCAGCCGCGTTAAGAGCCTGCTCGGGCTTTTCGACCTCAAATTTAATGACCGGGTTTTAACCAAAGACTGGAGAAGATCAAATGGCAACGACGCCTGGGTTGATGTAGACCGTAAATGGTTAGCTGAAAATGATGTTGATGTGCAGATGGAACATATCTTCCTGAACGATATCGAATTCAAGCGGGGCGATCGGCTGATCAACCTGAGCAACATGAGCTCGGGTGAAAAAATGCTCTTATTGCGTGCGATATCCATTCTTGATGCGATCGAACAAAATTCACTGGTCATCATTGAAGAACCCGAGCTCCACTTAGACCCGGTGTGGAACCGGCAGCTGGTTACCCTGTTCCGAACCTTTTTTTCTTCTTACCGCGCGCACATTCTCATTGCCACCCATGATTATTCGCTGATCAAATCCATTCCGCCTTCGCGTCTGGTCTTTTTAAACCAGGGCAGGGACGAGGCCATTAAAAATACTTACCTGGCCTCTTATGACGACCTTTTTTCAACACTCTATGGAGGGAGTTACCGACCCAACAAAGTTGAGCAGGACCTGCTCAAGAGTATCGAATCCAAACCTTTAGCGGAACTCAAAGATATTTTTTCAGAAATGGGAAATTCGCTCTACAAATATTTAGTGTTCAAGAAAATAGCTAAACTCGAAGAAGATGTGGAAGGTAACTAACCATTCGAATACAAGAACGCTATTTTATTACAATAAGCATGTCATCCTTAATTTCTGGAAGTTCTGGATCGAAATTGCCGCGGTCAGGAATATCCGCACAAAAATCGATCGGCCAAACTTTCTTGAAAACTATGTTGCCGCCAAGCAAAGTTTTGACATCAGGTTTATTCCCCTTACGCTAGCCAGCAGTACATCTTTCAGGACCCTTACCGTTTCCATTATCAAACTCGGGCTTCGCGAACTTAAAAAAGAATATGCCGTTTACCTGCGTCAAAACAGGGAAGTTTACCGGCTGAATTATAATTTCGCTCCACAGATCCATCCGGAGCCGCTCAAAAAAATCTTCAAGGATTATTTCTATGAAGTCTGCTGGGGAAAAAAATGGATATGGCGCGATGTTGTCGGTATACCATATGACAGATCCAAGTTTCAGGAAAACTTTAAGCTCGAAAACGACATGTCCATCTGTCCGTACTGCGATTTAACGACAATTCCCAGCAAAAGGAGTGCCTGGGTGGAGCATTTTCTTCCAAAGGGCAAATTCCCCTATGTCTCCAGTAATCCCAATAACCTCATTCCAACCTGTACCCCCTGCAATGTCAGTGGCACCGGAAAAGGCGAAGGGCACAAAAATCCCGTAAAAAGTCCTTTGCAGCAGCAGATTGGAGACACCCTGGAGTTCCGCGTTGTTAATGATAAAATAGAAATCACGGCAAACGCCGATGCAGGGGTCGAAAATTATCTCGCGCTTTTAAAAACCCGGGAGCGGTACAGGGAGCGGAATGTCCAAAGGTCTGTTTTTAAGACGCTGATTGAAACCTATAACCTGATTACTGATGGTAATCAGGCACAAGAGCTTGATCAGCGTTTCTTTGATTATATCAAAGTAATCGGTACAGAACAGGGCCATTATTTTGTAAGAAAAACTTTGCTGGAGGATATTGAAATCATTAAACAGTTATGAGCTGCAGTTTTTTTACTGCTTTTTACACATGAAGTGAGTCCAGGTACCCCGTAATAGGACGGCAAAATAAAAAGAAATAAGGCACATCTGTAAAAATTAGCTAGTTGCGGATCGTACAAGACAAGCCCAGCTTTGCACCCCATCGCCTGTAAACACCAAATAAATGCCACAACTCTATATGCCCAGCGAGGCAAGCCGATTAGCCATGGAAGATCTTGTCCAGGGTTTCATGTTTGATACCGATGACCTTGGGGATCCGGTGCTAATGATCAAGTTCGATGCTGCGGTGCTGACCAGTATTGTTAAAGGATGTGCACTGGAGATTATTGCCGGCCACCCTGATGTTTTCCCAGGTGGCTGTGTACTGATGATCTTTGACAACCCAAAAGTACCGCTCTTTGTTTACAATATACCGCAGGAAATGGATACAGCGGTTGGTCCCGAGGTTGCATGGCAATTGGAAAAGCTTATTGAAAATAAGCAGATCAGGATAGCACTATTTAATGAACTGTTGATGCCTGTGTTTTCCGGAGAGCTGGAGGCCACGTTCAATAATGCAGACTGGCAAAACTGGCTGTCAGGCCAATTTCGGGAACCGAAATTGGACCCACGCGGGCCCAATGCCATTACCTACTATCCCGAGCAGTCTAATAACGGCTTTCTGATCCGGCTCATCAATTGCGATCATTCGGGTGAAAAAATGATAGATGTGCTGATGTATGATCCCGAAAAAGATTTTGCAAATGTTGTTGATGGACGGTATAATTTTGCGGATTTCCTGACCGACGGAAAACACGGTTACCATCAGGAGTTCTCTCTTCATCATACTTTTTCCCAGTTTTTTACCGAAAATGAAAATTATTTCCCGTCACCTTTAAAGACTGGTGGACAGGAATTCACCGACTTTGTGATTCTTTTGGACGACGCCTACCTGCTGATCGAGTCCAAACATGTGATCAGTGCCAAACAGACCAAAGTGTCCAAACAGATTTCCAAGGCTACTCAGCAGCTCAAGCGATCCGACGAATTGATTCTGGACGGCACGCTATCCTTAAAGAACAGTATGCTACAGCAAGCCCTGCTACAACGCAGGATCAACATTCGGATGTGCATATACAATGACGCCATTAAACTCACCGAATCAAAATGCAAGACGATCGTCAGTGAATTTGACAAAATTGATCTGCCGATTTTCATCTCGGTGGGCACGCTCAAAGAATTTCTGGTTGGCATCTACCTGATGAGTTCAGAGCGGTTTAAGCAGAACGTTAAGGAAAATCTCATGCGGTTTTTCATCGAGTACCAGCGGTCAGAAAAAACGGTATTGATTATCGATCGGGTAGGAGTTGGCTAGCTATTCATTTCCTAACAAAACAAGAATCTTTCATATCTACCGAACTGCCACTCTTTAGTTAAAGCTGCAAGTTAAAAGAGGTCCAAAAATGGTACGAGCATTCAATAACGTGATGTTCGTATGTCCGAGCATCTTCGATACGCTTTCTATCGGGACACCGTTCAATAGTGTAACCGTAGTCGCAAAAGTATGGCGGGCAATGTGTGAGGTGAGTTTTTTATCAATTCCGCAGAGGTCGGCAATCTCCTTCAGGTATTCGCTCATCTTTTGATTGCTGGGAACTGGAAGAAGCAAGCCTTTATTGAGGCAAACTTTGTTGGTGGAATATCTATCGACAATTTCAACAGCTGTTGACAGTAGCGGAACCGATGACCTTGTTTTGGTTTTCTGCCTGTTGGTAAAGATCCATCGGTCGCCATCAATTCCCTTTCTGATATTCTCCTGTTTCAGTTTGAAGACATCGACATAAGCCAAACCAGTAAAACAGCAGAAAATAAAAACATCTCTTACCTGCTTCAATCTATCCGTTAAAAACTCTTTTCCCGCGATATGAGCCAATTCCTCTTGTTCAGATAAAATCGATCGACATTCTTCGTTTTGCCTTTATAAGCTGTAAATGGCGATTTATCTATCCATTCATTTTCCATACAGATGCGAAGGATCTTTCCAAGATTTTTAATGTTCTTTACCACATAATTGTTCGCACAGTTCTTATCAGACCTTAGATAATGGTCAAATCCATTCAGAAATGCCTGGTCGATAGTTCTAATGTCCATATCGGCTACACCATATTTCAAAGGAATAAAAACCTTAAGGTGTCTTTCCAAAACTTTATAACGGTTCAATGTGCCACGGACGTAATCTTTACCTACAAGCTGTTCCATCTTTAAATTATGGTCGGCAATCGCTTCTAATAGGGTATGGGAATTGGTGAGCGTACCGAGGTAACTGGGATTTAATTGCATCTGCTGTAATCGGCAAGCCCATATCGAAAACACATTGATGGGCATAATAAATGGCATTCTGCAATTGGTCGAGATGGGTGTTCAACACCTTGATCTCTTCTTTGGAGCCGATGGCTCGGCTGCCCTTGGCGTTCCATCGTTTGGGGTCGCAATCCCGATTGGTGGCCATCTCCGCACGGTTTCCCTCTACGGTAATCCTTATGTAGATCGGTACATTTCCACTCACATAGTTCTTTTGCTTTTTCAGATAGAAAAGCAGGCTAAAATTGGTCTTCATAATCTAACGATTGAAGGTGAAACAACCCAAGAACCGACTTCGGTTCGAGAGCTGCATCGCCATTAAAAAAACAATAAATAACAGTGATGCAAACATAGCTTTGCAACTAAATCTACACAAGATGTTAAGTTTGCAACAACCTGTACAATAATTGATTATGTGTCATTCGGTGAGTAAATTTTAACCATTTTGCCTTACTCACCGAATCACTCACCAATTTTTGTGAATTCGTGCGAATTTTGGCAACTTCCTAAAAGGAAAAACCCTGCTAATCGTGCGATTGCAGGGTTTTATACATTTTGATAGTCTTTGGTGTGATCCCGCTGGGATTGGCTCAGCCCGCAAAACCCCGAACCAGACCCTGAGCCTTTTACAAATCGAACCCAGGCCGGCGCTTCTGTTCGAATCCCAGGGGGGAATAAAACAAAAAAACCTCACATTTCTGTGAGGTTTCTTGTGATCCCGCTGGGATGTGAACTTCGTTCAATTTCCAGCGTTTAAAGGCTATTTGGAAGGTTTTTGAAAAGCGACTCACCTTTTTGTCTGTATTTTTTAGATGCAATTGCAATATGTTAAATATACGGTTTATTTATTAAAACATTCAAAAGAATCTGAGCGAAAACATTTTAAAATTGTTTTTTTATCAACAATTAATTTACATCAAAAATGAAAATGGCACAGCGGTGTAACGCGATGCACTGGAAATCAAATATTAGCCATAGAAAACACAAAGATAATGTGGAAAATTCGAAAAAGTTAAGGAAATGATCGGTGGCATCGAGGCTGAGTATTGAGGATTTCCCGGTACTGGGTGAAGTTAAAGGGCTTGAATACCTTTTTAAGCACCTTCGCTGGCTTGATGATTTCGCTGGTCTTGAGGTTTTTTGGGTAATGCTTTATTTTCTTTTGTTCTGTCCTGAAATACCATTTGGATACTTTAGGGCTTTCTTTATCAATGTTAAGCTTTCCGGGATTTGTTTTCTTTAACAGCCATGCCGCTTCAAGATTAAAAATGAGTTTGAACGCAAGGAGTTTATTGTTGATAGTACATTAAGTGCTATCGTGCTAGTGAAAAATCGTTTAGAGAAAAAGAAACTTGATATTAATTTCTCAGCCATGATTAAAGATATTAAAGAATTAAGTTTCGAGTATCGTCATTTGAAATATCCCCTCTAGAGAACAGTTTCCCGCTTATTGGTCAGTCTCATAAAACGAATATTATAATTAGGAAAAAATATAATCTACATTTAGCATCTTTTAATGGTAATATAGAATAGTTTATTGTAAATGGCAATTTCAGGAGAACACAACAGGCAATAAACTTGATATTTCTTGTTGGTTTATTGCAGGAAATTTGAAGGCAAAACAATACTTTTAAATGGCTTAAAGAACAAAAAATTTTATCACGCCAGAGAAGGACAAATTGCAAAAAATCTTACCTTTAATACCTTTACGTACAATCAAGTCAAAATTTACATCATGAACATAAAGTATGCGCATACCAACATTATAACAAAGGATTGGAAGGAACTTGCACGTTTCTATGAAATCGTGTTTAATTGCATAGCGGTTCCACCCATACGAAACTATCAAGGGGAGTGGCTTGAAAAAGGCACCGGCGTCTTTAACGCTAATTTACAAGGGATACAATTACGGCTACCTGGCTATGGGGATAATGGACCGACATTAGAAATCTATCAGTATTCAGAAATGATTAATGCTGAAAGACACTTAGCTAATCAAAAAGGATTTGGACATATCGCATTT
Organism: Pedobacter sp. D749; assembly: GCF_019317285.1. Lineage (NCBI taxonomy): Bacteria > Pseudomonadati > Bacteroidota > Sphingobacteriia > Sphingobacteriales > Sphingobacteriaceae > Pedobacter > Pedobacter sp. D749. The sequence goes on from NZ_CP079218.1 coordinate 1,966,423, forward strand.
AAGGTAGAGGATATTGCGGGGGTTTTAGCAATAGCATTAAAGAATGGAGCATCGAAAATTGGAGAGCTAAGCGAACATCATTTTGATAATATCGGTGTATTTAGGTTTATTTACATCTCAGACCCGGACGGGAATATAATAGAACTCCTAAACTGGAGTTGATATTAATTTCGCAAACTTAGAAATTTGAAATCGAACGCTTTTTGGTTAGAAATCTTCAGCCATCTTGCGGCCTAAATATTATAATTATTGGAGAGATTTCGAGCTAAAATTTCAATAGAATGCTTTAAGACCAGGCATTTTATTTTAAAACCTGCTATTCATTAATTCCTGAAATGCCTCGTTGCTTAGAAATTGGTAAAGTCAGAAGTAGCTACCTGAAGAATATTGAACGAAAGACACTTACGGTATGCAGGTAGAAATCAAAACCGTCAATAAACTCATGGTCTATATGGCGGATGTTGAGGTCGCCTGTTTGGTATTTCAGTAAAATATATTCCTTAACATGCTTTTCCAATACCTTAAATCGCCTCAAAGTTCCTTCCGCATAATCTTCCTTCTCTACAAGTGCGGCCATTTTTGTATTATGGATTTTAATGGCCTCCATAATGGTGTGTGTTTTTTCTGCCTTGCCCAGATACTTGCATTTAACGCCTTCAGCGGATATCTCTGCATCTTCTACGCATAAGGCAGTATGGGCAGCAGTAACGCCCGCTTTCATTTTGTCAAGATAGGAATTTAAGGTTTTGGCATCTTCTTTTGTGCCGGTCATGTGACCCGCTTTGGTGTTCCACAATTCCAGCTCACATTTTCTGCTGGCGGACATTTCCACAGGTTTTCCGTCAACGGTAATCCTTAGATAAACAGGAGCAGCACCTTTAAGATAGTTTTTTGGTTTCTTCAGGTAGAAGAGCAGACTGAAATTAGTTTTCATAATCGACTGATTTAAAGTTAACAATTTAGCCTTGCAGTCTAATCGTATCAAGTCGTTCAATGATTGAAATTTCTGTAAGTCAATAACTTACGTGATTTTCAGTGAGTATGCCACTTTGTAAAACTACTCACCGAATTACTCAATTTTTTATGCGATTTATTGCCTATTTTGGTATTTCCGGTAAACGAAAAAAGCTTTCAATAATTTGATTTGCAAGCTTTTACGTAGTTTTAATACTATTCTCTGTGATCCCGCTGGGATTGGCTCAGCCCCGCAAAACCCCGAACCAGACCCTGAGCCTTTTACAAATCGAACCCAGGCCGGCGCTTCTGTTCGAATCCCAGGGGGGAATAAAACAAAAAAACCTCACATTTCTGTGAGGTTTCTTGTGATCCCGCTGTGATTTACACCTAGTGTAAAAATCAACGTTTGCAATATCTTAGAGTGGCTTTGAAATTCGAACTCCCCGAATAACGCACCTTTTTTTTTAATACTTTATAGTTGCAAATGCAATATTTAAATATACATAAATTATAGCATTATCACAAATCTAGTGTTTTATTAAATCTCAAATACATCATGCTCTGGCAACAATCTGAAACAATCTTATTACTTTTTGGCTCTGCATTCGACATTTACTTTTTAAAATTTCTCTCAGGAACAATTAGTTTTTCGATTTCATTGTCGAAAAATTAAAAGGAATATTACAACCTAAGAATAAACTGATTTCTATCATAATACAATTTAAAGCATTAGCTGAAGATTTAAGAATCAAGGTATTTTGATGCAATATCATCAAAGGCCAATGCTAAACTTTTAGGCTGACTCAACATTACTGTATGTCCCGATTCGATTGAAATTACTTCTGCATTAAGATAAGAGGCAATTTCTGATTGTTTTTCCGGGCTGAGTGTACCCTGATCCTTTAACAATCTTATATACGTAGCAGATCTTTTAGGTGTAGAGCTAAAATTGATTTTCTCCAGAAGTATAGGTGGTTCTGGGTGAATACAAGAAATGACTTTAGCAGTCATCGCAGTATCGAGGTCATTACACATCTTTTTTTTGACATACTGTTCCATATGCTTAGGATCAATTTTAATGTTTAATTTCTCAAGTAATAAACCAAAATAAAAGTTTAATCTGTCAGAAAACTTAAAAGTAGAAAGCGAATTCTTTCCGTTCTTAGGTATTGGGCTTCCTATATAAACCTGATGCACGATCCTGTCGGGGAGCATTTGCGTGATTTGAGGAATCAAAAGTCCTCCCATAGAATGCCCTGTAAGGATTATTCTTTTTGCTGGTAGCTGTTCGATCTGAGTAGAGACATATCTAGCACATTCAGAGATGGTTAGTTTTTTTAAATCGATACCAACTGGAATCCTTTCTGCAGCAAATGCTGGGCATTTCATTTCGTGAATCACATCTTGCCATATCTCAGGATTAAGTGATCCACCATAAATCAAAACAAAACAAATATTTTTCATTATCTAGTTTTTAAAGTGAAATTTTATTGATAACATTATGGTTTGATTTCCCGAATAATGCACTTTTTTTTAAAAAATATTTTGGCTAAAAATGCAATAGCCAAATATAGATTTTTTTCTATTGGCTTAAAGAATCAGTTTCTTTTATGCTGGGCATAGAAGATATTATCTGATCTTAGTGTTTATCCTCAATATATACGGGCTTTTGAAAGCTATATAGCTGTTTTATAGGCCATCAATATAAATCCTTATTTTTGAACAAATCTTCTGACAGATGAGCACAATCTATTTTAAACTCCGTGACCGTTTTGATTTTAGTACTGACACCTTGGACATTGGAAACCCTATATCTTGGAGCCGTAAAAATTTTTTAAGGCATTTGTTTATAAGAATTTTTGCAATCAGAGAAGAGCGCATTGAAGAATTTTACCAACGGCATCTTAATTACTATTTGGAACAACATCCAAACAGCAACGAAGAAACTTTTTTAGGCACTTATGGGATTTGATAGATCGTCAACTTAAAGTACTACTGCTCAAAGATATTTATGACAAAGACCATATCCGAAATGAGCGTGAAATCCGACAGCTTAAAAAAATCACCGAAGTATTGATCTCACACGACCAGTGGAATTTACATAAATCTACAGATGCAGTTGTAGCAGCGCAGGAATTAGAAATCCATGCCTTAAATCAAAAGGTCATCCAGTTAACAGCAGACTTAGCAGAATACCGTCAATTTGATGGTTACATTTTAATCAGAGACGGACAGGTATTGGCTTTACTAGATTTATGCATTAAATGCAAATGCTAGAAGCCACAGACGATGGAGCTTTCTTAATTACTCCCGCGCAAAATACTTGGGCAAAGATGATCAGTAAATACTTTAGGGAGGTTGATAATGAAAATACAGGTCAGACCAAAGAAATTAAGATAGAAATGTCGATTGCATCTGCCAGAGTATTTCCTGTAATAAATGGATCCACAATAATATTTTTTCCGTCCACTTCAATTCCTAAAGAAGCATGTCCGTAAAATGTAATTTTCATCTGTAAATTTAATGTTGAAATTATTTTTATATGTTTTTATTAAGACTCCAGTCTATATTCTTTTCCGCCCATTCTCTGGCAGAAGTAGTCTTAATTCCCCTCTGAGAATTAAAGGTTGTATTAAAATCCCAAGATACACCTCGCCCGTCTCCAAAAATAGACCTGTACTTGTAGACAAAATTTGTTGGGTCATTTTTTAAATCATTTCCTAACTCTTCTAAATCGGAAACTGAACGTTCAAATTTTTGCCCTGACAACGACTCTACAACATCCCCCAATTGTTTATAAGTAATTGTATCGCCAGCGATGTAAACAATACTGTTCTCGATTGCTGGTTCTTCAAAAAAGATTTCAGCAGTTAACATCCCTATATCATCAGGAGTGGTAACGGTTACTGCAGTATTTAAACTCCCTAGTGCATTTACAACTTTATTATCGAAATCTACAACACCAAAAAAGGGTTGAAACAAATAACTTGTAAACAATCCAGTTGAGATAATAACCCATTTTGTAGCATTTTGTGATCTAAGAAGTTCACGTACATCCAGCTGCTCATCGAAAAGATCTTGGGCACTACCACGACCAATTATTTCAAAATCAACCCCGAATTGCCAGGGGAAATATCGTTTTACACCTGCGTCAAGTACGGCTCTTGCAAGTTTGAACTGAAAACCACCGGCACCACTTCCATAACCTGTGCAAGAGACAATGGCATCGAATTCCTTAAAAATCTGAATAAGTTCGGAAGAAGCAGATGTCAGATCTCCTGCCAGCAATTCTACTCCCAGAACCTTAAGCTCGTCAATATTGCGTTTTTTTTCAATATCCGTTGAATTTATAGTAGACTGACGAAGTAGTACTGTGATTTTTGTATTGGTTGAGTGTTTTGACTTTTTTGCCAGATTGCGTATAACAGGCATTCCTAGTTCGCCCGCGCCTAACACTAAAATTGATGTATTTTCCATTTCAAAATGTTATACTATCATTAAGATATATTCTAAATGACTTATATGGGTAAAGGTAAAGCATTCGAAAGGTATTAACAATTAGGCACCTATATGTGGGTTAGTTACCTACATGTTAGTCTTCTGGAAATAAGTCGCTTAATTTTTATATAATCTAATATTGGTATATTAGGGTTTTCTAATATATTTCTTATGTAGCATAATTGTCTTGAATTTAAAGCTGCTATTCATGGAGAAATATGATCACCTATAAAGATAAAATGCTGAAATGTACGCAAAAATGAATAGTTATATGAACGATGATGAAATCAACAAGGCCTGGGATGACATTTGCAATGTGTTAAATAAAGATCAAGATGATCTTAAAAAAGATATATTGAATCATGTTGGTAATAAATGGTCGTTATTTATCATTCATGGTTTAGGAGTGGATGGACGAATGCGTTTTTCAGCATTACAGCACCATATCAGTGGTATAAGTCAAAGGATGTTGACCAAATGTCTTCGCGAACTGGAACGGGACGGCTTGATAAGCCGAAGTATTTATCCTGAAGTACCTCCAAGAGTCGAATATGAATTGACAAAACTAGGTAAAGGATTGCTTATTCAGGTTACCCCGCTTTGGTTTTGGATTGCTAGTCACATCGACGCTTTCCAAGATGCTCGCAGCAATTATACCAAATAGAATTTTAGCTTATAATTAAGATGTTCATCTATTAAACTATTTGAATATCAATGAATTAATACAAATTAGGGGAGTTTGATATTATAAAGAACGACGCTCCGAATGAAGCACATTTTATATGCGATTACATGCATATTTTGGCATAACCCTTAAAAGTAAAAAACCTGCAATCATTTGATTTTAAGGGTTTTATTTCTCTTTGATATTGTTTCTTGTGATCCCGCTGGGATTGGCTTAGTCCCGCAAAACCGCGAACCTGGTCCTGAGCCTTTTACAAATCGAACCCATGCCGGCGCTTCTGTTCGAATCCCAGGGGGGATAAAACAAAAAAACCTCACATTTCTGTGAGGTTTCTTGTGATCCCGCTGGGATTCGAACCCAGGACCACTACATTAAAAGTGTAATGCTCTACCAGCTGAGCTACGGAATCTACTTTGTTTAAAAACGTTATCCGTTTCCTTTAAAGTGGTGCAAATATAGGGTTATACACTGTTTCATGCAAATAAAAAATCGAGAAAGGTGTTAGTGTATTGATTTATAGGCAAATTAATTATTTAGCGCTACTTTTTAAATAGATTTAACTGTTTTATTGCGTTGATTTAATGTTAATCCATGCCCGCATCTTTTATTGCGCTATTTTTTTGCTAACACGCTCCGTATCATAATGCTAATCAAATAAAGGTAAAGACGAGGGAAAGGCAAAACAAGTTTAAGATTCTTTCCTTTTGAATATTGCAAGGTTACCGGGTGATTTTGGGAAAGAAAACGGCTATTAATGCCGGTCTGGAGCATACCTGTTTTAGGTGCTTGAGCACTAATACAAAGCCTTTTTTGTTAAAGTTGAAATTACGCAAACGTTTGATCGATTTTTATTAAATATTATTGTTTAGTTTGGTCCAATCAAATAAACCGAACCAAAACTTTATGCAACAAACACCAAGGCCAGGTCAAACCCAAGGGCCGAAACCGCTTATTATTATTTGCGCCCTATTCTTTATTTTTGGTTTTGTAACCTGGGCAAACGGAACCTTAATTCCTTTCTTCAAATTATCTTTCGGATTATCAAACTTACAGGCCTTCTTTGTAACCTTTGCATCATACATGGCTTACTTCTTTTTAGCGCTGCCATCATCGTGGATCCTGAAGAAAGTGGGTTTTAAAAATGGAATTATTTTAGGTTTGGTAATTTTAGGACTGGGCTCTTTAATATTCATCCCTGCAGCCCAAACCAGAACTTTTGGTTTGTTTTTAACCGGGATTTTTGTTCAGGGAGCTGCATTGGCTTTGTTGCAAACAGCCTCAAATCCATACTTAACTATTATTGGCCCGATAGAAAGTGCTGCAAAACGGATTAGTATTGCAGGGATCTGTAATAAATTTGCCGGAATGATTGTGCCTTTGGTTATGGGCAGTTTGTTTTTAAAAAATGCCTCAGAAGTAGAAAAAAAGATCAAAGCGGCAACCGGAGCTGTTCACGAGCAGTTATTGAACGATGTTTTGGGTCGTGTAAATATGCCTTACATTGTTTTAGCCATCGTTTTTTGCCTTTTTGCCGTTTTTATTAAATTTACTGACTTACCTGAGGTGGAGGTTGAAGAAGATGTTATAGACGAAAGTAAAGGCGCTGTTGTAAAACATCAAAGCATATTCCAGTTTCCGCATTTATTCCTTGGTGCCCTTTGTATTTTTGTGTATGTAGGCGCCGAGGTAATGGCAGGTGATATTATTGGTATTTATGGACGTGAGTTAGGTATTACCGCCGAGATTAGTGGTAAGTTAACTTCCATTACACTGTTTAGTATGTTAATCGGCTACATTATCGGTATCGTTACCATTCCCAAATACATCTCCCAGCAAAAAGCCCTTAGAGTATGCGCTATTTTAGGCATTATCTTCACCATTTTATCTTTTGCCATTTCGAGTTGGTTTGCTGTAATTTTTGTAGCCTTATTGGGTTTAGCCAATTCACTTATGTGGCCTGCAATTTTCCCGCTGGGCATTAGCCACTTGGGTAAATTTACCAAAATTGGTTCGGCGATTATGGTAATGGGGATAGCAGGCGGAGCCATTATGCCGCTCCTTTATGCTTTTTTAAATGAAAAGTTACATGTTAACTTTCAACTGGCCTATCTTTTAACCGTATTGCCTTGTTACTTATATATCCTGTTTTTTGCGATAAAAGGCCACAAGGCAGGATTGAATTTAAAATAACCAAAACCAAATAAATTTTATGATTAAGCCCGATCGCATTAAAGATTGGGCTTTCTTTTGTCCTTAATTTTCAGTTATTTTGGCGAATGATAAACGAGATCTAAATCATATATCTCACATCTTGATACTTGATACTCAATCCCCATATTAAATAATGAACAAAGCTATTTTTCTCGACCGTGACGGTGTACTTAACCACGAAATTTACGATTACATCTGCCGTGTTGAAGATTTTAAAATCTTAGATTATCAAATTCCGGTATTAAAAAAGCTATTTGATGAAGGTTATCTCTTAATCGTAATCACAAATCAAGGTGGTATTGCCTTAAAGCGCTATACTGAACAAGAACTGGCCATTATGCATCAAATGCTCCGCAACGCTTTTGTGGCTAAAGGAGCTGATATTGCTGGCTTTTATTATTGCCCGCATCACCCAACTGTTGGCGGCGAATGCAAATGCAGAAAACCAGCTTCCGGAATGATTTTAGATGCCATTGATATGTACGATATCGACCCGGCACAATCTATCATGATCGGCGATAAGCCAAGAGACGTTGAAGCCGCAAATGGGGCAGGAGTAAAGGGTATTCTGATTGAACCTGATGAGCAGATTAGTTATGAGAAGATTAAGGAAGTCCTTAGTCGTGAGTCTTTAGTCTAGAGTCTCCGTGGAGGGTGCATAAAAAGAACAAGTTAAAGTATAGTATTCATTTATGGCTTAAGGATATGATCATTTGGGCGTTTTAACACGCTGTACACTATATCTTTTTGGCTGTCCTTCGACTAAGCTCAAGATGACAGCCAAAAAGGATGCCGTTTCCATCGTTAACGCAGAAATGCAGCAATTACTTACGAAGTTTAGAAAAGGGAAGGAGTGGTGGGTAACTTCGTCAGTCAGAAGCATGTGGATTTCGAATGCGCTTTTCCCACTTAATACTTACGAAATCCTTCCATGCGCTTGCCCTTTGAGATTTCGTAAGATGCCTTGGCCACCTAGCCCTGATTGAAATGGCATTCCGGTTTCCGATAAATTTGTTATTATTGAACATTTACCGGAATATAATGAAAAGCAGGACTACAGAAACCTATAAGAACTGTTTCTGCGCTCCAAAAAATCATGTAAAATGGAAGAGGGGAAACGGATGATGGAACCTGCAATTTGCAATAGCAAGCGCCAATAAAGCCTTAATAGTCTTAACTTCTTAATGGTAGAGAAAATGGAAAATGGAAGAGGGAAGATGTAGCCTGCGCTTTTGCCCATCATCCATTATACATCTTACATTATCCATCCTACCTTATCCATTATACATCTTACATTATCCATCCTACCTTACATTGTCCATAAAACAAAAAATCCTAAGTCTTAAACCGGAAACCCGACTCAAAACTTAGGACCTAAAGACTTTCAACTTTATTATTCTTATTTGCCAGCAGCTTTAGCGTGGTCAGCTAAAAATGTAGCTAAACCGCTATCTGTTAGTGGGTGTTTTAATAAACCTACAATAGCAGCTAACGGTGCAGTAATTACATCAGCACCTAATTTAGCACAGTTTACAATGTGTAATGGTCCGCGGATTGATGCCGCTAAAATCTGAGTTTCGTAACCGTAGTTATCAAAAATAGTTCTGATATCTTCAATTAAAACCAAACCATCGCTAGAAATATCATCTAAACGGCCTAAAAACGGAGAAACATAAGTAGCTCCTGCTTTTGCAGCCAATAAAGCCTGTCCGGCAGAGAAAATTAAAGTACAATTGGTTTTAATTCCTTTTGAAGAGAAATATTTAATGGCTTTAACACCATCTTTAATCATTGGTACTTTTACCACGATTTTAGGGTTTAAAGCAGCTAAAGCTTCACCTTCTTTAACAATCTCATCGAAAGTAGTCGCAATAACTTCAGCACTTACATTATCATCAACGATATCGCAAATGGCTTTATAGTGGTTAATTACATTTTCTTCGCCGGTAATACCTTCTTTAGCCATTAAGCTAGGGTTGGTGGTTACGCCATCTAAAATGCCAAGATCTTGTGCTTCTTTGATTTGATCAAGATTTGCTGTGTCAATAAAAAATTTCATGGTTTATAAATTCTTAAATATTTGAGTTTCTATGATTGAACCCTGAAGAATTTAATTCCCCCTTCAGGGGATTAAGGGAAAAGAAAAAAAGGGCAAGCACCTTCTATCGCACCGCTACAACCTTCTACCCTTGCTGTGTTCCCACCCTGGGGGAGTTCAAAGGGAGCTGGTCGTAAAAGACTTGCCCGGCCACAAAGGTAGAAAAAGAAGTTGTTTCACGAAATGCATTTTTGCATTTTTTTTATCTTTTAGGCTATGTGGCTGATTAGTAAATTAATAAAATTGAAATGTGTATTTTTAAACAACAGGAGGAAATGCAAGTTAAATACCTTCATAATCGAGATATTTATATTTAAATTATATATTCATAAATAAACCAATAATTAAAACGATTTATGTCTGATTTTGGTTGAAAAAATGAATTAATTGTATAATATTATCATTGTCAATATGATAATTTTTTAAATGAATAATTGTCATTTTTTTAATAGAAACACTTTAAATTGCCTAAGGACTAAAATTATTCTAAAAATCATGTCAACTCTGTAATTTAAGGTTTGTTTTTTATATCTTAGTGTTTCCTATACACTAACAACTAACGAGCAAAGAATGGAACCAAACAGTGGATTGTACGATGCGCAATTTGAACACGATGCCTGCGGTATTGGGTTTGTTGCGCATGTGAAAGGGCGAAAATCGCATCAAATCATCTCTGATGCACTTACTATTTTAGAGAATCTAGATCATAGAGGGGCATGTGGAGCAGAACCAAATACAGGCGATGGTGCAGGTATTATGATTCAGATTCCTCACGAATTTTTTTACGACGAATGTTTAAAAGCTGGCTTTAGCTTACCAGAAACCAATAATTATGGTGTTGGTATGTTATTTATGCCAAAGGATATCAGATCCAGAGAAGAGTGCAGAGAATTGATTTACCGTGCCGCCGAAAAACTAGGCCTGGAAATTTTAGGCTTTAGAAAAGTTGATGTTGACACAACAGATATTGGCAATATGGCCCTTTCTGTTGAGCCAGAAATTGAGCAGGTATTTATCGCCCGTCCTTATGCGGTAGCGCCAGGTGCTGATTTTGAACGTAAACTTTATATTTTTAAAAATTACCTGATTAAACTAATCGTAAACACCGTTCATGGTGGTAAAGATTTTTATATCGTTTCGCTTTCTGCGCAAACCATTATATATAAAGGTCAGCTAACTTCATTACAGGTACGTACTTATTTTACCGATCTTTCTGATAAACGCATGGTTTCGGCTTTAGGCCTGGTTCACTCGCGTTTTGCAACCAATACTTTCCCTTCATGGAGGTTGGCACAACCATTCCGCTTTATTGCACATAATGGTGAGATCAATACTTTACAAGGAAATTTAAACTGGTTCAGGGCAGGCGTTAAGTCTTTTGCTTCTGCTTACTTTACACCAGAAGAACTGGATATGTTATTGCCGGTAATCGACGAGACCAACTCCGATTCAGGTTGTTTGGATAACGTTATCGAATTATTGCTTCATGCAGGCAGAACTTTGCCTCATGTATTAATGATGTTGGTTCCGGAGGCATGGGATGGCAATGAAGATATGGATCCTGTTAAAAAGGCGTTCTACGAATTCCACGCTACTTTAATGGAACCATGGGACGGACCTGCGGCCATTGCTTTTACCGATGGTAAATTAATCGGTGCAACTTTAGATCGTAACGGGCTTCGTCCTTCCCGGTATGCCATTACTTCAGACGACCGTGTAATTATGGGCTCTGAGGCTGGTGCATTAGCCATCGATCAAAGTACTGTAATCGAAAAAGGCCGTTTAACGCCAGGCAAAATGTTCGTGGTGGATATGGAGCAGGGCAGAATTATCAGCGATAACGAAATTAAAGGAGAAGTTTGTGGTAAAAGCCCATATAGCGATTGGATTAATCAATACCAGATCCGTTTGGAGGAATTACCGGAGCCACGTGTAATGTTCACCGGCTTATCTACCGAGTCTATTTTTAAATATCAACAGGTTTTTGGTTACAGCAGGGAAGATATTGATCTTTTGCTTAAGCCAATGGCTATCGAAGCCAAAGAGCCAATTGGTTCGATGGGTACGGATACCCCGCTGGCTATTTTATCAAAACGTCCCCAGCATTTATCATCTTATTTTAAGCAGTTATTTGCACAGGTAACCAATCCGCCGATAGATCCTATCCGTGAAAAGGTGGTGATGAGTTTGGCTAGTTTTATGGGTAGTAATGGCAATCTTTTGGAAGAAAACCCATTACAAGCACATTGCGTTGCCATTAAACATCCAATTTTAACCAACCAGGAATTAGAGAAGTTAAGAAGTATTGATACAGGTGTTTTCCAGGCGAAAACTTTACAGACTTATTTCAGGGCTGATGGCAAGCCTGGTGCTATGGCAAAAGCCTTAGACCGTTTGTGCCGCTACGCGGTTGATGCGGTTGAGGATGGTTTCCAGGTAATTGTATTAACGGATAGAGCTATTGACTCTGAGCATGCTGCAATGCCTTCTTTATTGGCCGTTTCTGCTGTACACCATCATTTAATCCGCAAAGGATATCGTGGTGCAGTGGGTATTGTGATAGAGGCCGGTGATATTTGGGAAGTACATCATTTTGCCACGCTATTGGGCTTTGGTGTTACCGCAATTAACCCTTACCTGGCTTTAGAAACCATTAATGAGTTTAAAGAAGAGTCAGGTTTATCAGTTGAGCAATTGACTAAAAACTATATCTACGCAGTAAATAGTGGATTACTTAAAATTTTCTCTAAAATGGGCATCTCTACCTTACAGTCTTATCAAGGTGCACAGATTTTCGAAATTTTAGGTTTAAATAAACAAGTGGTGAATACTTATTTCACTGGTGCAGTTTCACGTATTGGTGGTTTAGGGCTGGATGAAATTGCAAAAGAAACGTTAATTAAACATCACCGCAGTTTTGGCCCGGTAACACAAACCGAAAACTTGTTGCCAGCAGGCGGAACGTATAAATTCCGACGTAAAGGTGAAGCGCATTTGTTTAATCCGCAAACCATTCACTTGTTACAAAACGCAACACGTAAAAACGATTACAATATATTCAAACAATACTCTAAATTGGTGAATGAGCAAACACAGCAAGCTTATACCATCCGTGGATTGTTCGAATTTAACTATAGCCGCCCTTCAGTACCCTTAAGTGAGGTAGAATCAACCGAGGCCATTTTAAAACGATTTGCAACAGGAGCCATGTCATTCGGTTCAATTTCTCATGAAGCACACTCTACTTTAGCGATTGCCATGAACCGTATCGGTGGAAAAAGCAATACCGGCGAAGGTGGTGAAGATGAAATGCGTTATACTAAATTGCCAAATGGCGATAGTATGCGTTCGGCTATTAAACAGGTTGCTTCTGCACGTTTTGGTGTAACGAGTTATTATTTAACCAATGCTGACGAGTTACAGATTAAAATGGCTCAGGGTGCTAAACCTGGCGAAGGTGGTCAATTACCAGGACACAAGGTAGATGACTGGATTGCAAAAGTTCGTCACTCTACGCCAGGTGTTGGTTTAATTTCACCTCCACCGCATCATGATATTTATTCGATCGAAGATTTGGCTCAGCTGATTTTTGATTTAAAAAATGCCAACCGTACCGCAAGAATCAATGTGAAATTGGTTTCTAAAGCTGGTGTGGGTACCATTGCCGCAGGTGTTGCTAAAGCACATGCTGATGTGATTCTGGTATCTGGCTTTGATGGTGGAACGGGAGCATCTCCTTTAACCTCTATCCAACATGCTGGTTTACCATGGGAGTTAGGTTTGGCAGAAGCACACCAAACTTTGGTGAAAAACAAATTGCGTAACCGTATTGTGTTACAAACAGATGGTCAGCTTAAAACAGGTCGAGATATCGCTATTGCTGCATTATTAGGCGCCGAAGAATGGGGTGTTGCTACAGCAGCCTTGGTAACTTCTGGATGTATTATGATGCGTAAATGCCATTTAAATACTTGTCCTGTTGGTGTTGCAACACAAGATCCGGAATTAAGAAAATTATTTACCGGTGATGCTGATCACGTAGTGAACTTATTTTATTTCCTTGCAGAAGAGTTACGTGAGATTATGGCTGAATTAGGTTTCAGGACTATCCACGAAATGATCGGTCAGGCTGATATTTTAAAAGTACGCGAACTGCCTGCTGAAGACTGGAAACTGAAACATCTTGATTTATCAGCTATCTTATATAAAGCAGAAGAAAATGGCTTGCCTTTATTTAATACAGAGGGTCAGGATCATGGTTTGGATCATGTTTTAGATCATCAATTAATTGCTGCTGCACAGCCTGCTATTGACAATAACGAACCTGTATTTGCCAGTTTCGAAGTGAAAAATACCGACCGCGCATTGGGTACCATGTTATCGAATGAAATCTCTAAAGTTCATTTAGGTGCTGGTTTACCTCCTGATACGATCAACTTTAAATTTGTAGGTTCGGCCGGACAAAGTTTCGGTGCTTTCAATACCCGTGGGGTAACCTTATCACTGGAAGGTGAAGCAAACGATTACGTGGGTAAAGGTTTATCAGGTGCGAGATTGGCTATTTACCCATTCTCTAATTCAACTTTTATCCCTGAACAAAATATCATTATCGGTAACGTAGCCCTTTATGGCGCAACTTCCGGCGAGTTATTTGCCCGTGGTAAAGCAGGTGAGCGTTTCGCGGTACGTAACTCTGGTGCAACAGCTGTTGTGGAAGGAGTAGGCGATCACGGTTGTGAATACATGACCGGTGGTGAAGTGCTGATTCTTGGTGATACCGGAAGTAATTTCGCTGCTGGTATGAGTGGTGGTGTAGCCTGGATTTATGATGCCAATGGAACTTTTGCACGCAAATGCAATAAAGAAATGGTCGATCTTGATCCATTACAAGCTGAAGATGAAGAACGTATTTTAGCTTTACTTAAAACGCATATCCGCTTAACGGATAGTAAAGTAGCTGAGTTTATCTTAAGTGATTGGAAAACTCAATCTGCTCATTTCGTAAAAGTATTCCCTAAAGAATACAAAGCAGTTTTAAGCAAACGTAACCAACAAGTAAAAACACACTAGGCCATGGGAAAAGTAACAGGATTTCAGGAATACGATAGAGTTGCACCCACCAGAGAAGCGGCTGCAACACGTGTAAAACACTATGGGGAATTTTTAAATGAATTACCCTCAAAAGAATTAAACAATCAGGCTGCCCGTTGTATGGATTGCGGCGTACCTTTCTGCCAGTCAGGCTGCCCATTGGGTAACGTGATACCAGAATTTAACGACGCAGTTTATCAGGGTAAATGGGAATTAGCTGCCAATATTTTATTAAGTACCAATAATTTCCCTGAATTTACAGGCAGAATTTGCCCCGCACCATGCGAATCTGCATGTGTATTAGGCATCAACCGTCCACCGGTTTCTATTGAGGAAATTGAAAAACATATCATTGAAATTGCTTTCGAAAAAGGATTTATCAAAGCAAAAGCACCATTAATCAGAACTGGTAAAAAAGTGGCTGTAATTGGTTCAGGTCCGGCGGGCTTAGCTGCTGCTGCTCAGTTAAATAAAGTTGGACATGAAGTTACCGTCTTCGAACGTGATGATGCTCCGGGTGGTTTATTGAGGTACGGTATCCCTGATTTTAAACTACAAAAAAATGTAGTAGATCGCCGTATCGATTTAATGAAAGAAGAAGGCATCATTTTTAAATGTAATGCCAATGTAGGTGAGAATGTTGAAATAGGTACTCTATTACGCGATTTCAACGCCATTGTATTGGCTGGCGGTTCAACTATTCCACGCGATTTACCTATTGATGGCCGTTCTGCTAAAGGGGTTCATTTTGCAATGGATTTCCTGAAACAACAAAATAAACGTGTAGCGAGCAGAGCTGTTGAAGCGGAAGATATTATGGCTACAGGTAAAAATGTAATCGTAATTGGTGGTGGCGATACGGGATCTGATTGTATTGGTACTTCTAACCGTCATGGTGCAAAATCCGTGACACAATTCGAGATTATGCCGATGCCACCACAGGCACGTAATGAGCATATGCCCTGGCCAAATTACCCGATGTTGCTAAAAAATACTTCTTCTCATGAGGAGGGTGCACAAAGGGCCTGGTCGGTAAATACCAAAAACTTTATTGCTGATGAAGAAGGAAACCTTAAGGCATTAAAAGTAGTTGATGTGGAGTGGGAAATTGATGCGAACGGACGTCCGGTTACCTTTAAAGAAGTGGCTGGTACCGAAAGAGATCTTCCATGCGAGTTGGTACTTTTAGCAATGGGTTTCTTACATCCTCAAAAAGAAGGTTTAATTGAGAAATTAGGTGTGGAGTTAGATAACCGCGGAAACGTAAAAGCATCTGAACACACTTACCAAACCAATATCGGAAAGATTTTTGCCGCAGGTGATGTTCGCCGCGGACAATCATTAGTGGTTTGGGCCATTTCAGAAGGTAGAGAAGCTGCCCGTAAGGTAGACGAATACTTAATGGGAACAACTAAACTGGCATCTAAAGATGCAGTTGCATACGCTTAGTAGGTTTTAAATTCTATATTTTTAGGGTCGTGGTGCAAACCACGACCTTTTTTGTTTTAGGCTGTTGACAAACCTCATAAATAAGTCGTCATCTCGACTGAAGTGCAACGTAACGGAGAGATCTTTGAACTAAAGTTGAGAATGATTTCTCCACTACGGTCGAAATGACGATTTTTCGAAATGAATTATCTCGTCAAACCTTCTCTATTCTTAGCGTCTCGCTAAGACCTTTCATGTTATGTGCTATTTCTGCCACGGAAACACAGAGACCACGAAATGAATTAACCACAGATAAAGAGGATGAACACAGATTTATTAATGTCGTGAGAAAAAATGGTCTTTGGAAAGACTCCTTCGAGTTCGCTATCAATGACAGACTCCAATAGAGTGGTCGTCTTTCCCGCGCAGGCGGGAATCTTAAAGCGCTTGCATTACGATTCCCAATCAAGTTGGGAATGACGAACCGCCAAAACCTGTCATCCAACTTCTCTATTCTTAGCGTCTCGCTAAGACCTTTCATCATATGCGCTATTTCTGCCACGGAAACACCGAGACCACGGAATGGAATACTTAAAACATAATTACTGGGAAAGATCCTGAAATAAATTCAGGATGACGAATATGCCAGAAAAATAGTTTAAAACAACTTCAACTGTTCATTGTTTGGTGGTTTTTCTTTCCCAAAAATTGTTCTACCGCCATATTTCCAGCTTTTAGCACGTTCTTTTTGAATTACCTTTTCAAAATCCATATTCGGAATAAAGTCTTTTTCTGCATTACGCGCAATTTGATGCAATGATTTAATGGCTTGTTGTTTATCGGTGTTTCCAATCTTCGCTTTTTCAATTGCTTTTTGTAAAACATTTATCGTTTCATCATAAACGTTTACCGGAACAGGGAAGGGATGCCCATCTTTGCCTCCATGCGCAAAAGAATAACGGGCGGGATCGGTAAACCGTGAGGGCGTACCATAAATTACCTCACTCACTAAAGCCATAGATTGTAAGGTTCTTGGCCCCATGCCTTCGAGTAATAATAATTCTTCAAAATCGCTGGGTTGCTTTTCCTGGGCCAGCCACAAAATACTTCCCAAACGTTTTAAATCTACATCTTTCGATTTTACCTCATGATGATTGGGCATTACCAGCTTTTGTATTTCACTGAGCATCCGTGTTGGCGATTCAGCCGTCATACTCATCATACTCTGCCTTGCCTGATCAGCATCATTAGCCGTTAGGTTCAGGATCTTGCCTTGATTAATACCACAAATGCCTGTATGTGGTTCTTCTACAAAAGATTTTAAATTTTCAGAATGCCAGTGGTATCTTCTTGCAGTTGAGCTGCTATCGCTCATGCCTTGTTGTACCACTGCCCAATCGCCTTCGCTGCTTAAAATAAAACTATGAAGGTACAATTGAAAACCATCCTGAATGGCAGTATTGTCTACTTTTGCACTAAGTTTACTTGCCCGAACCAATTCGGTTCCATTTAACCCCGTTTTATCAGCAATTTTTAAAAGTTCATTTGGCGTTTCTCTGCTGTGTTTTCCTTTGCCTCCACAAATGTAAATGCCCAATTCTTTTGATAAGGGATTAATAGATTTCTTCAAAGCACCCATTACTGATGTAGTAATTCCGGAAGAATGCCAATCCATCCCCATTACCGCACCTAAACTCTGAAACCAAAAGGGACTGCTTAAACGGCGTATTACTTCTGCTTTACCATATTCCAGTAATATAGCTTCTGTTATTGCTAAACCAAGTGTAGCCATACGCTGAGCCAACCATGGCGGCACATGGCCATAATGTAAGGGTAAATCTGCGCTTCCTGATCTTTTCAATGCTAACAAAATTAGTAAAATATATTTGATGAAACTAATTTTGCCATGGAAAGAGCGGAAATAAACCAATTAAATGTATTACACTAATGAGATAGCTATTTGATGTAATGAAAGATCTTTTGAAATGCATTTGAAGACGCATAAGCTTATATTTTCTTAAATGCCTTATATGGTTAAATTATTACCGTATAATTAGAACTATTATTTTTTTATAACCATATAAGACATATAAGGTTCATTTAAGGGCTTAAGCATTAACTTATATTTTCTTAAATGCCTTATATGGTTAAATTGTTGCCGTATAATTAGAACTATTATTTTTTTATAACCATATAAGACATATAAGGTTCATTTAAGGGCTTAAGCATTAACTTATATTTTCTTAAATGCCTTATATGGTTAAATTGTTGCCGTATAATTAGAACTATTATTTTTTTATAACCATATAAGACATATAAGGTTCATTTAAGGGCTTAAGCATTAACTTATATTTTCTTAAATGCCTTATATGGTTAAATTGTTGCCGTATAATTAGAACTATTATTTTTTTATAACCATATAAGACATATAAGGTTCATTTAAGGACTTAAGCATTAACAATTTACTATTGCTTTAAGATTCCCAATCAAGTTGGAATGACGTAACGACAAAAACGATTCAAGATATTTTTTGTTATTTTAAGAAACTATTTACCAGCGAAGGCTCATTTTATACATGCGACGACTCTTACAACGTTTACTCAGTGCCTGGATTATCCGCATGTCGAATCGATTTGGTTCAAGGCCTAACCGTAAACGTATCCATGAAGCTTTAAATAAACTTTACAAAAACATCAATACAGCACCAGGGAAACGGGGGCTTATTTTCGAAATTGCTGATACTGATAAATTTATCATTTTATCAGATCAGCATAAGGGTGCCCGTGATTATGCCGATGATTTCACTTTAGCAGAAAAGAATTACCTGAAAGCACTCGAATTTTATAATCAACAAGATTTCCATTATATCAATCTGGGCGATAGCGAGGAGCTTTGGGAGAATTTGCTGGAATCTGTGATTAAACACAATCAGGCTACTTTCGAAGCAGAAAAAGCCTTTATTTCAAAAAACCATTTCACTAAGATATTTGGCAACCATGATTTATATTGGGATAATGATCCTTTAGCCGGGTTTAACCTCAATAGAATTTATGGAACTAAAATCCGCATTTACGAAGGGGCTATATTAAGGATGCAGGTGGGAGAAAGTAAACTTGATATTTTTTTGACTCATGGACATCAGGGCGATTTACAGAGTGACGGAAACTGGTTTAGCAAATGGTTTGTGAGTACCATTTGGGCACCACTACAGTCGTACCTTCAAATTAATCCCAATACGCCTGCCTACGATAATCAGCTTAAAACAGTGCATAATACATTGATGTACAACTGGATAATGACAAAAAAGAACATGGCTTTAATTACCGGACATACGCATCAGCCGGTTTTTGCATCTTTAACCCATCTGGAACGGATTTATGTGAAATTAAACAAAGCGAAAAAGGAAAAGAATGCTGTTGATCTTGCTTTTTTAAACACAGAGCTTCATAAACGGATAAAAGAAGGGGATGAAGCACCAAGCTTCGGTAAATACAAACCAGGTTACTTTAATAGCGGATGTTGCTGTTTTAGTGATGGCGATATAACGGGTATTGAAATTGAAAACGGCCTTATAAGATTAATAAAATGGTCATACCATAGAAATGCCATTCCTGAAAGAATTTTGCTCGAAGAAATGAAACTCAGCGAATTATCAGATTCAAACCTATTTAATGGGTAAGGTAACGTAAAAAGTTGTGCCCAGGTCTTTTCCATCGCTTTCTACCCATAACTTTCCTTTATGGATATCCACTAATGCATTTGCGGTAATCAGCCCTAATCCATAAGTGTTTTCCTGATTGGTGCTTACCGGACTCAACCGGGCGAATTTCATAAAAACTTTTTCCAGGTCTTCTTCAGTAAGGCCCACGCCATTGTCTTTTATCGCAATCGTTACCGCATTATCAGCTATTTCATGGGTGATGTAAATCTCTTTTCCTACTGGTGAAAACTTGATGGCATTGTTAAGTAATTCACTAAAAATCGTTGCTAATTTATCAGGATCGGCAAAAATTTCAACGGGTTCCTTAATATCAATTAAAACGGATTGATTTTTAAGCTTAAGGGATAAATTGAGTGCAAGCTTTACCTGTTCTAATATTGCTTTTAAATCTACTTTATCTTTCTTAGGCTTAAATGAGTTACCTTCTTTCCGGGCAGCGCTTAAAATACCGTTCAAATTATCAATCATCCTTTTCGATTGTGCATTAATCTTACCAGCAATTAATGCAGCTTTTTCATCAATACCCGGTATGCGTCCAAGCAATTCAGATTGAAGTGAAATGGTCGTCATCGGATTTTTAAGATCATGAACAAGCACATGTAAACGATCATCGTAGGCTCTTAAAGCTTTTCTAACTGCAATTCTGGACTCCAGTTTTTCCATCACCATATCCGCTAAATTACTCAGCATTTTTAGCTGCTGCGCTTCGGCTGTTTTAAATTTACTATCGGCAACGTAAATCAGGCCAAGAGGATAACCTTCCGGCGACATGAGGGGAGCAGAGGCAAAAAAAGTAAATGTATCATTTTTTAAAGGTAAGCCGATGGCTGATCCCATCTGAGCTTTCATAAAAATTTCCTCCTCTGTTCCGAAACCGATACCTGCATTCGGAACATCAAATATTTCAGCAGCCAATTGTGCGATCTGATCAAAAGCACTTTCTGCAGGTGTGCCAAAAATTTCGTAGTATTTTAATTTTTCTAAACGTAAGGTTTCGTCTGATGGAATCATGTTATCTGCTTTAAAAGGGAGAATAATTAAAGGTAAAAATTATGCGCAAATACTGTAAATAATATAAACAATTAAGTCGTAACTTCCGTTATTATAAAGTTGGATGACATTAGGCGGAAAGCGTTAAAATTACAATAAACAGCAAAAATAATGAGATTATACATAGAACGTAAACCTGTTAAGGTTAACCCAGATACTAAAAGAGTTATTGCACGTTTTTTTTTTAATGGAGAGGAGAGAGCATTAGAGGTAATCAGGAAGGTTTTAGAGTTTTCAGATGAAAAAGTATTTTCGCTGATATCGCCCATATTACAGGAATATTCTAAAAGACACCGGAATATTACCAAAATCCTGACCCGGCACTGTAAAAAGCTAAAAAAACAATTTGCAGCATTAGGCACCGAATTTGAAGATATTGATGAATACACCAGATTGCTGATTGGTGCTTACTTTACGCACGAATATTCAATAGAATCGGCTGCTTTTTTTAATCCCAGCATTGTTGATGATCCTGATCAAACCGATTTAGTGGAAGGTGAAAAGAGAGTAATCATCAGCTTTAGGGCCGTAGGTGAGGGGCATATTTCTTCGATTGTTTTCAGGCGTGCATTAATTGATAAAAACAATAATATCCAGGTTTTGCCAGTTGGGAATTATGTTGATGAAGCCGAGGTAGTAAAAAATGCAATTTATGTTAAAAAACTATTCCTGAAAAAAGCAGCTTATGCGCAGATTGATCCTTCTGTATTAGAAGAAATTGAATCAAAACTGGATGACAAATTTGAATATACCAGTTTGAGCAATATCATCAAAGATTCTAAAAGCTTACACAAAGATAATCCTTCCCGTTTAATCGAATACGATAAAGTGCTTTGGTTATCAGATACTTATCACACGATCACTTTCTCTAAAGATACCGACATATCTGATCGTGTAATTTTTCCTATTTCAGAATTTGAACGTAAAGGGATTGAAGATGCACGTTTCGTGAAATTTATTAAAGACGATGGAAAAGTACTTTATTATGCCACATATACAGCATTTGACGGCTCTTTGATTATCCCTAAACTTGTTCAAACTGAAGATTTTTATGAATTTAAGGTGATTCCACTTTATGGCGATGGCGCACAGAACAAAAACCTGGCCTTATTTCCAAGAAAAATTAAGGGAAAATACGTAATGATGAGCCGGATAGATGGCTGGAATAATTACCTGATGTTTTCGGATAAAGTTAATGTTTGGGAAAACCCAATCCTGTTAAAACAGCCCCGTTACGATTGGGAGCTGGTACAGATCGGCAATTGTGGTTCTCCGATAGAAACAGAAAAAGGATGGATTGTAATTACGCATGGAGTGGGTCCAATGCGCAGGTACTGCATTGGCGTAAGTTTATTGGATCTTGAAGACCCAAGTATAGAAATAGGTCATTTAAAAGAACCATTGATTATTCCCAATAATGATGAACGTGAAGGTTACGTGCCTAACGTGGTATATTCCTGCGGATCGATTATCAGCAACGGTGAACTGATTATTCCTTACGGATTGTCTGATTATAGTTCTTCTTTTGCAACGGTAAATTTAGAGCTGCTGTTGAATAAATTGTTGGAGAATAATGATAAATAATTAACGATATTTCTCATTACAACGAGGCAATGAATTTAATATCATTAAACCTCGCAGGTTTAAAAAACCTGCGAGGTTTTGATAGCATAAGTTCCTTTCCATGGTCTGTGAGTACACAGACCGAGGGTAGTGGTGAATCTAAAATCCTAAGAACCACATACCAAATTTAAATAAACCTGATAGAACGGAAAGCCCGGAGCGATGAGTGAGGACTTGAAGAGATAGCAGGACTGCTGTAACAGAAGCGTACCGAACCCTGATTTTCAAAATAATATTGACCACCTAAGTCATCTGAGACAATTTAAGGATGACCTGGCTTTTACTACAAAAAAAGGCTGGTTCGTTTCTGAACCAGCCTTAATATTTCCAGGACAAATTTATCTCTAGCTACATTTATCTGCCTCCACTAAGGGGGAAGACAAGGTTTCATATTCTGCTTCTGCTGCTTTAAGAATAGCCAAATGTGAAATAAAATAGGCCAATGTACTTTCCGCACCTTGATTTCTATTGACACTGTTAAATTGTAAGCCATCTGCACAACCATGTGTTTCAAAATCGTACAAAGGAATATGTAAGCTATTTTTTCCTAAAAACCACTCATAGCTGATATGCATTAAACTTAAATATTGATCATCTTTAGTCACCTCAAAGGTTTTAGCGTAGAGTAAAACCATTGCCATTGTTTCTATAGCCTGTTGATCGTAAATTGGATTTTTACCATGTTTTTTCATCCATCCGGCATTGCCGACAGGATTTAAATATCCATTTTCGAAAGAAAAACTATTTAAAAATTCAATACTTTCCATGGCAATTTTATACGATGCAGTATTCCCGGTAACTTCATAATGATGAAGCAATGCCAAAGGAAGTATTGCATTATCATAAGTAAGAATATCTTCAAACCAATGCCAATCGCCATCTTTATTGTCATTATATGATACCATTAATGAATTGGCCAGCAAATTGATTTCTTTTGTAATTAACTCATCACCAGGATGAGCACACAGGTAATAGGATAAACCAATAATGGTATTTGCTTTTCCACGGAGGTATTTTAATTCCCTGAAATGTGGAATAGAGTGCGAAAATAATTCTCTGCCGAATTCACGGTAAGAATTGTTGGGTGCACTGCAAACTAAGTAGCCCAATGACCAAATGGTCCGGCCAAAAGAATCTTCAGAGCCTATTTCATCCAGATAATTGCGGTTAAAACTCAAGAAATTCCTGAAATTTCCATCATCCGTTTGCATATATTGAATGAAACTAAGATAAACGGGCATCAATTTTAAAGCTTTAGGATTTTTATCCTGCCCGATAGCCATTAACGCCATAATCAAAGCTCTGGCATTGTCGTCAATACAATAGCCTTCTTTCAAATTTGGAATACCAAAACGGGCATGCTGAATTATTCCTGTATCATCTGTTAACAGTGAAATATGGTTTAAATTGAGCACTGGCATACTTTCAATATCAATAATAGGAGGAGTAACTCTTTCTGGTTTTTTTCCTGCGGTCAAAGCCTGGGTTAAGACGTTAAGATAAACACTCCCAATTGCAGGCCAGCGCAGTTTCAATCCATATTCGTAAGCATTTTGCTTCAGTTTCTGATATTTATCTTGATCACTTAAAAGTTCGTTTACAATGGTTGCCAATTGTACATCATTCTTAAAATCAAATAATTTCCCTCTGTTATCGGCTAAAAGTTCCTGCGCATGCCAATATGGGGTAGAAACTACTGCCGCACCAGCGCCTACCGCATAAGATAAGGTACCGCTGGTAATTTGGGCTTCATTTAAATAAGGCGTAATATATAAATAACAGGCTGTTAAATATTGATGCAATTCTTCTTCAGATACAAATTTATTGACGAAAGCAATATTGTTTTCAACTCCTAAATCTTTCGCCAATGCTTTTAAACTATCGCGATATTCTTCACCATTATGTTTTACCACGCCAGGATGGGTATTGCCCAAAATCACATATAAAACATCAGGATGTTGCGCTACAATGCTGGGTAAAGCTTTAATCACCGTTTCTAAACCTTTATTCCTGCTAATTAAACCAAAAGTAAAAAGCACTTTTCGATTTTTAAAAAGTTCACTTTGTGCAATTTCATTATTTGGTATAGGTTCCAGATCTGGAACTCCATGCTCTATTAATTTGATAGAAGCCTTAGGGATTTGATAAATACTGGTTAAAAATAAGACTGCTTTTTTGCTCATTACCACTATTTTAGACGATTTAACCGCAATCTCTTTAATAATGGTCTGCTGCATAAAATTAGGTTCTTTTAAAACCGTATGCAAAATGGTAATGAATGGTTTTTTTAATCTGTTAATTAAAGACAATAAAAATACACCGCTGTTGCCACCATATATACCAAATTCATGTTCAATGATACAGCTATCTACATCACTGTTATTGATAAAATCTGCAGCATCAATATAATCTTTTTGATTTTGTTGACGGATGACAAATTTTACTTCGTTTGGGTAATCGTGTTCATTAACATCATCCGATTCATTTAAGGCAACAACAAAACTTTTTTGCGGATTGTAAGCAGGATTTAAACTTAATGCGTTAACCAAATTCTGATTAAATGTTGCTAAACCACATTCGCGCGGAGGATAGGTTGAAATATAGGCGATTTTCATATGTATTTCAGATAGGGTTGATACTTAAATAACATTGCATTATCTAAATAGTTTGTGATTTCCTCAATTTACGCTTAATAAACCCAAAACAATCTGTTTTAGGAGCTTGTTAGTAAGTAAATATTAAGCTATGAGATCAATATGGAAAGGTTCGATTGGGTTTGGTTTGGTAAATATCCCGATTAAGTTGTTTTCAGGAGTCCAGAATAGTAATCTTGATTTAGATATGCTCGATGAACGTGATCAGGCAAAGATTAAATTTCTAAGAGTGAATGAAAATACACATAAAGAGGTACCTTATGAGAAAATAGTTAAAGGCTATTTTTTGAAAGACAGGTACGTTATTTTAGATAAGCACGATTTTGAAGAGGCTGCACCTGAAAAAACTAAAATTATTGAACTGGAGAATTTTGTTGATATAAAGGATATTAATCCTATTTATTATGAAACTTCTTATTATACCGAGCCTGAAAAACAAGGCAAAAAAGCTTATGGACTATTACTAAAGGCCTTAGAGAAATCGGGAAAAGCTGGTGTTGCCAGGTTCGTATTAAGGAACACAGAAAACCTTTGTGTAATCCATCCTATGGAACATGTAATTGTTATTACAAAAATCAGATTTGAACAGGAAATCAGGAGCCTTTCGGAAATTAATAAGGTTGATGATATTACCATCACCAAAAAAGAAATGGATGTAGGACTGGCCTTGATTAAACAATACAGCTCAAAATTCGACCTCAGTACATTTAAAGATGATTACAGTAATGAATTATTGAAAATCATTAAAGCAAAAGCTAAAGGAAAACGAGCAACCGTTAAAAAGATGAAACCGCAAAAAGCTTCGAGCGATGATCTATATGATCAATTGATGCAGAGTTTGGGTACTAAGAAAGGAGCGTAGGAGCTAAGCGTTTGGCGACAGGAGTAGTTTAATCGAATGATATAACAATATGTCATGTAATCAATTAATAATTTATTCTGTAGAATCTCTCCGTTCCGCTGCTCTTCAGTCGAGAGGACGACTTTTCTATTAGAATTTATAAATAGAAGTATTTATATAATCGCCTTACGCCAAACGCTGTACGAAAACTTTCCGGAGTGAAACCCTGATTTTCACTCCGGAAAGTTTTTATTTATTTAAAAGCAGCTTTTAACTGATCAGCGGCATAAGCCTGTACCGCTTTTGCTTCGGGTACAAGCAAAGCCATACCAAAGAACTCATGCGTAACGCCCTCGTAATTCCTTGTATTCACCTTAACTCCAGCAGCTTTTAGTTTATTGGCTAACATGATGCCATCATCGTGTAAGGGATCTATTTCAGCCGTGATAATAGTTGTTGGTGGAAGGCCTTTTAAATTGGCATTAACCAATGAAATTTTAGGATCTTGCGCTTCAATCATCGTGTTTAGGTATTGTTCATTAAACCAGCCCATCATTGCTTTGTTTAGCGGTTTTGCATTTTGATACATTTTATAAGATTCAGTATTCATATCCGCCTGAGCAATAGGATAGATCAAAACTTCGTGAACAGGAAGCATAATATGTTTGTCTCTGGCCATAATAGATACGTTTGCCGCTAAATTACCACCTGCACTTTCGCCAACAACTGCAATTTTTGCCGGATCGGCTTTTAAGTCTACTGCGTTTTTCACAGCCCATTCATAAGCGGTAAAAGCATCGTTATGCGCGGTAGGAAATTTATTTTCGGGGGCTAAGCGATAAGCCACAGAAACTACAATTGCACCAACCTGCTCTGCCAAAGCCTGTGCAGATGCGTTATAAACATCTAAATTGGCGATAGCGAAACCACCACCGTGATAATAAACAATGAGTGGATATGGTCCGTTTCCTTCCTTTGGGGTGTAAATACGCAAATGGATTTTGCCGCCAGTAACATCAATATCTTTACCCATGGTATCTACCTTAGGCGCCGGCACCGCAATGTTATTCTGTTTTACTAAATCCATTACGGCATCCGTTGGTGTATGGTTTTTGCGCGCATCAGCAGCGCTTAAAGTTTCTAAAGGTTTATCTCCATAACTACTTAGTTTTTCTATAACCACCTGCATTTCCGGCTTTATTGTTTTTCCCCATTCAGGGGCAGGGCCAGCAGGTTTTAATGCTGCAGCCAGTGTTGAATCAGTTGTAGTCGAATCTGTAACGGTTGTATTTTTTGTTCCACCCGTACAGGCAGAAAGTAAAACAGCCAGCCCACAAGCAAGCGTAAAAGATTTTAAGAAATTTATCTCCATAGGATTGTTTATTTATAAATATTGTTTCTATAACAGTATCAGCATGATAGTGTTTGGGTTACGACACAACTTTCAGAATTTATTTAAATAGCAAACATCTTGGTGAATTATGGTGTTCTTAAATAAAAGAAATTTTATGCTAACTGAAATAACAGGACTACCAGATCATATTTTTGGCGTAAGAGCTACCGGAGAAGTGACGAGCGATGATGTGAAGAGTGTTTTATTAACCGGCTTGCAAAGAACCGCTAAGCGATTTAAGGAAATCAGGTATTTGCTTGTGTTAGAAACTGATGTGAAAAATTTCACGGCTGGGGCATGGGTAGAAGATGTTAAAGCTGGTCTGCAAAATTTTGCCAAATGGAAAAAAATTGCTGTAGTAAGTGCGGAAAAGGGAGTGGAGTGGTTTACTGATGTTTTTACAGTAGTTACGCCAGGCAAGTCTAAAGGTTTTAAACCAGAAGAAATAGAAGAAGCAAAAGCCTGGCTCAACACCGAAGATTAATTATTAAAGAAAAGAATATGAAAAATGCTAAAACAACTGCAGAAAGTAGCAAGGCTACTGCACCGGACAATGCAAAAGCTAAAGGAGCTGATGACAAAGTAACATCAGCTAAAGATGCAAAGAAAGTAAGTGTAACTAAAGACACTTCCGTTAAACATAAAAAACCGTAATATTTAGAGAAGCCCCCTTAATTTATGAAGACTGATGCCAATAATATCAACCAATTTTATGATAAGGCTTACGATTGGATAATTGACAAAGGACCATCTGTAATTTTAGGTATGGTAATCCTTTTTTTAGGGTTATGGCTAATTAAGTTATTAGGAAAATGGGTGCAGGGCGGCATGCATCGAAAGGATGTAAATCCATCGTTGCGGCCTTTTCTAACCAGTTTAATGCTGATTACCTTAAGAATTTTATTGGTACTTACGGTAATGCAGATTATTGGCATTCAGCTTACTTTTTTAACCGTGCTTATTGGTGGTATCGGTGTTGCGGCAGGTTTAGCTTTATCAGGTACCCTGCAAAATTTTGCCAGTGGAGTATTAATTTTACTATTAAAACCTTTTGTTGTGGGTGATAATATTATTGCACAAGGCCAGGAAGGCACGGTAACCTCAATCCAGATATTTTACACCATAGTTAAAACCTTTGATAACAGAACAGTAGTTATTCCAAATAGTAAATTATCGAATGAGGTGATTATCAATATTAGCAGGGAAGGGATTAGAAGATTGGATATTGAAATTAAATTTAGTTATGGAATCGATTATGAAAAAGTTGTTTCAATTTTTAATAAAACTGTCGATGAATTTAGTTCTTGTTTAAAAACACCAGAAAGAAGAATAGGCGTGTCTGCTTTAGAAGATAGTGGTTATAGAGCAAATATAAATATATGGGTTAATGCGCATGGATTTACAGATACTAAACTCTCTTTTCTGGAAGTATTAATGAAAAACCTAAAACTTGGGGGAATAAAATTGCCTGGTATGCCAGAATAAAAGCCTATTTCCTCAGTAAAGCATAAATCTTATCCATCAATTCGTCAATGTTAAAAGGCTTGGCCATAAAATCATCTGCTTCTATACCATCTAATGAATAGTTGTTTGCATTGTAACGGGCAGAAATCATTAATACAGGAATATGATTTGTAGCCTCAGTCTCTTTTAATTCTTTTAAAAGTACCCTTCCATCAACATCAGGAAGCATAATATCCATAATTATTACATCCGGATTAAATTCCTGAACATGATTAATAAAGTTAGCACCTTTATTTAGCCCATCAACATTAAAAGATTCGCTTTCCAAAATAAGAGTTATAACATCAAGGATCGCATGGTTATCTTCAATAACCAAAATATTTTTCTTTGCCAAGTTTGAATGATTTTTTTTAAATTGAAACAAATATATAATAAAAAACAAATCTCAAATCCTAATTTATCAAATTATAGACATTCTAAAATATACGCTTTATATTTGTTAATTCGTAAGATTAAATATGCTGCAAAAAAATACATATGACTAAATTTTCTGTAGACCTAACCAATTGTGATAAAGAGCCCATTCACATACCGGGCAAAATTCAATCACATGGTTTCCTCTTGGCTGTTGATAAGAACAGTTCAACCATTACTTATCTGAGTGAAAATACAGGAGATTTCTTAAAAGAGCCAGCCAGGAGCTTATTAAATAAACCACTGTCTGAGATAAATCATTTTATTAAACAACAAGATTCTGCGTTTAACATTGAAGACTTGCTTAAACTGGGTATTATCCGTAAAAGTTTTGATGCCATTAGTCCACATCCTTTGGAGATTAACGGACTTCCATTTTACCTCATTATTTCTTCGTCAAAAAACGACTGGTTATTAGAGTTTGAACCGGTTACGCTGCAGTTCGACATTCAAAGTTCAATTGGCCGTTCAGCTTCATCTATGCTTCAGGGCAAAAATATTTCGGCCTTATTAAAGGGAGCGGCCAAAGAAGTAAAAAGATTGATCAATTACGACCGTATTATGGTCTACAAGTTTTTAGAGGATGGACATGGCGAAGTTGTTGCAGAAGAAAAAGAAGAAACGTTAGAGTCTTTTTTTGGCTTGCATTACCCTGCATCAGATATTCCGAAACAAGCAAGAGAACTATATAAACTGAATTTAACCAGACTAATTGCTGATGTAAATGTAGCCGATTCACCCATTATTACTTTTAAGGAAAACGAAGCACTTGATTTAACAAATGGAGGTTTACGGGCAGTATCACCTATACACATTCAATATTTAAAAAATATGGGTGTTCACTCCAGTTTTAGCATATCCCTGATTTCTCATGGTGAGCTTTGGGGTTTAATTGCCTGCCACAATTATAGTCCAAAGTTTATAGATTATAAGGCAAGAGAAGGTGCGAAGCTAATTGGACAAATTCTTTCTTCAGCTTTGGAATACCGCCAGGAAGAAGAAGATGCAAAAATTATTGAGCAGTTTAAAAGTACGGCGAATATCCTGTCTGAGCATTTAACACGCGATAAATATTTAATTGAGGCTATAACCACCCATAAACGTACTATTTTAGATGCGACCAAAGCATCCGGAGTTGCCGTCATTTTTGAAAATGAACTCAAAACCATTGGCAATGTACCATTAGAAGAAGATATAAGGGAACTTGCTGAATGGTTGAAAACGGCTAACGATGAGTCGATATATTATACCCATCGGCTGTCTGAAATCTATTTTCCAGCTAAAAAATACAAGTCAATCGCCTCTGGCATTCTTTCTAGTCTGATAAATAAAGAACTCGGCGAAATGATCATCTGGTTTAAACCCGAAATGATTACCGATGTAAATTGGGCTGGAAATCCGGATAAATCTGTAGTTGAATCAGAAAATGATTTAATGAGCCTGTCTCCACGCAAATCTTTCGAAATCTGGTCGGAGGTAGTTAATAATACCTCTGAAAAATGGATGGCTGAAGAAGTTGCTTCTGTGTTGAGGATACGCGAAATTATCATTGCCGATATTAATAAAAAGGCGAATGAAATCAGATCACTTAATGAGAAGCTGCAAGCCGCTTATGAAGAACTGGATACGTTTAGCTATACCATATCTCATGATCTGAGAACTCCGCTTACCTCGATTAAAACCTATACAGAGCTAATGCTTAAAAACAAGAGTATAGATGAGGGAGGAAAAAAAATGTTAAGCAGGATTTTAGTCGGGGCTGATAAAATGAACTTATTGATTAAGGAAATTTTAAATTTAGCAAGAGTTGGCCGTTCTGAGATTCATTTTGAAACCGTAAATATGGAATCTTTGCTTAAAGACATCAAAACCGAGGTATGGTCGGCCTATAAAGCAGATCATTCAGTGTTAATTTTAGGACAACTTCCTAACATCAAAGGAGATAAAACTATGATTACACAGGTTTTTACAAATCTGATTGGAAATGCTGTAAAGTACTCTGCTATGGTTGAACAACCCAAAATTGAAGTTTCTGCGTATATAGACGAAGGGGAGATTATCTATTCGGTTAAAGATAATGGTATAGGAATTGATAATCGTTATTATGACAGGGTTTTTGAGCTTTTTAAGCGTATGGATAATGTGAAAGAGATTGAAGGATCAGGAGTGGGCCTGGCTATTGTAAAAAGGATTGTAGAAAAACATCATGGCAGAGTTTGGTTTGAGAGTAAGTTAAATGTAGGATCGACCTTTTTTGTAGCTTTTAAAAACAGATAAATGAAAACACCAGATATATTTTATGTTGAGGATGATATAGATTATGCTTTTTTTATGCAAAGTGCTGTACAGGAAGTTAAGGATACACTGAATTTAACGATAGTTGAAGATGGGGTAGAAGCATTGAAAAAACTTCAGGGTTTTGCAGAAAATAAAACCAAACCTAAATTAATTTTGCTCGATTTGAATTTACCAGGCTTATCTGGTTTGGATTTACTAAAATTTATCCGGGATATTCCCTACCTTAAATCCATACCGGTAATCTTGTTTTCTACATCCGATAATCCGGACGATGTTAAAGCATCAATCGAATTTGGTGCGAATGCGTACCTAACCAAACCCGACGGTTACGATAACTTAGTTAAATGTGTACATTCCGTACACGACTTTTGGTTTAACCAACATTTAAAATTAAATTAAAATTGAATAAAAAATATGGATAGATTCGGGCATTAGTCCGAATCTTTTTTATTTTATAATAAAACTCCCAAATATGATTTCCAATTTATTGAGAACCGAAACTGAACAAAATCATAAAACATTAGAATCCCTGATGTTCGTTAATGAGATTATGAACAATACGTTAAGTACCGATCAGTATAAAAAGTTGTTAACTATTAATTATATCATTCACCAGAAATTAGAAAATACACTTGCAAATAGTTTAGACTCAACTATTGCTGAGCAATTGGGGATGAAGGACCGGTTAAAGCTGGGCGCTTTAGAACAAGACCTAAATTACTGGAATATCAGCACCTTAACCTTACCCGAGTTAAGTTTTGAATTGTTTATTCCTGAAAAAAATATTACAGAAGTTTTAGGTGCATTATATGTGCTGGAAGGGGCAACATTGGGCGGTAACGTCATTAAAAGGCATCTTTTAGCCAATCCTAATTTTAAAAACCACGAGGATGGCCTAAATTATTATGGCGTTTACGGGGAAGAGTTGAGCGCAAGATGGAAAATATTTCTTTCTGTATTAAATGAGCATGTTACTGAGGCAGATTATGAACGCTGTATAAATAGTGCCAACTTTACCTTCAATAACCTGACTAAGCTCTCTGAGCAAATTGCATAAGTGCTAATATTTTATCTTCGAATTGTTAAAAATGTGGCTGCAATAAGTGTAAAGGCATTTTTTTGATTGTGAAAATGTGCAAAACTTATTGCAAATAAATATTTGCTTTCTGTTGTTAATTCAAGGTAAATATGTATTATTGAAAAAAATAAATTTTTTAAACCCTAAAAACATCAATTAGCGATGGAAAAATTCTCAAAAGTTAAAGCTGCTGTTGCTGCTATTGAAGCAGATGTAGAAAAATTTTATAATGCTGGCAACGCAGCTGCTGGTACTCGTGTGCGTAAAGCAATGCAAGATCTTAAAGTTTTAGCACAAGAAATCCGTGCAGAAGTAACTGACAAGAAAAACTCTGGAAAATAATATTTCGTGAGTATGAAACAAAAAGGGTTCTGGTATGCCAGGCCCCTTTTTGCGTTTATAGCATTCGTTAGACTTACGAAGTTTAACCGTAATATGCATGTCAAACTTCGTAAGTCTGCAGCTTCGCACATCTTCACCCTGAGGGGTAATTTATTGTATAAAAATCAATATGAGTGACGTACAATCGTTTCCCTTTTCCTGCTGCTCGGTCTTGCCTCGGCTCGCCGCCGCCGAAGGGCTCTTTCTTTTTGGCATCAAAAAGAAACAAAAACTGCCGGCTGAAAATTTTTCTTTCGAAGCTAGTAGGTTGGCTTGGACAGTGCAGCCCGAAAAATTTGTTAGGCCGGATTTAAGCAGAACGGGGATATCGTGCTATGGCCTAGCTGGACGGAAATACTAAAGCAATTAAAGTGCTGATTAATAATAATTTGCAAATAACGTCAATGGTAACTTGTTTCAGGATCTTAACTAGCTAACGCTAAACACAAATATTAACTTTTCCGCTCTATGCCATGGTATCTATCTTGAGCCAGACTTACGAGGTTTAACAGGCAATATGCATATCAAACCTCGTAAGTCTATGGCTTGGCCCCAAAAAGATAAAGCTCCCCATCGCGGAGAGCTTGTATCCAACTAACAAAACATATTTTTATTAAGCCTTAGCTTATATTATCCTTTTTTTACCAATTTATATTCGATTACTGGTTTACCACGTGTACCGCCATCTCCAGAAATATAGCTTACAAATTTTAACTTGTATACATTTCCTGCGCCATCTTTAATCACATAAAAAACTTTATCATTGACAGCACCTCCTAAACCTTGTTGATTAGGTGAAGTTCTCCATTTAGAACCGATTATATCTCTTGATGCAGAAAAGGTTACACTTGTAAGGTCCGATTCAGAAAATGCGGCATAACTTTTAGTAGAGGTAGCAATTGAAGCTGCTGTTACACCAGCCAAATTATTGATGAAAACCAGGTCTGAAAAAGCATATGGAAGAGTACTAGTCCAATACATGCTGTAACCCCAAACAATATCCCAACTTGCTTTTGCAGGCTCTGAAGTAACAGCTATTCCTTTAACTAAGGAGGTGAATTGGAAACTGGCTTCAGGGTTTTTAGTTACATCCAATGTTTTAAATGTAGTTTCAGTTACTTTAGCATATTGTAAAGTATAGCCTGTTGTGCCTTTTCTGATTATCCTAATTTTATAAAGCTCTTCATTAGCAAGCACTGTTGCGGCTCCACCTTTTCTATTGATGATGTACACTTTATTTTCTGCATCAATCGAAGATATAGCCGCAATAGCAGTTTTATTTAAAATATTTGGTTCTCTACCATCATCAACTATTGTAAAGTTGCCAAGTCCTTGACCAACTTTTAAAGCATTAGGATCAAAATCGGTGATTGTTACAGCGTTTAAGTCTGTTTTATTGATTACTAAAGCAGAAGCTCCATTGCTTGAATTCAAGATTACTTTAAAATCAGTTCCGGAATAAAAACCTAAATCCCAACTATCCCGTTCTATCGAAGTTTGTTTATCTGCACTAAAATCTACATAAACACTATTTCCTGCGGCGCTTCCAGCTTCAGCACCAATTAATCCGTTAAGTGTTAACGTACTTCCATCAGAAGGCGGAGCAATAAAAATGGGTTCATCGGTATCTTTCTTACAAGCCGTAAATGTTATGGCCAGAAAAGCCACGGCAATAATTGAGTTAAGTTTATTCATCTTGTTTTAATTATGTTATTTATTGTTAAAGTTTATTCCAGTTATAAATTAGTCCAAGCACATACGATCGACCATAACTATATGGAACATCACCACCTGTGCTATGCGCTCCGCCGGTAGCGGTTGAAGTATTACTGAGTTGAGTAACATCGAAAAGGTTTTTAATGCCTGCATTAATGGTTACTGATTTAAACAGATTTTTGTTCAGCATTAAATCTGCAGTATGGAAATCACCGATTTTCGTCAGTCTTACTGAGTTGGGATCGTTTTCTATAGTAAGTGTATAGTTTGGTAAGCTCCCTGTATATTTATAAAATAGACTGATACTCCCATTTATTTTCGGAATTGTATAAGTTATATTCGAGTTTACTTCCGTAGCCCATGCAAATTCAGGAGTCTCCAGGTCTGGGTTGCTCACCCTTAAATCATTGTACCGGCCAATATATGATACACCCAGTGTAGCCTGAATATTTTTGTAAATCAATGTATTGTCTAATGTAGCACCTGTCGTTTTATACTTATCTACATTAAATAGTGAGGTTATGGAGTTATCTGTAGGAGACTCGGCAAAATTAATCCTGTTTTTAAACAAATTGTAGAAACCCGATAGCGTAGAACGGAACTGCAAATCTTTTTCATGTACGCCTGCCCAGGCCAGGGAGCCATTAAAACTGTTCGATTCTTCGGCTTTTAAATTGGGATTGCCTAAAATATTATGACTGGCATCTACAAAATCGTAATATAATTCCCTCAAAGCCGGAGAACGAAAACCTTTAGCATAAGCCAGTCTAAGATCTAAATCTTTGGTTAAAGTAAACTTGGTATTTAATGAAGGAATTACAGGAGGGGCATCGTAAATGGAATTTTTAATAAACCTCAATCCTGGTCTAACACTTATTCCACTAGTAAGTTTAATCTCGGCAGAAATAAACGCTGCATAATCATTAATAACCGGCGATCCATTAATTCTCTGTCCACTAGCTGCATCTCTGTTGTATTCGATTCCGGGCTGAAATACAATTGATTTATTCAATACGTAAATTGCAGTCGCCCTAAAAATAGCTGAGTTAAATTTTGCGATATCCTGTTCACCCTTATCTACGCTTAATCGTTCTGTGTTGTTTGTGAAATTATGGATAACGGTATGGGTTGATCGTTGTAAATCGGTGTAACCACCTATAGCCGTGACCTGTAATTTATCATTTACCCTCCATTCAGACTGCAATTGTTGTGTATAACGTTTGGTGGTATAGGTAGACAGTTTTCCTTCGAAGCTTGATGGATTTATTCCAAAACGCGAATCAATATCCTCGTTTAGTCCATCCAAACGATACCATATATTAAAATTTTCATTTCTATAACCGATTTTAGTATTACCAAGCCATTGGTTCTTAGGCTTCCATTGATTTTTATAGCTATTAAATTCTTCTAAAAATGCTGTTTTCGGAGCCATATTCCAGCCACCAAAATCGTTATGTGATACACCAAGCAAAGCACTCCAGCCTTTTTGTTGCCAGCTAATACTTAGATTCTGATTGTGCTGACCTGCACCATGAAGCAGGTTATATTCTTTTCCAGCTGTTTCTTCCTGTACACGCGCATGAATACTCAGCAATTGCTTACCAGGATTTTTGGTTATAATATTAATTACGCCGGCCAAAGCATCGGTACCATACACAACAGACATCGGGCCTTCTACAATTTCGATCCTTTCGATAGTATTAACGTCTATCTGATTTAAACTTTCGCGGGCATCCGATCGGTCTACCATCGGTACACCATCCAGTAAAATTTTAATATTTCTACCAGTCATCCCCATTAAAGAAACATCAGTTGTGCCTAAGGTTAAATCATTACTAAAACGAAAACCGAGTTCGGTATTTAAAATCTGCTGTACATTGGTTGCTGCTCTTAACTTAATCCGTTCTGCACTTATGGTTTTTACATTGTATACCGAATTTCTCAAAGTTTGCGGCCCGTACTGCCCAGTAATCACTACCTCTCTCAAATCATTTGCCTTTACTGTATCCATTTTAATTTCTTGAGCCACAGTTACAAACCCACAAAGCGATAAGGCAATTGATAAATATATCTTCATTTATTTAGACTAATTATAAATAATTATGCAAATTTGTGGATATTCACTAAAAACAGATAACGTTAAACGGATAATTAATACCGCTAAACGGATTAAATCAATATGGAATTTAAACTCTCAACCAATCCGGAAGGAAAAATTATTTATGAACACACCTACCCAGATAATTTTGATGGGGCTAAAGATGTAGAGGAGATTGTAACAGAATTAAAAACAGATGATTTCAACTTCCACATCATCCAAAAATGGTTTAGCGGGATTCACATTTCTATTTTAGACATTGGTTCGCAACGGGAAGAAAGTTTTTGCTTTGAATCTTCCCAACAGCATATTTGCTTTCTATTTTGCCTGAGCGGCACGATTAATTATTGCCATAACCGACACCAACATCATTTTTTATCTCTTGCTAAAAACGAGCAGGACTTTAATATGGGCCTGATTAATTCGATTAAATTTAATGTGGTAGGAAAAACCAAATGCCTTTATATACAGCTCACAAACGAGTATTTCTGCCAGTTAACAGGTGCAGAACTTGCTAATGATCTTAAAAAGAACATCCAGAAATCCATTAGCCCGGAAATTGGTTTAATACTGCAGCAAATTATTTATCCCAGGCACGAAGGTAGGGTAAAACGCCTGTATCTGGAGGCCAGGATATTTGAATTGATTATCGCTTATTTTAATCAAAAACCAAAGAAACAGACAGGCATAATGAAAAAGGATGATGTAGAAAAAATTCTATTGGCCAAAAAATTAGTGGAGTACGATGTACAAAATCCAAATTCTTTAATGGAATTGTCGCGTAAGGTTGGTATTAACGATTTTAAGCTTAAAAGAGGCTTTAAAGAACTAACCGGATATACTGTATTTGGCTATCTTTATAAGATCAGGATGGAAAAAGCTCATTATTTTTTATCAAAGGAAAAGAAAACGGTTAATGAAGTTTCTTTTCTTGTGGGCTATAAAAATGCACAACACTTTATTACTGCCTTTAAAAAGCAGTATAATATTTTGCCGGGAAGTTTAAATAAAAGTTAGTCATTCAGCGCAAAGGTTGGTTTATTCTTTTACCTCGTTTATAATCAAATCAGATTCTACAATGGTATTGTAATAGGCCCGGTTCTCAGAATTTGGACTATGAATAAGATCTAACAAGATATTGGCTGCTTTTTGCCCCTGCAAATATGGATATTGCTCTACCGAAGCTATAGGCGAATTGTCTAAGTAGCTGATAATAGGTAAATTTGAGTAACTCACGATATCATAATCATTAATTACATTTAATTTTTTAAAGTGTCTGATTAGAAACAGCGCCACATAATCATTAAAAACAACGATAGCAGTCGGTTTTCTTTTGTGGTTTAAAAACTGTGCGGCAGCATCTATTGTACCTTGTTCGGTTAAATCGCAGTTTACCACTAAAGATGGATCGAATTTTAAGCGGTTAAAAGCAATTGCCCGCATATAGCCATCTTTGCGCTCCTCACTCGCATATAAGGTGCTCGGTCCATTAATCATTCCAATGCTTCTGTGTCCCTTTTTCAAAAGATAGTTTACAGCCTTTACTGTTGCACTTTCTAAACTGCACGCAACGTAATGCACGTTTTTTAATGGCGGTATCCGGTCAAAAAATACGACTGGTATATTAAAAGAATTAAGTTTTTCGAAATGATCGAACCTGGAAGTTTCTTTACTGATGGAAACCAATAAACCATCTACCCGCTGATTTTTCATTTTTTCAACGAGCTTTACTTCCTGCTCATAATGATCGTGCGATTGAGCAAAAATCACGGTATAATTTTTCTTAATAGCTTCATCTTCAATTGCAGAAATAGCGACGGAGAAAAAATATTCTGATAGCTCCGGTAAAATTACGCCAATAGTATATGTTTTCCCTTTTTGAAAAAGAATTGCCGCATTATTAGGCTCATAGTTTAACGACTTCGCCAGCTGTTTAATTTTCTCTTTGGTAACCGCCCCAATGCTCGGATGATCATGTAATCCCCTTGAAACACTGGATGGAGAAATGTTTAAGATTCTGGCTATTTCTTTGATGGTTGTTGGTTTCGACTGCATTCTGAGTGCTAAACTACATTAAATTTCTTCGGTATGTAATAATACAAATTAATCAAACGTTTGCGATGTCTTTTTCTCATTCTTTCCGCTGTTATAAAAGCCTGTTTAAAATTAAATAAATTTATTTCGTATGTCAGTCTGAGCGCAGTCGAAGACCATTTCAACACATTAATAAAGCAATCGACTACGCTCAGGGTGACAGCAAAAGGCCATTAATATTTGTTATACAAATCTAAACAGGCTCTAAATATCAATCTTTTTCAAAGTATAAATTAAGGTTAGTTATACAATAATGGCGTAGCCAGTCGGTGAACTGCTCTTTAAAATCCTTAACCGTAATCCATACGTCAAATATCCATGGCATGTTATTTTTATAAAAGCATATTCATACTTTGCCTGAATTAATAAATAACATGATCACCTTATATATTGTACTCGTTCTCTTTATTGCATTTTTAGTCATTATAAATCTTCCGGTTTTTGGGCGTTTGCCAAAAGGATTAAGATTGGAAAAAATCCGCCACCTGGCTAATTATCGTGATGGTGCCTTGCAAAACGAGTCGTTAACGCCCATGCAACCTGAAGGGGTTAGTTTTTTTAAGGTTTTGAGCGCATTCCTTTTCGAAAAACACCCGAATAAGGCTCCGGATAAAGCGCTTCCATATATTTTACCCGACTTAAACGGCACTCCAAAAAGCGATGCTCCCGAAATTATCTGGTTTGGACATTCTTCTTATCTGATTAAAATAGCTGGCTTGAGAATTCTGGTTGATCCTATATTTAGCAAAACCCCTTCTCCATTTTCATTTATCGGGAGTAAGGCTTTTTTAGGCACCGACGTAATAAAAGCAGAGGAATTTAAAAATATCGATCTCCTGATCATCACACACGACCATTATGATCACCTCGATTATGATAGTATTTTAAAAATTGCACCACAAGTTAAAAGCATTGTTACTTCATTGGGAGTAGGTTCACATCTGGAGCGATGGGGAATTAAGAAAGAAAACATAAATGAACTAAGCTGGAACGAATCAATAACATTATTTAACAACTTACAATTAACAGCTGTTCCGGCGAGACATTTTACCGGGAGAAAGTTTAAAAGAAATCAAACGCTTTGGTCGGCCTTTGTACTGAAAACTGCAAACTGCCAACTATTTTTAGGTGGTGATTCTGGATATGATACACATTTCGCCAAAATAGGTGAGGAGTTTGGTCCATTTGATTTAGCCTTGCTCGAGTGTGGGCAATACAATGCCTATTGGCCTTACATCCACATGTTTCCGGAACAAACGGTGCAGGCGGCAATCGATTTAAAAGCAAAAGTTTTAATGCCAGTGCATTGGGGTAAGTTTAGCTTAGCCATGCATCCCTGGAACGAACCTATTAAAAGAGTTGTTTTAGCGGCTGCAGCGAAACAGCTTCCTTTAGTGACTCCAAAATTGGGTGAAACCATAATTTTAAACGAATATTTACCAACGGAAAATTGGTGGCTGACAGAATAAAAATTAAACAATAGTTGTACTATGGTGTTTAATTCTAAAATCAAATACAATTATGAAAACTGATCTTGTTGAAATTTTTCAGACCATTAGAGCCGGAATACAGCCTTACGCCACCCGCGGATATACGGTACACGAAAATTCGGAAAGCGGGTATGATCTATACAGCGAAAAAAATATTGAATTAAACGGTGAAAAAGTGACTGAACGCTTTTTTACAGGTGTTTATATTAACGGTGATGCTGTAGAAGTTAAAATCAATACAGATGAATTTTCTGCAGAAAATCATGATTTATATGATTTTGGTGATAATAAAGCGGGTTTTAAAATTTCGACCCTTGATGATGCCAAATTAAAAGAAGTAGAAACTTTAGTTGAGATTATCCATACGAACTTTAAAGAAAAAGAATGGATTTAACAATCTGATGGTTAAATTTGCAGCAGATAATTTTTCTGAATAAATTCTGCTGATTGAATAATTTAATTTCCGAGGATAACTGGCACCATCAATTTAGTTTAGCACTTGCTCATCACAAAATTGGCTGTTTTTTTTATTTAGAAGATGGATTTCAGTTATTACGGATTGATGATAAACTCATCATCAACCTCGTCAGTTTAAATAATAAGTTCAATTCGCAGGCGCTCATTAAGCTACAAGAAAGTTATCATCAGGAAGGCACTAAACTCATTCACTTATGGGAAGACCTTTGGCTATCAAAACAAGATCAGGTTTTAGCGAGAATAAAATCCCTGATTGGTGAAAATATCCGCATTCATGGCAGGAAAACCAAAGTATTCAAAATTACCAAACCCGTTGCTGATTCTTTTTTAATCGAAAATCACTTGCAGGGATCTGTAAGCAGCCGCTATAAAATTGGTTTATTTGAAAAAGATGAACTTGTGGCTGTTGCTACCTTTTCTGCATTGCGCAAAATGAATCATTCCGAAAATTATAAATCTGCAGAGCTGATCAGGTTTGCTGTTAAAGCAGGTTATTCCATTACCGGCGGATTAAGTAAATTGATTTCCTTTTTCGCTGCAACTTATAAACCTAATGACTTGATGACTTATGCAGATCTGGACTGGTCGGCGGGAGAGGCTTATATCAAATTGGGTTTCAGGCAAACCGCGGTTTTGGAACCTCAGATTTACAGATTAGATGAAAATCTAAATCGTCAGCTTAAAAAAGACCAGGAGGTTTTTGCACAAGAAGTGTTTAATACAGGAAGTTTAAAGTTTATTCTCCAATTTTAATGGATCATCACAATCTCATCATTATTTTAGGGGCCACTGCCTCTGGCAAAACTAAACTGGCCGTAAGCATAGCGGATGTTTTAAATGGAGAAATTATTAGTGCTGATAGCCGACAGGTATTTAAACGAATGGATATTGGCACAGGGAAAGACCTGCAAGAATATCATATTAACGGAAAAAACATCCCTTATCATTTAATTGATATTTTAGCACCTGGAGAACGTTATCATGTAGACGCTTTTAAAAACGACTTCTATCAGGCCTTTGAAGCTATAACACAAAAAAACAAAATACCTATACTTTGTGGCGGAACAGGAATGTATATCCACAGCCTTTTGCAAAATCAAGCTTTTACCGCTATTCCGGTAAATCAACAGTTTAGAGATCAACTAAATTTATTATCGAAAGAGGAATTGATTTTAAAATTGCAACATGATAAAAACCAGGGCACCAATCATGTTGATCTATCTTCTAAAAAGAGATTGATCCGCGCATTAGAAGTAGCAGATTATTTAAAATATCACACACTGGAAGTTGTAGAGCGGCCCGAAGTTAAACCCATTATTTTTGGATTAAAAAATGAAGTGGAAATAACACGTGCCAAAATCCTGGCAAGGCTTGATCAAAGATTTAAGGCAGGCTTAATTGAAGAGGTAGAGCAATTGATTAAAGAAGGCATTAGTAAAGAAATGCTGGTTTTCTATGGATTGGAATATAAATTCATTGTGAATTACCTGGATAGCTTATTCACTTTTGATGAGCTAAAGCTGAGACTTGGCATTGCCATTTGTCAATACGCCAAAAGACAAAATACATTTTTCAGGAAAATGGAAAAGGACAATGTGGAGATTATCTGGCTGGATGCATCAGCACCTGCAAACCTGTTACAACATCAAATTCTGGAAAAAGTTTCAGTAAAACTCAATTAAAGATTATTGGTCATTTTAACGTTGCTTTATCCATTAAAAACAGCGAAAAAGCCGTTTTGGCACAGCCTTTGTATTTGTTGATGCATATTAGTTTAACTCAAAAACAATAATATTAA
This sequence comes from Pedobacter sp. D749, assembly GCF_019317285.1. Lineage (NCBI taxonomy): Bacteria > Pseudomonadati > Bacteroidota > Sphingobacteriia > Sphingobacteriales > Sphingobacteriaceae > Pedobacter > Pedobacter sp. D749. Next base: position 2,009,041 of record NZ_CP079218.1, read on the forward strand.
AATGAAAACAATTACTAAAATTATTGCTACCTCAGCAGCTGTCGTGGCTTTATTCTTTACTACAAATGCTAATGCGCAATCTTCTCCAAAATTAGGAATAGGAATTATCGGTGGTATACCTACTAGTGATGGATACAATGTAGCCCTTGGTGCTGATATACGTTATCAGTTTGATATCGATAAACAATTATCAATCCCTGTAACTGCTGGTTATACCCGTTTCTTAGCTAAGGATATTACTGTGGGTAATATCACAGTTGATGGTGTAGACTTTGGTTATATTCCTGTAAAAGCTGGCGTTAAATATTTCTTTAATGATTCAGGTGCAGGTGCTTATGGTCTTGCAGAGCTAGGTGCTGGTTTCGGTACTAATGAAGGTAGCGGTACATCATTTGTATATTCACCAGCTGTTGGTTATGCATGGAGTAACGGTTTAGATTTAGGTCTTAAATATGAAGGTTTAGCTAGAAATGGTACTAGCACTGGTTATGTTGGCCTACGTTTAGCTTACGGATTCAACTTATAATCATTCCGCTAAATAATATTGAAAAGCCCCAACCTTGGTTGGGGCTTTTTTTATTTCATAACATTCTGAAAAACATGAAAATCCAGCATTGATATTTTAACGTATATAAGTTAAATCCTTAATTAATAACTTAAAATATCATTTAAAATGAAAACAGCTACTAAACTTTTTGCAACGACCTTAACAGCTCTTGCTATTTTAACCACCTCTAATTTAAAAGCGCAAACTATGGGTTCCACCGAGCCAATGACTACAGGAAGCGGAATGGCTTTCAAAATCGGCGTAGGTGTAAATGCCGGATTATTTCCAGATCGTTCGGAAATGGATTATGGTTATGGTGCAGATGTAAAACTTCAGTATGATTTAAGCCCTTATGTAGCCGTTACAGCTTCTGGCGGTTATACCCGTTTGAAATGGAAAGGTAGCCCCTTAAAATTCGAATTCATTCCGGTAATGGGCGGTGTTAGGGTATTCCCAATTGAAAGGATGTACCTGGCTACGGAACTTGGTTCGGGTCTGGCTATCAAAGATGGTGCTAATATGAACTTTATTTATACCGGTGGTTTAGGTTACGAATGGAAAAACGGCCTTGATCTTGGTGTAAAATATGAAGGTTATGTAAACAACAGCGCTTCGGATCTTTACTTCATGAAAACAGGACAATTTAACCTGAGGCTAGCCTATAATTTTAAATTATAATTCAAACATCATATAATTTTGGAGTCCCGACGAAAGTCGGGACTTTTTTATTTATTTACCATTTAAATTGCTATTTTGAGCCGAAAACCAAATACCATGAAAAGAATATTCGGAATAGCCGTACTTACCATTCTAATGGCCTGCAACCAGGCAGAAAAAAAATCTACAGAAACTAAAGATTCAATAAAAACGGATTCAGTATCGGTTAAAAATGAGGTTTCTATAAAAGACAAGCAGAAATCTGAAATCTTTAACCAGTATGTAGATTTAAAAAATGCACTGGTAAAATCAGATTCTGCCAGTACACAAAAAACTGCAGCAAAGTTACAAATGAGTTTGGCAGCCTATAAAGGTTGCGAGCCTACTGCAGCTGTTGCAGGCAAAATCGCTGCAAGCAACAATCTCGTTTCGCAAAGAAAAGATTTCACGGTTTTAAGTGCTGATTTAATCGCTTTACTTAAAAATGCAGAAATAGAAAAAGGCACTATATATGTTCAGCATTGCCCTATGGCGAATAAAGGAGACGGAGGTGATTGGTTATCAACTGAAAAGGAAATTAGAAACCCTTATTATGGTGACGAAATGTTAGAATGCGGTAGAGTTGCCGAAGAGATTAAAGCAAAATAAGGTGCTAAAACAGGTTTAATTAAGCATGATTGTTACTTCATTTTGACTAATTATTCATATTAATTTAACAGATTTGTTATGCATGTATATTAATTTTATATAATTTAGAAAGCTATAAACATAATACAATAATATGTCAGATATTGCAGAGATAAAAGTTGATGGTAAGACAATAGAATTGCCAGTAATTACAGGAACAGAAGATGAAAAGGCCATTGATATTTCGAAATTAAGAGATCTAACGGGCTTCGTAACTTTAGATACTGGTTTTAAAAATACTGGTTCTACAAAAAGTAAAATCACTTTTTTAGATGGTGAAAAAGGCATTTTAAAATATAGGGGATATTCTATTGAAGAGCTTGCCGCAAAGTCGAGTTTTTTAGAAGTGATTTATCTGATCATTTACGGAGATCTTCCAACACAAAAACAACTGGAAGATTTACAGGCTGATATCAGCAAGCACACCCTGATCCATGAGGACATGAAGAAATTCTTTGATGGTTATCCATCAAGATCTCATCCAATGGGTCAATTGGGTTCGTTAATCTTCTCATTATCTACATTCTATCCTGAATGTTTGAAACCAAATCAGACCGCAGAAGAACAAGATTTAACCATTATCAAACTTTTGGCTAAATTTCCAACCATTGTTTCTTTTGTTTATAAAAAATCATTAGGTCATCCACTTATTTATCCAAAAAATAAATACGATTATGTAACCAATTTCCTTTGGATGACATTTGGGCAACGTACTGAAGATTATGATGTAAATCCGATTGTTGTTAATGCGATGAATAAATTGCTGATCCTGCACGCAGATCACGAGCAAAATTGTTCAGCGTCTACGGTTCGTATTGTAGGTTCTTCTGATTGTAATTTATATGCTTCAATCGCTGCTGGTATTGCTGCACTTTGGGGACCATTACATGGTGGTGCTAACCAGGCTGTGATCGATATGTTAGAACTGATTAAAGCTGATGGTGGTGATACAGAGAAGTGGATTGCAAAAGCGAAAGACAAAAATGATCCGTTCCGCATGATGGGCTTTGGTCACCGTGTTTACAAAAACTTCGATCCAAGAGCTAAAATCATTAAAAAAGCTTGTGATGATATCTTAGAAAACTTAGGTATTGATGATCCTATTTTAGAAATTGCTAAAAAACTGGAAGAAGCAGCTTTAACTGATCAATACTTCATCGACCGTAAGCTATATCCGAATGTAGATTTCTATTCAGGTATTATTTACCGCGCATTAGGTTTTCCATCAGAAATGTTTACCGTTCTATTTGCTTTAGGCCGTTTACCAGGATGGATTGCTCAATGGAAAGAAATGCACGAGAATAAGGAACCGATTGGTCGCCCTCGTCAGATTTACGTTGGTGAAACGGATAGGGAATTCGTTGATATTAAAAACAGAAAATAACTCCAGTTATAATTACATAAAAAAAGCTTCCGAAAATTCAGAAGCTTTTTTTATGCCTGGTTATTTCCAGCTAGGTGGCAACGTAATAAATTAGATTCAACATGAGCATTTCAGTTAATTTAAACGCAATAGCGTAAAGAATAAAAATCATTATCATTTTGCCAATTACTTTTTTACGCTGATAGAATATTTTTAATGCATTAAACATATACCAGCAAATCCAGACGATAATAGCAAGCCCAATTATATTGGATATTATAGAATCTTCGCCGAATATGTACTTTATGAATGGTTTTGTGAAAATCGACACAATGAAGTAGGCTGTCATTCCATGTATCGTAAATATCAGGTGATCAAGATAGTAAATGTGATTTTTCCTGAAGTTCCACATAATAAACAGCGCAAGTAAAGGCATCAGCAAAAAATATTGTTTCGGCCTGTTGTGCTCTAAAGTTTCCTGTATAACTTCAGATTTTTGGCCAATTGTTATAGAGCGTTTTGTAGCCATTCGTTTAAACCAATTGTCTCTTTCAATTAAAGGCAATGTGTTTTGTCTCGATAGGTAAGCATCATAGGTTGAGTCATTTCTATCATTATGAATGGTACTAAATCTTTTAATAACTTTTTCCAGAGAATCTGATTTATTGGCTTTTTGTTGTTTCTTCAAATCAACTAAAACAATAGCTTGTTCTTTAAAGCCTAAGGTTTTAAAAGTACTTCTGTCTAAATCTTCTTTAATTTCTGCTTTAACTTTGTTTGCAATACCCGGAGCTTTTCCTAAAATACCTGCTTTTTCGAGTTTACTGTTAACAGTATCTAAAGTGGCCTTTTGCTGAACTCTTGTCTTTGTATCGATATGCTCTTCGTTATTAGCGCTATGCTCAGGAGAATAGGCCACTAAAAAGTAAACGATTGATACAAAAATATACATGCTTACCGGATTAATGTACCGGGCTCTTTTGCCAGCCAAATAATCTAGCGTAACTTTCCCTGGCTTTGTTAAAAGAGGAGAGAGGGTTTGAAAGAATTTATTGTCGAAATGAAAGTAATGCGCAATACTGTGGCTGATAAAAGCCCAGAAACTTTCTTTTAATTCTAAATTTGGCTGACCGCAATCACTGCAATAATGTTTTTCAACATGAGCGCCACAGTTTAGGCAGTTGTGTTCTTTTCTATACTTACCAGCTGACATTGGATAAATTGAAATTATAAATGATTAATGGCTTCTACTTCTGCCCGGGTATGTTTATGTTTAAATATCACCACAAAAACGACTGCAATAACCAGGACGTAAATGGTAAAAGTTAACCAGATGTTATGCCAGTCCTTTACATCAAGGGCTCTGCTCAGATCTCCGTTAGGCAATACATCAATTCCTTTATTTTTAAGAAATTTAAGCAAGTGTACATTGTCTTGCTCACTTTTAACATATTTGGAGAGCGAACCGATGGTATGGTAGTAAGTGGTAAAAAAGCGGCTAATCATCCAGCCTGAAACCAAACTGCCAAACACGGCACCAAAGCCATTGGTCATCATCATAAATAAACCTTGTGCAGAAGAACGGATTTTTGGTGCAGTTGATGTTTCAACAAACAGTGATCCTGAAATGTTAAAGAAATCGAATGCCATTCCGTAAACGATACATGAAGTAATAATCATCCAGAGATTGGTTGAAGGATCGCCATAGGCGAATAAACCAAAACGCAGTACCCAGGCAAACATGGCAATTGCAATTACCCATTTAATACCAAATCTTTTCAAAAAGAAAGGAATGGCCAGGATAAAAAGTGTTTCTGATACTTGTGAGATCGATAAAATGATGGTAGAATATTTTATTACAAATGACTCTGCAAAAACGGGGAATAATTTAAATTCATCCAGAAAAACATCACCATAAGCATTTGTTAGTTGCAATGCCGCTCCTAAAAACATAGAGAAGATAAAAAACAAAGCCATTTTGTAATCGGTAAAAAGCTTAAAAGATTCGAGCCCGAGTTTCTGTGCAAATGTTTTTTTATCGCTGATTAAGTTTAAAGGCTTACAGGCAGGTAACGTGAAAGAGTATGCACCAAGCATTAAGGCACTTATACCTGCAATGTAGAATTGGTTGGCACTTGCCTTATTACCCGTTAAATTGGTAATCCACATGGCAGCAATAAAACCAATGGTACCCCAAACCCTGATGGGCGGAAAGTCTTTTATTACATCGAAATTTCCATTTTTTAAGGTGGTGTAACTTATCGAATTGCTCAGCGCTATGGTTGGCATGTAAAAACACATGGCTACCAATATTACCCAAAAAAAAGTGTGCGGATCATTCACCTGCGGCAGGTAAAACATGGTTGCTGCGTAAAGAAGATGCAAAATCGCATAAAGTTTTTCTGCGTTAATCCATTTATCCGCTAAAATGCCAGTTAGGGTAGGCATAAACAGCGAGGCGATGCCCATGGTAGAAAAAATGATTCCAAAATCTGCGCCGTCCCATTGTTTGGTTCCAAACCAATAATTTGCAATTGTAATTAACCAGGCAGCCCATACAAAGAATTGCATGAAACTCATTATAGTTAAGCGAAACTTAACATTCATAATAATAATTTAGTTTGAATGATTGAAAGTAAAAGCTGAATATAGAACTATTTTGAATGATAATCCAAAATGAACCTAAATTATTTAAAATAATCTGGCTCATTTTAGAATTTAGCTTTTATGGAGGGTAATTGAGAAAAAGATTCCGGCAAATTTTGAGCGAATAAACGTTTTAGATCCGCCAAAACTAAGATGTTCCACGTTTATTCAATTCATCTCTTAATCTTGCGGCCTTTTCATAGGCTTCTTCAGCAATGGCTTCCTGTAATTTTTGTTGAAGTTCTTCTAATGTAAAATCGCCAAAACCCTGTTGCTGGGTTGAGGTTGGCATGCTATCAGCTTCTGGTTCTTTAGCAATTGAATCCATGTTTTCAAGAAAAAGAAAATCATTACCTTCTATCACGATTCCGGCAGAAGCCAAAATAAATTCGTAAGTGTAAATCATGGCATTAAACCGAACGGCCAAAGCAATAGCATCAGATGTTCTGGCGTCAACTTCATGTGTGTTTTTACCATCGCTACAGATTAACTTTGCATAAAAAACACCATCAACCAGATTATAGATAATAATTTCTTTGATATTAATATGAAAAGTATCAGCCATTGATTTGAATAAATCATGTGTTAATGGCCTACTAGGAGTCATTTTCTCAATTTCTATGGCAATGGCCTGCGCTTCAAATGCACCAATAATAATCGGCAAGCGGCGGCGTCCATTTACTTCTCCTAAAACAAGGGCATAAGCACCAGATTGAGTCTGGCTGTAAGATAAACCTACAATATCTAATTTAACTTTTTTCATATTTGTTTTCCAAACCCCGCAGGTTTTTAAAACTGCGGGGTTTAAAGGTTTATTTTTATCCTTTATGTGCTTTTAATGCTTCAATTAATTTTGGTACAACCTCAAAAGCATCACCAACAATACCATAATCAGCCACTTTGAAGAAAGGAGCTTCCGGATCTTTGTTGATTACAACAATCACTTTTGATGAACTAACACCTGCCAAATGCTGGATCGCGCCAGAGATACCAATAGCGATATAAAGGTTAGGGCTAATCGCAATCCCGGTTTGACCAACGTGTTCTGAGTGTGGTCTCCAGTCTGCATCCGATACCGGTTTAGAACATGCAGTAGCAGCGCCCAACAAGCCAGCTAATTCTTCGATCATGCCCCAGTTTTCTGGTCCTTTTAAACCTCTGCCAGCCGAAACCACTAATTCTGCATCAGGTAGCGAAACTTTATCAGTTGCCCTCACAATCTCTTTAATAACTGTTGCTAAATCAGATTGTTTAATATCAGCACTGAAGGCTTCTATTGCAGCATCTGTAGCATTTTCTTTAACGCCAAATGCATTTGGATTTAAGGCAATTACTTTATTGGCCGATGTTAATTCGGTAATGGCGAATGCCTTACCTGAGAAAGCCGTTTTCTTAACCGAGAATTTACCATCAGTACTTGGTAATTCTACTGCGCCATCAGCTAATCCCGCTTTAAGTTTTACTGCAATACGCGGCGCTAAACCTTTACCAGAGAAAGAGTTAGATAAAACGATAATATCAGCACTTTCTTTTTCAGCTGCAGCAGCAATAACGCTTGCATAAGCCTGATTTACAAAGGTTTTTAATTGATCAGCATTTACATTTAATACTTTTGATGCACCATATTTACCTAATTCCTTTAATTCACTTTCGGCCACATCGCCAATAGAAATTGCGGTTAAATGAGTTGATTGTTGATCGGCAATGGCTTTGGCATAAGAAACGGCTTCAAAAACAGATTTCTTAAATTTTCCCTCAGCTTGTTCTACATATACTAATACTGACATATATTTACCCTTAATCCCCTAAAGGGGCTATTTTTTATAATTAATTATTATTTATTAATCTCTGCAATACCAGGCAACTGGAAATTGCTAACTGCCTTACTGGTTAGATTACTTTAGCTTCGCTGTGAAGTAAGCTAATTAACGATTCTGTTTGATCGGCAGGAATTAATTTTACCGTTCCACGAGGAGCAGGAGTTTCATACCTGGTTACTTTGGCTACTTCTTCAGTTGCAACAGCATCCACCACAGTCAATGGTTTAGTTCTGGCGCTCATGATACCACGCATAGTCGGAATTTTAGGTTCTGCCACACCTTCAGCGCAACTTGCAATAAACTTACCAGAAACGGTTAAAACTTCTTTACCACCTTCAATCTCTCTTTCAATTGTTGCAGTATCGCCATCAAGAGTTAACTTTTTAATAATTGATATTGAAGGGATGTCTAAAAATTCGCCAACCATAGCAGCAACCTGATTACCGTTATAATCGATAGATTCGCGGCCTGTTAAAATCAGATCAAAATCTTTATCCTTTGCATATTCTGCAATCTGTTTAGCCACGAAATAAGCATCTCTTGGCGCTGCATTTACCCTAACTGCATCATCGGCACCAATGGCCAGTGCTTTCCTGATGGTTGGATCGTTGGCTGCCTCGCCAACATTGATCGCAGTTACGGTTCCTTTTCCACCTTCGGTTAACTCAATTGCACGTGATAAAGCGATTTCATCGTATGGATTAACAATATATTGCACTCCCGCCGTATTGAATTCGGTATTATCATTAGTAAAAGTTATTTTTGTCGTCGTGTCTGGCACGTTACTGATACAAACTAATATTTTCATATGTTAATAGTGGTTTTTATTGCTATGAACGTTCTGGAACTAAAATTGTTTAGCTGCTGATCGGTTCATATATGATATCATTATTATATAAGGTCTTTCTGCAAATTTAATTAAAAAAGCAAGGAAATAAAATGTCATCCACCCGTTTAAGCAAGTTATTAGAATTTTTAGAAAGCGATCCTAACGATCCGTTTATACTATATGCCTTAGCCACAGAGTATAACGCTCAAAATGACAAAGAAAAAGCCTATTCTTTTTACCTTCAGTTAACTGATAAACATCCTGATTATGTAGGTACTTATTATCATTTAGGCAAGTTATTGGAAAAAGATGACCAAAAAGAGAAAGCAATCGAAATTTATCAGAAGGGGATGCAAGTGGCCCGAAATAAAAGAGATATGCATGCTTTTTCAGAATTACAGGGTGCTTACAATACAGCCTCCGGATTAGATTATGAAGACGACTAGTTCAGTTAACAGTTATTAATTTTCAGTTTTGAACTAATGCAAACAAAACCTATAGCTGCAAAAAAACAGTGGTTATTTATTAGGAACGTAATCTTTTTTACATTCACCTCTTTTGGCGGGGCGCAGGCGCACCTGGCTTTGCTGCTTAAATATTTTGTTCAGAGCACCAAATTTATTTCGGAAGAAGAGCTCCTGGAGTTAAATGCACTGGCACAGGTACTCCCCGGACCAGCATCTACGCAAACCCTCGTTGGAATAGCCTGGAAGGTCGGAAAACTTAAACTGGCTATCATCACTTTCCTGATCTGGATATTGCCCACTGCGACCATCATGACTTTTGCAGCCATTAGTTATGCTTTGCTTGATCAAAAACAAAAGTTTAATGATATTTTAGAATACATCCAGCCAATTGCACTGGGGATAGTAGCTTATGGCGCATGGAAACTGGGCAAAAAGGTTTTATCCTCTCAGGTTTCTATATTTCTGGCCATTGCTTCAGTTATTGCCACACTAGTTTTAAGAAATGCTTACGTATTTCCATTATCCATATTGATCGGAGGAATGATTTCTTCCGCTATCGAAACACCAAAAGAGGAAACCGAGTTAAGGGTTAAACTTTTTTCAAATATCAATCCCAAAAAACTAATTTACTTTTTAGGTGCTTTGCTTTTGTTTGCATTAGTAGGTGCAATTATAAACAGAACCTCGCCTTTTAGTTTACCGATTCGTTTGCTCGAAAACTTTTACCGTAACGGAATATTGGTTTTTGGCGGCGGACAGGTACTTGTGCCTTTAATGTTTACCGAGTTTGTAGAGATGAAACATTATTTGCCTTCATCTGGATTTTTATCGGGCTTTGCATTACAACAAGCTTTACCTGGTCCAACATTTTCTTTTACCAGTTATTTAGGTGCATTAAGCATGAAGAATTTTGGATACGGATTATGGGGACAGATTTTAGGAGGATTAATTGGGGTGATCGGTATTAACTTACCTGGACTTATCCTTGTTTTATTTATTGTACCCTTCTGGGATGATTTAAAAAAGATCTCCAGAATCCGTCATAGCCTTTCCGGAATCAATGCCGTTAGTGTTGGTTTTATTATTGCTGCTTTTGTGCTGCTGTTAATACCAATGGGTTTTAACTGGCTATTTTTAGGGATTATGGCCGCTACATTTCTGTTGCTTAATTTCACTAAGATAAGTCCGCCATTAATTGTACTGGCTGGAATCCTGGTTGGATATTTATTTTAAATGCCATACTAACTAACAGATTGCGGTCTGGCTAATAGAAAAGGAGTTAGAACCTGGAAAGCAATTACAGTGCAATGTAGGGTAATGTAGTCCCGCTATCACTGCTGCTCCGATGAAGAATCGGGAGCATTCGTTTTATCGGGTTTAGATTGGTTGGGCTTGGTGCTACGAGGTTAGTTTTTCGGGCCTGTGCCGAGAGTTTGGTCTTTTATATTGCAGCTGAAATACTTGTTGTTATGCTTATGTAGTTTATTGCATAAAAACAATATGAATAACAGGGGAATTTAAATGAATTAATACATTTCGTAGGGTCGTCATTCCCAACTTGATTGGGAATCTTAATGCCATAAGCCTAAAGATTAAGATTCCCGCCTGCGCGGGAATGACGATCAATCTATTGAAGTCTGTCGCCCCAATAGGAGTAATTATCTCACAAAAATCATATGTATGACATGAAGATTTTGGAGCATTTTAGCTCGTTTGGAATTTCCTAAAAAGGTGGATCATCATCATTATAATCATCCATTTTTGAAGGACGGATAATGACATTGCTTTGCTTTTCGAAATCCTGAGATGGGTACATTCCGGCAGACGGATCAGCAGCAAATGAATTTGGTGGAGCATTAAAATCATCTTCCAAATCCGTAAACTTCACAAATTTACCAATGAATTTAAGTGGTACAATTCCGGTTTCACCGTTACGGTGTTTTGCAATGATAACCTCACCAATACCTGCTTGCGACCTTCCTTGCTCATCCTCAGTAATGCCATAATATTCAGGGCGGTACAAGAATAATACCATATCCGCATCCTGCTCAATTGAACCGGACTCACGTAAATCGGATAACATTGGCCGTTTTCCTTGTAAACCTGGTCTGCTCTCTACCGCACGACTTAATTGTGATAGGGCCAGTACCGGTACATCTAGTTCTTTAGCAACTGATTTTAGCGCTCTCGAAATACTACCAATTTCCTGCTCACGGTTACCACCGCCTTTTCCTTCGCCTTTACCATGCATTAACTGCAAGTAATCGACAATTACCAATTGGATATCGTATTGTGATTTTAACCTTCGGCATTTTGCCCTGAATTCAAAAATATTCAGTGCCGGGGTATCATCAATTAACAGGGGAGCTTCGGTTAAGCGGCCAATTTTACTGTGCAGCTGTTGCCATTCCCATTCCTGTAAATTTCCTTTTCTGATTTTTTCCTGCTCAATTTCTGCTTCTCCTGAAATTAAACGATTCACCAGCTGCACCGACGACATCTCTAGAGAGAATACTACAGTTGGTTTTGCGAAATCTACAGTAGCGTTTCTTGCGCAGGTTAGTACGAAGGCCGTTTTTCCCATCGCCGGACGCGCAGCGATAATTACTAAATCCTGTTTTTGCCAGCCACCTGTAATTCTGTCTAAGCCGGTAAAACCCGTTGGCACACCAGTTAAACCATCGGTTTTGGTGCGGAGTTCCTCAAGTGTAGCTAACGATTGTTTAATGATATCGTCCATTTTCTGTGTATCTCTACGCAGGTTATTCTGGGCGATTTCGAAAAGTCCTTTTTCTGCCTGATCTAAGAGATCGAAAATATCAGTGGTATCTTCGTAGGCATTTGTAATGATTTCAGTTGAGATTCTGATCAGTTCACGCTGAATATATTTCTGAGAAATAATACGTGCGTGAAACTCGATATTCGCTGCTGAAGCAACTCTATTGGTTAAGTTGGTAATGTAGTAGGCGCCACCAACCATTTCTAAAGAGCCTAATGTTCGCAGTTCTGCCGTTACTGTTAAAATATCAACTGGTCGCGATTTCTGAAATAGAATATGAATCGCTTCAAAAATTTTCTGGTGGGCAATGTTATAGAAAACCTCTGGTTTTAAAACATCAATTACAGCAGAAAGTGCATCTTTTTCGAGCATTAAGGCCCCAAGAACTGCTTCCTCAAGATCTAACGCCTGAGGGGGAATTTTGCCCTGTGAACTTATGGTATTACTTAACCTGCTTTTTCTAGCAGTCATACTGTTCTTTCCGCCTTGTTCGTTATCGATACTCATTCCACAAAAGTAATCAATTTTTGATGGTGTTGTTTGAATTAGTTACTAGCTCTTTGTTAACAAATTGAAGCATAATCAGATTGAATTTTATTGCATTTATGATGTCATAAAAATTTTTAAACAATTAAATGTTAATAAGGAACACATTGTTTAAGGCTAAAACATTTTATTTGAATACTTTTGCCTAACAATTTCAAAACATGGATAATTTTAGAAGACCGCAACGCGCAAAAGAGAATAATGAGTTTGTATTCGGCATCAGGGCTGTAATAGAAGCCGTTAAAGCAGGAAGAGATATTGAAACCATTTACCAGCAACGCGGCTTGGGCGGGGAACTTTTTCTAGAATTAAAAGCCCTGTTAAAAGATACTTTGATTCCTTTAAATTCAGTTCCAATTGAGAAGCTGAACCGCATGTCGCAGAAAAACCATCAGGGTGTGATTGCTGTAATTTCTCCAATTACTTATCAAAATATTGAAGACATTATTCCAACCGTTTTCGAAAAAGGCGAAGTTCCATTAATTTTAGTTTTAGATAGCGTAACTGATGTCCGCAATATGGGTGCAATAGCACGTACGGCTGCTTGCGTAGGTGTTCACGCCATAATTGTTCCATTAAAAAATGCGGCACAAATTAATGCTGATGCTATTAAAACCTCTGCAGGTGCATTATTCAGCATTCCGATTTGTCGCCATGCCAACCTGCATAAAACCTGCTTGTTTTTACAAGAAAGTGGTCTGCAGATAGTAGCCTGCACCGAAAAAACCAGTGATTTTATTTACGCACCGGATTATACCATGCCTACAGCAATTGTAATGGGCTCTGAAGATGAGGGGATTTCTAATGATCTTTTGAGGGTAGCTGATCATTTAGCTAAAATACCAATGGCGGGAAAAATCGAATCGCTAAATGTTTCGGTAGCTGCAGGGGTAATTTTATACGAAGCTGTTAGACAGAGAACTGTTTAAGGGATTGGTGCAATTAATAACTTAGAAAGATAGGCTGTATCATAGATATAGAATGGTTAACGTAAAAAAATCTAAGCAAATCATTACTTATAATACAGCCCCTTTTTTATTTTATAACAATTTTTAAATTGTTGTGAGCGCTAGCTTTTTTTTGATCTGATCGTAAAGGTAAAGGCGCTGCCTGTGCCAGGGGTAGACTGGACGCTGATTTGTCCACCAAGTTTCTCAACCAAAAGTTTTACCGTTGCAAGGCCAATTCCGGTTCCGCTCTGGGCGAAGCGGTCAGCGGTGTTTAGGGTAACGTTTCTTTGAAAGATACGTTCCAGTTCTTCTTTTCTGATGCCCATACCATTATCGCAAACGGTAATGTAGGCCAGGTCGTCTTCAATTACACAACCAATTTGGATCAGGCAAGTCTGTTTGTCGTTATACCGCACAGAGTTGGTCAGTAGGTTGATCATGATCTGCTGGAGTGCGATTGCTGAAGTGCTGATCTCTATCTTTGCTTCCGGGTAGCTGATCTTTACATTTTCGGGAATACTGAGCATAGATACCGTTTTACGAAGGAAGCCACTAAGTTCAATGGATTTGTGTTGCGCCGTCAGAATTTCTGGTCTGATGGAATAGTCCAGCATGTCGTTAATCAATTTCGCGAGGGCTTTTGCACCATTTAGGCTGGTTGATGCCAACCTGTGTCCTTTTTGGTCACCACTATGCTCCAGGTGACGGGTCAGAAGCTCTGCACTCATAGAAATGGTACTTAACGGGTTTTTGATGTCGTGGGCTGCAGCTGTAGCAAACTGTTGCATAAATTGATTGGTCTCAGTAAGATGCCTGTTCGCCTCGCTGAGCAATAGCAATTTCTTTCTCAGTTCCATGTGGGCAATTACCTGTTTACCCAGTACCTTCAGCGACCATAGCTGTTGTTCATCTAGTGTTCGTGGTACAGTATCGATCACGCATAGCGAACCTAGTTGCATCCCTTCTGGGGTCTGCAGTGAAATCCCTGCATAGAAGGCAATATTGGGGTCATCTGTAACAAGCGGGTTTTCTGCAAATCGTTGGTCTTCCGTTGCGTTGCTCACTATCAGTATTCCAGATGGATCAGTAATAGTATGTGCGCAGAAAGCATGTTCTCTGGGGGTTTGTTGGACATCAATGCCCAGCTTACTTTTAAACCACTGTCGCGAGCTGTCTACCAGGGTAATCAGTGCGATGGGTGTTCCACAAATCTGGGAAGCCATTTTGGTGAGCTCATCGAAATCCTCTTCAGGCAGGCTATCCATAATCTGGTAGGAATCTAAGGCTTGCAGACGCTGTTTTTCGTAATCGGGGAGGTTTGGTGTATTGTTCAAATCTTGGTAAATGTAGCGTTAATTTTTTTCTTACCGTTAGTTCCCTGGCCTTGAGCCTGCGGCGTTATTCGGTTTGATATACGGTCTATAACAGCAGATGGATGTATTATGTTTTTAAAAAATAATTGACCACAGATAGGGAGGATGCACACAGATATGAAAATCCATGTTTATCTGTGCTCATCTGTGGTTAAAAACTCTTAACTTAATTGTATTAGGGAGTATGGATTGTCTCAATGTGATTAAGTAAAGCCATTCGACCAGCATAAATTAACCACAGATAGGAAGGATGCACACAGATATGAAAATCAATGTTTATCTGTGCTCATCTTTGGTTAAACTCTTAACTTTTCAATGTGATTAAGCTAAGCACCACGGTTGTCAGTTTGAGGGATAATTTATTTTATAAAATAAATATGAGTGACGTACAATTGTTTTCCCTTGTCCTACGGCTCGGTCTTGCCTCGGCTCGCCGCCGCCGAAAGGCTCTTTCTTTTTGGCATCAAAAAGAAACAAAAACTGCCGGCTGAAAATTTTTCTTTCGAAGTTAGTAGGTTGGCTTAGGTAGTGCAACCCGAAAAATTTGTTAGGCCGGATTTAAGCAGAACGGGGAGATCGTGCTATGGCTTAGCTGGGCGGATATACTAAGAAATTAAAGTGCTGATAGTAACGATTTGTAAAACGACGTCAATAGTAGCCGGTAGTTATCGGATGACGATCCCTCTGGGAGATTTATCCTTTAACTTAATGGTATTGGGGATTGGCCTTGCATTACTGAGCATTCTGAAATAGAAAGCTTAATATATAGTTAACATGGGTGCTGTATTTTTGTGCAAAATATTTTTGGTCAATCTAATTCTTCATGGTAAAGCATCAATTTCAAAACGATCCGTTGCATAACAGGGATGTTTTCGATCAGATTTACAAGGAGTACCATAAGGCTGTATATGCAAATATTTTTAAGCTGATCAAGGATACTTCTATCGCTGAGGATATTCTACAGGATGTATTTTTTGCGCTTTGGGAAAATAAGGCGAAACTAGATCCTGAACAACCGGTATCGGCATGGTTATTTGTAGTGAGTTACAACAAATCAATATCTTACCTCAGAAAGAAAATAAAACAAAATATAAGCTATGTAGATAGTTATGATCCTTTTCATACTGTTGCAGAAGAAATATTTCCTGACCAATACCTGATTGAGGCAGAACTCAACATGCTTGAAGAAGCTATAAATGCACTATCTCCCCAGAAACAAAAGGTATTCAGGTTATGCCGGTTTGAAGGGAAATCGCAAAAAGAAACCGCACAGCTCCTGGGATTATCTACAGAATCGGTAAAAGACTACCTCAAACAATCCAAATACTTCATCAGGGAATATATGCTGTCCAGAAATCCAACTGGCGGAATTATCAGTGTATCGGTTTTGGTTATGTTAATATATCTGTAGTTTTCTTAATGGTAATTTAATGTTTTAATAACATAGTTGGTCACCCCCATTTCAACCCCTTCAGCGTATTTAAAAGCAGATGAAAGAAATAAATGAACTCATAGATAAGCTATGGGCTAACGAGATCAGTTTAGAAGAGCAGCATAAACTTCTTGAATCTTTACAAAAAGATTCAGCAGGATTAAAGTCTGATTTAAAAACTGGCTATGATCTGGAGCTATCAGAGGGTAAGAAAGAAATTACGGAAAAGCGATTTGAGCATATTTTAGCCCGGCTCCATATCCGGATGGATGATCACGAGGTAAAACATAGTGCAAAAATATTTCCACTCTACCATTGGATAAAAATGGTTGCTGCTTTATTAGTTGTTGCCTTAGCTACACTGCTATATTTTAACCATAACCATGCCCCACAGAAGAAAGGACCAGCAGATCACTATGTACAGGTAAAAAGAGAAATACTCAGGCAGCCATACAATTCTGGCAAAAGTACAATGATTATAAATCTTTCTGATGGTTCACGGGTTACGCTGCAGCCCAAGAGTTCATTGAGTTATTATGAACCTTTTGATAGCAGAAGCAGAAATATCAGCATTAAAGGTGAGGCTACTTTCAAAGTTGCTAAAGATAAGCACCATCCTTTTATCGTAAGTGCAAATGGCTTTACCACAACTGCACTGGGTACCGAATTTACCGTTAACACCAATAAAGAGAATCGGCTTACGGTAAAGCTGATAGAAGGGAAAGTAGTTGTTAAAGCTGGCGCCGAAAGCAGGATGAAAATGAGCGATGTTTATTTAATTCCCGGAGAGCAGTTATCCATTAATACCAAACTAAAGGTGCATAGCCTGATCAATTTTAAAGATTCGGATAAAGCAGTTAAGCCGCAACCAGTACTAAGCGTAGCCACAAAGGATGAATTCCAGTTTAATGAAACGCCTTTGAGTGAGGTGTTTAGCAGCTTATCGAAACGCTATGACACCGATCTTGTTTATGAGGGAGTTGAAGAGGCCGAGCTGCAGAAATTATACTTTACGGGTAGCGTTGGTGCCGACGAAAAATTGAATACGATATTGCCTGTTATCTGTAACATGAACGGGTTAACCTATAAACTTACCGCTAAAAGCATCACCATCAGCAAACAAAAATAATTTTTAACCCTGGTTTTAACCAAAATGAATGTCCCCCTAAACGGGATAAAGGGACGCTATTGCTTAATTTTTAATTATACCATGCAAACAAACAAACTTAAAAAGACAATCAGAAAATTCAAATGTTTTGCCGCATTTGCGCTACTGACCATGATTACCCATGCTGTTTATGCACAGCAGAATACTTCGGTTAAAGGAACTGTAGTTGATGAAAAAGGTGCTACACTTCCCGGGGTATCGGTAATGATGGTAGATCAGACAACTAAAAAACAGGAAAGTACGGTTACCGATTTAAAAGGAATATTTGTTTTTAACAATGTTAAAATAGGAAACAGGTACGATTTTTCTTTTAATTATGTCGGTTACGAAAAGAAGACATCACCAGCCTTTCTAATCAATCCTGGTACTAATAATTCTATCCTCATCCGTATGGAAACCAGTTCTTCAGGTTTGAATGATGTGGTAGTGGTAGGTTATGGCAGCCAGCGGAAAACCAAGATTACGGGAGCAATTTCGCAAGTAAAATCAGAGGAACTGAATAAATATGCTGGCAGTAACTTCGCCCAGCAACTTGCCGGTAAAGCAGCTGGCGTGGTGATTAATGATGCTTCGGCGCAACCAGGCACCGATCCACAGATCGTGATTCGCGGTATTGGTACGCTTACGGCAGGCGTAAGTCCTTTGGTCGTGGTAGATGGTTTTCCACTTTCTGAAGGAAGTTCGCTTAATACCGTGAATCCCCAGGATATAGAAACCATTGATATCTTAAAGGATCCGGCATCAGCAGCCATTTATGGCTCAAGGGCTGCCAATGGGGTGATCCTGATTACCACTAAAAATGGCCGTTCAGATAAGAATACCGTTTCTTTCGACTTTTATACCGGTGCGCAGGTGCGTGCAGATAAAGTTGATCTTGTAGACGGTTATCAGTTCGCGCAGCTGAATACCGAAGCACGTGACTGGGGCTATGTGTCCAGAAACCCAACAAACAGAAGTATTAGCGATGATTATGCCACAAGGGTTTCGAAAGGTGCAAATAAAAGAGATTTAAGGTTAAACTACATTCAGCCCTATTTAAATAATCAGCCAGGTTTAACCAATACCGATTGGCTGGACGAGATTTTTAGAACAGCCCCCATCAGCAGTTATAATGTTGCGGTCTCAGGTGGAAACGATAAATCTAAATATTATTTCTCGGGCAATTATTTTGATCAGGACGGCATTGTGATAGAAACCGGACTGAAACGTTACAGCATGTCGTTTAAGTTTGATTCCAAACTCTCTAAATCATTTGATATAGGATTGAGTATTAACCCAAGTTACAACCGTCAGAAATTTTTCCAGAATGATGCGAGCAGGAGTAGTGATGCCATTGGTGCCGCACTGATTATGTATCCTTTTTTCCCTGCAAGAAACAACGACGGCTCTTTGGCCATAAGCCAGCAGATTACAGCGAATACACCAGAAGATGGTGCCCTTGGTGAAAATCCTGTTGCAATAATGGAAAAAACGAAATACAATAAAAACCTGTTCCGTACCTTTGGTAATGCCTACCTTAATTTTAAACCCATTACCGGGCTTACTTTTAAATCGCTTTTAGGTGGAGATTACAGCAATAGTTTTATCGACTTTTTTACCCCATCTGATGTGGGTGAATACCGTACGGCAGCACCAAAACCAGCCCGGACGAGCGAAACAAATGGCTCGGTGATCAATTACCTTTGGGAGAACACCCTTACTTTTGAAAAGACCTTTGGGAAACACGATATCAATGTGCTGGCCGGAACCACTTTTCAGAAAGAATCTGGTAACAGTACGCTGGTTTCGGGTACCGGAATTCCTGATAATAATATTGACAACATTGCAGGAGCATCTTCATTTTCTGTGGTTCCGCAAAGATATGTCTGGACACAACTTTCTTATCTGACCCGATTACAGTATGCTTATGCAAACAAATACCTGTTTTCTGCAGCCATCAGAAGAGATGGTTCCTCAAGGTTTGGCCAGGATGCCAAATGGGGTAATTTTCCATCGGTAACCGGCGGATGGATTGTGAGCAGGGAAGATTTTTTTCCAAAGGTAAACTGGATTGATTTATTAAAATTCAGGGCTACTTACGGCAAGGCCGGAAATAATCAGATTGGTAATTACAGTTCTTATGCCCTTGCAAATCCGCTAAGTTATGTAAGCGGATCAACACTTCTTCCAGGCTTTGCTGCAGTTAACCCGGCAAACAGTACACTATCCTGGGAAACTAAAACCTCTTATAATTTTGGAATGGACTTAGGGCTTTTCAAGGTCTTGAACCTTTCTGCCAATTATTATTCGATGGTCACTTCAGATCTTTTATTGCAGGTTCCTGTGCCCTCACAATCGGGTTATGATAGTGCACTGCAAAACGTGGGCAGGGCAAGCAACAAAGGCCTGGAGCTCGAGCTCTCTGGTACAAATATTAAACTCGGTCCTTTAAACTGGAATTTTGGTGCAAATATCGCCTCCAATAAAAATAAGGTATTGGAACTTGGGCCGGGACAGAACCAGATTGTTACCGGTACTAATAGCGCATTCAGAACCAAGGTTGGTGGGCCAATTGCTGAGCTTTATGGTTATAATGTAACCGGTGTGTATAAAAACCAAAGTGAGATAGACAACAGTCCGCACGTTGCCGGAACACTGCTGGGCGATTATATTGTGCAGGATGTGAACGGCGATGGAAAAATAACGCCCGACGACCGGATGGGCTTCGGTACCTATGCCCCAAAAATTACCTATGGTTTCAACAGTAGTCTGGCTTATAAAAGTTTTGAACTGAGTTTCTCCATCAACGGAATATGGGGAAGGAAAATTTATGATAATGGATTAGTCAATATGGAATCCGGAGAAGGTTTCTCGATGGCCGATACTTATTATTACGAGAACAGGTACCATCCTGTTAACAACCCGAATGGTTTTTTGGCTCAACCTAATACCAATTATTCTGCCAACAGGCTCAATACGAATGCCTCGAATGTTTTCTTCCAAAAGGCTGATTATATCCGCCTGCGTAATGTTCAGCTTACTTATAACTTGTCTTCAAAATTATTGTCTAAATTAAAAGTATCCAGGGCAAGTGTATATATAACCGGGAATAACCTGCTCACCATAACTAATTTTCGGGGATTTAATCCTGATGCCACCAGCGATAACGTACTTACTTCAGGCTATTCTAATTCCAACTATCCTGTGGCCAGGTCTTTTGTAGCAGGTTTCAATTTAACCTTTTAATGTAAAGCAACATCTTAATTATATGAAACCATCATCAAGCTTGCCGCTTAAAAATCATAATATACCGATGAAAAAAATAATCAATAAAATACTTGTTACAGGAGGACTTTTCTGTCTTTTAGGAATAACTTCCTGTACTAAAGAACTCAATCAACAGCCCATTACCTCCAAATCTCTCACTAATTTTCTCACTACAGAAACCGAAGTTGAAGAGTATGTGAACGCGGTTTACGGTACCTTACAATTAAACGGCTTATATGGCCTTTATCTGCCTGCCATCGGAGAAATTCCCTCAGATAATACATTTGATGAGGTTCCTGCAAACGACAGCGGGATGTATGGCCAGCTCGATCAGTTTACCACCGTTGCCTCCAATGGCATGCTTTCAGATTTATGGAAGAATTCCTACCAGGGCATTCAGCGTGCCAATACCGTGCTGAACAGGATTGATGATATTCCTTATGCCAGCGCTGCCACAAAGCAGGCAAGAAAAGGGGAAATGCATTTTGTGCGTGCCCTGCTTTACTTTAATATGGTTCGTGTGTTTGGCGATGTGCCTTTGGTGACCAAAGAAACCACCAATCCCAACGAGTTTTTTGGCCAGGGGCGCACAAATAAAGATCTGGTATATGCACAGATTATTTCAGACCTGACTAATGCCATACAAGAATTGCCTGCAAGTACCACTACACCAGGAAAAGCTGTTAAAACAGCTGCCCAATCTTTAATCGGGAAAGTCTATCTGACTTTGGGCAAATTTGCAGAAAGCAAAGCCGTACTGGCAGATGTAGTTGCCTCGGGAAGGCACCAGTTGCTTGCTGAGCCAGCTGACATTTTCGCATTGACTAACAAGAACAATAATGAAATTATTTTTGCCGTGCAGTTTGCATCTGGAATAAACGGAAATAGCGAAGGCAGTTCTGCTTACCAGCAGTTCAGTCCATCGGGTACCATCAGCGGCGCAAAAGGCCATAACCTGCCAACCAAAAGTTTCTATCAGTTATATAGTGCTTCGGACAAACGCAAAACAGCTTATGTTGGTTTAACCAGTGCCGGAACTCCTTTTTCTACCAAGCTGAAAGCTTCGGCAACAACTCCGGTAGACGGAGGCAGCAACTTTGTGGTATTGCGTTATGCAGATGTATTGTTAATGCTGGCTGAAGATGAAAATGAGCTGGGGAATACTGAGACAGCAAAAACTTACCTGAATCTGGTACGAAAGAGAGCAGGCCTGGCCGATGCCACACAGCAGAGTCAGGTAGATGTTAGGGATGCAATTACGCTGGAGAGAAGATTGGAACTGATAGGGGAAGGCCATCGTTGGTTTGATCTGCTCAGAACTGGTAACGCTGTTTCAGTAATGAACGCCTGGTTTGCCTCGCAAAATATAACCACCAGAATTACAAACCGCGATCTATTGCAACCTATTCCGCAAGACCAGATTGATACAGATCCCGCAATTAAACAAAATCCATAAATAATATCAAATTTTAATAAAAACGAAATGAAAAGAATTATTTTACAGTTATCCATAGCATTAATTGCATTTAGTGGGTTTGCACAATCGGTACCAGAAGCTAGTTTAAAAGAAGTACTTAACCCTAAAAGCCAGAGGGTATTGGTTACTGCCCATCGTGGCGACTGGCGCAATACGCCTGAAAATTCAATTCAGGCCCTTAAAAACTGTATTGCTATGGGAGTAGACATTATGGAACTGGATCTGAAGAAAACAAAAGACGGCCAGCTGGTGATCATGCACGATCAAACCATTGATAGAACCACAACAGGAAAAGGTGACGTTTCTGATTATACCCTGTCTGAAATAAAAACATTTTTCCTACGCTCAGGTTCGGGGCATCCAACTAAACACCATATACCAACCTTTATGGAAATACTGGCCATTGCGAAAGATAAGATCATTATTGATGTAGATAAGGGATATGATTATTATCCTCAGGTAATTAAGGAACTGCGTGAACAGGGAATGATCGGCCAGGCCATCGTGAATGTCAAAGGAAGTACACCATTACCCCAGATAGAACAGGAGGTAGGTAAAATTGAGGAAGACATTACCATCATGCCAATAGTGGATATGAAAAGAGCTGATGCTTCAGAAATTATCGCGAGTTATAAACCCCATCAAAAAACCATTATCCAGGCCAACTTCAGTAGCGATACCTTATCGGTGTTAAAAAATATTGCCAGCCTTAGAACAAATTATGGTTTATGGATCAATAGCTTATGGCCAGAACAGAACGGTGGTCATGATGATGACCTGGCGGTTGAAGAAAACAAAAAAGATGAAAGCTGGGGTTGGCTGATCAGCCATAAAGCAAACCTGATCCAAACGGACCGCCCAAAAGAACTTATTGAATATTTAAGAGCGAAAAAACTTCATCATTAGTTTTTCTGGCTGGATTTTGATTAAGTATAGCTAAGGATTGTATAGAGGCTGTATCATAAAGACTCCAATAGAATGGTCGTCATCTCGACCGAAGCAACGCGAAGTGGAGAGATCTATTTAGTTAGATTTCTCGACTGCGTTGCACTCCGCTCGAAATGACGGTAACACAAGGGAATTTTTACGTGAAGATTAATTAGGTCATTTATATTGATTTTTATAAAATAAATTATCCCTCAGATTGACAGTTCAATATTTATGATACAGCTTCTTGTTTGAATTTTGTTCAGTTCAAATTTTATGAGATGGAATCAATAGTTTGAGGTTTTTCCATACTGGCTATTAAATTTAACCGCTTTCCTTTATCTTTGCCGCTAATTTAATATTCCCAGTTCGTGATTAATGTAAATAACATCTCCGTTTCATTTGGCGGAACTACCCTTTTTAGCGATGTAACCTTTTCGATAAACGAGAACGATAAAATCGCCCTTATGGGTAAAAATGGTGCAGGCAAGTCGACTATACTAAAAATCATTGCCGATGTAGCCAAACCTACTTCCGGTAGTGTAACAGGTCCGAAAGAAGCAGTGATTGCCTATTTGCCCCAACATTTGCTCACTCATGACAATGTTACTGTTTTCGAGGAAACCATGAAAGCCTTTGCAGAGGTAAACCAGATGCAAAAAGAGCTTGATGAACTGAACGAGCAATTGACTATCCGTACCGATTACGAAAGTGATGATTATATGAAGCTTATCGAGCGCGTATCGGAACTGAGTGAGCAATTTTACTCCATTGAAGAAATCAATTATGATGCGGAAGTAGAGAAAGTGTTGAAAGGTTTGGGTTTTGAGCGTAAAGATTTTGGTCGCCAAACTTCTGAATTTTCGGGTGGATGGCGTATGCGGATTGAGTTAGCGAAGATTTTATTGAAGAAACCTGATCTGATCTTACTGGATGAGCCTACCAACCACATGGATATCGAAAGTATTCAATGGCTGGAAGATTTCCTGATCAACTCGGCGAAGGCCGTAATGGTCATCTCTCACGATCGTACTTTTGTAGATAACATTACCAATCGTACCATCGAGGTAACCATGGGCAGGATTTATGATTACAAGGCCAAATATACCCATTACCTCCAATTGCGTGCTGATCGCCGTATCCACCAGTTAAAAGCTTACGAAGAACAGCAGCGTTTTATTGCAGATAACCAGGAATTTATCGATCGTTTCAGGGGAACTTATTCTAAAACCTTACAGGTGCAATCGCGCGTAAAAATGCTCGAGAAGCTTGAAGTGATCGAAATTGATGAAGTAGATACCTCAGCATTGAGATTAAAGTTTCCGCCATCGCCACGTTCAGGTCAGTATCCGGTAATGGTAGAAGAACTTACTAAAACTTATGGCGATCATGTGGTTTTCGAAAAAGCATCCATGGTGATCGAACGCGGAGAAAAAGTGGCTTTCGTTGGTAAAAATGGCGAAGGTAAATCGACGATGATTAAAGCCATCATGGGCGAGATAGATTTTGAAGGCGGTTTAAAAGTAGGACACAATGCTAAAATTGGCTATTTTGCGCAAAACCAGGCCGCATTACTTGATGAGAACCTTACTGTATTCGAAACCATTGACCAGATTCCGTTAAGCGACGGCTCAATAAAAATCAAAGACCTTTTAGGTGCCTTTATGTTTAGTGGCGATGATACCACTAAAAAGGTTAAAGTACTTTCTGGTGGCGAGAAAACGCGTTTAGCTATGATTAAATTATTGTTAGAGCCTGTAAATGTATTAATCCTCGATGAGCCGACTAACCATTTGGATATGAAAACCAAAGACATTATTAAAGATGCATTGAAAGATTTTGATGGTACTTTAATTTTGGTATCGCATGACCGGGATTTCTTAGATGGATTGGTACAAAAAGTATTTGAATTTGGCAATAAGCGTGTTCGTGAACACTTTGAAGATATAAAAGGATTCTTAGCCTATAAAAAAATGAATAGTCTGAAGGAAATTGAACAAGGCTAAATAAGTACCGCGGTCGTCAGTCTGAGCGTAGTCGAAGACTTTTGAGATGGATAAATCGCAAATAAATGCCCTTCGACTACGCTCAGGGTGACATCTTTTTGCTATTTATCTCTTAACTTAATGACATTGACCCTTAGCCCAGGTTTGAAAGCAGTTCTAAAAAGAGCTGCTTTTTTTTTAAAAGCTAGCACCGCGAATGGTCTCGAAGCATCGTCATTGCGATCGTAGTGGAGAAATCTTTTAAGATAGTTCAAAGATCTCTCCATTTTTCTGCGCTACATCCGATACTTATCGGATCGAGGTGACGACCATTCTATCGGAATCTGTCAATGGTAGAGGTTTGAATTTTTTTAAAGAACAAGAGCGGCAATTTCTTCCTCAGAGGTTTCTACCCGGCTAACATCCGTTTGGGCAGCAGCAAAATGATCGATGGTTAAATTGGTTGCTTTGCCCATAATCAAAGCATGGCGATTGGTGTTACCTTTTAATTTTAACGTACTGCTGTCGAGAATTTCAGTATATAGCCCCTCGGTACTGGTGTTAATATCGGCAAAGGCATTTCCCTTAAGAATAATCTGGAGAAATTTGGTAGTGAGCCTAGCTTCTGTTTTCACTACTGCATTTTGATCGGCCTCAATGCGGTAGATGTCGTTTACATAAACAATAAGTTTACACTTTTCTTTATCAAGACCTGTAATGCGTAGTATTTCGCCTTGCTGCGTCACTTTCACATTTCCAGTGTTATCATCAGCATAAGACACTCCAATGGAAATCCCCTGAACCAATGTTACTTCTACATTGCCCTTTATCACAATCTTTCTAAAGTTTTGAATGTTGTAAAGTAATGTATTGTTTTTTTCTGTAGCCCTTAAATCGTTTGGAAGGGTAGCCATCAAGGTTGTTAAGGCAAATGCCATAGTGATTAGCGTTTTAATTGAGGTTTTCATCTGGTGTTTAATTAAATGTTATTTTTTTACACGATGGTAGTCTGTTTGCTACTGCGAATCAGTTTGTACCAACATTATTCAGTTGCATGGTTAACCAAGCTGGTGCCAAAATACAAATGTGTCCTTAATTGCTTCTTAAGAGGTGTTTCTGCTCATTTGCTTATCGAAGGCTGTTCATTTCCGAACAGTCGATGTGCGACGGCGAACAGTTTTTTTATAGTGCTTATAAAGAACTCCTGTTAAGTATGGAAGTCGTTAACATATTGATTAATAGTTGTTTGTAGAATAATGTCAATGATGGAGTCAATTTATTGCCTAAAATCGGAAAGACAGGGAATTTAAACGAATTAATTGGCCGCGAAGCATTCTTACAGCGATCGCTACCAGCGTGGGCTTTAGGATTGCTTCGTGCCTTATAATGACGTTTATGTAAACAACTGATATTTAGTGTTATTTTTTTGACCATATAAGACATTTAAGGACATATAAGCTTAGATGTTCTTTGTATGGTGTGAAAGCTTAAAAGATTATTTAATGAATTAGATGTTCTTAGGTGTCTAAGGTGGTTAATTAAACTGCATAGTCTTTAAATTTTACGACCACCTTAGACATCTTAGCTCAATGAGTTTTGCAGGATGCAAAATCTTAAACCTAATACTTTAGAAAGTGCATATAGTACGTCATTCCTATTTTTTTCAGGCTACAGACCTGATGGTTACTCGCAATGACGACCATTTTATTGGATTCTTTCAATGGTAACCTGTCGAAGGACTAGATTAAATAGGCCTTGGCAGGGCGTTTCGATACTTCGTCAAGCTCAGTACAGGCTGAGCTCAACATGACAATATGAGTTGAAATTAACTTTGTGATACAGCTTCATTATGCTTAAAAAGCTTCGAGGTTTAAAATCTGTGCCTTATACGCTGCCGGAAGAATTAAGTTTCGTAACGGTTTGTTCACTTTCAGTTTTCGGCTTATTTTATATAAATCAAGCACTGATTTAATAGGTTTTCCTTTCCCTAGTTTAAGCAACTCATTCACTTTAAGTGGAACGATCAGTGCCTGTATTTTTCGCATTAACAGATACCTCAGCGCACCCAGGTGTTTTTTATACTGATCAAAAAGATCATGAGAAAAGCGGCTATATATTAAATTTTCCTGGAGCTGTTGTTCATGCATCATTTGCCAGGTAGCAAAACTAGTTGGAAGTCCGTTTATTTCCATGCGGTGACCAACCAGATAGAAGGTGTTGAATATTTCTTCCTTTTCTGTTAAAGTGAGTTTTCTTTCGAGCACTTCAAAAGCACGGATAGAATAGTCAATCAGCATAAATAATACATCTCTATAGGCCCAATCTGGAATTTTAGCATTTCTTCCAGCTTCAACATGCTGATGGATCATAGTAATCTGATCTATCACTGCATGGGCTTCAGTTAAAGTAGAAAATACGATTTTCTGTGCATAAGCAACCGTAGAAAACAGTCTTCCTAATGGATCTTTGGGCAGTTTGCCTGTAAAATATAACCAATCAACAGCTTTATTCAGGCTAAATTCTGCTGCGGCACCGGCAAAAATAAAAAGAACAACATCTGTATTGCCCCATATTTTCCTTATGATAGAATCTTTATCTACAAAGTCCATAATCCTTAATGCGCTTCTAATATTTCAATTTTTTTGATGTTGATTCGGCAAAGAATCAACGGGATAATTCCGAGAATGCCAAAAGAACAATCTATCATTTGCCAAAACACTGGGATATGACGGATGTTACCGGCAATTAAGGCTAATGGAATGATCGCAATACAGCAGATGATACCAAAGTCGATTACCCATTTGTTTTTTAAAGGATCTTTTAATGGACCGATAAAAAGCACGGCCAGCATGAGATGCGCAAAAGCCAGCCAATCGGTACCATAACTTAAAAATGGATAATGTAGATTGGTCATTTTGAGCGCATGATAAATTTCTCCGAGCCAAAGTTGCAGGCTAATTGGTAAAATTTCCACATGTTTAACCAGATAGGCCATTTCTGTTTCTAAGGGAAATGCAGTTAATCCGCTTACCGCCAATCCTGCAATAATTGTACAGATGTATATTTTGGCATATTGCCTGAGTTTTTGTTCTTCTCTGTGCATAGCTTGCTGTTAGATAATATTGATTTGCAGATATTGTAAGCCTAATGGAATAAACTGTTTCACTTTTCTATGTTATGTAAAGTACTTTGTATTTCAAAGTAAAAGCTAAAAACTGAATATTCCAAAAAAAAGTTGAAGATTTTCGACATGATCATTTTTTTATCTTCTTGTATTGAAATTGGAAATAGGAGCGAGATGTGCTTAAAGATGGTGGAGCAGGGGGGCTACTTGAAGTGAATTTACACCAGGTAAGGGGCTAATTTAAAAAGCAAAAGCGCCAGCATCGCGCTGGCGCTCTTGTTATCATTAACTAAACTAAATCAACGCACTGCTGCTAGCAGTTGTCTCATTCGTTAAACAAATATCCTTCAGATTGACAATTAAAACGAAGATGGTTGTTAAATAGGGAAAATGTCCTGTTGAGTGGGTTTTGGCGGAATTTAATTTCGTTTGTAGTTTTAATTATACTTTAAAACAAGATTTTGTTCTTTTTTTATGATCTGCATAAGGGTTTAATAGAGAGTATTCATATATTTGGGTATTCATTATAAAACTAAGCCTAAAAGAAATAAATAGACTAATCACTATAATGGAATTATACACTCCTGACCAAACTGACAGAGATATTTTAGCACTTTTACAAAAAGATGCAAGGCTAACCTACAAAGAACTTGCCGCTATACTACATCTTTCAAAATCTCCGATTCAGGAACGTGTAAAACGCCTGGAACGTTTAGGGTTCATTTCTTCTGTAGTGGCATTAATTGATCCTAATAAATTCGGCAACTGTATGATCTGTTATTTGCAGGTTCAGCTTACCAATCATTCTGTTAATACTTTCAGGTTATTTCAGCAGGAGGTAAGCAAATTCGATGAAGTATTGGAATGTTATCATACTACGGGCGGCTTTGATTTTATGTTAAAGGTTGTTGCCAGAAATATGATCGCTTATAACGATTTCCTAACCAACAAATTTGGTCGCTTGGATAACATAGGTACCCTGAATAGTTCACTTGTAATTACACAGGCCAAACGCGAAACTGCCCTGCCTGTTTAGAACTTAAAATAATCTATTTACTTTGATGATTCGTAACAAATCAACCTGATATAAACTTGATCGAAAACTGTGTTTCGTTAGGTTGTATTGTTTTTAGCGAGAAATCAAAGCCATGGTTTAAAAGAATTTCGCGCACTAAGGTCAGTCCAATTCCCTGTCCATCTTTTTTAGTGCTGAAGAATGGGCTGAACAGCTGTTCAGTATCTTGTTGAGAGATTCCCTTTCCGGTATCTGAAATGGTGAGCATTTGTTTAGACTGATCTAACGTTAACGTAATTTTTCCTGTATTTTCGATGGCTTCAATTGCATTTTTAATAATATTGATCAGTGCCTGTTCCATTTGTTCAACATCGGCCGGGATAAAATAGCTTTCATGAGACCCTTCGAAATCAATTTTAATATTTTTTTCGTTTGCCGGAAAATACATGAGTTCAGTAACCGATTTTATCAGTTCAACCAGGTTTATTCTTTTTCTGTTTGCCGCTGGTAGTTTAACCAGATCTGCAAAGTTGCGCATAAAAATATTTAGGTTCTGATTCCTGTCAACAGCAACCTTTAATGCATTTTTCAAGGAATAGTCCTGTTCGTTTAGCCACAGATTTTCTTGTGATAGCGCAGTATTGATGATCGAATTTACCGGTCCTACCGTATTGTTTACTTCGTGTGCCATCATTCGGATCACTTTATTGTATACACCTTTCTCTGCCGCAAAAATTTCGGCGGTTACCTCTTCTATCATGATGAAAATACGCTCAAAACCCCGGTCAATAAACCTTGATTTCTGGATCTTATAGGTATGCACCCCGTTAACGCGCACTACTTTAGAACTGCCCGTTTTTAGTTCATATATCTGGTTTTCAATCAGATGTTGGTTGTTGTTTAAAATTTCGGTCGCTTTTGGGTTAATTTGTTTAACCTGCTTATCATAATCTAAAATAATAATGCCTGTAGGCGAGGTTTGAATCAGTTTTTCGAGAAAAAAGTGCTGTTCTTGTTGTTTGGTCCGTTCGGTTCTAAGTTCATCGATCATCCGGTTGTAAACATCTACCAGCTCATCTACTTCCTTTTTGCCGGTAGACAGAAATTTAACATTAAAATCTTTATCCTTTATTGCCGAAACACCCTGACTCAAATAGCTAAGCGGCGCAATTAACTGTTTGTATAAACTCAGCGAAATCAATATCGAAATGATAATAAATACCTCAGCAAGCAAGAAAATAAGCTTATTTTCTTTAAAAATGAAGTAGCTCATCACCAGACAGATCAAGTGGAGCAGCACTAAAAAAAGGATATATTTAGTCTTCAGTTTCATTAAAAGGGATTTGATATTTTTCTAACCGGCGGTAAAGTGCATTTCGCGTAATCCCCAAAGATGCAGCGGCTTTTGTAATCCTGTTTTTATGGAAATTCATGGCTTGTTTAACCATTTCAGCTTCCATCTGCTCTAAAGTCATCGTGCCAACACCAGGCAGTTTAACTTTTTCGTTCCTTAAAGGGGATAAATTCAGTTGAGATTGAAACTCATCGATTCCCAATTCATTTTTATGGCTGATCAATACTGTTCGTTCTACCAGGTTTTTTAACTGCCTGATGTTTCCTGGCAAGGCCAGTTGTTGCAACCAGCGCATTGCTGCTGAGGAGATGGATAAATCAGGACGATCGTAAATCTCTTTCATGTTGTTAATGAAGAAATTTACAAGTAATGGAATATCTGATGGACGTTCTCTTAAAGCAGGCAGATGAATGGTAATTAAATTGATCCGGTACAATAAATCTTCTCTGAACAGACCCGAAGCTACCATTTCGTTCAGGTTTTTATTGGTTGCGCAAACTACCCTGGTATCAACCGTTTTGGTACGGCTGCTGCCCAAAACCTCGTAAGTTCTGTCTTGCAGCACCCTTAGTAGTTTTACCTGACTCGAAGCTTCCAGATCGCCAATTTCATCCAGAAATATAGTACCCTTGTTTGCCATTTCAAAACGGCCTGTTCTGTCAAAACGGGCATCGGTAAACGCACCCCGAACATGTCCAAACATTTCACTCTCAAATAAAGAGGAAGAAATGCCGCCCAGGTTTACTTTTACAAAGGCTTTACTCATGCGGGTGCTGTTTTCGTGGATGGCTTCTGCAATCAGCTCTTTTCCCGTTCCACTTTCACCTGTAATCAGAATTGAGGCATTGGTAGATGCTACACGACCAACGTTTTCGAGAATAGCCAGCAAACCAGGATCTTGGCCAATAATCTGCTTGAAATTATATTTTTTATCGAGTTCTTTTCGGCTTCTTGATATTACTTTTTTGCCGTTTAACTGTAGTAACGTTTCTACCGACTGTAATACATATTCATTGCTCCATGGTTTATTGATAAAATCATTTGCACCCAGTTTCATTCCTTCTACAGCGAGTTCGATGCTTGCCCAGCCCGTGATCAATATTATGGGTAAAGCGGCATCGAAATCCCTGATTTTTTTGAGCAGGTCCATACCTTCTTTACCCGAAGTACCAATCGAAAAGTTCAGATCCAGAATAATAAGTTCAGGCTTTTGGGTTTTTACCACCTCAAAAGCCTGAACAGGACTATCTGTACTTACGATTTCATTCCCAGTGTTTTTTAAAAGAAGCGAAAGTGAAGTACGTACAGCTATATCGTCATCAACAATTAATATCATATGCGAAGTTAAGATAAGTTATTCTTCATGCAATGCAACAGCAGGATGGATGTTAGCCGCCTGTTTACCGGGATATAAAGAGCAAAACAAAACCAATAGATAAATGAATGCCACCGATAAGAGCATCGCAATGATATAAACACTTGCAGGAATATTAAAAACACTCAGTAATGGGAATTGTACAGCAAAGAAACAGCCAACCAGTAACGATATGGTAGCCAATATAATCGCTTCCATAACCAATTGATAAGAAACCGATCGGCCGCTTGCACCAATAGCCCTGCGCAAGCCGATTTCTCCTTTTCTCTTATTGATATTGTACCACAATACGCCAAATAAACCCAATGCAACATTAATAATCAGAAAACTGGCAATAATGATAAAAATAACCATTGGGATAATGGTTTGCCTATTTCTCTTATCGCGCATTTCATCTACATGTTGTATTTCCACAGCGTTATGCGTAGAGGTTGCCATAAATTTATACAATTTACTTTCAAAAGTGGCGTCTGCACTTTCGCGTACTTTAATTAAAACCGTACCAGTCCACTTTAAGTATCCCGTATCTAAAGGGCTGAACAAAGCATTACTGCCAGGCTGGAAATCTCCATTCGCTTTAATATCAGCTACTACGCCAATAACCTTTAATTTGTTTTTATCATCAAAATCGCCAATAAGCTTTCCTGTTGCTTTTTGTTTTCCAAACATCTCATTTTTTAAGGTTTCATTAATAATAACCCCTTTGTCTTTGCTTACCGCATCTTCCGGCAAAAACCATCTGCCTTCGAGTAAAGAAACGTTCCATACTTTCTGATAATCATTGCCGACCATGTAATTACTCACACGATCGTATTTTCGTCTGTTATGCGTGAGTCCTGTACTCATAAAACTATCAGAATAGGGATAATTAGAACTTGAAAGGGAGATACTTTCGATTTGCGGCATGGCTTTTAATGATTTAGTGAGATTATCATAAAAAGTAACCAGCGAATCGCGGTTTTTAGGAAGCTGGCCATTACCATAGGCAACCGACCAAACTCTTTTATAATCGAAACCAAGTGGTTTGCTATAATTCTGGTAATAATAAGTGAGGTAAGAAAAAACCGCAAATTTCACCAGAAAGGAAATCAGGATTTCGGAAAGGAAAAGAAAATTCTGTTTCCTTTTATTCCATATCAATTTAAATAGGTGTTTAAACATCATAATATCTTTTAGGCTTTAAGTGCTTTAACTACATTCAATTTCGACATGCGCCAGGCTGGATAAACACCAGAAATGAGTCCGAAAAATACGCAGGCAAGGAAACTATAACACAGCACTGCAAAATTCATTGTAAGGCGCATGTTGGAAAGAAAATCGGATTCATTAATGAGCGCAATCACAACGAGCGACAGGATTATGCCGATAAATCCACCAAGAAAGGTGAGGATCATATTTTCAACAATAAACTGGTAAACCAATGTTTTTGAAGAGGCACCAAAGGCTTTACGAACACCAATTTCAGAGGAGCGTTCCATAATCCTGGTAACGTTGATATTAACCAGGTTGATGGTTGGCAGTAACAAGAAAAGCAGTATAAATCCGCTGGCCAAAGTAATTACCTTTGCAACTGCACCATTTGTAGAATTGCCTCCGATTCTTCTGCTAACGCTGGTAAAAAACGGATCGGCGTTACAGTACAGTTTATCAAAATCCTTGGGAATTGGCACTTTCTTGATCATCTGTTTAAATTCCTTTTCTAGTTTAGGAAGATCGGTTTTACTTTTTGCGAGCAGAACTGCATTGTAAGCCCCCATTACATCAGTATTGTTGCGATTTTCTTTTGCAATACTGTAAGGTAAATACATATCGCCATTAAAATTCCGAACGGTTTCTGATACATTTTCTATAACCCCAATAACCCTGTAATTGATGTTGTCTGCAGAAATAAATTTACCCACAACCGATTTTTCATCGCCAAAATAGGCTTCTTTTGTTTCTTTCGAAATTACCGCAACCAATTCTGCATGATCAATTTCCTTTTGTGAAAATGCTTTTCCTTCCAGAAATTTATATTCCAGTACATTCCAATAATCTGCATTGGTGTATTGATAACCTATAACCAGTTTTTTATTGTTTACATAAGCATTGGATGATTTCGAACCTGATGTAATGGCCAATTTTTGCAGGTTTTTTAAGGTAGCTACATAATGTTCCAAAAAATAAACGGAAACATTACTGCTGTTCATCCAGCCTTCTTTAGAATTTTTGATCTCAATTCGTTCTATGTATAACGATCTTTCTCTTTTATAATCGGGGTAATCCGGACTGATCATTTTATCAGCCAGTGCCGTAACCACCATCAGAATGGTGAGCGTAAAGCTGATCCCGAACAGGCTGATGAAGGTGAAGAACTTTCTCCGTTTCAATACAGCCAGGACTATTTTAAAGTAGTTTTTTAACATGATTTCGGATTATTGAACTTGTGAACCATCAAATAGACGTACCAGGCGATGTGTTTTATGTGCCATGCTTTCATCATGCGTTACCATAACGATGGTGGTGCCTTCATTTTTATTCAGGTTGATCAGGATATCCATAATCTCGTTTCCCATCGCACTATCTAAATTTCCGGTGGGTTCATCGGCTAAAATAATCTGTGGATTGCCAACAATAGCCCTTGCAATGGCCACACGCTGCCGCTGACCGCCTGAGAGCTGTGTAGGAAAATGTTTTAAGCGGTTACTTAAACCAACTTTTTCTAAAGCCGCAGTAGCAAGCACTTTTCGTTCTTTGGCTGATGAAGTGCGGTACAGTAGTGGTAATTCTACATTGTCCAATACCCGCAAATCATTGATCAGGTGATAACTTTGAAAGATAAAACCCAGTTTTTGGTTTCTGAATTTTGCCAGTTTCTGATCAGAGAACCGGCTGATATCCTGTTCGTCGATTTTAATGTTTCCTTTTGATGGCTCATCCAGTAAACCCATGATGTTCAGGAGCGTACTTTTACCACAACCCGATGGACCCATGATCGAAAGAAACTCACCTTTGGCAATGTCCAGGCTGATTCCGTTGATGGCAAGTGTCTCCACTGTATCGGTCCGGTAAACTTTTTCAATGTTTTGTAAGCGAATCATAATGTATAATTAGTAATTAAGATTTATTAATAGGTTATTTTTCTGTTTTTTTCGAAATCGTAAAGCGAGAGGTAACGGAGCTGGTAGTAAGCACCCCAGAAATCGCGCAGGGAGGAAACATAATCGCGTTTAGCCCTGTCGTTTTCCTGAAAGGCGATACTGAGGTCGGTAATGCTCAGGTTGCCCAAAACATACCGCTCGCTGGCAATTTTGTATTTTTCGGCAGCAATCTTTTCGGCTTCATCAGTAAGCAGAATCTGTTCTTTCATCATGTTAAAAAGCGTTACCTGCGTTACAATCTGTTGTTTAAACGTCTGTTTATCCTGCTCTACAGCATAGGTGATAAATTGCTCGTTGGCCTGAGCAGTTTTGGTACGCGATTTAGATCTTCCCCAATCCATTACAGGGATAGCAAGTTTTAATTCGACGGATTGCTGATTTTTTGGCGAACGATAAATGTCGAAAGCGCTGTTTGCCGCATTAGAGAAACCAAGGTTAGCCCTTAAGGTTGCAGTTAAGCCATTTTCGCCTTTTGCTTTTGCTACATCTCTTTTAGCTTCGGCCAAACGTCGGATAAAGCCAATGGCATCCGAACGGTTTTCGAAAGCCTCGGCCAGAACTTTCTCAGTAATTACGGTCATTTGGGCCACTACTGCAGGCATATCCAATTTAATCCTATCGTCGCCTTCAATGCCAATATAGCTCCGCAAGTTTAAGGTGGCAATTTCTACATCGCGTTTTGCGGTACCAACTGCCTTCTGTGCATTTAAAACTTCTAACTGAAGCTGCAACATTTCGTTTTTAGAGATTTTGCCCAATTCGAATTTTGTACCGGCAATGGTTAAAATGCGTTTGGTGTTCCCATAATTTAAATTGGCAATGTTCAGGTTAACCTGTGCCAGTAACAAATCGAAAAAATACTCTGTAACCGTGATGGCAATTTTTTCCTGTGTTTCTATAAAAACCTGTTTGCTTTCATTGAATTTTAAGGGTTCTATTTTCTTATCCCATTTTAGGCTGTTAAACTGTAGTAAGGGCTGTGTATAACCAATACCGTAGGGGATTCCGTTGTACAGCACGCTATTCCTGTCAAAATCGTCAAAACGTTGGAGCTGTGTGGTTCCATAAACAGTTCCTCCGGTGGCGGCTATGCTCTGACTAAAATTTAATGTCAACGAGGAGTTATCGTAGTGTACCGGTTGAAAAAGTATACTTCCGTTAGGCTGTTGAACCTGTGTGTAGGTTTTGGTGTATCCCGGTAAAATCCCTTCCAGTGCGAGTTGTGGCTGGTAATTGGATTTAAATGTGCGCCACTCCCAATATTTGGTTTCCTTTACGGTGATGGCCTGTTTGGCAGCAATAGAATTTGCCTTCGCCATTTCCACAACCTGTTGTAAGGTGAATTGCAGGGTGTCAGTTTTTGGAAATGCGAAACCCTTCAAAGTAACTACAATCAATAAACCCATAAATAAAAATTTCCCTCGCATAGTCTTAATTACTGATGGTTATGGTTTTTGTATTTTTATAATTACCCATATCTGAGGTAATTACCTCATCGCCAGCTTTTAATCCGCTTAAAATTTCTACATAATCGAAATTGCTTAAACCGGTTTTAACGGTTCTACGTTCAGCAATACCATTTTTAAGTACAAAAACTTCTTGCAGGTTGGAACCATTAAATGCCGGACCATTGGCAATCCTTAATACACCATTTCTGGTGGCGGTAACCAGAAAAACATCAACTTTTTGGTTTGGCCGAAGTTCTTTACTGTCTTTTTGGTTCAATTGAATATCAAATGAAACAATGGCGTTGCTTACTGAAGGAGAGATGTTTACAATGGAGCCACGTAACTGTGTATTGCCGATGCGGATAATGGCAGCCATATTGTTGTGGATTTTATCGAGCAGGTTATCAGACATGCTCCCGGCAACTTTAAAACCGCTTAAATCGGCAATTTTGACCAATGCATCACCCTCATGTACACTCGATCCTATATTTTTGTTTACCCAGGTAATTACGCCGGGCCTTGTTGCAACTACGTCAGCCAGATCGAGCTTTCGTTTTAGCGCATTGAGATCGTTCCTCTGGATGGCCAAAGCAATTTCAGCTTCCCTGATTTCAATTTTCATGGTCTGCTGTTTGCTCTTGATCTCATTTTCCAGTTGAAGTTTTTCTAGTTCAGCAACTTTTAAGTCAAGTTCTGCGCGTTCTACATCTTCCTTTGTTCCGCCGCCTGCTTTTAATAATCTTTTAGCTGAAGAAACCGCATCTTTAAGGTTACTGATCCGTAATTGTTTAATGTTGTTATTGGATTTGATATCGAAAAAACTCTTCTCCAGATCCAATTTCAGCTTACGGATCTCATTTTCTTTTGATTCCATTTGAAACTGAAGTTTTCCATAATCTGTTTGGCTAACCGATTTATCAAGCAATAAAATCGATTGACCTTTATTTACTTTGTTACCGGCATCCATTGATACATTTTTAATCGATGCGTTTATCGGACTCGTTAAAACCTCTTCGAATTCAGGTAGTACCTCGCCGGTAGCGTTAATGGTATTTTCGATTATTCCGGTCTCTACCCTGGCTGTAGTAATATCAGCATCGGTTAATGATGGCTTAAAATAAAACCGTACCAACCATAAGATAATGGCGAGAACAATGATGATGATAAAAATGATGAGGTAAGTTTTCTTTTTCCTTTTCGAAGAAACTTCTTCTTCAATGAGTTTGTCCATTCAAATAATTTACAACAGGCTTTACAATAGGGGTGCCATTGTTAAGTTATTGTTTTATAGGTGTTTAATTTTTATTTTGGATTTGAAAATGCCCGATATCGAACATCCTGTTTATTATCGGGCAAAAAAAATGAATTACTGAGTTTTAGACAGATTTGCGATAAAGGATTTAAGGTCAAATATTTGTTACGGATAAAATCTTGCTGAATAACTACTTTAGTTAGATATTGGGTAACGGTTTATATTATAATAAGATCGTATTCGCTTGCTGTAGCTTGCTAAATGCCAGAAAAAATATTTTTAGAACTGAAATCAAATTAACATCATACTATGTCGAATCAAAATAACGCAGCAGATACTACCGGGGCCTTAACAGATGCGGGGATAAGCCCGGATAAGAAAACATTTTTACAATCACTCACCGAAGATTGGTGGGCAGTTATATTGGGAACAATTATCATTGCCGCTGTACTTTATTTAACCAGCAATGGCACTGTAATCAGTTTACCTGCATTTAAATGGGCAAACAGTGAAGATCTTTTGGGAAAAATATTATCGGTAGCTAACTTATTGCGGATTGTTGAAATGGGGGCTGTTTTTCTGGCTTTAGCTTCAATAGCTATAGGTTTATCAGGGGGGAATGTTGTACGGTTTGCTGGTGGTTTTGCGCTTATCTATTTGTTAGCCATTGTTTCCTTTATTATCGGAGGCAATAAAAGTGTATCCTATTTTGGATTAGAATATGTGGTATTTGCACTGCTTATAGGTATCGCGTTAGGTAACTTAATCAGGTTGCCATCCTGGCTAAAAGAAGCGGTAAGATCTGAATTTTATATTAAGACAGGTTTAGTCATATTGGGAACTACTATTTTGTCGGCCGATTTGATTAAAGCTGGTTTGCCTGGTATTATACAGGCGGTTATTGTTGTTACCGTAGTCTGGTTTTTTTCGATGTGGTTGAGCCGCAAGTTAAAAGTTGATGATGAATTTGGTGTGATATTAGCGTCAGCAGTATCTATATGTGGGGTTTCTGCAGCAATTGTAGCCGCTGGCGCTATTAATGGCGATAAACGTAAGTTATCTTATGTAACCACTTTAGTATTGATTATGGCTATCCCGATGATGATCATTTTGCCCTGGGCGGTAAAGTATTTTCATATACCTGAAGTGATTGGAGGAGCGTGGCTGGGCGGTACTTTAGATACCACGGCAACCGTAACTGCTGCAGGCGATTTGGTTGGACCAATAGCTGTTAAAGCGGGTGTTATTGCCAAGTTTTCGCAAAATGTTTTTATTGGTGTTGCTGCATTTTTCATTGCAATATGGTGGGCCTATAAAAAACCTAAGGGTGATGATGGCGTAATCCTTAAAGCAGAACGGCCGGGATTGAAAATTGTATGGGAACGATTTCCGAAATTTGTATTGGGTTTTGTTGCGGCATCGTTGGTATTTTCTTTTCTTTTATCTCCTGCAACGGCAAAAAGTGTCGGACCAACCTTAAATGGTTTACGCACCGTATGGTTTGCAATCGCATTTATTTCTATTGGGATGGAAGCAAAATTTTCATCATTGGTGAAACTTCAGGGAGGGAAGCCTGCATTTACTTTTGTTACCGCACAAATATTTAATATATTCTGGACTCTGTTATGGTCGTATATTTTATTTGGCGGGTATTTATTACCTGTGCCTGATTTTAAGTAGCTGAAGGATTGGGTTTACTCTAGTCCATCGAAAAGTTACATTGACATTATTTTACAAATCATTATTAATCATAGCTTTAATTACTTTAGTATTTCCGCCCAGCTAGGCCATAGCACGATATCTCCGTTCTACTTAAATCCGGCCTAACAAATTTTTCGGGCTGCACTGTCCAAGCCAACCTACTAGCTTCGAAAGAAAATTTTCAGCCGGTGTTTTTTGTTTCTTTTTGACAACAAAAATAAAGAGCCTTTCGGCGGCGGCGAGCCGAGGCAAGACCGCGCCGTAGGATAAGAGAAGACAATAGTACGTCACTCATATTGATTTTAAACAATTAATTAATCCTTAGGATGACAATTCTATATTTATGAGACAGCCTCTTTTTTACTCTTTTTGTTTCGTTATTTTCCTAATGCAACAATTTGCAAATGCATTTGTATCCAGGCTAGTCATTTCTGTGGTTAGTGCAAACAAATCGATCCAGGTTCAATTTTGGTGTTTTACCCAATACCAGGGTATGTTTTTCAGTAGCTCCGCTCAATTTTAGATCGGCGTTGTTTTCGATTACGTTATATAAACTCTCCTTATTTTGTTTTCCTTCCCAATCTGTGATTTTACTGATACAAAACTTAATGGGCAGATTTTATATTATCTTTAAACAAGAATCACCGGCGCTTATTGCTAAGCTATTCGTTTAATTGGGCGAGGGGAGTGCCTTGAGAATCCATTTTTTTAACCAAATCATTTGAATATGAGAATTACAAAATTTAGCTACCTGGCTTTTTTGATTTGCCTGATTTATATCGGTTTTTCTGGTTTTAGTTCTGATAAACAGGTTTATCCGCGATTAGGTATAGTATCTGGTTTAACACAGGATAGTTTAGCTTATGCATCTGGTTTTAAGATGATCGGCGAATCGGTTCCGAAGATACTTTCACCTGCATTAACCGATGATCAGTTTAATGCCAATTTGAAAAAGATTAAAGCGGCAAAATGTAAAGTATTAAGCTGTAACCTTTTTTACCCGGCAAGTTTAAAAATAGCCGGACCTGAGGTAGATGAGGCAAAGGTTTTAACTTATACCGAAACGGTTCTTTCAAGAGCGCGACAAGCGGGAGTTAAGTTTATCGTTTTGGGCAGTTCGGGTGCAAGAAGCATTCCCGCAGGTTATAATATCGTTAAGGCAAAATCTGATTTTGTTATTTTGGCTGGAAAGTTAGCGCAAATTGCCGGAAAATATAGCGTTACCATTTTGTTAGAAAACCTTGAGACTACCGAAACTAACTTCATCACCTCGTTAAAGTCGGCAGCAGAGATTGTAAGGGAAGTTAATCACCCTAATTTCAGACTTAACGCAGATATTTTCCATATGATGCGTGAAGGAGAATCTCCTAATGAAATTATTGAGGCAGGCGACTTGATTGGATTTTCAGAGGTTGCCGAAAAACAAAACAGGACATTGCCTGGTGTTATGGGCGACGATTTTAAACCTTATTTAAGAGCTTTGCACAAAATAAATTATAAAGGGTTCATTTTTATTGAGGGGAGCATCAAAAATCCGACTACCGAAATGCCACTTGCTTTTAAATATCTGTCTGCTCAGATTGCAGAAGTATATTCGGAAAAGAAAACGGATTAATTATTATTCTTTCCTAATTGCTATAAGGGTTGTAAATGCGGTTATTTAGATAATGAAACTAACGATTGGGTGCTTGTTTTAGCTGTAGTATGATCAATATTTGGCAAACGCATTTTTGCAATGCTGGTTTCAACAGTTAAAGATGGGTTTT
Source organism: Pedobacter sp. D749 (assembly GCF_019317285.1). Taxonomy (NCBI): domain Bacteria; kingdom Pseudomonadati; phylum Bacteroidota; class Sphingobacteriia; order Sphingobacteriales; family Sphingobacteriaceae; genus Pedobacter; species Pedobacter sp. D749. The sequence continues at coordinate 2,050,115 of NZ_CP079218.1, forward strand.
CTTTTTTAGCAATTGTAGCTATGTCTCTTACGGTGCTTGATAACATTTTAAGCGTAAGCATAAATTTGCGTTCGATATTCCTGATCTTTTGAAAATCTGCATTTGGATTAAAGCGTTCGGCATTTGAACACTCACATAGGTTAAATTGGATACTATCTAAAACAACCAGTTTGTCTGTAATTTGGTTCAATACATTATCCGAAAGATTTAACCCCTGAATAGCGATTACCTTGTTGTTTTTTACATAATAATCTAAGCCATTAAAACTAATCAGGGTTAAGTTTTTTCTGTTTATGATGTATTCTTCCTTTGGAAAGTTGTTGTTTGATAAATTTTTATTGTATGAATTGTGCTGATCAGCCAGTCTCTTAATGATCGCATTTCCGTCCAATTTTTCTATGTTCTCCGAAATGTTAGCTGGTTCTGTTGGCTTGTTTTGGGCAAGAGCACCAATTGTTAAGCAAGAAAATGAGGTAATTAAAGAAAATATTAGAGCGGTTGGTTTGATAAATTTCATGCCGCAAAAATAAGTTTTTAATTCTATTAAACGAATTTTTGTAGGTTTAATATTACGATTTGTTTGTTGTTTTTTATTTTTTTTGATGACAAAAATCAACTTTTTGGTAGTTAAGTTATTTGTCACTTATGATTATACGTGAACGGTATGGCTTTGATATATAAAATCCATGGAGCAGGCCAAGTAATTTAAGTCTATTATTTCAAACAAATTTAATTGTTAAAAAGAGATAATTTGTTCAGTCTTTTTACCTCTAGCTTCTGTTGTCAATGCATCCAAGTAAATACTGATGTTTAAAGTGTAGAAGCCTTCTTCGTCAATTCCTGCGGTCATTTCTGCATTTTGATGGTAGGCATACTTGAGTCGGTTACTGATATTATCCATCCCTGAACCAAAGCCTACCGTGCTTTTTATTGATCTCGGTAAATTACGGCTCTCAATATGCAATTTTCCATCAAAAGTGTAAACATCTATAGTTGCCTTATTTTCTACATCATTAAGGTTTCCATGTTTAAACATATTTTCTAAAATAGTAAGCAAAACAAGTGGAATTAATTTAATTTCATCAAGGTCAGGTCCACTGGCAAACTCAATATTAATTGCACCTTGAGTAATTCGGTGCAGGCCGATCAGGTTTTCACATTGTGAAATTTCATCACTTAAACGGACATAACCTTCATTGTGTTGCGTGTTAGCTGCAAAGCGCATCATGTCGGAAAGGTAAAGCATCACTTTTGCATCTTCCGGAGCGTAAGCACTTAGTTTTTGGTGTACAAACTCAAATGTATTAAAAAGCAGATGGGGATTGATCTGTGCTTTCATGAAAGCATTCTTAGACATGGCCAGTTCTTTATCCATCTTTTCCTTCTCAATAAGCATTTGAAAACGCTGTTTTTCAATACGTGATTTTTCTGTCCTTTCACTGATAAACTGCTTTAAGAAATAATAACCAGTAGAAAAAAGCAGGAAAAAAGAAGATCTCCATAGTAAAGTGAGTAAACGCGTTTCTACCGGCGCTGCTGCACTGGGGATGTAGTCGGTGTATTTTCTTAAAAAGACATCAAGGTAAAAGACAAAACCAACATATAAAGCAAGTTCGAAAATAACAAACAAAGGAATTTTATATATCGCCCTCCTTGGGAATATGGTCGCTTTTTCGAGTAGCCAGACATGTAAATAAAACAGGCAGATGTTTACGATATAATGGACTACATAATTCCCGAATTTGCCAAAAATCCCTGTTGCCAATCCAATAATGACAGATTCCCAAAAGATAAAAGATGCCCAGGCTATTAAATGCACGCGATACTGATAAACCCAATTATAGATCATATTGGGACTCCGGTTTAACCTATCCATAAAGAGATTTTTACCATTCATGTAACAACTAAAATTATAGGGGACTGTTGCTGCTAGTTTTCGAAAAAAAAATGATTATGAAAACTAAAAAACTTAACAAACGGACCCTGTTCGTATTCAAAAAAAATTATACTACAGGCATGCAGGCTGGAACAATCCATTCAGATCCAACAACATCTTCACTTACCACTACGGTTAGCTCTGGCATCCTTTTCAATTAAAAATATATCAGTAGCCGTTATTTTTTACGGCTACTGATGATTAACCTTTCGGAAATAAAACTTTTAAATTCATTATAATAAATATCCCCAACGGTAAAGCTAATGTGGTTATTCATGGTAATCCGATTTCCATCAATATACAAAATCTTATCAATGGCTACGATATAACCACGGTGTAATTGGATAAAACCGTTTTTGATGCTAAGCTGTTCCCGAACATCTTTTAAGCTTAAGTAAGCGATAATTATTTTTCCTAGGGTATGTAATTTAATATAATTATGAAAACTTTCAAAGGCAATAATATCTTCATATTTAACCATTACCGCACGGTGCTCTTCTTCCTTATTTTTCACCAGAAAATAATCTTCGTTAGCGCCGCCAGTCATTTCATGTCCGAAAAGCCGGGTAATTGTTGTTGCAAATTTAGCATAGCTATATGGTTTAAGCAAATAAGCGTCTCCTGCAGCTTCAAAAGCATCAAAAGCATACTCTTGATGTGAAGTAGTGAAGATAAGTTTTCTGGTTCTGAAGCGGATGGCTTTGGCCAGTTCCAACCCTGAAATTTGTGGCATTTCCACGTCCATAAAAATTATATCAACCGTTTCTGAAGTGGCTAGCTCCCTTAAGGCAGTAATTGGGTCAGTATATTGCTGCACAAGCCGCATGTTTGGAGTATCATCTATATATTTCTGTAGTCCTACTAAAGAACTGTACTGGTCATCTATGGCTATGCACTTAATCATCTTCAAAAATCTAGTTCTCTTATAACGAAATTACGCCTTTTTGTAACGAAAAGAATACTATCTGTACGCTTTAATTTTAAATTTTTCCCATATTAACTAATTTAATTCATAATTTATCAATTAAGTTTATTAGATGCAGGCAATAGCTCCAATCCATAAAATATGTTGGCATACTGATAAAAATATATACCACCTTTAATGGATTTACTAATCTATTATAAGTTTGAAATTTATTCAAATTAAGAGCGTAGGCTCGTCCTCTTTGTTACAAGAGTATACATATCCCTACACCTGTGTAGTTGTAGCTGTTTAATTAAGCCATTTCATTTTTGGTGTCACCGCATTGCAACATGCGGTACAGATTATGTTGGCTAAACGTCATATATATTCATTTGAAACGAGACTTGGTTTTATTAAAGATATTTTTGCAATACAGATTTATCCCTTTAATTTATGGCTGATCACTTATTGAAAAATGTACTTTATTCCGTTCTCGATCTTGCAACTGTTTTAGATGGTTTTACTGCTGCAGATACCTTTAAAACCAGTCTTGATTTAGCTAAACAATCTGAAACTTTAGGGTATACACGTTACTGGTTTGCCGAACACCATAATATGGCCGGTGTAGCCAGTTCCGCAACGGCGGTACTTATTGGTTACATTGCCGGTAATACGAATAGTATACGCGTAGGTTCCGGAGGCATTATGCTGCCCAATCACGCACCCTTAATTGTAGCAGAACAATTTGGCACATTGGCCTCACTTTATCCTAATCGGATCGATCTGGGTTTGGGCAGGGCACCAGGAACCGATCAGGTTACGGCAATGGCCATCCGTGGCGAAAACTTTAATGCTGCTCATAGTTTTCCCAGGGATGTTGAGAAACTGCAACAGTTTTTCTCCGCCAGTAATAACCGGGCAAGTGTAAGGGCTATGCCAGGAGAAGGCCTGGACATTCCAATCTGGATTTTAGGTTCAAGTACTGATAGCGCACGCTTAGCTGCAGAAAAAGGACTTCCTTATGCTTTTGCCAGTCATTTTGCCCCAACCTATTTCGAACAGGCGATATCCATTTATAGAAATAATTTTAAACCATCAGCATTTTTACAGGAACCTTATGTAATGGCCTGTGTGAATGTGGTGGCTGCAGATACTGATGCAGAAGCAGAACGTTTGTCAAGTTCTGTAAAACGGATGTTTTTAGGTGTAATAACAGGTAAAAGAGAATTACTAAAGCCTGCTGTTGATGATATTAATGTATATTGGGATCAGTTGGAAAAAGAATCAGTAGAGCAGATGTTGTATTATTCTTTTATTGGCAGCGCTAATACCATTAAAGAAAATTTAGAAGCATTTGTTACCAAATATGGTATAAACGAGGTCATGAGCACGTCGCATATTTATGACCATCAGGCAAAATTGCATTCGAATAAAATTTTTGCCGGGTTGTTTAGATAGAAGATAGGTCGTCATTTCGTAGTCGAGAAATCTATCCAGGTAGATCTCTCCATTCCGTTGCACTTCAGTCGGGATGACGACCGTTTTATTGAAGATATCGAACGTGTGGTCAGAATCCTGTCCATTTTACATTTTACATTTTACATCTTACATTTTCCATTTAACCACCGAGTTCACAGAGAAAAAACTACAGAGGACACAAAGTTATTCCGATACAATTTCCGCGGTAGTCTTCTTAGATCTGCGGGAAGCTAGTCGTCTGAGTTTCCCGCGGATACCATTGACGTGCGCAGAATCCCGTCCATTTTACATCTTACATTTTCCATCATCACTTACTCTTTAAGATTTCTTAATAATAAGGGAATATTGAGCTGCTAGCTTTGCTGCGAAAAAAAGCACCATCCCTTTGAGCGAAACTTTACTTTCATCTTTACAGTGCGGAAGCCGTTGGGCCATGGAAAAAATTTACCATGTTTATTGGGAAGAAATTTTTGATGCTGCACTAAAAAAAACGGGTGATGAAGCCCTTGCACAGGATATTACCCAGGAGATTTTCATTTCGCTTTGGGAAAATCATAAAACGATTAACCTTTCTGGAAGCCTGGGTGCTTATCTGCATGGAGCTGTAAAATATAAAGTGATTAACTATTTCAGATCGGGCAGTATTAAAGAACAGCACCAGGCTGCGCTTACAGTCCTGATGGATGAGCAACATACTGCCGCAGCGGATGATAAACTAATTTTAAAAGAGCTTCACCTGGAGGTAGATGCAGCCATTGCGCTTTTACCCGAAAAAATGCAATTGGTGTTTTCGATGAGCCGAAAACAGGAGAAATCCATCAAAGAAATCGCTGCTGAACTTGACGTTTCTGTACAAACGGTAAAAAACCAGATCTCAGCAGCAATAAAACTTCTTAAAAAAAGTCTTTCCTATATCCTGTTAATTGCTGTATTTATCGGCTTAACATAAAGTTAATCTATAGATAACATTTTTGGTTAGTACCGATCTTCTTTTCAACTGACATGTATTTAAATGACAGAAGAACAGGCAAAGGAACTGCTGCAGAAATATCTCGATCAACAGGCAAGTCCGCAAGAGCAAAAAAAAGTTGAAGAGTGGTACGCCACACTTCAAGCAAAAGATGTGGTGTTACCCGCCGATCGGAAAGCAGCGATAGGGGCAGAAATGTTTGCTCACCTTCAGATCGCTATGCACGGGAAGCCAAAACCCGGCAAAGTATTCAAATTGCAATCTTTTATCAGGATCGCCGCCGCCGTATTCCTCATCATTACAATTGGAATAATCGTTTGGAAACTCAATACCAAAGTGACTTCTGAAAATCAGGTAACCGTAGTTACTGGAAATACACAACATAAGCGAATTACGCTATCAGATGGTTCGGTGGTTTTATTAGGCCCGTCAGCGAAACTCTGCTATCCTAAAACCTTTCCTTCAAACAGCCGCCATATTGAACTTAAAGAAGGGGAAGCTTTTTTTGATATTGCTCATCAGGAAAAAAGGCCGTTTACAGTACATACAAGCGCTGGGGTAGATATTAAAGTTTTAGGGACCTCTTTCAAAGTTAAAGCTTATCAGGGCAATAAACAGCTTGAGGTTGCGGTAGTTACGGGTAAAGTTGCGGTGAGCAATCAAAAAGGGAACCTGGCTACACTGGTTAAGGATGAGTTTTTAACCTATGATAAAAATGACGGTCGCGCTGCCATCCGTAAAATCAAAGCGTCTGCTTTTATCGAATTTGCTTTTGATGGTGCAAACCTCGATCAGGTGATCTCTAAACTCCAATACGTGTACAGCATTAAAATTTTGCTGAACGATAAGGCTTTGGGCAAACTTAAAACTACTGCATCTTTCAGCAGCAAACAATCGCCTGAAGAGATTTTGGATATTATCTGCAGTCTGCATCACCTCAGGTTCAATGCATCAAAAAATCATAAAACATTTAATATATACAGATGAGATAGGATATGATATAGAAATTTTCTACGGTACCGGTCAGATCGTTTGCCGTAATCTTTCTTTCTGGCAACAAAACCCAGTATAATTAAAGCTTTACAAAAATAAAATCAAACAAATTAAGCAATGAAAACAACCTCCGCTAAGAGGACACCAGCTCTTTACAAGATCATGAAATACTCATGTTTAACATTTACAATCCTCTGCATTTTTTGCAGCTCTATTCTCGCTTCAGCAGGGATGGCCCAAAAATTAGAGAAAACTACGGTTAGTATTACCATAAATAAAGGTCGTAAGATGACCGAGATCATCAAAGAAATTGAATCCCGTACCGGACTCAGTTTCGTCTACAATCCAGATCAGCTGCAACAAAAAAAAATGTTTTTAAGCGGCGATTTTACCACAGAACCCGTAAGATCACTTTTAGACAGACTTGGTTTGCAGGTTTTAGAAAAAGGTGGATATGTGATTTTAAACAATGCCGTGATGAATAAGCCAGACCGGACGATCACAGGGGTAGTAAAAGATACCACAGGTTTGGCACTTCCAGGTGTTTCGGTGAAGGTATTGGGCACACAAAGTGGTACTATTACCGATGGTAACGGTGCTTATCGTATTGCAGTTGGCGCTGATGCCGTGCTGTCATTCTCCATGATCGGATATCAGACCAGGGAAGCAAAAGTAGGCGAAAACCAGGTCATTAACATAGTTTTAAAAGAAGAACGTTCAACACTTGCTGATGTAGTGGTTGTGGGTTATGGCACACAGAAAAAAGAAACCTTAACCGGGGCAATCAGTATTGTGGGGATGGATAAACTTTCTTCACGTTCGTTAAACAGCGTAGGCGAGGTGCTTGCCGGAAAAACCCCAGGTGTGATTGTAACCAATGAGGGGGGCGATCCAACTTCTGCACCACGTATCAATATCCGTGGCTCAGGCGGTATTAATGGAGAAAATGTACTGTATGTAATTGATGGATCTATATTTTCAGGTACACCACAGCTTAACCCTAACGATATCGAATCAATTTCTGTGCTAAAAGATGGATCGGCAGCAATTTACGGAGCAAGGGCTTCGGGAGGTGTGGTATTGATTACGACCAAAAAAGGTAAAAATGGTAAAATGCAGATCAGTTTTGATGCCAAGGTTGGCCAACAAAGCGCCTGGAAAAAGCTAGAACCCCTAAATGCACAACAACGTTCACAGGTAGCAGCAACTGCGGCCAAAAATGGCGGAACTACGATTTTGCCTTCCTTTGATGCTGCAAAATACCCTGACGGACAGATTACCCGCACCAATTGGATGGACGAGGTTTTTAGGGATGGATTGTTGCAAGACTACAATGCCGCAATAAACGGTGGTAGCGAAAAATCGAACTATTATCTAAGTTTTAATTACCGCAATGCAGAAGGGATTGTGTTAAATACCAAAGCCAAACGTTACAACTTCAGGATCAATACAGAACATGAGGTGACCAATTGGTTAAAAGTTGGCGAAAACCTTTCATATAGCAGTACCAATGGAAACGGAGCCAATACCAGCAGCGATTACACAGGAGCCTTGCTTTCGGCCATTTATTACCCAACCAATGGTACACCTTATAATGCAGATGGAAGTTTTGCAGGTTTGCCAGGACCGTATGCAGGAGATTACGGGGATGTAATTAACCCGGTTGCTGAGTTGAAACGTATCGATATTAACAACCCTAAAAATGTATTGGTGATTAATCCATATGTTAACGTTAAACTGGCTAAAGGTTTAAGCTTTAGATCGAATTTAAGTATCACTAAAATTGATTCTACATTTAAAAGCTTTACCCCCAAAAGGCCAGAGGTAGGTAAACCTGTGTTGAGCAATAGTTTGCGTGAAAGTAGCAACAATAGCAACGATTTCTTAGCAGAACAAGTGTTAAATTACAAAGGTAACTTTGGTAACCATCAGCTCGATCTTACCGGTGGCTATTCATTTCAAAAAACACAGTATAGAAGTCTAGTTGCTTCAGGGGCTGGTTTTGACGATGAATCGCCACAGTACAGGTATTTGATGAATGCTACAGTAATACAGCCTTCATCTAGTGGTTATAGCGCGCAAGCACTTTCATCATTGTTTTTTAGAGCAAACTATAGCTATCGCGAAAAATATCTGGCATCGTTTATCGGTCGCCGTGATGGATCATCTTTACTACCCCAAAATAACAGGACCCGGAATTATGGTTCAGCTTCTGTTGGATGGATAATGAGCAAAGAAGATTTTCTTAAAGATGTAAGTTGGTTAAATGAATTGAAATTAAGGGCTAGCTATGGCTTTCTTGGTAATTTAGCAGCACTTACTTCTGCTGCGGTTAATCCATTACTAAGCCCAACGCAAAGTTATTTTGGACAAACGCCAACTTTGCAAAATGGTTATGTTCAAACGGTTTTGGCCAATCCTAATATCGCATGGGCAGAATCTAAACAAACAAACTTTGGTGTTGATGTAGCCGCATTAGGCAGATTGAGTCTTACAGCAGACTATTTTGTTAAAGAAATTGATAAAATGATCCTGGTGAGAACATTACCCGGGACAGCAGGTTTAAGTACTCAGACCATTAATGCCGGTAAAGTAAAAGATAAAGGTATTGAGTTAGGATTAAGTTATAATAGCGATAAAAATGCAGCTTTTACTTACTCGGTAAATGCTACTTTAACCAAAATAAACAACAATATAGAAGAACTTATTCCTGGTATAGAAAATCAGGTTGTATCTACCAATTTCCGGAATGAGGTTGCCCCCCTTACCAATAGGGTAGGCCAACCACTGTATAGTTATTTTGTATTAAAAACGGATGGCATTTTCCAAAGTCAGGCAGAAGCCGATAACTACAAAAATGCGAAGGGAGCTAAGATTCAGCCTAATGCAAAAGCAGGTGATTTTAAATTTGTAGATATCAACGGCGATGGATCTATTGACAGTAAAGACCGTTATTTCGCTGGTAGCGCTTATCCTGATTTCTCATATGGATTGAGCTTTAATGCAAGTTATAAAAACTTCGATTTCAACATTTTTGCGCAAGGTGTACAGGGTAATAAATTGTTTAATGCGGTAAAACGTACTACTTATAGTGCCAGTGGGCCATCTTACAATAAACTGGTTGGTATTCTTGATGCCTGGTCGCCAGAGAATCCAGGAGGCAAAGTACCGATTATTTCGACCAGCGATGCCAATGGAAACTTTGCAGCTTCAGATTTTTATATCGAAGATGGTTCTTATCTGCGCATCCGTAACGTAACCCTGGGTTACAGTTTACCAAAATCGATTGCCAATAAATTAAAAACAGGTGGGGTAAGAATTTATGCCACAGCAAACAACCTTTTTACCATTACTAAATATTCAGGTTTTGATCCGGAAATCGGAATGGACAACAACGGAGTGGATGTTGGCCGTTATCCGCAAGCCAGAAGTTTTATCCTTGGTTTAAGTGTAAATTTATAATCACAACAATAATGAAAACGAATTTAAAATATATGGCATTTGCCGCCCTAGCTGTTTTCTCTTCATGCACAAAGCAGCTCGATATTACACCTGAAGGTTCTCCATCGGCACAGAATTTCTGGAAAACAAAAGAGGATGCATTGAAAGCCGAAGGTGGAATGTACGAAATGTACAATGCTGAAGATTTTTACGGTCGAGGGATGTTCTGGTTTATCAATGCCAGCGATGATATGGTTACCGGCCGCAACAAGCCAGAGGCTGATAATATTAAAAACTTTAACCGTACTTACGTAGGCGGTGGTTATACCGAAACGCAGTGGAGTATGCGTTATGCCATCATCAAACGTGCCAACGATATCATTACCAATGTACCAAAGATCAATATGGATGAAAGTTTAAAGAAACAGATCATTGGCGATGCTTATTTTAATGCCGGTTTGGTTTATTTTCAGCTGGCTGCAAATTATGGAAACGATAAAGCGGGTGTACCAATTGTTAAACCTGAAACCGATGCATCTCAGCCCATTCCCCGCGCCAGCAATGTAAACGAGAACTACGATTATATTATTTCACTTCTTTTAAAGGCAGCTGATAACCTTCCATTGTTTTCAGCAATGAAACCTGCAGATTATGGGAAAGCACATAAAACGGCTGCATGGGCTTACCTATCTAAGGTGTACCTGTTCAAAAAAGATTATGCCAATGCTGCTAAATATGCTGATATGGTCATCACTTCAGGTCAGCATGATTTAATCAATACGGGTTTTGCTGATGTTTTTAAAGCAGCTAACAACTGGTCGAAAGAATACATTTGGTCGGTAGTTTGTACGCCAAGCGGTGGCGGAACAGGCTGGGGCAGCAAGCTCCCTGGCGTAATGTTAACCAACAAAGCATGGGGTATTTATAATGGATGGGGTTATTACCTGCCAACCAAAGAACTTTACGACTCTTACGAAGCTGGCGATCAACGCCGTGAAGCCACCATTTTGAAACCTGGCGATAAATTTATGTTCTTTGGAGCCGAGCGCAGCTTTACTAAAGATGGGGGAGCAACTTCAAATTACCAGTTTAAAAAATACATGGAGCCGTTTTCTTATGCCAACCCAATTCCAACACACGTTAACCCTAACGGTGATAATGGAACTACGGATTTAAATGTGCCATTAATGCGTTATGCAGAAGTTTTGCTGATCAAAGCTGAAGCTGCAATTAACCTAAGCGGTGCAGGAGCGGGTGATACTGAACTAAATAAAATCAGGCTTCGTGCAGGCTTAAGTGCTAAAACAGGAATGACTATAAATGACCTTAAACGCGAACGCCGTAATGAGCTTGCCGGAGAGTGGGCAGATCGTCACCGCGATTTAGTAAGATGGGGCGATGCTCAAGCCACTTATGCTAAACCATTACACGATTTTGATGGAAGTGTAATCTGGCCGGCAAGAACTTTCAACCCACAGGTACACGATGTTTGGGCGGTGCCACAAAGAGAAATCGATAACAGTGCAGGTGTAATTAAACAAAATCCAGGATGGTAAAAAAAATAGGGATAAACTTTGCAGTGCTGGCCTTTGTGCTGGGGCTGCAAAGTGCATCTGCCCAGGTAAAGCTAAATGCAAACCGTGGACATAGCCATAACGATTATAAGCAGGAAATCCCTCTTCTAACGGCATATTACGCCGAAATGGGATCTATTGAGGCGGATGTATTTTTGAAAGACGGACAATTATATGTAGCACATGAGGCTTCAGAAATTAAACCGGGTTTTACACTTAAAAAAATATACCTCGATCCGCTGGCTCAGTTTTTTAAAGCAAAAGGAAATCATCCTTACAGCAATGCGGCCTTAAAACTGCAATTGGTGGTTGATGTAAAGGAAGATTACAAACATGTGCTCCCCGTATTGCTAAAAGAGCTCGAAAGTTATGCTGAGGTATTTGATGCAAAAAAGAATGCCAATGCCATAAAAGTTGTCGTTAGTGGTGATATGCCTATTCCTGCCGATTTTAAAGATTATGATGAGAAATTATTTTTCGATGGCAGGCCGACTACTACTTATACCGATGCACAATTGGCCAGGGTAGCGATGATCAGCGATGATTTGAAAAATCAGACTGTATGGAATGGAAAGGGTAATCCGACCAAAACAGATGAAGCAAAGATGAGAGCCACAATTGAACAGGCACATCGTAAAGGCAAACCTTTCCGCTTCTGGGCTTCGCAGGATAGTCCGAACACCTGGATTGTGCTCGAAAGGCTTGGCGCAGATTGGATTAATACTGATCAGCCGACCAAACTGAAAGATTTTTATCTTCATCAGGATAAATTGAGTTATACCAATACAAAGCCATATACGACCTATACACCGACTTATAAAACCGATGGACAAGACAAAGCACCCAAACATGTTATTTTATTAATTGGTGATGGGATGGGACTAGCTGCAATCCACGCTGGCTTAATTGCCAATCATGGAGATCTGAACATGACAAAGTTCCATTACGTTGGCTTTTCTGAAACCGCTGCTGCTGATGCCGGAAACACCGATTCGGCTGCGGGAGGTAGTGCCATGGCAATTGGTTATAAAACGAATAACCGTTACATCGGTATGGGACCTGATGATCAGAATAAAACCAATTTGGTTGATACCCTATCTCTTTTCGGTATCAAAAGTGGTATCATCACTGCAGGTGATCTGACCGATGCCACACCAGCAGTATTTTACGCCCATCAGATGGACCGTTCTTACAACGGTGCGATTGCAAATGATCTGTTAAGCAGCAAGGCCGAGGTTTTAGTCGGTTCTAACCGCAAAGCTTTCGAGCAGAATAAAAACAGCAGGCTTTTAACAGATCTAAAAACTAAAGGTTTTCAGGTAACAAATAGTTTAGCTGATTTTGAAAAGCAACATGAAGGTAAACAATTGGTTTTGCTGGATGATTCGGCTACCAGATCTGTAATAAAAGGCCGTGGCGATATGCTTAAAAAATCTTTATCACATACCACGCAGATTTTATCTAAAAATAAACCTGGTTTCTTCATTATGGCCGAAGGTGCGCAGATCGATTACGGTGGCCATACCAACGATCTGCCTTATCTCATTACCGAATTACACGATTTCGACCGTACTATTGCCGAAGCTCTTCGCTTTGCTGATCAGGATGGTGAAACATTGGTGATCGTAACAGCTGATCATGAAACCGGAGGATTAACACTTTTAGATGGAGCCGCCGAGAAAGGAATGGTAAGGGGCGAATTCAGTACCAATGATCATACAGGTATTATGGTTCCGGTGTTTGCCTACGGTCCTGGCTCGCAAAACTTTACTGGTGTTTATCCTAATAACCAGATTTTTCATAAAATCATGAAGGCTTATCGTTTAGCGAAGGCCAAATAAAAAAGAATAAACCAAATCCCAATGGCGGTCTCTGTATACCAGAGCACAATATCATTAACCACTGATGCACACAGATAAGCACGGATCTATATCTGTGTGCATCATTTTTATCTGTGGTTAAATATATTTACATGTACCTAATACTTAACGTAATCACATTGTTAATAATACCGCTCTTTTAATTCGTTTTAAGTTAACATACGTTGCTAATTTAACCCAACAAATAACAGACAATGGAAAGAAGATCTGCACTCAAAAATATCGGTGGCCTGTTTTTGCTGCCAACCTTATCAAAAATTTCGTTCTCAACAGAGAAAAAGCCTGTTTTAAGGGTTGCGCACATTACCGATGTACATCTGAAAAACCAATTTAATGCACCAGCAAGATTTGCAAAATGTTTGCACCACTTACAGGCACAATCTCCAAAAGTAGATCTGATTTTAAATGGTGGAGATATTGTTTTCGACATGAACAAAGAAAACATAGACCCCATTAACGATCAATGGAAGCTTGTACAGGAAACGATGAAAAACGAATGCAGCATTCCTGTACGTTATTGCCTGGGGAACCACGATATCTGGTGGAACGAAGATAGCAAGGGTGATGTTTTTTATGGAAAAAAATATGTCATGGATAAATTGCAGTTGGCTAAACCTTATTACAGTGTGGTACAAAGCAATTGGAAAATCATTGTGCTGGATAGTACCCATTTGGATATCGATAATACCTGGTACATTGGTAAACTGGGCGATGAGCAATTAGATTGGCTTAAAAACGAATTGGAAAATACCAATAAAACGATGCCCGTGATGGTGATGTCGCACATTCCGATCCTTACTGCACTATTGATGATAGAAGATAATATTGTAAACAAATGGACCATGTTGGGTGGTGACATGCATACCGATACCGCTAAAATTATTAACCTTTTTTATCAGCATCCCAATGTAAAACTGTGTTTAAGTGGCCATTTGCATATGCGTGATAAAGTGGTATATAACAATGTAACCTATCTTTGCAATGGAGCGGTATCTGGTGCGTGGTGGGAAGGCAACAGAAGAGAAACCGCACCAGGTTACGGTTTAATTGATTTGTATGAAGATGGGAGTTTTGAAGAAAAATATGTGAATTATTAAATGATGGAAAATGTAATATGGATGATGGAGCAGGCTAGGTTTAGGCCCAGTTGAATACTGCATCTGTATAGTTGTTCTACGCTTCAAGTCCTTCATTCATAAACCTGACAACAACGGAAATCCTTTTTGTTTTGCAGCAACCTCAGCATGACAGCATCACAAAAAGATTGAAGTGGATGGCAGGGCTGCAGTTCCCGATTGAAAAATGGGCATACATTTCCAAAAAAAAGCAAAAATAATCCATAAAATCTGAGCGGAACTTTCTAACGTTCTAAAACTATTCTTGTTATTCCCTTAACATTGCCTTCATATCCAGATCCTTGCTTTGTTTAAAAAAAATAAATGAAGAAAGAATTACTCACCTTAATTGTAGCCATATCTATCGGTATGGTATCGTGTAAGAAAAGCCACGAAGAAACTCCTGTAGAATTTACTTATCCTGCCGTTGCAGAAGTGTCCGATCCTTCGGTGCTTTTCACAACTGCTGCTGGCGTAAAAGTGTATAACGGTGGTTTTGGTTCAGCAGTTGCCGCCGATCCTAATTCGCCGGATGTTTTTTATATGCTGACGGACAGAGGGGCGAACGTTGCCGGACAGCTCGCAAACTCAATCATCATCGGAAGACCTGATTTTGATCCACAGATTGGAAAATTCAGGCTGAAAGATGGGAAATTGGTATTCGAGCAAACTATCGAACTTAAAAATGCATCTGGCAATAAATTAAACGGGCTTCCAAATCCTGCGGGAATGGGGGCTTCTGGTGAAACCGCTTACGACTTAAATGGACAGGTGATTGCTCCAAATGCCGATGGAATCGACTCAGAAGGCTTGGTAAGGGCAGCTGACGGATCATTTTGGATCAGCGATGAATACGGTCCACATATTTTACACATCGATGCGACTGGTAGAACAATAGAACGCATTAACCCATTTGGGACAGGAACCGGCGGGCGTACCATTCCAGCTGTATTTGCCCGTAGAAGAGCAAACCGTGGTATGGAAGGTTTGGCCATTACCCCGGATGGAAAAACTTTGGTAGGCATAATGCAGTCGCCAATGTACAATCCGTCTAAAGCTGCAGTTACCAACTCGGTGGTATTAAGAATTTTGACTTTTGATATCGCAAGCGGAGCTACCAAACAATACGCTTACCTGATGGATAATACCACTTTAACAGGTGTGAGCGATATTGTTGCCGTTAACAGTACTACTTTCCTAACCATTGAACGCGATGGATTATATGGCGGAGCAGCAAGCAATCCTGCAACATTTAAAAAAGTTTTCAAAATAGACCTGAGTGCTGCTACCGATATTTCTGATTCCGGCAATGGTGCAACAGGAAAACTTTACGGCGGCAAAACCGTAGAAGAACTGAACAATGCAGCAGGTTTAAGCACAGCGGGAATTACCCCGGTAAGCAAATCCATTGTTTTAGACCTGTTGAAAGATCTACCTTCCATTTATCCGCACGATAAAGCAGAAGGTTTAGCCTTACTGCCAGGCAATATCCTCGTAATTTCTAACGATGATGATTTTGGTGTAGTGGATAATGGAGCAAGTGGCTTTGCACAAAAAATATTGCCTCTAACAAATTCGGTTGATAGAAACCGTTTATACTTTGTTAAAATTAAACTTTAAAGCATTTAGCCATGTGTCAACTGACTCATGGCTAATTTATATCATAATAAGGTATAAGCTGAAGATAATGTATAATTAGTAAGTCTGTTAATACCGTAATTTTACCCTTTCTGTGTCTTTCTGTTTGGATTCGGGTTAAGATTGCTAAGTTTGGTGCAGCCTATCTAATTTGCCTATGTATTACAGTTGTGCAATTGTTGACGATGAACAACACGCCATTGATGTACTTCATGATTATATTGAAGACATCTGTTTTTTGAAACTGTCTAGTATCTTTAATGATCCCATTGATGCTTTAAAAACAATTAGTGCCGGAGATAAAATCGATTTTCTTTTTTTAGACATAGATATGGATGGAATGAAGGGAACTGAATTGTCCCGACATCTCCGCTCCAAAGCCAGGTTTGTGATCTACGCATCTTCCCATCTTGAAAATGAGGTAAGAAAAATAGATTCCAGCTTTGAATGTTATCTGGGCAAACCGATCTCCATGAAACGTTTTGCAGATACCATTGATAAACTGATACGACTTAATAATCTGCCGATAAACAATTGAAATAGTTTATGATCGAACTTACTTACCTTTTTAAACAGGAATTTTTAGACGATGTATCCTATCAGTTAATCCGGGCAGGTACGAAAGATCCTTGGTTAGTGTTATCCGGATGCAAAGTGCTGGGTATTATTGATGAAGTTGAAGGCACATGGACCCAAATTGTTGGTGAAGATATTCCTCCAGTGGCTGTTGAAAAGATGGGCGGTTTGATTAGTAGACAGCAATTAAGCTGGTTGCCAGATCTGATTAAAAAACAATGGCCAAAATACGTACTTGATGTAGTTGTAGAAAATGTAGAATGTTACGAAATAATTTGCCATGCAGAAACTTGTTTCAAACGTTTTTTACGACGCTTTACACCAGGTGTTCATGCGTTGGCGCAAAGAGAATCTGCCCTTGTTTTTAAAGTGAGGTGCTTTGGTAAATCGGATTGTTATGAGGTGTTTAAAGCGCCGGCGGCCAACCGGTATGCTTAATATTTCCAAAATATTTTAAGGTAAATACAACTGTATTTTCAAAATTATATTAATTCCTACTTGTTTTAAGCGCTGATGTGAATGTAATATTTAAATTTGGCCCGATAAAACAACCCTCAATATGACCTTTTTAGAAAAATTGGAGGCCTTACGCCAATTAATGCTTGCCCAACAGGTAGATGCTTATATTATTACCGCTGCAGATCCACACATCAGTGAGTATTTACCAGCGCATTATAAGGCCATACCTTTTGCTTGTGGATTTACAGGGTCGGCTGGTACGCTGGTCATTACTCAGGATTTTGCAGGTCTGTGGACTGATTCGCGATATTTTACACAGGCTGAATCAGAATTGAGTGGTACCGGTTACGAATTGGTAAAGTTAAAAGTGCCACATACACCAGAATATATAAATTGGCTGCTCGAAATTTTGCCAAATGGTGCAAAATTAGGGTTTAACCACCAACTCATTACTGTGGCATTAGCACTTGAGATGCAGAATAGTTTAGCCCAGCGTGAAATAGAAATCATAGATATTGATTTTGTCAGTACGATTTGGCAGGATAGGGTAGGTCTACCCGTAGAAAAGGCTTTTTTAATTGATGAAGAAGCTGCGGGCCTTAGTATTACGGCTAAAATAAACGAAGTAAGAGCGGCGTTAAAAACAAATGGTGCGGATTATCATTTTATTTCTTCGCTTGATGACATCGCCTGGCTGTTTAATTTAAGGGGAAAAGATGTAGATTATAATCCTGTAACTTTAAGTTTTGCATTAATAACACCTGAAGCGGTAAACCTCTTTATCGACAAACAAAAGTTGTCGCAAAATGATATTAATATTTTAAATGAGCATAGTGTAACTTTGCAACCCTATGGTGAAGTGGCAAAAGCATTAACAAATCTGCCTAAAGACGCTAAAATTTTTATCGATCCAAAACGTACCAGTTTCGGCTTGTTTGAATGTTTGCCAGAAAGTTCCAAGATAATTCTGGGAATTAATCCAGGTACGCATTTAAAGAGTTTAAAGAATAATACTGAAATTGATCACATCCGCAAGGCGATGTTGCAAGATGGGGTTGCTTTAACCAGGTTCTTTAAATGGATGGAAGATCATTTGGGCAAAGAAAAAATTACAGAATGGTCTGCAGCAGAGAAATTGGCCAAATTTAGAGCAGAACAAACATCTTTCGTGGGTTTGAGTTTTAATACCATTGCTGGTTATAATGCAAATGGTGCATTGCCACATTATAGCGTAACAGCAGAAAGCAACCAGGAAATTTTAGGTAATGGTTTGTTTCTTGTCGATTCGGGAGGTCAGTATTGGTATGGTACAACCGATATTACCAGGGTAATGCCTATTGGTAATTGCTCCGTAAGCCAGGCTAATGATTATACGTTAGTATTAAAGGGCCTGATTGAAGGTTCTAAATTAATTTTTCCAGAAGGTACCAAAGGTTATCAAATCGATTCCATCTGTAGAAAACCGCTGTGGGAACATGCCATAAATTTTGGTCATGGAACAGGGCATGGTATAGGTTTTTTTCTGAATGTACATGAAGGACCTCAGAATATTAGTCCGGCAAATGTAGATGTTGCCTTTAAGCCAGGAATGGTAACCTCCATTGAACCTGGAATTTATCGCCCCGGGAAACATGGCGTGCGGATTGAAAATCTGGTTTTATGTATCCCTTACGCAGCTAGTGAATTCGGCGATTTTCTCACTTTTGAAACCTTAACTTTATGTTTTATCGATACCACGATCATTAATAAAACACTTTTAGCAACAGATCAGATCACCTGGTTAAATCAATACAATCAAATGGTATTTGAGAAGCTTAAACCTATGTTATCTGATGAAGAAGCCAAATGGTTGAAAGTGAAATGTCAGCCTAATTAATCATTGTTTACCAATTATTCTAAAGAATGGTCTGTCATTCCCGCACAGGTGGGAATCTTAACTGTATCGTCATCCGATAACTATTGGATGACGACTAATTTTTGGAATGTGCCATTGATCATCCCGATGCCATGCTAATATGCTGGGTTTTTCCTCATGTATGATAATCTGCGTTTTTTGCGTAATCTGCGGGAAATTAATGGACTAGTATTTAATATAATCACTGTCAGTCTGAGCTTGTCGAAGACCCTTATTGCTATTAGTGATAAACTGCTTAAATGTTCTTATATCTCTTATGTGGTTAATAATTTGATATGGGAAAGCAATTCCCGCCATCCACTTACCGCCTCACGCCCAACTTCCCATAAATACACCAATTCTTTACCGATTTTGCGCTATTTATAACTTCCATGCCCGCTTTACTTTTTAAAGTTTATTTTTGATTAACTACATTCCTAAATCTGCTTTTTCGCTATGATTATCGAACCAAAAAAGAAAAGAGTCTTATCCATAATAACTTTTAAAGCAATACTTTGCTGTATTTTAACTTTTATAAATATTGGTGTTATTCAGGCCCAATCGCCGTGGATTGCTTTAGGTGAAAAGCCATCCACTTTGGGTTTGGAAAATGGTTTTTCGACCTACAACGCCGGGGCATTTAATCTAAAGCTCGTTAAGTCATCGCAAACTGTGGCAGGTCTTCAACCTAAAATGGTTAAAGATTTCGATTTTGTACCCAGCGATAGTTTAAAAGTGAGGAGTTCTGATGGTTTGTACCATTTGGGCGATATCAATTTAAAATTGCGCAATGTTGGTGAAGAAGCCTGGAAAAGCTATAGCACTGCGGCAAAACGAAGCCCTGTGAAAAATATAGTATCAGGAAAAAATGTACTTGCCGCTGCCGATCTTGCTGCAACACTTCCGGCTGATATTCCATTGCAGGTTAAAAGGATCTGGGAAATGTTGAACGGAAAGCTGGTGCTGCGCTTCGAACTAAAAAACAAGACCGATAAAAACGTCGAAATTGGTGCGCTTGGGATCCCGATGATTTTCGATAATATTTTAGAAGGCCGTACATTGGAGCAAACTCATGCTAAAAATGTTTTTTACGATCCCTACATCGGAAAAGATGCTGGTTATTTGCAGGTTACCCGCTTAAGTGGGCATGCGCCTTCTTTGCTGGTTGCGCCATTGGGACATACGCCATTTGAAGCTTACAACCCACTTAACGACGACCGCACACCAAGGGGAATTGCTTTTGAAGGCTTTTACGAATGGATGGTGTACAGTAAAGCTTATGCTGAAAACGAATGGAAAAATGCCGAACAATGGAATACACCTACTTCAACCTTTTTAAAACCTGGTGAAAGCCGGAGTTATGCCCTTCAGTTTATTCTGTCAGGAACTGCAAAAGACATAGAAAGCAAACTGATTGAAAATAAAAGACCTGTTGCCATATCCGTTCCAGGTTATGTACTGCCTAAAGACGTGGAAGGGAAATTGTTTCTCAAATACCCTAAAAAGATTAAAAATATTCAGGTTCAACCTGAAAATGCCTTAACAATAGTTGCAGCAGGCTCAACCAAAAATGGTTGGAAAAGTTACTCCGTGAAAGGAAATATCTGGGGAAGAGCCAGATTATCCATTACTTACGAAGATGGCTTGGAGCAAAGTATTAATTATAAAGTAATTGAAGCAGAAAGTGATGTGATTGCGAGTTACGGCAATTTTTTAACAACCAAACAATGGTTCACCCAGGCCGATCCCGTTTTTAATAGAAATCCTTCTGTTATTACCTACGACAATGAAAAACAGCAACAAGTAATTCAGGATAACCGCGCCTGGATAGCGGGTTTGAGCGACGAAGGCGGTGCAGGTTCGTGGTTGGGTGCAATGATGAAGCAGTTGGTGCAACCCAAAAAAGAAGAGGTTGATAAACTGAAGCAATTTGTTGATAGTGTAATGTTTGGGAGGATACAGCTTAAAAGCGGACCTCAGAAATATGGTGTAAAAAAGAGTTTGTTTTATTATGCGCCGGATTCGCTCCCTAAAGATACTTATGATGCAAAGATCAATTTTAAAATATGGTCTGCATGGCCAAAAAAAGAAGCTGATAACCTGGGCCGGTCTTATAACTATCCACATGTAGCAGCAGCCCATTGGGTAATGTACCGGTTGGCACGTAATTATAGCGGCCTTGTAGAGGAGCAAAGCTGGAAACAACACCTTATCGATGCTGCTGAAACAGGTATGGCTATGGTTAATATTGCTCCTTATTATGCACAGTTCGGCCAGATGGAAGGTACAGTCTTTTATCTCATCTTAAACGACCTTAAAAACGAAGGACTAACAGATGAAGCAGCCAGGTTAGAAAATGAAATGAAGAAGCGAGCCAACCACTGGCGATCTTTACAGTATCCATTTGGTAGTGAGATGCCTTGGGACTCTACAGGTCAGGAAGAAGTTTATGTGTGGTCGAACTATTTTGGTTATCAGGATAAAGCGAATGTAACGCTCGATGCGATACTTGCTTATATGCCTGTGGTACCGCATTGGGCTTACAATGGTAATGCCCGAAGATATTGGGATTTCCTTTATGGAGGTAAACTCTCACGCATCGAGCGGATGATCCATCATTACGGTTCGGCGCTTAATGCCATTCCTGTGTTAATGGATTACCGCAAAAATCCCGGCGATTTCTATCTTTTACGTGCCGGTTACGGTGGGTTATTGGGTTCGATCTCCAATATCACCCAGGAAGGTTTTGCGCCTGCTGCATTTCATGCTTATCCATCAACCTTAAAAAATGACGGTATTACCGGCGATTATGGATCTGGCTTTTTTGGCTACGCGGTTAATACATCATCTTACATTTTACAGCATCCTGAATTTGGCTGGTTAGCTTTTGGAGGCAATTTGAATAAAAAAGGGAACATTATCAATGTTAAATTAACCACGGCAGCAAAATCGTCGGTTTACATTGCGCCTGCCGGGCTTTGGATCAGTCTTGATGCGGGGACCATTGATGAAGTAAATTATAATACTGTAAATGGTGAAATTCGCTTAAAGCTCGCTAAGGCAAACGAATACTTAGCTAATGTTTTGTTGAGGCTGTCGCAACCGACAAAAGTTAATGGAGTTGGTGTTTATTCAATAAAAGGCAATGGTATCAAGAAAAGAGGAGGGTATGAATTTCTACTTGCAAAAGATCACACAACTGAAATCATAATTCAAAGATAATATCAATTCATCTACCTGTCTGAGCCCCGTGAAATAAAATTACGGGGCTTTTTTGGATAATCAATTGTATATGTGATTTATTAGTTATTACTTAATATGAACTATTAATAATTATCTATATAAGTATGTTAATGTTTAAGTTGCTGATAATGAGTCGAAAATATGTATTTAAATTTAAAATGAGGTAGATTTTTCTTGTTTATAAAGAGGATGCATGAGAAATGCAATTTTATCGCCTATAAACATATTTTTATTTGTAATCCCCAACAAATGTCGCTCTCGCGCAGACCTACCGTGTGGACACAACTCTGTTAAATTTCATTCTTTTTTAGCGTAGTTGTCAAGGTCGATCGTCATGCTGATCCGATGGCTATCGGATTTATTTCAGCATCTTTCCTACTGTTAAGAGCCCCCTGATTCTAAAAAAAACTATCAAGTATTAAAAGAAATATTTATTTATTTTTCCGCTCTATGCCGCGGGGCATGGTAGTTTTTCGCAGATCAAGTTGTTTTTAGCTGTGCTCAAGAATGCTGGCGCATTTTGGAGCGCCAAAGTACCCAAAGCGCTCTGTCAATCCAGCAATGGGCCTTTTACACAACCCTACACTCATCAAAAAAACAGCGGCACTTCGTTTTGTGTTCAATATTTCTTAAAGCTTTAATTAGCGTCTATGAACACAAAACCACTGCGTTTCAGGTTTGTTTGTGCCAATTGTAATGAACTACTCCTGTTTTTTTGAATCTCCTGGCCCTTGGTATTGACGGCGTTCTTCGGTAAAACCTGTAAATTTATTAAAGCAAGCTAGCCAAACGCCTAAAAAATTAACCTCAAAAAGATGTGTCATCCAAAAGGCGCAGGCCGGGATCTTAAAGCTTAAGCATTAAGATTCCCATAGAATCCGGGTTGTGAATAACGGAACGCCTTATAAATACTCAATGCCATCTATATCTCCGTAGCTAAAAATTGTAAATGATATCTTTAAACTTTCTTTAATCATCCATAAATCTGTAGATTTTACCCTTATTTTTCGCTAACCTGAAATTTATTGTGATTTTTGTGCCATAACCATAGCTTATAATTTGCAGATATAAACCATATTTTATCCATTCATTTTAATTCTGATGTAATGAATATGGCTTTTTGGATATTTGCTTAACACGTGAAAAATATGTTTGAAAAGAAAGTTTACCTCCAAAGAAGAGCAGCACTAAAATCAAAGATAAGTTCGGGAATATTACTCTTTTTGGGTAATGAAGAAAGTCCGATGAATTATAAAGACAATACCTATCATTTTAGGCAGGATAGTACCTTTTTATATTATTTTGGGATCAGTGAGCCATCTTTAGGCGCTATTATCGACCTGGATGAAGATCAGGTCATTCTTTTTGGCGATGAAATGGGCATTGATGATATTGTGTGGATGGGCAGGCAGAAGACACTTGAAGAAAAAAGTCTGGATGCCGGCCTAACCAAAGTTCTGCCTTTTGCGCAACTAAACACTTATCTTAAACAGTACCAGGATAAAAATCGTGAGGTTCATTTTTTACCTCCCTACCGTGCTGAGAATAAGATTAAATTGGCCAACTGGCTTAACCTGCCAATCGATCAACTTAAAGAAAAAGCTTCGCTAAACTTTATTAAAGCTGTTGTTGCACAACGGTCGGTTAAATCTGTCGAAGAAGTTGAAGAGCTGGATCGTGCTGCAGCAAGATCTGCCGATATTCATTTAATGGTGATGCAGCAGGCAAAACCTGGTATGTACGAACGCGAACTTGCAGCAAAAATTCAAGCTGCTGCGCTAGCTTCGGGTGGTAATCTGGCCTATCCGGTTATTTTAACGGTTCGCGGCGAAATTCTGCATAACCATTACCATGGCAATCAGCTCCAGGAAGGTCAGCTGGTTTTAAACGATTCTGGGGTAGAAACTGCTTTAGGCTATGCCGGCGATCTTACGCGTACTTTTCCTGTAGGCAAAAAGTTTAGTGCTGAGCAAAAAGATGTTTATGATATCGTATTAAATGCTTATACGCATGGCAAAAATATGCTGGCTCCGGGGGTAAGGTACTTAGATGTACATTTGGCTTCGTGTAAAATGCTGGCACAGGGTTTAAAAGATATTGGCCTGATGAAAGGTAATGTAGACGATGCCGTGCAGGCTGGTGCGCATGCTATGTTCTTTCAATGTGGAACAGGGCATATGATGGGCTTAGATGTACACGATATGGAAGATTTAGGTGAGCAGTACGTAGGTTATACAGATGAGCTGACTAAAAACACCAGCCAGTTCGGATTGAAATCGTTAAGGTTGGGCAAAGCGCTGGAAGCGGGTTATGTATTAACTGTAGAACCAGGTGTTTACATTATCCCGGAACTAATAGACCGTTGGAAGGCCACTAACCAGTTTGGCGAATTTATTAACTACGATAAATTGGAGCAGTTTAGAAACTTTAGCGGCATCAGGGTCGAAGACGATTTTCTGGTTACCGAAAACGGAAGCCGGATGTTAGGGAAGCATTTAGCTTTAACTACAGATGAAATTGAATCCATTAGGAGCGAAGCTTATTAGTAACGTTGCTTATTTGAAATAACTGTTGTTTTTTGTGGAGCGCAAGGCCTTTCGATTTTTTTAAGGATAGTCCTGACAGAAGCACAGAACCAGGGTTAAATAAACCTGATAGAGCGGATGCTCCCGATTCTTCATCGGAGCAGGAGGGATAGCAGGACTACCGTAACCGATGAAAACTGAGACTGCTTTTCAAATTAATATTTTGCTAAAATAACGACATCACAAATAGTAAAGAGCCATTAAAGGGAGCATAGATCTTTTAAAATGACAGATGTTTTTTGTTTTGGAGCGCAGGTCCATTCGATTTTTTTAAAGAATGTTCCTGCCATCCGCTTTATTCCGATGAAGGATCGGAATGCCCGCTGCTGTCAGGGCTAGATACCTCGGCAGAAGCACAGAACCAGGGTTAAATAAACCTGATAGAACGGATGCTCCCAATTTTTCATCGGAGCGGGAGGGATAGCAGGACTACCATAACCGATGAAAAACTGAAACTGCTTTTCAAATTAATAATACGCTATTGCAACATGATAACCAGCAAAAAGATATGAAAAAAATAACCTCCTTAACCCTAGTTTTCTTAACGTTTAATACCCTGCTTTTTGCACAAAACCCAAAAAAGGTTTACACTTTGGCCGATACTTTAAGGGGAAGCTTAAATGCCGAACGGACCTGGTGGGATGTGCAGCGTTACGAACTTTCGGTTAAGCCCGATTACAATGATAAGAGCATAACAGGCTCAAATAAAATCGTTTACAAAGTAGTGCAGCACAATAATGGTAATACCCGTATGCAGATTGATTTACAGGAGCCATTAATCATTGATAGTGTTTTATATAATGGCGGTTCAAAGGTAAAATTCGGACATGTCGGCAGTGTCTGGTATGTACATGTGCCTGCGCAAAAGTTATCGGCGCTGAATAATGTCCATATATTTTACCATGGAAAAGTACACCAGGCCAAAAGAGCACCCTGGGATGGTGGTTTTATTTTTACTACCGATTCGCTTTCGCGTCCTTGGATGACAGTGGCCTGCCAGGGCTTGGGTGCTTCGGTTTGGTATCCAAATAAGGATCATCAAAGCGACGAGCCTAATCTGGGAGCATCTTTAACCATGACTGTTCCGGATACATTGGTAGCAGTAGGTAACGGGCGCCTGGTATTTAAAAAGGATAACCACGATGGTACCACGACCTATCAGTACAATGTTAAAAATCCGATCAGTAATTATTGCATTATCCCTTACATAGGTAAGTATGTTAATTTTAAGGAGAAATATGCAGGCGAAAAAGGTGCCCTTGATGTGAATTATTGGGTGCTTGATTACAATTACCCAAAGGCTAAAACCTACATGCCCGATCAGGTGCATAAAATGATGAAAAGTATGGAGCATTGGTTTGGCCCATATCCTTTTTATGAAGATGGTTATCAGTTAATTGATGCTTCGCATACGGGTATGGAGCATCAATCTGCAGTTTCTTATGGTAATGGTTACAAGTTTGGCTACAGAGGCAGAGATATGTCTGGCAATGGCTGGGGTTTGAAGTGGGATTTTATCATTATTCACGAAAGCGGACACGAATGGTTTGGCAACAACATTACCACCAACGATCTGGCCGATATGTGGGTACACGAAGGCTTTACTAACTACAGCGAAACACTTTTTGTTGATTATATTTTTGGTAATCAGGCTGGTAATGAATATAATTTTGGCATTAGAAAAGGCATTAAAAATGATAGCCCGATTATCCCTGCTTATGGTGTAAATGCACAAGGCAGTGGCGATATGTATCCGAAAGGGGGCAACATGCTGCATTCCATCAGGCATAGTTTAAATAACGACGAACTTTTTAGAGCCATATTGCGTGGACTTAACCAAACCTTTTACCACCAAACGGTAACCACTGCGCAGATCGAAAATTATGTTTCTAAAAAAGCAGGTTATAATTTTTCAAAGGTTTTTGATCAATATTTACGTACGGTACAGGTTCCCACTTTTGAATACTATCTTAAAGATGGTAAAGCCTTTTACCGGTATAGCGATTGTGTTAAGGGCTTCAATTTGCCTTTAAGTCTTAAAAAAGAAGGAATTAAAGCGCTTAAAATTATTCCTTCACAAAACTGGCAGCAGGTTACGTTAGCCAAAGGGCAGGATGCACTTTTTACAAAACAGGTTATTGAATTTATGTACTACCTTCAGGTAAAAAACACAAAATAAAAATTTTGAAATAAAAAGAGATGTAGGACGTTCTCTATCTAACTGATTTTAAAGGTATTCTTGTTTGAGGTGTTAGCTTTTTTTATGGTATCTAATTTCTTTTACAAATGCTCCGGGCTTTTTCTAATTAAATCTGTCTGATTGAAATGGCGTATTTATGACCAATATCGGTTAAAATCCAACAATATTGCAGTTTGGTAATTCCCTAACTTTGAATATCGTTTATATGATTCTATCTTCGATAATCTGATTAAATGATGCTTGCCAATTACATCCGGTTTTGGATTAAAGGCCAGATTAATTTTTGAAAATATTTATTAAAACATAAACATTACAATGGGTATCAAATGGACTGGGGTTTTCCCTGCTGTAACTACTAAATTTACAGCAAATGATGAGTTAGATTTTCCGGCTTTCGATTTAAATATCGAAGCGCAATTAGAAGCAGGTGCTGAAGGGATAATTTTAGGTGGATCGCTTGGTGAAGCCAGTGTATTAACCGATGAGGAAAAGTTTGGCCTGTTATCGCATACCTTAACCGTGGTAAACGGTCGCGTACCGGTTTTATTGAACATTGCTGAGTCAACTACAAAAAAAGCAATCGAAGTAGCTCAAAAAGCCGAATCGCTTGGTGCGCAAGGTTTAATGTTGTTGCCGCCAATGCGCTACAACGCTGCTCCAGACGAAACTTTGGCCTTTTTTGGTGCCATTGCTGAAAGCACCAGCTTACCGATCATGATTTATAACAATCCTGTTGATTATAAAATCGAGGTAACCTTAGATATGTTCGAGGTTTTGACCAAATACGATAACATACAGGCGATCAAAGAATCAACAAGGGATGTATCAAATGTAACGCGGTTAATCAACCGTTTTGGCGACCGTTTCAAAATCTTTACCGGAGTAGATCCATTAGCGATGGAAAGCATTGTGATGGGTGCACACGGATGGGTTGCGGGTTTGGTTGATGCTTTCCCAAGAGAAACCGTTGCTATTTTCAGATTGATTAAAGAAAATCGCATTGCTGAAGCACTAACGATTTACCGTTGGTTTTTACCAGTGCTTGAGTTGGATATTCATGCGAAATTGGTGCAATACATTAAGCTCGCAGAGGTTGCAACAGGATTAGGAACCGAAGCCGTTCGTGCACCGCGCTTACCATTAAGTGGCGCAGAAAGAGAGAAAGTATTAAAAATTATTAATGATGCACTAGCTGTTCGTCCGGAATTACCTGCAGGTAGCTGGGGAAAATAGTTTAAAAACCAAATATGAACGGGAAAAATATTATAGCCAGCACTTATAGTGAAATTAATGAAAAAAGCCTTAAAGCTGTTAATCCCGCAACGGGATTAACGCTTGATGGCGAATTTTTTAAAGCGAACGAAAACCTGGTTGATGAGGCTTTAACATCAGCAACATCGGCTTTCCAAAGTTATAGAAATTTAAACAAAGATCTTAAAGCAGCTTTTTTAAATGCCATTGCCGATGAAATCGCCAGTCTTGGCGAGGAACTCGTAAACAGGGCTTCGGCAGAAAGTGGTTTGCCTTTAGGTCGTTTACAGGGTGAATTGGGCAGAACTACCGGCCAATTAAGGTTATTTGCCAATTTGGTTGCAGAAGGCTCCTGGGTTGACGCCATTATTGACACGGCATTACCTGAAAGACAGCCTTTACCACGACCTGATATCAGGAGAATGCTGATCCCAATCGGACCGGTAGTAGTTTTTGGTGCAAGTAATTTTCCACTTGCTTTTTCAGTTGCAGGTGGCGATACGGCATCAGCACTAGCTTCTGGTTGCCCGGTGGTTGTTAAAGCACATCCCGCACATTACGGAACCAGTGCTTTGGTAGGTGGTGCCATTATTAAAGCGGCAGAAAAAACAGGAATGCCTAAAGGTGTTTTCTCTTTGTTGTATGATGATGGTTATACCATTGGCGCTGGCCTGGTTCAGCATCCGTTAACTAAAGCAGTAACTTTTACAGGTTCGTTTAAAGGTGGAATGGCCTTAATTAATCTTGCTCAACAGCGCGAACAACCTATTCCGGTTTTTGCCGAAATGGGAAGTATTAACCCGGTAATCTTTCTTCCTCTGGCCATAGAAAATCAGGCAGAAGAACTGGCTAAAAAATATGCCGCCTCGATTACCCTGGGCGCGGGTCAGTTTTGTACTAACCCAGGTTTATTGTTAGCAGTACAATCACCTGCACTCGAAAATTTTAAAGCCGTTTTAAAAGAAGCTATTTCAACTATTCCTTCGGCAACCATGCTTACTGAAGGTATTGCCAATAATTATGGTAAACTTTCTGCCGGGGTAGTAAACGAAAGCGGTGTTGCCCTTTTATCGGCATCAACCGTAAAAAATACCGAGCTTCAAAATCAATCAGAAGCTAAAATTGCCCAGGTAAGTGCTGCCGATTTTATTAAAAATCCTAAACTCCGTGAAGAAATTTTCGGTCCGTACTCGTTATTGGTTGTTGCTCAGGATCGTGCAGAACTAGAGCAGGCTATTGAAGTTTTGGAAGGACAGCTTACTGTAACCTTAATGGCCGAAAAACAGGAACTTCAGCATTACCAGACTTTGGTAAATAAGTTGACTGATAGAACCGGAAGAATTATACTGAATGGTGTGCCTACAGGCGTAGAAGTTTGTGCAGCCATGCAACACGGTGGACCATTTCCGGCTACTAACGATAGCCGTTTTACTTCTGTTGGTTCTACTGCAATCAATCGTTTTGTAAGGCCATTGGCTTACCAGGATTGGGAACAGGAATTATTGCCAGATGAATTGAAAGATGGTAATCCATTGGATATTTTCAGAACGGTAAATCAAAAATTAACGAAATCTCATGAGTAAAACTTTTTTTTGTGTAGATGCCCATACATGCGGAAATCCGGTTAGATTAGTTGCAGGTGGAGGACCTCAGCTTATTGGCTCAAACATGAGCGAAAAGCGTCAGCATTTTCTGAAAGAATTTGATTGGATCAGAAAAGGTTTAATGTTCGAACCTCGTGGACATGATATGATGTCGGGTAGTATTCTTTATCCGCCTCACGACCCTGCTAATGATGTGGCTGTACTTTTTATCGAAACCAGTGGTTGCCTCCCAATGTGTGGCCACGGTACTATTGGCACCATTACCATCGCTATTGAAGAAGGACTCATCCAACCGAAAATACCAGGGGTGATCAGAATGGAAGCGCCAGCCGGATTGGTATTGATTGAATACAAACAGGAAGGAAAAAAAGTAAAGTCTGTTAAACTGAAAAATGTGGCATCTTACCTCGCTGCTGAAAATCTTCAGGTAGAGTGCCCTGATTTAGGCACACTTACTTTTGATGTAGCTTATGGTGGAAATTTTTACGCAATCGTTGATCCACAGGAGAATTTCCCTGGACTGGAAAACTATACCGCTTCGCAACTGATTAGCTGGAGCCAGATCATCAGGAAACGCATTAATGAACTTTACAGCTTTGTTCATCCACAAGACCCTACGATAAATGGCTGTAGCCATATCTTGTGGACAGGAAAAACAATAGATCCTACATCAACTGCCAGGAATGCAGTTTTTTATGGTGATAAAGCCATTGATCGTTCGCCATGTGGTACGGGTACTTCTGCCCGTTTGGCACAGTGGTTTGCTAAAGGAAAACTAAAACAGGGAGAAGATTTTATCCATGAAAGTTTTATAGGCAGCAAGTTTATTGGAAGAGTAGAAGAAGTTGTAGACCTGAATGGAATCAAAGCCATTATACCAAGTGTAGAAGGCTGGGCAAAGGTTTACGGTTACAATACTATAAAAATCGATGCCGAAGATGATCCGTATGCATACGGATTTCAGGTGATTTAATGAGTTTTTAAAAAGAATATCAGCAGTATAAATTAAAAGCATGTCGAAAGTACTAATTATAGGTGGTGGAATAGTAGGTTTAACTTCAGCATATTACTTGCAGAAAAGAGGCTACGAAGTAACAATTTTGGATAAAGGAGATATTACCGACAATTGCTCATTTGGTAATGCGGGCATGATTGTTCCAAGCCATTTTGTTCCTTTGGCTGCACCGGGAATGATCAAGCAGGGGATCCGTTGGATGTTCGACAGCAAAAGCCCCTTTTATGTTCGCCCATCTTTAAATATGAACCTCGTTAATTGGGGTTTGAAATTTATGAAACATGCTACGGCAAAACATGTAAGCGAGGCGGCAGTGCCATTGCGCGATTTATCGTTGCTAAGCAAAAAACTATATGAAGGTCTGGCAAAAGAGTCTGATTTCGATTTCGAATTAACCAACAATGGTATTCTGGCATTTTATAAAACAGAAAAAGCAGGAGAAGAAGAAGCGCATTTAGCTGCAAGGGCAATTGAACTGGGCCTGGATATGGCTGTACTCACTGCCGACGAATGCCGTGCGTTACAGCCAGATTTAAAGTTAGATGTTTTAGGAGCGGTACATTATCGTTGCGATGCACACCTTTATCCAGCAAAGTTGATGAATGCTTTGCTTAAGTATTTATTAAACAATGGGGTTAATATAGTGCGTAATAAAGAAGTTGATAAAATTGAGACGGCAGGTAATCGCATTACAAAGGTTTTTACAGGTGGTACCGCCTGGGAAGCCGATCAGTATGTTCTGGCAACTGGTTCGTGGTCGCCTGCTGTGGCTAAAATGGCCGATATTAAAATCTCTTTAATGCCAGGCAAAGGTTATTCTTTTATGGAGCCTGAACCTCAGCAGCGTTTAACTATTCCGGCACTGTTATGTGAAGCCAGGGTAGCTATAACACCAATGAACGGTCAGATTAGATATGGTGGTACGATGGAGCTGGATAAAATCAATACCAGGATCAATATGCAAAGAGTTAAAGGGATTGTAGAATCGGTTCCGGCATATTTTCCCGATTTAAAACCTGCGGTTCCTGCAGAAAAAGATATCTGGTATGGTTTCCGTCCTTCATCACCTGATGGTTTGCCATACATTGGCAGAAGCGAAAAAAGAGAAAATCTAATCATTGCTACCGGCCACGGTATGATGGGTTTAAGTTTAGGACCGGCAACAGGTTTGTTGGTTAGCCAGATTGCTTCAGGCATGGCCACTGATCTGAAAATGGAACCATACAGAGTAGTTCGATAATAGACTAAGGGGGCAAGTTTTTCCAGGGATGTTTCGTCATTGAAAAGCCGATTCTTCATTGCCAGAAGCAATCTTTATCTTAGGTTGGAAAGATTGCTTCGTCGTTCCTCCTCGCAATGAAACTCAATTTTATACATCTTTAGATTTTAAATTCTTTACCAGTG
The DNA here is from genome assembly GCF_019317285.1 of Pedobacter sp. D749. NCBI lineage: Bacteria > Pseudomonadati > Bacteroidota > Sphingobacteriia > Sphingobacteriales > Sphingobacteriaceae > Pedobacter > Pedobacter sp. D749. The sequence continues at coordinate 2,082,276 of NZ_CP079218.1, forward strand.
GATTGAAAATCCACAGCACTTCGGTCCGGATTACAAATCCAGACCAGCTATCCCAGTATATATCTAAGAGGTCTGTGGCATTTAAAACGGGTCTTTCGACAAGCTCAGGATGACAAAATCCATTAGCACGGCCGTTATTCCCACGCAGGCCTATCGTGTGGACACATCTTTTTGAGTTTAATTTTTTAGGCGTTTTGCTAGCTTCCTCAAATAACATATTGTTTTAACCGAAGAACGCCGTCAATCCCAAGGGCCGGAGAAATCAAAAAAACAGGTGCAGAATAGAATAAATAGCATTGCCAAACCTAAAACGCAGTGGTTTTGTGTTCATAAACGCTAATTTAAAGTTTTAAAGAATTATTGAACACAAAACGAAGTGCCGCTGTTTTTTTGATGTGTATAGCATTGTGTAAAAGGCCCATTGCTGGATTGACAGAGCGCTTTGGGTACTTTGGCGCTCCAAAGTACCATGCCACCGCGGCATAGAGCGGAAAAAAATCAACATTTATCTTCAAACTATAGTTTTTAAGATCAAAGTTTGTTATTTGAAGGAAAGATGTTGAAATAAATTCAGCATGACGATCGCCAAGGAATATGTGCTAAAACAAATACTATTTAATTTAGATGTGTCCACACGATAGGCGCAGGCGGGAATCTTAAAACGCTTGAATTACGATTATTCATAAGTTTCCCTTGTTTCAATGGCATTAATGAGCATGATGTTGTTCCCAATCGAGTTGGGAATGACATTCTGTTAGTCGGGATTTGTAACCTCGTCCATCATTAGATTCAATGTTGTACCAGTGGATTGAAAATCCACAATACTTAGGTCTGGATTACAAATCCAGACCAGCATATCAAATGTATTATTTCAACGTTAACGCTTAAAGTAATTATAAATCACGTGATGTCATTGTATATTTTGTTAATTCTAGTTTAATTTACTCGTTTTAAATCTTGCATTACAGTAGGTTAACTAAATGTGTAGTGATTTACAAGCTACCTGATTCATCATCAAATCCGTCATATATTATCAAAATATAGCAGGATTTTAACCTTATTTGAGTTTTATTGGTTTATTTGAGTTAATATTCATACATTCAATTCATAATCAACAACCAAACCGAACTAACTGAATCATGAAAGTATTACCATTTACCATGCTTGTTCCCGATGACAAGAGTGTGATATCGGAACATATTGAATTGCCTTTTTTTTATCAATATTTACACCGCCACGATGAATGGCAGATCACGTATATCGAAAAAGGAGAGGGGACGTTAATTGCAGGCAATGATATGCATGCCTTCCGATCGGGCGATATTTTTGTAATTGGGGCAAAACTTCCACACTTATTTAAAAGTAATCCCGAATATTTCGCTGGTGATTGCAATAAAACAATCAAAGCATGTTCCATTTACTTTAATCCGAACGGTATTCTAGCGGCTTTGTTTAATCTTCCAGAAATGAAGATGGCAAGCGGTTTTTTAGCTAAAAACAAACATGGTTTCAAAGTTCCCGCTGCTGCCACCAAAAACATGATCACCAAAATGTTGAATGTTCATGAGGCATCAGGAGTTGATGTATTGTTTAACTTTCTGAAATTGGTTAACAGTTTTCAGGATTTAAATGAAGACGTGGAATCCTTATGCTCAGATATGTATTCTTCTAACGTAACTGAAAATGAAGGTATGCGTTTGAGTAAGATCATTAACTTCATTACTGAAAACTACAATAATCAAATTTCGTTAGAAGATGTAGCCAATGCTGCGTTTATGACACCACAGGCATTTTGCAGGTATTTTAAGAAACATACCGGGCATACTTTCGTTTCATTTTTAAATGAAGTGAGAATTAACGATGCCTGTAAAAGTCTAATATCAGGAGAAAAAGCCGATTGTATCTCAGGTGTGGCTTATAAGGCAGGCTTTAATAGTATTACCAATTTTAACAGGGTATTTAAAAGTATTATTGGTCAATCGCCGAGAGCATATATCGATACCTATAATAATGTAAGCAGAGTAAGCTATATAGGCGCTTAAGCAAAAAAAAACATTCTTTTTATTAAATAAGCTAACCATTTTTTCAAGTGGAGGCAAATGCTATTTGCCTGTTTTAACCAAACCAAATGCAAAACAAATTAAACTTTTTTGCCATTTTTTTAATGGTTAGTCTGTTATCAGGCACTTTTGTACTGGCTCAAACATCAAATGAAAGCTTGTACGAACAAACCAGCGAAATGGGTACGCTGATCGTATGTTACCAAAGAGACGTTGATGCCATTAATGATTTCTACTATCCTTATTCCGCAGGTGGTACTTATTCTTATCCGATGACTACTTTTAAAAGTCCGGAGCAAAGAAAACGCCTGCAGGATATCAATAACGATTATTTAAACAAGTTAAAATCTGCCAGATTTGAAGCCTTTAGTACTTACGGTAAGGTAGATTATATCCTTCTTAAAAAACAGATCGAATCTTCTGTCTGGCTCTTAGCTAAAGAGGAAACAGACTATAAAGCCCTGTCGAAGTATTTTACCTTTGCCGATGCGATTTATGCACTCGAAAAATTAAGAAGAAGGGGCACTTATAAAGAAGGCGCTTTGCTGGCTGCAGAGATAGATGAAATTTCGAAGCAGGTTGATGTCCTGAGTCTAAATTTTAAGAAAGGAATATTAACACCCGATCAGCTTAAAATGGCAGCGGCGATAACTATAAGTTTAAAACACCGTTTAAAGGGTTTCTATCAGTTTTATATGGATTATGAACCTGGCTTTAACTGGTGGGTACCTAAACCTTACGAAAAGTTAGACTTGGCCTTAAGCAATTACGCTAAACTTTTTAACGATAATGGTGATGCTGCTCCTTCCGTAAAATCAAATAAATCAGAAATTAAAGGAAATCCTATTGGAAGAGAAGAACTGATCAGGCAATTAAATGCCGAACTTATTCCTTATACACCAGAAGAGCTGATCAAACTTGCTGAAAAAGAGTTTAAGTTTTGCGATCAAGAGCTATTGAAAGCATCAGCGGCTATGGGCTTCGGAAATGACTGGAAAAAAGCGCAGGAGAAAATCAAAAACAGCTATGTGCCTTTAGGTAAACAGCCAGAGTTGATTGTAAAACTGCAGGATGATGCCTTAAATTTTATAAAGGCCAACGATCTGATCGCTATCCCGGCGCTTGCGGAGGAAACCTGGGGCATGGTCATGATGTCGGCCGAACGCCAATTGGTGAATCCATTTTTTACCGGTGGGCGCGAAATCAGTATTTCTTATCCAACAAATTCGATGGAGGAAGACGATAAGTTAATGAGTATGCGTGGGAATAATCCTTATTTTTCCAGAGGAACGGTTCAGCACGAACTCTTACCTGGCCATCATTACCAGTATTTTATGAATAACCGTTATAAAAGCTATCGCGATCCTTTCAAAACACCTTTCAGCGTAGAAGGCTGGCCCTTATATTGGGAGCTTCTGCTTTACGATAAAGGTTTTGCCAAAACGCCTGAAGAAAAAATGGGGATGCTTTTCTGGCGGATGCACCGTTGTGCCAGAATTCTTTTTTCACTGAACTTTCACCTCGGTAAATGGACACCTCAGCAGTGTGTCGATTTCTTGGTAGACCGTGTAGGGCACGAACGTGCCAATGCAGAAGGCGAAGTACGCAGATCTTTCAAAGGCGATTATAGCCCTTTGTACCAGGTAGCTTACCTTACCGGTGGTCTTCAGCTTTTTGCACTGAAAAAAGAACTGGTAGATAGTGGCAAAATGAGCTTTAAAGATTTTCATGATGCGGTGATTAAAGAAAACTTAATTCCTGTAGAATTGATCAGGGCTACCTTAACCAATCAGCCCTTAACACGCGATTTTAAAACCTCGTGGCATTTTTACGATCAGCTTAAATAAATAGACTCAACCAACCTTAGAACCACCAAGCAAAGAACACATGATTGAAAAAGAAACCACACAATTTAAACCCTCACTTAAACTGATGGATGCAACCATGCTTGTTGCCGGAAGTATGATTGGCTCGGGTATTTTTATTGTAAGTGCAGATATTACCCGAAATGTAGGCAGCTCTGGCTGGCTGTTAGTGGTTTGGCTAATTACAGGCTTCATGACGCTTACTGCCGCATTAAGTTATGGCGAATTAAGTGCCATGTTTCCAAAAGCAGGCGGACAGTACATTTATTTAAAGGAAGCATACAATCCACTCATCAGTTTTTTATATGGCTGGAGTTTCTTTACGGTCATCCAAACTGCAACTATTGCCGCAGTAGGTGTCGCATTTGCCAAGTTCACCGCTTATCTCATACCTGCATTAAGTGAAGATTTAGTTGCCGTCGATTTAGGCTTCTTTACCATCTCACCGGCACAACTGCTGGCCATTGGTGTAATTATATTACTCACTTATATCAACAGTAGGGGGGTAAATGGCGGTAAAGTAATCCAGACAACCTTTACAGTGGCCAAATTATTAAGCTTATTTGGCCTGATTGCTTTTGGACTTTTCTTTTTAGATAAAGGAATCTGGAAAACCAATTGGGAAAATATGTGGGTTTTGGGCCCCTTATCTGCCGATGGAAATATTGGTTCTTATACCACTTTGGCTGCCTTCGGAGCCATTGCTGCCGCGATGGTAGGTTCGATATTCAGTAGCGATTCCTGGCACAATGTTACCTTTATTGCCGGCGAAATTAAAAATCCTGCACGCAATATTGGTTTGAGTTTAGCCCTAGGAACGATTATGGTAACGGTTCTCTACATCCTTACCAATGTGATGTATACCGGTGTACTTTCATTACACGATATTGCCTACGCTGATAAAGACCGGGTGGCGGTTTCTGCTGCCAACCATATTTTCGGTACAGCAGGTACCATCATTATTGCACTAATGATTATGGTTTCAACCTTCGGTTGCAATAACGGTTTAATTATGGCGGGCGCCAGGGTATACTACTCAATGGCCAAAGACGGGCTTTTCTTTAAAAAAGTGGGTACGCTAAACAAAAATGCAGTTCCCGGATTTGGACTCTGGATTCAGTGTATTTTTGCTTGTTTATGGTGTATTAGCGGAAAATATGGCGATCTGTTAGATATGATCTCATTTGTGGTAGTGATGTTTTACATGCTCACCATTTTCGGGATTTTTATCCTTCGTAAAAAACGACCTGATGCCGAAAGACCTTACAAAGCCTTTGGTTACCCTGTTCTGCCAATTATCTATATGGTTATGGGACTGGCCTTTTGCATATTGCTGATTATGTTTAAACCCAAATTTACCTGGCCCGGATTAATCATCACATTAATCGGTATCCCGGTTTATTACCTCATTAAAGGAAATATAGTTCGCCAGGATTTGAAATCAAAAGATCCGGTTGATGTGAATGGTTAAAATATTAATGTTATTTATCAAAATCTAAAGGCAACCTGCAAAGCTGCAGTATTATATTTACCCGCAAAAAAATCTGTAATGATGATTTACGCAACCGCTAAAAAATCAATAGTTTTCATCTTATTAAGTTTTGTTTCCACTCAATTGCTGGCACAGCAAGTCAGGTTGCAGCCATATGCTCCTAATGCTGCTGAAGTGGCAGATGCTTATCAGTTATCATTGAAAATGGATACCACTTTACGTAATATTCCAACCAATAATGATATTATTCCTTTCTGGAAAAAGGATGGAACCGCATTTTGGTATAAAAAGAATCTTCCTAATAGAACATGGGAATATTATTATGTAGATGCTGCAACAGGTAAACGTCAGGCCGCATTTGATCACAATAAACTTGCGCAGAATCTAGAAAAGGTTACCGGTAAAAAACAGAATCCACTAAAACTTCAGTTTGCCGAATTGTATTTCGCCGATCAGGGTAATACGGCAAAATTAAAAATACAGGATAAATGGTATGAATTAAACTTAGGCGATTACAGTTTAGCTGACATTAAAGACACTACAATTTATCGTTACAATGCCAAAAGACCTCTGCAACAAAGGAGATCGCGCTGGCAGGGAAACCGCCAATCCAAAAAATCGCCGGATGGCAAAAGTGAAATCCTGATCCGCGGCGGCAACCTTTTTGTAATTGATTTAGCAACAAAGGCTGAAACCCAGTTGAGTACCGATGGTAATGCCGATAAACCTTACGGCGAATTTGCATGGTCTCCCGATGGAAAAAATATTGTTGCTTACAAAATCGATCCCAAAGAAATTAAAAAAGTATATTATGTATTAAGTTCTGTTCCAGGTACCACACGCGGCGAATTAAAATCGAGAGAATATGCACAACCTGGTGATGACTTTACAGCTTATCAGCCCTATGTTTTTAATGTAGCGAAAAAAACTGCCATTAAAGTAGATGCTGATCCGATCGATTTTTTTGGCGCACCGGAACTGCATTGGCGCGGCAATAACAGCAGATATTATACTTATGAGAAAGTAGATAGGGGGCATCAGCGTTTCAGGGTAATAGAAGTGGATGTTTTAACAGGAAAAACCAAAAATATCATCGACGAGAAAACCAAAACCTTCATTTACGAAAATCGTATTTATACCAGATACTTGCCTAAAACAAACGAAATATTGTGGACGAGTGAGCAGGATGGCTGGCAACACCTTTATCTGGTAAATGCCTTAACCGGAAAGCAGCAGTTAATTACAAAAGGAAATTATGTAGTTCGGGATATTGATAGTGTAGATATCGTAAAACGCCAGGTGTGGTTCCGGGCAAATGGAATGCATGCTGACGAAGATCCGTACTTTATCCATTACTACCGGATCGGGTTTGATGGAAAAGGCCTGGTAAACCTCACACCAGAAAAAGGTAATCATAACCTCAGCTTTTCTCCTGATCGTAAATATTATATCGATACCTACTCACAAGTAAATGTACCACCGGTTAGCGAATTAAGGTTAACGGCAAGCACCAAAAAATTAAACGAAATAGAACATGGAAAAACAGATGCCTATTTGGCTACAGGCGTTAAATTGCCTGAGGTATTTGTAGCCAAAGGAAGAGATGGAAAAACCGATATTTGGGGTATTGTTTGCCTTCCTTCAAAAATGGATCTGAATAAAACTTATCCTGTAATTGAAAATATTTATGCAGGTCCTCATGACAGCTTTGTGCCTAAAAGTTTCTTGCCAGCCAGTGAAATGCAGAGCATTGCCGAATTGGGTTTTATTGTGGTACAGATTGATGGAATGGGCACGGCCAACCGGTCTAAAGCTTTTCATGATGTATGTTGGAAAAACATAGCCGATTCCGGATTTCCTGACAGGATATTGTGGATGAAAGCCATGGCGGTTAAGTATCCAAATGCTGATATTTCACGGGTAGGGATTTATGGCACTTCGGCGGGTGGGCAAAGCTCAACAGGTGCACTATTATCTCATCCTGAGTTTTATAAGGCTGCAGTTTCTGCCTGTGGTTGTCATGATAACCGCATCGACAAACAATGGTGGAACGAACAATGGATGGGCTATCCGGTAGGACCACATTATGGAGAACAATCTAACATTACCAATGCAGGTAAATTACAGGGTAATCTATTTCTAATTGTTGGTGAAGCGGATGAAAATGTACCGCCAGAATCAACCTACCGACTTGCCGATGCATTGATCAAAGCCAATAAAAATTTTGATATTTTAAGTATTCCGGGCATGGGACACAGTGATGGGGGAGTTTATGGACGGAGACGTAAACGCGATTTTTTTGTGAAACATTTACTAAATGCCGAACCTCCAAACCCGAATATTTCAAAGTAAGGTATTCATTGGTAACTGCAAACTGTTTATTGCAACTGAACTGGTAATTGTAAATTGCAAACTGGAAATTGGTCGCTGATTCATTCATTCTATAATTGGATATAATTAGTTATTTTAGCTGTAATAAATTACGCTATGAAAAATAACTTTTTGATTTTGGCTTTCTTATTCTTTTCTATTTCGGCTTTTGCACAAATAAAAAAGGCTGCAGTAAATGATTTGGCATTTATGTCTGGAACTTGGGTACAGAAAAGTGAATGGGGCGATCTGGAAGAATTTTGGAGCCAGCCGAACGGCGAAAGTATGATGAGCAGCTTTAGGTGCGTTAAAGATGGAAAAGCTTTATTTTACGAATTCGTTGTGATTGAACTTGAAGAAGGGTTGCCTGTAATGAAGATGAGGCATTTTAACCGTGGAAGCATTGCCTGGGAAGAAAAAGAAAAACCACTACTTTTTCCGCTGATAAACTTAAAGGGAAAACTCGCTGTTTTTGAAATGAAAGATCAATCGGTGAGGTTAAGTTATCAATTGATTACTGAAAATAAATTAAGCGTTGTGCTGGAAGAAAAGGATAAAAATGGTCAGCCTAAAAAAGATATTTTCAGTTTTACCAGAAAACTTTAAGTATTTTTCCGTTCAAAATAATGACCTCCCAAAATGTTGCCAAAAATTAAAATATTCTGTCTGTTTTTACTTTTGTTATTATCCAGCACATTTGCCGCTAATGCGTCGATAGATTTCTATCAGATCAAAATTTACCACTTAAAAACCGATGCGCAGGAAAAAACGGTAGACGATTATTTGCAAAAAGCATATTTGCCTGCCTTACACCGCTGTGGAATAGCAAAAGTTGGTGTGTTTAAACCAATTGTAAGTGACCAGGCTGTAGGTACGGAAAAACTGGTTTATGTATTTATTCCTTTAAAATCATTTAATGGAATTTTAGAACTGGATAAAAAGCTGGCAAAAGACAAACAACATGCCGCTGATGGTAAAGTCTATCTGGACGCAGTCTACACGGAGGCACCTTTCGAGCGCTTAGAATCAATTGTATTAAAAGCCTTTGAAGACGCACCCCATTTTATGCTGCCTGATCTAAAATCGCCGATGAAAGAACGGGTGTACGAATTAAGAAGTTACGAAGCGCCTACGGAGAAATATTTTCAGAATAAAGTTCAAATGTTTAATAAAGGCGATGAAATCGGTTTATTCAAAAGATTAAATTTTAATGCCGTATTTTATGGAGAAGTAATCGCTGGTAGCCGAATGCCTAATCTGATGTATTTAACTACTTTCGAAAACAAGGCAGATAGAGATGCGCACTGGAAAGCTTTCTCGGCAGATGAATATTGGAAGAAGCTATCGGCGATGCCAGAGTATCAGCACAATGTTTCTAAAAATGATACTAAATTTGTTTACCCAACAGACTATTCAGATTTTTAGGGTAAAGGTTAAAGACTAAAGCGGAAAGCAAAAAGGGAAACTAAATTCCTTGCAAATCTGTGCTTCCGTGGCAAAAAAATAATGCAAGCCAGATAGATCCTGAAACAAGTTCAGGATGACGATTGCAGGATTTGAACGATAAAAATCTTAATGTGCTTAACTGCTTAATGGTAATAAAGACTAAAGCTGAAAGCAAAGAGGGAAATTTAATTCTGTGCAAATCTGTGTTTCCGTGGCAAAAAACTAAGCAGAAAGATCCTGAAACAAGTTCAGGAGGACGATTGCGGGAGCTGAACGATAAAAATCTTAATTTTATTAATTGCTTAATGGTAGTAAAGGATAAAGCTTAAAGACTAAAGCTGAAAGCAAAGAGGGAAATTTAATTCCGTGCAAATCTGTGTTTCCGTGGCAAAACAACTAAACAGAAAGATCCTGAAATAAGTTCATGATGACGATTGCGGGATTTGAACTATGAAAATCTTTTTGTCTTTAATTGCTTGATGGCCAATATCATTAAGTTAAGCACCGTGGTTGTCAGTCTGAGCGTAGTCGAAGACTTCTTGAGATTGATAAATCGCAAATGCCCTCCGACTAAGCTACCATAGATAGAATCCTTAGCACGGCCGTCATTCCCGCGCAGGCGGGAATCTTAAAGCGCATTACGATTCCCAATCAAGTTGGGAATGACGATCTCGCGCAGCCTATCATTTGGTAAAAAGGTTTGTATTCTGTATTTCCGTGGCAAAAAAACTAAACATAAAGATCCTGAAACAAGTTCAGGATGACGATCGCAGGAGCTGAGTAATGAAAATCTTAATTTCCTTAACTACTTAATGGTAAAAAATGCAAAAGCTGAAAGACTTTTCAGATAAATAGAACTACAGATTGACAGGTTTTTGTGTAACAATAATTTAGCAAATTGTATCTTTACATCCGCTAAAAGATTTTTTTCAGCTATTCTGTCGGTTTGCCCTTCTAATGATGAGATTTATTAAAGCATTTGGTTTTATTATACAATCCTGGCTGTTTTTCAACAGTGTTCATGCTCAGGTAGTAGATCAAACTGCTATTCCGGAACATTATGTGCTTAAAACATATGGCATTAACGATGGTCTACCTTCTAAAAATACCACCGTTGCTTTAAAAGATAAAAGAGGTTTTGTATGGATAGGTACAGAAAATGGTCTGTGTAAGTTTGATGGTTATTCTTTTAAAGTTTATGTAAATATTGCTGGTGATAGCACCTCTTTAACCAACAATTATATCAATGCTATAGTAGAAGACAGCAATGGTTTTTTTTGGGTGGGTACCATGAATGGTTTAAACAGGTTTGACCCGGTTACCGAAAAATTTGAACGTTTTTATTATAAAGAAAACGATAGAACTTCGCTAAGCAATAATAAAGTCTGGTCTTTACTGATCGATAAAAAGAATAAATTGTGGATTGGTACCGATGATGGATTTAACCTTTATAACAAAAATTCAAAAACTTTTAAGGTTTATCAACCCGATGCAAAAAATCAGTATGCTATAAAAGGAAAATCGGTTAATGCTATTGCAGAGGATCCTTCTGGCAATTTATGGTTGGGCAACTGGAGCGCCGGACTGAATAAATTCGATCAAAAAACAAAGCGGTTTACCAATTACATGCAAAAGGAAATCGCGAACCAAAAAAATCCAAACGACATCTGGACCCTCTGCCTGGATGATAATGGCATGATATGGATTGGATGCTATTGGAAAGGCGACCTGTTCCGCTTTGATCCGAAAAATGAAAAGTTTACCACTTATCTAGGTATGGGAAAAGGTAATTCTTCCATATTTAATGTTTTAAATTTAGGTGCCGAAAAATTACTGGTAGGCGGCAGCACCGGAATATTCTGGGTAAATACAAAACTAAATAAATGGGAAAAAATAGATCAGCTCGAATTTTTTGCCAACGGTGGTTTATATCGTGATAAAAGCGGAATGATATGGCTCTGTGGTAAAAACGGACTCACTAAAATTGATTTTAACCAATATAAATTTAATTTTATTTCACTTCCTTTAAACCAGGCAGAAATTAAATCAATAGTTAGTGAAGGCGGTAATTTTTGGCTGGGTACCAACAAGGGCCTTTATAAATACAATCCAAATAACCGCGTTATTACCAGGCTTTCGCACAGCGATGACTTAAACAGTTTATCCAGTAATGATATTATTAACCTATCTGTTGATTTAAAAGGTCAGTTATGGGTAATGAGTGAGAATGGATTTGACCGGTATAGCGAAAAGGAGAGTAAGTTTATACATCATCACCATCGTTCTGCACTTGGAAGTTTTTTTAACGAAGATGTTTTTAGAGATCTGATAGAGGTAAATGATGGCGAATATTATTTAGCTACAGATGCAGGTTTAAAAATCTATAACGATAAAATTAGAGCTTATACGCATTACTATAACGATCCTAAAAATTTGCGCTCTCTGAGTAATAACCATTTATACTGCCTTCTAAAAGATGCGCAGGGAAATATCTGGATAGGGACATACGGGAGTGGCCTCAGCCGTTTTAACCCTAAAACAAAAAAGTTCAGCAATTACATGATTAATAATTCAAAAACGGGCGGCATTAGCAATAACATTGTAAATAGCCTGTATCTGGATTCGCACAAAAATGTTTGGATCTGCACCCGCGATGGATTGAATAAATATGTTGCTAAAACAAATACTTTCGAGATCTATTCAAAACAAAACGGTTTTGCCAGCAATGTTTTTACCGATCTGGTAGAAGATAATAATGGCAAGCTTTGGGTTACTACCGAGCAGGGCATCTCACTTTTCGATCCCGTAAATAAAACGGTTAAAAATTACGATGAGAAGGATGGCGTGTATGCCAATGCGGCCATCTGTAAAAATGCAAAAGGGGAAATTTACCTGGCAGGCAGTAAAGGCATCGTTTATTTTAATCCACAACTACTTAAATACAATAAAGAAGCTCCTGCAGTTTACTTTTCTGATTTTTCGGTTTTTAATAAACTGATTCTCCCGGGCGAAGATTCTCCTTTAAAATTGCCTGTTTATATGACGAAAAGTATCACATTGCCTTATGATCAAAGTGTACTCTCTTTTGGTTTTGTGGCTTTGAACTATACGCTTTCAGAAAAAAACCAGTATGCTTACTTTCTCGAAGGTTTTGATAAAAAGTGGAATTATAGCGGTAGCGAACATAAAGTTACCTATACCAATTTAAACCCAGGCAAATACACCTTAAGGGTAAGGGCATCAAACAATGATGGCATTTGGAATATGAAAGGAAATTCGCTCCAGATTATTATTACGCCACCCTGGTACCGTACCTGGTGGGCCTTTGGCTTTTATGGTTTGGCTTTCTTTGGCCTTGTTTATGCCTATCTTAAATATCGTGAGCACCAATCTAACTTAAAATTTCAGATTAAACTGGCCCATGTAGAAAGTGAAAAAGAAAAGGAGTTGAGTGAAAAGAAACTATCCTTTTTTACCAATGTATCGCACGAGTTCCGCACGCCGCTTACGTTAATTATCAACCCGGTTAAAGAGCTTTTGTATAAGAATGACAATAATGTTGATACCACTGATTTAAATATTGTGTACAGGAATGCCAAACGTCTTTTAAGTTTGGTAGATCAGCTGTTATTGTTTAGAAAAGCAGATACCTATGGCGGAAAATTAAAAGTAGCTCCGGTAAACCTGGTGAGTTTGTGTAAAGAAGTATTTCTGTGTTTTGTGCATCAGGCACGGTCTAAAAATATTGTATTTGAGTTTATATGCGCCGATGAATCGATCCCTTTTTATGCTGAAAGGGAGAAAATAGAGATTGTGTTTTTTAATCTCCTTTCAAATGCCATAAAATTTACGCCCGAAGGCGGTACGGTTAAAATGATTGTAAAAAGTAATCAGGACAATATACAGGTGGCTGTAGAAGATACAGGCTGTGGTATTACCAGCTTTGCAGGAGAAAAACTCTACGAAAAATTTTATCAGGATCCGGGAAATAAATCAGCTAAAGGTGGTTTTGGCATTGGTTTATACCTTGCAAAAAATTTTATTGAAATGCATGGTGGAACGATAAGTTATACCAGCGTTGAAAATAAAGGCACAGCATTTTATATTGCTTTATTAAGAGGGACAAGTCATTTTACAGATGCGGTAATTTTGCATGAGGAACTGGTAGATACCGATTCTTCATTATTTAAAGAATTGATAGAAGATGAAATTAGCGCTAATAAAGTTGTAGAGGCTGCTGAAGAACCAATTGTGGATAACCAGCTGGCCATCGAATTAAAAAGCATGCTTATTATTGATGATAATATTGAAATAAGAGAATACCTTAAACAGGTTTTTAGAATGGATTATCACCTTTATGAAGCCAGTAACGGAGAAAAAGGTTATGAGATGACGAAAGAGCTATTACCCGATATTGTAATCTGTGATGTAATGATGGATGGTATAACAGGTATAGAACTATGCAGTAAAATAAAAGAAGATGTTTCCATCTCTCATATTCCAATTATTTTACTTACTGCCATTTCTGCTCCGGAGGTTAAGCTTAAAGGAATAGAAGGTGGCGCCGACGATTATATCAGTAAACCTTTTGATAAGGACTTTTTAAAAGCAAGGGTAGCCAGTATATTAAAGAGTAAAAATGCCCTGCAAAAGTATTTTTATAATGAAATTACACTCAACTCGAACAATACCAAGATCTCTGCAGAATACAAAGAGTTTTTAGATAACTGTATCCGCATTGTAGAAGAACACCTTACCGATCCTGATTTTAATATCGATACCCTGTCGACCGTCCTGGGTATGTCGAGATCTAATTTATACCGTAAAATAAAATCCATTTCGGGTCAGTCGGCAAATGGATTTATCCGTTTCATCAGGTTAAGAAAAGCGGCCGAAATTTTTATCAATACCGATAAAACCATTCAGGAAACTTCTTACATGGTGGGTATAAACGACCCCAAATATTTTAGAGAGCAGTTTTACAAACTCTTTAACATGAACCCATCACAGTATATTAAAAAATTCAGGAAGCCGTTTTCCAATCATATTAATACCACAGTTAAAAAAGGTAAATAGTAAGCAGCCATTCGTCTGTTTTTAAATAATCAGCCTCAAAGCATTGTTTTAAGCTTTTTTCGGTCTGTTTACCCCTTAAATTTGGATTGTTTGCACCCCATAGGAGTTGTTTGTTGGCGCTAATTTAGCCTTCTATAAAGCAGCTATAATCGCGATTCCGATAGAGGGTTCTGTTGGGTAGGTTATAAAATTGATCTGCTAACCAAATATTAATTTGCAAACAAATATGAGAAGAAAAGTTCTGAAAGGATTTTTGCCAAAATTCTTTACAATTAAAACACTGGCATTTCTATTTATCGTATCCATTAATTTACCGGCAATGGCATCTTTAGTTTCTGTTAAAACAGGGATAAAGAACAAGCTTAAAGAAATTGTGGTAACGGGTACAGTAACAAGCGAAACCGGAGCTACGTTCCCCGGAGTAGCGGTTAAAATTAAAGGAACCGAAAAAGCGGTTCAAACCGATGCAAAAGGTAAATTTAGTATCAGTGTTACAGCCTCTACAGACGTACTTGTTTTTTCTTATGTAGGCTACACCAGTCAGGAGCAAACAGTTGGCGATAGAACAACCATTAATGTTCAGCTTGGTTCCGATACCAAAACACTAAACGAGTTGGTAGTGGTTGGTTACGGAACACAAAAGAAAGCAACACTTACGGGGTCAATATCGCAGGTAAAGGGAGCCGACCTGGTAAAGAGTCCGCAACCAAACCTGTCAAACTCTTTGGCAGGTAGGTTTTCGGGAGTAATTGTAAATAACCGCAGTGGCGAACCTGGTGTTGATGGTTCTACCATTACAGTAAGGGGACTTGCTACTACCGGAAGCAATAATGTATTAATTGTTGTAGATGGAATTCCAGGGCAAATTGGTGGACTTGAGCGTTTAGATCCCAACGATATTGAAAGTGTATCGGTGCTAAAAGATGCCTCTGCCGCTATTTACGGTAACAGAGCAGCCAATGGCGTAATTTTAGTGACTACGAAAAAAGGAAAAACCGGTAAACCAACTGTAAGTTATAGTTTTAACCAGGGGTTTAGCTCGCCAACGAGGTTACCTAAAATGGCCGATGCCGCAACCTATGCACAGATTATGAACGAAATTAGTTTCGATTCCAATCCTGCAGGCGGTCTTAATCAATCTTACACAGCAGATCAGATCGAAAAATTTCGTAATGGTTCCGATCCGTTATTATACCCTAATACCAATTGGGCAGATCAAACTTTAGAAAAAACAGCCTTACAGAGCCAGCATAGCCTTTCGGTTAATGGTGGTAGTGAAGATGTAAAATATTACATGTCCTTAGGAACTGTTTCTCAGGATGGGTTGTACAAAAATGGAACAACCAAATACAATCAATACAATTTCCGTACGAATATAGATGCCAATGTTTCTAAATACCTTAAAGTTGGCTTATCGGTATCTGGCAGACAAGAAAATCGTTTGTTCCCTCAGATTGCCGCTGGCGACATTTTTAGATCCATTTATAGGGCAAAACCTATTGTAGCTGCTTATTATCCAAATGGTTTGCCTACAACAGGTATAGAGAATGCCAACCCTGCGGTGCAGGTTACCGATATCGGTGGAACAAGTAAATCACCAACTCAGGTTTTAAACGGTATTTTGAGAGCTACTTTTATTATTCCTGGCGTGGAAGGACTTTCTGTTGATGGTTTCTTTTCTGCTGATAAATCTAATGTATTTACCAAAAGTTTCAACAAACCATATCTGCTTTACCAATATGATGCTACGTCTAAAACCTATAATAGTGTAATTACAGGTGGTAATAATCAAAAAGCTACATTAATAGAAAAACAGCAAAACGAATCTTTACTTACTTCAAACATTAAATTAAATTACGTACGTCGTTTTAACCTGCACGATATCAATGCCTTTGTAGGTTACGAACAGAGCGAAAACCATTTAGAATATTTCGATGCGCAACGTTTTAACTTCTTATCTACCAATTTGCCCGAACTTTCACAGGGAGGTGCGGCGGCTACCGATTATCTGAACTCGGGCTATAGCTCAAACTATAACCGTAAAAGTGTAATTAGCCGTTTGGCCTACAGTTATGATGATAAATATCTCTTTGAAGGACAGTTACGTATCGATGGATCATCTATATTTCCGGAGGGTAACCGATTTGGCTATTTTCCTTCTGCATCTGCAGGATGGGTGATGTCAAAAGAAAAATGGTTCAGTGAGAATGTTAAATTTGTTGATAACCTAAAAATCAGGGCATCCTACGGAGCACTCGGTAACGATAATGTAAAAGGATTCCAGTATTTTGATAATTATGTACTGGTTGGGAACGGATTTGTAGCCCAAAGTCCGGGAGCAGCATCATCAAGCATACAACCTGGCGTAAACCTGGTAAAGCTTGCCAACCCAAACATCACTTGGGAAGTGGCAAAAAAGCTTGATATTGGTATTAATGCCACTTTGTTTAAAAACTTTAGCATTGAGGCCATTTATTTCCAGCAAAAAAGATCTGATATCTTAACCACCCGTAATGCCTCATTGCCAGGTTCTTCAGGTATTGTAAATCCATTTAATGATAACAGTGCAAACTACACTCCGTTGGTACCTTCAGAGAATATTGGGAAGGTGAACAGTAATGGTTTTGAAGCAACGGTTGGTTATAACCATAATGGCGAGAATCTGCGATGGAATGTTTCTGGAAATATAACTTATGCTAAAAGTAAAATAATTTTCATTGATGAAGCGGTTGGTACTTTAGATTATCAACGTCAAACGGGCATGCCTTTAAATACTAACCTGTTATACAACAGTATTGGCATATTTAGGACACAACAAGAGTTAGATGCTTATCCTCACGTTAGTGGAGCTAAAGTAGGCGATTTAAAGTATTTTGATTATAATAACGATGGTAAAATTACTGCTGATGATCAAACAAGATCTCCATATAGTAATACCCCTCAAATTACTTACGGTTTAAATTTTGGAGCATCTTACAAAAATTTTGATCTTTCATTCGTTGTATCTGGTCAAGGCAGAGTAAGTCAGTACGTTTTACCGGAAGCAGGAAGCGTTGGTAACTTTTACAGCAGCTGGGCCGATAACAGGTTTAGCGCCGCAAACCCGAATGGAACTTATCCAAGAGTTACTGACCGTTCTTCGAATGCGATCAGTGGCGGACAGTTTAACAATACTTTTTGGTTAAATGATGCCTCATTTTTAAGGCTTAAAAATGTAGAACTTGCGTATAACATTAAAGCCAGTTTCTTAGATCGGATCAATGTATCCGGATTAAGGATTTATGCGAGTGCCTTCAACTTATTTACAATTTCTAAAGTAAAAGATTACGATCCTGAAGGAACCAGCGGTAGCGGACAGTTTTATCCGCAGCAACGCATTATTAACCTGGGCGCTAATATTAAATTTTAAACATCATGAAAATCAAATCAATATATATAACACTTTTAGGCTTATCCCTTGTTTCAGGGAGTATGGTGGGCTGTAAAAAAGACATTTTAAACGTAGAACCAACCGATATCCTTTTGCCCGCTACCATAGAAAGTGATACAACAGCATTAGAGGCTTATATAACCAACCGGTACCTGGGTACCCGATTACAGGATAAAGAAGCTGATGGATCTGTGCCAGGTTTTGGCAGAGGTTTTGAATATAGCATGTGGAGTTCTTTTACCGATGAATCTGTTTACAATAATGATGATGCTACCTGGTTAATCCAGAGAGGGCAGTTGGCACCTGAAAATTTAGGAAGTGCCGGTGTATATTGGGGCAGGAGTTATCGCGGTATTAGAGAATGTAATTATGCGCTATCAGTACTGTCCAAAATTGCAATGAGTGCAACACATAAAAAACAATTGGTAGCTGAAATTAAATTTATTAGGGCTTTTCGTTATCATGATTTGATCAGAAACTATGGAGGCATCGTTTTGATGGGAGATAAGATAACAGAACTCTCTGATAATCTGCAGGATCCGGCTTTGTTTCAACGCGCTTCAATTAAAGAATCGATAGATTATGTAGCAGCACAACTAGACCAGGCTGCAGCAGATTTACCATTAGATAATAGTAGCAACTGGCTAACGGGTAGGGCAACTAAAGGCGCAGCGCTAGCACTTAAATCGCGTCTGCTCTTGTATGCGGCAAGTCCGTTGTATAATGCAGGTACCTGGCAGGCTGCTGTTACAGCAGCTCAGGCAGTTATTTCTTTAAATAAATATGGAATATATACTGGCGGATATGCAAACTTGTTTTTAACTGACCAAAGCAATGAAGTTATTTTTGCAAGGTTGTTTACCAAAAATGCCAACCATACCCATTTAGAAATTGCAAACGGACCAAACGGTTATGGTGGTTGGGGTGGAAATTTGCCGATGCAGAACCTGGTTGATGATTATGAAATGGCCAACGGTAAAGCCATTACAGATCCTACGTCTGGTTACGATAGCAATGAACCTTACAAAGGTCGTGATCCACGTTTTGCAGCAACCATTTTATACAATGGAGCAGCATATCGCGAGCGTAATATAGAAACTTTTATTCCGGGAGGAAAAGACAGTAAAGATGGAAATGATAACTGGAATACCAGCAAAACCGGATATTACCTTAAAAAATATATGAATGATGCCTATCCATTGCAAAACCCTTGGGGCAATGCAGGTTTTCAGCCATGGATCTATTTCAGATATGCAGAAATTTTGCTTAACTATGCTGAAGCGGCTAACGAAGCTTACGGACCTGACGCTGTTCCTGCCGGATCAACAATGTCGGCAAGGCAAGCCATCAATATGGTAAGGGCAAGGCCAGATGTTAATATGCCTGCATTGGCAGTTGGACTTATACAATCACAAATGCGAGATGCGGTACGTTACGAACGTAGGGTAGAACTCGCCTTTGAAGAACACCGTTATTATGATGTAAGGAGATGGAAAATTGCTGATGTAACCGAAAATAAACCTGCTGGTGGAATGATTATTACCAAAACAAGTACTGGATTTACTTACACACCAAAGGTTGCTTTAGATGGGCGTAAGTTTGAAACCAAACACTACTGGTTACCTATACCTAGAGCCGAGATTTTAGCTTCAGGCGGTAAATTGCAGCAAAACCCTGGTTATTAATAAATAGAAATTAAGTTTTGCATGATTAAGCCGTATCAACTTCTTAACCGTTTTTTTATCTGTCTGGCCTTATTTTTCTGTGGCAGAACAACGCTTGCACAAGAAACCGTTCTAAAAATAGAAATTGATCCTGCCAACACCTTTCAGACTATAGAAGGCTTTGGTGCTTCTGATGCCTGGAGTTGTCAGTTTGCCGGATTATGGCCTACAGAGAAAAGGGATAAAATGGCTGATTTGCTTTTTAGCACTCAAACCACAAAAGAGGGGCAACCCCTTGGTATTGGGCTTAACATGTGGCGTTTCAGTATTGGTGGTGGCAGTGCCGCCCAAGGTAAGGAAAGCGATATTGGCGACGAATGGCGTCGCCAATACGCTTTTTTGCAACCAGATGGTACTTATAACTGGAACGCGATGCCAGGACAAGTCTGGTTCTTAAAGGCAGCCAAAACCCGGGGAGTGAAACAGTTTATCGGATTTGTAAACAGTCCGCATGTATTGTTTACCAAAAATGGGAAAGCCTATTCTACAGATGGCCATTGCAATCTGAACTTTGACAAACTTCCGGAATTTGCCTCCGATCTTGTTGCTACCATCAAAGGAATAAAAAAAACAACCGGAATAGCACTAAATTACCTGAGCCCTGCAAATGAGCCGCAATGGAAATGGAATGAACACAACCAGGAGGGCTGTCCTTATAACAATAACGAACTTGCTCAACTTTACAGAGCTGTTAACGAAGCCTTTGTTAAAAATCAGGTCAAAACCAAAATACAAATAGGAGAGGCTGGCCAGCTTGATTATTTATACAATAACGGAAACAGTGTAAAAGGAAACCAGGTATATCAGTTTTTTAATCCTTCATCACCCAATTATGTCGGTAATCTATCGCGCATAGATCATTCTATTTCCGGGCACAGTTATTTTACAACAAGTCCGGAGCAGAAATTTATTGAAGTACGCAAAAAGACGGGTGATGCCGTAGCCAGCATTAAAGGTTTAAGGTATTGGATGTCTGAATATTGTATTTTAGGCGATAGTTTAATGAAAGGGGAAAAACGCGACCTTGGTATGGCACCTGCATTATTTATCGCCCGTTTGATCCATCACGACCTGGTTTTGTCTAATGCTACCTCATGGCAGTGGTGGCTGGGCATATCAGCCAGCGATTATAAAGATGGCTTGGTTTATATCGACAAAAATAAAACAGACGGGCAGGTTTATGATAGTAAAATGTTGTGGACCCTGGGTAATTATAGTCGTTTTGTTAGCCCTGGTAGTAAGCGCCTTCAGGTTAAAACACTAGGAGCAAATGTACCTCAGGTTGATGTATCATCTTATCTGCAAAATAAAAAACTCGTAACAGTAGTGGTTAACCCTACAGAAAACGATCTTGATCTGGATATTGAGGTAAAGGGTAATAAACAAAATTCTGTGCAGACCTATGTTACCTCAGCCGAATATAACTTGTCACCTTATAAACAATACCAGAATACCAAGCAT
Organism: Pedobacter sp. D749; assembly: GCF_019317285.1. Classification (NCBI taxonomy): domain Bacteria; kingdom Pseudomonadati; phylum Bacteroidota; class Sphingobacteriia; order Sphingobacteriales; family Sphingobacteriaceae; genus Pedobacter; species Pedobacter sp. D749. Next base: position 2,103,200 of record NZ_CP079218.1, read on the forward strand.
GTTCGCATTCCGGCTAAATCTGTTACCACAGTACTCAGTAATTAAGCCTGATTGAATTGAAATAATAACGCACCTCAATTTTAATCCTATTTGGTTGAGCTGAAAAGCAATTATAAATCGATATAGGAAAACTATGTTTTTGATTTTTTAAATAATAATACATCTTAAATGAAACCTACCCTAAAACACTTAATGATTAAAGTAATTTTAATTACTTGTTTTGCCAGCTTTAGTGCATTTGCACAGGTTAAGCATACCTTTAAACTTGCAGACTCTGTTTTTCTGCTCGATAATAAACCTTTTCAGATCATTTCAGGAGAAATGCATTATCCCCGTATACCTAGAGAAGCCTGGCGCGACAGAATGAAAATGGCTAAAGCCATGGGCTTAAATACGATTGGTACTTATGTGTTTTGGAATGTGCACGAGCCTCAGAAAGATCAGTTTGATTTTTCGGGTAATAATGATATTGCCGAATTTGTGCGTATTGCAAAAGAAGAAGGTTTATGGGTATTGCTTCGCCCTAGTCCGTATGTATGTGCCGAATGGGAATTTGGCGGCTATCCATTTTGGTTACAGAATATTAAAGGTTTACAGGTGAGGAGTAAAGAAGCACAGTATTTAAAAGAATATAAAGAATATCTTACAGAAATTGGTAAACGTTTAGCGCCGTTGCAAATTAACCATGGTGGCAACATCTTAATGGTGCAGGTTGAAAACGAATACGGTTCTTATGGGAATGATAAAGAATACCTGAAAATTAATGCTCAGCTGTTTAAAGATGCCGGTTTTGATGGCGTACTTTCAACCTGCGATCCCGTTCCGGCACTAGAAGGAGGGCATTTGGCAGGCTTGCTTCCAGGCGTAAACGGTATTGATAATCCAGCTCAGATCAAAACGTTAATCAAGAAATATAACAATGGTTCCGGACCATACTTTGTGCCAGAATGGTATCCGGCCTGGTTCGATTGGTGGGGTACAAAACACCATGAGGTAGATCCAAAAACTTACGCCAATAAGCTAGATACTGTACTTAAAGGTGGAATTTCTATTAATATGTACATGTTTCATGGCGGTACAACCAGAGGGTTTATGAATGGGGCAAACTTTAATGATTCTACAGCTTTCGAACCACAGATTAGTAGTTATGATTATGATGCACCTTTAGATGAAGCGGGTAATGCAACAGCAAAATTCATGCTTTTTCGCGAAGCAATTAAAAAGAATCTGCCTGCAAACCAAACACTTCCAGATGTACCCGGTACTAAGCCAGCAGCGGCATTGCCTGTAATTACATTTACCAAATCGACCGATATTTTTAGCCTGATCGGGAAACCAAAAGTAAGTGAACAACCACTAACCTTTGAAGCCCTCAACCAGCCCTATGGTTTTGTATTGTACAGCAGCACAATAAAAGGCGGACGTAAAGGTGTAATCAAAATCAACGAGTTGCGCGATTATGGATTGGTATATATCAATAAAAAACTTGTAGGTGTTTTAGACAGAAGGCTTTATCAGGATAGTTTAGTGCTTAATCTTCCTGCCGGCAATGTACAATTGGATATTTTGGTAGAAAACATGGGGAGGATTAATTTTGGCCCTTACTTACTTAAAAATAATAAAGGGATTACTAAAAACGTAACTTTTAATGGTAAAGAAATTAAATCGTGGAAAATGTATCCATTGCCATTTGATAAAATAGATACCCAAAAAATACAGCCCAAAGTAAGTAGCCAATCTGCAGCAGTGCTCAAATCAGCTAGCATTAACTTAACAAAAGTTGCTGATACTTATTTAGATATGCGCAAATGGGGAAAAGGACTGGTTTGGGTTAACGGACATAACTTAGGTAAATATTGGGGTATTGGACCACAACAAACCATTTATTTGCCAGCAGAATGGCTTAAAAAAGGAAAGAATGAAATTGTAGTTTTTGAACTGCTTAAACCTGGGCAGAAGACGTTAACCAGTTTAGATAAAGCCATTTTAAATGAGTTAAAATAATAGCATTTCCATTTTCTTCTGAATTAACGCCTCACCTAACCAAATATTAATTACAAAACCTATGAAAATTAAAACGCCAATTGTAACGATGGTTGTTATGTTAAGCGCATGCTTAATCGGCTGTAAAAAACAAGAGTTAGTTACAGAACCCCCAGAGACTGAAAAAGCAAGTGTAGAATCGGTAGGTGCTGCAGGTATTGCAGGAGTAAACTGGGCTGATGGCCGTGACAATTTTGTTGATGGCTGGGTTATTCCGTCAGGATTAACCGCCGGTGATAATTATACCACCGTATCGGCAAAGGCAAATGCCATTCTAACGGGTTTTCAAACGAACATGCCTGGCGTAAATACAGTTAGATTACCCATTAATCCTCCTAGTGTAGCAGAAGCATGGTGGGGTGCTTATACTGGTGCAATAGATCGCGCATTGAGCAAAAATATGAAAGTAATTCTTGCTTGTTGGGAAAGCGCGTCTTCCCACAATGGTACCATTGATAATACCACTCAGTTTTGGGCCATGTGGCAAACCGTGGTAGACAAATATGGTAGCAATGCCAATGTGTATTTCGAACCCATGAATGAGCCATACAGTTATTCGCTTGCTCAGTTAACAGCTATTTATGCCGAATGGTTATCCCGTTATCCTAACGTAAGCAAGGGGAGGATTCTATTAGGCGGTACGGGCTATTCGGAAAATGTAACAGGTGTTGGTGCCGATAGCCGTTTTTCGGGTTGTTTGCTGTCCTTGCATAACTATGCTTTTTGGGCTACCCGATCTCAATCTGCATGGGAGAGCGACTGGAGAAACCGTTTTGGCAATTACGCAAGTCGTACTGTTGTTACAGAGTACGGCGCGGCTATGACCACAGGCAAAAATTACACAGGTCCGGTTGGAAGTGACAATGAGATTGCCTACATAGTTGGTTCTACCAATGTATTTAGAAATGATAAAGTTGCCAGCGTATACTGGCCGGGCCTTAGAGACAACGACAGTTACAGCATCCAGAACCGCGGCGGAAGTGGCACTAATATTACTTTAACCACAACAAATGCATCAGGCTTGAGCCGTATCAGGTATGGATGGGGTTTATAATATGATTTTAATTGGAAAAAAAGCCCTCTGCTAATTATATGCGCTATCATTTTGGTCAGAAATATTGCACAAACGTTTGATTCATGTCTGGAATGTGCTTTATAAGCAACCTGGCGTAACTATTATTTTTCAGTAGGTGCTTTTTTCCTGATTCTGCTTAATGTTTCGAGTCTCATGCCTGTAAATGATGCTACATACTTTAATGGTACCCGGTTAATCAGGTTTGGATAAGAAATCAAGAACCTTTGGTAGCGTTTTAACGCGGTAGGAAGCCTGCAGATATAGGCTCTTTCAGATGCTCCCTGAAAATAAATTTCGGTCATTTTTCTACCTACATAGTTTGCTATGGGAAAATTTTCGTAAAGCAGTTTCGTCATTTCATGCGGAATGGCAATTGCAAATACCGGATCTATCGTTTCAATATACTCGTCAGAACTTTCATTTTCCCATAAATTCCTGATGGTTCCTGCCAATTCGTTTTCTGCAGCAATCCAGGTAGTAATCTTTTTATTCCCCATTTTAAGGTAGCCATGTACTGCTCCTTCTAAAATAAGGAAAATGTAGCGGTTGTATTTTAATGGCGAGGCAATATGTTTGTTTTTAGCAAAACGTACAGGGAATGTATCGCGGTTAATGATGTCTTCCATTTCTGGAGTAAGTGCATGGAAAGACCTGAAGACTGTAATAATTGGAGAGAAACCACCAAGCGCAGCCCATTTATCTTCACCATAAATATTTTCAATATTCATTGAGAAAACGAGTGTGTATTTAAAAGTGAAAAATAATTATAAAAATAAAAAAATCATTATTCTGCTTACAACCAAGTGGAATATTAATGTTGAATAGGTATAGAATTCATAAAACAATTATGACTTAAATAGTTGATTATTAAATTTTTATTTGTTTAATATGGAGGTCTGAACGGATAAAAAAATATTTTAGTTCTTAGCAGACGTATTCCTTTTAATGGTTTATAAATTTGTAATCAGTAAGCTGGAAAAGATAGAAATATGGATTTTTTTTATTCGTGTTTAACCTGATGATTTCTAAATATTTAACTTCAATTTATTCATTTAATGTTAACTTTCTATTAAATATTTTGGGTTTACCTTTTGCAAGAATGGATTTAATTCCTAACTTCGCAGCCTCGAAAGGGAGAAGATGATTCCGTAGCTCAGCTGGTAGAGCATTACACTTTTAATGTAGTGGTCCTGGGTTCGAATCCCAGCGGGATCACAAGAAACAATATCAAAGAGAAATAAAACCCTGCAAATCAAATGTTTGCAGGGTTTTTGCTTTTACCGGAAAACCCAAAATATGCAATAAATCGCATAAAAAATTGAGTGATTCGGTGAGTAGTTTTAGAGAGTGGCATACTCACTGAAAAAGATTTAAGTTATTGATTTACATAAAGTTAAATCATTGCATGACTTGATGCGATTAGACTACAAGGCTAGCTTTGTTATCTTTAAATCAGTCGATTATGAAAACTAATTTCAGCCTGCTCTTCTACCTGAAGAAACCAAAAAACTAGGTTACAGTTACTGTTCCTGTTTATCTAAGGATTACCGTTGACGGAAAACCTGTGGAAATGTCCGCCAGTAGAAAATGTGAGCCGGAATTGTGGAACACCAAAGCGGGTCACATAATCGGCACAAAAGAAGATGCCAAAACCTTAAATTCCTATCTCGACAAAATGAAAGCGGGCGTTACTGCTGCCCATACTGCTTTATGCATAGAAGATGCTGAGATATCCGCTGAAGGCGTTAAATGTAAATATCTAGACACGAATTGGGTTCAAACCGAACGAACTCTAGAAATAACTGTCAAATAGTCAATCAATTCTAATCTCATTTTTCCTAGTTTGGCAGATTCACATGAATGGTACAGGTGTTGACGTTAATGATTATTAAATCGATGGTAAATTTAAAGGCCTACAAAAAAAGCAAACATTAGATATTATTCTAACAAAAATTAGACTATGAGGATAAAAAATATACAATTAAAAGAATTCAAAAGGTTTGATAATCTTACTATCGATTTAGGAGAATCTCCAAAAAAAATTATAGCGCTCGTAGGCCCAAATGGCTGTGGTAAAAGTTCAGTTTTTGATGCCTTCGAGGAGAAATTGAAAGATTTCAGGTATAGAGACCATGAAGGTGCATCATTTTTTTCTAAATCATTATTTTATAGCGAAGAAGGAACAATTTCCCAACCTTATGATAAGAATCGATCAATTTTGATACAGACTGCTAGTGGAGTAGAATTACAAAGAAAAAGTTTTTATATACGAACTGCGTATCGTTTCACTGCAAAATTAAATGTCACAAAGATTGAAAAGATATCAGAGATACAAGACGGACAAGATGATCCAACTAGTTCTATTGCTTTAGATGGTCGATTGGTAAACAATTATAAACGGTTAATTGAAATCGCATACTCGGAATTCGATGCTTCTGGCAATAAAACTGGTGATCAAATCAAGCAAGAATTAATTGGAAAAGTTAATGATATTTTATCCAAGGTCATTGATGCTAAAATTTCAAATTTGGGAAATGTTCTGTCTGGCAAAGGGCAATTATATTTTGAAAAAGGTAATGCTAAGAACTTTCCTTACGCGAATCTATCTGCTGGTGAAAAGGAAGTTGTCGATATTGTGTTAGACCTGGTAGTGAAGGTGCCATTCTTTAATGAAACAGTTTATTGTATTGACGAACCTGAGCTACATTTAAATACAGCAGTCCAAAGAAAATTACTCGTAGAAATAGAAAAACTAATTCCTGATAATTGTCAACTTTGGGTAGCCACACATAGCATTGGGTTTTTACGTGCATTGCAAGATGAACTAAAAGAAAAAAGTCAAATTTTAGATTTTTCTGAGGATGATTACTTCAATGGTATAAAGACTATCAAGCCAATGAAGCCATCCAGAAAAAATTGGCAGAGAATTTTTCAGACAGCACTTGAAGATCTTACTGGATTACTTGCACCCAAAAAAATCATTTATTGCGAAGGAAAGGTATCAGAGCCACGCGCTAACGTAGAGGATGGTATGGACGCAAAAGTTTTAAATAACATTTTTGAAGAAGACTATCAAGAGGCTCTGTTTATATCTTCTGGCGGCAACACTGAGCTTGATCAGCGATCAAACATTGCTATTGCTATATTAGGAAAAGTATTTTCTGACGTTGAAATTTTAGTACTTAAAGATAGAGATATGAATTCTGGTAAACCTATTGATGAAGGTGGAAGACAATTATATTTGAAAAATAATAAAGAAAATCATAGAGTTTTAAAGCGATTCGAAATAGAAAATTATCTTTTTGATAAGGAAGTTTTAAAGAAATATTGCGTAGCAAATGGCTTAACCTTTAATGAACAAAAATATGACACATGCTTTCCAGACATTATAAACAATCAAGTAAAGGATCAATTTAATATAGTCAAATCATGCTGTAATATTCCGGGATCAATAGCAGCAGAAAAATTTAAGATAAACCTCTCAGATTATATCACATCAGATATGATTATCTATAAAGAATTAGAAAATGAGATTTTCAATAGAAAATAAGGTAGAAGGTTAGATATGTTTTATATTAAGTAATTGCAAATTTGGCTTCAAAAGTAGTCGAATCAATGGATAAAAAGTTTACCTAATCCCAAAAACCTAAATACTATTTTATGAAAGCTTCAATCTTCAAATCCTGAATAATTGGTTCAACACGCCTTAAATAACTTTCTAAATAATTTCTATACCCCCCTGTACAGACTGGCTTGCAAATACCCTAAATTATAAAACAAATCTTTATCAAGATCACCATCTAAATATAGAAAATCAAGACAATGCAGGCAAAACACTTTTAGGAACTGTACTTTCTGTTCGTGCTTGAGTGCCGGATAAGATACACCTAGATTAAGTTCAAATGCATTAATGCCCTCATTGTAACCATCGAAAAAGCATGGCTCAAAAATTTCTTTTTGTTTTATATCCCATTCACCATAAGATTCATTCGTATAATTGACACTGGTACTTTCGTTTATATTCAGGAAATCGTACAGGTCTGTATCACTGATAAAATAAGCCTTACCATCTCTAATCAATTCCCTATGAATAAAAGAAACTCTCATATCATCATAGATGTGACCAGAATAAGGGCTGAAATTTTTTAAGTGGTGGAAAAACATAGATCAAACGTTTGATAGGACAAAATAACTAAATAATTATCGTCAACATAGTTCATCATTTGTCTAACTAAAAACTATTAATTGAATCTCATTCTAATATTGGTATTTTAAAGGCGGTTTATGTGTTTTTTAATTTCCTAAGGTGCTAAAGTTCAATCGTAAATAAGCCTTGCATCGAAAGTACCTGATCAAAAAAAAATTAGTATTTTTGATTGTTATTAAGGGCAGAAATAGAACAATTTTTTAAAATGGAAGTATATCAAAAGTTAATTGTCTTCGTCAACTCCAACCTCGCTTTAAAGTTCAGAACAGAGTTAATAAATGAAGCAAAAAAAAACAAATGGCTTAATAGAAGCGATTTTGAAGAAGACTATATCAAAAATGTAATGACAGATGACATTATTATTTGTTTAGAAAGCCCTAAATTCTCTTTCAATAACAACACTGACCTGCAGGCATTTGTTTGGATGCGCCATTCTAAAAATGAATTCGAAGTTTTCAATATAATTCCAAGCCTTACTAGAAAGCTGACTTACGAACAGTATAATTTCATCTTGGATCAACTTTATAAATGTGTGGTAAAAAAGGTAGCTGTAAAACTTGAGTTGGACACGATGATCACTAGCCCATACAAATCCATGACCGAAATTATTGGCGAAGAAGCATACGAAAGATTATACCGATTTTCAAGATCGGCAAACAAATCAACTGGAAATACGAATCCTTTTGATTTCGAGAGATGGTGTGAATTCGTATTTACACTTTTTCGGCAGAACGTTAAGCTTAACTCCGATGAATTCGTGCGTTGGCTTGAAGAAAATGAAGGTTGGTCGGAAGATTTGGCTTGGAAGCTAGCTGTCGATTTGGAATATGCATTAGACATCTTGGAAAAATATGAGCATTCTAAATAAAATTCCAATCTCTGCTACAGACTTTGTTCAAAACGTCTTTTCAGTAAATCCAAAACCTATTTTCTTTTGGGATACATGCGCATTGCTTGATATTATCAGACTGGTTTACCGTAATGGTGATATTAATACGCTTAAATCAATAATTGAAATAAAAAAGCTTATTGATACTAACCAAATCTATAGTGTATGTAGCCAATTGACCATAATTGAATGGAATGAACATTTTGCCAAAATTATGGCAGAAACTCACGAGAGCCTAAACCTAACATCTGATTTCCATAAGAATAGCGTTGATATGATCAACCATATTTTTTCAAGTAATTATTGTTCTGACCATATAGGAGATAAGGGGCTTATAGCAGAGTTAGAAAAAATAGCGGATGGAATTTGTCAGGCAAGTACATATTTGACGACAGATGAGATTGCTCAAAATGCTTTAATTAGAGTCTCAAAAAAGCAACCTCCTTCTGCAAAAAAGCCAGAATTCAAAGATTGTGCTATTTGGGAAACAGTATTGGATGTTGCTGATAAGGTAAAGTCCTATGGGTTGAAGTTCGTATATCTTACTGTCAATACGGAAGATTATTTGGATAAGGCAAGGACTCCCCACAGAGTCCATGGTAGTTTGATTGCCGAGGCGATAACATATAATATTCATCTAGAAATGAAATTTATCGAGGCCTATAACAAAATAAAATAGCGTTTACATATTATGAACTAAAACCCAGAATCTGAATATTGAGCTACCGCAAAATACTGCTTAAGGAGTTTGACACATGACTGGGCTCTTATCTATTGGTTGCATAGTTTTTTTTGAAAATAGATAAAAAAAACGTATATTTATGTATAGCAATTGCAGCTAAAACGTATTAAAAAAATAGTGAGTAATTCAATGAGTAGAATTACAAAACAGCCTAAAATACTATTTAAACGCTGATTTTAGCACTAGGTGCAAATCCCAGCGGGATCACAAGAAACCTCACAGAAATGTGAGGTTTTTTTGTTTTATTCCCCCTGGGATTCGAACAGAAGCGCCGGCATGGGTTCGATTTGTAAAAGGCTCAGGACCAGGTTCGGGGTTTTGCGGGACTGAGCCAATCCCAGCGGGATCACAGAAGATAGTATCAAAACTACATAAAATATTGCAAATCAAATGATTGCAAAGTTTTATGTTTTACCGGAAAACCCAAAATATGCAATAAATCGCATAAAAAATTGAGTGATTCGGTGAGTAGTCTTACAAGGTGGCATATTTAAAGGTGATGTTACTTTTATTATAATGAAGCTTGGACTGGTTTCTCCATTTTCATATTTAATAACATCTCCTGTATTAACCCCACTTCTTTTGTGAAATTTACGATAAGAAATTTTCTGCGTCTCTTTCAAAGGTTTTAAATGATGACCTAATCTTTTCACAATTATTTTTTCTTTCTCAAGAATCATTTCACTACCAATAAAAATATAATTAGCAAAGGCCTTTATATTATTTAAAATTGTCATGTAATTACTTGACATTAAGTTTTTTTTATTTACATTAACATAATAAAAATAAAACCATTACAAGGTAAAATTAAGAGTCTTGCAACCTCAAATCTCACGCCGTTGGAGCAGGACAGCAGATTTTATCCCATTTCTTATAGCGGAATAGCTATCTTTAGCTTCCAAAATAAGAGTGGGCTTCTGCTGTAATTCCATTTCAACGTAAGGCGTGAGAAACATTATGAGGTTATGGTTTGAGAAGCCCACTTTTCCTCTCTCCGTCAGGACTCATAACATACGATTATGAGCAAACAAAAAATAATTTGGATTAACTGGTTGGTACTTCCCAAGGTGAGTATACCCCAATATGTTATTTTAATTGTTCGTCATTTTCAAATAATTCTATGCCAGTTTCTGTTAAGTTGCACATTTGATCGGCTTTATGCCTTGAAACCCAGGAATCCGGAGTGATTTTTTGAGCTGGGGCAGGTTGGCTATTTATGATTAATATTAATAAGGTTCTTAATGATGATGACCTGCCTCATTTTTTGTTTGCTTTCGAACGTGACGCCTGGTTTCTTATCGTATTTTTTTCCTTCCATTCTCTATTTTTTGCGTTTGAAAAAATAATCGGTTTTGCTGTGATTGGTATGCCCGGATTTTAGGCAGAGGTCGACTTTTTTCTGCTGCTTAATCTGTTACGCAATTGGGTGTAGTGGTGGCTTTAGCTGTTCCGGAATGTTATTTCCGGATGCGGCCTTTGCTTTTGTTAATTAATGTTTTACCAAAATTTTTGCTTTCGATGAAGAACAACAATAGTTATCTGCCGCTTTTTTTTCTCTGTTGGGCTTTTCTTTATACGCCATTGGCTTTACTGGGTGTTTTTACTGTGCCTGGTAGCGAGCAGGAGGTAGTTACGGCGCCAAAACCTTGCTCGGGGAAGGTGTCGCGAAGTTCAGGTGAGGAACAGATGGAGAGCAATGATTTTGGTTGTTTCTTGTCTGTTTATGATCCGGTTCCTGGTATTTGGGATTGTGGGGATGATCATATTGTTCCTTTTTGTTTAACAGATAATCCCCCCGGGTATGGCACGAAGTAAGTGTATGGTTTCGAAAGGCTGTATGCTCTGAAACCGAAAAATTCTATTGCAGGAATCAATTCCCAGCTTGTTAAACATGAAAAATTACTGTGTCAGTCAATTTTTTTATTTAGCTACAACCATACCAGTCCTCAGACAGAGGATATACATTCTTTATGAGTTTGAAAAACATATTTTTCTTATTTTAGAAGGATTAAAATGCTGAAAATTATTTTCCTTATGACTAAAAAGCTCTTATTTATTTTGATGTTAAGCTTAATGTTAGGTTTAAAATCTAAAGCACAGCACAAATCGATGATTCCATCTGATGTAATTCCGTTTCAGGTAACTGTCGAAAAATCTGTCTATAAAGGTAAAAATGCCTTAGCCCTGGAAATAAAAGGTCAGCCTGATGGAGATAATACACTTGCAATTTTGAAAGATATTGAATTTCATAATGGGGTAATTGAAGCGACAATTAGCGGGCAACCACTTGCAGATGCCGGAGCAACAGCTCGGGGATTTGTAGGTATTGCGTTCAGGGCGGCTTTAGATGCTTCAAAAATGGAGGTTTTTTATTTACGTCCTACCAATGGCCGGGCAGATGATCAATTACGCAGAAACCACTCCAGCCAGTATATTTCTATTCCCGGATATCCCTGGGAAAAATTAAGAAAGGAAACGCCGGGACAGTATGAAGCATATGTTGATATATTGCCTGCAGAATGGATCAAAATAAAGATTGTAGTAAAGGATGAAACTGCCAGGCTGTATATTAACGGTGCAGCTCAGCCTACTTTAATTGTAAATGATCTAAAACAGGGTAAAAATATTCGGGGAAGCATTGGGTTGTGGATAGGGCCAGGAACATTAGGCCACTTTACTGATGTTAAAGTAACTAAAGAAGATTGATAAATATATAAACACCAGGCGTTTATATTAACTGAACTTAATGCTTTTCCTAATTCGGTAGTACCGGTTGCAAGCGCTGTTCCTGTAAGCGAAGATTACTACTTAATGAACCAGAAGTTTTATGTTTTCGGCTTTTGAAAAAAGGGATAACCAAATTAATGGTTATCCCCAATCTAAATTAACGCTCTCAGGCTTTCGCCGGATGTAGGACTCTCACCCCCTACATTACCATATACGCAAAAATATATTGCCTGGTTTTTTATTTCTATAAATATCAGCAATTTTGATAATACTAATGTCAAACGACTGCTGTTTTATCCTATAATCACATTATCCTTAGCAACTGCTGATTTTTGCTCGCCATGTCTTCTTACCCAATAAGGATGGTCTTTCCAACGGGTCTCCTTACCGTACAGATCTGCACGTTGCTCCCCATACAAATGAAAGGCGAGTTGAATCTTTTGATGATAATGAGTTCCGGCTGCCGAAATACCCGCTAGTTCATCTTTCGCCGCGAGGCCGGCATCAATGCCACTGCGTAGCGCAAAAGCGATACCATGGGAAGACAATGGGTCGAACGCACAGGCGGCATCGCCAGCCGCTAACCAACCTTCGCCGGCATAATGCTCCAAATGATGGCTTCCTGCTGAAGTATATTGGAGAGGCAATACATCGCTGTAACGACTTACCGGCACCCGATGTTTTACAAAGCGCGTTTGCGTACTTTTCCTGCGCCAATATAAGGGATCTAGCCAATCTGCCCGGTCATGCAGGTCAGGATCTGTAAAAAAGATGCGGACTACCTTTCCTTCTCCACCCTCCGAAACATACCACCAGCCGTCAGGAACTGCTTCAATAAGACTTTGTTGACTCCTTAGGGGATTAGAGGAGGCCAGCAAGCTAACCACCGCTACCTGATTATCCTCTCGAATGCGTTTTATACCAAGTTGCCTGCTCAGCCAACTGTTCCTGCCACTGGCATCGATTATTGTAGCAGCGTTGATGTGGGAATGGCCTTCAGTATATTGCCAACGCATCCCTTCCCTTGTAAGCCCGAAGGCCCGGTTCGTTTCGATTAAAGTAACTCCGGCGGCTACTGCTTTTTGGAGCATCATAGACTGAAAAGCTGTACGATTCAAATACCAGCCCTCTCCGAACGATGACTGGATAAAATCATAGAAGAATAGCCGGTCATCTCCCCAGCAAGAGGAATTGCCATAGCAGGGTGGGTGAGCTGCAGCTAAAAAGTCATCCCATAAATCAAGTTCGATAAGTGAGTAACGGGCGGAAGCCGCGAGGCTTTCTCCCGCCCGGATAACATCCACTGCAGGCCGGTGCACCACCGTTACCGATGCACCGTGCTGCCGTAAAGTGATTGCTGAAGCCAACCCGGCAGGGCCGTTGCCTATAATCAGCACATCTGTTATCATCCTCTCTTTCTCTTTTCAGCGCGCTCTACCATCCACAGGTAACCTGAATCTTCTGCTGGTTGTCCATGCTCTGGCGCAGCCTTCAGCATTGCGTCTGCAGTAATCTGCTCTTCTCCTATGGTTCGTCCATTCTCTACCCACATCTTATCAGGGAAGTTGGCATCGCCATTACCTTCTTTCTGGATCAAAATACCTACATCGGGCCATTGGCTGATAAAATCGTTAATGCCTTTGGTATAAGGACTCACTTTTACCGATGGATAGCCATACTCATATACCACACCGCGCAGCCACTTTACCCGGTTGCCAAAGGCAGAATTTTTCTCTTCCAGGCTGCTGCTGCCACTTATCATCACTTCGTAATCCGCTTCCGTAAGCACATCGTTAGGCACTCTAACCGGCCAGAAAGTTGGTACATACTGACCCATAATTTCTACATAGCCACTTAAGCAGCTGGAAGTATCCGTTTGCCAGGGCACGGCCATCCATTTGGTAATATCGCCGGCAGCAGAGCCGTCCAAAGGACCTCCCGGTGCCAGCGCGATTTTAGAATTAAGCACTGGTCCGAAGGTAAGCGGATCATCCAACCTGCGTTTGATGCGAAACGGTGCCGAATACAGGATGGGTTGCCGCATTGGCCAGGTATATTCGCATCCCGGGTGAAAAGGCCCGCCAATGGTTTCATCAAGCGTGGTGCGATCCAGCTGACTGGCCTGTTCGGCAGGAGAAAGGTCTTCATAATGAACAGTTCCAGACTTGTCGTTCAACGTAAAGTTGCCGTTTGCCCACTGTTGAAGATATTCATATTGAAAAGGCATTACAGCCATGAAATTACGCGGATCTGTATCGCTGCTTTTAAAACTTTGCAGTCCATCGCCATAAATCGGCGGGAAAAGCTCTGCCTGCATGGTTGCGTAATCAGGATTACGGAATTGGCGGAAAATGGCTTGCCGTAGTTCAAAGTATTGATCAGATGCATCAGAAAGCTTCGCTACCATTTCAGGAGTGGAAAGATTCCCTGGGCTACCCCAGCCATACTGCTTAAAAATACCCGCATTCACCCACCCGTTGAGTGGCATGCGTTGCAGCATCGGATAGATGTTCGCCCAGAACTCCGGCGTTTCCGGTAACACAGACTGTCCCATTTCGCTGGCCGTTTGTGCCAGCAGGTCGTATCCGGTTACAAATGCCTGTATCCCTGGCGAATAATCTGGTGGAGCAGTGAGTACCCATGCACCGGTCGCCTCGAGCACTTCTCCTGTATTCAGTTTAATTTTTGCATCAACCGGACCGTCAGAGGTATCATCATGCCAGGTATTGTTATTGGCAAAAGTAGTTGCCATCTTACCATCGTATGATGCAGATAGGCCACGCCCACCAAGGAAAAGCAAACTACCATTTTGGTCTGTACGCAGTTCGCCCAGGTAAACCGGCGTATCCGTACCATGCGGAGAATAAAATGTGCCTTTATCGAAAGCGAATTCGGAATCATTGCCACCAGAATTGGTATTGATGCCGGAAATCGCCACTACACCGCCATCAATCACCAGCCTCGGGCGGTGGGAATCGGCGACGTTAATATTGCGTAACTTGCTTTCTACCGGCGGATATTTCGGATAAACACCAGTGGCCTGTGGAATATCCAGTGCAAGATCGAAATCGTACCAGGCGGCTTTTTTGTTAGCCACGTGTACGGTCCAGGTGATATCGCCATCTTCCGCAGTAAGTTCCCGGATGATATTGCCTTGCTCATCGGCACCGAAAAGCCGGAAACGGGCCGCCTGCCGTTTAATACGCCCCTGGCTATCCCTGAAATTGCCAGGATCGGTTATTGGTTCGTTAATGAGATCAGGCAGGAGAAAATATTCATCCGGACTATTGCCTACCCGGGCAACACCGATGGCCGGGTGAATGATTACTTGTTTAATGTCAGACATGTTGTATAGTTTTTTGATTGTAAATGGATTTTATAGTGTATTTATAAAGGATCAATCAATCTGGTAGTTAGCAAGGAACAAAACATCGCCACGAAAGCGTTAATGTGCCTGAATTTTGTGACGGTTACCAAAAAATGCCTATTGTACCAGTTTTGTTGGGGAAATTTATTCCATCAGATAATCGTTTTGCGGCTGCTGAACAAATTGTCAGGATCATTGCAATACGTTTCTTTTATTTCTTTAAGCTGGTCATAATTTTCCTGAAAATAAACACGGGTTGGAATGCTACTGTCTTTGAAACTGATGAAGGCTCCGTAAGTAGCAGGGATCTCATAATCCCGGCAAGCCTCCAGCCAATCCAAAGCCCGGTTTACATAAGGTTGCACTTTCGGGTTTTCGCGACCGTCATTGTCCCACCAGGCCTGATATTGCACGGTATAAAAGCATTTTTTATAGGCAAATGAACTACCTTGCGGAAACTGATTTGCATTAAAATCATAATCCCGGTAATAGCTCCCCGTCATAGCGCCCAAAGTAAAGTAAGTATTCATGCCTTGATTTTCACCCTCGGTAACTAAAAGGTTTGATTCAAGACTTTCTATCAATTTAATTCTCCGCTCCGAAGCAATGTTTTCATCATCGGTAACCATGGCAAACCTTGAAGTGATTTTATGTGGGGCAGGTTTGTCTATTTCAGGTGGAATAGCTTGAAAATGAGGAGGCAAACTATCGGTATCATATATACCTTCCAGCAGCGGATGTTTATCCTGCCCGGTATCCCATTTCACAATTCTGTCCCAGGCTGAGAATGTACTCCATTGTCGCCTGTTGTCATCAGGTATCGCCGTCAGTTTACCGGAGCCATTGGTTACATTATTGGATAATACGGCCTCAATACTGTCTTCAAAATTAACATTGTACTGTCCAAACTCACCCTCTGGAAACCAATTTTCTTCAATAATCTTTCTCAGGTTGGCTTCAAAATCTTGCTGATTCACGAAATTGTCTTTATTACCCATGAAATATCCATAGAAATAGCAATCATGTAAAGATTTATCCACTGGAGTGGTATCCTGTACATCTTTAAATTTGGCAACTATTTTAAGGTTGGTACCCAGTAAGTCAGGATTTTTATTATAGCCTATAAGCGCTTCCCAACGTTTAAGTATATCAACAGCAGGAGGAATATCCTGACCAAATTTTTGCTGCCATGCAACGGTGAATTTAGTCGTAAAATCAGGCAAAGTGAAAGTTTTATAAATGAGTTCCGTAACAATGCCGTAACTCATGCCACCACCACCGCGTAGTGCCCACAAAAGTTTGCGGTCTTCTTCGTTAAGATCTACAACTGGTTGGTCGCCATACTCCGGGATAAGCTTATTATCTATGATTGTCCGGTATGAGCCATCGCCCAATACTAGGGTTACCCCGGCAAGGCTTTCGCATCCCATTCCCTTTTGACGCGTCCAGGGTCCCCATCCGCCACCAAATGTAAAACCAGCAATGCGTACAGAATAACATGTGCCATGGGGCAATCCCACATTCCTTGCATTCATCTGTTTAATCAGATCCATAAACATAATGCCCGGCTGGATGGTTGAATAATTGAGTTCTGACTTAATATCAACCTTTGTCATTTTAGAAAGGTCTATTACAAGGCCATCGGTTGCCGAACATTCTCCTTCATGGTCATGGCCACCAGAACGGACGCTCAAGGGGCCAGTGTAATTGTATTTCCTGATACATTTAATTACTTCCGAGACCTGTTCTGTATTGGTACAGAATACAATTGCCGTCGGACGGAATTGGAAATAGGTATTAAATATTTGTCTTTTGTCGTTGTACTCTTTATTTGTTAAAGGCGAATCAAACAATATTTCAGGTATATTATCCTGTGGGAGATGTTTTTTTAATATCTCTACGATATGGAGCAGCGTTACTTTCATAAAATTTGGTTTAATGGTATTTAGTTATAATGGTGTACGATGGGGGAGATACTGATTGCGAAGTATGATCAATCGTAATTCAATCTGAATTTATTAAAGCATTATTTACCCGGAGTTCTTTAATAAGAAGCTGGAAACGGATGCGAATGAAGGAAAAGTGGATCTTTCAGACAGGAAATTCCAGAAAAGCCCTGTTGGGCCTCCAAAACTAGTGAGAGCGTTTTTTTGAGCATGGTTTTAGATTTTGATGTTTAAAAATACTAATTTATAACATATAAAACTACAAAATATATATTTTAAATCATACGTTGACTAAAATTTTATACCAGAGGCTACGAAAGCAGATTCATGTCTTAGCAAGGAATAGATTTTCCTTTCCTGGATTACCATTAAAATATATTGATGTAAAGGGAGGAAGATGCATAATTACCATCCGCTAATAAAAATGAGCGGCAGAAATTATGCATAATCTCATGGAAAGATGATTCGATAAGCCTCCTTATATCTTTCAGGGGTGGAGATTGGGAAGCCAATAATGAAAGTTGGGTGGCTTTTGACTTATATTATATTTTATATTGCCAACCTTTGGTGCCAATGCAATGTCTGGTGAAATCAGCTACCTTATGGCCCCAAAAAAACTGCACATCGTTGACAGGGCATTTGCATGGTGCATCATTTCCCCGTTTTTCAATGATTCCATCGCCATTTCTGAAGCTCTTTTCCGCATCGCTGTTTCATACGATACAATGGCTTCGTGTATAGAAACATGATGGCTGCCTGTCAGGCTCTCACTCAATTCCAGGGCATCAAGCATCGCCATATTAACGCCTTCTCCTGCAAACGGCGGCATTACATGGGCAGCATCGCCGATCATGGTAACATCAGGGAGGCTGTTCCAGGTTTGGTCTAAGGGCATGCAGTTGATTGGCCTCGGAATAAAAGGAGCCGCAGTATTTTCAAACAGTCCGTACCAAAGATCACTCCATCCGGTATATTCTTTCTTAAACCATTCCAACACCTCCAACCGGCTCGAAAAATCTAAACCGCTTCTTTTTGCCCAATCTTCTTCAGTTTTAAAACTTGCATAGAATCCGATTTCTCCATCTGCTTTCTGTCCCATTAGAATATTCTTTTCATTTCCGAAGGCCATTAATTTACCGCCACGGAGATGTCTGGTAATTTCGGGTACTTGTTGTTCAGCATTATCTATATTTCCCTCCAGCATCGTAATACCCGAATAAAACGCCTTAATGCCAGTAATGTAGGGCCTGATTTTTGAGTTGGCACCGTCTGCTCCAATCACCAGGTCAGCATACGCTTCCGATCCATTTTTAAAATGTAACAACCAGCCATCTTTTTGTTTTTCCATAAACAGGAATTGGCTGTCCCAAATTATATTTTCAGGATGCAATGAGTCCAGTAATATCTTCCGTAAAGCACCTCTGTCTATTTCAGGACGGAAATGTTCATGCCCGAAATCTTCTTCTTTCATTCGTTCGAGGTCATGGTCGCTAAAAACCACTTCACCGTTTTCATCGGTAATCGTTGTTTTGTCGGCTTCAGGCATATAATTGTTTTTAAATGCATCCAGCAATCCTGCTTTCCGTATGGCGGCCAGCCCCGAATTTTCGTGCAGGTCGAGCGGAGCACCCTGTACCCGTGCACTTCGGTTAACATCCCTTTCATATACTTTAACATCAATGCCCATCTGTTGTAAAAGCCTTGCCAGCGTAAGTCCGCCCGGGCCACCGCCTATAATGGCCACCTGCTTGTTTTTTAGTAACATATCTTTAAATTAGACTACAAAATTACTTTTGGTCGTCAACTAAAAATTGTAAAAAACGGTCGTTTTTATTTTTATACAACTCTTTGGGTGAAACCCCCGAAAGGCGTTTAACCTCTTTAATAAAATGAGACTGATCGGTAAAATTAAGTTGGGGATAAAGCGTTCCGGCTTTGATATGGGAGAGGGAAGCCTGAAAACGAAGGATTTTGCAATAAGCTTTCAACGGAAGTCCGAACTGTTGATTAAAATACCGGTTAATCTGGCGCGGGCTCCATAAAATCTTTTCACAGAGTTCAGCAACTGAAATCTCGCCGTCCTGCGCAAAAACCAGTTCAAACAATTTACTTTTCCGTACATCCACGTCCGCAGGTAGAAGTGCAGTGATTTTCTTGGTCATCATATCACAAAAGGCATCAAAATGATCGAGGTCTTCTATTTTCAAACCCCAGAAATCATCTGGCATCAGCCTCCCGCTATTGATGATATCAGCCACCGGAAAGCCGAAAATATATTCTATGGCAAGTGGATTAAAACTAACTGAACAGAAATCCGATATTTCCTGATCCGGATATTTAGGTTGGGTTTCCAGCCCCAGTAATGCAACCTGTATTTTGTTGTTATTGGTTTTTGAACAAATCAGGTCAATTCTTCCATTGGGAGTAACTACAGCCTTGTGATCATTGGAAAAGTTCTGCAGGGAGGAAAAACAATAAACAAAATCTTTTATCGATTCCTCAGGTTGAACGAGTTTAAAATCCAATGTGCCTCCCATGGTTAAAAATATTTCTGGTAAAATTAAATGTATTATTTCACCCTGCAGTACCGGTAAAAATAATTTAAGCACAGATGTCAAAACCTGTGTAGATCGGTGGTTAAAAACCTTATGATCTTTACTCTTTTATTAACCCGGCTCTTAGGCAAGGTCCGAATTATTCTTATCCGGCAGGTGTTTTTGCTTTCTCATTAAAAGGTAATGCGCATTGAAAACAACAACCGATATGAAAATGATACTGTATGCCGCCATTTGTAATGGACTAATGGGCTCATGGAATACCAAAGCTGCTATCATAAATCCAATAATCGGATTAATATTAAGCAACATTCCCACTGTTGACGAGTTCAACCCCTTTAAGGCATACAAATTTAAAAACAGGGGAATCACTGTAAAGCCAACTGCTATCAATTCTATGAGCAACCAAAAAAGCTTTTCAGTAGGTACAGGCCCGCTGTAGGCAGGGTAAAAGGGCAGCAGCATAAGTGCGGAAAGCGAAATGTGAAAGGTGAGCAGAATGAACTTATCAAACCCAGTATTTTTACGCTGGCTTACCAGGTAAGCGGCGTAGCTAAACCCAATCACAATGCCGTAAACCATATCCATAATATTGGCATACGATAACATCAGGCAGCCAAATATACTTAAGCCAACGGCAGTCCATTGCACTTTGTTAAGCTTTTCATGCAAAAGCCTGTAAGCGAGCAAAGTAGTAATAATAGGGCAAACCAGATAGGCAAGGGAGGTAGCCTTAATGCTTACATGATTGAGTACATAAATAAAGGAGAACCAGTTGATATTTAAGAAGATACTCCCGCCAATATTCAGCAAAAGCATATTCCGTCTCTCTTTGGAAGGTAAGGCCTTAATATTGGAAAAAGTTTTAACTAATTCTGTACGTTTAAACAACGTGGTAATTAAGAGCATCAATATCGCGCAGCTAAAAATGCGGTAAAATAAAATATCTACCGAAGAGTATGCACTTAAAGGTTTTAAAACTAAACTAAAAAAGCCCCATACTGCATAAGCGAATATAGCGGCCAGGTAATATTTTGCGGTTTTCACGGGTTGTTATGATCTTGATCTGACAAATATCATAAAATCCCGGGGCTTATTAAGCCATACTATTAAAAATACTAGAGAGTCAAGCCTCATCTTCTGCCAGGAGTCTATCCATTATATTGTTAAGGAATTTTGTTTTGTTCTTTTTTAGTGCTTTAAGAAAGGGGGAAGATTCATCAGTGTTGGCCAGGTGTTTTCCACCCCAAAGGGCTATTTCGATCACCGTGGGTATTAAGTCAATACCTTTTTTACTGAGTTGATAGAGCACTTTTACTTTGTTATCCGGATAGGGTAATTTGATAATTATTCCATGATCCTCCAGTACCTGTAATCTATTTGCTAATATATTCGTCGCTATTTTTTCTTCCGACTTTGTAAAATCACCGTAAGTGCGGGTTTTATGGAGCATGAGGTCCCTGACAATCAATAGCGACCACCTGTCTCCGAAAATATCCAGCGATGAACTGATGGGGCAATCGGAGCGCTTTTCACTTGTTTTCATGTTTCTTTTTATTATTTTACTTTTATATTGAAAGTAATTATTTAATTTTTTACTTGCAATTTAAAAGTATTATTTCTTTTTTTGTACTTGCAAATCAAAAGCAAAATTAATCATTTAAAACAATAAAAAGAAAATGACAGATTATTCAACAACACCAGGGGGTGAAAAAGTATTGGTAACCGGCGTTACCGGTTCAATCGGAAAAGCTACGGTTGAACAATTATTGAAAAAAGGAATTCCTGCAAGCCAAATTATCGGGCTTTCCCGCAAAAAAGAACAGATAGAAGATCTGGCAGCTAAAGGTGTCGAAGTGCGTTTTGGCGATTATTCCGATTATAATTCGTTATTACGTGCATTTGAAGGCATTGATAAAGTAATGCTCACTAGTGCGGTCGCTTTCACAGACCGGTCTACCCAACATTTCAATGCAATCACCGCCGCACGCCAGGCTGGTGTTAAACATGTGGTATATATGGCCATCATGCGTAAGGAAGGTTCAGGACGTATCATGCCTGAGGTTACGGAGTCAGACCTTTTTACAGAACAGGTACTTAAATCTTCGGGAATCGATTACACCATCGTGTACCACCCGCCCTTTATGGATGTTTTATCGCTTTACTTTGATCCTAATCCTTACGAAAATGGAATAAAAGTTCCTGCAAATAACGGAAAGATGGCTCCGGCTACAAGAGATGAACTGGCAGAAGCCCATGCCGTCATACTTTCTACGCCGGGGCACGCAAATAAAACCTACTCCTTGGGTGGCAGCCATCTTGTTTCGTTTGCCGGCATTGCAAAAATCCTTGGGGAAATAAAAGGGCAGGCTGTTCCTTTTACCACCATTACAACAGCTCAATATATTGATGGAATAATGGCAAACGGGGTTCCGCGTCATGTTGCCGAATTTATAACGGGTTGGGTAACCGCGATTGATGAAGGTGAATTTGAATATCAATCAGGCGATCTGGAACACTTATTGGGTAGAAAGACAAAAACTTACCAGGCGTACCTGGAATCAAAGTTGGCTTAGTACAGGGTCCGGTTACCATAAATGAAATGGTGGGCAATTTACCGTGGAGCCCAGTAATTTTATCAGCGTATAAAAGGCAAAACTAAGTGTTTTGGGTAGGAAGGGGGCTAAAGTAGACGGCTTTATCAGCCCAATCTTATTTATAGTAGCTAACAGAAAATGAAAAGCACAGGAATTAGCTGTCTGCTTTTTGAAATAGTTAGGCAGGTGTTACCAAAAATAAATGTGTGGCAATGAAACTATATGCTCACTAACTGATGGGAGTCGCGATGCATTTGCAAATCACATATTTATACAGGGAAACGATGTGTACATTGCCTGACAGGAAATTGCTCCCGGAAAGTCCACCTACCAGGTAAAATATTGGAAAAACGGATCTCTTGTCATTTTATCCAATGGACCTGAAAGTGCTTTTGGTTTATCTATAGCCATTTCGGGTGCTGATGTTTTTGTAGGCCGGTACCGGGATGGGGGATCAGGAACAGCCCAATACTGGAAAAATGGTACGGTTGTACCGCTTACTGATGGATCACGGGCTGCGCTCGTCCACAAAATAGTCGTAGTTAGGAAGTAAGTATTTAAACCGGTTTTATGGCCCCGTTTGCTGTTCGCACCCAATCTTTTTTCTACCTTTTTTAACATTAGGTTTCTAAACCTTAGAAGAGGGTAGTAATAACCGAACTCAGGTTTAGAAATGATAATGACCTGTGCATAATCTGGCATTATTATTTGCGAATGGCAAACGGAGCCCATAATTAATAACAGTCGCAAGCTAATTATCTTTAATTAGCTTAAAACAACATATTTATAAGGGAAATAGCCTTTTTGCTAAAAGCGTCAGAAATTTCACCACAAAGTTATATACTGTATCTAAGTGCTATGTCATTCAAACTATTCGCTGTGTAAAGCAGGATACATCGGGGTAAAAATATCTGCCGAGTACTATGGCCTGCGCTTGTTTCTAAGCTGGACACCTTCAAGTTCCAGTACCTTTTGAAACATAGGATCCTTTTCATATAAGAATTCGCGCCCGAAAATATCGTCTGATGAAGTGACCCTTTGGTAAAGTTCCTCTATGGAATAACTTACCTGATGTTCCACATGATTTTGAAAAGCATCCACAACGGATTTTGCTCCGGTAAAATCAATCTGCGGCTCGATCCTAAAAATAATCTTACTATGGGGCAACTGCAGAATCGAAGGATTCGTCTGAAGTCCGCCCAAAAGATTTGGTGTTTCGCCAATGCTGACCAGTTGATCATTCCTGGCTGCAAGATTGGAAAGGTTGGAGGCAGAGGAATAGATATATCTGTCCTGCAGCACATAAACCTTCCCTTTAAAGCTATAGTTCAGGCTGTCAGGCAGTACAAAGGTAAAGTTCGGAATGGAAATAAAATACATCTTGGGCTGCTTAAGTGTAGCTACGTCAACATTGAAGGAAAAACCCTTTTTACTCTTTACTGAATCTGCATTGACATTAAACTGTTTTTGGTTGTATGGGCTGAAATTCCTCCCAACTACAACATCCTGTTTCAGGGTATCCTTCATAATCCGGCCTAAGAAATTGGCGTAAGTATTGTCGCTTCCACCACCATTCCCCCTTATATCAAGTACTATAGATTTTACAATGCTTTTTTCAATAAAAGGCTTTAGCTGCTTTGCCAGGGAATCGCCATAGGCCTCTACCATAAGCGGCATTTTTGCATAAAAAATACCATCCTTTTCAAAATAATGTGTTGTCAGGGGAACTGATTCGTCATTATAACCAAAGGGGTTCAGAATTTTTTTACCGAAGCTGACCGTGTCTCCCAAGGATGCATTTAGTTGTCTCATGTTTCCCTGTTTATCTTCAAAAACTAACTGGAGACCTCCTCTTTTAAAGAATTCGGCAGATTTATAGAAGGCCTCATGGTAGACCTTTCTGTTTGCTCTATCCCATCTCAGCGGAGAAATATGGGCATATTGTTTTTTCACAAAGGCATGTACATTTAAACCATTGCAGCTCCTGAGCCTCATCGATGCCGGAAATTTAACACCCTTGTAGGAGAAGGGCAGCATGTTGTAATAATCCCCATTGGTATAAACCAGGTTCAGCTCCAGCTTATTAGTAAAATTACGGTTGGCAAACTTTTCGTAGGTATGCCCATACACCATAGAAATGCTGTCAATATGTTTGATGATCCCATTGGGTATCCAGTTGGTTCTCATGATATTCAGCTGCCAGCTTCCAAGCCTGCCCGAATGCCCATCTTGTGCCACATTCAGTGTCATATCTACAATATGCAGGAAATCTGCCATCGTCGTTTTATTGGTGATGCTCTTCCTTAGCCGACGTGCATAACGATCAAAATCTATTCCGCGAACCTCTTTATTGAAATAAATAACGGGGCTTACCTGATGGATAAGGGAGAC
Organism: Pedobacter sp. D749; assembly: GCF_019317285.1. Classification (NCBI taxonomy): domain Bacteria; kingdom Pseudomonadati; phylum Bacteroidota; class Sphingobacteriia; order Sphingobacteriales; family Sphingobacteriaceae; genus Pedobacter; species Pedobacter sp. D749. Next base: position 2,127,739 of record NZ_CP079218.1, read on the forward strand.
TAGTGAATCATGATCCTCAAGCATCTGCGTGTGGCTTAGCTGGGGAACCGTTTCCAGACCTGCCAAAGGGAAGCCTGGCTTATTACTATTTCTTAAGGCACACGAAGTGAAAAAACAGATTGCTGAGAGGATGATAAGTTTGCGCATAAAAATATTTATTTAGCACAAAGAAATACATTAGCTATACCAAATAATTGTAAAAATCATTCATGTTTGGATTCTTCAAAAATCCAGGCTAGCTGGTCTTGGGCTAACGATACCTTTCCTTGCAACTTCTTTGGAGCCAGCCCGGCAAAAGCCCTGAAATCCTTTATGAAATGCGCCTGATCATAGTAATTGTGATCCAGACCAATCTGAGTAAGCGGGGCTTCCTTGCCGAGTAATACTGGCAATGCTCTCCTGAACCGAACGGTCTTAAGAAACTGCTGAGGGTTCTGGCCTAAATGGCTTTTGAAAAGGCGGTAAAGCGTGGTATCACTGATACCCAGCTTCTTGCAGAGCAGTTCGATAATGGTATCCTGACCTGAATGACTGGCCAGTCTGATGTGTTCGAGCGCTTCCCTTAACCTGTGAGGAATGCGATCATTAAGCGTTCCGACTAATGCTTTTTCCAATAGCCTTGCCCTCAAAACCGGATGATGCTCATCAAAAACCTGCTCTAACAGAAAGCCATCTTTAAATTGCAGGAAATCCTCTACAGGTCGATCGGCGGCCACAACACAATCCAGCCTCTCACCTGTAAATGCACCAAGGGCAGCGGCGCGGAATATAATGCAGACCTGGTCGAGTTCCCCTTGTAGATTCACCTTAAAAGGGCTGGTATGAAAACCATATATCCGGCTTGAAAAGCTGTTTTCCCCCACGGCTATACTACAAATATTATTTTTACCATCGTTAACATAAGTCACCTTATTCTGTTTATAGATAGCCAAACAAAGGTTGCTATTAGGAAAAGTGGTGTAGTTGATCAGGTTATGGTCTGATTTTTTCAAAAAAAGAAAATATTCTACATATTTTTTCAGTAGCTCATTTTCAGGTCTTAAAATAATCGTCTCCATTGGCACATGTTCTAGTAATTCATAACGCTAACAACGACAAAGATAGAATTTGGCCTCACGAATCAATAACACAATCACCTCCAATTAATATTCTTGCCTTAATTTCCCATGGGCAGTTCAACACTGAATGTGGTTCCTTCGCTGTTACTTTTCTCAACGCTAATCTGGCCATGATGTAGCGCTATAATTTCGCGGCAGAGATAAAGACCAATCCCGAAGCCGGCAATTGATCCGATTTGAGGATTCTGGACCCTGTGGTAACGTTCAAAAATAAGGTGCTGGTCTTCGCCTGCAATTCCTATACCTTCATCACTTACGGTTAACTTTAGCCTGTTCTGATCAGGTGCCGTGCAGGCAATGGTAATACGTGTGCCCATTTCCGAATATTTAACGGCGTTTCCTGCCAGGTTATGGATCACCTGCGAGATTTTTTCGCGGTCTGCGTATAATGTTAACGCTTGCACAGGTTCGAACACAATGATATGGGTATGTATAGAGGAAAGCATTTCTTCCTCCAGCTCTGCAAAGAGTTGCGGTAGGTCGATTTTTGATTTCTCAATCAACATTTTTCCAGAATCCAGCCTTGAAATATTCAAAAAGCTATTGATCATGGAATTCATATTACGCACCTGTTTGATTGATTTGGCGAGTACGTTTTGCTGAGTGGTGTTTTCTGTAAGGTTGGCCTCTCGCTGAAGCACCTGTAGATAGGCCTGAAGGGATGTTAATGGCGTTTTAAGTTCGTGGCTTACCATACCCATAAAATCGTCTTTCCGCTGTTCGTCTTTTTTCTGCTCGGTAATATCCCTTAGTGTACCGTTCAACGTGGCCGCTTTACCGTTCGGATCATAAAATACTTTTCCCCTGGCCTGTACCAGTCTGGGGGCCGGCTCCTTTGGGTTGTTTATCCGGTATTCAATAAAATATTGTCCGTCCGATCCATCCCTTAGCGATTCCTTTATCGCATCAGTTACTCTTTCCCTGTCTTCATCGTGGATGGAGTTAAGGGCCAGCGAAAGGTCCAGGTGTTCTTCGGCTGAAAGTCCGAACCAGGATTTTAGCAGGGCATTGCCCGAAAAGAGGTTGTTCCTGGGTTCATAATAGAAGGTAGCCAGTTCGCCCGCATCTATGGCTAGGGTAAGCATCTGCTGGTCTTTCTCGTTTTTACGGCGGTCAAGCACCTGCTGGGTAATTTCTTCCAGAATAACCAGTATTCCGGTAACTTTACCCGAAGAGATAATGGGTTGATAAATCGAGTTTACGATGGCCTCCCTCAGTCCGCTTTCATCACGGAGCTTTACCAAAAACTCCTTATTAATCTTTGGTTTTCCGGTTTCATATACATTGTCCAGCCACATGTTTACCGGCTGGCCTTCGAGCTCCGGCCTGGCCGTATGATGGGCTTGTCCTATTACTTCTTTCCCTTCGCGTCCCCAGGTCTTTAGTATCGCCGTATTGGCCATTTCAATAATATGGTCCGGGCCTTGTAGTACCGCAATACCCACCGGTGCCTGTTCAATGATGGTCTTCACATGTTCCCGGCTTTCCTCCAGTAATTTCATAGAAATGTTGAGGTCTTCATTAGTAGAGGTGAGCTCTTCCATGGTGGTAGCCATTTCTTCAATAAGCGCCTGTTCTTTTTCTTCTTTTTGCTGTATCCGCTCCAGGTATTCCCTTCTTGATGTAACCTCTTTCGCGGTATTCAGGATGCACCAGGTTTTGTTGTCTGCCGAAAGCAAAGCTTTATATTCATAATCAAAGTAATCCGTTGTCGGCATCCCGTTTTTAATTAGCCTGGCAGGGGCATCAGTTACCGAGTAGCTGATGCCGGAACGCCATACCTGTTCAAGGATAGGAAGAAAGGGCTGGCCTGCAAGTTCGGGTATTGCCTGTATTAGTGGTTTCCCGATTACCGAAATGTCTTTGCCCCATAGCGCAAGCATTCCTGCGTTCGCAAAACGGATAATCATTTCTTCACCGGTATATATGGCGGTTGGATCTGGAGAGGACTGGAGGGCCTGGATAATCAGCTCTTCGCTAAAATTGTTGTCGTGCGGTCTTTCTTCGGCATTCATCGATAATCCAAAGATAAAAAAAACGACATATTTTTTCTATTTATTCAACCAGCGATCGTCTTTTTATTCACTTCTCAGCAATAATCATTTTTATTCAGCCATTTTTATTCAGCTTCTTATATACTAAAAATAATCTAAAGTAAAAAGACGAAAACACCTTAAATAATCGGGTATTTCTATCCCATTACAAATCAATATTTTAAGATAATTTAGCAGCTGTCAATAGCAACAGGGCGTAAACTGAAAAGCCGTAAAAGAGTAAGTATTTTAATCTAAATCAAACATTACAATGGGACAATTTGCCTCCATTATTTCTCTCACCAAAAAAGAAATTCTGACCTTAACTGAAACGCTTATAACGGACATTCCAACCGCTACTGAGGATCTGAATTTAATTACTACCTCGCTCAAACCACGTATTAAAGTTTCGGTTCCTCCCCCGTTCGCTGAATCAGATTTGCCCGATTCATCACTTTCAAAGACTATTGGTAAAGCAATTGATTCAGCTTGTCTGGAATCAAGATATTTATTTAATGCTGTTTTTCCCTCCGTTGTTTTACCGGAAAAAAATAATGATTATGGTGTTGTGCTTAATTATGCACCTGTAATGGGGGATTTTAAAAGCCTGACCAATCAACTTTCTCTGTTTTTAACGGATAAAAATTTACAGCCTCTGCTTGCCGGCCAACTCGCCAAACAATTACAACCACAAGTAATGGCAAGCGGAAATACACCATCTGCAACTTTTGGCAGAGTGGCAACGCCTAATTTAAGTATTGCTGATCCGCTGATTACCGTAGAATATTTATTTTGGGTAGCAGCTTTTGGCATATTCCGCACCGGGACAATAAATGCAGCAGGTGTACCTGGTTATGCTGTGGTTTACAGTTGTAGTGCTGCCATTGGAACACTGCAAAGTATTATTAAATAACATCTTATTCATATAAAATAAAAAAATCATGGAAAACGCTGATCATATCCAATCTGTACAAATAACACATAACAATGCCGAAACTCCACCGGCCATTCCTTTGATTGTTGCCATTGAAAGAGCAACATCCTGGAGAAAAATGATCAACTCATTGCCTGCGGAATCCAAACTGCCACAAACCAATGCGGCTGGTGATTCAGTTGGGCCATTAATACCTGCTCAATTAATTTTCAGAGCAATTAATATTAATATGAGAGACATCGATTTGCTGAAACAAGAACATCCGGATGCAAGTTCAGTAAGGTTATATATGAGTATACCTGATCCTGATTTTCCATTGCAAATCTGTGGTATGCTGGTTCCGGTGGATGCGCAGAATAATGACATGCTTACCAGATCCAGTGATGCCAATGTATCCAGGGAAGACATGTTACAAAAAGAAGAATATTCCACCGTATATGATTTCACTCAGCCTTGTCCAACTTTATGTAACACCACGAGTCCGCTATTTGACAGTTTGAATAGTGTTGAGCCTTATTTGCGGTATACAAAATAATGGCAATTCCAGCCAGTTTGATCTATACAGGAATAATTGTTCCTGTAAGTGTTTTAATTCCTATTGGTATGGCTGCCTCCAAAAGAAGGAACGCTGGCAGGCCGTTAAAAATAATCTGGTATTATTTATTACTGGATTGTGTAGTAAATGTATTGGCTGTAGTGCTTGCAAACCAGAAGATTAACAATCTTCCGGTTTTGCATGTTTTTACTATACTCGAATTTGTATTGATGAGCTATTTTTATCTGTCCGTTTTAAAGCAGGAAACAGCTGGCACGATAATTAAATATCTGCTGGTTCTTTTTCCGGTATTCTGTATTATAAACTTCCTGTTCTTCCAAAGTATTTATCAATTTAATACCTATGCCAGACCAGTTGAGGCATTAATTATAATGGGCTGCAGTCTTGCTTATTTTGCGCAGAGCAATGATGCAGAAACCAGGTGGTCAATTAATCCGGTAAACTGGATTAATATTGGTATACTGTTATACTTTTCTGGTGCCTTGTTTATTTTCTCTTTTTCAAATTTAACTGTACAAGAGATGAATGAAAAATATTATGCGATTAATATTTTAATGTGGAATATCCATGCCACACTTTTACTCCTGATGTATCTTTTAATTGCCTTTGGCTTTAGTAAATGCAGCAAACAATAGGGGATAATATTTTTCTGTTAATCATTTTATGTACCGGTGGTATTTCTCTGCTGGTGATCTCATTTGTGATTTTATTTATCAGCAATCAGAAAAGATTACTCAAGAACAGGCAGCAGATCCATGAGGCAGAAATGAGTTATCAAAAGGAATTGATGCGGGTGGTATTACAATCACAAGAGGAAGAAAGGAAGCGTATCGGCCAGGATTTACATGATGATGTTGGCAGTTCTTTGTCGAATTTAAGAATGTTAATTAACCGGAAGGATCTTGCTGAACAACAGGGGAGTGGAGCTGTATTGGCCACTCATAAATTGTTAATTGATAAAATTATACAGGATGTACGTAATATATCACATAATTTATCACCTCCTGCTTTAGCATTATTTGGTTTTACGGTAGCGCTTGAAGAATTAATTGATAGCATAAATAATGAAGATGGTTCATTGATAAACATTATCAATGATGTAGAGGCTATTACAGACAAATTACCATACGATATGGCATTAGCCTTAATCAGGGTATTACAAGAGCTCATTTCCAATACAATTAAACATGGGAGTACTAAACGGATAGAGATATCCATTTTCATTGAAAATGGTTTATTAGCTATTCAATATAGGGATGAAGGAATAGGGTATGATCCTGCGAATCAGAAGAACAGAAAAGGAATGGGGATGCAAAATATAGAAAGCAGGTTAAATATGATCAATGCGGCTTATACGGTAAAAACTGCTCCGGGAGCTGGCTTCGTTATGTTTATCGTGCTGAACAGTCCATTAGTTTAAATTTTAAATGATGTCAGACAAAATACGGATCGCTGTTGTTGATGACCAGCACTTATTTCGGGAAGGACTGGTTAATCTTTTAAGTTGTAAAGCCGATTACCAGCTGGTGGCTCAGGCAGAAAACGGGAAGGTTTTTTTAGAACAGCTTACCGGCCTGGAAAGCCTTCCTGATGTGGCATTGATTGATATGAATATGCCCGAGATGAACGGGGTTGAACTGAATGCGGTTTTACATAAAGATTATCCTTCGATAAAAGTGATTATACTTTCTGTGCATGGTGAAGAGCGTTATCTAAGTAAAATGATAGAGGCCGGAGCCTGCTGTTATCTGATCAAGAATTGTGAAACCAGCGAATTGTTTTCGGCTATTCATAATACCTATCATGTTGGCTTTCATTTTAATATGGAAACTTTAAATGCGATGCGTAACGCGGCCAAACACCGCAAACAAGGTTTGAAAAGTGTAAACAGTATACCCATTAATCTTTCGGAGCGCGAAACCACCATCTTAAAGATGATCTGCGATGAACTGACCAATATCGAAATCGCTGAAAAACTGTTTATCAGCAGTCGTACTGTTGACGGACACCGGACAAACCTGCTTATCAAAACTGGTTGTAAAAACACAGCCGGCTTAGTCATCTTTGCCATCAAGTATGGCATCTTCGAAGTCAAATTCTAATAGAAAACCCCTTTATTCTTTTCCTGAAACCTATAGACCAGGTGTTTTTACCTGGTCTATAGGTTAAAACACCTGTTTACCAAGCCGGGATATTTAACGCAGAAAAAAACCTTTATTCTGCCTTTACTTTGACATGTCAAACGATTAAAGCGCTTTAATTGAAACTGACAAAGGCAGAAACCGAAAAGCCTTAACAGAGTAGGTAAAATTAAACTCTTAAAAAACTAAGACCATGAATACCGAATTAACCGTTGGATCAGAAGCACCAGAAATTATCGATGCATTGAAAGAGCAGGCAACAACACTTTTGTCATCTGTATTAAAAGAGCCGCTAACAGATTTTGATGCAAGCAATTTAGGAAACTTCCCATACTATTACCTCAATCCTAATAACCTGCAGTTTAATGCTACAACTTATGAATGGATCAGTACTGCTTTAACAGCAAATGCAACTCCTGTAACACTTGGCGAGCCATTTGTTAATATTTATACGCAAGCATTAGCCAGCGTGGGCTATAAGCTGTCGAAAGCTGATCAAGCAGCGCTTAACGCAGCGCAAAAAGCGGCAACCAATCAACAAATGGCACTCTTAACGCTTTGGACATCCATTTATGGCCCGGTAAAAGCCACGAGTAAACAGCAGCCGATAGATATCATTATGAGTACTATTGCAACCACCTGGGCAAGTCCTGCTACCGATCTTTATACGATTCAGAGAACTAAAAATTTGGCTAAATTACTAAACAAAACACCCGCAAGTGGTCAGCCGGTATTACCGGTTTTTGCCAATTACCTGAATGCGCTGGGCAGCAGTATCTCCCTTCAAAACGCAACTACAATGAATACCGGGTACTTAAGCACAGTATTAGATAATGTTCAGGATGCTACTGCTGATAACGGTGGTATGTTATTAGATGATAGTGCTACTACTTATCACCCAGCTTATGCAGTAAGTACGCCATTGTCTGATATCATTAATGGTTTAAGTGCAACCAGTAATAAGATTGAGTTAAACATGACTGTTACCCGTTCCAGCAAAAGTGAGGTGGAAATAAATATTAAGGGTGGAGCACGTTTTAAAATTCCTATCGCTTCTTTTCTCACTTTATCCGTGAACGGAAGTGCGAGTTATTTTTCAGATACGATTGCAACCGCTTCGAATACGATTAGTGTACGTATGACTTTTACAGGTGTTACCCTGGTTAATTATGGACCTGCCTCGTTTAATGTGGCTACTGGTTTAAAATGGTCATGGATGAAACCAATCACTGATGCAATCAGAAATGGTTCTAAAGATGTTTCAGGTTTTGTATTTTCTCCTAAACCGGGTATTGATTTTTCTGAGGGCGGTCCTTTCAGCTTTTTAACAGGAGTTGCCATTAGTAATTATCCTTCTGTTGAAATCACTGTACAAAGTAAATCATATGAGAGTATTAAAGAAACTATTAAACAAACAGTTTCTTTAGGGATCTCGTTCCTGGGCATATCTTTAGGTGGCGGGTCGGAATCTACTTATTCGCATAATGCCAGTTCAAGCAGTTCATCTTCAACAGTGACTATCACATTGGATCCTCCTGCTGATATGATTGCTGGTACAAATGAAAGTTCAAGAGCATGGGTTCTCGGTGCAGAAACCAGTTACCCAGGGGCTGTTCAAAGTAATTTTCAAATTGCTAGTGGATTGGGATACCCGGCTTATCAGCTTTATCAGGATAACACGGGAACTACTTATTGCAGTGCCAAGAAACAAAAAAACCATGCAGCCGGTGCCGCGTTCGTAAAAGCTTGTCTTAAAGCACACCCGGGAACAAGTTGTAGTGGTAAACCATGGCTAAGCAATAGTCAAACTGGTACAATCTGGTCACCTCCTAAAATTTAAAACAGCGTTTATCTAATAGCTGCCTCTTTCCGGGGCGGCTATTTTTATAAATCAGGCCTGCCACACTTAAATGTTGTTTTTTGATTCACAGATAAAAGGATGTACACGAATATAAAATCTGTATTTATCTGTGTGCATCTGTGGTTAAAAATCTTAACTTAATGACATTGGGATAGGGGAGGTTAATCCTGGGGTTTAACGGCCTGCCTAATTTATCCTCTTACAAGGAAGTGCAAATATTCCGGGGCTCACGCCCTTTGCAGGTTACAGGGTTCATGGTAAAAATATCTTTTGTAAACCAATTCCAGACTTCCGTCTCCGGACTGATCAACCGGCCAGGTACTTAAAAGGCCTTATATTTTATATGGTAAAAACTCAAAAACGGCTCAATCTTTGCTCTTACCGAAGCTTAAATTTTATAAGGAAAACCCATTTAGATCATGAACAATTTACAAGCACTATCCCAAAAATCAAGACTCACTATTTTAGTCCTCCTAACCCTTTTTTTCTCCGCCTGCTCCGAAACCCCTGAACGTTTCTTCGACATCGCCATCCTAAACACCAATATGATCAACGATTTTGCCAGCGAAGATCTGGCGCGTCATATTAACGATGAAACGAAAGAATATCCCGATATTCCATCCAGTAAAAAGAAAGGTGACGAAGCTGCAGTTAGCCTCAATAACAAAATATTATACCTCGAACAATCGCTCGAAAAAGTGAAAAAACTTTCAGCTTCAGGAGAAGAAGAAAAAGAAATTAAAGCCCTTTCCCAGCAATTATATGAGCTCGTTATCCCTGTATATAAAAACGAATATCTTACTTACGCTAAATTGTGCGATAGTAAAGGCAGCCAAAGTGCCAAAGATGAAATCATTAAAAATATCGATGAAAAATATGGAGCACGTTTCGAAGAACATTTTAATGCATTAATGGAAAAAGGCAAAGTATATGCTCAAAAGCACAATATTCAGGTAAACTGGGGAGAATAAAATCACTCTTAAAATTAATACATAACTCCATAGCCCAATAATACACTATTACTATTGGGCTAAATTTGTTTAGTAAAACCCTGAATATGGGAAATTGCTGGTTTGATTCTGATTGCTAACTTTTATTTTCTTTTTCGTCATACTCGCCCCACTGTGGTAAAAACCTTAACTTAATTACATTGGGATAGAGGCTGATTTTGGTTCTAAAAAAAAAGGGATAACCAAATTCATGGTTACCCCCAATCTAAATTAACGCTCTCTCAGGCTTTCGCCGGATGTAGGACTCTCACCCCCTACATTACCATATACGCGAAAATATTTTATTTGGTTTTCTGCGATGCAGGTTACAGGCTCATCGCCGATTCCGCGACGCGGTTTATAAATAAAGATTTTTATGATCCCTGCCTGTTTTAAAACTTTCCGCTTGTTTGCATGGTTGTAACACCATGCAAATTTTATCTCCCACGGCTGTGCATGGACCAGCAAAAAAACTATATCCCTATCAGCAGCATGCGATCGAAACCCTGTTTGAAAAAATGCAAGCCGGTGCTGATCAGATACGCTTGCTCTTTCAGCTACCTACAGGTGGCGGCAAAACGGTAATCTTTTCTGAAATTGCCGATCGCTTTATCAAAAAATACGGAAAGAAGGTAATGGTGCTAACCCATCGGCAGGAGTTATGCAAACAGACTTCGCTGGCACTGAAAAATACAGGAGTTTTTAATAAAGTTGTGGACAGCAGGGTTAAACGGATAGCCAAAAAAGATGATTATTATTGTTATGTGGCTATGGTCGAAACCCTCAAACACAGGATCGATGATGGTCTAATCGATACTGGAGGGGTAGGACTTGTGATTGTAGATGAGGCCCATCACAATTCCTTCCACAAACTGCTTAAGAAATTCCCAGGCGCCAGGATAATCGGCGTAACCGCCACACCTTTCTCGGCAGATGCAGCGCTTCCGATGAAAAGCTTTTACAGTGAATTGGTGCTCGGAGAGCAGATCAGTTCACTGATCGAACAGGGCTTTTTGGCAAAGCCGAAGAGCTTTGGCTACGAGGTAGAACTTAACACGCTTAACAGGGGCATACATGGTGATTTTACAGTGAGCAGCTCCGATGAGCTATATTCATCGAAGGTCATGCTCGATCTGCTGATCCATGCCTACAGGGAACACGCTCTTGGGAAAAAGACATTGATTTTTAATAATGGCATATTTACCTCACGAAAGGTATTGGAAGTTTTTCAGCAGTTCGGTTATCCCATACGCCACCTGGATAACCAGACAGAAAATGCAGAACGGATTGAAATATTAAAATGGTTTAAAAAAACAAAGGGTGCGATACTGACATCAGTATCCATATTAACTACCGGTTTTGATGAACCCTCTGTACAATCGGTTATCTTAAACCGTGCTACCACCTCAATTACGCTTTATCATCAGATGATTGGCAGGGGAGCAAGGCGTTTGCCTGCTAAAAAGACCTTCAGTATTATAGACCTTGGCAATAATGTAGAGAGGTTTGGGGAATGGGATGCACCGTTAGACTGGCAGCATGTATATGAAAACCCTGAAATCTATCACCAGATGCTGACAAAGGCCAGTGATGATATCCATCAGATGCCTGCCGAAATGAGGAACAAGTTTCCAAACAGCATAGAGATATCATTCGATGTGCTCGCCGCTTATCAAACAGCAATCGAGAAAGGCGAAAAAGCAAAAACCGTGCTCCGCAATTCTATCAGGCAACATGCAATGATGTGTGCTGATAATGCAGAAACGGTGACTAAGGCGCTTGAATTGGCACATGAACTTGACAAAGAAATCGACTGGAGGATAAAACAATATGGCAAGTGCCTGGGTAATGTTACCAAAAACTATATAAAGTGGTTGGGCAGCGACTATCGTGGCCATTTGCAAGGCCTGATCGAAAAAATAATGTCTAGACGGGCGGTTATGCGTGCAGCAGTATAATCGAAATCGGAAGTAATGGAAGCAGATATCGAAAGCCAGGCCTTGCTTTAATTTTGTAACGCATTTCAATGTTCATCTGCCAGGACCAGATTGCGCCCGAAGAGCGCTGTCTTGAGCAAAGGGCCGGGTGTCATATCTTTCCGGTTCTTTCAGCGGGGGCAACAGTTATCGTAAACCATGGCACTTTGAGGTAGATGATTTTGAGGTATGTTACTAGCGGTTTAATTTGAATGAAATAGGTTTCGAAAACGATGAGGTATTTAGAGGTACTGCGAAATCCAGTGCTTGTACTTCGAAAGCTGATAATCTCCGGAGAATGTTCTCGTTTTAGTATTCCTTCAAACCGGTCAGTGTAAAGCCGCTGTTACAAACTTTAGCTGCTTAAGGATGGTTATTATGGTGATGAAAAAAATTGATTCTTTTGAGTGGCTGTTGATCTGCCTGATACTAGCTACATTTATTGCCGGCATAATGGTCGCTTTAGCACGTAATGATCGCACAGCGGCCATTCCAAATCATTATCCCGTTGTTGCCTTATGCCGTTAGTTGCTGGTTATTTAAGCACGTAATCCATAAATTTACCATTACTTTTACGACCAGTTTTTTAAGCACAATCATAACAGCTCATTTTATCCTTCTACAGTATTATTCTATAAATGACATTACCAGAAAAACATCCTGCATACAATTATCAGGTAAATCCGGATTTAACCAGTATCGACTGGCAACGTGTATTGCAGCTCTTTCAGGAAATTAACTGGAAGCACCGCTTAGCCGAAGAGATAGAAAAAGCTTTCAGGATGAGCACCTCCACGCTTTTTATCTATGAGGGAGAAAAGATCATCGCTTTCGGCAGGGTTATAGGTGATGGAAGGTATTATGCCATGCTGGCTGATGTGGTGGTAGACCCAGCCCATCAGGGCGGGGGACTGGGTAAATACCTGGTCACGGCATTGAACAGCCAGTTGGAAAATTATCATTTTGTAAACCTTAGTGCTGCCCCGGGAGCCGATCGTTTCTATAAAAGCCTCGGGTGGAAAAAACAGACCACTGCCTATATATGGCCCCAGGGACCCAAACAGTTGAGGCAGCATTGCGAAAAGGAATAAAAAGGTTATGCCATTTTATTGTGATACTTCGTATAGCGCCATCTGCGGTTTAAAGGAATCACAATGGCATAATATGTCATGTTGTACTTATATATTCTATAATGAAAATACTTTTATCCCATGAAACAAAGCAGGGAAGATATCTCAAACGCCGTTTTATCCCTCGCCACAACACGTGGACACGGTAAGAGCACGTGCCCATCCGAAATCGCCCGCCGGCTATTTCCGCAAGACTGGCGCAACCAGATGAATGCAGTGCGAGAAGTTGCGATTGATTTGCATAAACAAGGCAAGGTCGTCATCACCCAAAAAGGGAAACCTGTTAACATTGATGAAATCAAGGGACCGATACGCATCAAAATTGTTTGATTCCTTACCTTGCTGTTTGTAAACAAATTTCAGTGTATAGCTACGGGATATGTTTTCAAATCGTCGTGAAGGTTCACCTTAAGTTTGAATGATAAGCCGCTTAACTATGGCCCACCTCAGCAATGTACCCTGGATCTACTGGTTCAGATCGGTCACCTGGGGAGTTTTCAATGTAGGACTGCTCCACATCATTAAGATAATCTTTTAGCATTGATATCCTGTTCAATACCTCTGCTTTTTCCTGCTCGTCGTGACTCGGAGCGCCATCCATTGATTTAAGCGTATCTACGGCGTAATCCATAAACCGTTTTACATTTTCTGAAAGAAGTAATTTTTCCATTGATTTTTTCTATTGCGGCAGCTGTGGCCGGTAATAATACAAATCCGCAGAGGATTGGTTTTAATCTGCTTAAAAAATATACATGTTCATGAACGATACAGGTTCGATGGGTGAAACTGAAATCGGCATGCTCCAGGTCTTTGAAGGCGACATCCTCCAGAAAACTTGATGTTGAAATTTCCATCTTGCTCAAAAGCCAGGTTAAAACCGAATAGCTATTCGGCCGGCATTTCAATAAATATTATATCTATGCCAGCCTGCTTTTAGTTAAGAGAGATTGCGTCGATTTACTTAAGTTTATGTATGAACCATACCACACAAAGGCATAGGGATGAATGTTCAACGGCGAAGTTACCTCCAGGCCAAGGGACGGTTGTTTCAGAAATTTGCTTACCGCTGGTATATTCAGATGGACTTCCTTTTGATTCCGTAAAACCATAGGCTTTGGGTCCTCTTTATTAAAATATTGGATTGCTTTGGCTATTAACGGATTCAGGCTGCCAATAACCTTATGTTTAAAACTTCGGACGAGGTTGTTTTGTTCTGATTTGGCCCGTTCAACAATTTTCTGTCCCGGTTGTTTGGAGAATATGGATATAGCCTTTGAAAACTATTACTCGGGTACCAGCGGGCTACTGTTACCGGTTCCCAATAAATTACACTACCCGGAAGAATTCCAGGAGAAGAGCAGGCTGTGCTATTACGCTTCGCTGATGGATTCTATTGAGATTAATTCCTCCTTTTATAAAGTACCGCAGGCTTCCACGATGAAAAAGTGGGCGGCGGATGTGCCCGAAGAATTTCGTTTCACCTTTAAGCTTTTCAAGGAGATTACCCATAATAAAGACCTGGCCTTTGATCCGGAGGTCGTGTCCAGGTTCTTTTCCGTCATTTCGCATGTTGAGGAAAAAAAAGGTTGTCTTTTGGTACAGTTGCCCCCGAGCGTAAGGATTTCTCATTTTGCGCAGCTGCGCTTTCTAATGTCCGTACTTAGGGATAATGATCCTTTTGTTGAATGGAAGATCGCTTTAGAATTTCGGCATGCCTCTTTATATATCGATGAGGTTTATGAGCTTTTGGAAGAATTTGGGCTTGGTATGGTGATCCACGATAAGTCGCCTGCCAGTTCTCCGGTGAGGGAAAGCCATCCTGATTTTATCTACCTCAGGTTCCATGGTCCGGGAGGAAACTATAGGGGAAGCTACGCTGATGATGTATTGTATGAGTACGCAAGTTACGTAACCGGGTGGCTGTCGGAGGGCAAAAAGGTATTTGTGTATTTCAATAACACTATGGGCGAGGCGCATGCCAACCTGAATATGCTACGACAGATCGTTAGGGATACCTATTAGTATTGGCTGAGCATTTAGCCTAAACTTTTTGGCCCTGAACAATGTTTCATTCCTGCAAATCGGTCAGCTATGGCACTGGACAAATACAAACAAAAGAGCTTAGAATAGATGATTATGGAAGATAACAAGGATAATTTTGATTTCGTGGAAAAGATCCCCGATCCGGATGAGATCATGAAACGCTACCCGATTGAAGATGATTCGGATACGTTGGAGCCTTTCGACGATGGCTCGGAGCACAGAGAAATCAATGCCGATGATCCCGTCGATGTTGCCCGCTGGTCGCAGGAGTTTCAGATTTCGGTAGAAGATCTTAAAGCAGCGATCGTCCTGAACGGAAGTTCGGTAAGGGAGATCAAAAAATATTTGAACGTTTAATCTTAAAAAGTGGTTATGGCTGAACTACCGGACCTGGAAGTATTTGCGCAGATCATCTCGCGCCGGTTCAAGGGAAAGACCCTGGAAGAGTTGGAAGTGAAAGTGGCAAAAAAGCTGAACGTGACTGCCGCGCAGCTCAAGGCAAAACTCGAAGGAAAAAAGCTTTCGAAGGTTTTGCGCTATGGAAAAACTTTGCACTTTCATTTCAATAAGGAAGTTTTACAGGTTCATCTCATGCTTCGGGGAAAACTGGAGGCATTGAAGAAAGATTCGGAGCTTCCGAAATACACCATCCTTGCTTTTCATTTTTCCGGAGGAGAGGGCTTTGTGGTCGTAGATATGTTGCGTGCGGCAACACCTACCTTAAACCCCGACGCGGCCAAGGCACCAGATGCGCTGGAAATGGACGAGGATTATTTTGCCGGAATGCTTTTCAAGAGCAAGAAAATGGTTAAGGAGGTGCTGATGGACCAGAAAAAGATGCGGGGAATCGGTAATTCATATGCTGATGAAATCCTTTGGGATGCCGGGGTATCCCCGTTTTCGGTTAGCTCTGCCATACCGGAAAAAATCGTAAAGAAATTGTTCATGAGCCTGGAGGCTGTTTTGAAAGAAGCCATTGCCGCTATCGCAAAAGAGAATGGAGATGAGCTTCGCGGCGAGCTGCGTGACTTCATGAAGGTGCATAGCGCAAAGATTGAGAAGTCGCCGTCCGGAGCGGCCCTGAAGTCTGAAAAGATTGGCGGAAGGACCAGTTATTATACCGACGAACAGAAATTATATTCCTGAAAACAATCCCGAAAATGCTTAAAGTAACGATCGTATTTACCGTGTAAAGGCAGTTGTTTCGGGGCTTTAAGTACAAGTTTGCAGGGAAACGTTTTGTTTTTCATTGGTTTATACCTGGGCTGCTTTGCTATCCCAGCCGTTTTTTCCAGTCTGCCTTCAGCGATTTGTAGACCGGGTTGGCCTCTGCCAGTTTATAGGCAGTATAGAATATTTCGGCAGACTGTGCTTTTTCTGCCGATCCGGTGCCGCGTTCCAGTGGCTTATAATCTTTGTCCTTGTCGTATTTCTTTCCGCCTTTGTAATTGGCGTACCGCCTGGCGCGGGTGTAGCCCATCTGCAGGTATTTTCTTGCCATGTCTGCCCCCACGAAATCATTTGCCCGGAGGTAATTACTGAACATGCCAAATATCTTTTCACTGCTTTTTTTTGCAACCTCTGGTGTCCTGAACCTCCAGAACTGGCCGATCTCAGATTTATAGGGTTCGCAGATCAGAACGCCTTGTTCGCCCTTGCCAACCCTGTATTTTTCGGGCTTGTCTTTATAATCGATGTCCTGTTTCCACGGGTATTTTTCGCTATCAAAGTCAAGGTATGATGGTTTTCTCTCGGCTGGCATAACTAAGCAACATGTCGGCTTATTGTTATGTTTTTATTACTTGTGGGGTTTTGCTAAAACCTTATAGGGTTGGTTGCTGTTTGTTAATAAAAATCATTCACCATGGAAAACAATCAAGAGATCATTTCAGACCTAAAGGGTTTGGTATCCATCATCAACGATGGAAAAGAAGGATATAGTTCAGCAGCAGAATCCACCGATAATGTGGAGTTAAAAGCAGTGTTTTTGAAATATGTTGCAGAACGTGCCTTGTATGAAAACGACCTGAAGGCTCATCTGGAAAAACATGGCGGGGATTCGGATAACCAGGAGGGTGGAATACTGGGAGCAATTCATAGAACCTGGATCGATATCAAGGAAGCGCTGACCGATAAAAGCGAGACCGCTGTGTTAAGTGCAGTCGTGACTGGTGAAAAGGCAGCACTCGAAAAGTATGACTTAGTCATAAAGGACAATGAACTCCATTCTGACCATTTAAATTTATTGACCACCCAGCGCAACGGTATTGCCGAAGCCTTAAAGGAGATCGAGGTTCTGGAGCAGAAATATTCGGACAAGTAGTTTCGTTTTGCGGAGCTGAAATAGCTGTAACAGCCAGACGTTAAATTATTTTTGAGCGTTAATTTATAAGCGGGAAGGGCCTTTGGTTTTTCCCGCTTTCTTTTTTGCTGGCCTGGATGTTGTAGCGGCGGTTTGCTTAGGCTTTGCGGGTGCAGGAGCTGCACTTTTTGGCGATTTGCTTACAGGCTTTTTTGACGGTCTTTTCTTCTTCCGTGCATTTTTGATGCGGTATTCGAGTAGGTACAACCTGGTCTGCCATTTCCCGATGATGGTGTCGTCGCTTTTTGGAAGACCGGTTGGTTCTAAAAGACCGAGTACATGGGCCAGTTCCCGGGTGCTGTCTGCCTTGGCCTGGTTCTCTTTCAGCCAATCTTGTTGTTTGGTTTCGTAGGATTTCCGGTATTCGGCAATGGCCAGTTTGATAAGCTTCACCTCATCTTCTTTTGATTTCGCTTTGCGCAAAAGCACCATCTGCCTGTTCCATGCGTGGGAATTGGCAGGATCTGTGATTGCAGATTTCCGGTAAAGTTTTAATGCGGCGGCATCATCGCCTGCTCTTTCCAGTTCGAGCGCAGCAGCAAACTGCTCCTTTGACCGTATCTGTTTTCTTCTTGACATGACTGATTTTGGAACAATTAGCCCGGGCTATTGTTTGCTGAAGGGTTGTAGAGGTTATGACTACACGATGACCTTTGCGCTGTAGGAGTAATGGTAACTTTGGATTTAGCAATTCATGAAATGAAGAAAATCGGATTTTTATCGTTCGGCCATTGGTCGGACCATCCCTCATATCAGGCGCGTACCGCTGGTGATACTTTGCTGCAATCCATCGATCTTGCCGTTGCGGCCGAAGAGATTGGCCTTGACGGAGCGTATTTCAGGGTACACCATTTTGCAAGGCAATTGGCATCACCCTTCCCGCTGCTTTCGGCAATTGGCGCAAAAACTTCTAAGATCGAAATCGGAACGGGCGTGATCGATATGCGCTATGAAAACCCCTTATATATGGTTGAGGATGCTGGTGCGGCCGACCTCATCTCTGGTGGCAGGTTACAACTGGGCATCAGCAGGGGTTCTCCCGAGCAGGTAATCGATGGCTGGCGGTATTTCGGTTTCGCACCAAAAGATGGGGAGAACGATACTGATATGGGAAGGCAAAAGGCTTTGGAGTTTCTGGAAAGATTGAAAGGCGAAGGTTTTGCAAGGCCTAATCCAAATCCAATGTTTCCCAATCCTCCTGGACTGTTAAGGCTGGAACCATATTCCGAGGGACTGCGTGACCGTATCTGGTGGGGAGCTGCTTCCAATGCGACTGCCGTTTGGGCGGCAGAGAACGGAATGTACCTGCAGAGTTCTACTTTAAAGTTTGATGAAAATGGAAAGCCCTTCAGTATCCAGCAGGCCGAGCAGATCAGGCTGTACAAGGAAGCCTGGAAAAAAGCGGGACACGATCGCGAGCCAAGGGTTTCTGTCAGCCGTTCAATATTTGCGCTGATGAACGATCAGGACAGGTATTATTTCGGGCAACAGGGAAAAGGGACGGATAGTTTTGGCTATATCGAGCCAACCCAAAGGGCGGTTTTCGGTCGGGGATATGCTGCAGAACCCGATCAGCTCATAAAGGAACTGGCTGCCGACGAGGCGATACAGGAAGCGGATACGGTACTACTAACCATTCCAAACACCTTAGGCGTAGATTACAATATCCATGTGTTATCTGCTATTCTGGAGCACGTTGCGCCCGGACTTGGCTGGAGATAGATTAATTTGATTTTTTTTAAATCTCACAAAACAAATTGCTCGCAATAGCGTTTATATTTAGAGAGCGTTAATTTAGATGAGCGGGAAGAGCCTTTGGTTTTTCCCGCTTTCTTGTTTTATCGTGTATTTACAGCGTAAGAAAAGGACGTTAAGAGCGAGAGCAGGATAGTTAAAGCTTTGGCGTTTGTGGGCTATAATTGGGCACCGGTTGTTGAAACGCTTCGCTAATCATCCCTTTTACTTCATACCTGCTGTTGAATATCAGTTTATCTGATATTTTCACTTTCATAGCGAGCTTCAAAGCGCTTACTGCCCATTCTGCAAGCTTTTTGCTGTCTAACTGGGTGAGTAACTTTTCTGCTAAAACTTCAAGCGTTAATTCCTCCACTGTCATTTATCCAAGATAGAGATTTTGGTGGAGAATATGTTGGAGGCCCAGGTTTATATCTGGCCTGGGAATTATACAATAATGCCAAAGGCAGTGGTGGATAGCGATTTGGCCAAGATTCTGGTAAACCTTTGTTTATTGCTGCAACTGATAAAGCTGTTAGGGGATTATCCGTCTAATATGTGCAGCTTTTAAGCTAAAACCAAACCGCCCACAAAAGTGTCGGTTTGGTTTTTTCGATCCCTGAGCTCAGCGGCATAAAGAATTGAAATGGAATCTCTTTTCCTTCAAAAAATACGGGATGTAAGACCGCACCTTTGGCTGATTACAAACTGTATTTAAGCTCATTTGAAATCGAAAACTATTTCCCATTGGTGATCACCCACCTTCAAGGCCATATCTCTATTCTCTGGGAACAGTTTTTTTGTTGGGTCAAAAGGATTATTGAAGTTAAAATCTTTTGTTTTTTCAAGATCCGCAGGGTCGAGTTTGATTGGAGTCTTAGAGAATTTAAATAATTTGACGATTTTGCGCAGTATCTTAGCCTTGAGCGGTGAACCGGTAACTACCAGTGAATCCGCAATCGGAACCATCGTCATTTCCAATGTGGCCGATTCGGAATCGGACCGTAGTACAGGCAGCAGCTTGATACCAATGTTCGAAAACAGTATATTAATTTTAGGTCTGCGCCCCAGAAACCTCCTTAAATGAACTGAACCTTCTGCACCGATATCCATCGAATTATCACTGTTCAATTTTACATAGTTTAGCTTTACAATGCGATAATGATTTCTGGTTACGTCAAAGTCTTTTTCTTTTTTATCTAAACTAATACGTATTCCACTAGTGCTGTCAAGTGATTTGTTGATGAGGCTTTTTACGAAATCTTCTTTGAAAATGAAAGCTGCAGCATTGACCGGTATACTTTGGTCAACAGCATTATCTATAGCATTCTGGTAAGTTACCCCCACGCTATTTGCATTGATGAAAAGCTTGGTGTTTAAGTGTGCTGTTGTGATATTTAAAGAGGTTAAATCCGATTTTGCAACTTTGGCTTTTGATTTGATTAGATCTGAAAGTTTAAAGGTCTGCGAGAATTTAGAAACAATGGCATCTTGTAGGTAATAGCACAATGTTTCATCCAGTTTAGGTAACAGGTTGTCAACGTCCAGATAGACTAATTTTAATTTTAAGGTTATCGACCCATCACCGTTATCAGCGATGAGTATCTGTGATCTTAATTTTTTAACATTGATAGTAGCAGAGACCCTCATTCCCAATGATGGCTGATTGTGCCTGATTTTGGCATCATTTAGTTCAATAATCAGTGTGTTTGTTTCTGGGTCAAATTTGAGTGTGCCGGATTTAACGGAAGCAATCTGAAAAGGCTTTTCATATGTAGCATTTTTGGTAATCGGTATATCGTCTTGCAAAAGACGAGCTACGATTTTAGGCAATAGGGTAGCATTAACATTGAGGCTTGCAATAGCAGCCCGTTTTGTGTGTTCCGGCATTTTTACCTTGGCTGGAAATCCGTTGGTTGTGAGTAGCAAATACCTCAAGAATATCATTTTGAATATTTGTGCTCTTTACATATAGTCTTTCCAGTTCGGCTATACCATTACTGTTAAGGCTAATGTAGTCAGACATGGCTTTATCTACATTGGGTGGTAAAGTAACCCCCATAGTGGAGAGTGATGCATTTTTTATTTTAATCAGGTTTTCATCTATTGGCTCGGCAATATCCTGGTATAAATTTACCGCTTCAAGCGATATGTCAGAAATCAAGCCATTATTGTCACTGTAAATTTGTATTAACTGGCCGTTAACCTTAGCTGCTTCTCCGAAAAGTTTTGTCGTTAGAACTTTTGCTTCTTCGGGAATAATTTTACCGGTTTCATCCAGTACCTTCTGGACACCTTTAGTGAGCCCTTCGAATGGTTTATTGCCTATTGTAATTTTTGGCTTACTAATAGTCAAGCTTGGTGTTCTCAGTGGTCCAATAGTAATTCTCGGCCATTGGGCTGTTGCATGGACATAAGCGAGCAACAGTAAGAGAGTAATTGTATATTTCATAATTATAGAGTTTGATGAGGGTCAATAACCACCGAATAAGTTCTGGTATTTTTATTTAAATTTCTGTTTATCAGATGTTTGTCAAGAATATTACTAAATGTTAAAATATAAAATACCCGCTATTAGGTATTTTGCTGATTGCTACTTACAATATTGTTTTCAAAAAAGAATTATAGTGACTTCACAGTGCTTTTTTTCGAAATGACCCTTTATTATAGAATTAAATTTTGTTAGAGCGTTCTGTGGAAGCCCGGTTTACCGAAATCTGATTTTTATTTGGCTTTAGTAGAGGCTTTGGGGAGTTTTAGGCCAAGCCAGCTATCTGCCGAAACTGTTGCACCTTTTAAAAATAGGTAGTAAACCTGTAAATAACTTACTCTCAAAATGATGAAATGTTTATATTACGGACATCTATTAATTAATTTCTCATATATGCCTTCAATTGCAAGATTCCACGAAAAAATTATTGACAACCTTATCCAGCGGCGCAAGACTAACCCCAACCTCCATTTTGCACCAAGACAGCGGAACACTAATGGGCGGCTAGCAGCTGGTTATTGGTTTTTAGGGAATGAGTATTATGCATTTGTGAGTCTTTGGAATGGCCGGGACTGGAAGGAGAAGGTTAATTGTATAGGCTTCGTAGTACTGCATAATAAGGTGAACTATATTGAGCTTTCTGCTCAGGGTTGTCCTGAGGTAGTGCCCTTTTTGGAGAAATTGGCTAAACTTGAACCTGGACTAGTCCGGTCGGACAAGAAGAATAAGTGGTTTAAGTATTTTGACAACCATGATTACATGAATAACTTTGATTATTTTGTTGAGGTGTTCAAGCCTAAAGTGGACGCACTGATTGCATCAGAACAGCCGCCTAAAATCTCTGTGATCACGGCGCTTGAATTTTCCTACTTTGGGCAAAAGGCAATTAATGCCCGTTTAAGGCAGGTGGCCTTTGGTCGAGTGAACAAGATTACCCGGCTTTCCTGGAATACCAATTCCTGGCGCTCACCTTCAGGAATTGTAGGTAAATCAAGGAATCAGGATACCCATGAAGGTAAATACGGCTTCGGGTTTGAGGAGTGGCTGTTTGATTTTTCGATGGGGCTTGATGGTTTTAAGTACGGCTTTATCAAGGGTTTTGAGTCTAAAAATGATATCCATGCAGGAAAGATTTACAACGTACATCTATATAGCCAGAACAATCTTGGGAGCTACTTTTTTTTGGGGCATATTAAAGGGGTAGAAGGTATTTCAATGGTTGATTCTGCTGGTATCTATGATAAGTATAAATCCAATGGCTGGTTGGGGGAGATGGAGAAAACACTATTGCAGGTAGAGGCGGATTTAGGAGCGTTCAGAACAGTTGACCCGAAAGTATTTGTAAATATACGCTTTAAGGTAGCGGATGTAGTGCTTCTGGAAGATATGGAGGAACTGGCATGGGATGATGACAATGTGACGACGGACCGGTTTAAGTTGCTTCCATTTAAAGGAAGGGTAGTGGCAAAAGTAGAGCCTTTGGTTGCGCACGAGGATTTAGGTAATTTTAAGAATACCGAGCTCAGGAAAAGGGTCTTTAATGGAGAGCAGGTCTATGATCCCTATCATGATAAAATGCAGAATGCTATTGTTGAACATTTGAGATCGGATCTGCGCTATGGTTATGTTGGTGTTCATATCGAGAAAGGGAGAGTTGATGTGAAAGCGGTAAATGCTACCGGAGAATGGGATTATTTTGAGATCAAGACGGAGAACCCGAAACGTTGTATCCGGACCGCACTTGGCCAGGTGATGGAGTATGCTTATTTCCCTTCTGCGGAGCGGGCGACCCGGATTATTGTAGTGGGGGATACGGAGCCTGATCCTGATACAGTTAGATATCTGGATTATTTGCGCGAGCGTTTTTCGCTTCCGCTTACTTATAGATACTTTAATTTTGAGATAGGGGTTCTATCGGATGATTATTAAAGTTAACATCTTCTTTCTGTTTTTGCCCTTGAACTTGTGACTCAATAATGACAGGCTGTCGTGGATTAAATAAATGCAGTGGCTCTGTGTTATGGATATATTATTAGCTTTTATCGATTAATGTGGTCCAAAGCCATGACTGTACTAATATGTTTGGTATTTTTATTATTAATGCATTGATAATTAGTATATAATTGTGCAAAACTTATATTGCTATTATGTTTAGTTTTCTATAGATTTGTTATAAAGGTTTTGGATTGTAGGATTAATAATGCTTAATTTCTATGCTTTTGTAAAACAAATTATATGGAACAAGCACAGGAAATAAAGGTTGTTAAAGTCGTACAAGATCCTAGAATTTCATTGAAGCAATTTTCTAGATATAACAAGGCTACTGAAAAGGGGAAAGAAAACATTTTAAAGGGTTGTAAGTATCCCAGTGGTTATGTCCCTAGGTTTTATGAGAAGGCAAGGAAGATTGTGTGTGACACTTTGGGGTCGAATTTCGATGATTATGAGTTATACTTTGATCAGTTTGTGAAGCAAGCTGCTGCTCTTAGGAAAGAAGCGATCGAATTTCCATCAGATAAGGATGAATATAAGAATAGAATCTGTTCTGCCAATGGTCTGATGGCGTTTGTTGCTATGGGAAAGCAAATAGTTCCCCTACTTCGCAAGTATGTTCTGAACTCAAATATTTCAAATAGGAGGGATGCCATTCAAATAGAAGGGGTTAAAATAGGGGCGGTAGCTGATATGCTTTTGTTTGAGAATGCAGGCGCTTCACAGGTTGGTTTGTTAAAATTTAATTTTACTAAGGCGCCAATGTCAAGACTCGAGGCTGAGTATATGCTGTATGTTTTAAGAAAGTTTTCGAAGGATAAGTACGGGATCAAGGTTGAATTAAAGGATTGTATTTTGGTGGATGTGTTTTCATCGAAAATATTTATCGCTACAGATGATGTATTTATTGAGGAGCCTGCACGGCTAGCTTGTTTGGATATTAAAGGAAGATGGGTTGGGATTTAGATATTCTATTTCAATGCTTCTAAATGATCATTTATTTATGGAATTTTAATTCCGGAAGAAACTTGGTCGTTAACATGCTAGCAGAATAATAGGCCATCTTAGTTAAGCTTTTACGGTTAACCGTATTTTTATTCTAAAGAAGACCTTTACCTTACGACTATAATTTGTAAAATTAATTCTCTAGCAATGTCAGAAGAAATTATTGAAAATATGGAGGTGGGTGCTGAAGCCGTCCCAAAAAAGAATATAAAGAAAAAACTAACTAAAGAGGAAAAAGAGGCAAAAGCCCTATTCGAAAGAAAGTTGCTTATTGATCGGGTTGCCAGCGGAACCATCTCTACGGTAAAAGACAAAGTAGCTTTTATTCTAAACAACCATAACGAAGCAAGAAATTCCGACATCAAATTAGCTTACATTTTCTGGCGAACCTTCGAGGAGGAGAAACTAGACGGGAAAGAAGACATTTCCGTTGAAACTATGTTGAAGCTAACCAAGCAGATCACTTTGTCTCGATGGCGTGCTAAAATCCAATACGACTACAAACTTTTTCTTGCTGATGAAGATGTACAAATATCTAGGGGGAAACTTCAGGGACAATATAAACGTGAAGCACTGGATCATAAGCCAGCAAATCTTCCTTTGTATCAGGTTTTTATTGATGAGACCGGTAAAAATGAAGAATATCTGTCAGTAGGATCCATTTGGCTACTTGGATATAATCCTGGGCTCATTATCCATTCCATGGAAATTAATGATTGGAAAAAAAGAAAAAAGATTGAATATGAATTCCATTTCAGCAAGTTGTCGAAACATAAACTAGAGGATTATAAAGATTTTTTTAGACTTTTTATTTCTAAATTTCCGGATATCGGCTTTAAGGTCATTGTGTTAAAGTCGAAAGGTTTAGCTAATAAAAATGAAGCAATCGTAGATTTAACATTTCACTTATTGCATAAAGGTATTATTCATGAGCATGAATCTAAAAGGGCTCCACTGCCACGGATGTTACAGGTCAGAATTGATGACGAGGAACTCGGTAGCGACACCTTGAAGCTTGAAAATATCAAAGAGAGAATTAGTGGTCAAAAAGTTGATGGTTTGCATCTGGATGTTTTTGAAGCTGTGTCATCTGCAAAAAATCATTTTATCCAAGCTGTCGATCTCTTTACAGGTGCAGTAAATAGAAAGTTGAATTTTCCAGGCGAACCAAACTTCAAAGATGAGTTTGCGGAATTTATTTTTGACTCTTTGGGTTTCGATATCACGAATTTAGACTCCCCTAGTGAAGATCCGGGCACATCTATAGTATTTAACCTAAGTGCGAAAAATACTTAAGATTAATTCATTATTCTATCAATCGATAACTTTGTCTCAGAAATAAATACTCAGAAATCAGTATTTGATGTCACGGATTTGATCACGAAATTGAGCTTATGAATTTTAAAGCATACGATATTCTCGCATCTCTAATACCTGGTTTTTTAATTCTTTTAGCAGGAATGCAGTTTTTTGAAATTCCCTTCAATAAAGACATGGCTTTACCATATACTGCAGAAGCATTTTTGTTAGGATATATAATAAATGCATTGTCGAGTTGGTTAGAATCTTTCTATTACTGGACATGGAAAGGAAAACCTTCCACTAAACTTCTTAGAGGGGTTGGCACATGGAAAATAAAATTTTATACTGCTGAAAAAGTGAGAACACTTTTGTTAGAAGAATGTTCCACCGAAAATCCAGATATGGATGAACTTTTCAGCTGCGCATTGAGAAAAATCTCAGGAGAAAAAGAAGGTAAAGTCGAGGACCTTAATTCAGGTTATGCCTTTTCTAGAAGTCTTCTTACAACAGGCGTAATAGGTATACCATTTGTATTATATCAACATGCATCGGACATTAGATTTTTTCTTATTCTCTTGCCTTTGTTGTTTGTACTTTGGTTACGAGCAAAACAACGCGCATATTTTTATGCACGAGAAGTATTAAACAGTTATCTTAAATTAAAGCAATTATAGTATGGGAAGAGTAAAAATGAGGGTTTGGGATGTTAAGCACGGTAGTGCTATTTTTTTGAAAACGCCAAACGACAGGATTCATGTAATCGACTTGGGAAGAGGAGATTATTCTGAAAACAGCGATGACCGTAGTCCGCTAGAAACTATAAGATACCATTATGGTATAACTCGGATAAACCACCTAACTATTACCCATCCACATAAGGATCATATCGATGACATCCTAAATTTGGATAACCTTGGTATAAGCGTGAGTGTACTACTGCGGCCGAAATGGCTGAGTAGGGCTGATGTGAATAGTACTATTAACGTTTCAGATAAAGCTAAGTTCGATAAATATTTTAGTATGAACGAAACCTATAACACGAATGTCACAGGAACGATTAACGACATATCTATTCCTCCGAATAATGGTGGTGTCTCGTTCCGTCACTTTAATACGAAGGATCTGCCAAAGAGCAATTTTAATAACCATAGTATACTCACTATTATAGAATTTGAAGGAATAAAGATCGTTGTGCCTGGAGATAACGAATATGATTCACTGGAGGAACTCATGAATCTGGCTGGGTTTGCGGATGCGATCAAGAACTGCGATGTACTAATTGCACCACATCACGGCAGGGAATCAGCATATCACTCAGAATTTGTGCGCACAGCAAATCCCAGGTTGACAATAATCTCTGATGGTTCAGTTTGTGATACCAGTGCAAATCAAAAGTATAGCCAGATAAGTAGAGGGTGGACTATTCATAAGAATGGCGAACAAATCAAAAGGAATTTGTTAACTACTAATTATGATGGGGAGATTTATTTGGATTTTGGGAAGGAAGCTCTTGATGAAAAGCCATTTTTAAAAATAGAGATCAAAAATTGATTTTTGCTCTGTTGAATCTTCCAGAAATTCTACATATATTTCTTTTCCCACATATTCACCTAGCATTAACAGCGATGTAAGAAACCGGTCTTTTTGCCAGAACAGGATAGTCGTTTCCTCTTCTTATTTAACAGCGTATAGCCTTAATGTGCCATTACTGATGAAGATTAGGGGAGAGCTGTATAACTGCGACACCTTAACGGTTTGTTTCTTATTGAACATGCGCTCATGAAGAGAATAGTTCAGATAACATTTTAGCCCATAAGAGGTTTTAAGTAACATTCAATTTTTTTAAAATAGCTTTCATTTTCCATAATATACTTTTAGGGCAAAGAAAGAAGCTTTCGTGCTGTCGTCAAGTTGCTTGCTTAGCAACCCTAACTAAATTTAATGGTGCCTGCTTCTGCCTTTTGTGCTGAAAAGATTTTTTACGGCAATTAGACCAGAG
Source organism: Pedobacter sp. D749 (assembly GCF_019317285.1). NCBI lineage: Bacteria > Pseudomonadati > Bacteroidota > Sphingobacteriia > Sphingobacteriales > Sphingobacteriaceae > Pedobacter > Pedobacter sp. D749. The sequence goes on from NZ_CP079218.1 coordinate 2,155,405, forward strand.
GGTTTTTAGCAAGTAATGAGCATTTGGCCGGTTAAAACGGATGAAGGGAAATGGATATTTAGACAGCTTTGTTTTAACAAAATTGAATATTATGCTGCCTGATTGGGTTGATGGGTGAAATATTTTTAATACACCAAGCTTGCTGCCCGGGCAACCTTCAGATAACTTGCCAGGTATAGGCTAAATTGTTTTATTTGCCTGAATAAGCTGTTTTTTGCCAGGCTCAAATTTTTAGTGTTCCGTTTTTATTGACATTAAACCCGCCTGGCTGCAACAGATTGCCATTTTTGATATACTATTCGATATAAATTGTCGTTATACAGGGCATGGGGCGTAATATATTATGTCTTTAATTGCTGATTAAATTTACGCTTGATGGAAAAACTAACACCAGTTACTTTTTCATCCCTATCAATTAAATTATTTACCAGAGTGCATAAATTTCCCGTTTATGCACGGCAAAACCGCCCACAGCGGGTGGCTTGTATCATTTTTAACCTGGGGCTTATCTGCCTTAGCCGGTGCTACCCATAACTTTGGGGGCATTTGCCCCAGCAATAAATTTGAATTTACATATCTATCATTAACTTGAATATTATTGGGATTGTTAAACAGCTTTTGGTGCTGTTTGGCGCTAAAATTTACAGGTAAAAACCATATTTTCTAACTAATTTCAGCCGCTTCAGTACCATGGGTTTAACCGCCTGAATAACAGCAAGGAAACCTCTTCCGGACCTGGTTGCGGAACGCCTCATCAGCCTTTCGCAAAATGGTTTCGTGTTTTAAATTTTACGCCTTATGAATAACCTTGAAGCACTGGTACAGGTAATGTACAATATCTACCTCGTACTCAACAAAGAACAACTCACCTTTACTTTTATCGATCTCTTCGGCGACCCTGATGCGCAACTCACCCGCCAGCAGGTTAAAGATTACTTAAATATTAGCGAAAGCACCTACAAACGTAAGGTAAAAGATGGCACCTTAAAGCCTGTAAAACTACCTGGTGGCGATCGTTTTTACCTGAAGGATCTGCTGGCCGCCTACCTGGAGAGCCAGCGAAAAGGCCGTATCTGATTACCCCTTCTTTACCTGTTGTTTACCCTTTCTTGGTACCAGGTTAACCCCAGGGTTACCCCATGGTTACCTCGGCTTTACCCTTTGGTTACCTAAAAGGTAAAGCCGGAGGCCGTTTTGGCTGATCAGCTACACCCGTTATGGTTATGCTGCCCTTAAGTTGGCTGCCACAAGTTCCCACGGTTTATGCGCTACGCGCTAATTGTGACGGCTCATTTTAGCTCACAATCCCCGCAAATTGGCTCAATTTAGCTCATTTTAGCTCAAAATGAGGTGATAATGCCGCCAGGCCGCTAGGTTTGAGCATGGATTTAAACATACCGGTATAAACAGAAATCCTTTGATACAAACATTTTTCACTTAAAAAACAAAAATTATGGCAACTTATTCAAAAGGCGCAAATGGCGCATTCTCTGGCAAAGTAGGTAGTGTAATTGGCAGCAACTGGCGCAGCATCGATTACCTGAGGGGCTTACCAAAAAAAAGCAGCAAACCCAGTACCGAACCCCAACTGGCCCAACGTGCTAAATTTGCGCTCGCCGCGCTCTACCTGAGCCCTATTAAGGACATTTTAAACATTGGCTTTAAAGATAAACAGCTGAACAAGATTACAGGTTACAATGCCGCGGTAAAAATCTTCTTAAACCAGGCGGTTGGTGGCAGCTACCCGGATTTTGCAATCGATTTTTCGCAGGTGGTGGTTAGCAGAGGTTCGCTCTCGGTTTTTCATGGCCTTAATGCAAGCCTGCAAGGGGCAGATCTGGTACTGAACTGGCAGAGCATTTTAAACCGCTACAATTCTTTTACTGATGACTCGCTTACCGTAGTGCTTTTTAACGCTACCAAAAGCATGTACCTGGTGTACGAAGATGCGCAGCGCGCCGCAATGACTTACACCGCGGTAATTGGCGCCGGCTTTAGTGGTGATGTTTTTCACGGATGGGCTTTTGCAGCGAATCGTGATACCACGGCCGTGGCAAACAGCCAGTACCTGGGTACCTATACCATTCCTTAGTTTAGTTCATAACCCGCCCAAACCATGCTGTATTGCAGGTTTGGGCTATTTAACAGAAAAGATATGAAAACATTAAAACTGGCTTTAATGGCGCTAACGCCAAAAAGGCAAATACTCGAAAAACTGATGCTGGCCACCATCTTAGTTCTAGGCTGGCTTACCCTCCCTAATTTATTAAGAACCTTCGAACCTACCGCTGCCTTGCTCGATGCAGGTATTTGGCAACTGCTTTTGCTTGGCCTGTTGTGTTATGTGGCCCTAATGCAAATTTCCTGGTGGCTTTTGTACCGCTTTTGGCTCAGCCTTGGCCTGCTTAATTTAACAGATATGGTTTTACGATTTAAACAACTCACATCATGGCAACAGTTAAGATTTTTTTGGGCATCGTTTGCTTTGCTCTTTTTAGCGGGCATAGCCTGCCTGGCCGCTATAACATAAACCAGGCGCCGAACACGGCCATGCCTGATAGGGCAAAGCTGTTGTGCATTGCAAAAAACGAAGTAGGTGTGCGCGAACTTTCCGGACACAACGATGGGCCGCGGGTAGCTGCATACCTGCGTTATACAGGTGTTGAACAGGGCAGCCCCTGGTGTGCTGCTTTTGTAAGCTGGGTTTTCGGCCAGGCCGGCTACAGCGCTCCACGTACACCCTGGAGCCCGGCCTTATTTCCATTCGATAAACGCACCGAACAGATATACCCTGCAGTAGTATTCGGCATTTACTTCAGCCACCTGAAACGTATTGCCCATTGTGGCCTGGTGGAGCGACAGGAGGGCGATTGGCTCATTACCATAGAAGGGAATACCAATATGGAAGGCAGTAGAGAAGGAGATGGGGTGTACAGGAAACGGAGGTCAGTAAAAGCCATCAAATACTTCGCCGATTGGATCAATAAGAAAGGAGTGGATGATGAAAACTGAGTTAAACCTATTGATGGCCTGTAGTATGCTCATTACAGCTTGCGGAAGTTTAAAAAGCAATAAGACGCTGCATACGCAAGAGTTTCAATCGAACAGCTATAACGAGGAAAATACAAATCAGCAAAGTTGGGCAACAAAAAACACCGTTTTGCTTGATACCAGTAACAGCGAATATGTGGTGCAAATTACACCATTGGGGAAATTTTTCTACAGTAATGAAAAGGGATTCGAAGGGATGGCCGAAAAAGTTGTGCTAAGCGGAAAAGGAAGTAAAAGGCAGATCCTGCATCAGCAACAGCAAACCGGGCGTCAGCTGCAGCAACAAAAGCACAGCCTGGAAAACACACAGTTAAAGACGAAGGTTGAGCGCATTGCTAAAAACAGAAAGCCGCGTTTAACCATGATGTGGATAGGGCTGGTAGTGGCACTCGGCCTGGTTTACTGGCTATTGAGAAAATGGCGCTTCGCCTGAATTGTAAAAATGCTCCCTTTAAACAATTTAGGGGAGCATTAATTGCTGGTTTATGTTGTCGCCAGAACCTTTAAACGTAAATGATGTAGTTTAGCACAGATGTTTACCCTGAATACATTAAATTTATTTCAGGCAAAATAACTAAAATGGAGACAGCACATGATGAATATAAACAAGGTTTTATTGACTTTGTAAACAGCCTTAACAATTTGGGAATTGAGGTAGCCACAGTACTGGCGCAGCAATTAGAAACGGTTTCATTTAAAAAAGGCGAAGCGATATTGGAACAGGGAAGTGTATGCAGATATGTCTACTTTATCAATAACGGATTGGTTAAAACTGGTTTTGAAGGTAAGGACCGTACATTTATTATGCGCTTCTTTGCGGAAGGCAACATGTTCACCGTTCTTGACAGCTTTCTTACTCAGCAAGTGGCTGCTTACCAGATACAGGCGCTGGAAAATACTGTGGTTACGCGTATCCCGCGAAAAGCATTGGATGATTTGCGGACGCGTTTTCATTCCATAGAAACTTTTTTCAGCAAACTGCTTGCCATGGCTTCGGTTAATATGATGTCTAGGATTGGCGAGATCTTAGAGGAGCAAGCCTCGGTGCGTTATGGAAACTTCATCAAAGAAAATCCGGATCTGGTACAAAGGATCAGTCTGGGCGACCTGGCCAGTTATTTAGGAATTACCCAGGTTTCTTTAAGCAGAATCAGGGCAGGAAGATAGTTTTTTATCATTTGATAAATTTTCGATGGTGTGGATGGACTAATTTTGATTCATTAATTTAATGTGATGAAGACAAAATTTTCTATTTCGCAAAAGTTGAGCCTGATTATTGCGGATGTGTTTACAGTTGTTGCACCGGTAATGGGTTATTTAGCTATAGGATTACCTCCCGTTATTATTGTGGGTGGATCTGCATTAATCGGACTAGTATGCTGGTATTTTACATATCTTCAAAAACCGGTTGACCCAAAAATTATTTTACCGCTTTTTCTGTTAACGGTGGCCGGTCTTCAAATCCACATTATAGAAGAATATTTAACGGGTTTTGCCCCTGCAATGAGCAGGCTGTTTGGCATTCCATGGACTGAAAAAAGTTTCCTGATGGTTTTTGCATTGGTTGGCCCTGCCATTTATACCCTTACGGCTCTAGGCCTTTATCATCGGGTTCCGATTGCTGGTTTTGTGGCCTGGTTTATTTTTATAGGCCCTGGTGTAGCGGAGTTTACACATTTTATCTTTCCGCTGATTAAGCCCGAATTGAACGCAAGGGCATTGAATCCACTTAGTGCAACCATTGATGGGAAACTGATTGCCAATATGCGCAATTATTACCTTGGTGCTACCGGAACTTATTATTTTCCGGGCATGTGGACGGCAATATTGCCCATGATACCTGGGATTTATGCCATTTATCGTTTATTTAAGTTAAACAGATTGGAAAGGGTATAAAAAAGGCATTTGCATAAGCTACCTTGAGGGACTGGATACCAAAGCCTGCCAAGTACTGACTTGCTTTTAAAAAAAAGAAAAACGGCTCCCTTCTGTAAAAAACAGGGAGCCGTTTAATGCTGATTAGTTCGACCTTATCTTCTTCGCTTTAAGGTATTTGATCAATGCTTCAGGATGATCAGTTTGTAATCCCTGAACGCCGGGTTTTATCGCTTTGTCCCAATTTTCAGGGCTTTCAACGGCGCTTTGCACATCAGGAAAAATACTAATCCCCATTTTTTTTAACAGGGGGAGCAGATCTTCGGCCGGAACACGATCAATTACCTCCAGGGGTGTTTTTGTAAAGACCTCCATCAGCGCTTCCTTTGTGGTAACCGACTGTGCTAAACTGGCTATCAATGGCATTTGGGGTGCAGTTTTTCGCCACGAAGTATAATCATTGTTGTTACCCACATAAACCAGCACCTGGTGCTCCATATTTTCTTTTTTAATGGCGCGGTAGGCTTTTTCCGGTTCGGCCGCTTTAAAATCTAAATAAATATTGACTTTGTTTTTGCAGGCTTTGAGGGCTTCATCAAAACCGGCAATTTGATGTAAACTGCCATCTTTGCCTTTAAGTACAAGTTTTTTTACCTCCTCAAAATCAAGGTCTTTTATTAAACCCTTGCCATTGCTCACCTGGTCTACCCCTTCATTATGCAACAATACCAGCTGCCCGTCTTTTGTTGTCCGCAGATCCAGTTCCACATAGTCGGCCCCTATAGCAATGGCATCCTCAATGGAAGCGATTGTATTTTCTGGCTTGATTAAGTGGCTTCCACGGTGGGCAATCACCATAAAAGCATTTTTGCTTTTAGGTAATGGCCGTAGCGCCTGCTGTGCAGCTACGGTGATCCAGAAACTGCTCAATAACATGATGTTGAATGACAGGCCTGCTTTAATGTTCATGGTTTAGTGTTTTTTGCAGGGTTCAGATCGGTAAATGCTGCAGCATGGTCACGGTCTGCTTTTTTTAACGAAAAAGCATCAAAAAGTTCGCCCGAAGTTTTATAGGCCTCAAATTTAAGGTTGGGTCCATCAACATGGATCACCTGGAAAAGCTGTGTATTTTCTAACGATACATCCATCCATTTTGCACCATCTACCTGGTACATTTTAGGGCCTGCAACCGAAACCAGGTAAACCGGTCCGTTTACTTCCCGTCCTGATAGTCCTCTTGGCAGGTTTTGTCCGCGGCTATAGGTATGGTCGTGCCCCTGTAACACCAGATCGACATGGTATTGGTCAAACAAGGGTTTAAAACGTTCCCTGAATTCCTTATTGTCTCTGCTTTTTGCCGTAGAGAAAATAGGGTGGTGAAAGGTGATCACGGTCCACCGTTTTTTATTTTCTTTCAGTACTTTTTCGAGCCACTCATATTCCGCTTTGGCCGAATTTTCGTCTAATATAATCATTTGTGAATCGAGGGAAATGATACGCATATCCTGGTAATCTACATAATAAACCGATTCTTCCAATCCCTTTGGTCCGTTGCCGGCAAAAGTATACTGTACACCCCAATGTGGATCGAGTACCAGTTTTCTTGTATCATCCCGTACATATTCGTGGTTTCCGGGAGCGGGAAGGCTGGGAATCATGCCATTGATAAAACCACCTCCATAATGCCATTCGCCCCATTCCTGGTCATTATTGGAACGGTTAATCAGGTCGCCGGCATGGATAATAAACCTGGCATCGGGCTGGTGGGAAAATGCCTTACGGATTACGCGAGACCATTTTGAGCGGATGTCGTTTTGTGCATCGCCCAGGTAAATAAAAGAAAATGGTTTATTGTTAACTGATGCCGTGGTAAACTGGAACCACTCGCTCCAATGCTCGCCCGACCCCACACGGTAGGCATAAACCGTTTCCGGTTTGAGCTTGGTAAAAGTAACATGGTGGTATTTGGCGATTTCATAATTATTTCCGCTTCCCAGCAGGGTAGAAGTGGCCTCATAGCTGGTAATGGATTGTTCGAGTGCCGGATTGGAATCTTCGGCCTTGATCTGTGCTTTTGAAGCTTTAATCGTCGTATCGGTGCGCCAGTTAACCGTTTGGCTGGTGGCAGGATCTGCGGCCCAGGTTAAAATTACGCGGTCGGGGAAATGCCCGGGTTTAAAATCCTGGGCATGAGTTTTAGCCCCAACAGCCAAAACAGAGAGTGTAAACAGAAAAAGTGCTTTTATATATAATTTCATTGTTGTAATAATTAAGGAATTTAATTTATTTAAGGGACCACATTAAGGTGTACTGATTATCGGCACCGAAAACAGCAACCGCTTTTTGATAATTAACGCGGTTTTTTGCGCTTTCGGAATCGGGGTAGGTATATCGTTTTGGTATGCCTCTGCCGGCCGCAAGCGGACCGGTAACAAAAGCCGGGTAGCCGGTGCGGCGCTGATCAAACCATCCTTCTGAACCTTTAAACAGCATGGCCAGCCATTTTTGGGTGATCAACTGTTCAAGCGTAGCATCATATTTCACCAATTGCTGGTCATAGTAAGTTTGTGGGGCGGTTATGGCATAACTGCTCATCGATTCTCTGATGCCTTTATAGTACAGCGATTCTGCCGTTTCACCAGGCACGGTAAGTTTTCCTTTTTGTACAGCTTCTGCTAAAATAAAACACTGCTCGGTATAAGTGATCAGGCTGGCTTTTAACAAGGTGTTAGAAGCGCCTCCGTTTTTTCTGAAAAAAGCAGAAGAGAAAACCGAAACATGATCTTCTCCACCGTTATAGGCCGATGGTGCATCAATAGCATTGGGTACGCCAACATATCGGTTCAGATCTACGGTAGCACCAGTGGTACTTTTTACCGGTTCTACCCAAACAGCAAGTCTTGGGTCGGTTCTTTGGATCAACCTGTCTACCAGTTCTTTGCTTACTTTGGTTTTCTGGTAATCGAAATCGATCATCGCCAAAGGCCCACCAGGCCAGCTATAGGCGGCGATATTACCTAAATAGGCCATTTCGGCATTGTCTGCACTGCTTTCGAAGATGGGGTATGCTGTTTTATCATTCAAAATCTCCTGCATCTCGGTAAAGGCCGGTGTATAGTTTTTCGAGATGCGCAGCAACATCCGTAAGCGCAGCGCGTTGGCAAACTTTCGCCAGGCAAGTGTTTTTCCTTTAAACAGTACATCGCCCTTGGCATTTATTTCCTGACTGTTGCCTTTCAATAGCGCGTTCGCTTCCCTTAATTCTTTCAACAAATCGGGATAGATGGCCTGTTGCTGATCGTATTCAGGGTAGATGAGGTTGGCCTCTTTCGATTTTAAGGCCTGCGAATAGGGGATATCGCCATATAAATCGGTAAGGTAACCAAAGTTAAAAGCCTTCATGATTTTACCGATGGCAACATACTGGTTCTCCGAGCGTTTCTGTGCAGTTTCCATAAAGGTTTTATTCACGGCTAAGCGGGCATAAATGTCATCCCAGTCAACCGGTCCCCAGTCTAACAGATCGTAACCGGTATTTCGCACCAGGGTAAGGTAGCGTGCTGCCGAAGCCGGTCTTCTGTCAACCGCATTTTCCTGGTAAGCATAAGCGGTAGAAACCAATACATCCGATAGTAAAAACTCGGTATTGGTGGTTTCAGGTGCATTGGGGTTGGTATTTATTTCTTCAAAATCTTTGGTACAGCTTGTGATTAATGCAAGCAGCACGAAAAGGACTGTGGTATATTTGAATTTCATTTTTGTACAGGTTAAAAGTTACAACTTAGTTTAAAACCGAATGAGCGTGTACCTGGTAAGGTCCAGTGGCCAACGCCGAGTTTAAAGCCTTCGGTAACACTCATGGTTGTTTCCGGGTCATAGCCCAGTCCGTTGGCAGTCCAGGTGTACAGGTTCCGCCCGATAAGTGATAAGGACAGGTTACTGATGGGCAGTTTACCGGTTACTTTTTTGTTGAATACATAGGTTAAAGAAGCTTCTCTGATTTTCAGGAAGGAAGCAGAATACGTTAATCTTTCGTAGTATTTATTATAAGTGTTGTTATAAAAGTCAGAAGCTGCAATAATTACGGTGTTTTGGCTCAGGTTACCATTTGCATCAGCAATATAACCCGGAATAATCATCCCATCGTTCCGCTTTTTGCCTTGCGAATCTGTCCATGGTAAACCACCGGTTTCCGCATCCCTGCCAGCAAGAGTATTATCCGTCAAACCGGCATTGATCAGGCTTTTAACCACGTACGAATAAAAATTACCGCCTTTGCGCCAGTCTAAAAGCACATTTAAGCTAAAGTTTTGATAACTGAAAGTATTGTTAAAACCTACCGTGAAATCTGGATTGTAGTTTCCTACCTTGATGTATTCGGTATTGTTGCGGATATAATGCCCGGTTTTATCCAATAAAGCTGCGCCTGCATTTGGGCCGCTGCTTACTTTGGTATAACTCGGCGTATAAAAATCACCGATTTTTGTACCTTCCTTAATCAGGTAACGGATATTATCCCCGTCGGCACTGCCCATTGAATATTCTTTTAAACCGTCTGATAACGCAATAACTTTATTTTCATTTTTGGTGAAGTTGACATTGGTTTCCCATTTAAAGCGGCCATCAAAAGGAACCGCATTTAAGCCGATTTCCCAACCGCTGTTCTGGATGTTTCCGGCATTGATCAACCGGTTGGATGAACCTGAAGCAATGGTGGTTGGGATATTGATGATCTGGTTCCTTTTGTTTGTTTTATACCAGGTGACATCGATGCCTATGCGGCTTTTAAAAAAGCGCAGGTCTCCGCCAAATTCGTAAGAAGTGGCAATTTCTGGTTTCAGGAAGTTATTTTTGAGGTTGAACTCAATGGTTGCTCTTTTTACATCGCCCCAGTCCTGGTTAAACGGGATGGTATTATACAACTGGTAAGGATCGGTATCACTACCCACCTGTGCCCAGTTGGCCCTCAGTTTAACAAACGAAAGCACATCTGATTTGATCTTGAAGACATCCGTTACAATGGTGCTTAAAGATGCGGAAGGATAAAAGTACGAATTGTTGCCGGCCGGGAGTGTGCTCGACCAATCGTTCCTTCCTGTAAGATCAAGGAAAACCATATCCCTGAACGATACCTGGCCGAGACCATAAACACTATTGATGCGTTTGCGTGAATTGTATTGCGAATTTACGATGGTGCCCGCCTGTGCGTTGGCAATATTGTAAACACCCGGAATACTCAGACTCTCTGTTTTCTGCGCGGTTGACCTGTTGGTCTGATCCATTTGGTTACCTCCGGCAGAAAGACTCAAAGACCAGTCCTGATTTAACAGTTTTTTATAGCTCAGTAAAAAATCGGTATTCTGTTCCTTAAAGAAGGAATTATCTACACCATAACCACCAAATTTAAACCGTTTCGAACTAAAAGGGCGTTTGGTTTCGTGTTCCTCGTTGTACATATCAAGTCCGGTACGTACCATTAAACTTAAGTTTTTAGTGATGTCGTAAACAGCCTGTACATTTCCGGTTAACCGGTTCCTGTCGTAGCCGTTGGTATGCTCATAAGCTACAAAATAAGGATTGTCAGAATCATCTGCTGAAAACTGCTCGATGTTTTCCCGTCCCGGTTTCCAGTAGTTTTTCAGGTCGTTGATGTTCATATTCGGTGGTAGTGAATACAGCATCTGCGTAACACTTTCCCGGTAAGCCGATGGCCTGTTGTCGCTTTTATTGTTAACATAGCCAATATTGGTGCTGATCTTTAATTTAGGATGCAGCACATAGGTGGCAGAAAGGTTAAGCGTATTCCTTTTCAGGTCGGTATTGGGCACGATCCCTTTATTGTTCAGGTTGGTGTACGATAAGCGGTAATTGCCATCTGCATTTTTTCCGGTGATGGAAATGTTATTGGTATAGGTCGCACCGGTTTCATAAAAATCCTGTGGATTATTAGGATGAGATATCCAATCGGTAGCTATTGGTTTTCCGCTGGCATCCAGAGGGCTGTTCCATTGCAGGTGTTTTGTACCTGCATCAAGCCGCGGCCCCCAGGCAGAGGTGGTAGAAGATGCAGGGTCGTCGGTATATTCGCCGCCCCCAAAGGTATGCTGGAAATGTGGGAACATCCAGGCCTGATCATACATGGCATTGGAGTTAAAGTTTATCCCTAAACCCCTTTTGTTTACCGAGCCACTTTTGGTAGTAATCAAAACCACACCACTTCCGGCCCTGCTGCCGTATAATGCGGCGGCACTTGCACCTTTTAATATGGTGATACTTTCTACATCATCCGGACTGATATCTGCAATCGGGCTACCATAATCAACAGATGAGCGGCCAACTTCTGATGTTGCACGGAGCGAATGTGCTACCGGAACGCCATCTACCACAAATAAAGGCTGGTTGTCGGTTGCGATTGATGATTGCCCCCGGATGGTGATAAATGAACTTGATCCGGGATCAGCACCCGTGCTTACCACATTTACACCCGCTACTTTTCCGGCCAGTGAGTTGATTACATTCACTTCTTTTACCGTGTTTACATCACTGCCTTTTACCGTGGCAATGGAATAACCAAGGGCTTTTTCTGCACGTTTAATACCTAAGGCAGTAACCACTACATCGGAGAGGGCTGTTTCATCCGCGGAGAGACTAACCTTTAATTCGGTTTGGCCCTGAAGAACGATTTCTTTGCTTTGATAACCGATCATCCTGAAAATCAGGGTTGCCGATTGATTGGTAACATTGAGGTTAAAATCTCCGTTAAGCCTGGTACTGGTAGTGTTGCTGCTGCCTTTTTCGATTACATTTACCCCGGGTAAGGGTAGCCCTTTTTCATCGGTTACTTTTCCGCTCACGCGGATTGATTTTTTAATAATGACCTGGTTCTTTTCGATCAGGTAGGTAAGCTGCATCGGGGTTAAAATCCGGTTTAATAAGCTGCCCACAGTTTCGTTATCGGCTTTTAAAGCGCTAATGTGCTGTTGCGCTACGGCATCTTTATTAGAATACACGAAATAAAGGCCGGTTTTCTTTTCCAGGGTTTTAAAAAGATCTGTTAAATTTCCCGGTTTTAAACTGATACTTACTTTGGTGTTTAATTGTTGAGCATTTACGGGTGATGCCTGCCCTACAAAGAGCATAATGGAGAGCATGATGTAAATAAGGATAAAAAAACGCATTGCGCTAAAAATTAATTGACCAGTCACTGCTGACTTTTTCATAACTTTGTTTGTTTTAATCTTGATGGGTTAAAATAAAATTTAAAATTTCTTAGCTGCGGCATGCGCCAACATGCTGCAGCTATCTTTTACGGATTGTTTAGTTACATTTACCTCCTTTTATATAAATAGTCTGTTTGTTTATGGTGTAATGGATATCAAATGTGAGCCCGATGGTTTTCATGACCTCGCTTAGCGCCACATTGTCGAATTTTGCTGTGAGTTCACAGTTTTTGAAAGACTGGTCGGTAACTACCTTAACCGCATATTTACGTGATATGATCTGGAATACCTCTTCCATAGGGGTACTTTCGAAATTCATCTTTCCTGTTCTCCAGTCGACCGAGGTTCTGGCATCATCAACGTCTTCGCGCAGCAGGCGGGCCAATCTTACATCGTAAACTGCTTTCTGATCGGGCAGGAGGTGAACTGCAGATGATTGTACGCCGGCAGAATCTCTCGAAACCGCTACCTTTCCGGTAAGTACGGTTACTTCCGGCCGGGAGCCTTTCCAGGCACGGATATTAAAACTGGTTCCCAATACCCTGGTTTGGATCTGCTGGCTTTTGACTATAAAAGGATGAGCAGGATCTCTTTTTACTTTAAAAAAAGCCTCTCCATTGAGTTTAACTGTTCTGATGCCGGCATGTTTCAGGTTTTGCGGAAAGCTGATACTACTGCCTGAGTTTAACCAGATCTCGGAGCTATCCGGAAGCATTACTTTAACAATTTTACCGGGCGCTGCAGTTTTGCTTGTCCACGCTACCTGGTATTCGTTAACCGGCAATGGCTTTTTATCGCCACCCATAAAAAAGAGGAGTGCGCCAATAATTGCTGCAGCCGTTGCCGCCGGCCACCATTTTAATATTTTGAATTTTCTGGCCGGAGCCTGATTGATCTGTTCTTTGATGCCGGCAAAACTTTCCTTCCACAATCCATCATCCGGTAATTGCGCGGTATCCTGCCATAACAATAATACCTCTTCCAACTGCTCCTCATGGTCAGGATCTTTACTTACCCAATCCCTGAGTTTTTTTTCGAGCTGCGCAATTTCAGCTTTGCTGCTGTGCAAATCTTCCTTTACAGCCAAATATTCGAGTACTAATTTCCAGGTTTCCTGATCCATTCCCATGCTTTTGTATCTACAGAGACAAGAAATGCAGGAGCACTACGGGTCGAAACCTGTTAAGTTTGCGTTAAAAAATTATTAAGCGGTGTTTTACCTGAATTCAGCGCTGTTTTGCAATACTTTTTGCTGAAGAAACTGAAAGCCTTTTACCAGGTGGTCTTCAACGGTCCTCACCGATATATCGAGTAAAGCTGCAATTTCTTTATAACTAAAGCCATCAATCCGGTACATATAGAAAATAAGTCGCCGCCTTTCAGGCATCTGATCAATCAGTGCATAAAGTATACGGTTCCGGTCTTTGTTCTGGAAAGCCTGTGACGGTGTTTCTTTCCGATCGATAATTTCCGGGTTTTCTTCTTCACTATCAATATGCAGGAAACTGGCTTTGGGGATTTTATGATAGTTGATAGCGGCATTTTTAACGGCGCGGAAAAGATATGCTTTTTCGTCAGCGATCAGGGTGCTGTTTTTCCAGATGGCTATAAATACATCATTTAGAATGAGCTGTGCATCTTCTATATCCTTTACCAGGTAAATGGCGTACTTTTTAAGCGTGGGGTACATACGGCGATAAAGGTCTTCGAAAGATTTTTCATCAAACCTCTTTTCCTCTTTGTAGTTAAAACCGGCAGTATTGTTTTCGCCCATAAAATTATCGCGTCAAAATTAAAATTCAGAAACGATACGCATATTAACTCAATATTAAATACGCGGGTTATTTTGCGTTCAGGTACTGATGGTCTGAGAAGAAATATTAAGCATTGGACTCTATTTTAAACCTTTTTTTTTAAGGGATATTAGTTAAATTATAGGAACAGGAATTTTTAAACATTCCCTTCGACTCCGCTATCAATGACAGATTTAAAAAATCGTCGTCATTTCGATCCGATGGCTATCGGATGAAGCGCAGCGAAATGGAGAAATCTTTTAATATAGTTCAAAGATTTCTCCACTGCGGTCGAAATGACGCCCCTCCGATGTATTTGAAAAATTCTAACATCTACCATCGACAGACTCCAAAAGAGGTCGTCATTGCGAGGCGCGAAGCTAACCGAACGATTGAGCTCATGAATACCTTTAAAAACAACAGCAAAAATGAATAATCTTAAAGCCCACGCTGTTAGCGATCGTTGTAAGATTGCCTCGTCGGCTGAAAAAGCCTTCTCGCAATGACGTTTATGTAAACAACTGATATTTAGTGTTATTTTTTTGACCATATAAGACATTTAAGTACCATATAAGCTTATATGGTGTGAAAGCCTAATGGATTACTTAATGAATTAGATGTTCTTAGGTGTCTAAGGTGGTTAATTAAACTGCATAGTCTTTAATTTTTACGACTACCTTAGACATCTTAGCTCAATGAGTTTTGCAGGATGCAAAATCTTAAACCTAATACGTTAGAAAGCGCATATAGGACGTCATTCCTATATTTTTCAGGCCACAGACCTGATGGTTACTCGCAATGACGATTCCTCGCCGGAACATAGCTATAGAACCCTCTGTTAATCATATTGATTTTTATAAAATAAATTATCTCTTAGGATGACAATTCTATATTTATTAGACAGCCTCTTACTGCTTTTCGGGCAAATGCTTCCCGTCAAAAGTTATTTATTGAAATCCCAGGAATTCTTCTAAAGGGTGTAGTTAAATCAACCGGCCGTTAAGATGTTTATGAGTGGTTTAATCAGCTCTTATTTGAATTGGTCATGTTGGAGGTGATCACTTCCTCTAAGTGTTTTGCGATAGTCCTGGATTATTGTCAAAAGTTTATTTGCGTTTATATCCAGTTCAGATGCGGTCAGAAAGATCTGCAGGTTCCCCGAGGGATCCTGTATGCCGCTGACCGCCATGGCAGATAGTTTTTTTTGAATGATGGGTATATAATGCGCTGCCCTGCCTACGCTTAGGACCACCAGGGTATCCCATCCGGCTTTCGTGATTGAGATGTCCAGGATGTCTTTCCATGATATCAGGCCTGCGGCCTTGCTCACTGCGGTAACTTCTGAGTATACTCCTTCACTACTGAGTATGAGTAGGGGAGCTGAACGGTTAAGGGAGATCAGCATCCTGATGATGACAATGAGCAGGATAATTCCTAAAACAGCCGACACTCCCCCAAGTTTAGTGGCAATATTACCAGTGAATAATCCGATGCTGTATAAAAATACCGCCACAAGTGCAATCAGGATGCCTGAGCAGATAAAGATGAGCTGCGCTGATTTTTTTTTATTTCTGTAAAATTCCATTTATTATATTTGAATTCAACTGCTTAATGTTGTAGATAGTTCACTTCAAAGCTGCCATACATCGCCATTTCAGCGCTGTGGGATATGACAAGTTTTAGCTTTAATTTTTCTATTACTTCTTTCGCGAAACTGATGCTTCTGTTCAGGTCCTTAATCCCGCGGACTTCAATTCCCCGTGAAAGCATTTTGAACTTTGAGGGTTCGAATTTTTCAATGAACTTTTGAATATCGGTTACTTTTTTGTTATCTGACATATTTTGATTTTTAGTGCTTATAACTTCGAAAAAAGCTTTTTGTTTGCCCTCTTTTTGCACAATGCTTCTTTAAAATCGTCTCATTCTTCGATGTTTTTTTTCTTAACGCTACTCTTTCTCTTTTTATGTATCAATGCTGCAGTGATTTAGGAAGATCACTGAATGCCTGTCAGCATCTTAATCAGGATCTGGCATTTTACAAATAATTTTTTACCAGGCATTTTGAGTTACATATCGCTGCTGTCTGCTGATGAGGACCCGTGTATAATTTGGACTGAGCCTATTGTCCACTATCGATGGAATACACATTATACTAAAACACTAACTTTGGAAAATGAAGCCTAACCGAGTTATATTTTTCATATTTAATAATGTTCACCTTTTAGATCTGGCCGGTGCGGTAACGGTTTTTTACGAATCGGGATGTTGCGGAAAGCAGTATGATATGCGTTACGTTTCGCCATATGACAATCCGGAAAGCTCATCCGGCCTTGGATTTACAAATGTTGAACCGCTCAGTTCCATTCCCGTTAATCAGCACGATATTGTAATTGTAGCCGGAATGGAAATTGAAAAATGGAACAGGGCAGATGACCATCTCTGGATACCCTGGCTGCAGTCTGCTGCAGCAACTGGCGCTACGATATCTTCAATTTGTACAGCAGCCTTTGCCCTTGCCGCCGCCGGGCTTTTAAATGGTCAAAACTGTACTACGCACTGGGCATGGACTACAGCTTTACAACAGAGATACCCTCTGATCAGGGTGATCGAGAATAAATTATTTGTGCAGAGTGGCAGGATTTTTACCAGCGCGGGGATTGCAACAGGGATTGATCTAGCGCTCTACCTTGTTGAAGAGCAGCATGGAGCAGCTTTTGCATGTCTTGTGGCAAAAGATATGGTTGTTTATATGCGCAGGGATGGAATGGAAGCGCAAAATAGCATTTACCTGCAGAACAGGCAGCATATTAACCACCTTGTACATCAGGTACAGGATTATATCACCAAACACCTGCATCAAAAAATAACAATAGGGGAACTGGCTGAGCTGGTCTTTATTAGTCCGCGTAGCCTTACACGCCTGTTTAAATCTGCCACAGGAATCACCATCGGGCAATATATTCAATCTTTAAGGATGGAAAAGGCAAAACACCTGCTTAAAACAGGAGAGAAGGTAGCCTGGATAGCAAAAGAATGCGGTTATAACAGCACTTCCCAGCTGAGGAAGCTGGCTAAAGAAATAAAGGATTAACATATTCCTGATAGATTGGCCGGATTGTGACTATGGCTGTCCTGATTTATTAGCTGTATCCGGTTAATTTTGGATTTAAATAATACGTTTATGAAACAGCTGTTACGCTTAATCTTTATCATTCCCTGCTTCGCATTTTCACAGGTCTATGCAAACACTTATGTATGTCAGCCTTGCAACCGTCCATGTGATAGCGCGACTTACCAGCAGCCCGGTATTTGTACGCAATGCGGGATGAAACTTGTAGAAAAAAAAACATCCTTATTAAAGGATAAACAAATAACGGTCTGCTTTTACCTGTATGATGGGGTAGAGATACTGGATTTTGCAGGCCCGATGGAAGTATTTTCCTATGCAGGATTCAAAATCATCACTGTCGCAAAAACCAAAGCGCCCCTTTTGACACAGGGCATTTTGAAGATTATCCCTGATTACAGTATTAAAGACGCTCCGCAGGCGGATATCTTTGCGGTATTTGGTGGCTCAGATGAAGTGGCAACAAATGATCCTGAAGTTATTTCCTGGATAAAATCCAGGGACAGCGCCACTAAAAGCTATTTTTCTGTCTGCACCGGAGCCTTTATTCTCGGGAAAGCTGGCCTGCTTGATCAGCTTACCGTGACCACTTTTCATAAAAGCATAACCAATCTTCAAAAGGCATTACCGAAAGCTAAAGTACTTGCAAATGTTCGTTATATTGATAATGGCAAAGTAATCACCACCGCAGGAATATCGGCGGGTCTAGATGGTGCGCTGCACCTGGTTGCAAAATTGAGGGGTAAAGAAGTAGCACAAGCAATTGCTAAACAAATAGAATATGATAAATATATACCTGAACAGGGGATGGACCTGTCTCAATAGAAACTGAAGGAAATGTATTGACTTTGTGTTTTTTTGATTAAACTTTTAAGTAGCGTTTTGGTGCAACCTGTATTGAAGTAAAATTTGAACCCGCCAACAGACAGTTTAGGTGAAATGTTAACGCTTAATCTTCATTTTTTAATTAACCGTATGTACTTCGCATTACACTCTTCAATTTTTACATAATAATTCATAACATTACCTGTATTTTGGATGGTAATCTGATTTTTATCCAATATGCCTCCAATCTCTGTTGGTAAAGTTATATCCGGATCAATTGGCTCACCTTCATCATCTAATGTGCCTTCGTTTTCACTCCACTCGATATTTTTCAGCGTAAGATAGTAACCGTCCTTACTTTCGTTAAGTTCTATTTCAGCCTTATCCGCTAAAGTTCTTGTATTGGTAGTTAACTTGTAGACCAGTTGATCTGCTTTGTAGGAGAGCATTAAGGTCATTTCACATGCCGCATCGTCGTTTTCAATCACATAGGTTCCTTCAATCGGAAATATGGTCTTTTTTATGGTCGGTTTTGTTTTAACTACAGTATTAGTTTTTGTTTGCTTAGGCTCAGCATTAACTGTTTTTTCGATTTTCTTTTTGCTTGTATGGTTTGTTTTTTTCTCTTCATTACACGAAATAAAGATCAAAACGCATAAAAGTATTGGTGTTATTTTCATATGGTAGAAGTTTTAGAGGGAGGGAAGATGTGGTGCTTGCTAAGAGGATAAGGTGGCCTGCTAACATAAGAGCCACCATAACTTTAAATAATTGAGTTTGCCATTCTTGAAATAGAATAAAAAAGCATCGTCAGCTGGTGCTTCGAGATAAAATCTAAATCGAACTTCGTCCGGATCTTCTAGCTTTTCCATCTTCGCAAGTGGAAAGGTTTTCCTAAAATCTTCTATTGATGTATTTTGGTTAAGCACAATTTGATGTTTGGGAATCTCAAATGAATTTGATTTGGCAAAAGCAGTATTAATTAACACAATGTGGTTATTCGTATTAAATTCAATGTTTTGTGCAAATAAGGTCGTCACATTCCCTTCGTATTTTTCAAATGTTCCCGACTTTTCGCTTTTGTCACCATAAGTTGCTTTCATCCACTTTTCATCAAGCCATTCAAATGGATCTCCACATTCCCATAGTTCTGTTTTTGAAGAATCGATTTTTTTGTACAACGAGTTAAATTTAGGGCGTGATAGTATCATATGGTGCCCATTAATCAAAACATCTTTGATACTCATGTACCTTTCTTTATAAACGATCGGTTTCTTGGTTTCCCTTCTTTTTAAGAGAACAGGTTGGCCCTGGATTGCTGTTTGTCGTTCATTTTTAGGCTCGCTTTTAGGTTTGCCCTCATTGCGGCAACTAATAAACATTATAGCGAATACGATAAATGAAATGAGTGTTTTAACTGCAGCCATAGTGTTCTATTTTTGAACTTTTAAGTACAGACATTTTTTCTGCCAATTTTTACAATTTCAGTTACATTGTGTTGGTCCAGAAGTTCCAATAACGCTACACCACCGTTTTGGTTTTTAAATTCGAGTTCTTCTTTATATAGCGGAATTAAAGAATAGATGGAAACAGCTTGATTATTTTCCAGTTCTATTTTCGTAAACTCATCTGATATCTCCTTAGAATACGCTAACATTACAGAATTGAATCCTGCGCCTTCGGCAAAAGCTCCATCTTCCTGATAGGTAAACGTGTGACCGAATCCTAGCCAGGTTTCGTCAGGATGCGGCAAAATCATCAGTTGTTTCATTAACCTGATTGGCCAATAGTTGCGCTCATCGCCGAAAGAATCATAATTAAGATTCCATTCTTTCGGAAGTAAAAACATGAGCTCAGCGTAGGGAGACGAATCAACATCCTCAGGCACTTTCATAGGCAAGGCACTCATTCCACAGCTTAACAGGATATGATATGGCCTGTTCTCATTAGCTTTTATAAAGAATATATCTCTATGGATGACCTCTGACTCAATTTCATCAAACACTACAATATCTTCATCATCATCAAAAAACTGGTCTAAGTGATTGTCGACAATCTCCACGCTATTAGGAATAGAATTTTTCATATCGTATAATTTTCGGATTTAAAACTACAGTAAAGCTGCGAATATTACTAAAAACGTTCTATATATGATATATGCAATTCAATAATTATTCACGAAGCGTAGAACTCCCAGATCATTATTATAAATTTACCCATCCGTAACCCATTAATCTGGTTATAATATGAACTTAAAAATAACAATAACGGCGCTAAGCATATTGTCTGTCAGTATAGTAAAGGCACAAAAAATAGATGTTAAAAAAGCATTTGCGTCAGCAGCGAAACAAACAGAAGTATTGATCAGAAATGTAGATTCGGCCAGGAAAGTAAAACCTGATCTGGTTTCACCACGAACTGTAGAAAACGGACAGTTTAAAATGGTGGTGTCGAAAGATTGGACCAGTGGATTCTTCCCGGCAGAATTATGGTATTTTTATCAATATACCAACGACAGGAAATGGCTCGATTTGGCTAAGAAATATACTGAGGATATTAAAAAGGAACAATTTAACACAGGAACGCATGATTTAGGGTTCATGATTTATTGTCCATTTGGAAACGGATACCGTTTAACAAACGATCCGGCTTATAAAGCAGTAATTATTCAGGCGGCAAAATCATTGTCTACAAGATTTAACGTCAAAGCAGGAGTGATAAAATCCTGGGATCATAATGGCGATAAGTGGAAGTACCCGGTCATTATTGATAACATGATGAACCTTGAGCTGTTATTCGAAACCACTAAGTTAACAGGCGATTCATCTTTCTATAAAATTGCGGTAACACATGCCAATACCACGATGAAGAATCATTTCAGATCTGATTTTAGTTCTTATCATGTGATCGATTATGACACCTTAACAGGTAATGTGCGCCAGAAATTAACCGCACAAGGTTACGCTAACGAATCGGCCTGGGCACGCGGACAAGCCTGGGCATTATATGGTTATACCATGTGTTACCGTGAAACTAAAAATAAAGCATATTTGGCTCAGGCTGATGGGGTTGCGGGTTTTATCTTAAACAGTAAAATTACGCCGGCTGATGGCATTCCGTATTGGGATTATAACGATCCTCAAATTCCTGATGTTTCCAGAGATGCATCTGCTGCATCAATTACAGCTTCGGCGCTTTACGAATTGGCAAAGTACAGTATCAATGGTAAAAAATATAAAGCAGCTGCCGATAAAATCTTAAATTCGCTCATCACAAAGTACACCAGTAAAATTGGTGCAAATTATGGCTTTATTTTAGAGCACAGCACCGGGCACCGCCCGGCGAAGTCTGAAATTGATGTGCCGATCAATTATGCCGATTATTACTATTTAGAGGCTTTGTTAAGAAGTAAAAACTAAAATGAAGTTTAAAAAGATAATAATGAAACGAAATCTAAGCATCATATTGATTTTGGCAACGGCATTTAATGTGTCTGCCCAAAACAAAAAAGGGATTAAACCTATACAAACTTATACGGTTGCCAACAAAAAAGTAACGGTTTATACTACAGCAGATAAATCTGAATACCGCATCAGTAAAACAGAAACCTTAAGTTTTGCTGAGCATAAGCAACCTTTTGAAACAGAGCCCTGTATTTTTGTTGATCCAACTGTAAAATACCAAACCCTGGTGGGAATTGGCGGTGCTTTAACCGATGCTTCGGCAGAAACATTTGCAAAGTTATCCAAGAAAAACCAGCAGGAACTTTTAACAGCATATTACAATAAAGATAAGGGGATTGGCTATACTTTGGCACGTACGAATATTGCCAGTTGCGATTTTTCGAGTGGAAGTTATACCTATGTACAGGACAATGATAAGGGCCTTAAAACTTTTAGCGTAGCGCACGATGAGGAATTTAAAATTCCTTTAATTAAACAAGCAATTGCCGCATCAGGAGGTAAATTACCTTTGTTTGTAAGCCCATGGTCGCCACCAGCATGGATGAAAGATAACAACAGTTTAATTCAGGGTGGGCATTTATTGCCTGCATACCGCCAAAGCTGGGCCAATCATTACGTAAAATTTATCAAAACTTACGAGGCGATGGGTATTCCGGTTTGGGGTTTAAGTGTTCAGAACGAACCTATGGCCAAACAGAAATGGGAATCTTGTGTGTTCACGGCCGAAGAAGAACGCGATTTTATTAAAAACTTCTTAGGTCCAACCTTACAGAAATCGGGCCTCGCATCAAAAAAACTAATTGCCTGGGATCATAACCGTGACCAGATTTTTCAAAGAGCCAGTACCATTTTAAATGACAAGGATGCTGCTAAATATGTTTGGGGTATTGGTTTTCACTGGTATGAAACATGGACAGGCAGTGGAATGCAATTCGGTAATGTGAAACAAACACATGAAGCTTATCCTGATAAGGCCTTGATTTTTACCGAAGGATGTAAAGAACAATACGATGTAAATAAACTGGATGACTGGACCTTGGGCGAGCGTTACGGTTACTCCATGATTAACGATTTTAATGCCGGAACTGCTGCCTGGACGGATTGGAATATTCTTTTAGATGAAAAAGGTGGGCCAAACCATGTCGGTAACTTCTGTTTTGCTCCCGTACATGCCGATACAAAAAATGATAAATTGATTTATACAAATGCTTATTATTATATGGGGCATTTTTCTAAATTTATCCGCCCGGGAGCCAAAAGGATAGGAGCAGCATCCAGTCGCGATAAATTGCAATCAACAGCTTTTTTAAATCCCGACGGTAAGTTGGTTGTAGTAGTAATGAATCAATCGGATGATAAATTAAAATACAGTTTATGGATAAAAGGGGAGGCTGCAACAACAACCAGTTTGCCGCACTCTATCACAACATTGGTAGTAGAATAAACGCCAGGAAAAAAACGAAATTGAGCGAAAGTTAATGATACTGGCAAACAAAATTTCGAATCTGACAAAATGTGTTGGTTAACCATTGAACATACCACTCAATTGCCATCAATTTGGTTTTAAGTCGATTATCAGATCAATTAAACAGCATTAAATAAAAGTATTTAACACAACAACTAGATGAAAAAAATCCTATTAGCTTTGCTGGTCGTTGTAAATCTCACCGGGTGTACTGGCGGTCAAACCCAGGTTAATCAAAACCCAGATATCTCGGAAGACAATCTCGCAGATGAAATCTCCAGACACATCAGGCATTATCCTTCGGAAAAGATCTATATGCTGGGCTACTCCAATGACAAGTGTAACATTGACCTGTACGTCAATGGAATTAAACTCTCAAAGGCATTTAACAAAGCTTTGGGCAATTCAGGAATAGAAATCAATCCTTTTCTTTTTCAAAGCGGTAAATGCAAGGTATCCTTTAAAATGTATCCCCTGGGAAAATCAAAGGAATATGACGAGGTATTTAATACGTTTGTAGATGATACCAACCTCAACTTAAGCCTGTTATCTTATGATCTTAAAGATGAAAACGCAGCAGATAAAGAATACATCACTTATACGCTGCCAAAAAAGAAGGAAGAGGTGGCTAAGGGATATTTCAGGGAAAAATTTGACGGTGCCGGAAAGACATTTTTTGAGGATAACTTTGAATTCGATATTGATCTTCCCTATCGCTCGAAACCACCGTTTGAAGATGCCATGGATCTGCGCAAAATCAACAAGTCTGATCTTGAATCTAAATTATTGAAAAAATACCAGGAAGTCTGGAATGTTTATCGCAATAAGGAATACGATAATATTGCAAGGCTTGAATACCATTCGTTGAAAGACCTGTATGTGTCTACCTATGAAAGTAAGGAGAACGTCAGTAAAAATATCAAAACCCTTTTTAAGCAAATCTATAAAAATTCATCTTTTGAAATGCAGCCTATGAAAAAATACAAACTGGCATATTTTGCTGGCGGAAAACTGGCGGCACTGATGATGGATACCAATGATAACCAGTTGCGTGGAAATACAGCATTGTGGGCAAAGGTGAATTATGACCAGGGCATAAGGGCAATATTCTTAAACAGGTATTTCTACATTCCAGCGGGAGAAACAGAATTTAAGGTATATTGATTAAACAAAAAGGTAATTGATAGCCAGATTTTCTGGCCGGAATACTTCAGGTCAACTAACTAACAATCCCTTCTCTTCCCACTTTTAGGGGAACCTCCAGTTGTTAAATATTTATTTGTAGCCTACATACAACATCGGGTTGACAAACTTGTCATAATAAATAGTGCTATCAAAGTATTCCGCCAGAGTACATAACGTATAATAAAATTAATTAAAGCCACATGTACAGGCCTTCAAATCAATTAAAATGATAAAGCATATCTTTTCAATATTCGTTATTTTTATGATTTGGCAGGGAACATATGGCCAGGTCTCGGCACCATATCTCTCTATGAGTTTGGAAGCTAAGGACAATAGCGCCCGTTGGCAGCCTATGCATAAAATGCCGGCTGGCAATTTCACTTTGGAATGGCTAAAATCTGGCGACATTCTTGTTTCATACAATAGAAATGAGGCTCCAACCAAGTACTTAAAGGAAACCAATTTTAGCTCCAAAGAGCTACAAAAACTTGATAAAAAGATTTTGGGTTTTAGCTTAAAGGGAATTTATCTGGATCCTGAACAGCCACCGGAATTTTACTATGTAATCTATTTTAATCCGAAAATGAAAAACTCTATTTTACTTGAATTGCATGCCGTACTTGGCCACGTTGTCTCTGCAACTTATTATTCAGATGAAAAGATAAATCCATTTCAGAACAGGATCTATAGCACTCTTAAATAAACAACACTCTGGCGGAGTATAATTATTGGGAATGTCACTAAAAATGTTTGTTTCCTGCTTTTGATGATTTATTGTATATTTCAGTGAAAGTGGCTGTTCCTTAATTTGATAGCAGGCCCAGCGCTTTACCAAAAGTGGATGATCCCAGCTTAAGCTAAGGTGCTTTAGAGAGTACTTTTATTAAAGAATCTATCTAATGATGCGGCTCTGTTTGCATCAGCATTATTCTTAAACAGCTGCATTGATTATAAAATGGCGGCGATAAAAGTCCAGGTGTACAAGGGGATTTATTTCCAAGAATACTTTTACCTGTAGATTAAGCTAATTAATAAGTTCGATCAGGATACCGCTTATGGTCCAGATACTACATGCAAGCCCAAATAACAGGCAGTACAATACAATATCGATTTCCTTTCTCAGCTTGATCAAAAAGACGGCAACAAACATCAGCGGGCAGGTTGCCATAAAGATGAAAATAATGGTTGCCAGCGTCTCAAAGATATCAGGGCTGTAATCTATGAGCAATATGTTCAAACCCATGTAGGATAGCCAGACAAAAACTGGAGAAAGCAGGCACAATAGCCATTTCCAATATCCCTTGAGCACAAGTTGGCTAGGAGAGGTCTTGCGGTAGTTCTGGCGCAACAAGAGGATAATGCCAAGCATGCAGAGCGCCAGCATTCCAATCTTGATGTAGATATTCCTGATGCTGTCTACCCGGGTATTGATCCCGGTTGAGGAAACCAGCTTAGCATCACGGAACTCCTCAACCCTGGTTCGCTCCCCGTTCACAATGGTCTGCTTCATCACCGCATTGCTCGTGCTATCCCTAAAGGTCCAGATGGAGTCTTCAATGCCCATTTTATAGAATCCTTCAATAATCATCCTACCATTTTTTGTCCTGGTGAATCTGCCCTCCAGCCGCCCGCCTTTAAACCTTAAAGCATCTCTGCCCTGTGGGGTCTCTATGGTCAGCGCAGTGATTTTTCCCGGTGACATCAGGCTCGTACTATCTACTATCTGCCCCCGCGCATCGATATCAAGATCTTTCAGGGAACGGTTCTTGTTATAATCGTCATTCATAACAGGACGGCTGATGTACTGGTAGTTTACCTTAACAACGAGCAACGAATCTTTTCTGTAAAATTCAAATTTATCATAAAGCTTCACGTCCGGAGTTACAGCAGATCGTAAAAGCACATACTGGGGATGGTCAAAAGATTGGAGATACGGCCTCTGGCTAGTGGCGCAGAAGGAGAAAATGGTAACGATGGCGATAAACCCAGTGGCCAGCCGGGGCAATAGAGAGTTACTTATTACTATCTGTTTTCTACCTTTGACATGCAACCAGCCTAGCAACAACACCGGTAAGGCCAGCAAATCGGTAGGGTCAACAGTTCGCTGGAGCGGAAAGAAGGTATTCACCAATTCAATCAATCCGGAGGAATATTCACTTTTCCAGAAAACGAACAGTATGCCGCTTAGGATAAAGATCCAGGATTTAAATTTGGGAAAGAGTGCACACCAAAAAATAGGGAAAATGAACAGTCCACAAAAATCAGACAGTTTACCGGTAAACACATTATGAAAAGTAGCTTTCAGCAGGAAGTCGTTGAGAATCAGTAGCACAAGGCAAAAGATGAAAATCGGCGACAAGAGATTTTTTAAACGGTTATACATGCTTACTGAGGTTGGTTTCTCTATTAATACGGATTAAGCCGTTTGGTAACCTATAAACAGCAAATCTATCAGGGAAATTGCCTTTAAAACATTTTAAAAATTAATTAGCCACGGAAGCACAGAAATCACGGAGGAGATTAAAGTTTTTCCGTGTTTTTCGTGCTTCCGTGGCAAACATAATGCTTAGGCATGCGCAGAAAGAGGAAGAATTATCAGAGGAAAGTTAAAAGCGATTTCCCTGGCAAATCTATCATGCAAATATGTTTTAGGCCTGTTGCAACCATTTCTCTACACCTCTTGTGATATTATAGCTAGGACTAGCTATAAATTTAGAAATCCATGTCTAATAGTAATCCTGAAAATTCTTGTATATTCGGTTATTAACTCCTTATTAAATTTGTTAGATACCGCGGAGTTATCATATAGTATTATGACAGCACCGTTTTCGAAGAAAATAACATTGTTTTTTGTAATTAGTATAATTTCAATACTGGGAATTATAGTTTCCTCCTTAATTATGATAAACCAAAATGTAATGAATGCAAGATTGCAGGGTTGGGTAAACTTACTCTGGTTGCCATTGCCCGTTTTAATAATAATTATTGACAGAATTTGTATTTGGAAATTCGAAGCGAAAAATGTTAACAGAATCCAGTTCTACATTTTGGGAACGTTAATGTTTCTTTTTATCATTAATTTGATTAGACTGCAACTACAATAAGAAATTATGATCACCCATACGTTTTTATCCGCTACGGTAAATGTATGAGATCTACCGGGAGTAGCTATATTGCAATTTAACTACTGGCGCTGGCTCATGAGTTCATTGAATAATTTCTGTCAGCGATAAACAATACCATTAAAGTTGCAGTCATCAAGGTCATTCTTGCTGGTTTGCAAACAATTTTTTGATTATGCTGATGTATCAAGATGTGATTCAGTACCTTTTAATTTAAGTTTGTTATTTTCCTCAGCACATATTCCTTATAGTTAGGCCCAATGGAAATGCTTTTTCCGGCAATTATAATGTCATTTGAGGTAAAAGAAGCAATCTTATTAATGTTAATAATAAATGAACGATGAATCCGGAGTAAGGGTAACGCAACGATATCCGGTTCTAAATCGCTGATTTTGTACTTTATAGTGATAGAGCTATGATCGAAAACGACAACGATATTATCTTTAAGGCTTTCGATATACAAAATATCATCGGTATTCAACCTGTGGTTTCTTAACCCGGATTTTAGAAAAAGGTAACGCTTTTGCGCTGCCATTAAGGCGACAGCTTTATCGGGTTTAACTGACCGTAAATACCGGTCAATGGCTTTAAAAAACCGCTCAAATGTGATAGGTTTGAGAAGATAATCGATGATGTCAAGATCGTAGCCATCTACAGCAAATTCGCGGTATGCAGTGGTAATTATCACGGCGGGCGGATCTTTTAAGCTTTTTAAAAAATCGATACCTGTTATCTGAGGCATTTTAATATCCAGGAACATCAGGTCTATCTGAACAGTTCTTAAGATCTCCAGTGCCTTTACCGCACTCGAGCAGGTAGCCACAACTTCAAAGGCATCCAGTTGAGCGATATGGTTTTGAATCAGTTTAATGGCTAGTGGTTCGTCATCCACTAAAAGACATTTTATTTTCATAAAGCGAAGTTAACTTTGTTAAGTATTTTCCAGATTAATTTCCAGTTGCACTTCAAAAGTGTTTTCAACTCTTTTGACCATGAGTTCATATCTCGATGGATAGATTAGTTCCAGTTGCCGCGTAATATTACCCAATCCTATGCCGCTACCGCCGGCTTCAAGATCTTCCTCTATGCAACTGTTGTTAACCATAAAGCTCAGATGACCATTTCGCATATGGAGTGTGATCGTGATAAAAGAATTACCGGCATCCTCGCTGGCACCATGTTTAAACGCATTTTCAACGAAAGATAGTAAAATCAGTGGTGCGATAGCTGCCTGATTGTCGGTTACATACTCAAAACTAATCTGCAGCCGCTCGTCATACCTAAGTTTTTCCAATTCAAGATAATTCTCAATCAATTTTATTTCCGATGAAAGAGGAACATAAGCGGTGTTGCACCTGTAAAGCACATGATCTAGTATCTCTGACAAACCAGCTATCGATTTTGAGGTAACCGGAGAGTTCATCAGCGACAGCGAATAAATGTTGTTCAGTGTATTGAATAAAAAATGCGGGTTGAGCTGGCTTCGCAAAGCTTTGAGTTCCGTTTCTGCCTTTTCTTTCTCCAGCATTAGCGAACGCTGCTGAACCACGTACTGATCACGGATCAGTTTAACAAAAGCGAATACCCAGGCCGCAGAAAATGATAGGGCAAAATAATGTGTAACTAATTTTGGAAGATCGGATAGTATCTCCCAAAGCGATTCCTGCGCAAAAGGAGGTGTTCTGATCAGCGGTTCCAAAAGGTATATAACAGCGATACGAGAGCAAGCAGAGATGAGGTAGGAACCTGCAATAAAATAGACAACTACCTCAAAATAGTTCTTCGACCCCATTAACTTAGGAATGATGAGGTAAGCTAGAAAATAAGAGGCCAGCATGGTTATTGAGATATAATAAATTTGGCGGTATATAATGCTGTCTAGTTGTCGATATTCTTCAATATCGTACCGGTTCATGAAAAGCAATGCAACTATCAGCCAAAAGATGACGTGTGTTTGAAAACGGTGTGTCAGGCTGAACTTAACGATTCTATCGATTAATGGCATGATCAAATATAGCATATCAGAGGATTATCCCCATTAAACGCGACAGAATAGCGGAAAACCCTCCTGAAAAGGGCAGATTTAAAGACGAAATGTGATATGTGGTCGAATAGCAGTTTCTATACATCCTTTTGACTTTTCTGGCAGAGCTGTGTTGCAGACAAATTATTTTATTCGATTTTCATCGAAGTTTTCAAAGAAATTATCAAGATGAGATCACAAATTAACATCATTACCTTGCTTCTATGCATTAAGATAGGTGCAACGGCCTACGGGCAGCAGGTTAGACAATTACCCATAAAATCCACCAATGCAATTGATAGTGTTATCCTGAAAAAAATGAACAATGCCCATCTGGTAGGCCTTGGTGCAGCCATTATCGTCGACAAGAAATTGGTTTGGTCGAAAGGGTATGGTTACGCTGACAGGGAGAACAAAGTGCCGTTCACCACATCGACAGTCATGAACATAGCATCTGTTTCCAAAACCATTACCGGGGCCTGCCTAATGAAAGCCGTGGAGCAGGGAAAACTTTCCCTTGATGAAGACATCAATACTTATCTGCCCTTTAAAATTCACAACCCTTTCTTTCCGAAGGGGAAAATCACCTTGCGTAACCTGGCCACCCATACCTCCGGCCTGAATGACAGGTTCCCTTTTTATACCTCCGACAGTTTGTATGTTAACGGGAAAGATTCACAGGAAGCACTTGGCGATTTTCTTCGTAATTATTTTGTGCCTGGTGGAACACATTATTCAAAAGAAAATTTTCTCGATCATAAACCGGGTGCGTTTCGTGAGTATTCTAATATCGGCACAGCGCTGGCCGGCTACATCGTTGAAGTTCGGACAGGTAAAAAGCTGAACGACTACAGCAAGGAATATCTATTCAAGCCATTGAAAATGGATGATACGGGCTGGTTCCTGTCCGACATTGACCTGAAAAAGCACGCCCGGCTTTACCAGAAACAGGCGGATAGCAGTATTAAACGGATACCGCTTTACGGACTGACCACTTATCCCGATGGCGGTGTACGTACGTCGGTCAATGATTTGTCCCACTTCTTCATTTGTTTACTGAACGACGGTAAGTTTCAAAACAGACAGGTTCTCCAGGAAAAAACGGTTCGGGAAATGCTCCGGTTTCAGTTCGATAGTGTGCACAAGCCTGAAAATATAGAACCAGCCAAACTAAATTCAGGTATTTTCTGGTCTACCAAGATGGGTGGAAAAAGGATAGGGCACAACGGCTCCGACTTTGGTGTAAGAACTTTTATGCTTTCTGATCTTAAAAAGGAAGTAGCGGTGATCATGTTCATCAATACCTCACTACTGGAAACAGAGGAGGCCACGTTCTTTGGTATCTATAATGAGCTTTATCAATATGGTGTCCAGATGAGGAATAGTAGCTATACAATAAGCAATGGAAATTAGGTTCATTTCCAAAAATTAGAACTTAAATAATTGACAGTAATCAAGTTTTAAAGATGAATCTTAAACTTAGTAAAGCATTCTTTTTACTGACTCTCTTTATGTTTTCATGTGTTGTGCTTAAATCGCAGACAAAGAAAAAGTATTCAAAAGAAGTTGAGAATAAAATAACTCAGGTTGAAAATCATTTGGCCAGTTGGGTAGAAATAGAAAATACATCTAAATGGAATTTGAATGAGCGAATGATTTTTTACAAAATAGAGGGTTTGAGTATTGCTGTTATAAAAAATTATAAACTTGAATGGGCAAAAGGTTATGGCTGGGCTGATTCAGCACAAAGCAGGCGTGTTACCCCTGCAACTCTTTTTCAAGCGGCTTCAATAAGTAAATCTCTGAATGGAATGGGCATGTTAAAGTTAGCACAAGACATGAACATCGATCTAAAAAAAGATATAAATTCCTACTTACATTCATGGAAATTCCCTTATGATTCCATATCGAAAGGCAAGAAGATTACCACTTTGAACTTATTAAGCCATACGGGTGGCATAAATGTTAGTGGGTTTGATGGTTATCAGAAAACTGATTCTATACCGGATATTATCCAGATTTTGAACGGAATTAAACCTGCAAACAGCGATGCAGTAAAGTCTGTTTTTGAACCTGATTTAAAATACAAATACTCGGGAGGAGGAACAGTGATCTCACAATTAATTATCGAGGATCTATCCTGTAAAAAATATGCTGATTACATGGAAAGTAACATTTTAAGACCTATTGGAATGCAAAATAGCTTTTACACGAATACAACATTAAAAAGCAAGTTTAAACTGTTAGCCACAGGTTACAATGGAAACAAGGAAGTGATGATGAAATATCATATTTATCCGGAACAGGCAGCCGCAGGATTATGGACAAATCCAACAGAATTATCAAAATATGTGATTGAAATTCAAAAATCCTTGTTGGGCAAATCAAACAAATTACTTAGTCCGGAAATGACAAAACTCATGCTTACGCCTTATCTTGATAATTCTGCTGCCTTGGGTGTTTTTATTGAAGATAAAGAAGGAACAAAATATTTCAGACATGGTGGCATAAATGAAGGCTTTACCAGTTTGTATTATGGTAGCCTAGAAGATGGAAATGGTGCAGTGGTAATGTGCAATTCTACCGATAAAACCATACTCTATGAAATCATCAACAGTATAGCAACTGTTTATAAATGGAAAAACTTCTACAAGCCTGAATTGAAAAAAGTTGTAAAAATTAACAGCAGTGAATTAAAGAAATATACTGGCAAATATACCTCCAATGATCGGGAGTACATCATTTCACAAGTCAAGGGGGATTTATTTCTAGAGCTATCGGGGCAAAGGTGGCAGCTTTATTTCACTTCTAAAACTGACTTTTTTATGTACCAGGCTCCGGAAATCAACAATCAATTTGTTTTTAGCAATGATAAAATCCAGGGATTTCGAATTAAACTTAATAGCGGCAAAAATATAGTTCTAAAAAAAACAGAATAAAACTTTCGGGATGGTGGTTCCGGTATACTGACTGGGGCTTGAGAGGAAGCCTAAAAATTGTTGTTAAACATATTTGGCCTTAAAGTGTTATCACTTTATCAGCTGAAAATTGTTATGCAGGAAAATAAAGAGCGAAATAATTTTGAGAAGAGGTTTGAAGAATGTGATGAGAAGTTCAACACTATATTTAAACTTACTAGTGTAGCCTCAAAGATTATCCGGTCAGACCTGACCATCTTAAAGGTCAATAAGGCCCTTTGTGAACTGTTGGATTACCCACCCGAAGAAATCGAAGGAACCAAAATTCTGGATCATGCCTGCGAAGAATACGTTGCGCATTGGCATCATCTTCAGGAAATGATCTGGTCTAAGCAGGTACCTTTCTTCAAGCTGCAGGCCTGCCTGTACAGAAGAGACCGCAGCCGCGTGTGGGTTGATGTGACCACCATCCTCTATAACGATCAGGGAGAAACTTTTGGTTTTACCGTTCTGGATGATATTTCCGGATTGAAAGGGCTTGCAGAGAGCCAGAGGCGTTTAAACGTTGCCTTGAAGTATACTGGCACAGCTATCTGGGAACTGGACCTGGAAACTAAAGAAGTTTTCCGTTCCCCCGACCATGATGAAATTTTCGGCTATCCCCAGAGGCAGAAGTATTGGAGCCTGGAAAGCTACTACCCGCACATCGCTGCAAATGACCTTCCGGCATTTAAGGAGGCACTATCAAATATTCAGGATGAAGGAGGTATAGACGTGCAGGTAAAACTGAACAGGTTAGATGGAATGCTGCAATGGCTGAATATAAAAGGTAAGACTGAGACCGGTAAAGATGGAAAGGCTGTGAAACTGATTGGTGTTATTAACGACATCACCAACGACAAAATTATTGAAAGGCATAAAGACGATTTCATCAGTATCGCCAGCCATGAGCTAAAAACTCCGGTTACCAGCTTAAACGGATCGTTGCAAATGTTGCAACGGGATTCGAAAGGGCAATCGGACCGTACCAGGCAGCTGGTTGCCCAGGCAAGCAGGGGGATCAACCGGATCTCACTGATCATAGACGACCTGCTCAATGCCGGTAAAAACTATCGTGATCAGATTGAACTAAGGAAAACAAGTTTCAATCTCTTTACACTTGTTCAGGAAATAGCTGAACTGTTCGCTTCTGCGGATTTCCAGACTGTTACCATAATAGGGGAAGAGGATATCATGTTGCATGCTGACTCAGAACGGATCGGACGGGTGCTTACCAACCTGATCAGTAATGCAGTCAAATATGCACCAACAACCACAGATATAAAAGTTGAGCTCGTTGATAGTGAGAACTACATTAAAATATCTGTCATTGATCAGGGACCGGGAATTATTGCCGAAAAGATTCCCTTGCTGTTCGATCGATATTATCAGGCCGATGAACAACAACATCAGTTCTCCGGGCTTGGGCTTGGACTGTTTATTTCCGCCAATATCGTTCGCAAACATGGAGGAGAAATCGGTGTTGACAGCGTGCCTGGTGAACGCACCTCTTTTTGGTTCACCCTGCCAAAATCAGCAGGAAGTTAGCCCGGTCATCACGGCAATGGAGAGAATTTGGACTTCAGATGCATAAGTTGATTTATATTACTGCTACAGGTAAAGCCAGGGTTATACCATTAACAGAGGGAATATAAAAGAGACTGTCTTGCTCCTTGAATAAATAATTGTATCGTCTCGAATGTGATAGTATCTTTATATTAAATCCTTAATTAATTGTAGTCCTGTCTTTATTTCATGTATGATTTCATACTCCATAGCAGTATAATCCATGTTTTCTTCAATGCGTTTCTCCCAACTCGAAGTTTGTTCTGTAAGCATGATTAAGCCCGCAGTTCCGGCAGTTCCTCTCAGCTTGTGAAGAATTCTCTTTAGCTCTTCGGTATTTTTTTCTTTTACCGCTAATTTTATATTTTCTTTAGCCTGATCAAGCCCTTGTATCACTAAGTTTAAAAATATTACTTTAAAATCATCATCATCACCTACCTGCTCGTTCAGAATATTCATATCCAGATAGGTCTCTGGTTGTGGTGGGTTTTCAGCCAATTCCTGAACGCCAGTGCCAATATGTTTTTTCAGCATTTCCAAAAGATCGTTTTGTCTGAGCGGCTTGGGTAGGAAATCATTCATTCCCGAATCCAGACATTTTTCTTTTTCACCCAATACATTTCCAGCTGTAACCCCAATAATCGGAATTGTGGAGTATTCCGGTAACAGCCGGATTTGCTTAGTAGCTTCTATGCCATCCATTACAGGCATCTGCACATCCATCAACAGCAGATCAAAAAGCTGATCCCGGCATTGTTCCAAAGCCTGCAAACCGTCGGTTGCTTCTACTAACCTTACATCGGGAATCAGTGATTTCATCATTCTGTTATTCAGAACCATGTTCACCGGATTATCATCAACAAGTAAGACAAGAGGCGAAGTCATGAGCAGGGAAGGTTCTTCTGTTTGCAATAGTTTGCGGGCAACTGTCTCTTTTTCTGAACTTTTTATTGCCCTTCGTAAAGTTTTGTACAATTCTTCAGATTTAATAGGTTTAAGCAGAAAATAGGAGTTTTCTTCCTTCCTGAAAGAATTGATCACGTCAAGTTCTTCAGAAGAGGTGTGAAGGATAACAAGAGGTGAGACTTCATTCTGCTGATTAAATAGCTGCTTTATTTTTTCAATTGTTTCCAAACCTGATATAACCGGCATGTGGTAATCTATCAGAATAATATCAAACCGCTCGCCGGCTAGAAGCATCTGTAGCGCTTCCATTCCGTTGGCAGCCTGTGTGGAATCTATATTCTTATAAGCAAGCATATGCTGAAGAATAACCCTGTTTGCTTCGTTATCGTCAACAATCAGAACCTTGTTGATTTTCAGTATTTCATTTTCACTTTGATCAGAAATTTCAAAAGGAATCTCAATATCAAAATAGAAAACAGAACCTTTCCCGAGTTCACTTACCAAAGTAAGATTACTTCCCATATATTTCAAGATGTTATTTGAAATGGTAAGCCCAAGACCGGTTCCTCCGTATTGTTTACTGATAGAACTGTTTTCCTGAGTGAAAGCA
Organism: Pedobacter sp. D749; assembly: GCF_019317285.1. Classification (NCBI taxonomy): domain Bacteria; kingdom Pseudomonadati; phylum Bacteroidota; class Sphingobacteriia; order Sphingobacteriales; family Sphingobacteriaceae; genus Pedobacter; species Pedobacter sp. D749. The sequence continues at coordinate 2,190,594 of NZ_CP079218.1, forward strand.
TTAAAGATATGCTGTTGTTTTTCTACAGGAATACCAATTCCTGTATCCCTTACTGAGAATCGTAATGTTATATTTTTATCGTCTAAATTCAGTTTTTCTACTTTAAGCTCTATCTCACCTTGTTCTGTAAACTTTACAGCATTCCCGAGTAGATTAATCAGAATCTGCTTCAATCGTGTTTCATCGAGACAGATTATATCAGGCAATCCCGGTTCAATATTTAAAAGAAGTTCGATATTTTTTTTCTGAGACTGATAAAGAACTACATTGATGACCTGGCTCACCATGTCGTAAACATTGGCTTTCTCTATTAAAAGGTCCAATTTTCCAGATTCAATTTTAGAGAAATCAAGAATGTCATTAATAATGTTCAGCAGGTTTTCACCTGACTCATTAATGTAATTGAGATACTGCGTTTGTATTTCATTTAACGGAGTTTGAAGCAAAAGATCAGAAAACCCGATGACGCCGTTCAGCGGCGTTCGTATCTCATGGCTCATATTGGCTAGAAACTCTGACTTCGCCTTGCTTGCTGTATCTGCTATTTTTTTAGCATTTTTCAATTCCTCATTTATCCGCACGGCATTTGTAATATTCTGTACGGAAATAATTAAACCTCCTACTTCATCTTCTGTGAGATACCATGGTCCGACTTTAAGGTCGTAGTGCTGAATTTCCTGCTTACCGTCCACCTTTAACTCAAAGTCCCCATTTATGTAGGTTTTACCCAGCAGGGCGTTTTCATAGATTTTTTTTCTTTCTTTGGGAATATCCGGAGATACAGTAAATAGATTATTTCCGATAATATCTACATCATTCATGTTGAATTCTTCTCTCCATTTGTTGCTTACAGAAACATAATTAAGGTCTTTATCAAACATGGCGAGAGGAATCGGAACATCGGTTACAAAAGACTGCATCATGGCTTCCTTTCTGGTAACTTCCAGGAACATTTTCTTGAAGGCATCAATATCCTGAATGATTCCGAAAATCCTGCTGCAGACTTCACCCTCAAATTCTGGAATTCCTTTTACCCTTACCCAGATCGTAACGCCGTCATAACGGACAAGCTGAAACTCTTCGTCAAAGGGAATTCTTTTTTTTAAGGCGCTATCGAAAAGATTTTTCATTCTTTCCCTGCTGTCTTCTTTAAAGAATCCCATGGCGTTTTCTAAATCCGGCTGGAAATTATTTTTTATTTTATGAATTTCTTTCGTACTCTGAGACCAGAACACCTTCCTGGTTTTCATGTTGACTTCCCAGCCTCCCACTTGTGCTACAGCGCTCGTTTCCTCAAGAATTGTTTTCGTGTAAAACAAATCTTTTTCTAATTTATCCCTGCGGATAAGGTCAGATTTTATTTGTGTATAGAAAAAAATTGTAACAACAATGGCTACAACTGCAGAGAAAATGATGAATAAAACTGTCGATTTGGAAGATCGGTTCAGATCTTTATTTTTGATAGCCAGCTGAACTTCCTCATATTTTACAAATTCCTGAACCAATGTACGGCACCTGTCCATAGCGGTCTTGTTTTGTACAAGTTCTTTTGGGGTCATTAATATTCCCTTTCTACGCTTCTCAATTAGCAATACATCTCCATCCATCATCATGTCTGAAGTACGCAAGAGTTTATTGATGAGCTCGATTTGATGTTTGTCTTTAATATTCAGCCTGTTTTTATCAGAAATAAGTACTGGATATTTCCTCAGGCTTTTATTGAAGGGGTCAAGGAAATTTTCCTGACCTGTAAGCTGATATCCTCTAATAGCTGTTTCTGCATCCAGGAGAAGATTTAAAACATCTTTTACCAAACTTATAGATTCCTTACTTTTTAAAAGGCTTTCCCTGTTCTCCATCTGCTTCTGTACGCTCACATAGGAAGCTATAGAACTCGCAATGAGCAGTAATAAACACAGTACGACTCCAATCTGAAGATTTCTTATAATTTTTTTCGGCATCAAAAATTAGTTTAACGGTAATGTAAAATAAAAGTTAATCGTTTATTTATTGACTGAAAACACCAATATTTCCAGCATATTGTTTCACAATTTCTGAGTAGATAAAAACTTATTACCATTTCTGGAAAGAGAAATTCCCCAACAAATTAAAACTATGGAAAATATCTTCTTTTTTAAAATCTATAATATCAATGTGCAGACAAAAGTTTATCGGTAATATGTATAACTATTGCATACGGCTTTTGAAATTATTTTGGTGATAAATATTTAATATTTTAAAAAATTGTGTTATTATTTATACTAAATCTTTTATCAATTGTATTCCTATCGTTATTTCACGTACTATCTCATGCTCCATAGCAGTATAATCCATGTTTTCTTCAATGCGTTTCTCCCAACTGGAAGTTTGTTCTGTAAGCATGATTAAGCCAGCAGTTCCGGCAGTTCCTCTCAGCTTGTGAAGAATTCTCTTTAGCTCTTCGGTATTTTTTTCTTTTATCGCTAATTTTATATTTTCTTCAGCCTGATCAAGCCCTTGTATCACTAAATTTAAAAATACTACTTTAAAATCATCATCATCACCCATCTGCTCGTTCAGAAGATTCATATCCAAATAGGTCTCTGTTTCTGGTGGGTTTTCAGACAATTTCTGAACGGCAGTGCCAATATGTTTTTTCAACATTTCCAAAAGATCGTTTTGTCTGAGCGGCTTGGGTAGGAAATCATTCATTCCCGAATCCAGACATTTTTCTTTTTCACCCAATACATTTCCTGCTGTAACCCCAATAATCGGAACTGTGGAGTATTCCGGTAACAGCCGGATTTGCTTAGTAGCTTCTATGCCGTCCATTACGGGCATCTGTACATCCATTAGAATGATATCAAAAAACTGATCACGGCATTGTTCCAAAGCCTGCAAACCATCGGTTGCTTCTGTTAGTTTTACATCTGCAATCAGTGATTTCATCATCCTGTTATTCAGAACCATATTCACCGGATTATCATCAACAAGCAATACATGAGGCGAAGTGATGAGCAGGGAAGGTTCTTCTGTCTGCAATCGTTTGTGGGCAACTGCCTCTTTTTCTGAACTTTTTATTGCCCGTTGTAAGGTTTTGTACAGTTCTTCAGATTTAATAGGTTTAAGCAGAAAATAGGAGTTTTCTTCCTTCTTGAAAGAATTGATCACGTCATGTTCTTCCGATGATGTATGAAGGATAACAAGAGGTGAGACTTCATTTCGCTGATTAAACAGCTGCTTTATTTTCTCGATTGTTTCCAACCCTGATATTACCGGCATGTGGTAATCTACCAGAATAATATCAAAACGCTCGCCGGCTAAGAGTATCTGAAGAGCTTCCATTCCGTTGGCAGCCAGTGTAGAATCTATATTCTTGTAAGCAAGCATATGCTGTAGAATAACCCTGTTTGCTTCATTATCGTCAACAATTAGAACCCTGTTGATTTTTAGTGTTTCGTCTTCGCTTTGATCAGAAATTTCAAAAGGAATCTCAATATCAAAATAGAAAACAGAACCTTTCCCGAATTCACTTACCAGAGTAAGATTACTTCCCATATATTTCAAAATGTTATTTGAAATGGTAAGTCCGAGACCGGTTCCTCCATATTGTTTACTGATAGAACTGTTTTCCTGAGTGAAAGCATTAAAGATATGCTGCTGTTTTTCTACAGGAATACCAATTCCTGTATCCCTTACTGAGAATCGTAATGTTATATTTTTATCGTCTAAATTCAGTTTTTCTACTTTAAGCTCTATCTCACCTTGTTCTGTAAATTTTACAGCATTGCCGAGTAGGTTGATCAAAATCTGTTTCAATCGTGTTTCATCGAGCCAGATTATATCAGGCAATCCTGGTTCAATATTTAAAAGAAGTTCTATATTTTTTTTCTGAGACTGATAAAGAACTGCATTGATAACCTGGCTAACCATGTCGTAAACATTGGCTTTCTCTATCAAAAGGTCCATTTTCCCAGATTCAATTTTAGAGAAATCAAGAATGTCACTGATAATGTTCAGCAGGTTTTCTCCTGACTCATTAATGTAATTGAGATACTGTGTTTGTACTTCATTTAACGGAGTTTGAAGCAAAAGATCAGAAAAGCCGATGACCCCGTTTAAAGGAGTTCTTATCTCATGACTCATATTGGCTAAAAATTCAGACTTGGTTTTATTGGCAATATCTGCCATCTCCTTTGCATTTTTAAGTTCTTCATTGATTTTTACCGACTCCGTAATGTTTTGTGCAGAAATAATAATTCCACCCGTAACCTCATCTGACAGATACCAGGGACTTACCACAATATTATAATGCTGTATTCCTTCTTTATTAGGAACTTCTAAAGCCATGTTACTATTTATGTAAGCTTTACCTCCGAGTGCATCTCTATATATTTTCTTCCTTTCATCCGGTACATTGGGTGAAACAGTAAACATATTTTTTCCTATAAGATCTATATCATGCATCTGGAACTCATTTTTCCAGCTGCTGCTTACCGAAAGATAGTTGAGGTCTTTATCGAACATTGCTACTGCGGTAGGAACATATGTTACAAATGACTGTAGCATTGCTTCTTGTTTGGCCAGTTCTATATAAATGTTTTTGAAGGTATCAATATCCTGGATGATACCGAACATTTTTGTACAGACGCCATCTTCGAATTCGGGTATTCCTTTCACCCTCACCCATATTGTCACTCCATCATTACGTATCAGCTGAAATTCTTCATCATATGGTATTCCTTCCCGCACAGCTCGCTCAAATAATGATTCTACTTTTTTTCTGCTTTCTGTACTGTAAAATCCTAATGCATTTTCAAAATCAGGCTGAAATGCCTGGTCTATTTTATGTATTTCTTTAGTAGATTGCGACCAGAAAACAGTATTGGTTTTAAGATTGACTTCCCAACCTCCGACCTGTGCTACCGCACTTGTCTGTTCTAATATTTTCTTAGTGTACAGTAAATCCTTTTCAAGAGACATTCTTTCTGTAACATTTAAAGCTGTACTTACAACGTATGGCATTCCCTGTGGGTCAGTTTCTACCAGATTATGATACATCCAGATCATTTCTTCTCCTTCCTTAGATTTTAGGATCATAGTTCCAAGATCTTCTTTATTGCTATTGATCCTTTCAAGATACTGAGCAAGTAAAGGCCAGTTCTTTTGGGGAACGAGGTCTTTTAAATTCAATTTTTTGACTTCTTCTGCCGAATATTGAAGTGTTTTTCTTCCTTTTTCATTAACTGAAAGGATATTTCCTTGCATATCATGCATGCTCATTAAGCCAATCGCATTTTCAAAAAAGCTTCTAAAGCGGCGTTCTGAACTTTCAAGTTTTTGTTTTTCTTCGATCTGTTGGGTAATATTGATGCCGAAGCAGAAAATCTCAGAATTGTTTTGGTTCTGTTTTAAAGACCACTCTACTATAATCGCTGAACCATCACTGATTTTTGTGGAAGTAGAAAATGTAACTTCCTCCTGAACATCAGGCAGCCTTTTTATGAGTAATTGCAATTCATTATTATGTTCACCTAAAACGTTTAAAAAATTCTGATCGGGAGTTTTTGTTTTATTAAACAAGAAAACCTTTTCGAAGGCAGGATTAACATCCTTGAGCATAAAGTTCTTATCCAGAACACAAATCAGATTATTGGAAATATTGAAGATTTGCTGAAAGTATTCCGCTTCAATCTCTTTTCTTTTTCCCGTCAGCAGATTGGTAACAGCACTTCCAATTTTTTGCAGAGCAGTCACTTGCTTTTGTGTCAAGGTTTTAGGTTCATAGTCAATAACGCATAGGGTTCCTAATGTAAATCCTTCATCATCTATCAGAGGAATTCCTGCATAAAAGCGAATTCCTCCTGCTAATATCAGGGGATTATCGAATGATCTTTCGTCTGCTAATGTATCATTGATGATTACAACATCACCACTTGCAATCGTATATTGACATAAAGTACTTTTTCTGTCTACAGAATTAAAATCAAGGCCTATGCAACTTTGGATCACCTGCGTTTCACTTTCCATCATAGCGATGAGTGCAGCCGGACAATCGGCAATAAGTGCAGCTGTTTCTGCAAAAATATCTAACTGTGGATCTTTTTTCAACTGTAAAAGGTCAAAAAACTTAAGCTTATTAATTCGTCCGTCTTCGTTAGCAGGAACAGGGTATTTATCCATATAGTAGCGTATTCTTTTAGAAATGATATTGGTTTTCTTAGGCTTAGAACTTAATTATTAACTAATATTTGATGATGTAAATAAAATTCCAAATTACAAATTATTTACACTTAACGGTAACTCTTTATTCCAGTAGTATTCCATGCTTTAATTGTTCAATGGCCGTAATCGGAGACGATAGTAATGATTGAATTTCATAACACAACAATTATTTCATATTCCTTTTCTAATCTTCAAATTTTGTAGTTTAAGCATTACACCAGTTTTGGCATATTTGATGGAGTTGTTGATCAGGTTGAGGACGATTTTTTCAATCACTTGTCTGTCGAACCAGATATCGGCAGAAAGATTTTCTTTTTCTATCGTAAAATTGATCGACTTTTTGGTCGCCATTTCCGAAAACTCTTCGGCTACTTCATCAATAAAAAGATTTAAGTTCCATTTACTACATAAGCTTCAAAGCACCTGGTGCTGTTTTTCTGAAATCCATAATTCGTTAATGAGCATAGTAAACGGTAGGCATTGTAATAGCTTTGGCAACTTTCCTACGTATCTTCTTTCAGCACACGCTCAAGCGGTCCTAAAATATCGATATTTGTATCTTATATGTTACGTTTATATAACTTCTGTTAGTTGTATTATTATATTAAAAATACTACATTAGATCTTCTAAATAATACAAAACATCTTCTCAAATATGCTCTCTTATCTAAACAACCCAGCCGCGTATCTACCGCGCGCTATGTGGGCCCCGCAATACTACTATGAGAATGATTTTAATCACTCGCTAAAGGATTTAATTCTCTCTGCTAATCCTATGGCGAGGAATGGGAGTTGCTATAGCCGAAAAAGATCGTTCTGTTTCGTGAAGGACTTAACGGCTTAATGATTACAGTATACAGTACTATACACGCGGTCTGGTTTGAAAGAAGCTTGGGCTGTCCAAATATCTTAATGTCTATCTAAAGGATTTTTTAAGTTCATTTTTTCTGGATATTCAGAGGGCATGGACATCTATATTATAAAATTTTAACCTCTAAAAATAATACCATGCAAAACAATTTTGAAAGATTTTTAAAGCCTGTGTTTCAGTTGGCCGAAAGCAACCGGACGGCGTCTGTAATGAGGTCTCAGGGAATTAAAAGTTTCCAGGCAGTTGAAACAGGTAGTTCTTCAGATCTGCAAGATCCTAAAGACCTGAAAGTCGAAATTCCATATGAATTTAATGCCAAGGATTATCTCTCGTTTCTGCTTTATATCAATGCTGAAATTGAACATGGATTGATGCTGCAGTACCTATATGCGGGCTATAGTATCGGAGGCTCGAAAATACCTGAGGAATATCAGCAAAAGGTGAAAGGGTGGCAGGACATCATCCTTGGGATCGCTAAGGAAGAAATGGGACATTTTATTTCTGTTCAGAATGTATTGAAGCTTATCGGTGCACCCTTAAACTTCGGCCGGATGGATTATCCCTGGGATACGCCGTTCTATCCATTCCCATTTAAGCTGGAGCGACTTACCTTAGATTCACTGGCCAAATACGTCTATGCAGAATCTCCTGAGGAATGGATCAACAGTGATGATCCGATTGCTAAAGAGGTGAAGGCAAAAGTATATAAGGATACAACTGATCCGCACCGGGTAGGTGCACTGTTTGCAGTGATCCTAAGCCTGATCAATGATAGTGAGCAGATCCCCGATGATCTTTTTCAGGCAAATACCTATCCCTTTCAGGCAAAATTTGATGAGTGGGGACGCGGTTATACCGGAGGGCAAAGGGGTAGTTCGCACACGGGTCCGAAGGGAGCACCTGATGTGCTTGTTGCTCCTCTGACCTGTAGGGATGATGCCTATGCTGCGCTATTGGAAATATCCGAACAGGGTGAGGCACCGACTACCGAAGAAAACGCGGGTAAGCCTTCACACTTTGAACGTTTCTTATTTGTTTACAAAGAGCTACGTGAACTGGAAAATGAAATAGGTGGTTTATGGGAACCCTCAAGGAATGTGGCCACTAATCCTTTTATCGCAGAGCGGGAATCTGATGATAGTTTAGAATCGTCTAAGAACGTCGGTACAGATTATCAGAAGGATGCGATAACTAATCCTGAAGCCAGGGCGTGGGCCCATCTTTTTAATGTGCGTTACAGGATGTTGCTGAATTATCTTGCCCACAGTTTTCTATTGGATAACGGTTTTAACAATAACGGCGCTACCTCTCCAAGAGCTACGATCATCAATGCCACCTTTGGTGAAATGTACAACTTAAGGAGTATATCCAACGTACTCGTTCAGACGCCACTGAATCCACCTGGAACGGATGATAAAATGGCAGGGCCACCTTTTAGTATTCCCTATACACTTGATTTACCGATGGGAGAGGCGAACCGATGGCGTGAACATCAGGACCTGATTGATGCAAGTGAAACCATTATCGTGAGTCTTTTGCCATATGTTTCGCCTCCAAACCTTAAATATCTCCATGTGTTAAGGGAAGCAGACCAGGGACTTTCTGCAATTATAAAAGAACTTATTTCTACCTCTAAATAATAACCTAAATTTTATTGTTATGAAAATTTTAGCGCTTCGCATTCTTCCTCCGATCGCCATCGGACGTTTAGGCTCTTCTAAAGTTCCCCTTTCCGCATACGATCTGGGCCTTTCGCAGGAAAAGCCGCTCGACTTCAGAAATATTCTCCCAAAACAGACTTTTAGCGTTGATCCCGTTTCAGGAAAGATTACAGGTGAACTGCCCAAACAGATTAGTTTTAAAGATGTACCTTCCAAAGGTTCGAAAGAAGGCAAGATCCATCCGGTTGCTCCCTTTCTTGAAGTTTTTGCACTTACTGATGAAGATGGGGACAAGCTTGTGCCCTTAACTGAAACCTTGCTTGCAAAAGCTGGAATGAGCTTAGAGGATATCACCTGGGATGTTGAAGTGGGGAATATTAAGATTTATAGAAGGACCGGAAAAGAAGGGGATAAGATCTATGCAAAGGTTTTTGGTATCAATAGCCATGCTGCCCAGCCGTTGCTAGGTAAGAGTGAAAACTTCCTTCCCGGAAAAACCTTGCCATTGGGATCGGTACAGTTTATTTCGCCTACAGATGAATTCCCGGAAATTAGATTCCGTTTTACCCCTGGGGCTGGAAAAGTATATGGTTCCAGTCGTTTTAGAAATGAAAGCGCAACAAAGCTGGACCAACCGGATCCGATCATCACTTCTGACGATCTTGTGATCTACGATAAAGATAAAGGCTGGAGGGGATATTGTGAAAAAGGTGTAGGTGAACCCACCTATACCAACCCTGCACAGATATTTGCAGGCTATTATCTTGCCAATAATGATAGGATCAGCTGGGGTTACCTGGATGATGAATGTGATGGTTTTGTTTCCGTTCACTTAAAGGATAAAGACCGTACGCTCACCGCAAGGGCACATATAAGTGCAGGCCCTCCGGCATTTGCACCAGATACGTTACCGGTGCGTGTGGTTTCTGACGAGCTCGAACAGATCCTGCTCGGACCAGAAGTTAAGGGTGAAGTTGATATTGAAGAGGCGGAAGAAATTGTAAGACGGGCGCTGGAAACGATCAGGCTGATGAATACCAGTGTGATGAACGGAAATTCTTTTGAGGGCATACAAAATGCAGCCAGTACAATGGTGAGGCAGAATACCAATGACTTTGGGCGTCTTTACGAGCCGATCATGGCCACATCAATTGTAGATAACCTTGCTTTACGCGCCCTCCATGAAAGGGTATTCGGTGGACTCAGTACCGGCGCTGCAGCGTGGTTTGCCGATGCGCTACGCCGTCCTGAAGAAATCGGTGATCTATCAAGCGCAACATTGCGTAAGATGCCGGCACTCATGCGTGGAGCTGATGGACGTTCGTTAACACTCACACACAGACAGATCAATTTAGTAATCCAGGCTGCTGCTGGCGCACTGTTCAAGGATAGCCAGCCAGCAGGAGAGGTAGATAGAACTCCTCTAAAAGATAAAGCCCTCCAGGCGGCTAACCTCACTGCGCAGCTACATTACCTCGGTGAGGGAAATCCTTTTTCTATTTTACCAAGAGCAGCGATTTCAAATTGTTTTCCTGGACTGGAATTTGATTTCAGGAATCTTTGGCGCCGCGCATTTGATGGAATTGTCCTAATTGAGAACAACAATTACGTTATCGAAGCTGACCCGGCGTTCGAACACCTGAAAGACTGTCGCCTTGTTGCCATAGATCATAAGCCGACAATGGTTGCGACCTCTGGTCCGGTGTTTCCAGGAGGGGACAGCGTTCCCCTGATCACTGCAGCCAATCCCAACGGAGTTTCATTTATGGAGTGGTCAAATTCTATGGCGCAGGTCCTGCAAAAGCAAGGGCAGGAAGTGGTTTGCCATTTTACTGTCGGACCTTCCAAAACAGAAGTTGTTGCTTTGGAAAAAGACCTTGATAACGAAAAACTTTATCAAAAGGTGAGCCTGAAAGTGAACCATTTCTTTGAGGCCGATACCAGTGTCTTTTCTGAAGAAATTATCAAACCGGGCGAAATGACTCAAGGGCTTTGTGCGCCATGGCAGAACGATTACCGTGAATGCGCCTGCTATTATTGGGCGGCCAGCCGACCGGATTTTGTAAATGTGGTACCTGATGAAAAAGGACTCAGTGCCGGCGACAATTGGATGGCGAAAAAAAGAACGGGCGAATATATACTGGATAACAGGACAGATTCGCGTCTATTGAGTTATGATGACCTGTTCAGGAACTGGGAGGGTGAGCTAAGTTTCATCATCAAAGGAAACGATGCCACCGGAACAAATCAGGAACAGTAGATATATCTATAAAAAAAGCAGATAATTATGTCAACGCTTATACAAACAGATTCTCCTGCAGGCAACATAGCCAACAGGATGGCGAAAAAAATTGCTGCCGAATCCGGGCCAGCCTCTCCACAGGTACATCTGGTTAGAGGTGGGCAGCAAACGCAGCTGTTGGTTACCAATGGGACAATGCTCTACCAAATTTCTTCTCAGACTGAGGAAGAGTTCCGTGTGCTCTTGGAATCAAAAGATGAAAAAAGCCTTAAAAACAAGCTGGTGGATATGGGGCTTGATGCGCCGCCGAAAATAGATGACGAGCCATTGAAAAGCCCAAGAATTTATGCCCTTTCATTGGCCATAGCCCAAAAATGTAATATGGGCTGTACCTATTGTTATGCCGATCAAGGTGGCTTTGGTGGCGCGATGAAAAGCATGCCGCTTGATGTTGCCACAAGATCTATCGACTTACTGCTTAAAGACTGTCCGGAAAATGGCAAGGTACAGCTCACTTTCCTTGGTGGGGAACCCTTGCTGAACCGCAAAGCCATAAGGGCCGCAACGGTATACGCAGCCGGGAAAGCGGCTGAAAAAAATATTAAAGTTGGGTTTTCCATTACCACCAACGGAACACTGCTGACCGCGGATGATGCCGTTTTTTTTGAAGAACATGCTTTCTCGGTTACGGTCAGCCTGGATGGGTTAAAGGAAAGTCATGATGCACAGCGACCATTGAAAGGCGGTTCGGGTACCTACGAGCAGATCATGGAAAACATCAGACCGTTGCTACAGATCCAACGGAAAATGCAGGTGTCGGCCAGGGTAACAGTTACCCCTGCTAACCTCAACCTGTTGGAAGTTCTTGAAGAGTTTGTCGAAATGGGCTTCCATAGTGTGGGTTTTTCTCCACTGCTGAATTCCAGCAACGGAAAAGGCGAAATGGATGAAAAAGATCTTGAGAAACTGCTTGGGGCTATGATTGCCTGTGGACTGCATTTTGAAAAGAAAGTACTCCAGGGCGAGCGTTACCCTTACCTTAATATGGTTAATGCCCTCAAAGAAATAGATAAAGGTACACACCGTCCATATCCATGTGGTGCGGGCGCAGGGTACATGGGGGTCTCTGCTGATGGAGAACTTGCCGCTTGCCACAGGTTTGTTAATGAACCGGGTGGACGTATGGGCGATATTGTAAACGGTATTGATGCAGAGCTGCAGAACGGCTGGCTGGAATCAAGGCACGTCCACCGGCAGTCTCCATGTAACCAATGCTGGGCCCGCTATCTCTGTGGAGGAGGTTGTCATCATGAAGTGCTCGATAAGGGAAGAAATGCCTGTAATTATATCCGGGGATGGCTGCATTATACTATTCAGGCCCATGAGCGCATTTCAAGGTTGGCGCCAGGCTGGTTCAGTTAAGCTATTTTTATGGCAAACATTGAACTATTTGATGCAGTAATCATAGGAGGAGGGCCTGCCGGAAGTTGTGCAGCTTTGCGGTTGCTTGAGCTTGGACACCGCGTGGCATTGGTTGAGCAATATATTTTTCCACGTCCGCAGATTGGGGAGTCGTTGTCTGCAGGCGTACGGAATATTTTTGATTATCTCGGTGCAGGCCATCTGCTAAACGGGCGTGGATATATCGATGGGCTGCCCGCTCAGGTGATCTGGGAGAATGCCAGAGAGAGGAAGGTTGAGCTTAGAAAGCACGGTGACAGCATTATGGTAGATAGGGGGAAACTCGATTACGATATGCTCCAGTTGGCGGTTTCAAGAGGGCTGGTTTTGTTCCAACCTGCAAAACCCGAAACTTTCAAGCAGGAAGGGAATCATTGGAAAGTGGTAATTAGGGTGGGAAATGAGCATCGGGAGCTCAGGACAATTTTCGTGCTGGACTCAAGGGGAAGGAGTGGGAGCAAATTGACCGATAAGATTATTACGGCACCGCCCATGGTTGCACTTTATGCAAACACCAGTAGGATTTCGATGCCGGCAAGTACCTTGATAGAGGCGCAAGAAGACGGTTGGTTATGGGGATCACCTTTGCCAGGTAAAGGGTTTAGGATGATGGCTTTTTTTGCCCCAGAGGATCTTCGGAAAGGAAATGCTGACAAACTTTTTAGAAACAGGATATCTTCTTCGGTATTGTTCCATGATGGACTTAAAGATCTTGAGCCTTCTGTCACCAGAAGCTGCATGGTACTAAACTATAGTCACAATCAGCCATGGGACAACAATTACATCAGGATCGGGGAAGCTGCTTTTACGCTTGACCCCCTGTCTTCTACAGGTGTTGAAAAGGCAATGCGTTTTTCACTGCAAACGGTGATTGCTGTAAATACCATACTCAGCGCTGGCGATACCGAAATTTCCCGGACCTTTTTTGAAGATCATATAGCGGAGTCGATGGGTCAGCATCTAAAATGGACAAGTGCATATTACCAGAGTGCATGGCCCAAAAGCAACAACGTTTTTTGGAAAGAAAGATCAAAAGTGAATATCTCAGCCCAGGATACGCAAACTGCCTTCCACCAAAAACTTACGCTCAGGTTAGACAAAATCACTGCTAAAAAAAAGAACGATGCCATAGCTGGAGGAGTGTGGCCTGTGGAGGCGATAGATCAGTTTTGGTATAAAAAAATAAGGCTTTCACCTCAGCTTACCTATGTTAAGACGATATGTGTAGAAAACGACCGGCTCCAGTTGAAGGACGCCGTTAAACATCCAGCTATTGATAGAGAAATAGCCTACATCGATAACCTGGCAATTTTTCCCTTGATCTGTGGAATACAGGGAACCGAAACTTTAGGGGAACTGATTTATTCCTGGAGTCAGAAAATATCCTTTGAAGAAGCCAGGAATATTACAGTCCGGCTGTGTAATCTTGGTCTAATGGAATTAAGCTAAGGGCTGTCGGATATTGTGAACGAGATCATAGTAATTATTAAGGCAGTGAAGTTTAGATAATTGATTGGAGGTTGAAAAGCAGACAATCTGAAAAAACAAACCTGCAGGAATAACCTAATAAAACTTCATAAAATATGGCTTAACGATGTCTATAAAGCAGGTTGATCCGTTATTAATCTCCAAAAAATACAAAAATGAAATGTTACAAGATGATTAAACATTAAATTTTAACAATATTTATAATTAAATTTAATAAAGCTGAATGCCTACAACTGGCCCGGGAAGAGAATTAAAAATGTTTTAGATGTCCGTAAATGCTATTTTGAAAATAAGAAATTCTAACATCAGAAAAGTAATTACATTATATACTATTACATCCTGCCGATTTTAAATAGATGCCAGTACAAGAAATGGAAAGAATTATATTTAAGTTTTGGTTAAAAAACATTTTAATAAGTATTGCTTTATTCATTACTTATAGAATAGTAATTGCAGAAACAGATCACGCTGATGGTAATTTTCTTGATTGGATTTTACAAATTTTAGATATACTATTGAACTTAGTGTATTCATTGATATATCTAATTGCAATGGTTTTTTGTTCGTTTGCAATTTTTCTAAATCTGATAGATAAAATTAGAAATAATCTTTATCTATCATTATTAACATTTTTAGGAATCCCCTTATTTTATGTTATTTTTATCATTATAGCCATATTAACTGACAATCTTTTATACAAAAATACTGTTACTGTATTCAGAAATATTTTAGTTTTTTCAATAATTTATCTCTTTTTTACAACTTTAGAATTTTTAATATTCAGAAAAAGAATTAATAAATTCCGAACTGAATGACAAAAACTAAGGTTTTTGAGTCAGGCGGGCTGATTGCAAAATTTAACAGTAATTTTTCGATCAAACCATAGCTTTTGTGCTATGATTGTCCGCTCCAAAGTAAAGGCCCGAAACGTTGGCTGATGTTATAAAAATATGAGACCTGAAAAAGAATTTGCTGTTACAGCTTGTAAAGAATTAGAAGAGAAATTATCTATGTACGGTTTTAAAACTTTATCTAAAGGATTACTTTTTAAGCGAAAACTTAACCGTGACATTATACAAGAAATTGCTTTCCAAATAACTTCCCATTTTGATATTATTGTTCATATATCAGTAACATCTGAAATAGTAAAACAATGGAATAAAGACAACTTTGAAGACGAAAGTGGTATTATGGTAACAAAACAATTAGGATATTTAACACCATTCCAAAATTGGAAAACTTGGAATATTATGAAATCTGAAATTGCAAAAAAGCAATTTAAGGAAGAATTCTTATATCAAATAGAAGAATACATATTACCATTTTTTGAAAAGTTTAATAATATCAATTTACTTATTGAAGAGCTTATAGAAAATAATGGTTCTTGGACAAATTATGATAAAAAAGTGCAAGTATTGCCAATAGAAACAGTTTTAAGTTATAAAACTGTTGAAGATGGACAGCGTTTACTCAATAACTTCCTAAAAGGGAACGTTACATACCTTAAACAAATTAGGAAACATAAATTGCACGAAATGATAGAATTTAATTTTACATATTCAGAATTTTTTGGAGCAATTGAATTTAAAAAAGCATCCAAAAAAGGATTAACATTAAATGAAATCAGCTAATAAGGATTTTTCCTCAGGCCGGCTGAATGCAAAATGCAACGGTAGCTTTTCTAATTTAACTTTAATAATAATATCGACTATTGTACTTCGATTTGACTTCGTAGCACTTAAGTCTCCCATCCGGAGCAAAGCCCCAAAATGTTGTATGCTATACTAAAAGATCGCAATAGACGAACACACCTAAATAAAAGCAAAAAATGAACGAACTAATAAATAATTGCTTCCTATATTTAATAATTATAATTTCCCCTTTTACATCTGTCTCTTGTCAAACCAAAAAAGAAAAAGATTTTGTGCAATTTGTTGTGCAACCTGTAGCAGAAATTGGAAAATCTATTGATTTTACTATTCATTTCGAAGAAAAGCCAGATAGTATTTGGAGTAGTAATACGGAAATTAATGGCTTGGAATTGACCCATAAATTAGATGGGACATTATCAATAAATGAGATTGAATTGACGGGTGACAACGATAAAGTCATTAAGACATTTTATTCTTCTTATACCTATGCAAAACCTACAAAACTTGGTAAAATTGAATTCCCTATTTTATCGGTAAGATATAAAGGGAAAGTATATAAAACTTCGCCGTTTTCTATTAATGTGGTGGATAAAATTAAAATCGGCCAAGATGCCGTACAAGTAATTTGGTCCACCAAAAAATAACATATAATGAAACAGACACCATCAAAATCAGTCTTTACGAATATTCAAAATTTTCACAAACAGAAAGAACACATCACTCTCCTAAAAACCTTTCGCTGACAGGAAAGGAAGACAAAATAAATGTTAGTGCTACAGAAACCATCGACAATATTGCAGGAATAGATGATTTTGAAAAATTGATTGACCAAAAATTCGAAATTGTAAATGTTGATTGGAATATGTTAAATGGCAGAAAATCAATGGAAAAAGTAGAGAATGAACTTTTTATTAAAACGTTAATTTTGGAATTAAGTCTTCTATCAAAATCAAAGGGAACATTTCAAATAGGACCAAGTAATTACGATTTTTTCATCCACAAAAGTAATACGGACTATTTCAATAAATTTGTTCCTAATGACAAAGGAAGTTATAACGTAACTGAAGATGGTTCGACAAGATTAAAAATAAAATCGAATACATTAACAATCAAAATAGAATAAGGTACAATATACAACAAGGGTTTTGCATCAGATGGTTTGATTGCAAAATTCAACGGTCGTTTTTCATTTGAACTTTAGTAATAATATCAACATTTGTGATTCGATTTATCGCCCGAAAGCAAAGCCTAAATCGTTGGTGGTAATTCTCTTACCGACCGCATCTAACAAAATAACGGAGAAATAATAATGAAAATATACAGACTGCTTTTCTTTTTAAACTTTGCACTTCTTTTCACGGGTTGTAATGGACAAAATAAAAACACAAAATCGGAAAAAGATATTTATGCAATCGGAAACGTAATAAAGCATTTCACTAAAGAGCCACATTACGGAGCAACTATTTACACTAATAATTGCTCGTTTGAAATTCTAATTAACGATATCCCAATTATTAAATACAAAGATAATTCTGGAGGAGGTTTGGCAGGTTCGTATTTCCCTCTTAATTGGGATATTACTAAAGCTGGAAAACAAAAAATAACTGTTCGTTTATCTCCAGGCTTCAATCAAACTACCAAGTCAATGTATCCAACTTTAATGAAAAATTCGGGTGTTAAAATTGAAATTGTAAAAACATACATCGTAAATAAAAGTTGGGGGGATGAAGAAGAAGTGAAAAATTACACAACGCCTCAAAATATAATACAGGGTAAAGAAGTAGCAACTTTTGATGGAAAAGATTATTTTGAAGACAGTTTTGAATTTAATGCAGATGTTCCCTATCACATCAATAATTTGGATAATGCAGAAGTTTTAAACACCACGGATAAAGGCAAATTACAAGCTTTGGAAAAGGAAGTGGTATCAAAATATAATGAAATAAGAGACCTATATTTAAAAGGTACAAAAGATGATTTAGCAGATGCTTTTTATAACACAGAAAAAAGATTTTCCCAGCAATTATATCAATCTTCAGCTGAAATTAAATACCGATGGGATAACGATTATCAATTCAGAACTGATGCCAATTTAGATTTTTTTGATTTGAAGCCCATAGAAAAACACAAAATGACTTTTTATGCCAACGGAAAAATAGTTTGTTTAGAAAAAATAAATAATGAAAAATCTGCGTTATGGGGAGGCTTTAAACGAAAAGATAAAGATGTTGGGACTACGACGTACATTCAACTCTATCTTTATAGACCAAAAAACAGCAATAAACTCGAAGTGTATTAAAATTCACTTTCGTCGATCTTCTGTTTTTAATCCTTGCCTTGTAAGTTACGGATAATTCCCTGATCAATGCCACAAATCCCATTAGCGTTAACCTGATAGGGGCAGGGGGAACAGGTTCAAAAGTGCTGACCGCCCTGATGGAAATGAATTACAGCCTCAATGAGTTGGGACATGCTGGATTAGCCGTTCGGTTATGGGATGATGATATTATTTCGGATGCCAATTTAGGCAGAAAGTGTTTTGCCGAATGTGCAACAGGGCTGTATAAATCTGTTACATTGATCAATCTGGCAAACAGATGGTCAGGAACCAACTGGAAAGCGGAATGCAGAAAGTTTGCCAAAAAGCGTTTTAGGTAAATTACCGGATCACGCTTCTGCGAGCATTTATATTTCTTGTGTAGATACGGTTGCTGCACGATTTGAGATTGCCGAGATTATACAGGAGATTTCCTATGGCAGGTTCTACCATAACCAACCAAAATACTGGATGGATTTTGGCAATAGCAAAAATACGGGGCAGGTACTCCTGTCAACGGTAGGAGAAATTAAACAGCAAAAATCTGAACAATATGAAACCGTTGCTCAGCTTCCATTGGTAACCGAAGAGTTTGGCGACTTTCTCAGTCAGTCGGAAATAACTGATGATACACCAAGCTGTTCATTAGCTTAAGCTTTGGAAAAGCAGGGTTTGTTTATCAATTCTACACTGGCACAGATGGGATACTGAATTGGTTAGATGTTTAGCCTGGGAAATGATAAATCGTTAACTTTAGTAAAAAAAAACAATGGTCGCCAAAGACGAACGGAGCAAGGTGGGAGCTTATGGAAGAGGGAATATTTTCGGACAAGGGAGATGCAGGATATAAAATTATTTAGATTTATGGTGATGTGTTAGTCACTTTTTGGAAATAGCAATGGGATAGGATACATAATGACACAGATGATATGAAAGCAATAGATAAATCAGCCAATAATGAAACTAAATAATAATAAATTTTCTACAGTAATCAAAGCGCTTATATTAGCTAATACGTTAGTAAGTTGTAATTCAAATAGCCAAAACATGCAGGAAAATAATAAAGAGGTTGACAAGTTTAATTCCTCGGAACTATATCCAAATAACAAAGTTGCATTTACTAAAAGTGGCGAAAAGACTGTTTTTTACAATGCTGCAAACGAACATTTGATTTATGCAGAAATTAATCATAAAACCAATCATTATCAAATTGATGATATCGATTTATTTCCGGTTAGAGATTTATTTCAAATTAATGATTTCACCTATTTTTTACCCAAAAAATATTCGACTTTTTATAAATATCCTATAGGTCAAAGCGGCACAGCAG
Organism: Pedobacter sp. D749; assembly: GCF_019317285.1. Taxonomy (NCBI): domain Bacteria; kingdom Pseudomonadati; phylum Bacteroidota; class Sphingobacteriia; order Sphingobacteriales; family Sphingobacteriaceae; genus Pedobacter; species Pedobacter sp. D749. Next base: position 2,209,820 of record NZ_CP079218.1, read on the forward strand.
GTGGAGATTTTTTTACGACTCTAGAATTCAATGAATTAGGATTGATAAAAAGTATTGATAAAAATCTTCCGGATTCTCATCGAAAATATACCTATAGATACAATAAATTTGCTCAGTTATTACGGGTTTTTGAAAATAAACTCCTGAACAAGACGTTATTGGAAAATAAATATGATGAAAATGGGAGGCTTATTTTTCAGGAGAAAAATGATGAAGAATTACAAGCAAAAAGAGAGTTCATCTACGGAAAAGAAGGCAGAATTTTAAAAGAAAATATCAAAGAAAAAAAAATTGCTCCTAATGGACGAATTATAAGTGACCTGACATATACACTGAATTATGAGTACAATAAATTAGGGCAAATCAGCAAAAAACAGAGCCAAGATTCTAATTTTGTTGAACAATTTCAATACGATTCGAATGGAAGGATTGTAAATTTTGTTAAATATTATGGAGAAATTGACAAAGATGATTCAAATAAACTGATTAATTATTTTATAAAAAAAATATATAGCTATTCCAATGAGCAGATTTCATCAGAAACAGTTTATGAATATCATTTGGTGAATGCCTCTGTTCTAATCAATAAAAATTGGCAACTGTTGAATATTGAACAACAAAGAAAGATGGCTGGGGAAAAATTGAATGATAATAACGAGATGCCCACTACGGAGATTGAGAGATTATACAATTATAAAGAAAGTGGAGTCACTATCAACGTCAATCATTCTAATTTTTCCAATAGAGTTCTTGAAGGTAAATCAAAATTTAAAAAAGAAGTATTTGATTCTGAGACTATTAAATTTTCATTTGATAATTCCGGAAAAATCATAAAAAAGGAGACGACAGGTAAAAATGGAGAAACTTCTGTGGAAACTTATTCATATTAAATGATTAGCATTGATAAGTCTTTAAGAATTTTAGATTCATCAATAAAAACGTATTATCTTCCAGAAATTTCGCCATTTGAAAGAATGGTGAATTTTTCTTTCAGTGATTTTTTCAAAGTTTCAAAATTGATGTTATAAACGTTTACGGTCATATTATTCTCAATTATAAAAGATTCGTACGTTTTTTCTTCCGGCATACTGTGACCAACAGATTTTCTGGCTATGATTTTATTATTACTCACGGTAATGATCTCCTGAAAAGTAGAATCGCCTTCAAGATCTAAAACATAAATTTTAATACCATTATTTAATTTTGAATCGATCTCAAAAATATTAGTTGGAATGTCTTCAGATTTGTTGCCGAGAAGTTTCGATATTTTTTTAAAATTGATTTCATCTAATTTCGGATATATCTTCTCGCAATCTGGAGAGCTCTGTTGCAGACATACCGCAGTATATTTCTCAAAATCAAAAGGCAAAGAAATTGTCTGACTATCTTTTACAGAATCCTTTATTATAACATTCTTCGATTTTGAAAGCATGTCTTTTGAAGCTGTGACAACATTTTCTTTTTTAGGTTTTTCAGCAGATTTAGAATGTTCCTGGCAGGAAGTGAATATAATTACTAACAGAAAAGCTGAGATCAATTTATACATAGAACTATCGATTTTCACAGGTTTTTATTTAATTGTTTAATCTCTCTTTTTTAAGAATTTTGAAAAAAAATAAAAATGAGGAACAAATGGGGAACAAAAAGAAACAAATCAAGGCAAAATAATAGAATAATAAATAAAATAAGAATATTTACAACTACCTCTTATTCAGCTATATAATTGTTTTTATTATGATGATTTATTTGCCGATACAAAACTTCGTAAATATATTCTCCAGCAAATCATCAGTAGTTACCGTACCGGTTATCTCACCAAGATAATGCAGCGCCTGTTTAATGTCCATTGCTAAAAAATCGGAGGTAACCGGATTATCTACATTGGCCAAAACATTTTGTAAAGCATGTTCTGTTTGTTTCAACGCTTCTACATGGCGGATATTGGTTACCAGGGTTTCGCTGGTATTAATGTGGTGCAAGTTAACCTGCTCCAGTAAAGTATTTTTTAATTCATCGATGCCCTGTTTCTCTTTGGCAGAGATAAAAACAACATCTAAAGCTTCGAAAGCTTTACGTTGCGCATCGGAAAGGAGATCAGCTTTATTGACTAAAATTAAATAGGGGATAGCCAATTGTGCCAAACCCAGGATCTGCTCTTCAATTTCTGATGTACTTTGAGCGGCATCGGCCATATAAATGATCAGTTTAGCCTGTTTCATTTTCTCCAGGGTGCGTTCTACTCCTAAAGCTTCGATTATATCAGCTGTATCGCGGATTCCGGCGGTATCGATAAAACGGAAAACAATGCCGCCTATGGTGAGTTCATCTTCAATGGTATCGCGTGTGGTGCCGGCAATGTCAGAAACTATAGCGCGTTCTTCGTTCAGGAGGGCATTTAACAAGGTAGATTTGCCTACATTGGGTTTGCCTGCAATCACAATTGGAACCCCATTTTTAATTACATTTCCCATTTCGAAAGAAGAGATTAAACGTTGCAGAACATAATTGATCTTGTTCACCAGGTTTTTCAACTGCTCACGATTGGCAAATTCTACATCCTCTTCGGCAAAATCAAGTTCTAGTTCGATCATCGAAGCAAAATGGATTAACTGTTCGCGTAATCCTTTTAATTCATTGGCAAAGCCACCGCGCATCTGTTGCATGGCCACATCATGCGAAGCTTTAGAATTGGAGGCAATTAAATCGGCAACAGCTTCTGCCTGACTCAGATCGAAAGCCCCGTTTAAAAAAGCACGTAAAGTAAATTCGCCGGGTTTGGCGGCACGGGCACCTTTGCTGATTAACAAGTTAATAATTTGTTGGATAATGTAGTTAGAACCATGGCAGGAAATTTCTACCACGTTTTCTTTGGTGTAGGATTTAGGAGCAACAAATAAACCCGCTACCACTTCATCCACAATATGATCGCCATCTTTAACCAGACCGAAATGTAAAGTATGTGAGGCCTGTTTTTCTAAATCTTTTCCTGCAAATACGGCATTGGTAAGGGAGATGGCCTCTGGACCAGATAAACGGATCACGCCAATGGCGCCAGAACCTGAAGGAGTGGATAAAGCAATAATAGTATCTTGATTGTTCATGTGCGGTAATAAAGCTGCAAAAATAAGGCTAATCTGTGGGTATATGGTGTAAGGGAAGTAATTTTTTTGATCAATGGTTAATCGGTTAACGGTTAAAACTGGTTAATTGATGCCAAACGCCAAGCTTCTAACCAACTACCAGCCCCTTGACCCGCTACCATTGAAGGACTATCAATGGACAGACGCTAATAGAATTGTCGTCATCTCGACTGAAGCGCAGCGAAATGGAGAGATCTATTTAGCTAGATTTACTTCACAGAGTCTTCAGGCTATCGACTGCGTTACAATCCGCTCGAAATTACGGTAACTAGGGAGTTTTTATGCAATAAATTATCTCTCAGGATGACTTATTGAAAGAGTCAATTAATTGACTCCGAATGCCCAACTCTCACCCCCCTCAACTAATTATTTAAAACATTTTAACATTGGCTGTGTTTAAATTTCAAATCAGAATAAGCTTTTTATGACGAATAATTTACCCCTAACCGTAAAACGATCGATAGAATTATTGGGGCTAATGGCCATTGCAGCCGTGATGGTAATTGGTCGAGATATTATTATGCCGATATTGATGGCTTTTTTCATCAGCATCATGCTGCTTCCATTGTATCGTTTTTTAAAAAGAAAAAAAATACCCGAATCGTTAGCCATTATCTTACCAATTTTATTAGTGGCCCTGTTTGTCGCATTAATTATTTGGTTTTTTTCGAACCAGATTGGCATTTTGGTTAAAGATTTCCCTCAGATAAAGGCAAATGTAACACAGCATATCAATTCTTTAAGCGATTGGATCAGCCGCATTACCCATTATGACGATAAGCAGCAAAAAGCATTTATACAGACCAAAAGCGACGATTTAATGAATATGGGCACCTCGCTTGCAGGCGGTGCTGCAGTTACTTTAAGTGGCATTTTTGTATTTATCGGGTTGTTGCCTATTTATATTTACCTGATGCTTTTTTATAAAGACATTATATTGCGCTTTATCTTTATGTGGTTTAAAGCAGACGACCACCCGAAAGTGAAAGGAGCGATTTATGAAACCGAATCGATTATTAAAAGTTACCTAATCGGACTATTAATTCAGATCACCTATATGACTATTTTATTGGGCGGCATACTGATGTTAATCGGTATAAAACATGCCTTGTTAATTGGGGTAATTTTTGCCATATTAAACCTGATTCCTTACGTGGGTGCCTTAATTGGTAACTTAATAGGGGTATTGTTAACACTTACATCTTCGCAAGAGTTATGGCCGGTGCTTACGGTTTTAGGGGTAATTGCTTTTGTTCAGTTTTTAGATAACAACATCCTTATGCCGCGTATTGTGGGCTCTAAAGTAAAAATTAATGCTTTATTTTCCATTCTCGGGGTATTTATTGGCGGCAGCATAGCAGGTGTTTCGGGGATGTTCCTGGCACTACCTATTGTGGCTGTTCTCAAAATTATTTTCGATCGTACAGAATCATTCAAGCAATGGGGGGTATTACTTGGAGATGAACGCCCGGCTAAAAGTCCGATGACCTTCCCTGTTTTTAGAAAGAAAAAAGCAGTGGCGACCAAATCGGGAATAGAAAAAGGATAGTGATGGGAAATGTAAGATGGATGATGTGAGATGTAATGAGTTCTGCACGATCAGCGTAATCTGTGGGAAATAGTTTTAGGTGATGGAAAATATAAAATGTCATTAGTTCTGCGGTAATCAGTGTAATCTGCGGGAAATAATTGGTGAACAGGTTCCTGACAGATTAAGAAGATAGCAAATGATATTTAACTTAACTACCAAATTTACGTACCCTATAAATGAGTGATAACATGAAATACCTGCCCAATCGGTTAACTTGTCTGTCAACAATTACGTTATCGAACACATCTCTTGATATGCCTGAATTCTGATCAAAAAGATCGAATCCTTCTACCCGGATGGCGGCCATATCATTTTTCATAAACTTATATTCCATCGATAAACGAAGCAATGTTGGATTCCGCACCGCACCATTGTCAAAACCTGAGTTAATCTGTTTGGTGAAATCGTAGCCCACGGTAAGATCCTTAAAGAAATAATTGCGGCCTTCTATGCCACATTCAAAACGATTGGATTGGCGGTCGGTAAAAGTATCATTCGAGTACTTGGTCAGGTTTTGAGAATAAGCGGTTTCTATTTCAAAATTGACAATATCTTTTAAATCTACCCGAAACTCCAGTTCCTGTCGCCACGATAAGTTTTGCGCTTCAATCCGCGCATCATCCGTAAAAGTAATGTTGTTGTTCAACTGACCAGAACCAGAATAACCAATGGTAAACTTTCGCTCGGCTGAAAGTGGTTTGCTGATATCGTAATCGCCCTGCAGCGTGTAATATCCGTCTGTGTTAATGTAGCTGGTAAGCTGATTTACGGTACCCGGTACACGCTGTTTAGTCGTTACAATCCTGTCGTTGGTACGCTCATACTTAAAATTTGCCTGGATCACTTTCCCTGCGTTCCAATCGGCTTGTTTATAATGTGCATTAACACTTTGTATAAATTCTGGCTTCAGGTTCGGGTTTCCTGTAACTACATTCTGCAGGTTCGAATTGTCTGATATCGGCTGCAACTGCAAAAATCCGGGTTGGTTGTTTCTTCCCCAATAATTCACATCAAACGATTGCTGGTTAGAAAACTTATACGAAAACCGGCCAGAGGGGATGACGTTAAAAGTACGGCTAACGGTTTCAATATTGGTGCTTAAATTTTGTCCCTGAAGTAGGGTAGGCTGTACGTTAAGGCCCAGGGTGTAGTTTAGCTTTTCGCCGATATACCGGTAATTCAGTCCCACTTTATTAGTGATAAACTGATAATCGTAAATATTGCTCAGGTTAGGGTTGAGTAGCTGTTTGCCATTAGCAACATCGTAAGCATCTCTCGAATTATTGGTCGATGATCGGTTCCAGTTGTAGTTTACCTCTAAAAAAGTTTTTTTCCAAAGCGGCTCCATGTATGATACACCAGCATTTAATCCGAAATTTCGGTTATCCTGGTTGTTCAACTGGTTCTGTAAAACAGAATCTGCCGCATTGTTGTGTGTATTGATGTACTGATTAAACACATCCTTATAGTTTTCTCCGTTTGAATAGTTAAAGCTTCCCCATGAAGTAATGTTGCGGCCCTTTTTCTCAAATTTGTGGTTAAAAAAGAAATTGGTACGCGCATTGATATTTTTAGAAGTATTAAAGTTTGTACTCTGCCTGTTGGTCGCTAGCGTATCCAGGGTAATATCCGAGCCTCCCGCACTATTTCCGCTATTGTTGCTGTAAGAGAAATTTGGCGAAATTTTCAGGTAGTTCATCGTATCAATTTTGTATTCGAGATTGCCTCCAAACCAGTGGTTGTTATTATTGCTTCTGCTATTACTATTCGCATTTTCGAGCTGGTTTATGGGATTTTGACCTGCATCCTGTAAAACACTCTGTGTATAGGTAGAACTAACGGTATTGTTCTTATTATTGTTAAAATTATAAGCCGCATCAGCAGAAAGTTTGGTGCTGAACTCGTTTTTATAATTAATCCCCAGGGCATTTCTGGTATTGATGCCGTCACCACCGCCACCACGCATATTGGCATTGGCTGACGTTCCGTCAAAAGAAATTTGTCTTTCTCCCTTCATGCTGTTTCCCCTAATGCTGGTATTGTAACGGTCTGAATTGCCAACTCCGGCTGATGCACGTGCAAAATATCCCTTCTTTTTATCTTCTTCAATGGTCAGGTTCAGTACCTTTTCCGGTTCTCCTGTTTTAATACCTGTAAGTTTGGCCTGATCGCCATAATCATCAATGAACTGCAGGTTTTTGATGATATCGGCAGGCAGGTTCTTAATCGCTGTGGCTACATCGGTTCCAAAAAAATCTTTTCCATTAACGCGAATTTTGGTTACAGGTGCTCCCTGGCTGGTTACATTACCATCTTTATCTACCTTGATGCCGGGCAGTTTTTTCAGCACTTCATCTATCGCATCACCATCTCTTACCGGAAAAGCTTTCGCGTTAAAACTCACCGTATCTTCGGTTACTTTTACCGGTGGGACCCCTGAGATTACCACACCATCAAGCGTGTTCGAAGAAGGCTTAAGTTTAATGTCGGTAATATTCAGAAGCGCGCCTTTTTCGATAAGGTATTGTTTAATAAAAGTATCGTAGCCGATAAAGGCAGCTGATAAAGTAAATTGTCTGGACTTGATTTTACTCAAAATAAATGTCCCATCAGGATTGGCCGAAGTGCCAATGCTATCGTTACCTGATTTAATCCGTACCACCGCACCAGGCAACGGCAAACCAACTGTATCCAGAACAATTCCCTTTACAGTATAATTTTGTGCGTAACTGTTTGAGAAAATACCTGCAAAGAACAGGAGTAACAAAAACGTTTTAGTAAAAGCCCTCATTGAATGTATTTGTGTGTGGCATAAAAATACGGCACAGGACGATAACCCTGTTCAGCGTAATCAACATGTTACTGATTTTGGTTGTTTCAGCTTTCTTTCCCCGGGCTCAGCCCAAACGCAGATTTAGGTTCTTGCGCGATGATATTTAAGGTGGAATTTTACAGCTGTTAAGGTTACTTAAGTTTAGGCAAATGTAAAATGCTGGTTATCTTATCGCATCTAAATGCAAATTCTATTATCTTGTGAATCAGCTTACTAATACTAATGCCAGATAGATCATGATCAAAAAACTAATACCATTATTGTTGCTGTTGGTTTCTTCTGCCAGCTTTTCGCAGGAAACGACCAAAACCTTTCTTTCAGGAAGAGATAAAGACCATACCGTCCAATGGGACTTTTATTGTACCGCTGGTCGTAAAAGCGGTATCTGGACTAAAATACCTGTACCATCGAACTGGGAATTACAGGGTTTTGGAAGTTACAACTATGGGCACGATAAGGTTAAAGCCAGCGAACAGGGCATTTACCGTTATGAATTTAAGATCGGGAAAATAACCGGGAAAAAAGTATTCCTGGTTTTTGAAGGCGCGATGACCGATACCAAAGTAAGTATTAATGGAAAAGTGGCAGGTGATGTGCACCAGGGCGGTTTTTATCGTTTTAAGTACGATATTACGACGCTGTTAAAACCTGAAACCAATAATTTACTGGAAGTTACGGTTGATAAGGTATCAGCAAATGCATCGATTAACAAAGCTGAAAGAACGAGTGATTTCTGGGTTTTTGGTGGTATTTTCAGGCCCGTTTACCTGGAAACAGTTCCAAACAAATTTATAGAAAGAGTTGCCGTTAATGCTAAGGCAGATGGGAGCTTTCAGCTTGATGTTTACGGGCAGAATTTAACTGCCGAAGATATGCTTGAAGCTCAGGTAAAAAAAACAAATGGCGAAAATGTAGGCAAAGCATTTGCTATAAAGGCGAATGGCTCGAACGATGTACAAACCTTGAAGGCTACTTTCTCCAATCCTTTACTGTGGAGCAGCGAATTCCCTAACTTATATCAAGTGGTGGTACGGATCAAAAATAAACAGAAGATTGTGCATCAGATAAAACAAAAATTCGGTTTTCGTAGCCTTGAACTCCGTAAGGGCGACGGCTTTTACGTTAACGGCTCGAAAATGATTTTAAAAGGTGTTAATCGCCACAGCTTTTGGCCCGAAAGCGGACGCACACTCAGTCGCGAGGTGCATTTAATGGATGTGAAGTTGATGAAAGAAATGAACATGAACGCTGTCCGCATGTCGCATTATCCGCCGGATGCAGAATTTTTGGATATTTGCGACTCCTTAGGTCTATATGTAATTAATGAATTAACGGGCTGGCAGGCAAAATACGATAACACTGTTGGGCACAGGCTGGTAAAAGAACTTGTCATCAGGGATGTTAACCATCCGTCTATTATTTTCTGGGCCAATGGCAACGAGGGTGGTTTTAACACCGACCTGGACAATGATTACGCCCTTTATGATCCGCAGAAACGTACGGTAATACATCCCTGGGAGAAATTTAACGGAACCGATACCAAACACTACCCCGATTATAATTATATGGTAAATGCAGCGACTTCCGGACAGGAAGTTTTCTTTCCTACTGAATTTATGCATGCATTATATGATGGTGGTGCCGGTGCCGCTTTAGACGATTTCTGGAACCAAATGCTTATGCATCCGCATGGTGCCGGTGGTTTTATCTGGGCACTGGTGGATGAAAACGTAATCAGGACAGATAAAAATGGCATTTACGATGGTGATGGTAACCATGCTCCTGATGGAATTGTTGGTCCACATCGCGAAAAAGAAGGCAGTTTTTATGCCATAAAAGAGATCTGGTCTCCGGTTTTTATCGATCTGCCTAAAATTGATGGTAATTTTAAAGGTAAAATCGCTGTGGAGAACCGCTTCAATTTTACCGATCTGAATAAATGCACGTTTAAATGGAAATTGGTGAGTTTTCCATCGGCTAGTGCAAAAGGAACAAAAGCGATTATAAACGCCAGCGGCACAACGGTTACCAAACTTAAGCCTGGCCTAAAAGGTACACTTGATCTGGCTTTGCCAAAATCGTGGACAAAAAGTGATGCCTTATATTTAACTGCATACGGGGCTGACCAGAAAGAAATATTTACCTGGAGCTGGCCTATCAAAACACCCCGTTTAATGGTATCGCGGTTGGATGCGACTGGCTCTGGTGCAGCAGTAAAAGCCGAAGAAACGGATCAGTTACTCCTGATTAAACAGGATGGCATTAGCTATTATTTTGATAAAACAACGGGGTATCTGGAAAAAGTGGTTAAAGGCATTACAGTTATTTCTCTATCCAAAGGCCCGGTATTGGCTGGTGTAAATACTGAATTGATAACATTTAATCATAAAGCAGAAGGAGCAAAGTATATCGTAGAATCTGACTACCAGGGAGCTGGCAATTTGCATGCAAAGTGGACATTTGAAACCGGAAAGCTGGCTAAACTCGAATACCAATTTAAGCAACAGGGCGATGCTGATTTTATGGGCATTACGTTTAATTACCCTGAAGATAAAATTACAGGGATGAAATACCTTGGCCGCGGACCTTACCGGGTTTGGAAAAACAGGTTAAAAGGACAACAGTTTGGGGTTTGGCATAAGGATTACAATAATTCAATCACAGGCGAAACCTGGGGCTACCCAGAGCTTAAAGGTTATCATGCTGAAGTGAACTGGGTTAAGGTAGAAAATAAGGAAGCGCCATTTACGGTTTACATACCCGATGAAGATACCTATCTGCAAATGTACAAACCTGCCCGTGAAGCTGCAGCATTAAAGAACAACAATGTAGAACCCGCCTTTCCAGAAGGGAGCATTAGCTTCTTAAAAGGCATTAGTGCCATTGGTACCAAGTTTCAGTCAGCTTTATTAATGGGACCACAAAGCCAAAAAAACAAAACTGACGGTAAAACTTTTAAAGGAACTTTATTATTTGATTTTGAAAAATAAGTGTTTTGACTCCTAAGTTAAAACAGCACAGCAAAAAACTATTTAATCCGTATTTTTAACGATATGAAGATTGTGTTTTTTTCTGCGAAGCCTTACGACCGTGAATTTTTTGAAAGCTGTAATAAACAGTATAATTTTGAATTAGAATTTTGGGAAACCCACCTGGGTCCTCACATTGCCGACGCGATAAAATTAGGTACGGATGCTGTTTGTGTATTTGTGAATGATAAACTAACGGCTGATGTTATAGCCATATTGGCACAAAAAGGGGTGAAAATTATTGCTTTGCGTTGTGCAGGCTTTAACAATGTGGATCTGAATGCGGCCAAACAATATGGGATCCGGGTTTGCCGCGTTCCGGCTTATTCGCCACAGGCCGTTGCAGAACATGCAGCAGCCATGTTGCTTACCTTAAACCGTAAAACCCATAAGGCTTATAACCGTGTACGTGAACAGAATTTTTCGCTCTCAGGTTTAATGGGTTTCAATCTTTTTGGCAAAACAGTTGGCGTAATCGGCACAGGGAAAATTGGTGCCGCTTTCTGTAAAATTATGCTTGGTTTTGGCTGTACTGTACTGGCTTCTGATCCTTTTGTGAATAAATCATTACAAAGTGGGGGAGTAATATATTTGCCTTTTCACGAAGTGATAAAAGAAGCCGATATTATTTCGCTGCATTGTCCCCTTACACCTGAAAACCATTATCTGATTGGATCAAATAGCTTATCAGCGATGAAAAAAGGTGTTACGCTAATCAATACAAGCAGAGGCGGATTGATTAATACACGTGAAGTGATTGATGCACTAAAAACAGGGCAACTTGCAGCGCTGGGAATTGATGTATATGAGCAGGAAGAACAACTCTTTTTTAAAGACCTTTCCGGGAGTATTATTGGAGATGATGATATTCAGCGACTAATCAGCTTTCCGAATGTTTTGCTTACCGGGCATCAGGCATTTTTTACCGAAGAGGCCTTAACAGAAATTGCAGAGTCTACACTAAAAACGGTAAAAATATTGTTAGATGATCATGCTGAGGAGATCGTCTCAGAAGCAATACTGGTATAACAAGATAGATGGTTACATGGAGTTTTTTGAGAGGCTGGTCTGTCCAAAATCTCCATGCACCCATTATATGCTATTTAGTAGTAAGAAGTATTGAGGTTGCTGTTCTGCTTTTCTGCGGCCTCGATAGGTGCATAATTAGAAAGAATAAGTGCTTCTCCCTTTTTAACACATACATCATGTTCAAAATGAACGGATGGACTTCCATCCGCTGTTCTGATGGTCCAGCCGTCTTCATCCAGAAACACATCTTTTTTACCCATATTGATCATCGGTTCTATGGCCAATACCAGATTTTCTCTTAAGAGTAAACCATTACCTTTTCTTCCATAATTTGGAACCTGTGGGTCTTCGTGCATCTCTTTACCTAAACCGTGGCCTACCAGGTCTCTTACTACGCCGTAACCATGTTTTTCGTTATGGTTTTGGATGGCTGCACCAATATCGCCGATGCGTTTGCCCACAACGGCTTCTTTAATTCCGAGAAAAAGCGATTCTTTAGTTGTTTTTACCAGGTTTAATACCGCTGCTGATACTTCGCCGATGATAAAGGTATAAGCATGATCGCCGTGAAAACCGTTTTTTATGGTACCTACATCTACCGAGATAATATCACCATCTTTCAGTTCATCTTTAGTTGGGAAACCATGTACAACCACATCGTTTACCGAAGTGATAATATGAAAAGGAAAGCCATTATAGTTATAAAAGGAGGGTACTGCGCCATTATCCAGTATAAATTCATTGGCTATTTTGTCAATTTCTAGGGTGGTAATGCCTGGCTTTAATATTTTAGCTACTTCTGCAAGGGTATTGCTCACCAGCAGGGCACTGATTTGCATCAGTTCTACTTCTTCATTGGTTTTATATAAAATCATTGCTGCAAATTTAGTAAAAGAAGCGGAAATGAAAAAGACGAAGAGTTGAATGTTCTGCGCTAAATTAAGAGCACAACCGGTATTCAGGTGTTACAACTTTATTTCTGATTCTGCTCATGGTTTCTATACGCACCCCCAGGTAACTGGCCAGATAACACTGCGGTATCCTATTGATATCCAAACCGCTTTCCTGTAATTTGCGGTACCTGCCGGTAGCTTTGGGTATCCGGGCAAGGATAGCCCTTTCTGATGCAGCATAATACTGAAGTGCCAATAGCTTTCTGTCGATGAGGTTGGACTCCGGATATTTCGTATACATTAAATCGATTAAAGTATAGGGAATGCAGATGAGTTTACAATCTTCCAGGGCCTGGAGATATTCTATAGAATAACCGGGCTGCTGATCGGGATGGCGTATAGCACCTATTAACTCATTTTCGAAGCTAAACCAGGTGCTGATCTCTTTTTTACCATCGCGCACAAAGCCACGCACAAGACCATCGACCAAAAAATACAGAGAAGAATTACTATCTATTGGAGAGAGAATGTGTTTGTTTTTTTTGATACGCATGAGTTTGCAAGACCTTTCATATTCGGCTTTAAAAGTATCAGATAAAGGATAGAATTGCTCAAGATAATCGAAAAGCGGGCGTAAAAATGATGCTGTATATGGCATGGTTAAGACTTATTTTGATTTAAAAAAAGATTTAAGCATACTCATTTGAAAAAGCCGTAATGCCTGTCATAATCTGAAACCAAAGGTATCTTGTATTTTAGCGTGCACTAAAAAATAGGACAGTTATAGCCTCTAACGATACGATCGTTAGACTAAAAAAAGGCGTTATGACAGGTTAATGGCTTAGTTCCTGTGCGAAATAGGCAGTTGGCATTAATCCTGTTTCTTTTTTAAATGCATTATAAAAAGTAGCCACGCTTTTAAAGCCAGATTCAGATGCAATTGCTTCGATGGTGATTTTATCTGATTTTAAGGGATACTGTTTTAAGAAATGATTAACCCGGTAACTGTTTATCCAATCTCTGAAATTTTTTCCAATATGTTTGTTTATGACGAAAGAGCAATGGTGAATCGGGATGTTGAGTTTTGCGGCCAGATCAATAATCTGGAAATCGTGAAGCAGATAAAGCTGTTCCTCCTCCATTATTTCTTTCATGGCAAGGGCATAGTCAGAAAGTTGTGCATCTATGAGATTATTTTTTTTTACTGTTGTTCGGTTAGGTTTTGGAGCTTCTGCTATCAGGGGAATTAAAATTGCATCAGTTTCTGTTTTCAGTACTGTGGGTTTTTTAGTCCAGTCTACCGCTACCAGTAGATAGCCATAAAAAATATACGGCCTGTGAAGCGCATATACTAAAATAACTAACAGGGCTAAACAATTGACCACAACAAACGAAGCGTTAACATATGGGATATGTAAGTTTCTTAAAATGATAGGTGCCAGGGTAAATAACTGGAAGAAGGTAGCAATCCTAAGAAAAAAGATGATCCACGTCCTGCTTTCGGCTTCGAGCAGCTGTTTTGGTTTGTTTTTTAGACGCAGTACAACAATCCACGTGGCGCATAAATAAGCCATTACCAATACTGGCCTGAATAAGTAATGGAAATATGGCGGAAAAAGACCACTTCTTTCTTTCAGTGAGAAGTAACCGTTTTCGGCCAGTTGGCTACCTATCAACTCCCAATTGAGTGCAGTAGAAAAATGCCAGGGGATAACATGGATAATGGCCAGTAATGCAGGCAAAAAATGGAGCCATTCTATTTTTTGTAAATTTTTACGATCCTGTAGAAACCCTGTGATGTAGAGATAAAAGCAGGCTGGGGCAGCATAATAGAATGGAGTAAAAGTTTGATGAAAAAAGGCTAAGGTATTGGGCTGGCCTGATTTAAAAAATAATGAAGTTAATATTTGACCAAATCGGGCAAAAAATATAACCGAAAGGAAAATGTTTAACAGTTTATTCCCCTTTTTTGAAAAAAAAAGATGCATGGAGAATAAAAGCAAGAATAAACAACTGGTACTAATGAGAAGGTTTAAAGACTGCATATTTCCAGCCAAGATAGAACATAATTGCTGAATTAAATTTCCTAACTGTAAAATTTTTTATGTTAAATGGGCCATCCGTAAAGGTCTAAAAATGAGGACGTATATGTTAAAAATAAGGCATGAGTAACTGCCTTTGTCTAGATATTTCATGCTGTTTACAATAATGATTTGCCATAAACGTTTGTTTAATTTATAAAAAGCAATAGTTTTGCGGCTCGTTTATTGTTAGCGGAAAGTAATATTGTTTAATTAATGGATGTTTACCATCCCTATAAAAGAAAAATTATGGACAAATTTAAAAAAGTGCAAGATCTAATCTCTTCTGTAGAAGCAGACGTAACTAAATTTTATGATGGCGGTAATGCTGCAGCAGGTACACGTGTACGTAAAGCAATGCAAGACCTAAAAGTTTTAGCCCAAGAAATTAGAGCTGAAGTAACTGATAAAAAAAATAGCGCTAAATAATTTATTTCGCTTAAAAAGAAAGCCCTTCTAGTTTTAGAAGGGCTTTCTTTTTGGCTTTTATTTTAATTTTTGTGCGGCTTAAATGTCTATTTGTTACGTTTACTCGTAATAAGTTTATCGGTAAAAAAGTCACGAAAATCATTGTAGTAAAGATCGCCCACTGTAAAGCTGGTATGATTAGAAAGCGTTACCCTCGTTCCTTCAACATGTAAAATATGATTGATGGAAATAATATACCCCCTATGTAGTTGTATAAAGCCTTTTTCTATATTGAGCTGCTCTTTAACATCTTTCAAACTTAAATACGCTATAATTACTTTTTCTTTTGTATGGATTTTGATGTAGTTATGGAAACTTTCAAAAGCTATTATATCTGCATATCGTACCAAAACAGCTTTATGTTCCTCAGATTTATTTTTGACGAAAAAATAAGCTTCCTGCGCAATATCTTCTGTTTCATCTTCAAACATCCGGTTTACGGTTAAAGCAAATTTTGCATAACCATAAGGTTTAAGCAGATAAGCATCTGCTTCTGCTTCAAAGGCTTCAAAGGCATATTCCTCATGAGAGGTAGTAAATATGAGTTTTCTGGTTTTGGAGCGGATTGCTTTAGAAAGTTCAATGCCCGAAATCTGAGGCATTTGAATGTCCATAAATATTACATCTACCTGATCAATCTTTTTCAGTTCTTTCAAGGCTGTCATTGGGTCAGTATAACTAGCCAGGAGTTCCATATTCGGTGCATCCGCTATATATTTTTCAATACCCGAGATTGAGTTTTGTTGGTCATCAATGGCTATGCACCTAATCATTTGTTAATCTTCATTGTATATATAACGAATTTACACCTTTTTATACCGAAAATAAAACGATTTATCCCGTTTCATCTCAAATTTTGATGATAGTGGCTAATTTAATGAAAAAAGGACGCTTATGAGGTACACTGGGGTAATTAAATGGTATAATCCGGTAAGAGGTTTTGGATTTATTGCACTTAATGATGGAAAAGAAATGGTTTATGCAGATAATCAGAAATTAATAGGGATTTACCGTCCTGCTTTACTTGTAGGAACAAAAGTTCGTTTCAATTTGGAACATGGACAACTAGGATGCCAGGCTACCAATATTATAGTGTTGGATATTGAATCTGAATAATATTTGCACCTATCTGTAATGAAAACAGACCGATCTGTGTAACCTGGTTCACTAAAGTTAAATCAAATGCGATCTTTACTATCAATAAAAACAAAATTTGATTCTTGTCGCAATTTTTAGCTGAACTGCACATCAAAAATATTTACATCTACCTGTCAAATATGTAATTAACCCTCTTCCTATCTAAACAGACAAGTTCTTTTAGATAGGATTTTTTTTTCGGATTGCGGTTGGTTATACATTCACAACGTTACCTGATAATTAATGCTGAAATTAAGTCACCGTACTTAGGTATCAGGATAAGTTGCTATTAAAAATCAGCTGTCTTAATTTAAAAGCAATGAGTACTTTTAACTTAAAATGATTTTCCTACAAAATAGCCAGCATTTTCTTTGATCGTGTAAATGATATCGGCCAGGCATCGGCGCTGCTGGCTGCGGCTATTGCATAATATTCTTTGGCCTGAGTCTGATTGCCTTGAATAAGCCTGACATAAGCACTTAACTCATATATGAAATTCTTTAATTTGAGATCTATTCCCTTTTCAGTGCCTAAATAATCGAATATTTCTGCAGCTGCATTTATACGTTCATCATTAAAATTTTCTATTTTAAAACCGCCGGGCATTGCGAACCAGTATTCCCAAATTCCACCCTGGGCATGCTTATTATATCCGTCTTTAACAAGTTGGATACCCACTTCTAATAGGGTGCCGTTGATTGTACTATCCTTCGTCATCATTTTACCCAGATCCAAATAACGGTTTATGGTAGGGCGTAATCCTTTTTGCTTGATCTCATCCAACATCATTTCTTTCCTGTACATGGGTTTATCGCTCATCAAAAACTGTTCATAGGCAAAGCTTGCAGGAAAATGATCGCTTATTTTTTCTAACCGGTAACCTTTCGCCAGTTCTTTTCTTAAATCAATTACATAAGGGTGTCCAAAGTCGTGAAAATGATATACAGTAATGATGCCCCGTTTAAGATCGTAAATGTTACTGTAAATAGTAGATAGTTTTCCTTCTTGTCGGGTACGGTTTAAAATATCGCGAAAAAAGGGAACACGTATAGTTTTTGCCTCTTTTAGCATCTCTTCTGAAATATCATACCTCCGGCAGGAATAGTTTTTAGTTTTTACCTTGCTGATATCAAAATTTGTATTGATCTGATAATACCCTGATTTGGGTAATTTAGTACCCGCATTAATGATGATCGAATGGCCAAGTGCATCTGCAATTAACACCTGCGAACTGATTGCGTAATCGTATTTTTCCAGATAAGCCAAAGCTTCCTTTACAGTTTTACATTTGCCGAGAATTTCAAAAAAAAGATCTCCTTTATAGATGTTTTTAGGATGATATTTAGCAGGATCGATATTTTGTGCGGTAAAATCGTAAAACAGGCCATATTCATTCATGGCCGCCTGTGCTTGCAGATCAGGGAGTCCAAAACAAACCGAACCATACCTTTCTGCGGTTTTAGGGTTAAACCACATTCTTGCAAAGCCCATGTAATCATCTTCATTGGCTGCAGCAAATACTTCTCCTTTTAATGCACATGAAATTACTGTGCAGGCTTGGCTGGGTTTAAATAAGATGGAGATGGCGATAACTGCAAGCGTTATTATTTTCTTCATTTTTAAATTTTCTTTAATGGTGCTAAGTTTATGCCATTAAAGAAAGTATTGCTCTAAAGTTATTTCTGGCTCTCTTTTTAGAAAATCGAAACAAAACATGTCCATAATTGAACGGTTTCCGTTCGAAAACGAACAGAACTGAATCAACATCTTCTTCATCAATAATGCAGAATAATTACTCTTATTTAGAATTGATATAAATAATATTGTTATATTTGTTTTTAACATTAACCCAGACCGGAAATGATTGTAAAGGCAAGAATAGAGCATCAGAAAGATTTTCTGTTCATGGAAGAAATTCCAGATAAGTATGTTCCCGATCACCGATTATCCGAAAAATCAATAACCATTAAAGATGCTCCGGTAGGCATTAAAAATTATCAGCTCTCTACCAATGGTCTCTTTTTGGTGCATTCTGAAATGAAATTTGATGAACCTGCCAGGATCCTTACCGAGGTAGAAGGAGAAGCCATTACCTGTCAGTTTATTTTTAGCAATAAAAATGGTTCTGGCGCTACCGGTAAACAATCGGCTAAATACGGCCGGAGCAGGCATAATATCCGCTATATCCCCTCGGCAAAAGAAGCTTACGATGTCAAGCCAGATGTAGAATTTGTATATTTCTTAATTGTACTCTCTAAAGATTACTATTTGCGTTTAGTCGATTTGTACTCTCCATTGCATGAGCAATTTGTGCAGGAGATTGAAAAAGGGATATCGACCTCTTTTGCCGAACACGATCTTTTTATGACACCAGAAATGCGCAGATCAATCGATGCGATTGTTACCTGCAGGCAGGACGGAGAATTGAAACGCCTGTTTACCGATGCCCGGATTACCGAATTGATTATGTATCAACTGGAACAATTTAGTCAGCATATTCAAGGCGGTAAAGAAGCGCTACTGGATCGCGATATTCCAAAACTCGAAGAAGCCAGGGAGATTCTGGAACGCGATTATATTGATCCACCAACCCATAAGCAGCTTTCTAAAATGATCTTGCTTAATGAGTTTAAATTGAGAACAGGTTTTAAAAAATATTTTGGCAGTACCATATACGATTTTGTAACCCGTTTAAGAATGGAAGAGGCCAAAAGATTGATTTTAGAAGAAGGCAAAAATATGTACGAGGTAGGTGTAAACGTCGGTTTTAAACATCAGGCCAGTTTCACCAACGCTTTCAAAAAATACTACGGCATTTTGCCTAGTGATGTACGGCTCTGATCTTATACAGAATTAGTCTCGATCCTGTACTTTGCGCTTCGGCTACACCTGCTGCTTCCATTAGCTTTAGGTTGGTATATACACAACCAATGCTGATGGGTGTTTTATCTTCCTTAAGCATTAGCCAAAGCGATTCGGGATGAATAAAATCCCTTACCTCCATCAGTTTAAACGCAATCCATAATCTTTTTTCGGAAAAGGCAAGGCGTTTTAATCTACAATAATCATTTATTGTTTTTAAAAGTGTTTCTTTAAATGCGTCGGTACAGGCTGAATTTGGTAACTGGCCAATAGTTTGTGCGGTATTAAGTAGTTTTTGAATGTTTTCCATAGGTAGGGGAGATTAAATCTTTACAGATTGGAGGTTGATTAATTCATCGGTTTCGATAGTTTTTAACTTATATATAGGTTGTTGTGTCGTTTTCATATTGCTGTTAAATTTTCCGGCATCGAGCTTAACTTCCTTTGGCACAATAACCGTTTTTAGACTGCTTTGGTCTGTATAGGCCTGTGCATGGATGCCAAATGCGGTATACAAATGCTGTGGGGTAAGTACCTGTACAGGTGTTCCATCCCACCATTTTCTACCATCTTTTAAAATAACAATGCGGCTGGCATACTGCGCGGCCAGGTTAACTTCATGCAGCACAACAACAACCATGTAACCCTTTTTTGCCATGGCAGCAGCTATAGCCAGGGTTTGGTGCTGAAATTGAAGATCCATATTATTGGTCGGTTCGTCCAGGAGCAGTACCGAATCTTTATTGTTCCACAATTGGGCCAGTACCCTTGCCAGGTGTACCCGTTGCTGTTCACCTCCTGAAAGGCTTAACATCGATCGGTCTGCAAGATCAGTTAATCCGCAGATTTCCATCGTTTCGGAAAGGGCCAGTTGATCATTTTTTGCCGATGATAAACTTTTAAAACCATAACGGCCCATCATCACGATTTCTTTCACACTAAAGGCCATGGTAATAGGATTGTGCTGTTGCAGATAAGCCCTTTTGGTAGCCAACGTTTTTCGTTTGTAATCCTTAATATCTGCTCCATATAACATAATCCGCCCGCTATCAGGCTTTCGTTCACCAGAAAGCAAGCGCATTAAGGTAGACTTCCCCGCACCGTTCGATCCTAAAAGCGCAACCATTTCGCCTGGCCTGATACTGAACGAGATATCTTTTAAAAGTGGCCTGTTATTTAATTTATAGCTGATGGATTCTACTCTGAGCATAAACCGATTATTTAATTAACTAATTTCTTTTTGTCTTTAATGAGGATATATAAAAATATGGGCGTACCCATTAAAGCAGTAACCACGCCAATCGGCAATTCGATCGGTTGCACAATCAATCTCGAAACCATATCAGCCAATGTAAGCACCAATGCACCCATTAATGCCGAAACAGGAAGCACAAAACGATGATCTACTCCGCCCAACAAACGGGTAAGGTGGGGGATGAGCAGGCCAATAAATCCAATAATTCCCGAAACGGCAACAGAAGCACCAACAGCCATGGTAGCCAATACCACCACCAATATTTTAATGCGGTTCGGGTTTAAGCCGATCAATTCTACCTGATTTTCTCCAATGGCAAATAGATTTAAACCTTTGGCTAAAAATGGGAGCCCGATTAAAGGGATAAGTACAAAAGGAAATAAGCAGCTTACATTTTGCCAGGTTGCCCCGCCCAGGCTGCCCATCATCCAGAAGGTAATGCTCCTGAGTTTTTGTTCATCGGCCAGGTAAGTAACCAATCCGGTTAAAGCGCCTGCCATTGCATTGATGGCAATACCCACGAGCAACATGGTCGAAACATTGGCCTGTCCATTGATTTTGGAAAGATTGTACACCAACATAGCCGTAATACCTGCACCGGCAAAAGCGCCAAAGGCCAAAAGGTAATAACCCAGCAGCTGACTCAAACTAGAAAATAAAATTGTTTCGAAAGCAATAATCAAAACCGCCATTAACGATGCCCCAGCCGATATACCTACCAAACTGGGTTCGGCCAATGGATTCCTGAATATTCCTTGTATGGCTGCTCCAGAAATGCCCAAAGCAGCACCAACCAGTACACCCATTAAGGTGCGGGGCAGCCTGATCATCATAATTACCCCTTCATTTATACCATGATCGGCACTGCTAAAAACAGAAAATCCCATGGCATGGGTTAAGGTATCAATCACTTCTTTTATGGGAATGCGCATGGCACCTAAGGCTAAGGAAAAACAGATGGACACCAATAAACCTACACTCAGGCAGGTATAAATAACAGTTCTTTTCATTACAAAATACGGTTATTTAGTGCTTTAATGGCTTCTGGCAGTCTATTGCTAAAGTTGATCAGCAGAGGTCCGTTCATTTCTATGATCTTTTTATTTTTTCCAGCATTGGTATAACTTACACCAGGGAGATCTAAAAAGGCTGCTCTTCCGCCTAAACTGCTTAATCCGAAATCGAACATTAAAATCACATCCGGATTGCTTTTAATCAATGCTTCGGTGGTATAAGGTTTAAAATCGCTAAACTCCAGAATGGCATTTTTGCCTCCGGCCAGTTTAATAATCTCATCTATGCTGCTGCCTTTGCCGGCTACATTCATGGTGCCAACGCCACGTGCATAAATAAATAAAACCTTCGGGCTTTTGCTGCCCTTTTTTAGCTGACTTAAAGTGGTATTGATGTTACTTTCTGTTTTTTGTGCCAGTTGTTCTCCTCGTGCCTTATCGCCAATGGCAGCAGCAATTTGCCTGATAAATTTTGTTGCGCCCTGAACAGAAAATTCCTGACGAATGGTAACCACCCGGATACCCAATGATTTAAACTGATACAGGTTTTCTTTAGAAAAATCTCCTTCAGGTACCAAGATAAGATCTGGACGGTAAGCGGTAATACTTTCAACAGAAAAAGACCGGTTTCTGCTCACTTTAGGCAATCTGTTGATCTCTTCAGGCGATACACTGGTTACATCAGTAGCCAGAATATTCTTGCCATAACCCAATGCATTTACGGTTTCACTAATGGCACTGCTTAAGGTAATGATACGCTTCGCCTGTGCAGCAACATATTGCGTAGCACTAAAAAAAGAAACGATAATCAATACAATATAATACTTTTTAATCCTCATGTAGGCGATGGTTATAGGAACAAAAAAAGTGTTTAATTAATCTAAATACAAGTAATTGGGCAAGCAAGATATTTAGCCCGGATGCAATTTTTAAAACCTATTTAGATTTTCTATTTTATTATTCATCTGTTTTTCAGTTGTTTATGATTTATTTTGAAGGAGGTAATTCATAAGACTTAGTTAAAACCGGTGATAAATAATACGCTTTGAACAAAAGAAAATACGGATTGAACAAAATAAAATACGGATTGAACAAACCATTTATGGTGGTTAATATGGATGTTTGCAATATTATTATTTAGAATGATTAAAAATAATATCCGTAATGAAGTATATAAAACATAGCCAACCAGTAAAGAGAAAAACAGTTTTAGCTCTTGGTTTTTTGTTATTGGTTCTCTCGCTTGGTTCTTGCAAAAAAGATGAGCCCGATCCAAACGAAGTTTTACAGGACGGTAAGAGTATTGTGGTAACCGATCTGGCTGGCGATACACAGGCAGCCATGGGCAATGGAACGCCGGGCAAAGAAGTACGTGCATTTTATACTTTTCTTTTTCGCTTTAAAGATCAGAAACAGATCTGGATCCGTAATGCAGCTGATTCTGCACAATGGCTAAAAACAAAAGACTGGGACCTCGCCTTTACCGGTCCCTACAACAGCGAGGTTTATGTAAATGATAAAGATTATCAATTTAACCCTGGTTATGGCGGAACTGCGAAAAGTGCAGTTGTAATGCTTGAGCAAAGTTACGACACCGTTAATCAGGCACCTTCTGATCAGGCTTTTAGTGTGAGCGAAGTAACTAAAATCGGCTGGGCATCGTCCGCAACCTCATACGGATGGTTTTTCTATAGCCTTAGTTCGCATATTATGCAGGCTATACCCAACCGCACCTACGCCATTAGGTTACCTGATGGTAAATATGCCAAACTACAATTAATCAACGCCTATAAAGGCAATCCTCCCAGTGTTACTGATTTAAACTGGCCTGCGCCTTATTATACTTTTAAATATTACGTACAGCAAGATGGAAGCAAAAATTTACAGACCAAATAATTGAAAGATGAAGAATATTACTATAATAAATAAAGCGCTGTTTAAATGGGCATCAACCTCTTTGGTACTGGCTGTGATCTTTACGGGATGCAAAAAAGATGAGATTATTTCTCCTGAGCCTGGAAAAGAAACACCGATCAAAACAGAGGGCGGTACAGCATATTATAAATTACAGCGTATCGAAAACCTTGCTGTAGAAACGGATGATGCCAATCCAACCGTACCACCAACAGCTGTGCTGTTCAGCCTGGAAACAAAAGAAATAGTGCCCTTGCTATATGCCAAAACAAATCGTTGGGATGTTGGCTTTAACGGCCTTTATAATAGTTTTTTAAGTCCTAACAACGGTCAGTCATCAACAAGTTTAGGATCGGGAAGCACAGGTTCAGGCGCTATTGCCATTTTGGAAAAACCATTTGACCAGGTAGTTGATGTGCCTGCAGATGCTGCATTAAGCATCAGCAAATTTATTGGAACCGATAATGAAGGCGATTTTGGGGAAGGCATTGGTTGGTACCTGTACGATTTTGGAGGCACCAAAAGGGGAGACGGCAGTTATGATAAACAACATGTGGCTTATGCCATGCCCGAGAAAAGAACGATTATCATCCGTACGGCCAAGGGCGATTATGCCAAGATTAAAATGATCAGTTGTTATAAAGATGCTTTTACTGCCGATAAATGGTTCAGAACAACACCGCACATGTATTTCACTTTTGAATACGTCATTGTGCCAAAAGGAAGTACCAAATTCGAAATCAAATAAAACCACAAATAAATTAATACAAGTATTAAAATGAAAAATAAATTAATGCAACTGCTTTGCCTTTTATTAACAGTTGCTACGCTTGCCGCCTGCAAAAAAACAATTGGTCTGGACCCACTTCCGGCAAATAAAATCACCGAGTTTAAGGTTGCCGTATCGGATGGAAACATTTTCGGTGCCATTGATGAAACTGATAAAACCATTACACTTTACTTACCTTATTATTATGAACTGGATGTAATCGAACCTGCAATCAAACTTTCGGCAGGAGCTAAACTGAGCGAAACGCTTGCACCGGTAGACGTATTAAATACCCAAAAGACCTACACTGTTTTAGGTGCTGATCAAAGTACTTCAACCTATAAACTGATTATCAAACTAAATCAGATCTCGCCTTTGGTATTAACTGAATTATCAATTGCGGCTGCAACCTATACGATAGCCATTGGTACTTATGATATAAGAGTTCAGGGTAATTTTAATGTTTCTGACCTTAAAAAGATCAAAGCCTTTTTGGTTGATAAAAACGATAAGGAATATGAGTTAACGCCTAGCATTTCCCTTGGAACGCCAGGTGTATCGGTAGCCATGATAGGTGGTGTTAAGACCTATACTTATGGCTATCTACAGGTTCCACAAACTTTAGATGTCGGAAATTATAAGGTAAGGGTAAAAGTACAGGCCTTAACCGCCGAAATGAAGTATCCGGTAAAGGTAGTTTATGGCAGGCCAGGGATAAATTATGGGCCTGTTACGGTAAAACAGGGCGAAACATTTAAAATCGTTACGGGAGGGATTGTATTTAACGACTTTAATGAGTTTTATATTATGGTTAACGGCCAGAAAACGCTTTTGCCTATTGTTTCCTACAACCGTACAGAGGCTGTAATCCGCGTGCCTGATACCGTTCCACCAGGAGTATATACACCAACAGCATCTTTTGGTACCTGGCCATTATCAACCCTAAACTGGTCTGTTACCGTAACTGCAAAATAACAGCCTGTTTACCATTCAATCATGAAAAACGATTCGGGAGATTATTCCCATTTATATAATAAAATCATAAATCTAAAAAAAATGAAAATGAAATTTTTAAAACTTACGTTCGCAATTGCAACTTTAGCCATATTAGGAACCGCTTGTAAAAAAGAAGCCGTTCAACCAGATAACAAACTTGCTTTACAAAATACAATTGCGTTAATCGCCGTTGGCGCTACTGAAGCGGGTGTAGTAACCAATTCATCAACTTCGCCTACTTCCTGGACTGCCGTTGGTTACGACTTATTGAACAATGTTGTTGCAAGCTCTGGAAACCAGGTTAATTTCGACAGCAACTTTAACGGAAACATTACCATCGCTGGAACAAATAGCCTTGGTTATTACGATTCTCCTTCTGTAACCAATGTTACCGGTATTACGTTAACCGATGTTTCTTCGGTTACATTGGGTGCAATTAGCACTTTGGGTAGCAATAGTACAACTGTAGTTGGGTGGTATAATTACGACCGCGTTAACCGTACCATTACTCCTGTGTCTCAAAGATATGCTGTTGTAGGTAACGGCTCAACAATTGCCGGTTCAACCAGACTTTATATAGTTCAGCTTGATGGCGTAACTACATCCGGCACTTACAATACTACTGTAAACTTCCATATTAAGAGATTAAAATAAGGATTAATTCACCAAGGGATTTCCTGAATTAAATTGATTTGAAAAAGGGGCGAAAACACGACTAGCCGCCCCTAAAAATCATAAATAAAACCCAAATAAGGGAATAATCCCGAATCGTTTTAAAAATATTAGCCTTGGGTAAAGACCATATTTGCGGGCTCTAAAAATGCAAATCTAACAATAATTGATTATGAATACAACATATAAACGCTTCTCTGCCAGCTCATACTGCCTTTTGCTTTTTTGCTTGTTAAGCCTGTTTAGTGCCTGCAAAAAAGAATATGAAGATTTTCCTTATGCCGACATTGTAAGCTTTACCGTAAAAGATACCAACGGTGAACCAATTAAGGCTGTAATTGATGAAAAGAACCTCACTATATATTGGCCATCAAACCAGTCAGTACCCGATAATATTGTGCCCGTAATTGTGGTATCAGAAAGGGCTACTGTTAGTCCATCATCAGGACAAACAGTAGCTTTTAAAGAAACGACCAGGTTTGTGGTAACTGCACAGAATGGTACTACTAAAGAATATGTAATTAAAAAGGTTGTAAATCAGCCACTACTTAAGGTTGATATCACTGGTGGGATTTCAGTCTACAATGCCAAAAATTTTGCAATAAAAGGTAGAAATATTATTATAAGTGGTGATAATGTTATTGCTGATAAAAATCAGACCAAAGTTTACCTGATCAACACAGCTAATAACAGTGAAAAAGAGTTAACAATTGGAACACTGAGCCCAATAGCTGTAAATGTAACATTAGATACCACGACACCAGATGGTATTTATAAACTAAAGGTTGTTTCAGGGCAAAGAACTGTGCTTATAGAACGGACCTTTGGCATAACTGCCGGCTCTCCTTTTATAAGTGCTCTTGAAATGACTGCCATAAAAACTACCTTAAAACCTGGAGAAGAATTTACACTAAATGGGGAAAACAGGATCGAGTTGATTAATAAGTTTTCAATTCGAAATGTAGCCAACAAACAGTTTTATGATCTTACGGTCAAAGAAGCTAAAACTGGTCAATTAATATTAAAGGTGCCTGAAAGCCTGCCTATTGGTCAATACGATCTGTTTATCTATAATTATCCTGCGGGAGAATATTATGCAGCGGGTACCGGATCAGATTATTTTGATGATATCATTACGATCATAAAATAACAAGGTGCAACAACAAATAAAGATATATTTCGCGCTTCTCGTGCTGATTCTAATGGGAACCTCTGCCTGTAAAAAAGCACAGGTTTTCATTGGTGATGCGGAAGAAATTGTTTCGCCTACAACGGGAACGCGTAACCAGTTTACGCTCGATTCTATTTTTCTATATGCCAAACAGGTATACTTATGGAATGAGGTACTGCCGGGTTATGCCGAATTTAATCCAAGGCAAAAATATGAGACGATCAGTTCTGATATTACAGCTTTTCGAAAGGAATTGTTCGATATTTCGCAGCTTAAAATAAATCTTGCTACTGGTAGTCCTTACGAATTACCTGTTTACTTTGAAAATCCAAAATATTCGAATCTCCAGTTGGGGAGGAGTTTACCAGGTACAAGTGCTGAGGTCGTAAACCCAGGCACAGCTATATTAGCCAGTAAGCTCATTGCAACTGGTAGTGTGCAGGTTGCGTATATCGCTTTGGGTTCATTCCCTAAGTTAAGTACAACCAAAGCAGCCCTGGATGAAGCATTTGCAGATCTGGCAAGCGCGAATCCAAAAGCCATTGTAATCGATCTAAGAAGCAATGGTGGAGGTTATTTAGAAACTGCTGAATATATAGCCAATTTAATTGTTCCCGGTAGTTTGAACGGAAAGGTGATGTACAGTGAAGTATTTAATTCTGCCATGCAGAATGGTAGCGTTCCGATATTAAAACACCAGCCGTATTTAGATGCTAATGGGAAAACTACCCTCTATAATGGCCGTAATGCGACCATGGCCGATGTAGATTATTCTGTTGCTGGCAATACCTATAAATTCAGTAAAAAAGGGAATTTGCAAAGTATCCAATCCGTTTATTTTATCGTTTCAGGCAATACCGCCTCGGCCAGCGAAATGCTGATCAGTTGCCTAAAACCTTATTTTGATGTGAAACTCATCGGAGAGAAAACCTATGGCAAACCTGTAGGCTTTTTCGGGATCAATATCGATCAGTACAGTCTTTACCTCAGCAGTTTCCTGATTAAAAATGCCAATGGCTGGTTTGATTATTTTACAGGTATGCAGCCAGACGTAATGATAAAAGGAGTAGATTATCCGGTTTTGGGTGATCCGGATGAGTTGTGCCTAAATGCCGCACTTTCGCTGGTTACCGGAACCAGAACACTAACCGCAAGCAAGCTGGCCACAACAGGCAAAATAGCCAATGTTAAAGCTGACTTTTTACGGGTAAATAATGTAGAAAGTGTGATGCTTGAAAACAGGTTACGATTAAGAAAATAAACAGGAAGGGATAAAACCTGGTACTATAACAACAAAAATAAAACATGTTTAAACCATCCGCCATCATATTTTTCCTTGTGTTTTTCCATTTAACGGTTGCTGCACAAGATTATGGAAGTTTAAAAGGCAAGGTTACTGATGAGTTTGATAAATCTTTACGTGGTGCAACTGTACGCTTGGAGCCTGACGGGCATAGCACCGAAACCGACGCCAAAGGAAATTTTAGTTTCAACAAGATATTTACCGGTAATTACAACATTACCGTAAGTATGGTCGGCAAAATCAATCATCTAGCCAATATTAAAATCGGTTCTGTGGCTGCAAATAACTTAATAATTAAACTATCAGAAGATGAACGAGAACTTAACGAGGTTGCCGTATCCGAAAACCGTGCTGCTCCAGATCACTTGTTAAAGTTAGAACGCAGTGCAATGCCTGTGACGGTAATTAGCCGACGAACCATCGAATTAATGGGCAGTAGGAGGTTAGATGAGGTATTGAAAGAACAGACGGGGATTGCCATAGTAAACAACATTGGTGGTGGCGCAAGGTCGGTTGGTGTACAGATGCAAGGTTTTAGCAGTGAATACATTATGATATTGATCGATGGTCAGCCAATGGTTGGCCGCAACAGTGGTAATTTTGATCTGTCCAGGATCAGTGTTTCCAATATCGAAAGGATTGAAATTATTAAAGGTGCATCCTCCTGTCTCTTTGGAAGCGAGGCGCTCGGCGGGGCGATTAATATCGTAACCCGCTATGGCGCTTTACAGCCCCAGGCATCGGTTGCCGCAAATTATGGAAGATTGAATATTGCAGATATTACCCTTGAAGGAGAAACGCCATTTGCCTCGCAAAGAGGATCGGCCAATGTATCTGCAAATTATTACCGTACTGATGGTTTTAATACCAATCCTAAATACATTCAACAGGGTACCACTGCACCGCCTTATGATAATTATGCTTTGCAGGGGAGAGTTCGTTACCGCTTAACGCCAAAAAGTACGATTGGTTTTAGTGGTCGCTACGGACTACGGAAATCATTTATGTCGAAAGATTTTGGTTTGGGCATTATTTCAGGCGACAGTCAGGACGAGCAGGATTTAAACCTTTCGGCCACATTTGACCATAACTTTAGTTCGGGTTTGCGTAGCATGAGCCGTTATTATTATACCAATTTCCGGTCAGACCAAAGTGTAGATTGGCAACAGACCAAGAGCTCCATTACAAAAGATATTTTCGCACAGAACTTACACCGTTTCGAACAGCAGTTTGCCTATGGTGTAAATGATGAACTTAAATTCACCGGCGGTTTGGGTGGCAGTATCGAAAGTATGAATGATGTTTCGCTAACCAATCCAGCTTCAGTAAGTTCAGGTTTTGCTTTTCTTCAGGGCGATTGGCAACTCACTAAACAATTGGGGATGGTTGCAGGGTTGCGTTACGATTTAACCAATACCTACGGGAGTAAACTTAACCCCAGTTTAGGCCTGCAATATAAAATTATCCCGACTTTAACCTTTAAGGCCGGTGCAGGCACAGGATTTAAAGCACCCGATTTTAAATCGAGGTACCTTGTTTTTTATAATCCTGCAGCAAATTACCTGGTTATTGGGAATGAAGTGTTGAGGCAAACGCTAAATCAGCTGCAGGCTCAGGGACAGATTAGTGAGATCAGGCCATATCTGTTAAACCAACTTGATCAAAATTTACAAGCAGAAAGAAGCACTTCGTTAAATTTAAGTCTGGAGTGGAAACCCAAAGAAAACATAAAAGTAGAGGCAGGGATTTTTCACCACGCCTTAAGAAACCAGATCAACAGCATTCAGGTAGCTACAGGCAGCGGAAACCGGAATATTTACACCTATCAAAATCTTCCCGAGGCCGTAAATAAAGGTATAGATCTCTCTTTTTCCATTAGTCCGGTTAAAAATTTAGAATTGAGTGCAGGTTATCAATACCTCAGTGCGAAAGATTTAAGCGTAATTGATAGCATTAAAGCCGGGCATTATCCTTATAACCAGAATATCCACGATGCTGCAACCGGAAACTCTTATGCACCAAAACCTTCTGATTATTGGGGGATAGAGAACCGATCGCGTCACATGGCCAATTTTAAAGCTTTTTATAATTACCGCCCCTGGGATGCCAGCCTAAACATACGCATAAATTACAGGGGTAAATATCCTTTTGGCGACCGTAATGGAAATCAGTTTATCGATAGGTACGACACCTTTGTTAATGGCTTTTTTATGTTTAATGCCGCTTTTGAAAAGAAATTAATGAAACAGCATTTAAGTATCAGACTTACGGCAGATAACATTTTTAACTATACCGACCAGTTAATGCCCGGACAGCCAGGGTGCGTACTGCTGGCTGGTTTAACGTACCGACTATATAAAGATTAAATTTTAAACACTATAAATTACAAAACATGTTAAGTACAAATATTAAAGAGGCTACAAAAGCCGAACACCAGAATTTAGAGAAACAGGTTGTTTTAAAGCTGAAAGCAATCAGAAGCAATGAGGACTATGCAGATTTATTGAAACATTTTTTTGCGTACTTCAGCCACATTGAAGAAACGATTAAGCCTTTTATCACGGCATCCGTTCTACCTGATTATGCCCAGCGTAGAAATTCGGCCTATATTAAAGCTGATATTTTAGAACTCGGTGCAGATATCACTGATCTTCCATTTACAACCGTACCAAAAATTGAAAATGCCGTACAGGCTTTAGGTGCATTATATGTATTGGAAGGTTCAATTATGGGTGGAAGCATTATTGTTAAAATGCTCGAAAAAGGAGGGGTAACCAAAGGTGTCTCTTTCTTTTCGGGGTATGGAGAAGCTACTGGCATGATGTGGGGCAATTTTATAGCTGTTTTAAATGCACAGGCAAAAACAGAGCAAGAAGAACAAGAGGCTATTGTTGCAGCAAACGAAACCTTTAAACATTTTGCTTATGTTTTCGAAAAAGAACGGGTAGGTACGGTTTAATACAACGTGATTAAGTTAAGTCCTTCAGGCACGAGTAGAAATAATAATTTAACCACAGATAAAAAAGATGGACGCAGCTATCAAATCCGTGTTGATCTGTGTGTATCTGTGGTTAAAAATTTTTAATCCATAGGTCAACGACTCGTCGGCCAAAACCAAATATTCACCATCGTCTATTGGTTTTTGAGTTGAAAGATAAGCCTGGATTGCACGTGCTATTTTTGCAGCGGGCATCAGGCTTATCTGTTTTATGTTTAACCACAGATAAAAAGGATGGACACAGCTATCAAATCAGTGTTGATCTGTGGTTAAAAACTTTTATTCCATCTTTCGATATCTCACAGACCGGATCCCAATATTCGCCTTCATCTATCTGTTTTATGACTGTTTTTGTTTACGAAACCTTCCTGAATTGCTAAATTCCTTTTTTCACAGATAAAAACCGCTATATCCATGTAAAAAGTTACAACTTTCAAGAGATAAGTAAGATATACGCTGATACAAGCCAATGAAACCGATTGTATTTGTATTATCTTTGTTTATCTCTATGCGTGTTTACCGTTCATATTCTGATAGCGAATTGGCATACTTGTTAACTCAAGGTGATGAGCTTGCTTTTACTGAAATTTACAACCGCTTTTATGGCTTACTTTTTATCCATGCCAATAAACGCTTAAATGATGATGAAGATGCAAAGGATGTATTACACCAGTTGTTCGAATCACTTTGGGTTAAACGTTTACAGGTAGCACCAGACGGTAATTTATCAGCATATTTATATACAGCAGTGCGCAACCGTGTACTGGATGTGTTTGCGCATCAAAAAGTAGAAAGTAAATACGTTGATTCTTTGCAGGATTATATAGATCAGGATCATGTGGCTACTGATTATATGGTGCGCGAAAAGCAAATGGCATTACTAATTGAGCAAGAAATTGATGCTTTACCGTCAAAAATGCGCGAAATATTTATTTTAAGCCGTAAAGAAAACAAATCACATAAAGAAATTGCGCTCGAATTAGGGCTTTCTGAGTTAACGGTCAAAACACAGGTTAAAAGAGCACTCCGAATTCTTAAATCGAGGTTAGGAGTAGTTATTTATGTTGCTTTCCTTTTAAAAACCTATAGGTAATCTGCCAAAAAAGGCCTAAATACAGACTTTTCTCTTTAAATTAAGCGGTATTGAAAATATTTTTGAAAAAAAATAATTTTCGATACCCCCAAGGCTATAGCTTCGCCGTATATATATTAACCAACCAAACTAGATTTCTTTGTAATGGAGAAAAATGCAAAAAAGCTTTTAGATAAATACCGTTCAGGCCATTGTACGCCAGAAGAAATCGCTGTTGTAGAAGCATGGTACCTTCAGTTGCCTTTCCAAAAAGAGGCTCCTGATCATTTACTGATCGAAACCAGTAAAGAAGAAGTATGGAATCGGTTAAAACCAGGAAGACAATCTGTAAAATTGGTTACGGTTAAGCGCATTACGATAGCGGCCAGTATTATTTTATGCTTTAGCATAGGTCTCTATTTTATAACAGGTCGTAGTACTCTTCCAGTAACAGCTAAAACAGAATTAAAAGATATTCTTCCAGGTGGAAATAAAGCGATGTTAACACTGGCCGATGGAACGGTGGTAAATCTGGACGATGCTAAAAACGGTCAGATTGCGAGCCAGAGCGGTATCATCATCCACAAGACTAAAAATGGTCAACTCGAATACATCATTAAAGAAATTCCAAATGCCCCGGTTACAGGCTCCAACACCATTAGCACGCCCCGTGGCGGACAATACCAGGTAAGCCTGCCCGATGGAACAAAAGTTTGGCTTAATGCGGCTACAACCTTAAAGTATCCTTATGCCTTTGCAAAAAACGAAAGGGTAGTAGAACTTAATGGCGAAGCTTATTTTGAGGTTTCAAAAGACCATACCCGTCCTTTTAAGGTAAAAACAGATGCACAAACCGTTGAAGTTTTAGGTACGCATTTCAATATTAACGCCTACAGGGATGAAGCTCTTGTTAAAACTACACTTTTAGAAGGTGCAGTAAAAGTGAGCAATGCCTCTGGTACTATAAACCTGCACCCGGGAGAACAATCGAAGCTAAATATAAACACAGCTAAATTAACGCTCAATCAGCAGGTTGATATTGACAAAGAAATGGCCTGGAAGAATAATATTTTCTCTTTTGATGATGATGATCTGCAAAGTATTATGCGGCAGATTTCGCGTTGGTATGATGTAGATGTCGTTTATCAGGGCAAAATTTCAACAGAAAAATATATCGGCGACATTCCTAGAAATAGCAACCTGGCAGAGGTATTTAAAATATTGGAATTTAACGACGTTCATATTGATATAAAAGGCAAAGTGCTTACCGTAACAAGAAATTAAACAAGAATGTCTTTCTTTAAACAGCCGGAAAAATCAACCAACCAATTTACAAACTAACTAAACTTTATGATGAAAAAACTACCAGAAATTTAGCATTCTACCTTAAAAAAAACCGAAAGCGCGACAACGCTTCCGGTAGAAATTTGGACAAGCAGCTTGCTTCGAAACCCAGCTGCTATTTTTTAACCTCATTCATTACAAAGGTATGAAATTAACTACCCTTTACAACCCCGTGTGCGACATGCGGAGGGTAAAGATTAAATTTTTATTGGTCATGAAATTGACTACGATTTTACTACTGGTTGGCGCCTTACATGTTTCGGCAGTCACCTTCTCGCAAACCGTAACGCTCTCTCGAAGAAAAACCTCACTTAAACAAGTTTTTAAGGAGATTAAAAAGCAGACAGGCTATTTTTTCTTTTACAAAGGACAATTGCTACAGGATAAGCCAGACGTAATGGTCGAGTTCAATAATACATCATTGGCAGATGCTTTGAATGCTTCTTTGAAAGATCAAAACCTGAGCTATAACATTGTTAACAAGACCATCGTGATCAGCCGCAAAGAGAATTTACCTATTGTTGCAGCAGGTTTAGCGGTAAAAATTGAGGTTAAAGGTGTTGTTGCTGATAAAGCTACGGGTGAAACCCTTCCGGGGGTTAGTGTTTCCGTTAAAAATGGTGCAAGTGCAGGCATCACCAATGATAAAGGCGAATTCAAAGTCAATGTTGACGAAGGAAGCATTTTGGTTTTTAGTTATGTGGGCTACGACTTGTTTGAAATCAAGGTTACAGGTACTAAAACGTTAAACGTTAAGCTTACCTCTAAGATGACCCAAATGAATGACGTGGTGGTTACAGGTTATCAAACGATTAAAAAAGATAACTATACGGGTAATGCGGTTACGATATCCGGTGATCAGCTGAGAAGGGTAAATCCACAAAATTTGCTTCAAAGTATCGGAACTTTCGATCCTTCATTTAAACTGATCGATAATAACCTGGCAGGCTCCAATCCTAACAGGATTCCTTCTATCAATGTTAGAGGAGCTTCTGCGCTGCCAAGCGGCGATGGGCAGGTGTTAAGAAGAGATGATATTCAAGGTAATGCGAACATGCCTGTTTTTATGCTTGACGGGTATGAAGTAAGCGTGCAGAAAGTATTTGATTTGGATGTGAATAGAATTGCATCGGTTACCTCATTAAAAGATGCAGCTGCAACTGCAATCTACGGTTCGCGCGCCGCCAATGGTGTAATTGTGATTACCACTAAAACACCTTTAGAAGGGAAATTACGGGTGGAATACAACTACGAGTTAAACCTTACCGCTGCAGATTTAAGTGATTATCAGGTTTTAGATGCTGCTGAAAAACTAGATTATGAAGTTTTGGCAGGATTATATAGTTCTTCTAAACAGCAAGTTTCTCAAGATCAGCTTGATGAAATTTATTACCATAAAAAAGCCAATGTTGTTGGTGGTGTGAACAGTTATTGGTTATCGCAACCCTTGCGTAATACCATAGGACATAAACATGCTATAAACCTGGATGGAGGTTCGCAGGCATTCCGGTATAATGTAAATCTTCGTTACCAAACCAGGCCGGGAGCAATGAAAGGCTCGGCAAGGGATCAATATTCCGGTGGAATGAGCTTTCAATACAATGTGAAGAAACTCCAGTTCAGAAATGAATTGTCTATAACGCAGGTAGGTGCTGCCGAATCTCCTTATGGTGATTTTTCGAGTTATGTAAGAATGAATCCTTATTATCCATTGAAAGATGCCAATGGCATGGCGATGAGGATTTCGGATGTATATGAAAAACAAGACGGATCCAGAGAATATGTTTTTAATCCATTATTTGACGCCAGTTTAAGCAGCTTCAATAAATCTAAATACACCGAAATTATTGATAACCTTTCTGCCGATTTAGAAGTGGCAAAAGACCTGAGGTTAAGGGGCCAAATGAGTGTAACCACGCGATCAAATACAGATGACGTATTCACTTCTCCTATGGCAAACAAATTTTACCTCTACAAAACAGATAAAATAGATGAAAAGGGAGAATATATGAATAGGGAGATGAAAGAAACCTATTGGGATAGTAATATCAGGCTAACCTGGTTAAAGCAGATTGGTGGCAATTATTTTAACGCTTTGGTAGGTGTAAATGCCCGTACAGAGCTGCGCGATCAAAAAGAATTTACCGCTATTGGATTTGCTAACGATCGTTTTACCAGCATAGGATTTGCCAAGGGCTATGCCGAAGATGGAAAACCGCAAAGCAGGCTAGAAAAAGCTCGTTTGTTTGGTTCATTTTTTTCGATGAACTACTCCTATAAAAACCGGTATCTGATGGATGGAACCGTGCGTATTGATGGTTCTTCAAAATTCGGCGTAAACAATAAACTGGCTCCTTTTTGGTCGTTCGGATTAGGATGGAATGTACATCAGGAGGAATTTCTGAAGGGTAATCCTGTAATTAGCCAACTCAGGATAAAAGCCTCTACGGGTCTTACCGGTTCGGTAGAGTTCGATCCTTATTTATCAAAAACCATTTATAAGTACAATACAGGAAACTGGTATTCATCTGGTATTGGTGCTGGTGTAAACAGTTATGGAAATGAAAACCTCGGATGGCAAAAAACAAGAATGACCGATATTGGTATCGACATTGGGCTTTTTAAAGATCGGGTAATGATTATGCCAAGGATATATAAGAAGTTTACCAAAGACATTTTAGCCGATATCACTTTACCTCCGTCAACAGGCTTTTTATCTTATAAAGAAAACCTTGGCGACATGGAAAACAAAGGTGCGGAGTTGGGGATAACCGTAGATGCCTTAAGAAGCAAAGACTGGTCGGTAAATCTGAATGCGAATATGGTTACCAACAGAAATAAGGTGGTAAGGATCTCTAACGCATTAAAAAAATACAATGACAGGGCAGACGAACTACAATCTTTAAAGCCGGGCGACGGTGGCTACAGGGGAATTCCTTTGCTTAGATTTAGCGAAGGGCAACCATTTAATGCCATTTATGGCGTACGTTCATTAGGTATAGATCCGGAAAATGGCCGTGAGCTTTACCTTAAAAAAGATGGTACACTTACATATGATTACGATAAGAGAGATTATGTTGTAATCGGCGATCCTAATCCTAAAGTGAGCGGTTACTTTGGTGGAACGGTTAACTACAAAAGGTTTAGCTTGTATGTGCAGTTTCAAACTTATTTCGGTGGCGATAAATACAACCTGACCCTGGTAGAACGTGTTGAAAATGCCGACCCAAGATATAACGTTGATAAACGTGTATTTGAAGAAAAGTGGAAGCAGCCAGGCGACCTCTCTTTTTATAAAAATATAGCTGATAATGGCGAAACGGATGTAAGCTCACGGTTTATCCAGCCTGATAATCTGATCAACCTTCAATCAGTCAACTTTTCTTATGATATGAATAAAAAAATCGCGTCAAAATTATCGATGTCGAGTCTCATGTTTCAGGTAACGGCAAATGACGTGTTGCGTTGGTCATCAGTAAAAGAAGAAAGAGGAATTAATTATCCATTTACCAGGAGTTTAACCTTTTCTGTCAGAGCAGCTTTCTAAGCTATATTATTTAACGAATTTAAAATATAAAAATATGAAGATTAGATTGTTAATCTGCCTCATCTTAATAACAGGATTGTTTAGTTCCTGCAAGAAATGGCTTGAAGTTGAGCCGGAATCAGAAATAGCTGCCCCAGTTTTATTCAGTACAGAAAATGGCTTTATGGAAGCCATAAATGGTGTGTATAACCGCAGTACAGAATCAGATCTGTATGGTAAGGAGCTTACATTTGGTACAACAGAAGTATTGGCTCAAAATTTTTCGATGCGTGAAGACGGACAGGATTACAGACAAACCTCATTGTATAATTACAAACATGGCGAGTTTATCAAACGCAAGGATAAAATATGGGCTGGTTTATACAATGCAATTGTTAACTGTAACCTGATTCTGGAAAATGTAGATGCAAAAAAGAACATTTTTAACGGCAACAATTATGCTATTGTTAAAGGAGAAGCGCTTGCCTTAAGAGCCTATTTGCATTTCGATCTGTTGCGTCTTTTTGCTCCTTCTTATCTGAAAAATCCTACTGCAAAAGGAATTCCTTATGCTAACAAATACACGAAAGAGATTACACCGGTTTCCAGCGTATCAGAAACCATTAATCTGATCATCAAAGATTTGGAAGAGTCTAAACAATTATTAATCGCAGATCCGATTCGTAGTGCCGGTTATATTGTAAATTATCCCTTAGTTACTGATACGCTGAAAAATACAGAAGAGAAGAACTCAAGTCTTTTCCTGCAAAACAGAAGGCACCGCTTAAATTATTATGCAGTATGTGGTACGCTTGCCAGGGTTTATCTGTATAAAAACGATAAAGTTAAAGCCTTACAAAATGCTAAAGAGGTAATCGACTCAAAAAAATTCCCATGGACAGCAAAAAGTGATTTTGAGGCATTCGAAGATTCGAAGAAAGATCGTATTCTTTATAAGGAACTTGTTTTTGGATGGTATATACCAGGTTCTGCAAAAGAGATAAAAGACAATTGGTTTCGAAGTGGTACCAGTGGATTTTATTTGATTGAGGATGCTGCAGATTATATCTATGAAAAGGCGACAGCCGGAGCAAGTGATTCCCGTTATAAATACTGGTTGTCTGCTACCTCCAGTCAATCGTCAAGATCTTACGATATCGTTAAATACCGCAGAAATCCCTTAAGTACCGAGGCTGGTGCAAATTTACATTACCTCATGGCTCCTGCGATCAGGCTTAGTGAGATGTATTACATCGCTGCCGAGTGTTCTTATGCAAATAATCCCACGATCGCAGTTAATTACCTTACACAGGTTCGTGAAGCGAGGCAAATAGGTGATCCTTTGACCATAAACAACGAAGAAGATTTATTAAAAGAACTGCTTAAAGATGCCCGTAAAGAATGGTTAGCAGAAGGCCAGTTGTTTTATATGTATAAAAGGCTCAATAGGGGTATTGTAGGGCAAACCGGTGTAATTATCCCGGCTTCCGATAACATTTTCGTGCTTCCTCTTCCTAACGACGAGGTTGTTTATGGTGGCAGATAAAACAGTTTGAAATTCTATTAATAGCAAATTATGAAAATATACATATTAATATCCGCAATCATTTGCCTTGTTTCTTGTAAGAAAGCAGAAGAGATGCGTTTTGATCACAGTGCTAATGTTTATTTCGACATTTATAATGGAGATAAAGACAGTATCGTAAGAACCTTTGCCTATAATCCTACACGGGCTCAGGACACCGTGTGGCTACCGGTACGTTTATCTGGGATCAGAACAGACGCAGAGCGGAAATTTAGTGCGCGGGTAGATACTGATTCCTCAACTGCCACTCCGGGAGTTCATTATGAAGCTTTGAAAGCTCAATATTCAATCCTTCCTAATAATGGATTAGGATACATTCCTTTGGTGATTTATAATAAGGATAAGGAACTTGAAAACAGATCAGTTTCAATACTCATCAAATTAACCGGTACGCCAGATCTGGGCATCGAAAATCCTTACCTGATTAGAGCTAAAGTAGTGTTCTCCTCCAAATTGGAAAAACCAGGCTGGTGGGATAGCTGGCCGCTTCCTCCTTATTCGAGAACCAAACATGAGTTATTTATTCTGGTAACCGGGCAAACCTCCCTCACTACCGACGGACTTGATGCACCGAAAAACCTGTATTATATAGGCTTATTAACCACGATGTTAAATAATCCATTTAATTGGGTAGCCAAAAATGCAGCGAAAGGCTATGTAATTGAAGAGGTAACTGCAGGTAATACCAATAGCTACTATTTCTATAACAAGAGTAATCCGTCTAAAAAAACGCTTTTGAGGAAAAACATACAGAATGGTAAATATTATTTTATAGATGAAAATGGCAATGAGGTTATTTAATTCGAAGAACATGAACATTAAAAAATTAATATTATTAATAGTTGGCGTGGTTTCTTTAGCCGCATGTCATAAAGACTTGGGTAATTACGATATCGATTTACCTATAGAGCCTAAATTGGCCAACCTTGATTCTGTTTACACCGCAAGTGTTGGGGATAGTTTGATCATCAAACCAAAAATAGAAGGAGCAGATGCTGCTAATATCGAACTTCAATGGAAAATTAGTGTGATGGAAGGGAATGATGTTCTCTATACCGGACCAGCTCTAAGAATTATATTTGGTTTGCAGGCTAAAAGATATTCTGCACGCCTTACTGTATTTAATAAGGCGAATGGAATGAAGTATTTCCATAATTTTTTTGTCGATGGCGGAACCGAATTTGCCAGTGGTACAACGGTATTGAGTGTCGAAAATGGGATCACGCAATTTTCATTTGTAAAGCCAGATGGTAGCGTGCAGGCACGTTTGTACAGGGCTATGCAGGGGAAAGATTTGCCTGTAAACCCCACAAATTTATTTCTGCTAAAAAATATATTTACAAATAACCTATTGGGATACTGGATCATTACAAAAAATGGTGGGATCAGGTTGGAACCGAATACCATGCAGGAAGAACCGAAATACCCTAATACTCTTAAAGATAACTTTTTTACATCGCCAGATGATTTGGAGGTGGGTTCTCTGATCTCGCATCCTCAAGGGGTAATGATGGGCGTTGTAAATGGTAAATTTTACGGCGGAACAACAAGCACCTGGGACCAGGCAGCTACTTATGGAATGTTCGGCTTACCTGCTGATGGTGATTATGAGTTGGCTCCGTCTTTTGTGATGAGCTTTACGCAAACGGCTACTTATTTTATTGGCTTCGACAAAAACAGAAAGCAATTTGTCAGGATCAATCTTTATGGAGCACCTGTTTATTTTGGTACCCAATACTCCGTTACTACAACAACTGCCTTCGATCCTTTAAATGTGGGGATGGATCTTGTTCATTTGGAGCAACTTAATAACGCAGATTGTTTCGCCTATTGTAAAGGAACTGATGGAAAGATTTACGAATTAAAGTTCAATGTTCAGTTTAACGGGCCATTTACCTTTACGCCTCAACATAAACGTCTTTTTGTCCGTCAGGAGCTAATTAATGAAAATACTAAATGGAGTGGCGCTAAAAACGGGGTAATTTATATTGCCAATGGCAGTAAGGTTTATCGGTATAATCCTGTAAATGAAGAACTCAGGGAACTGGCTACCAGCTTTAGCGGCAAAACGATCACGATGCTAAAATTGAGCGAAGACGAGGAAACCTTAATGGTAGGAACAGAAGAAGCCGTTTCTTTCCTAAATATTGCTACAGGCATGAACGGCGTATTCCTCAAAAAGATTGAGGGTATTCCAGGTGCTCCTGTAGATATCGCAATCAGAAAATAACCTTAGTCCATAAGGCTGTCGCATAAATATAGAATTGTCATCCTGAGCTTGTCGAAGGAACTGCTTAAAAGGCCTTACATGGCGTTTCGACAGGCTCAACGTGACAAATTCGATTGAATTACAATTAATGATACAGCCTCATGAAAATTATAACCATAAAAAAACATACAAATGAAAATCATAAAATTAGCAGTATTGGCCTTTTTGTTACCAGCTTTAAGCTGGGCACAGGCACCAAATTTTAGTTTAACAGGCAAAATAGGTTCGCTGGGTGCACCAGCGATGGCTTATATTGATTACATGGATAACGGTGTAAGTCACGAAGATTCAGTAGCACTTGTTAACGGAAGTTTCAAATTTACCGGAAATATTTCTGGCAATGCCTACGCCCGTATGGCATTGGATCATACGGGTGGGGGTAAAGGTAAGGCCGTTTATACCGGAGATGTGATTTACTTTTATTTCGGTAAAGAACAGGTAACGATCACTTCAAAAGATTCTCTGGAAAATGCTGTTTTTGCTGGCTCGAAAGTTTATCAGGAATATGATGCCTATAACAAAGCCATCGGTGGTACTATTATGGCGCTTACCAAAGCCGTTAATATCGATTTTAACCGTGGTACACCAGATCAGCAAAAAGATACCGCTTACATGAAGGCAGTAGATCTGCGTTTCAGAAAAAATATCCAGAACCGAACAGAGAAACAGTTTCAATTTGCAAAAGAACACCCAACATCATACTTCTCTTTAGTGGCACTTTCAGAAGCTGCCGGAAGCAAGGTTGATGTAGCCAAGGTTGAACCGCTTTTTAACGCCCTGAACAAAGTTTATCGCGAAACCGATATGGGTAAAGAACTCGCTCAGCGTATTGCTGCAAGCGGCATTACCGCTGTTGGAAATGTTGCACCGCTTTTTACACAGAACAATGTAGTAGGCAAGCCGGTTTCATTAGCCAGCTTAAAAGGAAAAGTAGTTCTGGTTGAGTTTTGGGCAAGCTGGTGTGGTCCGTGCAGGGCTGAAAATCCGAACCTGGTCAAACAATATCAAACCTACAAGGATAAAGGCTTCGAGATTATTTCAGTTTCATTGGATAATGTAAAGGAACGCTGGTTAGAGGCGATTGAAAAAGATGGCTTAGACTGGATTCATGTTTCTGACCTGAAAGGATGGAACAACGAAGTCGGCCGTTTATATGGCGTACGTGCAGTACCTGCAAGTTTTCTGGTAGATGCGCAAGGCAAAATTATTGGCAATGGCTTGCGTGGCGAACCTTTGAATAAAAAGCTTGCTGAAATATTCAATTAGTTACTGGCGGATAAACTATAGGTAATGAAAAGAATACTAACGGCATGCCTGATGCTGGTTTCTCTGCTCACTTTTGGGACTGAGAAATATCGGGAGAAAATTGCATTAAAGGTTTTGTATGTGGGCTATAATCCCGATAAGCCGATGCCAAAAAATGTAGTTTATTATTCAACTACCCCAGCGGTTATCGAAAAAATTTACAAAACCAGAATGGCAGATTTTAAAGCCTTTTTGGAACAACGTTTTACAGAAGTTAAAGTGGTAGATGTGGCTGAATACAAGGTAGAAATGTCTAATGAGGTTGATGTAACGCTGATGGATGCCGGTCCGGTTAACATGCCCGCAAACTTTAGTCGCCCGATGGTTTTAATGCATGCCATGGCTCCTAACGTTGGTTTACCTTTAGGTTTAAAGTTCGATTGGTATTGCCAGTGCCTGGATGATGAAGCCCTGAACATCAAAACCAATCATCCCATTTTTAATACGCCAAATGCTGTAAAACTAACCATGGTGAAAAAACCGACTCCAGGTTCTTTTTTTAATGGTCATCAGGGCATTGGTACACCAAAAGTAATGGATATGTGGCAGGTGGTAAAGCAAGGCTTTTCTTCAAAAGAACCTTACCTGATTGGAATGGTTTCTCATGGCGAAGGATTTAATGATTCGCCTGACGCTGAGTCTATTTCAGGTGGTGTTTGCCTTAAAAATGCCGAAGCAGTGGCTTTAGGTCGTCAGGGGAATTATTTTATGTGGGGTTTTGCAGGCTCTCCTGATTATATGACAGACGAGGCCAAAGATGTTTTTGTAAACACCATCTGTTATATTAAAAAATTCGATCGTCTTCCGGCTATTGTTAAAAAAGTGCAGATCGAAACCCGGAGCGGCATAGATGAACTAATCTATCGGTTAAGCAAAGATCTTTATAACCAGGCCATTGTTTCAAGAAGGGAAGGCAACCTTCGTATGCTGAAAATGCAGCAGGAATTAAAGGATAAAAAAGCAAAAGGCGAAGATATTGGTCATGGCAACGAAATGTTCTTAAAAATGCCCATAACCAATGATACACAATCATTTGAGGATTATGTAAAAGGTTATGCCGGCGATAGTTTATTCACCATTTATGGTACTAATATCAATCTCTATCATAAGTATTATCGTCAAAATTATGAGTATTTCTATCCTTCAGGCGTGTATACCCTTCGGTTAGATCTTGATGCACAAAAACTGGGTATTTCTAACCGTAAAGTAGCGCTTTTAGATAAATGCATAAGTTTATTAGAAGCCGGCAAAGAAGTGGCGATGGCTCAACGCTTGCTCGAACGTTACACCACTGAAAAATTCAGCAAAGCAACTGAATGGAAAAATTGGCTCAATTTAAACCGTAATAAGCTCTTCTATACCGAATCTGGTGGCTTCAAATTTATGGTCAATACTTATGGAAAAAGTCTTCCTATTAGCCAGCAACAAAGTCACCAATTGCCAAAAGCGATTATAAGTGATGAACCGACCACAGCCGATCCGGTTGCGGTTTCGGCAAGGTTTATTCCGGGCAATGGCAATAAAAAAGACAGTTTGCTTATCGAAGCCAAAATTTTAAAAGGCTGGCATATTTATGCTTATGTATCCAAAGATAATCCATTCGTGGTAACCGAAACCCGCCTCGAACTTCCTGAAGGCGTAGTAGCTGATCAGGAATGGAAAACTACAGCAGCTATTCCATATCCGGGCAATGAGGGCATGTTTATTTTTGAAGGAAAGGCAAACTTTAGGATAATGGTCGATTACAGCAAGGCAAAAGCCGGTACTAAAATTAGATGTGGACTTTACTATCAGGTATGTGACGAAACCAAATGTTATCCACCGAAAGAAAAGATATTGGAGATACTCATTTAAGCTATCTATGCGCTCGGCATGGCCGGTAAAATGGCCTTGCCTTTTTTTTAACCTTTAACTTAAAATATGAAAT
Source organism: Pedobacter sp. D749 (assembly GCF_019317285.1). Taxonomy (NCBI): domain Bacteria; kingdom Pseudomonadati; phylum Bacteroidota; class Sphingobacteriia; order Sphingobacteriales; family Sphingobacteriaceae; genus Pedobacter; species Pedobacter sp. D749. Next base: position 2,254,002 of record NZ_CP079218.1, read on the forward strand.
CTTTTTTGAGGCTTTGCATCCTGGCTTCTTTGTGTCTGTTTGCACGTATTTCTGTATCGGCGCAAACAGCTGTAAGCAACACTGATTCCTTGCACAATAAACTTTTATCAGAAATGATTGCTGTGCCTGCACCTAATTTTACCTTAAAAGACCTTGACGGAAATGTGGTATCGTTAAAAGGCCTGAAAGGAAAAGTAATTGTACTCGATTTCTGGTCGACATGGTGTGTGCCCTGCAAAAAATCTTTTCCTGCAATGCAGTTAGCCGTTAATACCTATAAAAATGATTCAGCTGTAAAGTTTTTATTTATCCATACTTGGGAAACCACCAAAACATCCGTTGAAGATGTAAAGAAATACATTGCACAATCAGGTTTTAATTTTCAAGTGCTGATGGATCTGAAAAATGAAACAGGCCGAAATGCCGCAGTTGAAGATTATGGCGTAAGTGCCATTCCAGCAAAATTCATCATTGACAAAACAGGTAATATCGTATTTAAACTTACCGGATTCACCGGAACCGATGCCAATGCACTCGAGGAAATTTCTGAGCGGATTACATTGGCAAAAAATCATAAGTAATCATGAATAATTATATCAAGGGAATTTTGATAACGGTGGTGATGCTACCCGGATTAAATGCTGCTGCACAAAAAAAGCAGGTAGCCAAATTCCAGAAAACCATAACCGAAGCCGTTAAAAAAGCATATCCCGCAAGTGTAAGGATGTGGGGTTTCGATGTGCAGCAAAACCAAAGAACCAGTGCGCAGTTTAGCGGTGTGGTAGTTAGTGCAGACGGTTATATCTTAACGGCAGCACACACCATTTTACCTAGTAAAAACTATAAGGTCTTTTTTCCTGATGGCCGCGAATGTATTGCCCTGGCTTTAGGTAAAATAGACAATAAGGAGACGCCAGGCATTCCAGATGTAGGCATGATGAAAATTACCGATAAAGGCACCTATCCATTTGCTGAGATGGGCTATTCTGCAAGTTTGGTTAAAAATGAACCTTGTATCAGTATTTCATATCCCGAAACCTTAAATCAAACGCTGCCAACATTAAGGTTAGGAAATATTGCAGAAGTGAAAAATGAATATGGCTTTATTCGCTCCACCTGCAAAATGGAACCAGGTGATTCTGGCGGACCTTTATTTGACTATTATGGCCGAGTTATCGGGTTACATAGTGCGATTGATGTTTCCGAAGAAATGAATTTCGAAATTCCCGTTGACCTTTATCGCGGCTATTGGACGGCTTTAAACAGCGAAAGACTTTATACGGCTTTCCCGGAAAAGAAGGATAGTGTGAAAACAGATCCCTTGTCTTTGCTATTGCAGAGAGAAAGTAAACAAAAGGCTTTACATCCTGATTTTGATCTGTCAACGCCCAAAAATAGCTGCTTTTCGATCAAAAGTATAATTAAAGGAAAATCCCAGCATATTTACGCCACTTTATTGAATGTTAATATAGCAAATGGAGCTAAAAAACAGTTTTTGTTGACTAAAAACACGATGGTTGGCGAGCAAATGCAATGTGAGATTAATGGAGTTGCCGTGCCAATCAGGTTAATTGGAAAAGATCAGGAAAATGACCTGGTTTTATTCGAACTTGAACAGCGGATAACCGGTGGGATTGATTTAAATATCTCTGATAGCAATAGTGTTAAAATAGAGATGGGTAAACTTCTTTATAGCATTGATCCCTCAGGCAAAGTGATGCATAGTGTTTTGGGGAGTACACTATTTAATTTGCCTAAAATTAACAGTCAGCCTTATTTGGGCGCAATGGTAGTTTATAGTTCCAGTCCCATTCAGTTTTCGTTAATTAAAAAAGGCAGTCCGGCAGAAAAAGCAGGTATAAAAGTTGGCGACGAACTGATTAGCATTAATGGAAAAACGATGAAAAAGGCTAGTGAATTTGCACCAGAAATACTGAAATACTGGGCAGATGACGAGCTTACTTTAGAATGGCAAAATGCTTCGGGTAAGATGAGTAAAACACTAAAACTAGAAGGAAGGGGGCAGTCAGTATTTAATCATCCGGCAGAGAAATTTGAAGGCGGGAAATCAGGCCGAAGAGACGGCTTTAATGCGATTTTTACGCACGATGCCGCCATTAAAGCAAACGCCTGTGGATCGCCTGTTTTCGATTGGGAAGGTAATTTTTATGGGATCAATATTGCCAGGTATAGCCGGACAACTACTGTTGTGATGCCGAAGAAAACAATCGCTGAGTTCATTTTGAAGAGTATTCAATAGCTTAGTTTTTCGCCACGGAAACACAGAAGTCACAGAGTTTCTAATGGTCGGTGTCTCACCGACCATTGCTTAGTATCTATTGCCTAACATATTTCGGTCAGTGAAATACCAACCGATAAGGACTGCCCAAACCGAAGTGCGCTACACCTGCATTTCTCAACAATACATGATGCATTTTTTGAAGCGCATTGCCTGTGCTAGTATTAAAGTTGCTTCCCGTGCTTCGCTATATCCCTTCGCTGCGCTTTGGGGATGCCGCTATGCCCGGGGCTAAGCACGCTTTTTCTGCAAGGAATCTATTGCTTAAAATTCAAAGGGCCTGAATGAATTTTTCTAGTGGTCGATGTCTCACCGACCACTGCTTAGGATTTGTTGCCGAACATATTTCTGTCGGTGAGACACCGACCGATAAGGGCTGCCCAAACCGAAGAGCACTGCACCTGCTTTTCAAAAAGTGGTGTGTATGAAAGGGCCTCTTTTTTTAATCTTTACAATTTTACTCTCTTTGCTTTTGGTTCTGGTTTTTCAGGTAATTGTATCGATAAAATCAAATCAATACTTTCCGAATTGATTTCATAATCGGCTGCAATTTTTTCCCATCTTTTTAATTCTGATTGTAAGGTTTCAATTTCCTTACCTAATGATTCGATCTTATTCTGGATTGATTTTCTAACGTTTGTATTTGCCATAACACAAAATTATGATTTGATGGCATATCTTTAAACTTCTTTGTTGCAAGCGTGTATATAAAAAATGCTAAGTGTTCTATTTCAGCGAGTTTTATTCTTATAAAATTTTCAACAATAGTGAAGAATCGCCGAATTTGTATGGTATAGCATAAAATTGTGCAATCATTTCTTATTTTTACCCAACATCCCTGATAAACATGAAGAAAAACAATAGCTGCGATCTTAAAACCTGTTTTATGTGCCAACTCACATTAAAAGAATGGCATCCTGCTATTGAAGGTCATAAACGGAATTTTATTGCAAAAAAAGGGGAGGTGATTATCAAAGAAGGCGATCCTGTTAGTGGTGTTTATTTTGTAACTTCAGGCAATGTGAAAGTGCATAAACAATGGGGCGATAAAGAACTGATTTTACGCTTTGCAAATGATGGTGCCATAATCGGACATCGGGGAATTAGCAGCAATACTTCTACCTACCCAATCTCAGCAACGGCTTTAGAAACCACTAAACTTTGTTTTGTAGATATCGAATTTTTTAAAACCACCATAAAAGTAAATCAAGAATTTGCCTATGGTTTATTAATGTTTTATGCAGATGAACTGCATGCTTCGGAAAAGAAAATGCGTAATTTGGCTTTAATGTCGGTTAAGGGAAGACTTGCAGTAGCCATTTTAGGATTGCGGGATCAGTTTGGACTAGACGAAGAGGGATTTTTAAATCTGGCTTTAAGCCGTCAGGATCTGGCTGCCTTTACCGGTGCAACTTATGAAACCGTTTTTAGAACTATGAATGAGCTACTCGCTGAAAAATTAGTGGTAGTTAATGGAAAGCAGATCGGCATTTTAAGCGAAGCTGGATTAATAGATTTGAGTAGTAAATAATTAAAGTTTATACTTTTTAATTTTTTAAAATTCTCTGTTGTCACACTGAGGGTTATTAGTTGTTTAAAATCAATATGAGTGATAAAAAAATTTTAAAGAGGTGAGTCGATTAGAAGTATCGTCATCTCGACCGTAGTGGAGAGATCTTTAAATTTGAACTATGTTAAAAGATTTCTCCATTTCGCTGCGCTTCAGTCGAAATGACGGCGATTTTTTAAATTTGTTATTGGTAGCGTAGTCGAAGTGTCTTTGCAAAACGTTTATTTTGTTCGGCTTAACTGATAAATAGTTTTTAATTATTGATATGATATGTTGGGAATCGTTTTATGTGGTGGACAAAGTTTGCGCATGGGTACTGATAAAGGCTTGCTTAACCATCAGGATAAACGTTGGGCGCAGGTTGCGGCTGATAAATTGGGATCGCTTGATCTCCCTGTAAAGTTTTCAGTTAATCCATTGCAGCAACTCACTTATTCGGGTTATTTTGGAGATCAGCAGCTGATTGTCGATAATTCCTCACTTGATGTTAGTGGCCCATTATTGGGCGTGCTTTCTGCACATTTATCAAATCCTGAAGAAGATTTTTTTTTATTGGCTTGCGATATCTTATTGATGGAAACCAGGTTGTTGGAAAAACTTATCCATTCAGCCAAAGCTGATGGTACTTTCGACTCCTATATTTTTACCAAAGACGGGGGGCAGGAGCCTTTATGTGGGATTTATAAAGCGGAAGGGTTAAAAAAAGTCATCTTTATGCTTCAAAACAATGCACTTGTTAAACATAGTATGAAATACGTATTAGGCAATTTACGGGTCAGCGAAATAGCTGTCGAAGACCATGATTATCGTTATTTTCGTAATTTTAACTCGCAAGAGGAGATAAATAGAATAACGTCACCCTGATCCGATATCTATCGGATTCATTTCAGGGGCTTATTGTAAGAAAGATGCTGAAACAAGTTAATCATAATGATCGAGTTGATAAGCGTTTAGAAACAAATAAATTATTGCTTCAGATTTACAATAGTTGTAATACTGATTGATCTATTTTAGTGAAATTACTTTTCTCTCCTTCGCAAAGTGTACAGCAATAATCATCCGGTAAATCTTTAAATGCCGTACCTGGATTAATGTTATTTTCAATTTCCCCGAACTGTTCGTTGTACACAGTTAAACAATTGTTACATTGATATAAAAAAGTGCCAACTTTTATTGCGGTTTCTTCTGTTTGGTTGTTCTGTTTTTGTTTCCCTGTTTTAATCGCATTTAAACGGTATTTGTAAAATTTAAATATAGCCCGTCTGAGTTGTTCTGGCAGTAAAAAACTTGGATTGCTCCGGCTAAAGATTTCGCCCGTACGCTCGTTGGGGTTAAAGTCTTTCGCACACAAAATATCATAAACAGGGAACAGTTTCATGCCCAGCAAATTAATAAGATGACTTTTCAGGATCAGAATGCTACTAAAAACCTCACTTTTTTTGCGGGTTTTAATGCCAAAGCAAATGCCAAAGGTTCGGGTATCATCAATGTTTAAATGTTTAACCAGTAAGCTTTTTAATGCTAAACCTTCGTTGCAGTTATCTTCAACCTGAAAATTTAGCTCGTTGGCCGCATGCCGCATATTAATCTCATATTCTTCGAGCAGGGCGTTCCAAAGTTTTTTATCTTTCTCGTCTATCCCTTTTACAATAATGGTTTTCCAGGATGTACAGCACAATTGACCGAGTTTGGTATCTAAACAAAGCTGACAAAGTTTTTTTAAAAATGCGATGCTGAACAGTTCATCGCGCCTGTAAATACCCAACCAGTATTTGTTGTTGTAGCGGTTCAAACCCTCGTAATAAGGCAGGTTGAATGAAGAAAGGGAAACTGTATTTTCTGCGGCTTTAAGAATAAAATTGCCTTGGTCTAAAAGGGAAAAAAGATCTTCGCCATTAGCCAAAGTATTATCCATAAAACGCGTTGGATGATTTTTGATAATGGTTTCTAAGCCCTTAGTTACCTGAGCAATGTGGTTAGTATAACAGAGTTTATTCCACTCGTAGATTACATTGGTTTTAGGAAAGCGGATAATCAGGTGCCAGTAATGTTCTGAATGTGAAGAGGCAATCCAGTTAATATTCCCCGTTAACATGGGCGTGAAACTCTGGTCGCTGTCGCAAATATTCACTTTTACTGAAGGTTTAAAATCGATGTCATCCAGAATATCTTTATATACGCCTTCAGTAAGCCAGGTTTTACGGATAAAAATTTCTTCGGCCGGATATGAGCTGATGATGTTGGGGAAATTATTGCTGTCTATTTCATAATCGATTCCAAGTTTATCCAATTCACCCGTAAAGATGTCAATATTGTAAGTTGTATTGTCAATCAATAACTGCTGACGAAGGCCAAAACGAACATATTGAATTCTTGCTTTTGTTGCCGCAACCAGAATGTTGTACAGATTGCCCGGTGATATAATCCCGCCCGGGAAATTAATAATAATGTTTTGATACATGGCTTAACGATTTAGAAATCCAAATTCGATTATTGCTTTAGGCGGCATCCATTTAAAACGCACGATCGTAGGGATGCAACGCACATTCTCTTCAATAAAATCTTCTTCGAACTTAAAGTATTCAATCCCTTTAAGGTTTTTAAATTCTGAAGGAGTGAGTTTTATTTTCATCATGTTGTTTTTAGTTTAATATTCTTTAACCATCTATCGTCATTCCCGCGCAGGCGGGAATCTTAATGCAACCTACAAACCTTCCGTGGCATTACGATTCCCAATCAGGTTGGGAATGACGATACCCAGTGCCTTACCACTTCGACTCCGATTTTTTTCCAAAACTTATTCTCAGGATGAAGAACCAAGTTTATAACTATTCTATTAAAGCAGGTTTTGCTTCTGTCTTAAGCACATTTACAAAAGAGTCTAAAATTGCTTTTACCTCTGGTCTGCAACTCCCACAGCCCATTCCAGCACCTGTGAGCTGGCAAAGTTGCAAATGATCTTTGCAACCGTCTTTTATTTTGTTGATCAGATTGCCCTCACCAACATTGTTGCAGCTACATACTGTTTTGCCAACAATGGGTTCGGTTGTTTTCCCACTTCTTAACAGTTGGAGTCGCTTTTCGCTCAACTCCATTTTACTTTCAATCAGGTTCCGAAACTCCAAAAACTCACTCTTATCGCCAATTAATATCGCTCCAACCAGCTTATCGTTGTGTACAATACATTTTTTATAGTAACGTTTGGCTTTGTCTATAAAAACAATTTCCTCATAGGTAGGGTCGTTATTCGGTATTTCTACCAAACCTAATGAACAGAGTTCTAAACTGTGCATTTTGAGGATATTCATTAGCAAACTTCCTTGGTAAAATTTTGCAATATCTCCGCACAGAAACCGCGCTACAATTTCGCCCTGTTGTTCTGCTGCTGCAGTAATGCCATACATCTGACCTTTGAATTCTGCAATTTCACCAATGGCATAAATGTCCTTTTCATTGGTTCTCAGGTATTCGTCAACCACAACACCTCGTTTGCATTCAATTCCTGCTTCTTTAATCAGTTCGGTGTTTGGGACAGTACCTATGGCAATTACTAACGATTCACAATCGAGCAATAAACCGCTTTTTAAACGCAGACCCGAAATGCTTTTTTCACCGATAATGCGGTCTACCTCATCGTTATAAAAGATTTCAATGCCTTTACTAATCAGTTCTTCGTGCAGTAATTGACTGCCTAATGCATCTAACTGACGTCCCATTAATCTCGATATCCGTTGAATAATCGTCACTCTTGATCCGGTTTCAGCCAAAGATGTAGCCAATTCGATCCCTAGTAAACCACCGCCTACAATCACTACTTTTCCATTTGTAGTATCAATATGTTTTTTAAAGCTGTCGGCGTCATTTCTGCTTCGCATGGTAAATATGCCGTTTAGTTTCGGGAGATCTTTAAGTACAAAAGCCCTGCTTCCTGTGGCCAGAAGCAGAACGTCGTAGTGGTGGACTTCTCCGTTGCTATCGGTAACTGTTTTATTTTCTTTATCGATTTTATCGATACCTAAACCTCGGTGTAGTTTTATCTTATAGTCTGTTTCCTCACTGTCACTCATTTTAATGAGATTATGCCAGGGTAAAGTGCCGATAATATAATCGGGGAGAAGTACCCGGTTGTAAAAAGGGAAATTCTCTTTACTAAAGATCTCAATATCGTCTTCGGTATTTAAGGCCCTATAGCTTTTAACAAAACCACAGGCTCCAGCGCCAGCACCAATCACAATAATCTTTTGCCGGGCTTTTTTATACAGCTTTACTTGTACAGCACTGAATTTGAAATCAGGTTCTTTGCTTTGTGGGTCAACAAGGTTATTGGTGAGGTTATTTACCCGGTTTAAATCACTTTTTAAAATTTTGCCCCAGTGCATGGGCATAAAAACTACTCCGGGTTTAATGTCTTCAGAAAATTTTGCTTTTACACATACATTTCCACGTAAACTGGAAATTTCGATAACATCATTATCGTTAATGTTCCGGGTTCTGGCATCAATCGGGTTAATTTCTAAAAAAGATTCACTGATGTGCTGGTTCAGTTTATTTACCTTACCTGTTTTGCTTCGGGTATGCCATTGGTCTCTGATTCTTCCCGTGGTTAAAATCAATGGATGTTCTGGCGTTAAAGCTTCCGATTGGTTCTGATCATCAAATGATAAAATATTGGCTTTTTTATCAGGTGTGTAAAACTGATGATCGGTAAATAATCTGGCTGTTCCAAATGCCCTTTCTTGCTTTGGGTAAGGCCATTGAACGGCTCTTTTATCTTTTAAAATTTCATAATTAAGTCCGCTGATATCAATATTAGTTCCTTCCGTAAGGCCCGCATGTTCATCATATATTTCGCTTGCATTTTTAAAATCGAAACCATGAAAGCCCATTTTTTTTGCAAACCGGCAGATGATTTCCGAATCTGGCAGCGCTTCTCCAGGTGCTTCGGTAACTTTGCTGAGGTAAGAAATATAACGCCCAGCGTTGGTCATAGTGCCTTCTTTCTCAACCCAGGCTGCTGCTGGTAGAACTACATCAGCATATTTTAATGTTTCTACAGTATTGCTAATGTCTTGAACAACTACAAATTTTGCTTTTTTTAAGCCTTCTTCTGCTACGCGAACATCGGGCAGGCTGATTAAAGGGTTAGTGCATAAAATCCATACTGCTTTCAGTTTACCGGTATTCAGCTCATCGAACATTTCGGTTGCAGTTAATCCGGGTTTAGACTGTATAGTACCCAAGGGAATCTGCCAGAATTTCTCAACCTCATTACGATGATTTTCATTGCCTAAAACACGGTGTGCGGGTAACAAATTGCTTAAACCGCCAACTTCACGGCCGCCCATGGCATTGGGCTGTCCGGTAAGCGAAAAAGGACCGCTTCCAGGCTTGCCAATATGACCTGTAATCAGGTTCAGGTTAATTAGCGAAAGATTCTTATTCGTGCCAACAACACTTTGATTAAGCCCCATCGTCCACATGCTGATGAAACCTTTTGCATTACCGATGTAAGATGCAGCTAAACGGATGTCACTTTCTTTGATACCACAAATAGTTGCTGCCTCTGCCAAGGAGGTGGAAAAAACGGTAGCCTGGTATTTTTCGTAACCATTAGTGCTGTTGATGATAAAATCAGCATCAATTTTTCCATCTTCAATCAAACATCTTCCAATGGCATGGTGAAGGGTAATATCGGTACCCGGATTAAGCTGTAAATGAACATTGGCAATTGAGCAGGTTTGTGTTTTACGGGGGTCGCTAACAATAATTTTTAACTCAGGATTTTTCTGTTTAGCGGCTTCAACACGGCGCCATAGGATAGGATGGCACCATGCTGGGTTTGCGCCTGCAACAAAAATACAATCGGCAATTTCAATATCATCGTAACTAATGGGTACTGTATCTTCACCAAGACTCATTTTATAACCAACAACCGCACTGCTCATACATAAGCGGCTGTTGGTATCGATATTATTACTACCGATAAATCCTTTAATTAATTTATTTACTACATAATATTCTTCTGTTAAACATTGTCCGCTGGCATAAAAAGCAACGCTGTCAGGACCGTGTTTTTTAATTAATGCTTTAAAAACGGCTGCTGTTCTTTCCAATGCAGTATCCCAGCTTACCCTTTGGAGGGGCATGTTTTTATTGTAGCGCATTTCGGGGTAGAGTAGCCTGTCGCTTTTGTCATTTGCTGTATAATGAAGATTCATGCCTTTACTGCACAACAACCCTTTATTTACAGGATGGTTTTTGTCTCCTTCAACAGTTATCCGCTCATGGATATCTTTATTTACCACAATACCACAGCCCACCCCGCAATAACAGCAGGTGGTTGTTTTATTCGGCGATATATTTTTTTCTTCTTTCAAATGATCGGCTTGTATAGTAGATTTTGTTAGTCTTTATTTGCCAGGGGTAAGCACGAGGTCTTCTATTTGTGATGTTTTTTGTGCCATAACGGTTCTGAAGATGAATACTGCCACGCCAATTCCGAGAATAATAAAACCAAGTAGTGTAAAAGCACTGGTATAATCGATCAGATCTTTTTGAACGTTAAGGCCATTTTCGATTACATTTTTAGAAGCATGACTGGCTTTGGCTTTAAACATAAAAGCAATAAGCATGGCTCCGATATTTCCGCCAGCACCTACAATACCAGCTACACTGCCAACCGCAAGCGGATTAATGAAAGGAACAAGACTATATGTTGCGCCATTGGCCATTTTTAAACTTAATCCGAAAACAAACATCATGAAAATGGCCATACCGATATTGCCCGATTTTGCGAACCAGATTAAACCAACCCCTTCCACCAAAAGCAATAAAGCAAGTAAAAGTGTTTTGCCATCAAATCCCCAGGTTTTACCAATTTTATCGGCAACAATTCCGCCCAATGGCCTGGCAAAAATATTAATCCAGCCAAAAATACCTGCAACCATACCCGCTATAGCTATAGTTGCACCAAACGAATCAGTAAAAAAGATCGGGGCAAAGTTATCTACCGTAATTTCTACACCAAAACATGCTGCGTAGGCAATGGTTAAAATCCAGGTGCGATAATCTTTGGCTGCGATTAAAAAGGTGTTTTTAGTGCTTTTTATGCTTTCATCTTTTAAATCCTTAAAATCTCCTTGTGGGCTATCTAAAGTATAGCGGTGATATAAAAAAGCACAGATCAAAAGCATTACACCCGGAAATATCATGGCATAACGCCAGCTGTCTTCTGTACTGCAAAAGCCTAGCGCGGTAATGCCTGATGCAATTAAAGGCATAAATAAATTGGCTGCGCCACCACCCGCGTTACCAAAACCACCTGCTGTTGCATTTGCGGTTCCCTTAATATTGGAAGCAAACATAATGGAAGTGTGAAATTGGGTGATTACAAATGAAGCCCCAATTACGCCAATGGCCAGGCGGAAAAGTAAAAATGAAGTGTAAGAATGACTGGTTCCGATCAATAGTACGGGAATGGCGCAAAGCACCAGGAGCCAGGTGTAAATCAGTTTAGGACCAAATTTATCAATCAATCTTCCGATGAGTAAACGGGCAATTATGGTAGCCGATACGGAAGCAATTTGGATATTACCCACCTGATCTTTGGTAAGATGAAGTTGCTCTCTCGCTATCTTCATTAAAGGCGCCATTCCGAACCAGGCGAAAAAACAGAAGAAGAAAGTTAACCAGGTAATATGAAAGGTTTTCATCTGAACACCTTTAAGCGAAAATATATTAAGGTTACCAAGCGGTTTAGTTGTAGTATTCTGTGTCATAATGGTTGATGTAAGCGTGATAAATTGATTTCTGTTAAAATTTATAGCCTAAACCTACACCAACGTTCCACTCACCATTTTTGACTGCAGTTTTAGGATTATAGTATAAGGGTACTTGTAAGGCTACATGCCGAAATGCCGTTGTTAATCCAAAGCCAAGGTTAGGGGTGAGGGCAGCATTTTTTGGCGCGCCGGCAGCTACTTTATCTTCTTTAATACGTAAACTTGGAAGTAACCCTAGTAAAACTGTGTAAGGTTTTTTGCTGAATTTTATGCTTGGACCGGTACAGTTTATAAAAGCACCATGATCCACGTAACCGGCAACGATAGTTCCATCGAATAAAACGGCTTTAGTTTGCGATTTAGCAGAAAAAAAGAACAAGGTAAGTGCAAGGCAGCCTGTCATGGCTACATAATTAGAAATTTTCATGTCGGTTTGGTTTAGGTTAAATCTTTATCCGGTAAAGTTTAAATCTTAAGGGGTCAGGTTAAGATTTTGGCGTAGTGCCAATATAAACAGTTCCGTTTTCTACCTTTACAGGATAGGTTTTTATGGCGCATTCGTCGCCGCTTAAACATTCGCCGGTACTCAATGAGAATGTTTTTTTGTGAAAAGGGCAGGCTACCTTAGGTTCATCGGTAGTGGAGCCAATCATTCCACGGCTCAATGCCATTTGCTTTTTGTGCGGGCATTCGTTTTGCGTGGCGTACCACTCATTTCTCCTGGTGAAATAAAAAAGTGCAATCTGATCTTCACCATGTTTTACGCAAACGCCACCGTTCTCAATGGCATCCTCGACTCGGCAGGCCGCCAGCCAATTTGATTGTTCATTCATCATTTAGGGGTTTATTAGGTTTGTAAAGGTTCTTGATTAAACTGTTTTCCATTCAGCGGTTCTCTTTTGCCCACGCATTTCAACAAATTCTATAGTTGGGTCTTTGTCTTCAGGTGCATTTACAAAATGAGAGAATCTTTTTCTTATGGCAGGGTTTTCAACGGCTTCTTTCCACTCACATTTATAAGAGGCGATTAAATTCTCAATTTCATTTTCCCACTGGGCTGCCATGCCTAAACTATCGTTTGTAATTACATTCCGTAAGTAATCTATTCCGCCATCCATTTTATTCAGCCAGGTTGCGGTTCGGGTAAGTGGATCTGCTGTTCGGATGTAAAACATCAAAAATCTGTCGATGTATTTAATGCAGGTTTCACTATCGAGATCTGTTGCCAGTAAAAGGGCATGTTGAGGCTTGCTTCCACCATTTCCGCATACGTATAAGTTCCAGCCTTTTTCGGTGGCAATAATGCCAAAATCTTTACTTTGGGCTTCTGCACATTCCCTGATACATCCACTTACCGCTGATTTGAATTTATGCGGTGCACGGATACCTCTGTACCGCTCTTCTATTCTGATGGCAAAACTCACGCTATCATGCAAGCCAAATCTGCACCAGGTGCTTCCTACGCAACTTTTAACTGTTCTTAAGCCTTTTCCGTAAGCATGCCCGCTTTCAAAACCTGCAGCAATTAATTCCTCCCAGATAACAGGAAGGTCGTTTAGGTGTGCACCAAACATATCTATCCGCTGGCCGCCTGTAATTTTGGTGTAGAGGTTGTATTTTTTAGCGACCTCGCCAATTACAATCAATTTGTCTGGTGTAATTTCTCCACCCGGAATCCTTGGTACTACAGAATATGAGCCACCTTTTTGAATGTTGGCCAGAAAACGGTCGTTGCTATCCTGAGCTACGTCGTTTCCTTTTTTAAGAATCATTTCGTTCCAAAGACTGGCAAGGAGTGAGGATACCAGCGGCTTGCAGACTTCGCAACCATCATTTTTACCCAAAGCATCCAATACTTCGTCGTAACTTTTTAGTTCATGAATGTGAATGAGGTCAAAAAGCTCTTGCCGGCTATAATTAAAGTGCTCACAGATTACATTTTTGATGTATTTACCCTGCGATTTTAAAGTATGACTCATTAAATCTTTCACCATCGGCAAACAGCCGCCACAACCTGTGCCTGCTTTGGTACATTTCTTCAGGTCATCAATATTTTCGCAAGAGCCGTCTGCTACTGCAGAACAGATATCGCCTTTACTAACACCTTCACAACTGCATATTAATGCACTATCTGGTAAACCTGTAATTCCCGCTCCGCCTGCAGATTCACTGCCTCCACGCGCACCCAATATCAGTTCTGCCGGATCTTCTGGTAAAACAATTTTGTTATTAGAGGTTTGCAACAGCAGGTTATACGCTGTTGCATCTCCAATTAATATACCTCCTAAAAGGTATTGCCCGTCATTACTAACATTTATTCTTTTATAAACTCCTTTGTGTTTGTTTTCGAAGATGATGGTGCGGCAATCCGGCTCGGTGATAAAATTATCACCAAAACTGGCTACATCGATGCCAATCAGTTTTAGTTTGGTACTCATATCAAATCCTGTGAAGGTTTTGTCGCCTTCACAAAGGTTCGCAGCCAGCACTTCGGCCATTTCATAACCCGGAGCAATCAAACCATAAATCATTCCGTCGTATAAAGCACATTCGCCAATAGCAAATACAGCCGGATCGTTGGTTTGCATTTTTTCGTCAACCACAATACCACCACGTGGACCAACCTCAATGCCGCAGGCTTTCGCTAGTTCATCGCGTGGTTTTATGCCCGCAGAGATTACCAGCATATCAACATCTAAAGCGGTATCATCACTAAACTTTAATGCAGTAATACGGCCATCACCTTCAATGCTTGTGGTGTTTTTATTTAAATGGATCTGTAAACCTAAATCTGCCAGCTTTGATTTAAGCATGTCGCTACCAGCAGCATCAATTTGTCGCGGCATTAAACGTGGCGCAAATTCAATAATACTGGTTTTTTCAATCCCCAGATCTATCAATGCTTTAGCGGCTTCTAGTCCTAATAAACCTCCTCCTATAACTGAAACTGTTTTTGACTTTTTTGCATAACTACTAATAAGGTCAAGATCTTCTATAGTACGGTAAACAAAAACACCTTCTTTCTCAATTCCGGGGATGTTAGGAACAAATGCGCCAGAACCCGTAGCAAAAACAAGGATATCGTAGCTATAATCTAAACCATTGGCGGTGTAAACTTTTTGAAGATTGCGGTCTATTTTAGTAACCGGGTTGTTAAGAAATAGGGTAATATTTTGTTCCAGATACCAGTTTTCTGTAGAAAGGGAGAGGTCGTCGGCGGTTTTGCCATTAAAATATTCACTTAAATGAACACGATCGTAAGCCCTAAGGGGTTCTTCTCCAAAAACAATAAGATTAAAAGAAGAAGTTTTTGACCTAAGCTTTTCGCAGAATTTATATCCCACCATTCCATTTCCTATTACGATTATTTGTGGTTCTTTCATAAATCTCAAGGTGTTTAGTGTTTTTTAGTTTCTGTTGGCTGTTTTTATTCCAGATTATTTGTTTTGATGTTTTTTATCATCAAATAATCATGATTAAATTATATATTTTAATATTTATATGATTTTTGATATACAAATATATATTTTAATTACTTAAAAGTTAATAAAGAATGATTTTTATCATAAAATATTTAACTTTTTAATAAATTTTCATCACTTTTATATTTAAATAGTTAAATCATTAAAATTATGAATCAAAAAACTACTGATTTTGGACTTTTTATAATGGGCGGAGGTCCTGGAGACCCGGAATTAATCACAATGAAGGCGTTTAATGTATTAAAAAGAGCAGAAGTTATTCTTTATGACAACTTAAGTAATGAAAAATTGCTCGAAATTGCTCCTACAGCCTGTAAAATGATCTATGTTGGTAAACAACCTTATGGAAAATATACCCCACAAGAGAAAATAAATGAATTAATTGTCGAAAATGCCCAAAATTACCAGGTAATAGTGCGTTTAAAGGGTGGAGATCCTTTTATTTTTGGTAGAGGATTTGAAGAATTGATTTATGCGGAGACCAGGGGGATTAAATGTCATTACATTCCAGGTATAAGTAGTATGCAGGGCGCAGGTTTTATCGATGTGCCTTTAACACACCGTGGAATTAGTGAAAGTGTTTGGATCCTTACCGGAACCAAGAAGGATGGAAGTTTAACCAACGATTTAAAATGTGCCATGAAAAGTTCGGCTACAGTAGTGATATATATGGGTATGAAAAAAGTTGGCGAAATTTCTAAAGCCTATTGCGATGCGGGTATAGGTGACATGCCTGCTGCAATTATTCAGCACGCTACCTTACCCAATCAAAAACAAGTAGTATGTTCGGTGCAGCATTTACAGGAATCTGCAGAACAGGCGGGTTTAACTTATCCGGCCATTATTATCATTGGTAATGTGGTGCAGGCTAAAGCTTATGCGAGTCTGAACCAGGCAGAATTGTTGTCAGCGTAAATAGATTCATTAGTTCAATTGTCATTGGTTTAACGGGTTAATTAATGCCAAAAGCTCAAACGCAGGCTTATTTCGTGATAAACAGGAGCTTATAGCAATTTCTAAAATCTTAACTTTCTTAACTTCTTAATGGTCAGCTAATGGCGTAAGTGCTTAAATTGGTTAATTGACTCCCAGCTCCAACTAAACAGCCCTTCGACTCCGCTCAGGGTGACTAATCTAAATAATCTACTCAAGACTTTGGACTACAGACTGAGGACTTCGGACTGAATGCTAACCTAAAAATATTTATCAAGTGTTAACCCGTAAGTGAGGTTCAAGTTTTCGCTCCTGGTGATATTCAGCTTATTATAGTTTAATGCTGTAGTTAAACTAATCCACTTGCGAAGTTTTAACCCAAGAGTTGCCGATGAACGGATAATGTAATCACCTTTTCTGGAGAAGGAATTCTGCAAAAAATGATTCCCGTCAATGGTAATCAGGTTTTTGATTATAAAATGATATTGTAACCTTAATGAATTCCGATAAGTGTGGTAGCTATCACCTACAATTAAGCTACTTTGATCAAATAATACCCCATCACTCAGGTTGATATAAGCATTGGGTTTATCTAATACGCTATAGGCGATGCCTCCACCAGCCAGCAATTGATTTTTTAATTTTAAAGAATAACTTGTATTGTAATTCACTAAACCCCAATAATAAAAATGAGGGAAGGTTTTATACAGGTTAAAATTTAAGGTAGTAGAAAAATCGTTATTGGTTAAACTGTTGTTCTGTTTACCATAAAGCCAGGCTGAAGTAGAATTCAATACGAAACTTTTCTTTTTAAGACCAAAATTTAGTGCATTATTCAACAAATAGGCACGGTCTTCATTGGTTCGGTTAATCGATCCGGTTGAAGTAAGCAGAACATGGTAATTGGTACTATCAGCATATTGAGCAAAGGATTTCGCATAAAAAGAGCAGAATAAAAGTGATAGCAAAACAAACTTCATAAATAATTTAACATCAACTGCCCCTAATATGTTTAGCCTGATTTAATTTAGATCGTACCATTTAGTAACAGAAATATATTCAATGGTTCCAGGTTATTTCATCCTTTTCATTTTTATAACCTGCAGATATCAGTTCGATCCGGAGTTCTTCTTGAACATTCATCTTGCTCATTTTCGATTTATAAAAAACTTTGCCGGTGCATGCTTGTTTATTGAACAGTTGAATAAGTTTTAACTTGAAATTGAAGTATGAAAACTCAAAAAACACCTGCTAAACAGAATAACCAACCAGGCATAGAAGCTAAGATGGATCCAAGACCAGAAGTAATTAAAGCAAATTATAAGGGAGCAGGAAAATTGAATGATAAGGTCGCATTGATTACCGGTGGAGATAGCGGCATTGGCCGTTCAGTAGCAGTTCATTTTGCAAGGGAAGGTGCTGATGTAGCCATTGTTTATTTAAATGAAGATATTGATGCTAAGGAAACCCGGAAAATGGTGGAGGCTGAAGGTAGAAACTGTTTATTAATTAAGGGCGACGTTAAAAAGCCTGCATTTTGTAAAAAAGCTGTCGAAACAACCGTCAAAAAATTTGGAAAGATCAATATTCTGGTCAACAATGCGGGAATGCAGGTTCCTCAGAAAGATCCGAAAAAGATTGACGATAAACAGCTGGAAGATACATTTCGCACCAACATATTTGGTTATTTTTATTTTGCTGATGAAGTATTAAAGCATTTTCAGGCAGGAGATGCGATTATCAATACCACTTCAGTAACGGCTTATCGCTCTTCGCCAAACCTGATCGATTATTCTTCAACTAAAGGCGCAATAACATCATTTACCCGTTCACTCGCTACAAATTTAGCCAAAACAGGGATCCGTGTAAATGCGGTGGCACCCGGACCAGTGTGGACACCACTCATCGTGTCTACTTTTGACGAAAAAAAGATCAAATCTTTTGGGAGTGAAACGGCAATGGAAAGGGCAGGACAACCCTCAGAACTTGGACCATCTTATGTTTTCCTGGCCTCAGATGATGCCTCTTTTATTACCGGACAGGTAATACATGTTAATGGTGGAGAAGTGGTAAATGGGTAATTTCTGTTACCTTTAAAACTCCTTGAAAAATTATGGCATCAGATTCACCTAAAGATTGGCGTTTTAAACTACACGAAGTTATTTACGAATCGAATACACCTGCGGGTAAAGCTTTTGATGTTGGGTTATTAATTGCAATATTTTCAAGCATTATTGTGGTAATGCTTGATAGTGTTGTTGGTATTCACCAACATTATGGTAAGCTGTTCAATGTCATGGAATGGATTTTTGCCGCACTCTTCACCATCGAATATATTTTAAGGTTGGTGAGTATCCGCAAACCAATCAGGTATGTCATCAGTCCTTTGGGTATCATAGATTTGATTGCCTTATTACCATCTTACCTAAGTATATTTTTTATTGGCGCACAATCTTTGTTGGTTTTTAGGGCGTTAAGATTGCTGCGTGTTTTCAGGATTTTCAAACTGGGACATTTTTTAACAGAAATTAATTTCTTAACCCAGGCCTTAAAAAACAGTGTTCGAAAAATCAGTATCTTTCTGTTAACGGTTTTAACCATCACCGTAATTCTGGGCTCGATTATGTATTTGGTAGAAAAGCGGGAAAATGGGTTCTCAAATATTCCAGAAAGTATTTATTGGGCCATTGTAACCATCACTACTGTTGGTTATGGCGATATTTCCCCTATTACGCCATTAGGTAAATTTGTCGCCTCTGTAGTCATGTTGATCGGTTATGCTATTATTGCTGTACCCACAGGTATTATTACCCATGATATCGCTATGGCTGCAAAACATAAAAAAGAAATGCCAGAATCGTGTCCAGGTTGCAGTAGGGAAGGGCACGATAGTGATGCCCTGTTTTGTAAATATTGCGGATCATCTCTGTTTAAATAAAAATGCCAGACTATTAAAATCTGGCATCTTTAACGAAAATTATTGGTTTATAACATTTCACTATCTTCCTCATCATAAGCATTTGGATCTTTATCCAGTTCTTCTATATCTGATTCATTATAGTCATCTGTTTCTGTTTCAGCATCGTCATCTTCTTCTTCGTCTTCCGGACCTTCAATTTCTTCATTTAATTGTGTGCCTTCACCATCAGCATATTGCACTTCATCCTCTGTATATTCATTATCTTCAGATGACTCAGGAGTAGCATGACCATCGGCTGCATTTCCTTCCGAACGGTTGATCTGGAACTGTTCGATGTTTTGAATTTCTTCTTCTGGTTGATTGTTTTCTAGATTTTCCATAGCATAAATATTTTCTTATAAGAACAGGTTGAAAACAGATTAGGTTTAGGTAAAATGTAAATTATTAATCCCTATACGTTGTAAGTTTTAGGCAGTCAATATTTTCCCTAAACCTTTTTACTTGTTAACAGGTTTTATTAATGTATTTACCTTTAATTAATCTACAATGAAAAACCATTTCAATACCAGGAAAATAGCTTTAGTAGGAATGATCATTTCAACAGCGTCGTTTAATGCATTTGCAAAAGCAGAATGGCATTATACAAGATCATTTGATTACATCCAGCAACAAGATAGTTTAACCACTGCACAATTTTTGCAACAGGCGACTATTGCCGGAATGAAAGAGGTATCAACCGGTAAACTTGCGGCAGAGAAAGCAACAGATAAAAAGATAAAGGCATTTGGCCAAATGATGGTTGATGATCACACCAGGGCAAATGAAGAATTAAGGGCATTGGCGAAAATTAAGAAAGTAAATTTACCAATGAGCATGCCGGAAGGTGAACTACGACCAGATGGAAGGGTAGATTCGGCACCTGACAACATGCGGGATACCTCAAGAACCAAAAATGCCGGAGGTGAAGCAGGCAATACCGGACTGGCAAAAAAACCCACGAATGGTGCTACTGAAGCTGACGTGACCAATGCGATTGAAAAATTGAAAAGCTTAAATGGGGCTTCATTTGATAAAGCTTATGTTGATATGATGATTGCCGATCATCAAGATGCAGTTTCTTTATTTGAAAAGGCAACGCAGTCTACGGATGTGGAGGTTAAAGCATATGCGAATAAATATTTACCAGTATTAAAAAAACATTTAAAACGGATTCAAGCCCTGGCTAAATAATAGTTTTAAGTTATTTAGCATGGTAAATTTTGCCCTTATGCTATAATAAAATCGATTTATACTGGATTTGCAAGTTTAAATAATTAATATATTTGTTTAAACCTAACCAATATATGTTGCCAGCAAAAAGTTTTTCAGATGTAGGATTTTTAGTCCTTTCACAACTAGAAAGTGAAACCCAATATGCAGAAATTTATAGTAAATGCTGTAGGTTTTGTTTGCAGATGCTCCTCATACCAACGAAGAAAATTGTCTTGTGCTTTATAGCCTTATGCTCAATCTTTTTTACGGCTTATGCTAAGCCAAGAGCGCAACACTATCAGGCAGATATTGTAATCTATGGTGGAACATCAGCCGGTATAATTGCAGCCGTACGAGCTGCAAAGATGGGTAAAAGCGTTATCGTAGTTTCACCCGATCGGCATTTAGGTGGTTTGTCATCTTCAGGGTTAGGTTTTACCGACACGGGAGACAAATCAGTAATTGGTGGCCTTGCCAGAACATTTTATCAGAAAGTTTATCAGCATTACCAGCAATCTGGAGCCTGGGAATGGCAGAAAAAAGAAGAATATGGCAATAAAGGACAAGGTACACCTGCTATTGATGGGAAAGATCGGACCATGTGGATTTTCGAGCCTCATGTTGCTGAGCAGGTTATGGAAGACTTTGTCAAAGAAAATAAATTAAAAATTTACCGCAATGAATGGCTGGAGCGAAAACAGGGGGTAAAGATGAAAGATGGCAAGATTATCAGTATCAAAACCTTATCCGGCAAAATTTTTAATGCAAAAATGTATATCGATGCCACTTATGAAGGCGATTTAATGGCTGCAGCTAAAGTAAGCTATCATGTGGGCAGGGAAGCAAACCATACCTATAACGAGAAGTGGAATGGGGTACAGGCGCTGGTTTTTCAGCATGGGCATTATTTTAAAAATAATACCGATCCTTATCAAATTCCCGAAGATAAAACAAGCGGCCTGTTACCAGGTATTTCTACTGATCAACCTAGGCCGAACGGAACGGAAGACCATAAAGTTCAGGCCTATTGCTACCGGATGTGCCTGACTGATCAACCAGAAAACAAAATTGAATTCCCGAAACCAGACCGCTACAATGCCAGGGATTACGAGTTGCTGTTAAGGGTATTTAGCACTGGCTGGAATGAGCTTTTTAATAAATACGATCCTATTCCGAACCATAAAACAGATACCAATAACCACGGACCATTTAGTACCGATTTCATCGGAATGAATTATGCCTATCCTGAGGCAGACTACACAAAGCGCAAAGAAATTATTAAAGCCCACGAAAATTATCAAAAAGGATTAATGTACTTCATGGCCAACGATCCGCGGATGCCCGAAAAAATTCAGCAACAGGTTAGAAAATGGGGTTTGGCAAAAGATGAATTTAAAGATAACGGAAACTGGCCCTATCAGCTTTATGTACGGGAAGCCCGGAGAATGATAGGAGATTTCGTAATGACGGAGAACGAAGTGCTCGGCAAAAAAGAAGTGCTAAATCCGATAGGGATGGGGTCTTATGCCTTAGACTCTCACAATGTACAACGGTATGTAACCGCTGAAGGATATGTGCAAAATGAAGGCGATATAGGGGTGAACGCACCGAAACCCTACAGTATTTCCTATCAGGCCATTGTGCCCAGGAAAACCGAATGTAAAAATTTATTGGTACCCGTTTGTTTGTCATCATCACATATTGCGTACGGATCTGTACGGATGGAGCCTGTATTTATGATCCTGGGCGAATCAGCTGCTACTGCTGCCTCTTTGGCAATAGATCATAAAGTCAATATTCAGGATGTAAATTATAATGAATTAAAAAACTTGTTGTTAAATCAAAAGCAGTATTTAACGCTTAAATAGGCCCTTTTTTATGGAAATGAAATTGCTACTATACCAAAGGATAGCGCTATCCTTTGGTATAGTAATAGCTTTTTGATACTTCGTATCTATAATTTTGCCAGACATAAAAAGGCAAAAAAATGAAAATATTACATCTAATATCAAGCCCGAGGGGTGAAGCATCTTTCAGTATTAAATTGGGAAATGCAATTGTTGAAAAATTACAGGCCGCAAATCCTGGAAGCACTTTAACTACACGCGATCTTACCAATACCCCATTTCCCCATTTGGAAGAGGTACACATCAATTCTTTTTTTACACCGCTAGAAAATCACACGGCAGAATTTACGGAAGCGATAAAACATTCGAATGAGGCTATTGCCGAACTTAAAGATGCTGACGTGATTGTAATCGGTGCACCGTTGTATAATTTCGGCATTCCTTCTACTTTAAAAGCATGGATCGATCATATTGCACGTGTCGGTCAAACATTCAGCTACTCAGAAAAGGGCCCTGAAGGTTTGGTAAAAAACAAAAAAGTATACCTGGCGATTTCTTCCGGTGGTGTATATTCAGAAGGACCGATGAAACCTTATGATTTTACAGAATCTTATTTAAGATCCGTTCTTGGTTTTATGGGCATGACCGATATTACCGCATATCGAGCAGAAGGCGTAAGCATCCCGGATTTAAAGGAAGTGGCTTTGGATAAAGCAATCGAAAGTATATCAATTTAGATGGTTAATTAGTCATTAGTTCACTGGCCATTAGTAAAATTAAATAATCGACTAAAGACTGTGAACTAATGACTTTGAATTAAAAGATTACGCTGCTAAATATTTATCAACCCTGCTGGCAAAATCATTCAGATCAAAAGGTTTATTGATAAAATCTTCTGCATCACATTTGGCCTTCACTGCGTTCAAGTGGTTATTGGCCGACATCATCATAACCGGAATATCATGTGTTTTAATATTTCGCTTGAGGGTATTGCAGATGTCCAGCCCGTTTCCATCTGGTAACATAATATCAAGAATTACCATATCTGGCAGATGTTTACTCATTTGAAGCCAAAAATCGTTGGAATTAGGGCAGGTCTTTACCTCATAAAGTTCTTCGATCAATAAAAATTCGATGATTTCCCTGATACTCGGATTGTCTTCCACTACATAGATGCACTTTTTCATAAGCTCTACTTTTATTATATGGATAACTTACCTAGCTATCAGATGTTTAAGATAGTTATACACAATATAAGAGTTATTAACCTTCATCATCGCCCGTGTCATGCATTTCTATAATTTTCATGTTGACTAAAAAAAATATAAAAATAAATTTTGATACTAATTTTTTTAGTATAGATTTGCTTTTGAAGTGACAGAATACAAAGAATTTTAAGATAACTCTTTGTATTTAAAAGATGATTTTAAACAAAAAGCTTCTAACTTGGTTTTGTTTGCTGATATATTTATTTTTTATATGACCGTTACCGTTTTAGCCATATTCGAAACAGATTTTAGACCAGATCTTTCATTAGGTAAAATCATGAATGAAAGATTGAGAGTTGCTGCCGCAGATTTACAGGATATCCATTTGCAGCATTTACAAGCCATTGGGCAACGTAACGACGATCTGGTGGTGTATATCAGTTACAACCCAAAATATAAGATTAAATGGCGTGTTGTTAACGATGTGCCGGAGGATGTAGAAAACTTCGTAGCGCAAACCTGTGGTAATTTAGGCTACATCCATTGGAAAACAGCTTCTGTTAATGTTTTTAAGGGAAGTGAATAGTTATGAAATACTTTTAAAAAAAAGATCGTCATCTCGCCTGAAGCGCAGAGGAATGGAGAGATCTATCTAGACAGATTTTGCTTCGCAGAACCTTCGGATTCTCGACTGCGTTGCCCCGATGGCTATCGGGGCCGCTCGAAATGATGACCGCTTAGATATAGAGTCGCAACCTTATTATATTAATGCTCAATAAGAAGAATTGACAATCTATTAAACTAAAAACCCACCACCCAATAGATCATTTCCTTCGTAAAATACCGCGGATTGACCTGGTGCTATTGCTGAAACATTATGATCGAAAACCACACGCATTTTATCTTTTTCCTGCACAATTGTACTTAACATACCCGCATCTTTATAACGGATTTTGGTAATCACATCATTCATTGGCTCTTCAATGCTCGCATATTTTATCAGGTTAATGTTGCGTACCATAGCTTCGCGGCGTTCAAGCTCCTCAGCTTTACCTAAAACTACGGTATTGCTCTCAGGCAGAATCTGCGTTACAAACATAGGCTCACCAAAGGCAACACCTAAACCTTTACGTTGCCCGATGGTATAAAAAGGATAACCTTTATGTTGTCCAACAACCATTCCATTACTTAAAATGAAATTTCCGCCGGCTACTCTGTCTTCTAAATCCTCTACTTTATGTTTTAAGAAAGCCCTGTAATCGTTATCCGGCACAAAGCAGATTTCGTAACTCTCCGATTTTTTGGCCAGTTCCTCTTGCCCCATATCTAAAGCCATCTGTCTGATATCAGATTTTGCAAAGCTGCCCAATGGGAATTTAGTTCGCGAAAGGTTCTCTTGCGAAACACCCCAAAGTACATAAGATTGATCCTTATTTTCGTCTTTTCCTTTTGAAATTACATAACGACCGCTGTCTTGCTGACGGATGTTAGCATAATGCCCGGTTGCAATAAATTCGCAATCCAGTTTATTGGCACGTTTTAAAAGCGCTTCCCATTTAATGTGTGTATTGCATAATACACATGGGTTAGGCGTTCTTCCGGCAAGATATTCGTCAACAAAATTATCGATTACATAATCGCCAAATTCATCCCTGATATCAAGGATATAATGCGGAAAACCATAGTTTACAGCAAGTGTACGGGCGTCGTTAATACTATCTAATGAGCAACATCCAGTTTCCTTACTGCTACCACCAGAAGTAGCATAATCCCAGGTCTTCATAGTTAAGCCAATAACCTCATAACCCTGCTCATGCAACATTACAGCCGCTACCGAACTATCAACCCCGCCACTCATGGCAACCAGAATCCTACCGTTTTTACTCATCTTAAAAATATTGGATGCAAAAATAAGGTTTATTTAGCTGAAATTATTTAAAGCAAGTCAGTTACTTGTAAAAAGCGGTTCCTAAATTGCTTAAGCTTATCACTTATATGTACTAAAATGGCTTAGGTGGTCAATATTTTTTTGAAAACGAGTGGTACGTTGTTAATGGGAGATGTTAGTCCTGCTATCCCTTCAAGTCCAACGAGCGAGGACTTGGAGGGAGAGCAGGTTTATTCAACAACGTCTGTACTTATAAATTAAAAGAAGTCAAATTTAAAATAACACGGTGCAATAACTTGACTTCTTTGGCAATGAAAAAGAACACGCATAAACCTCGCAGGTTTTAAAACCTGCGAGGTTTGAATTACAATAAGTTGTACCTTCAAGCCTATTAAATGTATTTTTTATTTTACTTAAACGTTTTAGTTTTATGTTTTATGCATATTTGAAGATAAATTAATACCTTAGAATTTTCAACAAAACAAGCTAAATTTTAAAACAGATATGATTAAAAAAATTATCCTGCCTTGTCTTTTGCTATCAGCCCTTATTACTTCGGCACAACAGAACCTGGTGCAGTATGTTAAGCCCATTATTGGTACATCTAAAATGGGGCATACCTATCCTGGCGCAACAGTTCCATTTGGCTCGGTTCAGCTAAGCCCCGAAACAGATACTTTATCCTACGAAGTAAACGGAAAATACAATGGCGATGTATATAAATATTGTGCAGGTTATAAATATGAGGATAAAACCATTACCGGCTTTAGTCATACACATTTTAGTGGTACGGGGCACTCGGATTTAGGTGACTTTTTGATTATGCCTACGCAAGGTAAATTACAATTGAATCCTGGTACGGCATCAGATCCAAAAGGTGGTTACCGTTCTGCATTTTCTCATGCCAATGAGGTTGCAGAGGCAGGTTATTACAAAGTGAAATTGGATGATGATAACATTACCGCCGAATTAACCTCAACCACAAGGGTAGGGATGCATCAATATACTTTTCCTAAATCGGATCAATCGCATATTATTTTGGACCTGATGGCTGGTATTTACAATTACGAAGAAAAAACCGTGTGGACTTACGTTCGTGTTGTGAATGATACGCTAATTACCGGTTACCGTCAAACCAATGGGTGGGCGAGAACCAGAACAGTTTATTTTGCAATGAGTTTTTCTAAACCTTTTAAAAGCTATGGACGTAAAAGTTACGATGCTAAACAGGCTTACAGAGGTTTTTGGGGAAAGTTTAACCAGGAACAGAACTTCCCTGAAATTGCAGGCAAGAAGTTAAAAATGTACTTCGATTTCGATACCCAAGAAGGAGAGAAGATTAAAATTAAATTTGCGCTATCGCCAGTTAGCCAGGAAAATGCTTTGCAGAACATGCGTGCAGAAATTTCTGGCTGGGATTTCGAAAAAGTGAAAGCTCAGGCACAGACTACCTGGAATAAAGAATTGAATAAAATCCAGGTAACAACCTCAAATGATAATAAAATAAACTTTTATACTGCTTTATACCATGCTTTTATCAATCCAACAACCTATACTGATATTAATGGGGAGTATAAAGGTTTAGACCAAGGGGTACATAAAGCTGAGGGCTTTACTAATTACACAACATTCTCACTTTGGGATACTTATAGGGCCTTACATCCATTCTTTAATATTATACAGCCAGGCCGAAGTAATGACATGGTAAAATCGATGATGGCACATTATGATCAGAGTAGTTTACATATGTTGCCGATCTGGTCGCATTATGCCAACGATAACTGGTGTATGAGTGGTTATCATAGTGTTTCTGTAATATCTGATGCGATTATTAAGGGCACCTATAATGGCGATGCAAACAAAGCATTGGATGCCTGCATTGCAACAGCAAAACACCGTGACTATGAAGGAATTGGCTATTACATAGATAAGGGTTATATCCCTGCAGAAAAATCGGGCATTTCAGTTTCAAACAACTTAGAATATTCTTACGATGACTGGTCGATTGCACAATTGGCTAAGAAATTAAACCGTATGGATGTTTACGACGAGTTTATCAAACGTGCTAACAACTGGAAAAACAACTACGACAGTGCATCTGGTTTTATGCGTCCGAAACTGGCAGATGGAACATTTAAAAAACAATTTGACCCAAAAGATACCGAAGGACAAGGCTTTATTGAAGGTAACAGCTGGAACTACAGTTTCTTTGTTCCTCAAGATCCGGCTTCGCTGATTGAAATGATGGGCGGCAAAAAGAAATTTGCAATGCGTTTAGATACTTTATTTACGATGCATTTACCTGATGAGTTTTTTGCACATACAGAAGATATTACGCGCGAAGGTATTATTGGTGGATATGTGCATGGTAATGAGCCTGCACATCATATCGCTTACCTTTATAACTGGACCGACCAGCCATGGAAAACACAGGCGCAGATCCGCCACATCCTAAACATGCAGTACAAACCTACTGCTGATGGTTTGGGTGGAAATGATGACTGTGGCCAGATGAGTGCCTGGTATATGTTTTCTTCGTTAGGTTTTTATCCGGTAGCACCAGGTTCTGATGTATATTCTTTAGGCAGTCCTTTGGTTAATAATGCTGTAATTAATTTAGAGAACAGCAAAACATTTACTGTTGAAGCCATCAAACAAAGCGATAAAAATGTATATGTAGAAAAAGTTTTATTGAACGGCAAAGAAATTACCGATCATAAAATTAAACACTCAGATATCACCAACGGTGGAAAGCTTACTTTTTACATGAGCGCAAAACCCAAGAAATAGCGATACATCCATTTAGAATTTAACCGCTGACTAATTTTTGGTCAGCGGTTTTTTTTGTTTACCCTTCGAATGTCGTCCTTTCGAGCGAAACAGATAGCTATCGGGTGCAACATAGTCGAGAACCCGAAGGCTCTGCGAAGCAAAATTTATCTCGAGATAGATCTCTCCATTTCACTGCGTTCCAGTCGAGATGACGATACTTTTTATTAAATTCTCTGCATTTATAACGGAGTGAAGGCAAGAGCCATTGTCGACCAAATTTTCGTGTTTTCCTTGCCTCTGTAGCAAAAAAACACACCAATTCTTTCTCTAGATAATCTGTTTTTGATGAAAGCCTATAATTAAAAATAAATTTTGGTACCTGATTTATTTATCGCAATATTGCGATGTAAAATTATGGGACTTACCAAAACAGAAATCTTTACTGAAGAACAGAACCAGATGGCAGCCTTATTAAAAGCGATGGCACATCCTGCGCGGATTGCGATTCTTCAGCGTATCCTTAAATCGAATACCTGTATCTGTGGTGATTTGGTTGAAGAACTTGGCTTAGCTCAGGCGACCATTTCTCAGCATTTAAAAGAACTTAAAAATGCCGGTATTATACAGGGAACCATCGAAGGGGTGAGTATATGTTACTGCATAGAACCTAAAACCTGGAAGTTATTACAAACACAGCTAGACGATTTCTTTGCCTCATATAAAGGCGAACAAAACTGCTGTTAAAATTTTTTATATAAATCAATCGTTAAATTGCAATATTATGATCAATACATCTTCGACAACATGGAGCAGCTTTAAAGCTCAACTTCAACAACATCCAGAATTGCTATTCCAGTTTCAATATGCTCCGGGTAAATGGGTGAATGCCAATTATCACATCACTGAAATTAAACAGGCACCGATTGTTTCGGTAGATTGCGGAGGAGTGATGAACGCCTGGACAGAAATTATAGTACAGTTATGGGAGCCCACTGAAGACGAAGAGGGTAGAGCCATGCAAGTAAAAAAAGTATTATCTATCATTAACATGGTAGAAAGCAAACTTCCGCTAAACCCCAATGGAATTGTGAAAATTGAATTTGGCAATTATGCGTTCGATACCAGGCAGATGTTTCCAGGTGAATTTAAAATTGACGGCGAGAACCTGATTTTGGATCTAACACCTGATGCTACCCAATGTAAAGCAATTAACCGTGGCGGTAGTTGTGGTACTACCGCAGCAGGTGAAGAATGCTGTGCACCTGCTCAGCCTGTAAAAAGAAAAATCAAGTTGGTTAACCTCGCTGCTGATCAAAATAATTGTACACCAGGCAGCGGTTGTTGTTAAGAATTTAAATTTTAAAATAATGAAAAAAGTATTGGTGCTTTGCACCGGAAATAGTTGCAGAAGTCAACTGGCAGAAGGATATTTAAAATATTTCGCTAAAAACAAAGCTAAAATCTACAGCGCGGGTATCGAAGTTCATGGCGTTAACCCAAGGGCGATAAAAGTAATGGCTGAAGATGGAATCGATATTTCAGGTCAAACCTCTAACAATATTGAGGAGTATTTTGATGTGCCTTTCGATTATGTGATTACTGTTTGCGACCACGCGAAAGAAAGCTGCCCATATTTCCCAACACAGGCCATAAAACTACACCATAATTTTCCCGATCCTGCAAAAGCGGTAGGTAGTGATGAAGAAATCATGGCTGAATTTAGAAATACGAGAAATCTCGTAAAGGTTTATGTGGAAGATTTTGTAGACAAAAACCTAAAAGGCTAATATGTCAGTAAACGTTTGTGCACCGGCAGCTCAAAGAAAACAACTAAGTTTTTTAGACCGTTATTTAACAATCTGGATTTTTTTAGCCATGTTATTAGGCGTGGGCGTGGGCTTTTTTTTTCCATCATCAGCGGTCTTGATCAATTCATTTTCGAGCGGGAGTACAAACATTATTTTGGCCATCGGATTGATCCTGATGATGTATCCTCCTTTAGCAAAAGTTAAATATCAGAATTTAGGTGAAGTATTTAAAAACGTAAAAATATTAAGCACATCACTCGTTTTAAACTGGATAATCGGACCAATTCTGATGTTTTTCCTGGCAATTATCTTTTTACATGGTTATCCTGAATATATGGTTGGTTTAATTATGATCGGTTTAGCCAGGTGTATTGCCATGGTGGTGGTTTGGAATGAACTGGCCGATGGTAATCGCGAATACGCTGCAGGCTTAATCGCACTGAACAGTATTTTTCAGGTATTGCTTTATAGTGTATTCGCCTATTTCTTTATTACCATTTTGCCTCCTTTATTCGGCTTAAAAGGCTTGGCTGTATCAATTTCTATTGTAGAGATTGCAAAAAGTGTGGGTATTTACCTGGGCATTCCATTTTTAATGGGCATTTTAAGTCAAAAAATACTGGTTAAATGGAAAGGAGAAGAGTGGTTCCGCTCAATTTTCATCCCAATGATTTCTCCGATAACCTTAATCGCGCTGCTTTTTACCATTGTGGTAATGTTCAGTTTAAAAGGAGAATTAATTGTGCACATCCCAATGGATGTGCTGCGAATTGCCCTGCCATTGGTTATTTATTTCGTGGTAATGTTTGTGATCAGCTTCTTTGCTGGCAAATATTTTGGTGCAGATTATAGCAAAAGCACCGCTATTGCATTTACGGCTACAGGCAATAATTTTGAGCTGGCAATTGCTGTGGCCATTGGTGTATTTGGAATTCATTCTGGACAGGCTTTTGCTGGGGTAATCGGTCCGTTGGTTGAAGTACCAGCTTTGATTGCGTTGGTTAACGTGGCAAAGTGGTTTAGGAGAAGATATTTTGAATTATAAGATATAATCGTCATCTCGACTGAAACGCATTGAAATAGAAAGATCTATCCAGACAGATTTCTCGACTTCGCTGCGCTTCGCTCGAAATGACGACTATTTTATGTTCATACTAAGCTCCAACCTCGTCAAAATTGGTGGCAGTAGCCAGATATTTCCAATTCGCCATATCCCTTTGTACATCTGCAATTTTTGCATCAGCTACCTGATAAGCATCAGAGCCTAAGAATAAATGAAGCGGTGGATTTTCACTTTTTGCAGCTTCAATAATCACCTTAACTGCTTTGGCCGGATCGCCTGGCTGTTGATTATTGATGTCGTTTTGATGTGCCGCTTGCGAGTCACGTACCTCTTTATAAGCATCAATTGGCGAACCTGGTACTGCTAACGATCCTTCTGTAAGAAACGCTGTTCTGAAATAGCCCGGCTCTACAACTGTTGCTTTGATACCTAGTGATTTTACTTCAGCCGCTAATGACTCCGTAAAGCCAACTACTGCAAATTTTGTGGCACAGTAGATTCCGAAGCCAGGGAAATTCCCAGAAAATCCACCAATAGAGGAAATATTGAAAATATGACCCGATTGTTGTTTCCGCAATTGAGGAAGCACCTTCCTTATTACATTTAACGAACCAAAAACATTTACATCGAAGTTTTGGCGCGATTCTTTATCGCTTAACTCTTCCAACGCACCAAGCATGCCATAGCCTGCATTGTTTACCACAACATCTACCTGACCAAATTTACTAATTGTTTGACTCACTGCAGTCTCTACACTTTCTTCATTGATTAAATCAACACTTAAAGGTAAAAAGTTTTCTTGTTCACCAACTGCGTTGATTAAATCGTTTAAATTTCTTGAAGTTGCGGCCACATTAATGCCGTTTTTTAATAATGTTTTTACTAGGGTTAATCCCAGACCTTTGGACGCGCCTGTTACAAACCAAACTTTTTGATTTTCCATGATATTTTTTTTTAGAATGAAATGAATTGATAAAGCTGTATCATAAAATAACACTGTCATCCTGAGCCTGTCGAAGTACATCCCATAAAACTTTTTAAGGCGTTTCGACAGGCTCAACGTGACAAATTCTAGTGAAATTAGGTTTATGATACAACCTCTTTTTTGATTGCTAAATCGCCATTAGCTAATGATTAATTGTCAAAATCTGTCGAAATCGTGATGGCTTTCCAGTCTTTGAACTCTTTTGTTAAAGTCTCTATCTTCGTGTTTGCCCTTTGAAAAGCATCATTTCCCAATAGTAAATGTATCGGTGGATTAGGCATACTGGCCAGCGAGATCATGGCTGCAGCAGCTTTTTCCGGATCTCCAACCTGTTGGCCATCCATTTTTAAATATTTGGAATGGATGGCCCGCACTTCTTCATATTCGGCAATTGGATTTGCTGCCAACATCAACGAATCAGCGGTTAAGAAACTGGTTCTGAATGCGCCAGGAGCCACAACAGTTACTTTTATACCAAATTCTTTAAGGTCTTCGGCCGATACTTCTGATAATGCAATCACAGCCGATTTTGCTGCTGCATATACTGCCCAGCCGGTTGCGCCAGCAATACCTGCAATTGATGCGATATTAATGATATGCCCCGAATGTTGTGCCCTTAAATAAGGTGAGGCTTTTCTGATGACATTTAATGTTCCGAAAACATTTACATCAAAACTGTTGCGCGTTTCTGAATCACTCAATTCTTCAATACTGCCTCCGATGCCGTAACCTGCATTATTAATCAAAACATCTATTCTTTCGAATTTTGCAATGGTCGCTTTTATTGCGTCCTCCACACTTTGTTCGTCGGCCAGGTTAACAGCCAGTGGAAGGAATTTTCCCGTATCTGCATTTACAGCTTTTTTAAGTTCATCAATATTCCTTGAAGTAGCCGCAACAGATTGGCCAGCTTTCAGCAATTGATTTACCAAACTTAATCCTAAGCCTTTTGAAGCTCCGGTAATAAACCAAACTTTTTTCATGCCCATAATTTTCTTTTTTTTCTTAACACAAAATTACAGTACAAATGGCTTCAGCTTATTACGTTAATCAAACTTATGATTACGAAATTCAAACAATCCGATAAGAAGTAGGGGTATGGTTGGTCAGTTTTTTAAAAAAGTTGTTAAAATGGGTAGGTTCCTCAAATCCCAGGCAATAACCTATTTCTGATATATTCCAGTCCGTATGCTTCAGTAAAGCCTTTGCTTCACTCAATAAACGATCTGTAATATAGTTTGTGGTGGTTTTACCAGTAGTTTCTTTAATGGCCCGGTTTAAATGGTTTACATGTACCGAAAGTTGTGCGGCATAATCTTTGGCCGAGCGCATGGTAAGCCTTTGCGTGGTAGTTTCAATCGGAAACTGGCGTTCCAGCAGCTCTGTAAATACAGAAGTAATCCTGGTATTGGCGTCGGTATGCTTGAATAAACTTTCTGATGGCTGAGTTTTTAGAGCAAAGTGGGTAATTTCAGTAATGTAATTCCTAAGGAGATCGTACTTATACACATAATCGGTGTTGATTTCATCAAACATTTTACCGAAGATAGCCTCTATCTGTTTGTCCTGCTGCTCATTTAAAAAATATGCAGGTTTTCCCCCAGGCGTAAACATGGGCAGATCACCAATGTTTCCACGGATCTTTTCCTTAAAAAAAGCTTCAGTGAAAATGCAGAAATAACCCGTTACTTCACTTTTATTGCCAGTGGCGAGTTCCCAGGTATAAGGTACCAACGGATTAAAAAAAATGAGTGCAGTGCCATTAATTTCGATACTCTTATCGGCATAATGGTATACATTATGACCACGGGTAAGGCAGATCTTATAATAATCCCTTCGGTTATAACTCATCGGTTTTGAGTCGTCCCTTAAACAATCTTCCAGTTTAAAAACGTTAAAGTGTCCAACACCGTTTTGTAAATTATCGGGCAGGAAACTAAATTTATTCTGATAAAAGTCTTCAATGCTTTCTGGTTTGTTCATAAATCAAAGTTACAAAATTCAAACGTAAAACAAATAATGCACTTTTTCTTTAGTATACATTAATTGATAATAGCTTCATGCGAAAAGGAGATTCTGGTGATAAAACAATTTGGAATTAATATACCGATTGGTATATATTTGCATCGTCAATTCAGAACAATATGACCAAAGCAGAAAAAACGAGAAATTTCATTGTAGAGAAAACCGCGCCGATTTTTAATATGAAAGGTTATGCAGGTACTTCTTTAAATGATATCACTGCTGCTACAGGCTTAACTAAGGGGAGCATTTATGGCAACTTCGCCAATAAGGATGAAGTGGCCTTAGCAGCTTTTGATTATAACCTGAAAAATGTTTCATCAACGATAGACGTTGAAATGAATAGGCAGAGTAGCATAAAGGATAAACTTTTAGTATACATTAGTATTTATCAAAAATTTATGGATGGCTCACTATCAGAAGGAGGTTGCCCGGTTTTGAATACTGCAATTGATGCTGACGATACCCACCCCGAATTGCGGGGAAGAGTACTAAAAGCTGTTTTAGATTGGAAAAACAAAATTTCCAAACTGGTTGAAGCCGGCATTGCCAGTAAAGAGATCAATCCAGATCAAAATCCTAAACAGATTGCTTTAACCATTATCGCAATGGTAGAAGGGGGCATAATGATTTCGAAGCTGACCTCAAAAACAGAATATTGGAACCTCATTATGGGCTCACTAAAAAAATATGTTGAAAGCCTCGGCTAAAAATTTTTAACTAAAAATATACCGATTGGTATTTTACAGAGTAAATAACTAGAATAATAACTTGGGAATATCCCATTAGAGGAGCAAAGGAAGCGCTACAGATGAACGGTATTGATTATCTGAAGCCATGAGCGGTCATAAATTTCCGCTGACTCATGCCCTGAGTACTTGTTTAATCTTAAAATTTTAAAAAAAAATATAAAAATGAAAACTTCACAAAATACCGTTTTATTGATCGGCGGAACAGCTGGCATCGGTTTAGAAATCGCAAAACAATTAACAGCTTTGGATAACCACGTAATTATTACCGGCAGAAACCAGGAAAGGCTGGATGCAGCTGCTGCATCATTACAAAATGTAACTACTATTCTTTCTGATGTGAGCAAAGCTGAAGATGTGGATCAATTGGTAACCCGAATCAAAGCAGAATTTCCTCAATTGAATATTGTGATCAATAACGCTGGAAGAGCATTGCTTTACAATTTAGCCGATCTAAAGCAGGATGCTTTTGCTCACGCAGAAGATGAAATGTTAACCAATTACCTGTCCATCATCAGGATTAATCAAAAGTTATTACCTGTGCTAAAACAGCAAGAAACTTCAGCTATTGTAAACGTTTCATCTATCGTAGCGTACGTTCCAGGGATCACTCTACCCACTTATGCAGCAAGTAAAGCAGCACTACATTCTTACAGCACTTCGTTAAGATTGAGTTTAGAAGAGACCTCCGTAAAAGTATTCGAATTAATGCCACCATTGGTTGATACCGAATTTTCAAAAGAAATAGGAGGACATAACGGAATTAAACCTTCGGTTGTAGCCGATGAGCTTTTGGCCGCTTTAGCTAATGATGAATTTGAAATTAGGGTAGGTGATACGGCTAAAATTTATGAACTGTTCAGGCAGTCGCCAGTTGATGCTTTAAATGTGATGAATGCAGATAGAAAAGCCTGGATCGATTCTGTTGAGCAATAAAATGATATAGCAGGAAAGCAAAAGAAATTGTTGTTTCCATTTAGATGACTGTTTTGAATATAGGAATTGTTACTTTCGCGCCATTAAGTGTAAATCCTGTGTTTACTCAATCTTAATGAAACGATAGGGCCTTTGTAGCTATTCCTGCTATATTAAAATACCTTTTGGATAGTTAACGGTTGATTTTATCCAGGGGAATTGACTAAAAAACAATAAAATGAAAAGAGTAGTAGTAACAGGTTTAGGTGCGATAACCCCGCTTGGCAATACTGTTGAGCAATTTTGGCAACAAATATTAGCTGGAAAAAGTGGCATTGGCCCAATTACAAAATTTGATTCGAGTAAATTTAAAACGCAATTTGCAGGTGAAGTAAAAGATTTTAATCCTGAAGAATACCTGGAGAAAAAAGAGATTAAAAAGTACGACCTTTTTACGCAATATGCTATCGGCTCGAGTGATCAGGCGATAAAAGATGCCGGATTGGATTTTAGTACCATGAATGATGGGCAATTGGCAGAAGTTGGGGTAATCTGGGCAACCGGAAACGGTGGTATCGGTACTTTTGAATCGCAGTTGGAAGAATTTCATGCCGGAGATGGAACACCGAGGTTTAACCCTTATTTTATCCCGAAAATGATCGTTGATATTGCTGCCGGCGCCATTTCTATCCGTCATAAATTACGTGGACCAAATTATTGTACAGTATCGGCTTGTGCATCGTCTAATACCGCCATTATTAATGCTTTTGATACCATTCGTTTAGGTAAAGCAAACGTAATGATCGCAGGTGGTTCTGAAGCAGCCTTAACCAAATCATCTGTGGGTGGATTTAATGCCGCCCAGGCGCTATCAAAAAATAACGACGATCCTCAGGGGGCTTCTAAACCTTTTGATAAAGATAGAGATGGTTTTGTGATGAGTGAAGGCGCAGGTGCTTTGGTTTTAGAAGAGCTGGAACATGCTTTACTGCGTGGTGCACATATTTATGCCGAGATTGTTGGTGGCGGAATGGCCGCTGATGCCTATCACTTAACCGGAACACCTCCAGATGGAATCGGTGCGGCCCTGGGTATGACTAAAGCTTTGAAAGATGCCGGAATTACTGCCGATAAAATCGATTATATTAATGCGCATGCTACTTCAACAGGATTGGGTGATTTGAGTGAGCTGCAGGCAATTAACACTGTTTTTAAAGGATTGCCGGTTGTGATTGGCGCAACAAAATCGATGACAGGTCATTTACTTGGAGCAGCAGGAGCGGTAGAAAGTGTAATCAGTATTTTATCAATCAGAGATAATGTGGTGCCACCTACCATTAATACTAAAAACCTGGATGAAAACATTCCAAAAGGATTGAATTTCGTGCTAGGAGAAAGTATTAAAAAAGAGATTAACTACGTTTTAAATAACACTTTTGGTTTCGGCGGACATACCGCCAGTACTATTTTTAAAAAGTATGAGGCTTAATTGATTTTATTATTCCCAGCTTAATTATGGATTTTATAAAGTGTTTGGTTAATCGCCAGGCACTTTTTTTATGGCCGTAGTTTTTCCTGCCATCATTTTCTCTGTCATTCTGAACGCAGTGAAGAATCTTTTAATAATAGAAAGTTTTCTGTCAGTGCTTTTCCAAAGTTGCAACAAAGGAATGCAGAGATTCTTCGTTATACTCAGAATGACAAAATCCTCTATACTCGTCACACTAGTTTTTAATAGTTTTGCCACGGAAACACAGAAGCACGGAAACTTAATTTGTCATGGGTCTTCGACTACACTCTATACTGGTCTTAGCGTCTCGCTAAGACATTAGTTTTTTGCCACGGAGACACGGAAAATTAATTTGCAAGGGTCTTCGACCAGGCTCAGAAAACCTACTTATCCATCAACAAATTAACCAACTCTTTTAATTCTTCAATTTCCAGTTCTAATTTTTCTATTCTGTTTTCCAGTTCAGTAGGATCAAACTGCGATGCTGCCATAGTTTCAGTTTCCGTTTCGATAGGGGTTTCAGCTTGTTCGCCTAAAAGATGAACAAAACGAGCTTCCTTCTGACCAGCCTTCCTGGGCAGTTGTTTTACAAAGGCAGGTTCTTCATCTGATAATTTTTGAAGCTGTTCTAAAACTTCTTCTATACTTTCAAATTCATATAATCTTCCCGAATTGCTATTAATTTCGCCTGGTGTTAACGGTCCGCGTAAAAGTAAAAGACAGATTATAGCCAACTCCGAAGGTAATAAAGGATAAACAATGGCTAAATTATGTTTGTATTTAGTTGCGCGGCTTGAACCACCTGTAGCAGTGGATATTAAACCTTTTATTTTAAGTTGGTTTAACGTTAAAGTTATGGTCTCCTCATCGTAATTTACCACAGGATTTCTCGAACTTTTTTGGTTACATGCAGCCGTTAAACTATTTAAAGTCATTGGGTAATAATCGGGCGTGGTGCGGCTTTTTTCTATTAATGCGCCTAAAACACGCTGCTCTTCTGCTGATAAATCGGGTAGTGGTTTTACATCGTCCATATTATAAAAGTATAAATTGGTTAAGCATTTTGAAAATTATTTTGCTAACGATTTGTTTATAGAGAGTTACACAAAATATTGTTCCAAAGAGAAATTCTAATTTCTAAAACTTCTTATTCTTTGAAATTTTAAGCACATTTTTAATATGCTCAGCAACCGCTGCGCTTTGAATATTTTCTCCGGTTTCGATATACCGATTTACAGGCCCCTCACAATTAAGACAAAAACCTCTCAAAATAATATCATTCAATTTATTTAAATAAGATTTATAATTTGTAATGGTTGCTGTCTTTTTGCAAGTGCTACAATACGAATTTTCTAGTATAATATTGAGGTGCTTGTATTGCTCCAACATTATAATTTCTATATCGTAATCTTCAATTTCAATCTCTTTTTCCATAAATAAAAATGTACTATATTTTAGTAATCACAAACGACGTTCTACGGTTATTTTTTCTCCCCATTTCAGTTTTATTATCAGCAATCGGTTTATTTGCCCCAAAGCCCTTAAAGGTAAGCCTTTTTGCATCAATACTATTTTTGATCAAGTATTCGTAAACAGCATTGGCCCTGTTAAAAGATAACTTTTCATTCAATTTATCATCACCAACATTATCAGTATGCCCCTGAATTTCAATCTGTACTTTTTCATTTTGAGTCAAAAAATCAATAAGCAGATCCAATTCACGGATAGAGGCAGGTAAAAGATTAAATTTATTGGTATCGAAGAAAATGTTTCTTAAGGTTACATTTCCTCCTTGCTTTATTTTTTCAATGTAAACTTCAATCTGGTAAGGTTTATTAATGTCCCCAGCTTTGAGCTCAAAGTTTTCAGAGTAAAACATGTAGCCTTCTGCATTTACATTAAACAAATAATTACTTCCTACAGGCATTACAGCTAAAAATTGACCAGTTTCTGGATCGGTATAATCATCGAAAACAGTTTTATCGGCTTTCAGATCTACAACCTGAACGTTGCTTTCGATCGTTTTTTTAGTATCCAGGTCTCTTACAATTCCCTTCACATAAGATACCTTTAGCGGTTTAGCTATTTCAGGGATGCCAAAACTGTAAATATCCTGCATGCCATAACCAGCTTTTAAGTTTGATGAAAATAATCCTGAATTGCCATTGGCACTCACTACCAAACCGCTTTCATCTTCGAAAGAGTTGATTGGATAACCGATATTAATTGGCTTTTGCCACTTGCCTTCATTATCCATTCTGCTATAATAAATATCTTTATTCCCGAAACCTGGCCAACCATTAGAAGAAAAATACAAAGTTTTACCGTCTACGTGCAGAAAAGGGGTGTTTTCATCGAAAGCAGTATTGATCTCTGGACCGAGATTAATGGCTGGTCCCCATTTGGCATCATCGGTAATGGTACTTTTCCATATATCATAACCACCATACCCACCAGGCCGATTACTAATAAAATATAAAGTCCGTCCATCGGGGCTTATTGCAGGTTGTGATTCCCAAAATTCAGAATTAACGGGCTGACCAACATTATAAGGCTCACCCCAATCTTTCCCCTCACGGTGAGAAACATAAATATCACACCTGCCTAAACCATCTGGTCGGTTGCATCCTGTAAAAAACAGGTATTTCCCATCAGGCGAAATGGTTTGGGCACCTTCATTGTACTTAGTCGTATTAATCTTGCTTGACAAGGGAGTAGCAATACTCCATGAATTATTTTTAAGCTGTGACGTCCAGAAATCTTCATTTCCATTAACCTGGCGGGTAAAAACAAGGGTTTCGCCATCAGCAGTTATTGCAGGAAAGTATTCCGCATCGGTTGTATTTACAGCATCACCTAAATTTGTCGGACTATATTTTACCGGTTTCTTTATTGCAATAGCAGCAAAATCGCAGTCTAAGAGATATTTTTTTGCTCTTCTCGCTTGATCAGATGAAGAATCTTGCATCAAAAAATCACTAAAATGCTGTTTTGCTTTTAAATAATCCTGTGTGGCAAATTCTGTTTCTGCAAGGTTATAAATAACTTCGGGATCCACCGCTTTATTAATTAATATTGCTTTTTCATAAGCAGTTCTGGCCTCCTGATATTTCTTTTGTGCCTTGCAAACGCCGGCAAGCAGTATGTAAGCATTTTGAAATAAAGGATCAGCTTCAACAGCACTTTTTAAAGCCTGTTCTGCTGAGGGATAATCTTGCTTTTGAATAAACGGATTTGCTTTTTCGAAAAAGTTTTGTGCTTTTTTATTACCCGAAATCTGAGCAAACGCATTAACACTGAATAAGCTCAATAATAAGAATAGACAAAACCTCATACATTAACATTGGTTATTAAAGCTAATGTAAAATAATTTAAGGAATATTTAAAAACTTGTGTGTTTGCAAAGAAATCTCCCATTTAGGATTAGCCATTACATACTCAATAATTAGCGGCGTAATTTCTGCCGACTTAGACCATTCTGGCTGAAGATATAATTTACAGGTAGGAGATACCATTGCGGCATATTCTTCTGCCCATTTAAAATCACTTTTATTAAAAACGATAACCTTCAATTCGTGTGCAAATGGTGTAATATCTGGCCTTGGTGCTTTGAATTTCTTTGGCGACAAACAAATCCAATCCCAATTTCCGGAAAGTGGGTAGGCACCAGACGTTTCTATAAAGGTAAGGATACCTCTTTCTTTTAATTTGTTGGTTAAATAATCAAGATTATAAATTAAAGGTTCACCACCGGTAATTACAACAGCTTTACCTGGAAATTTATCGGCATTTTCGACAATAACATCTGATGAGGTAAGCGGATGCATTTCGGCGTCCCAGCTTTCTTTAACATCGCACCAGTGGCAACCCACGTCGCAGCCTCCTAAACGGATAAAATAAGCTGCTTTACCAGTATTAAATCCTTCACCCTGTATAGTATAAAATTCTTCCATTAAAGGAAGTAATGTGCCGTCTTCTGGTATTTCTTGTTTCATTTTTGAGGATGCAAATATCCTAAAAAAATATGGTGATGCTGTTCCTCTTTTGAAATTTAATAGAAAGATGAAACAAGAGTGATATTTATTTGCAGTATTTTAGCAGAATGAAGTGGTTTAAGGCGCTAAATAAGAATCAAATTCCTCAACCTGATACAATTAAAACAATTGAGCTTGCAGGAAAACAGATCTGTCTGATCAATATTGATGATAAAATTATTGCAACCCAATCTCATTGTCCACATGCTGGTGGCCATTTTAGTGGTGGCTGGTGCAAAAACGGAAACCTGGTTTGCCCAATCCATCGATATGAATATAGTTTAACTACAGGCAAGGGAGCCGAAGGACAGGGCGACTATATCAATATCTATCCAACTGAGTTACGTGAAGATGGTCTCTATATCGGTTTTGAAGAAAGCTGGTGGAGTAAACTTTGGGGATGATCTATTCCCGTCAGGCTGAATTTATTTCAACACCTCTTTAATTAAGCCCTGAAATAAATCCTATAGCTACCAGATCAGAGTGCCGAGTCTATTATAAAATCAATTTAGCAAATATCTTTTAAAAAATTCCTGACAGTTCAAAATTTCAATTTCTGAGAAATAAAAATCTTCAATATCTTCTGTGATAATACACTTACAATTAACAGATTTGGCAGCATAATATTCTAAACCATCTTCAAAATCGTGAATTGATTTGTTCGACAAGGTATCCAAAACACTTTTTGATGAATTTCCTGCAATCTTAATATGCTGGCAAAGCAAATCAATTTTCTGTTTAGCCAAATGTGATTTATGTTTTTTTTCAGCAAAATAAAATGCTATAGCTAAACAAAGTGGAGAAGTATAAATATCAAAATTTGGATGCGATGCTAAACTTAAAATTCTCGACGAGTAGATATAAAGCGGATATTCCTTATTCAATACAGAAACAAGAACATTCGCATCTAAAAATATCTCCATCGATTACTTTTTAGAAGAAAAAAATTCATCTTTTGAATCTTTACGGTTTGGCTT
Organism: Pedobacter sp. D749; assembly: GCF_019317285.1. Lineage (NCBI taxonomy): Bacteria > Pseudomonadati > Bacteroidota > Sphingobacteriia > Sphingobacteriales > Sphingobacteriaceae > Pedobacter > Pedobacter sp. D749. The sequence continues at coordinate 2,296,016 of NZ_CP079218.1, forward strand.
TGGCGTTTTTTTATACTCTACTTCACCCTCAGCAACCATACTCACCCAATCCGAAATGGGAAAGTCTTCTAAAGATTTGTACTCTTTAGCAGTAACCTGTGTTAATAGATGCTCTACTAGGCGAGAAAGACTGATGTTGTTTTCGGCAGCGTATTTTTTTGCCCTATCAACTACGTTTTGGTTAAAGCTTAATGTTAGTTTAACATCCATTGTCTTGTTGTTTTATAAAACAAACATACAAAATACACGTATAATTTAAAAATAGTATACGTAAAAAAAGCAGTTCAAATATATGAACTGCTTTTGTTTTTTGTTTTGGACTTTGTCTTAGACCTTCTGTCTTTAAGCCCTCAACGTTAAGAGTATATTTCTTTCCTGGCTGATGCCAATGTATTTTTTAATAAGCCAACAATCGTCATTAAACCAACACCACCTGGAACAGGCGTGATGTAAGAAGCCTTAGGCGCCACATTTTCAAAATCTACATCTCCAAATAACTTAAAGCCAGATTTGGTTTCTGTAGAAGTTTCCCTGTTGATACCTACATCTATAATGATAGCGCCAGGTTTTACCATATCAGCCGTAACAAAATTCTTTTTACCAATTGCGGCAATCACAATATCTGCTTGTAAGACCTGCTCTTTTAAATCTTTAGTACGTGAATGGGTAAGTGTTACGGTACAGTTGCCTGGATTTGCGTTACGGGCCATTAAAATGCTCATTGGGCTACCCACAATGTTACTGCGACCAACAACAACACAGTGCATTCCAGTTGTGTCGATGTCGTACTCTTGCAACATCAATAAAATACCATAAGGAGTTGCCGGAATAAAGCAAGGTAGGTTACGCATCATCCTCCCCAAATTTACAGGATGGAAACCATCTACATCTTTACGATAATCGATCTTTTCAGTTACTTTTTCCGGATCAATATGTTTAGGTAAAGGCAACTGAACTATTAATCCATCCACATCATCATCCTGATTAATTTCTTCAATTTTCGCCAATAATTCTGCTTCAGTTACCGAGTTATCATATCTATGTAGTGATGATTTAAAGCCAACTTTTTCACAGTTTTTCATCTTACTGGCCACATAGGTTTCGCTGCCGCCATCGTTACCAACCAAAATGGCAACCAGGTGTGGCTTGCGACCGTTTTTATTTAAAAATTCAGCGGCTTCTTCCGCAATTTGAACTTTAACTTTCTCTGATACGTATTTACCGTCTAATAATTTCATTTTAAAAGTATCGGGTAGTGAGTACCAAGTATCAAGACCAAATGGTCTACTTGATTGCTCTTTATAATTTTAACTATTATTTAAATTTGCGAGAATCTTGATACCTGATACTTGTATCTTGATTCTATTTTAATCCAATTTCAAAACTGCCATAAATGCTGTCTGTGGAATTTCTACGTTACCCACCTGACGCATACGTTTTTTACCTTTTTTCTGTTTTTCCAATAACTTACGTTTACGGGAAATATCACCACCATAACATTTAGCCGTTACATCTTTACGTAAAGCACTAAGCGTTTCGCGGGCAATAACTTTAGCTCCAATTGAAGCCTGTATTTTAATCTCGAATTGTTGACGAGGGATTAATTCTCTTAATTTCTCGCAAATTTTCTTTCCGAAATCGTAAGCGTTGCTTCTATGGATTAATGAAGATAAAGCATCAACAGGTTCATCGTTTAACAATAAATCCAATCGCACTAAATCAGATTTACGGTAACCGATTTGGTGATAATCAAACGAAGCGTATCCTTTAGAAAGTGTTTTTAACCTGTCATAGAAATCGAATACGATCTCGGCCATTGGCATTTCGAAAACCAACTCAACCCTGTCTGAAGTTAGATAGGATTGATTAATAATCGATCCTCGTTTTTGGATACAAAGCGACATTATCGGACCAACAAAATCAGACTTGGTAATAATGTTTGCTTTGATGTAAGGTTCTTCAACCGAATCCAGTTTACTTGGATCTGGCAAATCAGATGGATTATTTACGATAAACTCGTCACCTTTTGTCGTGTGTGCAATGTACGATACGTTGGGAACCGTTGTAATTACCGTCATATCGAACTCACGCTCTAAACGCTCCTGGATAATCTCCATGTGCAGCATTCCTAAGAAACCGCAACGGAAACCAAAACCAAGTGCCGCAGAACTTTCCGGCTCGAAAACAATAGAAGCGTCGTTCAGCTGCAACTTATGCATCGCCTCACGCAGTTCTTCAAACTCATCAGTATCTACAGGGTAAATACCAGCAAAAACCATTGGCTTAACCTCTTCGAAACCCTGAATGGCATCTAACGACGGTCTGGCCACAGTTGTAATCGTATCACCAACTTTTACCTCTCTGGCTTCTTTAATACCGGAAATAATGTAACCCACATCGCCAGTTTTAACTACACTACGTGGCGCCATATCCAGTTTCAAAATACCAACCTCATCAGCCAGATATTCTTTGCCTGTATTGATAAATTTTACTTTATCACCTTTTTTAATCTCGCCATTTACCACTTTGTAATAAGCGATAATCCCTCTGAATGAGTTAAAAACAGAGTCGAAAATCAACGCTTGCAAAGGTGCTTCCGGATCTCCAACAGGAGCAGGAACGCGGTCTACGATGGCCTGAATTATATCAGGAATCCCTAAACCTGTTTTACCAGACGCAGGAATAATATCTTCACGTTTACAGCCAATTAAATCAATAATCTGGTCTTTAACTTCCTCAGGCATAGCCCCAGGCAAATCCATTTTATTTAAAATCGGAATAATTTCAAGGTCGTGCTCTAAAGCCAGATATAAATTGGAAATAGTCTGGGCCTGAATTCCTTGCGAAGCATCTACAATCAATAATGCCCCTTCACAGGCTGCAATAGAGCGAGAAACCTCGTACGAGAAATCTACGTGTCCTGGCGTATCAATCAGGTTAAAATTGTACTCAATATCACCAACCTTATAGTTCATTTGTATGGCATGACTTTTAATCGTTATGCCTCTCTCACGCTCTAAATCCATGTTGTCGAGCAATTGCGCCTGCGCCTCACGCTGCGAAATCGTCGCTGTATATTCTAATAACCTATCAGCCAGGGTGCTCTTACCATGGTCAATATGTGCAATAATGCAAAAATTACGTATATGCTTCATCTTTGCGCAAAGATATGTTTTTTAAGGTAATTTTTAATCTAGAAAATATCCACCCCAAGCACTTTGATTTGAAAAGCAAATACAGTGGCTTTTCGGTTACAGTAGTCCTGCTTTCCACTTTACTCCATTGCATTGCGTGTTCGTTCCAATCAGGTTTATTAACCATCTGTAATAATTCTTTTGAAACGATTTATTATCCGGTGCTTAAATTAACAACAGAATAAACACTGATCATATTCAACTAAGTAATTCAACTGTGCCTATCTGAGGTAAAAATTAAACCATCGTTTTCTTCCATTTACCTTTTTTAAATAAGAAGTAAGCAGCTACAGCAATTCCAGCTTCTGCCGTTGGTATAGCAATAAAAACTCCGGTTGGACCCATTTCTAAATATTTCGCTAAGAAGTAAGCCAAAGGAATCTGGAACAGCCAAAATGCAAAAACATTAATTTTTGTAGGCGTCCAGGTATCGCCAGCACCATTAAATGCGCTGCTAAATACCATTGCCGCTCCATAAATCACAAAACCGAGGCTCATAATTTTAAGGGCCTTACCCGCAATAGCTATCACCTTTTCATCTGAAGTGAAAAATGCAGCGAACAAATGCCCACAAGTAAGAAAGAGTACACTTACTACCGCCATAAAAATCAAAATATATTTTAAGGTTTGGAAAACGGACTTTTCAGCACGATCTATGTGGCCAGCACCCAAATTTTGACCAACCAAAGTCGCGGCTGCATTGCTTAAGCCCCAGGCTGGTAACATAAAAAACATCATGAGTCGTAGTGCTGTTTGGTAACCTGCCGATCCCGTATCACCACCAGTAGTGGCAACCAGTTCTGCTAAAAACACCCAGCTGCAGCTTGCAATTACAAACTGAAAGATGGCGGGAGCGGCAATCTTAACAATTGCTTTAATCTGCGTAAAATCTGGAATAAAATGGCTGATGCGTATCTTAAGCGCATTTTTACCGCTAAATAAATTGTACACCTGGTAGCTAACACCCAAACCACGACCAATTGTGGTTGCAATTGCAGCGCCTGTTAAACCAAATGCAGGCACAGGTCCAAAACCGTTAATAAAAATAGGGCAGAGGATGATGTTGGCAATATTGGCGATCCATAAACTTCGCATTGCGATTGCCGCGTTACCAGCACCTCTAAAAATTCCATTAATCAAGAATAGAAGTACAATTATGATACTTCCGCCCATCATAATGCGGACGAATGCGATACCTTGCTCAGCAGTTTCAGCTGAAGCCCCCATGAGCAATAGAATATCACCAGCGTAAATTAACCCCAGGATACTGATTATTATGTTTACGAAAACAGCTATCACAATGGTTTGCATTCCAGCCTTTGATGCCGCTTCTGGATTTTTTTCGCCAATTCTACGTGCAACCACAGCAGTTGCAGCCATACTTAAGCCAATGGCTAATGAATAAATAATGGTTAAAACCGATTCCGTTAAACCAACGGTCTGTATAGCATGACTACTATTTTCCAGGTGGCCAACAAAATATAAATCAACCAAAGCAAAAACCGATTCCATAGCCATTTCCAACATCATGGGAATGGCCAATAAAATAATGGCGCGTTTTATACTAATGGAAGTGAGGTCAACTTCGTGACCTTTTAAAGACTGGATTAGAATATCGAAAAATGACGATAGTTTGCCCTGCGCCTTTGTAGACTGTGACATATAATAAAAATAAATTGTGATGTATAAACCAATGATACGCGGTTAAGCGTACATATCTAAAATTGAAATGGAGGGAATCCTCAGTTACTTAAAACCTCAAACGGATTGCAGATACTATCATGGCTCTGTTCTTTTTGATAAAGCAAAGATAGCTAAAATTTTGAATTGTCAAGTTTTGATGACCAATTTTCAAGGGATTGATTAAATTTTGCGATTTCTTTTTACCACGGAAACACGGAATCCACAGAATTATAATCCTTCTAATCTGTGTAATCAATATTAAATACTATAGGCCTTAATCATTTCTTCGTTAACTTTTGTCCCTCTACCGGTATTTAAATCAATTAGTACGTAATCAAAAATACCATCTGAAGCCACTTTGCCCGTTTTATGATTAATAATTTCGAACTGAACAGAGCAGCCTTTATCATGCATGGTTAATATACCTGTGCGTATTAACATCAAATCGTTCATTAAAAGTGGGCGTTTGAAATTAATATCGACGTGACTTACTACCCAGCCTAAACCTTGTTTGGTAAAATGCTCCCAGGGCATACCGTAGAATTTTTCCATTTGCTCGTAGCGGGCTGCCAGTACATAATCCAGGTATTTGCTGTTATGTACGTGATTAAACATATCGATATCATCCGGACGGACGCGTAATTCGCTTTCGAAAATGCTGTATTGATTCTTTTCCAAGGGTTGATGTTTTCAGCAAAAGTATAAATAAAGCTTGATTGTAAAGTATTGCTTACTAAATGTGGAAGAAATGTAAAGTATTACTTGCTTTTTTTTGTATTTTTGATATGAAATGGGAAAACTCAAATTATATGATGTCAATACTCCACGCGAAACAATTGTTGAGGAACGTGATGCTATTTATTTGAGCCGTACCCCAGAGCAGCGTTTTTTTTGGGTTCTGCAGCTTAATTACATTTCGGTTACCATGAACGGCGGCAAGCCATTAAAATCTCCGCAAGGCAAGGGGCTTGTAATCCGTAAGCCAACCATATAATATCTTTTGATAAAGAAGTAACAGTTTAATCTTTATTCTGATAATTTAATTTTTAATCTTTCCTGTGCGATCGTCATACAGTGAGATTAGTTTTTTAGTCAAAAGCATTAAAATATTAGCGATTATAAGTCTCAAGTCTTCATTTCGAGCGAAGCTAAATCAGTCAAGATAAATCTCTCCATTTCGCTATGCTTCAGTCGAAATGACGACTTTTCTACAGACTTATCTGATACATGTTAATAAAAAACACCACTTGTTTTTAACCAAAAATAACCTTATCTTTGCGCCACAATTAATTAATTTTTATTGCTTTAATATTATTCAAGAATGTATTTAAGTCCAGAGAAAAAAGCTGTAATCTTCAAAGAGCACGGCGAAGTAGAAACCAACACGGGTTCTGCAGAAGGTCAAGTAGCGTTATTTACATACCGTATTGCGCACTTAACAGAACACTTAAAGAAAAATCGTAAAGATTTCTCTACTCAGTTGTCACTTCAAAAATTGGTAGGTAAACGCCGCGGTATTTTGGCTTACCTATACAAAAAAGATATTGAGCGCTATCGTGCTATCATCAAAGCTTTATCGCTTCGTGATATCATCAAACAAAAATAAGCGCAAGTTTATCATTAAAAGCCATTCTTCAGGGAATGGCTTTTTACTTCCCTGTTAATTTTTTTAACGGGTTTTATTATAGATAGGCTTTTTTAATCCTATCTTCGTTTGCAAAAACAAAAACATATATAAACAACGGTGTGTAGAAAGAGGAAAACACACCATAATTCTAATTAAATGAATGTAATAAAAAAATCGTTCGATTTGGGCGATGGCAGAATTGTAGAAATTGAAACTGGTAAACTGGCTAAACAGGCTGATGGTTCGGTTGTAGTTAAAATGGGCGATACGATGTTGTTAGCAACAGTTGTATCTACTGTTGGTGCTAAACCAGGTACTGATTTTTTACCATTATCGGTTGATTATCAGGAGAAATACGCGGCTACAGGCCGTATTCCGGGAGGCTTTTTACGTCGTGAAGCAAGATTATCTGATTACGAAGTATTAATCTCTCGTTTAGTAGATAGAGCTTTACGCCCAATGTTTCCAAGTGATTATCACTCTGATACACAGGTAATGATTTCTTTAATCTCTGCTGATAAAGATATTATGCCAGACTGTTTGGCAGGTTTAGCGGCATCTGCTGCATTATCAGTTTCTGATATTCCTTTCAACGGTCCGATTTCTGAAGTACGTGTGGCTAAAATTGATGGTAAACTAATTATCAATCCTAAAGCCAGCGAATTAGAACGCGCAACTTTAGAGTTTATGGTTGCTGGTTCAGCTAACGATATAGGCATGGTTGAAGGTGAGTGTGATGAAATTCAGGAAGACGAAATGGTTGAGGCTTTAAAATTTGCACACGATGCAATTAAAGTTCAATGTGCTATTCAGGTTGAATTAACAGAGGCGACAGGCAAAACGGTTAAACGTGAATATAACCACGAAGATCATGATGCTGATTTAAAAGCTAAAGTTTATGCTGATACTTACGATAAAGTTTATGCTGTAGCAAAAGCTGGTGGCAATAAAGATGTTCGTAAAGAAGGTTTCACTGCAATCATTAACGAATTCTTTGAAGCAATGCCAGAAGATACTGCAGATTTAACTAAAGCAATGGCTAAACATTATTACCATGATGTTCAGTACGATGCGATCAGAAATTTATTGTTAGATGAAGGTATCCGTTTAGATGGTCGTAAGACTACAGAAATCCGTCCTATCTGGAGTGAAGTTGGTTATTTACCTGCTGCTCACGGTTCGGCTGTATTTACACGTGGCGAAACTCAATCTTTGACATCGGTTACTTTAGGTAGTAAAGATGATGAACAAATGATTGATGGTGCTTTCTTTAATGGTTACAACAAATTCTTATTGCACTATAATTTCCCTGGTTTCTCAACTGGTGAGGTTAGACCAAACAGAGGCGCTGGCCGTCGTGAAATTGGTCACGGTGCTTTAGCACAACGTTCATTGAAAAAAGTATTGCCTCAAGGTGAAGCTAATCCTTATACCATCCGTATTGTTTCTGATATTTTAGAATCTAACGGTTCTTCGTCAATGGCAACTGTTTGTGCTGGTACATTAGCATTAATGGATGCTGGTATTAAAATCAAATCTCCGGTTTCTGGTATCGCAATGGGTTTAATTACCGATGAGAAAACTGGTAAATATGCAATCCTTTCTGATATTTTAGGTGATGAAGATCACTTAGGTGATATGGACTTTAAAGTAACCGGTACTGAACATGGTATCGTTGCTTGTCAAATGGATTTAAAAATCAATGGTTTATCTTACGAAGTTTTAACTAAAGCTTTGTTACAGGCTAAAGAAGGTCGTTTACACATCTTAAACGAGATGAAGAAAACCATCAGCTCACCTAACGAAGATTACAAACCGCACGCTCCACGTATTGTTTCTTTAACAATTGATAAAGAATTTATCGGTGCAATTATCGGCCCTGGAGGTAAAATTATCCAGGAAATGCAACGCGAAACCGGTGCATCAATCTCTATCGAAGAAGTTGATGGTAAAGGCATTGTAGAAGTATTTGCAGATAACAAAGCGGCTATCGATGCAGCAGTTACCCGTATCCGTAATATTGTAGCTAAACCAGAAATCGGCGAAGTTTACCAGGGTAAGGTAAAATCGATTATGCCATTCGGTGCATTTGTTGAGGTTATGCCAGGTAAAGATGGTTTATTACACATCTCTGAAATTTCATGGGAACGTTTAGAAACCATGGATGGTGTATTAAAAGAAGGTGATAAAATCGAAGTTAAATTGTTAGACATCGATAAACAAGGTAAAATGAAACTTTCCCGCAAAGTTTTATTGCCAAGACCAGAAAAACCAGCTGCGCCACAAGCGTAAAACAAGTCCGAAGTCGGGGAGACCGGAGTCGGAAGATATTAAGATCAGCCCTTTCAGTGTAAAACTGAAAGGGCTTTTTACTTCTAAATCGAATTAATACGCTTCGTCGTGCTGAATTTATTTCAGCATCTTTGTTTCTAACTTAAAAATTTTCACAGTTCTTTTGTAACTTGCATCATACCGTCATGTTGATCCGATAGCTATCGGATTTATTTCAGCATCTTACCTACTCATAAGTCCCTGAAATGAATTCAGGGTGACGGTCGTTTTAAAATGTTACTTTAATACTAAGAGATCATTAAATGAAATACATCATTGCCCCGTCCATACTTTCTGCCGATTTTGGCAATTTACAACGCGATATTGAAATGATAAACCAAAGTGAGGCCGATTGGTTCCACGTTGATGTGATGGATGGTGTTTTCGTGCCGAATATTTCTTTTGGTTTCCCGATAATGGCTGCTGTAAAAAAACATGCTATCAAACCTTTGGATGTACATTTAATGATTGTTGAGCCGGATAAATATGTCGAGGATTTTGCGAAAGCAGGAGCTGACCGCATCACCGTACATTACGAAGCCTGCACGCATTTGCATAGAACGATTCAATTAATAAAAGCTTCTGGTTGCAAGGCTGGTGTGGCCTTGAATCCGCATACCCCGGTAACTTTATTGCAGGATGTAATTGAAGACCTGGATCTGGTATTGATTATGTCGGTTAATCCGGGTTTTGGCGGGCAGGCGTTCATTCATAATACTTATAAGAAAATTAAAGATTTAAAAGCCTTGGTTCAAGGTGTAAACGAAAACTTGATTATTGAAGTAGATGGTGGTGTGGGTTTACAAAATATTGCAACATTAGTATCAGCAGGTGCCAATGCTTTTGTAGCCGGAAATGCAATTTTTGCAACGGATAATCCGACTGAAACGATTGCCAAAATGAAAAGCTTGACAACGAATGCTGTAAGCATTTAAGTTTTTAACAATAGATAAAAAAGGATAGACACAGATTGGAATGTTTTCAGGATTCTACCGTTACTTACCTTTTTGAGAAATAAAGACATCCGTGTTTATCTGTATGCATCTGTGGCTACTTTAACCAAATCTCTACGCGTAAAATGCTCAAATTTAGGCTCATCCTGCTTCTTTTAATTGTCGGTTGCAGTTTTGCTGTAGCGCAGCCTTTAGTTAGGGTTTCGGGGATAATTTATAGTGATGAAAAGTTGCCATTATCTCAGGTTACTGTTATTGTTCTTGGACAAGCGCAATCAACTGTTACAGACGAATTTGGTGTTTATACCATTTATTCAAAATCGAAAATATTTAGCATTAAATATTCGCTTTTGGGTTATCAACCCCAAACCATAAAGTTTAATGAGCGCTCTGGGGCAAGGATTATCAAACAAGTAAACTTAATCGCTAATATTAATGAATTAGAGCAGGTTAACATCACCAATAAACAGAATCAGCTAAGTAACACCACTACCATAAATATTGCAGATGTATCCTCCATGCCATTGGTTTCTGGTAATTTCGAAAGCATGCTCAAAACACTGCCTGGTGTATCTACAAATAACGAACTAAGTGCCCAATATAGCGTTCGGGGAGGCAATTTTGATGAAAACCTTATTTATATTAACGATGTAGAGATTAACCGTCCAGTGCTGATCCGCAACGGACAACAAGAGGGGCTGAGTTTTATCAATTCAGACCTGGTCAGTAAAGCAAAGTTCTCTGCCGGTGGTTTTGAAGCGAAATATGGCGATAAACTTTCTTCTATTTTAGATATCAGATACGATAAACCTGACAGCAATCAAACTACTTTTAGCACCAGTCTTTTAAATACCTCTTTAACTACAAAAAGGATATTTAAAAACAGCTTTTTATTGGCTGGGTTACGTTATAAAAATAATTCGAGTGTGCTGATTAAACAAGATGAGCAAGGTAGTTATAGTCCTAATTTTGCCGATGCCCAGTTACTTTATCAATACGATTTTTCGCCGAAATTCAATATCAGTTATTTAGGAAGTTTTAACCTTGGGCAGTTTAAACTGGTACCTACAAACAGAGAAACACAGTTTGGAACTTTAAGCACTACATTAAGGTTAAATGTAGATTACACCGGACAGGAGATTGACGATTACCAAACCTTAGGTAGCGCTGTTACCGCAACATACTCGCCAGAACCAAATTTGGTCATCAAGTTTATCAATAGCTATTTTAACACCATTGAAAGGGAACGTTTTGATATCAACGGCCGCTATATTTTTGACGAAGTGGATAATAACTTTCCTGGAGAGAATTTTGGACCGATAAGTAAAAACAAGGGAATTGGCAGCTATTATAATTATGGAAGAAATAGTTTAAATACCCAAATTTTTACTGCTGAAATTAAGATCGATCAGAATTTTGATAACCATGTTTTTTCCTGGGGCTTAAAATTCGACAAATCCTTATATAAGGATCAGTTAAACGAATATAATTATACCGATTCTGCTGGGTATATCATACCCAATAACTCCAAAAACATTTTTTTGCAAAACGTAATTAATGTAAAAAACAATCTTGATATCAGCAATTATAGCGCATACATCCAGGATAGTTACTCACTTTCAGGTTCTGCAGAATTACAGCTGGGAGCGAGGTCGACTTATAGCTCTTTAAGTAAACAATTACTGATCAGCCCGAGGATATTGATCGCCTATAGGCCAAATTCGAACAATAAGATTCTGAGGTTTTCTGCAGGTGTATACAAACAACCACCATCATACCGTACCATACGCGATTTTTCCGGGCAATTAAATATCAACCAAAAAGCGCAAAGTTCTTATAATACTTCGCTGGGTTATGAATATGCCTTTGATGCTTTAGGAACAAGGTTAAAGTTTACTTCAGAAGCTTACTTTAAATATTCAGATCGCTTAATTCCCTATAAAATTGATAATCTAAGGATTAAGTACCTGGCGAACGAAGTATCGCGTGGTTACGCTTATGGTGCTGATTTCAGCATTGGTGGCGAGTTTGTTAAAGATTTGGTTTCTTATTTCAGAATGTCGGTAATGCATGCCAATGAAGATATTATTGATGATAGTTATGTCCAAAATGGAACGACAATTTATCCGGGCTATTTAAAACGTCCTACAGATCAACGCCTGAATTTTTCCATATTTTTTCAGGACAGGCTTTTGAATAGTCCGACATATAAGGTTCACCTTAATGCACTTTATGGTTCGCGTTTGCCAATTGGACCATCGCAAACACCCAGGTATTTAGATAAGTTTTACATTCCATCTTACAAGCGGGTTGATATAGGATTTTCGAAGGATTTTTTAGATGATGCAGCTATACATAAACCAAAATTTCTGGATAGAAATTTTAATGCTGTAATTCTGTTTTTTGAGGTTTTTAATATGCTCAATCTCAATAATACCGTTTCTTATCTCTGGCTAAAAGATGTAGATAATGTACAATATGCCATACCAAATTATTTAACCGGCCGGCAGTTTAATTTAAAGTTAATTGTGAAGTTGAAAAACTAAGTTTAGTCCTAAAAGGCTTTTTAATTCTTCCTGTCAACTTAATTGTAAATCGTTAATTGAGAATTACTAACTGATCCGGGAGAATCATCAATTTTTGGAAACCCCGCGGGATAATTAGGGTAATTTTCAGATCGTATTATCTTACAGAGCTTGTATTGGGAGCTGATTTGCTACATTTAAAACCTAACAGGTTTACGAATATAACTGGTTCGTTTCGTCTCATTTCAATAAAACGATTTAATTACAAAAACTGCAATAAATCAATCAATTTCATGCTTTTTTTTAACAAAATTTAATTTTTTAGATGACGATTTTATGGGCATAACTGCTTTAAAAATTTTACATTTACTGCCGTAAAACATTATATAATAAGATGAAGCATAATTTTGGCGCAGGCCCTTGTATTTTACCTCAAGAAGTGTTTAAACAAGCAGCTCAGGCTGTTTTAGATTTTAACGATGGATTATCAATTTTAGAAATTTCGCACAGAACAACCGAATTTGAGGCAGTTGTTGCTGAAGCTGATAAGTTGGTAAAAGAATTATTAAATGTGCCGTCGGGTTATTCCGTTTTATTTTTACAAGGTGGTGCAAGTTTACAGTTTGCGATGGTTCCGATGAACTTATTGGGCGATGGACAAACAGCAAGTTATTTAGATACTGGTGTTTGGGCAACCAAAGCATTAAAAGAGGCTAAATTTATCGGCAATGTGAATGTAGTTGCATCGTCTAAAGATGCGAATTATACGTTCATCCCGAAAGATTTTGAAATTCCTGCTGATAGTGCGTATTTCCACTATACTTCAAACAATACTATTTATGGAACAGAGCTTTTCGAAGTACCTAAAACCGATGTTCCTGTAGTTTGCGATATGTCATCAGATATCATGAGCCGTGTAATCGATGTTTCTCAGTTCGATTTAATTTATGCCGGAGCGCAAAAAAATGTTGGTCCAGCCGGTTTAACCATTGCTATTGTTAAAGATGAAATTTTAGGTAAAATTGACCGTAAAATTCCATCAATGTTGAACTATCAATCGCATATCGATAACGGTTCAATGTATAACACACCTCCGGTTTTTTCTATTTATGTTGCATTATTAAACCTTCGTTGGTTAAAATCAAAAGGCGGTGTTGCAGAAATTGAAAAAGAAAACAAACAAAAAGCTGAAGCACTTTACAGAGAGATCGATCGTAATCCATTGTTTAAAGGAACTTGCGCAGTTGAAGACCGTTCCAGAATGAACATTTGTTTCGTAATGGAAAATTCAGAATTGGAAAAACCATTTTTGAAATATGCAGAAGAACAAGGTATTGTGGGGATTAAAGGCCACAGAAGTGTAGGTGGTTTCCGCGCTTCGATGTACAATGCCTTGCCAATTACAAGTGTTCATGCTTTGGTCGAGGCCATGCAGATATTTGAGGAACAACAAGCAAAAGCAAATTAATTAAATTTTAACCACAGATGATTAATGCGATTATTTAATCGGTGTAATCAATCAAATCTGTGCAATCATATATACAATGATTAAAATATTAGCAAACGATGGGATTGATCCCATCGGAAAAGAATTATTAGAAAAAGCAGGTTTCCAGGTTGATACAGAAACCATTCCTCAGGATAAATTAGCCGAGGCTTTGAAAAACTACGATGCCATTACTGTTCGTAGCGCAACAAAAATTAGAAAAGAATTAATTGATGCCGTTCCGAATATCAAATTAATTGGTAGAGGTGGCGTTGGCATGGACAATATCGATGTAGAATATGCACGCAGTCAGGGTGTTGCAGTGGTAAATACACCAGCTGCATCTTCATTATCTGTTGCTGAATTGGTTTTTTCACATTTATTTACCGGTATCAGGTTTTTACAGGATGCTAACCGAAAAATGCCTGTTGAAGGCGCTACACAATTCAATAACCTTAAAAAAGCTTATGCTAAAGGAACTGAGTTAAGCGGCAAAACCATCGGTATTATTGGTTTTGGTCGTATTGGTCGTGCAACTGCAAAAGTGGCTTTGGGTTTAGGTATGAATGTATTGGCTTACGATTTATATCCATCTGAATCTGAAATTACTTTAGAATTCCAGGGTGGAAAATCAGTAAGTATCCCAATTAAAACGGTTTCCCTAGATGAAGTAATTACAGGAAGTGATTTCTTTAGCTTACACACTCCATTTGCCGATAAACCGATTTTGGGTGCAGCAGAATTTGCTAAAATGAAAAACGGTGTTGGTATTGTAAACTGCTCACGCGGTGGAACAATTGATGAACCGGCTTTAATTGAAGCCTTAAATTCAGGCAAAGTTTCTTTCGCGGGTTTAGATGTTTTCGATAATGAACCAACTCCATTGGCAGAAATTTTAACACACCCTAAAATCTCATTGACACCACATATTGGTGCATCAACCAACGAAGCACAAGAGCGTATTGGTACGGAATTGGCTACATTGATTATTGAGCATTTTAAGAAATAATAATATTTTAAACCTCGCAGGTTTTAAAACGGCGCAGCCCTCAATGAGGCCGTTGAAAACATAAATACCCACGAATTAAACCTGCGAGGTTTTCTAAACTAGTCCAACGCATTCGTTGTAACCCAATACCGATAGCCCAATATCGCTTTCTGAAAAGTAGTAAGCTTGTTCGGATCTTTTTTATACAAGCTTGGCAGAACAGCCTTGTTTATCTTCGCTAAGATTTTAAACAGTCCTTTTTTCATACCTCTGTAGTTTTCTGTTGAAGAAATAAAATCCAACTGCCATTATTAAAATCAAAAAGACAATGATGTAGGTTGATAAACCTCCTTTATTTTTTTTCTCTAAATCTTCCTTAAGCTGTGCATTCTGATCCTGTAATTTTTTAATGGTTTGCATATAACGTTCTATGCGTTCCTGTGAATTATCTGCCACAGCTACTTTCTGTTGGTTCTGCAAATCTTTATAATCCATTAAGACTTTCAGTTCTTTGAAAATATTGTTGTCGGTTAAAACCACCTGACGGAGAATTTCATTTGAATTTTTGATGTCTTTCTTCGTTTGCCACCCAAAAATGCCTGAACGCTGCGCTAAACTTTCATCATACTGCCCAAATTTTGCACTTCGCTCTTGAAGCAGTGAATTTACTTTAATGCGTTGTGCTGCATAAGCGGCAGTATCCTGTTGTGCAAAAGCCTGGACACTAAATAAGATAAGCGAGAGGAGATAAAAATATTTCTTCATGTGGATATAAACGCGAAAAGGGTAGAAGTTGTTTTGTTGGTTCATTGGTTCGGTCGTCATTAGTTCATTTGTAATGCAAAGTTCCCAAAATATTCGTCATCTCAACTGAAGTACAAAGGAACGGAGAGATCTATCAGGAAATAAGTTCGACAATGGATTTCTCCATTTCGGTCGAAACAATAATTTCTATATGGATTTTTCCGCTTTAGTCTTTTATCTTTGGTCTTTTCGCTTTTAAGAATGAAATTCAACCCGTACAATATCACCAAGATGTAAGCCTAATAATCCACTTGCCTTTCCTTTGTTAATGGCAATTTCCAAATGATTACTAATGCCGAACAGACAAAGTTTTTCGCCTTCCGGCACTTCATTATAGTGCCAGCTTAATTGTGTAATGGTTTCACTTTTTCTAAAATAAAGCGTAAAATCTCTGTTCTTCTGTATTTTGGTAAAAAGATCTTTGGTGATATTGGTAATCACATTGCAAAAAGTATCAATGTACACTACACTTCCTCGGATCACATCCCGCTCAATTACAGGGTGTAAAAGCATCTTCTGTTCAATCTCTGCTACAGGTAAACCGATGTCTTTCAGTTTGCCACCTTTGGCCAGATGTGTTGCTGCTTTAACAAAAATATCAACCAAGGGGAAGTGGAGATACTTAAGATCCTGCATAATGTTCAGCTCTACCACATCTTCAGGAACATCATCAAAAAGAAGAGAGAAAATGCCATTGTCAGCCCCTACAAAAAAGTGATCACGGTGCTTAACAGCAATATATTTGGTGTTTTCGCTGTACACAGAATCGATGCCGATTAGGTGTACCGTATTCTTCGGAAAGTAAGGATAAGCATTTTTTAAAACGAAGGCAGCGTACGAAATATTGAATGATGGAACCTCGTGGGTAATATCAACTAAATTAACATTAGGCATAAGACTCAACAGACTACCTTTAAGGGCACTCTGGTAAAAATCTTTTGAACCTAAATCTGTTGTTAAAGTAATTATCCCCATTAAAAATTCATTATTATTGCTTATTCTTGTGTACAGGCCTAAGCGTCTGCAAATATTCAAATTTTAATTAATAATACCCCGATAACTTTTTAAAATACTACAGTTTGAACGAATTAAAATTAACCCTGGATACCGTAAATCCTGCTCACTTTTGGGGGCCGAACAATGAGAATTACGAAATGATTAAAGGCGCTTTCGCAAAGTTAAAACTAGTTGCGAGAGGTAGTGATGTTAAGGTTCTCGGTGATGAACAGGAACTTAAGGCTTTCGAAGAGAAGTTTAACCAACTGATTGCGCATCTTGAAAAATATAGCTCGCTAAGCAATAATGATGTAGAAACAATATTAGGTGCAAAGGCAGCGGGCGTTACAAAAAAAGATGTAGAACAACCAACAGGTGGCGGAGGAGAAGTGATTGTTTTTGGTACAAACGGTCTGTTGGTAAAAGCAAGAACTGCAAATCAGCGTAAAATGGTAAGCAGTATTGCTAAAAACGATATTCTGTTTGCCATTGGCCCTGCCGGAACTGGAAAAACATATACTGCAGTAGCACTAGCAGTTAGGGCTTTAAAAAACAAAGAGATTAAACGCATCATTTTAACCAGGCCGGCGGTTGAGGCAGGAGAGAACCTGGGGTTTTTACCAGGCGATTTAAAGGAAAAAATCGATCCGTATTTACGCCCGCTATACGATGCATTAGATGATATGATCCCTGCTGAGAAATTGAAATTCTACATCGAAAACCGTACAATAGAAATTGCACCCCTGGCATTTATGCGGGGCCGTACCTTAGATAATTGCTTTGTGATTTTAGATGAGGCTCAAAATGCCACCGATATGCAGTTAAAAATGTTTTTAACCCGTATGGGACCAACTGCAAAATTTATCGTTACCGGTGATGTTACACAGATCGATTTACCTAAAAAACAAATGTCGGGCTTATTTAACGGCTTAAGGATTTTAGAAGATATTAAAGGTATCGATATTATTTATTTAAGTGGAGAGGATGTGGTGAGACATAAATTGGTGAAAGATATCTTAAAAGCTTACGGTGATATTCAATAAATGGGAGATGTAAGATGGAAGATTTAATTCTTTTAAAACATCATCCATCTTACATCAATATATCTCACATCATAAATTATGGAAATTATTAATTTAGAAAATGATTTGAAGCTTTCTTTTGAAAAATTGCCTCATGCCATTAGATTAATCGTTTCAAAGGATAAAGAAGAATTGGTTTGTCGCAAAGAAAAGCTGAGAAATCTGTTTGCTTTTACCAAACTAATTAAAGCGCACTTTTTTAAAGGACGACTTCAGTTATGTAAATCTGATGATAACATTGCTATTCTGTTCAAAAATGAAAATATCGGTGCCATTTCAGCAGAAAGCTTTAAACAAGTATTAAATAATTTGAAATAAAAAAACTCGCAATCCATCAACTGCGAGTTTTTTTATAATATTTTATCATCGGACCTCCGACTACGGTCTTCGGACTTTTTATTTAATATTAACCAGAGACTACATTCTATGGACTTTCACACTTTTTTCCTATTTTTATCCCCTCATGAAAGCACTTAAAGAAACTCATTTCAATTTTCCAAATCAAAGTAATTTTTACAAGGGTAAAGTCCGCGATGTATACACTATAGCCGACCAGTTTATGGTAATGGTAGTATCTGACCGTATTTCTGCTTTTGATGTCGTATTGCCTGAAGCCATTCCATTTAAAGGACAGGTGCTGAACCAAATTGCAGCTAAATTTTTAGCAGCTACTCAGGATATCGTTCCCAACTGGGTTTTAGACGTACCAGATCCAATGGTTACCATTGGCCGTATCTGTGAGCCATTTAAGGTTGAAATGGTAATTAGAGGTTACTTAGCAGGTCATGCATGGCGTGAATATAGTGCAGGAAAACGGTCGGTATGTGGCGTTTCTTTGCCTGATGGATTGAAAGAAAATGATAAATTGCCTCAGCCCATTATTACACCAACAACCAAAGCTTCAGTTGGGCATGATGAGGATATCTCAAAAGAAGATATTTTAGCCAAAGGCATTGTTTCCATAATAGATTACGAAAAGTTAGAAGAATATACGCATGCCTTATACCAAAGGGGAACTGAGATTGCTGCAAAAAGCGGATTGATTTTAGTTGATACGAAATACGAGTTTGGTATGGCTGATGGTGTAATTTACCTGATCGACGAAATTCATACACCAGATTCTTCCCGTTATTTTTATGCCGATGGCTATCAGGATCGCCAGGATAACAATGAACCACAGAAACAACTTTCAAAAGAGTTTGTAAGAAAATGGTTAATTGAAAATGGTTTTCAAGGAAAAGATGGACAGGTTATTCCAGAAATGACACCGGAAATTGTAAATTCAATTTCAGAACGTTACATTGAACTTTATGAAAAAATTGTAGGGGAGACCTTTATAAAAGCTGATGCTGATGCAATTTCAAGCCGCATTGAAACTAATGTTTTAAAGGCTTTAGAAACACTTTAAATTCGAAAGAAATTTATACATTAGTACCATAAAGATTAGAGAGATGAAATTTTCAGTAGATAAACACGATAAATATGTAACCTTAAAGTTAGAAGAACATAAGTTTACAAATGACAATGCCCCAGGTTTAAAATCAGAGTTCTATTTGCTTAATGCAGGGGGATTTAAGAACATCATTGTTGATTTAAGTTATGTTACAGAGTGTAATGATGCACAGGATTTAAGCTGCTTATTGGTTGGCGACAGGCTTTGCAAATCGGCAGGCGGATTATTTATTGTAATCGGAATTAATGATGAGCTGGCATCAATTATCGAATTATCAAACATATTTCAATCTGTAACGTTTGTTAATACAATAGATGAAGCTACTGATTTTATCTTTATGGATGAGTTAGAGAAAGAGTTTAGAGGCGCTAAATAACAAAATATTTAAATAACATTCCGGCCTCGTAGTTTCTAAAGATCTACGAGGCTTTTTATATCTTATCATGATGAAATTTGAAGTTACAATTTTAGGAAGCAGTTCTGCAACTCCTGTATTTAACAGGAATCCTTCTGCACAACTGTTAAATTGTAATGAAAAATATTACCTGATTGATTGTGGTGAAGGTACACAACAACAATTGGCTAAATACAATCTTAAAGCAGCCCGTATAGATTATATTTTTATCAGCCACTTACATGGCGATCATTACTTCGGTTTAATCGGATTGCTCTCCAGTTTGCATTTGAATGGCAGATCAAAACCCATGCAGATATTTGGTCCCAGACCTTTATTGGAAATTTTAGAGATCCAGTTTAAATATTCTGATACCATGTTGAGGTATCCAATTGAGTTTTTTCCAATCGAAGCCGATCAGTCAATACAGATATTCGAGAATAACGATTTAATAGTTAAAACCATTATTTTAAATCACCGTATCCCTACTACAGGCTTTATCTTTCAGCAAAAGAAACGACAACGTAAATTAATAAAAGAGAAGACTGATGAAGTGCCCATGGCTTATTATACGGCCTTAAAAAAAGGAATTGATGTAGAACTGCCCAATGGCGATATTTTGCGCAGTGAAGATTACACTACCGAACCAGATGCACCGCGATGTTATGCCTATTGCTCGGATACCTTGTTTGATGAAAGCTATTTTGCGACCATTAAAGACTGCGATACTTTGTACCATGAAGCCACCTTTATGCACGACCTATTGGACAGGGCTAAAGAAACACATCACACTACCGCTTTACAGGCAGCAGAGGTAGCAAAGATTAACGGAGCGAAGAAATTACTCATCGGCCATTTTTCTTCACGTTACAAAACCTTACAAATGCTTTTAGAAGAAGCACAGTCTGTTTTCGAAAATACGGAGTTAGCTGTTGAGGGAAGGACCTTTCAACTTTAGGGATTTTCATCTTTTTTACTGCAACGCGCGTAGAGAATACATAAAGATTCGCAGAGTTAGTTTCAAAGCAAAAGTTAAATACAATCTGCTTATATCCATGAGGCCCCATAACAAAAGTTTTTACCATGGATTACGCAAATCACGGCAAAACTAATTCTATTATTGGCTCTATATTTTCCATTTTTACCACAGGACACACGACGAAGTGTAAATTATCTTAAAGTAAAGTGTAGCTAATGATGATGTGCAATCTGTTTCTATCTTCTTAAATCTGCGGGAACCCAATAGAAAATTTCCCCGCGGATTACGCAAATTGCCGCAGAATTAATTCCGTCAATTTTAAATTCGTTTAAAGATTATTCATTGCATTCAGGATGACAAAGAATTGAACTAATCAATTTTACGTGTCATAAAAACATTCATATAGAATTGAACAAAAAAAGCCTTACAATTTAAAACTGTAAGGCTTTCACATTTATAAAAATTAATTACTTATCTTTTTTATTGCCACCTCCAAATACAGAGAAGTGAACATAACGCTTAGGATTGGCTTTTAAATCAATCATTAATTCATCAAGATTTTTTGAAGCATTATTTAAATTCTGATACATTTTATCGTCGTTTAGTAACAATCCTAAACTGCCTTTTCCACTTTTAATTCCAGAAATTACGCTTTGTAAATCAGCAATAGCATTGTTTGCGTTATCTAAAGTCTGTTTAAAGTTAGCAGCAGCAAACTTATCGGTAACGGTATTAATATTAGTCAAAATATCACTTATCTTTTGGTTGTTGTTATTTAAGTTTGCAGTAATGCCTTCTACATTCTTAAAGATAGCTTCAATACGTTTACTTTCCGAACCTACTAAACCATCAACTTTTTTCGAGGTTGTTTCTAACGAAGCTAATGTACCCGCAATGCTATTAAAACTTTTATCAACGTTTTTCTGAAAGTTAGGGTTCAGGATAGAATTGACACTACTTAAAATAGAATCCATTTTACCGATTATTAATTCCGCTTTCTTTTGAACTGGCTGTACCTGCTCCATTAAACCTTTTTCTACATTAGCATTTAAGGTAAAACCATCTTCAGCCATTTTTTTAGAGTTACCTAATGACATTACAATAGCCTTGCTACCCAAAAGATCTGTACCTTCTAAGCGCGCAATACTGTTTTCGGGAATTTCGTACTTGCTGTTTACGCTTAACGTAGCAATGATACTGCCGTCTCCCTGTAGCTCCAATTTAGCTACTCGGCCGATCTGATAACCATTAATTAGGATAGGTTTTGATACAGTTAAACCGTCAACCCTCGTATATTTTGCATATAATGTAGTTTCACTTGAGAAAATTGAATTTCCTTTTAAAAAATTATATCCAATTATTAATAAAGCAATGGCAAATGCAGCTAAAATACCTACTTTGGTTTCGTTCTTAATCTTCATGAGTGTTTTATTTAATGGCTACAAGTGCTGAAATATGTTTTCTTCACTTGTTAGAGCGTATTATTTTTTTATTGTGCTAAACCCTATAAATACATAAAGGCGGCACTATTTGTTTGGTATCTGATTTATATTTTTTTCAAAGTTAAAATAACTATCATTTATAATGACACTTATTTAACCTCAATATTTTTTTTGTATGTTTTTATTGCTTCTAAAATAGAATTGGCGATCTCGTTCTGCCCATTTTGCGAATTAATATATTTTTCTTCCTCTGTATTCGAGATAAAACCTACTTCTGTTAAAACTGCAGGCATCCCACAGCGTTGCAACACCAAAACACCCTGTTCTTTAACACCGCGGCTAAATCGTTCATCCCGTTTGACGTAACTATTCTGTACTAATTTGGCAAATTTAATGCTTTTGTCTCGAAAGGTATTTTTTAAAAGCGATAAAAGAATAAAACTACTTGGGTCACTTGGGTCATAACCATCATACTTACTTTTGTAGTTCTTTTCCAATTTAATATCGGCATTCTCGCGTATGGCTGCATCTTGTTCCTTTAACCTGTGCGATCCTGCAACCAATGTTTCTACGCCTTTAATATGTTTGTTACCCGGAGGCATTGAATTACAATGTACGGATATAAAAAGATCTGCTTTAGCTTCGTTCGCTATTTCGGCCCTTTTGTATAAATCGACATCTATATCTGTTTTACGTGTGAAAATTATCTTAATTTCAGGCATTTCCTCTTTTAATAACGCACCTAGCTTTAAAGCAACCTTTAGCGAAATATCTTTTTCTTTCGAAAAACTACCGGAGGCACCAGGTTTTCTTCCACCATGACCGGGATCAATAACTATTGTTTTGATCTTATAACCTTGCGCGGGGACTTTTTCAACAACGAGTAACGAAAATAAAAGTATTGTAATCAGAAGTTTAATCTTCATGCATTCGGGATATTAAAATGATGTTTCGGCGATACGTTTATAATTTTTAATCGCTTTAATAATGCCACTCACAATTTCATTTTGTCCTTCAGGAGAGTTCATATAGTCTTCTTCTTCCGGATTACTCACAAAACCTATTTCAGTTAATACGGCAGGCATCGCCGCACGGGCCAAAACGGCTAGGCTTTTCTCTTGTACGCCCCGGTTGATCCGGCCAGCATTAATATATTCCTGTTGAAGCATTGAAGCAAACTTTAAACTTCTCTCTCTATTGGTTTGTTTCATTAAGGATAACATAATGTCACTTTCAGGGGTATTTGCAATAAAACCCTCATAGTTTTTCTGATAATTCTCTTCCAGAAACATGGATGCATTTTCCCTTTTGATCACTTCATCCTGCTCACCTAAACGGCGTGTTCCAGACACGAATGTTTCTGTTCCTCTTGTTGAAGTACTCTTAGAGGTAACCGTTCTGTAAACAGGTACTTTTCTACCCCGTACTTTTTTATAATAATCTACCACTCTTGATACCCTAACAGGCATATCATTTAAGTGAATGGAAATAAATAAATCGGCCTTTGCATTATTGGCAATATTGATACGCTCATATAAAGGAATAAACACATCCGACTCGCGGGTATAAATCACTTTAATATCTTTCAAACTATCCTGAAGCGCCCGGCCAAGATTTAATGCGGTTTTAAGTGCCACATCTTTTTCCTTAGAATACACTCCATGGGTTGCACCATCTTTACCACCGTGACCGGCGTCGATCACAATTGTTTTAATTTTATATTCCTGTGCAAATGCCTGATTATCAAATGAATTTGATAACACTAAATAAATAATAATTGTTAAAATGGATTTAAGATACATCAATGGTATATTTTTCACTAATTTTGAACGTTTTTGATTAAACATCGGTGCAAAAATAACATTCAAACACGAATTTGAAACTCCTGAAGAGCTCTATTTTACTAATATCTGTCATTTTATTAACACTTGTTGTTGGTAAAGCTAACGCATTTTCTCATTTTTCATTGCAACAAATCATAAAGCAAGACACAACCAAAAAGGATACGACTAAAAAGACAGGTAAAAATAACAGCAGTATCGACCAGAAAGTAGAATACAAAGCAGAGGATTCGGTAAAAATGAGTGCTGATAAAAGTATTGTCTATTTATATGGAAACGCAAGGGTGGTATATGGTGATTTTGAGCTAGATGCGGCTTTTATCAAATATGATAAAAAGCAAAATTCTATTTTCGCCCGTGGTGTTAAAGATGCAAAAACTGGTAGATATACCGGGAAACCAATCTTTAAATCAGGAGCCGAAGGAACTGCCATAGCCGATTCTATTTTTTACAATTCAGAAACAACCCGTGCCAAAGTATATGGTGTTTTTTCGGAGCAGGAAGGTGGTTTCTTCTCTGGCGGACAGAGTAAAAAGCAAATAGATGATGAGTTGCACATTAAAAATGTAATGTACAGTACCTGTAATCTTCCGCATCCGCATTTTGGATTAATGATTTCTAAAGGGGTAGTAACGGAAAAACAGATTATTACCGGCCCAGTTTACATGATTATTGAAGACATTCCTACTTTCCTGGGGCTGCCATTTGCATTTTTTCCTAAACCAAACAAACGAACATCAGGCGTAATCCTTCCTACACCAGGAGAAGATGCTACAAGGGGGTTTTTCTTACAGAATGGTGGTTATTATCTCGGATTAAACGATTATTGGGATGCTAAACTTTTAGGTTCTATTTATACCAACGGCTCTTATGAAGCAAGCGTACTGAGTAATTATACCAAAAGATATAAATACAACGGTAATATCAACTTAGCTTACTCTAGTTTCAAAGATGGTTTAGAAGGTACTGAAGCTTTTAGAAATCCCACCAAAAACTTTAGTATTAACTGGAGCCATAGCCAAAATGCAAATGCCAATCCTGGTACTACATTTAGCGCCAGTGTAAGATTGGTATCAACAGGAAGAAAAGGATACTATAAAAATACTGCTGCTGGTGCCAGCTATGATATTAATACGATTGCAACCAATTCTACAAGTAGTAGTATTAGTTATGCCAAGGCTTATTCGAACGGTATGAATTTCTCTTTGTCTGCATCAAGTGATCAGACTTTAAGTACAAGAGCAATATCGCTTAGGTTACCTGAAATGACTTTCAACGTGCCTACATTTAACCCATTTAGTTCTAAAAATGCAGTTGGAGAGCAAAAGTGGTATCAAAAAATTACAGTTGGTTACAGCTTACAGGGAACAAACCGAATTGATACTTTTGACAGTTTGCTTTTTCAAAATGATGGCTTAAAACGTTTAAGGAGTGGTTTTTCGCATAGTATTCCAATAAATATGTCTTTCACAGCTTTGAAATATCTTAACTTTAGCCTGGGCGGTACCTACAACGAAGTTTGGAATTTCCAGAGTGTAAACAGAAGATATACCAGTTATGCCGATAATACTTTTTCATTTAGAGAAGATACTCTTAGTGGCTTTAAAAGAGCAGGTAGTTACAGTTTGTCAACCAGTATGTCGACTAAAATTTACGGAAGAAGAGATTTTAATCCGGCTGGTAAGATACAGGCAATGAGGCATGTAATGACCCCAAATGTATCTTTCTCTTACTCCCCGGATTTTACCAAAGCAGGAGCAGGGCCTTTTAGACCCGCAATAAACCAGGATGGGAATCAAATTTATATCAGCGGGCAACCTTTAAAATATTCTATTTTTGATGGTATGGCACAGCCAGGCTCTTTTGGCGGCCCTAACGCATCTATTGGTTTTGGCCTGGATAATACCGTCGAACTAAAGGTGAGGAATAAGAATGATACAACCGGAACAGGCTCAAAAAAGATTCCAATCATCCAGGGTTTGAGTTTTAGTGGTTCGTATAATTTCCTGGCTACATCCTACAAATTATCAACTATCGGCTTTAGTGGCAGATCTCAGTTTACTGATAAACTGGGGATTAACTATAACGGAACTTTAGATCCTTATACGCTGGGAGCAGATACTATACCAGGTTCTACACGACAGATCAGACAAGACCGTTATTTCTGGCAAAGTGGTAAATTTTTACCGCGCCTGGCTAACTTTGGCTTCTCATTCGATTACAGTTTAAATCCGGAAGCATTAAAGCGTAAGAATGAGGCTAATGACAAATTGGGGGAGGCAGCCAACAAAAAAGGCTTGACCGATATACAGTCTGAGCAATTGGCGGCTATAAGTCGTGATCCGAATGCTTTTGTTGATTTTAACATTCCATGGAATTTCTCGTTTTCATATAGTTTTCAATACTCAAATGATGGAAACAACAATACAATCTCGAATACATTAAACTTTAATGGTGATGTTAATTTAACACCGAAATGGAAGGTTACTTTTAACTCAGGTTACGATTTTAAAAACAATGGCTTAACCCCAATGAATTTAGCAATTTACCGCGATTTACATTGCTGGGATATGAGTGTAAACTGGGTTCCATACGGTGCTTACAAAAGTTATTCTGTTACTATAAAAGTTAAGGCTTCGATATTACAGGATTTGAAATTGAGCAAAAGACAGGGTTTTTACAGCACATACCGATAAATTTATGCTAGCCGAAATAATTACCATTGGTGATGAGATTCTCATTGGCCAAATCGTTGATACCAATTCTGCCTGGATGGCTAAACAGTTAAATTTAATTGGCGTTTCCGTGAAGCAGATCACCTCAGTTTCTGATGATGAACAACATATTTTAGAAGCCCTCGAACTTGCCGAAAAACGAGCAGACCTTATTTTAATTACCGGTGGCCTGGGCCCGACCAAAGATGATATTACCAAAAAAACTTTGGCAAGGTATTTTAATATGGGCTTTCGTAATGATCCTGGTGCATTGGAAATGGTTCGTCAGATTTTCGAAAAATACAAACGTCCGTTATTGGATATCAATATTCAGCAAGCCAATGTTCCTGATGGTTGTGAGGTGATTGTAAATAAAAATGGTACTGCGCCTTGCATGTGGTTTGAACAAAACAACACCATTTTTGTATCCATGCCAGGTGTGCCTTACGAGATGATGTACCTGATGGATGATGAAATTCTGCCCAGAATTACAAGCAGGTTTAAGTTGCCCTTTATTGTTCACAAAACCATACTTACGGCTAATATAGGCGAATCATTTCTAGCCAAAGAGATTGAGGAAATTGAAGATAGCTTACCGGCGCATATCAAACTGGCTTATCTACCAAAATTAGGGCAGGTACGTTTACGTTTGTCAGCCAAGGGCGATAATGAAGCAGAATTGAACAAAGAGGTTGAGGTTTACGCTAAACAGATTATATCAAAAGTGAATAAGTTTGTGGTAACCGATGAAGATATTCCCCTTGAAAAAGCGATTCTGAATCTCATGAAAAGTAAAGGACTTACTTTATCGACAGCAGAAAGTTGTACCGGTGGATACATTGCACATTTAATTACGCAACATGCTGGTTCTTCTTCGGTTTATTGGGGCGGGGCAGTAGCCTATGCTTACGAACTTAAAGAATCTATTCTTGGTGTAAAAGAAAGTACATTAAACTCATTTGGTGCCGTAAGTGAGCAAACTGTAACAGAAATGGCAGAAGGTGCAATCAAACATTTTAAAACCGATTATGCCATTGCCGTTAGTGGCATTGCTGGTCCGGGGGGTGGAACAGAAGATAAACCGGTTGGTACAGTATGGATTGCAATTTCTTCAAAAAACAAAACTGTAGCTAAGGTGTTTAATTTCAGTAACAAACGAATTCAAAACATTGAACGTTCTGCTGCATCGGCATTGGCCATGTTATTAAATCTCCTTAAAGAAACAGTTTAGAAAGAATAAAAACTGTATTTTTGTAGCGTTACCAATATAAAATACTGTAATTTAATATGGCTCAATACGAACTATTGTTACCAAAAATGGGTGAGAGTGTTGCGGAAGCAACGGTGATTAAATGGGTAAAACAACCAGGTGATTCTATTGATTTAGATGATACCATTCTGGAAATCGCTACTGATAAGGTAGATTCTGAAGTTCCATCTCCGGTTGCCGGTAAATTGGTGAAACAGTTATTTGCTGCAGATGAAGTTGCCCAGGTAGGTGATGTAATTGCCATTATTGAAACCGAAGGCGGAGATAACGCTACAACTAAAGCTCCGGTTGCAGAAAAACCAATAGCTGAAGAAAAAATTGAGACTATTCCAGGTATTGAACAACTACCATCAGAAAATACTAACGTAGCAACTGATTTCAGCGCGTCTGAACGCTTTTATTCCCCTCTGGTTAAAAGTATTGCTACTCAGGAAAATATTTCATTAGCTGAGTTAGATGCAATTAAAGGCTCTGGTGCTGACGGACGGTTAACTAAAGATGACTTGTTAGTATATATCGCTGATAAAAATAATGGAGAATCCATTTCAAAAACTAAAACAGTTGTTTTAACGCCACCTGCTCCACCAACAAGCCAAATAGTAGAAAATAAAGTAAGTTCAGCACCGGTTGTAAATAAAACCTCAACAACCAGTGTGAGTGGTGGCGACGAAATTATTGAGATGGACAGGATGCGAAAGTTGATTGCCGATCATATGGTAATGAGTAAAACCACTTCTCCGCATGTTACTTCTTTTGTTGAAGCCGATGTAACCAATATGGTTTTATGGCGTAATAAAGTAAAAAACAGTTTCGAGAAGCGTGAAAATGAAAAAATAACGTTTACTCCAATATTTGTAGAAGCAGTTGCTAAAGCGATAAAGGATTTCCCGATGATCAATGTTTCAGTTAATGGAACACAGATTATCAAAAAACGTGATATCAATATTGGTATGGCTGCTGCTTTACCAAGTGGAAATCTAATTGTTCCGGTAATTAGAAATGCTGATCAGTTAAATTTAGTCGGTTTAACCAAAGCAGTTAACGATTTAGCTGCAAGGGCCAGAAACTCTAAATTAAAACCTGATGAAACGCAAGGTGGAACTTTTACATTAACCAATGTAGGTAGTTTCGGAAATGTAATGGGCACGCCAATTATTAACCAGCCACAGGTGGCAATTTTGGCAGTTGGCGCCATTAAGAAGAAGCCTGCAGTGTTGGAAACCGAGCACGGTGATGTGATTGCGATCAGGCATATGATGTTTTTATCATTATCGTACGACCACAGGGTTGTAGATGGTTCTCTTGGAGGGATGTTTGTGCGGAGAGTTGCAGATTATTTAGAAAGCTGGGATTTGAATAGAGAAATTTAATCAGTTTGCAGTTTTCAATTAAAAATTTTCAGTTGGCTTGATACCAACAATTACCAGTTTAACAATTAAGAATGTTAGCGTCAAATTTAAAATCGATAGTTTCAGATAATATATTGCATGCCAAATGGTTAAATACGTTATCTTATATGGAAAATGCAGGTGCAAAGAAGATTTCAGCTTCTGAGCATAAAGAAAATGTAAACCTGATTATTCTTAAACATGCTGCAGAAGAACATCGTCATGCTTATTATTTAAAAAAGCAGATTTCGAAGATTGACGAGACGCTTTGTAAAACTTATACCAATGCCGAGCTGTTATCTCCAAACCAAACAAAATACTACTTACATGCTTTAGATATTGCGGTTTGCCGTTATTTAAAAGCTGTATTTAATCTTTCTGGTTATGACTTAAAATTCGCAGCGTATTTATTTGTGACTTATGCCATTGAAGTGCGAGCAGATGAGCTATATCCAATTTATCAGGCCGTTTTAGATGAAGCTAAAAGCAAGGTGAACGTAAAATCGATTATTTTGGAAGAAGAAGGGCACCTTGAAGAAATGATGAATCAACTGGTTAGTTTTTCTGACGATTGGGAAAATCATGCAGCTGAAGTAATCAAAATCGAAAAAGCTTTGTTCGAAGATTGGGTTGCAGCCTTAGCTGCAGAATTGCCGATAAGCGCTTAAATAATCGCTGATTGTCAGAGCGAAAATACATTAAGAAGTCAAGTTTTTAAAACTTGACTTCTTTGGTTAAAAACCAATCCAATTTTTTGTTGTTTCTAAATAAAAGCAAATATCATGGCTAAGTTTTCAGATTTAATTAACGGTGATAAGCCTGTATTGGTAGATTTTTTTGCTGAGTGGTGCGGTCCTTGTAAAATGATGAAACCGATCTTGGAACAATTAAAATCGCAGGTGGGAGATTCTGTTTCTATCATAAAAGTAGATATTGATAAAAATCAACCAGCCGCTTCGTCTTTCAATGTTCAAAGTGTCCCTACTTTAATTCTGTTCAAAAAAGGAAAGCAGGTATGGAGGCAAAGTGGTGTTTTACAAGCTTCGCAATTGAAGCAGGTGATTGATACTCACTCTTAAACTTCTACCACGCTTTTTGGCGTAACTGCAAAAATACGTTCGTTTGCTTTTGGATAAACCGCGTAAAGTCCTGTAAATAAACTAAAAGCAGGTAAAACAGCATAATCGTTTCCAAAATAGAAACAAGGAAATTTTAATCTTTGTTTAGCTTTGCCTACAATAGTTACACCGGGATGGATATGACCACTGATAGGATATAATTCTTCCTCAGTGCAATTTGGCGCATCATGGATAAAACAAAAAGGGCCCAGACAGAAGCTAGTCTCATGTATTTCGATGTTCATTGCAGCATAATTCGCATGCGAAAGACGGTCGTGATTTCCCTTTACCAATAGAAAGTTAAGTTCTTGGTATTGTTTTCTCCATGCTAAAAATTCATCAATATCTGTATTTAAACCATGATGGAACATATCGCCATTAATCAGTAACGTTTTAGGATTGTACTGTTTAATCAATAAACTTAAACGTTGAAGATCGGTTTGCGCAATGGTAGCAGGTACTTGCAAACCAGCCTGACGGAAGTGTGCGGATTTACCCAAATGCAAATCGCTTATAGCTAAAAGCTGATGTTTGGGTAAAAACAAAGCCCTTTCCTTATCTAAAATCAATTCTTCACCCTGGCTTGTAATGGTCATTTATTTTATGCTATTGTCATCCTGAGCTTGTCAAAAGATCTTTTAATTTCGACAGGTTACAAGAAGATGTATTTATTTAATTTTCTCGGATTCGGCTTTCATCCTTACAATCCGTTGCTCTAATTCTTCCGAACTCATATTTTCGCGCAAACTGTCTACTTTAATAGGAAAGGACAGCGGTGTAAAACTTTTCGGATTGGTGATAATAATCGCTCCATTCTGAATTCTTTCTAAAGCGGCTGCCAATCTTGGCTCTTCCAGTTGCTGGTAAAAAACCTCATCGTATGACTGTCGCAAAAGTAAATTATGTTTATCGTAATCGCTAAAAACATTAAAAAACAGACCAGCAGATGACTGGAGGTGCTTATTGGCTACATATTTGCCCGGATAGCCCTGGAAAACCAGTCCTGAAATGCAGGCAATATCCCTAAATTTCCTTCTTGCCATTTCAGTTGAATTGATGCTCAGCGTAATGTCTTCGGTTAAGTTCTTAGGTGAAAAAACCTCGTAGGCAATCGATTCGTCCATCGGGATTTCTGTCTCACTTAAAAGCTCAAAACCATAATCGTTCATGGCAATAGAAAAACTGATGGGTAGCAGTTTACTTAAACGATACGCTACCAGCGCTGCTAAAACCTCATGCACCAAACGTCCTTCAAATGGATAGGCAAAGAGATGAAAACCTTCTTTATTGTTGATCAGTTCAATTAATAATTCATCGTTTCTAGGTACATGAGAACGTTTTTCTTGCAATAAAAATAGCGGGTAAACAGAGTCCAATTCCTCATCCTGATGGGTTTTATCCAACGCCTCATTATATTTTTTTCTTAAAACTGATCCTAAATTGGAAGATAGGGGTAAGCGGCCGCCATTCCAGCTCGGCGAAATCGCATTTTTTTGCTTGCTCACCCTTACCACAACAGTCATATCTTTTACCTGAATAAATTCTAAAACCCTGCCCGCCAAACGAAAATTATCTCCGGCTTTTAAACGGGTAACAAAATATTCTTCCACCATGCCAATGTAACCGCCAGAAATGAATTTAACTTTCAGCATCGCATCACTTACGATAGTTCCGATATGTAACCTGTGTCGCATGGCCAATTGCCTGCTCTTCACTTTCCAAAGCCCATCCTCATCCTTAACTACCTTTTTAAATTCGGTATAGGCACTTAAACTATCTCCTCCAGAGGTGATAAATTGCATAACCCAGGTCCATTCTTCAGGAAGGATAAGTTTAAAAGCATGTGTATTTTTAATTTCTTCATAAATAACTTTATCATCAAATCCGTCGCCTATGGCCAGCGTAACTAAATACTGAACCAAGGTATCAAATACCATAATAAAAGGCTCACGGCTTTCTATATTGTTTGTTTTGGCTGCTTCTTTAATCGCTGCCGCTTCCACCAGTTCTAATGCATGGGTAGGTAAAAAATATATTTTAGAGATTTCATGCGGGGAGTGGCCAGAGCGACCCGCTCTCTGCAAAAACCTGGCAACACCTTTTGGCGATCCTACCTGAACAACCGTATCAACAGGCTTAAAATCTACTCCTAAATCCAACGAGGAAGTAGCAATAACAGCTTTAAGCTGTCCCGTATGTAAAGCATCTTCAATCCAGTTACGAAGCTCAAAATCTATCGATCCATGGTGTATGGCAATCCTCCCGGCCAGTTCCGGTTCGATATTCAACAAATGCTGGTACCACATTTCCGATTGTCCGCGGGTATTGATAAAAATTAAGGTCGTTTTACTTTTCTCGATAATGGGTAAAAGCTTATAAGCCAGTTTTAAGCCTAAATGCCCAGCCCAGGGTAATGTTTCGATGTCATCAGGTAAGATTGATTTAATCTGGATTTTCTTTTCTAAATCAGCTTTAACAATGATTCTTTTGGCTTCTGGGTTTGGCTCTAATACATCCAAAGCTTCATCAATATTTCCAATGGTTGCTGATATCCCCCAAATCCTTAAAAACTGTTTTTTTTCAAGCTTTTGTAAGCCTTTAATTCGAGAAACGGCTAACTCAACCAGCACACCCCGTTTACTGCCCAAAAGTTCATGCCATTCATCCGCCACAATGCATTTAAGATTTCGGAACAGGGTTGAAGAACCCTTTTGTGCCAGTAACAAATGCAGGCTTTCCGGGGTAATCAATAAAATCTCCGGCATCGATTTTTTCTGCTGCAATTTTTCTGCCTGAGAGGTATCACCATTGCGTACACCAACGTGCCAATCTAATTCCAATTCCAATAAAGTTTCGCGCATGGCCCTTGCAATATCTTTGGCCAAAGAGCGGAGCGGGGTAATCCAGATTAACTGCAAACGATCTTTAGCTTTTTTGTTATTTGCTTCTGAGGCATTTAAAGCTTCAATCACTACTGCTAGAAATAAAGAAAATGTTTTCCCAAAACCTGTAGGCGCATTTACCAAACCGCTGTAACCATCCAGGTAATACTGCCAGGCATCTTCCTGAAACTGAAAAGGCTTACGTTTATTGGTTTTTAGCCAGGCTTTTATCTTTTTATAACCTTTGGTTTTGGTTTGGTCCATGCGCAATTTATTTCCTTATAGGTTTTATATTGATAAGTTTTAGTTTTTTGAAAAGCAATAATAGTAGTCTTTCGGTTACAGCAGCCCCGCCATACGCTTTACCTTTTTTGCGATTTTTCTTTTAACATTAATATATTCCAGCAAAAAAGGGTGCCGCTCCTGTCGGGTTTAAAATCGCAAGGCATACCTAAGTAAGCTAAACCTGACAGTAGCGAGCATCCCGATTTTTTCTATCGGGATAAAGCGAATGGCAGGACTTTCGGTTCAGATGCACACAGAAACCTGCTTTTCTAATAACAATTCTATTAAATCTCCCTCGGTCTGTGAGAACACAGACCATGAATCGCATTACAAGGTAGATTGCAGCAACTGCCTCAAGTCTTCCAAAGTATTAATTTCATCTGCTTTTTTATCTTTTCGCCAACGCAATATACGTGGAAAACGTAAAGCTAAACCTGCTTTATGCCGTTTACTTTCAGCAATTCCTTCAAAAGCAATTTCGAAAACCAGTTCAGGTTTTACCGTACGTACCGGTCCAAATTTTTCAATTGCATTACGGGTTACGAACGAATTTACTTCTTTAATTTCCTTATCTGTTAAGCCCGAATAGGCTTTTGCAATCGTGACTAAGTTTTCGCCATCACGAACCGCAAAAGTATAATCGGTAAAAAAGTTAGCCCTTCTGCCACTTCCTTTTTGCGCATAAATCATTACCGCATCAACAGTGTAGGGATTGATTTTCCATTTCCACCAATCGCCCCGCTTCCTACCACTATGGTAATGAGAACTCAATTTTTTTAGCATGATCCCTTCGCTATTGATCGATCTCGAAGTTTGTCTTAAATCAGCCAATTCTTCCCACGAACTGCAATTGATTACCGGAGATATTATCACCGGACTTTCATCTAAATCACCAATTAGCTGCTCTAATATTTTTCGTCTTACGCTTAATGGTTCCTCTCTGAAATCTTTGGCTTCATATTCTAAAATATCATAAACAAAAAAGCCAATAGGAGCATCTTCAAGCTGTTTTTTATTGATCGTTTTACGGTTTAAGCGTTGTTGTAATGTACTGAATGATAACACCTTTTTATCTTGCACAGCCAGTATTTCGCCATCCAAAACCACGCCATCAGGCAAAACATCGATCATAAAATGCAATTCAGGAAACTGTTCTGTAACCAGTTCTTCTCCACGGCTCCAGATAAAGAGCTCTCCATTCCGTTTTACAATCTGTCCGCGGATACCATCCCATTTCCATTCGGCCTGCCATTCAGAAATAGCTCCCAGTTTTTCAGGTTCCTGCTCTAAGGCATATGCGAGGCAAAAGGGGTAAGGCCAGGAATTATCGGTATTTACGTGGATACCATTGATCAGCTCATGAAAGGTAATTTCATAAGGATTCCATTTACCCATGATGCTGTGCATAATCTGGGCACTATCTAAACTACTCTGTTTAGCCAGTGCGTTCACCAGCATTTTATTGGAAACACCGATCCTGAAATTTCCAGAAATTAATTTGTTAAAAATAAAACGTTCCTGTGTTTCGAGTTTATTCCATGCATTTAAAATAAATTCTTTTTTGGTTTCATCATCCTTACCTTCCAGATCGTGCAAGTCTTCAACCCATTTATGCAATTGAAAATCAGAAGTATTTTCGGCAGGTGGCAATAACAGCGCGATGGTTTCACTTAAATCACCAACATTGGCATAACTTTCGGCAAATAACCATTCTGGCGTTTCAGTAATGTCTATCGCCCAGTATTTAAGCAAGGCTGATTTAATTGGCCTTTTAGGTTTTTTGCCTGTAAATAACGCAATAACCCATACCTTATCTTTATCATCTGCATAGTTAAAATAATCAACCAATGCCGCAATTTTATCATTGGTTTTATTGCTCAGTTCGAGCTGCTGGATCAATTGGGCAAAACGTTTCATCTTTACTTATTTTCGTTTTGATCAACCAAATCTACTTTATTTTCTTCATCGTCTTCTTGCCCAAACTTGGTTAACACTTCAGCAGCTTCTATGCCTACATCATTTAAAAACCGGCTAAAAGCAGCTGTAAAACCATGTGTAACGTATACTTTTTCTGCGCCTGTTGCGGTAATAGCTTCCATTAAACCAGGCCAGTCTGCATGGTCGCTCAGTGCAAAGCCTGCATCAGCACTTTGCCAACGGCGATGCGCCCGAACTTGCATCCAGCCGGAGCAAATACCAGTTACCGGATGGGTTAAATTTTTGATCCAGCGGCTATCCCGCATGGCAGGTGGTACAATTACAATACCTTTCTGCAATTCATCTTTAGTGGTTTCAGGAGTAATTCGGATAGTTTTGGGAAGATTTACACCTGCATCAATAATTACCTCATTCAGGTTAGCAATACTGTTATGTACATAAATAGGGATATCACCAGCCAGGTTTTTAATTAAACGTTGTGCTTTGCCTAAACTATAGGCAATTAATACACTTGTTTTTTGCTGTGTAATATTATCACTTATCCAGCTCCTGATGCCATTAAAAACAATTTCTTGCTTTTGCCATTTGTAAACAGGTAAACCAAAAGTACTTTCAGAAACAAAAGAATGACACTTTACAGGCTCGAAAGGTGTGGTAATGCCATCATCCTCAATTTTATAATCACCAGAAATAACACAAATTTCACCTTTATAAGCTAAACGTACCTGAGCAGATCCGATAATATGTCCTGCAGGGAAAAATGAAATATTCACTCCATTACGGGTAATGCTTTCTCCATATTCCAATGTTTCTACATTTAAATCTTCGCTGATCCTGCGTTTGATGATAGGCTTTGTTAAGGTATGGCAGAGATAGTATTTATTTCCAAAACGAACATGATCACTATGTCCGTGCGTTGTAACTGCGTAATCAACAGGCCACCAGGGGTCTACATAAAAATCGCCTTGTTTACAATAAATCCCTCTTTTGGTAAATTCTATTAATGCCATAGCTAGTAAACAATAAATTTATTGATTAGTTTTTAAATCAAAATCGGCTAAAAAACCGATAATTTAATGGTAAATAAATCTGCTAATGTAAGTTTGGGGATTGGTTTAGGGGATATTAAAAACAGAAGAAAAAAGCTTTCAGAATCAAGTGGAGATGCATTCATTTACTCTGGTGCAGCCTTTGATGGTTTAAAACGGTCTAAAAATAATTTAGCCATTAAAACTGCCTATCTTAAAAAAAATCTTAAATAATAATACTTAATTAAATGGTTTTTACAATGAAACAGTACATTTAAAATTACATGATTGTCATTCCAATACTTACTTGCATCCAATATTTATCGCATAAAAAAAGCAGCCCGAAAGCTGCTTTTTTAAATTTCTATCTTGCTCCCGGAGGGCAGTTTTCTTTTAAAAACTTGGTGTAGGTTAACGATAAATGCTCGCTTGTTCCTTCACCTTCTGAAATACTGTGTGTACGGTTAGGATAACTCATCAGTTGAAAAACCTTTCTGTTTTTAATCAGTTCATTGATCAACATTTCGGCATTCTGATAGTGTACGTTATCGTCGCCTGTACCATGGATATACAATAAATTTCCCTTTAAGTTTTTAGCATAAGTAACAGGAGAACCTTTAACATACGCCTCTTTACTTGGGAAAGGGGTACCCATATAACGCTCCTGATAAATATTATCGTAGGTTAATTGATTACCAACCGCTGCAATTGCAATACCTGTTTTATAAATTTCCGGATATTGGAACATCAGGTTTAAGGTAGACGAACCGCCACCGCTCCAGCCCCAAACGGCTACACGGTCTTTATCCATAAAAGCGTTGGTTGCCAATAGTTTTTTGGCTGCCATGGCCTGATCGCGGATGTTAAGCACGCCGATGTTTTTATAAATGCTTTTACGCCAAGTGCTTCCCTTTGGTACAGGGGCACCTCTATTATCCATTGAAATATAGATATAACCATCTTTGGCCATATCGCCAGCGTATAAAAAGTTTCTTCCGGCGCCATAAGTATCTGCTGCTGTAGGCGAAGCAGGTTCACCATAAACATAAAATACAACTGGGTATTTTTTAGCAGGATTAAAATTATCAGGTTTTTTCATCCAGCCATCCATTTCAATGCCATCTTCAGTGGTTACTTTGAAAAACTCAACTTTGTTTTTAGCCGATTCCTGTTTTGATAATTGGGTAGTAATGCTTCCATCCATCGTAAATGGATTACCTGTAGTAAAGTTCATCCACTCGGTAATTGGCCTTACGATTGAACTGTTATACGTATGACGGGCAAAAGCAGCATTTGGGGAAATATCATAATTATGCGTTCCAGGTAAAACAGAAGGGGTAACCTGCTCTAATTTACCTTTGCCATCTAACTTCGTTTTAAAAAGATATTTCTGAGTGGCATTTGTTGGTGAAGCAAGGAAATAAACCATATTGTTTTTTACATCAATCAACTTCACATCAATTACATCATAGTTACCCTTTGTAACCAATGTTTCTTTTTTTCCATCAATACTGATTCTATACAAATGGTTCCAACCGTCTTTGTCTGATACGATGGTAAATTCTTTATTGTCGTTTAACCATTTCCATTCATCTTGCGCATCAATCCAGGCTTTTGCCTTTTCAGTATAAACCGCTTTTGCATCTCCGTTACTGGCATTGCAGATAAACACTTTACTTTCGTTCTGCTCACGGTTAAGCTGTTGTAAAATAATGTTGTTACTGTTTGGTACCCACTGCATGCGTGGAATGTAATGCTGGATATTATCGCCCGGAACGTTTAACCAGTTTGTTTTCGCAGTGGCGATATCAACTATACCAACTTTACAAACCGAAGGATTTTCGCCAACTTTTGGGTACTCAACCGGAATGGTATACGGATAAATCGAATCAGTATTGTTGATCATCAAAAAGTTTTTGATCTTGGTCGCATCAATTTGCCAATAAGCAATAGATTTCCCATCCGGACTCCACCTAAAACCATCACGACAATCGAATTCCTCTTCATAAACCCAATCAAAAGTACCATTGATCATGCGGTCTGTGCCATCAGTGGTTAAGGCTTTAGCACCAGTTCCGTCAATATTTTCTACATATAAGTTGTGTTTGCTTACATAAGCTACTTTACTTCCATCGGGCGATAATTTTGCAAACATTAAAGATGATGCAGGTTTATCTTTTCCAATCTGGGTAATCTTGTTAGCGGTTAAATCTGCCAACCAATAATCGCCACGGGTATCATAACGCCAAACTTTTTTACTGTTGGTGTAAATTAATGCTTTTGTACCATCATCCGACAATTGGAAACTTCTTACCGCAATGGCATTATCTTTTCCTGCTGGCGTTAATAACGTTCTGGAAATAATTGTTTTTTTGTCGCTTTTAGGGAGGGTAACCGAAATAATTTCTCCGCTTGCAATCTGGTAGTAGGAGTTACCATCTTTTGCCCAGTTGATGCTTTGGGCTTTTGCATCAATTAGCGTACATATTGCGATGCAGGCAATTGATAATTTGAGTGATAAGTTTTTAATCATATATAATTTTGGGGCATAAAAAAAGCTTTTTAACTTTTCGGCTAATTTAAATAAAAAGCCGGCAGTTAAAAAGCCGTAAATTATCTGGAATTGTTTAATTATTCACCACCACCTTGCATGGCTTTCAATTCTTCCATGGTTACTACTTCGTAACCGGCAGGAATTTCAGTGCTAATGGCACCAACTTTGGCTTCAGAAAGAGATTTTAGTACCAGGTCTGAATTTACGCCATTAATTACTGCAGAATATTTTACAGGAAGTGCACCTAAGCCTTTAAAGAAACCACCATTGGTAATTGAAGCAATATCAACATCTTTTGTTGCCCATAATTCATGAGCTCCACCCTTATCGTCTTTGTAAGTATATTTTTCAGCACTTAATCCAGCAATTGTTTGTTTTTCACCAGTTGCTTTATAATCAGAATATTTTGGCAATAAAGCTTCCTGTGCTTCTGTTTCTGCTTTGCTCACCTTTACTGCAAACTGTTTTTGAGCTACGGGAACGTCAATTAATAATAATCCGGTTTTATCTGCCGTATTTGAAATAATGTTAACCATGGCAGGGCCATTTTCAATTTCTATTTTGGTTAAGTTACCATTAAATTTAGTTTTAACGTCTGTTGTTGCACCATTAGCGGTTACAGCAAATACCAAAGTACCTTCAGCAATTTTCTTTTGTGCATGGGCAATTATAGCAGTACTGACTAAGATTAAAGCTACGACGCTTGTTTTGATTGATTTGAACATGTTTTTATTTTAGTTTTAGTTTTTTACCAGTTAATTTTCTCTTTATTTAAAAATGAAGAAATTCCTTTTTTAAAATCCTCACTCTCGCGTACACGGGCATTTATCTGTACCGCAATCTCCAAACTCTTTTCTAAGTGTGGATTAACAGTTTGGTTAATCAGTTGTTTCGTAATCATTAATGAATTACCTGAACTCTCCTTGCACAAACTTAGTGCAAATTCTCTTGTTTTTTGATGAATATCGGATGAATTTGTTACAAAATTTATCAAATTATATTTTAATGCCTGCTCTGCAGAGAAAATTTTTCCAGTTAGTAAAATTTCCTTGACGATGGATTCGCTCACCTTTTGTTTTAAAAAACAAGAAACTATAGCGGGTACAAAACCAATTTTCACTTCAGTATAGCCAAAATTACTTTCAGGAGTAGCAAAAATAATATCACATATAGTCGCTAAACCACAGCCACCGGCAATGGCATGGCCTTCAACCTGGGCAATAACCACCTTTGGTAAGTAATAAATGGTTGTAAATAGTTTTTTTAAATGATTAGAATCAGCTACGTTTTCTTCAAATGTATTGTGCTGTAATTGCTGAAGATATGCTAAATCGGCGCCAGCACTAAATGAGTCACCGTTTGCATTTAATATGACAACTTTTACCTGGTCATCTTCTGATGCTTTTATAAACGCAGCAGTTAATTCAGCGATTAGTTGAGGGTTTAACGCATTTCTTTTTTCAGGCCTGTTGATTGTTATTGTTGCTATTCTTTCAGCAACCTGATATAAAACCAGATCTTCCATATTATTGGCTTATTTGCACCAAATATGCTTTATTTTTCTTTAAAACATGTACATCTTTATCATTATTCTCCATGTGCTTCTTTAGGATCTGAATTTTATAATCCTTATTAGAGGCATCGATTATTGCAGTTTTATATTTTACATCAACATCCATTTTGGCTAAATTAAATTTAGTATTTCCGCTTAACCAGATACTTGAAAACGTAGCCTTTCCATTTATCTTTTTATTGTTCAGCTTTTCGTCAATCAAAAGCATCCTATATTGAAAAAAGGCAATCTGGTTGTTCTTTAATATAAATTGTCCCAAAACGGTGTCTTTCTTGAAATCAATAATAGATATCTTATTTAACTGTAATTGAGCTAATGCTGGTTGAATAGAAAAGGCATAGTTTTTATCATCACTATTTATATCTGAAATTAAAATAGCTTCTTTTCCATTAATAAATGCAGCAGCATAATTTTTTCTTAAGGAAAAGAAAATGATTTTCCTCTGTTGGAAAACCTTTAAATCATCGCGTAAAATCAAAAGTTGATAACAAACAAATAAAAATAAAGAAGAGAACAAAAGTTGTTTGTTAAGTTTTGTCAACGCATAAATAAATAATCCTAGCGAAAGGCTCAACAAGACAAATTCAGGCAGGTTAATCCATATTGATGAAAAGCTGGCATAAGGCAAATTGGCAATCCATTTTAATACCGCATTCGTAAAGTTTATTATCCATTCGAAAATCGGTGCCAGAAACCCGAAAGACGGAATTAATACCACAATCCCTAAATACATCATGAATATTAATGGGATCGTGATGAAAAGATTAGCAAAGAGAAAGTAAAATGGAAATTGATAAAAATAGTAAATACTTAATGGAAATGTGACTATTTGTGCCGCTAAAGAC
The DNA here is from genome assembly GCF_019317285.1 of Pedobacter sp. D749. NCBI lineage: Bacteria > Pseudomonadati > Bacteroidota > Sphingobacteriia > Sphingobacteriales > Sphingobacteriaceae > Pedobacter > Pedobacter sp. D749. The sequence goes on from NZ_CP079218.1 coordinate 2,337,389, forward strand.
ATGGATGTGAAACTCCATAATTTATCTATCCAATTATGTTCAGTATAAAGGAGATTGTAGATTTTCGGCTGAAGATAAATTAGTCCAAATACGGCCAGATAGGAGAGTTGAAATCCAACATCCCAGATTAAAAATGGATTGTAAACGAGTTGACAAAATGCAGAAAAGGCTAAAACATTATAACTATTGGTTTTCTTTGATAAAACTTTTGCCGTTATTAAAATACTGATCATTATGGCTGAGCGAACCACAGAGGGCGATAATCCCGTTAACAAAGCATATCCCCAAATCAAAGTACAGAGGAGTAATAGTTTCAATATTCTTAACGCACTGTTCTTATTCAAAAAGAAAAACATAAAATCTAAAACAACATAGATAATAGCTACATGTGCTCCTGATACCGATAAAGCATGAATGGTTCCGGTTTTGGAATAGGCCGATAAAGTTTCTTTGCTTAAATCCGCTCGGTAACCTAAAATAAGGGTAGAGGCCACAGCAAAAGCTTCATCACTTTTAATTAATGTTCTGTATTTTGCAACTTGTTTTTCTCTTAAGTTTAAGGCCATCTTTATAATCGAATTACCAACATTTTTTTTGGTGCTAACAATATGGTTCTGATCTATAAATGCCTGATGATAAATATTCTGACTACCTAGCCAGGCCTTAAAGTCAAATTCTGCAGGATTGTATGGCGGTTCCACTTCAGTATAGCTAACCGAAATCATCATTTCGTCTCCATACTTTAGTTGGATAGGTTTAAGGCTGTCTAATTTTACAGTAAGCAGCATTTGTCCCGATAAGCTGATCTGTTTACCTTTTAGATATCCAGATCTTACCTTTGCTTTAAAACGCACAATATTGCCATTTTGCTGAGGCTCATTGTTAACCCAAACTTTTAAATAATTGCAATTGGTTTTTGCAAAGTAATTTTGGTTTAAACTTTCGTTATTAAGCAGGCAAAACAAACTGCCAAGGTTGAAAAAAAGTATGTAAATCAAAATACCAACTGCACCTTTGTAACGATAGATATTGAATCTTTTATAAGTAACGTTTAAAAATAAAATGCTCAGTAAAACAACAACTAGCATTAAGTTCAACCATTTAATATATGCTAACGCCGGGAAGAAATAAAAAATAGAGACGCCCAAAATAAAAGGAAATAGGATCCTGACAAAAATATACTCCGTCTTAAACATATTTAAAATTGATAGCGTACTTGAACTTTCATTTCCGATTTTTTATTACCCTTAATTTCGTCCAGATAAGTACCTACTGTATTTACGTCCTTATAAACAAATAACCCATATCGGATCCATACATTTAATTTTTTAACTATATTGTATTTCAGGTTGAGGTAGGTTCTGAAACCTCTTCCATTATACAATCCAAAAGCAAAACTGTATAAAACATCATCTTCATATGCATAAATTCTACTGTTGTAACTCGCCGTATTGAAATAGGCAAATCTTACATTGCCGGTTAGCTTAGCGAACATTGGCGAATAGTCAATATCCTGATAAATGAGATAGCCAAATTCCCTGTTTGCACTTCCTTTCTTATATTGAGAAACCTCTATCCGGTTTTGAAAATGCCAATTCTTGTTCAGTTGCCAATTTGCCTCTGTCCGGTAACCTTTTCTTTTAACAGGGTCTAAAAAATTTACGGGAACATCCAGATCTGTATTTTGTTGTTTATTTTCTGATTTAAATCGAACTAAAATTTTAAGGGTTTTGCTTGGTGTATAAATTGCCTGGGCTAAAACTTCGTAACCCTTTGAAGGCTCATCAACACGGTATTTTAACCAGGGGAACCGAAATAAATCACCATAGAAAGAAAAAGCCCAATGTTTATTCGGGTTAACATTTAAGCCGGCATACAATCCCTTTTCATTTACGGCTTCGGTTGATTCGGATACTGCCTGATTAAAGAAACTGTGGTAATCTTTAGCATAATTGCGATAAGTTAAGGCTGCAGAAACCGATGAAGACAAACTAATGAGTACACCGTTAATATAGGCAAAGCCACCACCCAAACCTTTTGCTCCTTCACCATAGAGGTACATGTTTTTATAGGTATAATTATAATATAAACCTAAATTAGTTAACGATTTACCCGTGAAACTATACCGATCGTAAGCTGCAGTTTGCGTAATAAAACGATTCTTATAATTGGTATGGTAAGCAATTGCACCAATAGTGAGTTCGTTTTTAGCATATTGAACCGTTGTGCCAAATACACGCTGTGCCAAAACACCTCTATTCTTAATCTCAGTAGGCGTTCTATGCAATCCAGTTTGATTAATAGTAGACTGAACTAAATTTCCTTCAGCATCTAACTTTTGACTCGCATCAAGATTACGGAACGAGATAAAAGGAGTAATATCTACATTCTTAAATAAATTAATCGTTGCGGCAGCGCCTCTAAAAAAGGAATATTCGTTTGTAGAATTATAAGGCCTTAAACCCAAATCTTTTTTAGCTACACTGGTTACATCAGGTCCTTTGCCAAAAGAAAAACCCGACCATAAAGTTAAGCCCTGACCAAATTGTTGTGTATAATCGCCAACTACCAATTTTTTTAATTTACCTAATTTGAATAGTGCAATATTTCCTGAATAAAAATCGAAAGGCTTACCGATAAATTTTTCTCCGGCATCTTTATCTAAAGTTATGGCTGCCGATAGAATTGAACTGTATTGATACCGGTATCGCATCTGAAATCGCTCTGGCGAACCTAAATACCTGTTGCCTGGTAAATCAGTATAACCTCGTTGTTTTTGTAAAGTTTGTGCTAAACGCATCATCAGGTCATTTTCACCAGCATGTACCAAGTTTTTAAAACTAAGCTGTTCATATTCTGCAATATTGGTTAATGTTACAAATGGGAGCAGCATTTGAATCGTTTTAACATCAAAGCCGGCAATGCTTTGTAATTCAAGCACATCCGCAAGCGGACCATTTTCCTTTAAATGTGTAAAGAAATTACCAATCTGTAATGGAGAGAGGAATACCAAAGTATTCAATTCTTCTACCGAAGTGCGATTCAGGTTAATTGGGTGTTTCCGATATTTCTCCAAAACATCAACCAACTCGGTCATATCGTAATCATCCGGAAGGTTTTCAGCCATGCTTTCCAAAATATCACGTATAGTTGTTTCCTGTGTGTTAGTTTGGGCATTTGCCATAAATCCAACCATGACAAAGGCAACAGTTAAAAACTTAAATGCATAACCACTTCCAGTTATAAATTTATGATAAAAGTCAGTTAGCCATGAGATGATCAGATCCCGGCTAAGGAACAGGATATCTCTAAAGGAATTTACTTGCGACAGCCTACTACAAAATAATGCAGATAAACCGACACCCAAATGCTTTTTGGGAACTAAAAAATGAGAAAAAGGGACAGGCAACAATACATACCATATTTTCATAAGCAGAGTTTAAACTGGTTAATAAAAAATAGGGTGATTTTGTATTGATGATCCTAATATAGGGAAATAATTAAAAAACTACAAGAAATGTATTTTTTTAATTACTTAAATGAATGCAAAGAGATTTACATTATAATAGTACTGCTTACCTAAAGTTCTTCTGCTAGGTTTACTAAAAAACTTTTCAGTTTTTCTAATGAATCAATAATCTTTTGATTCTCTCTAACACCTGTTTTATTGTTCTTCAAATAATCTTTGGCACCTTTTAATGTAAAACCTTTTTCATCAACCAGGTTGAAAATAATTTTTAGGTTTTCAATGTCTTCTGGTGTGAAAAGGCGGTTACCTTTCTTGTTTTTTTTGGGTTGGAGAATATCGAATTCTTTCTCGTAAAAACGGATCTGCGATGCGTTGACATTAAACATTTCAGTCACCTCACCCATGGTATAATACATTTTATTAATGTCTCTTTCTTTATACGGCATATTTTGTAGTTGATTATGAGTGTTTTATATCGTTTAATTAAAGTATTCAAATGTAGCTCGATTTTTCCTTATTAACGCAATAAAATTTTAATTTTGTTCCTTCCAATAATATTGAAATGACAGCAAAAGAGATTAGACAGGCATTCCTTAGTTTTTTTGAATCGAAACAACATCATGTTGTTCCTTCAGCACCGATTGTGGTTAAAAACGACCCCACTTTAATGTTTACCAATGCGGGTATGAACCAATTTAAAGATTTATTTTTAGGGGAAGCCGCTATAAAATATTCTCGTGTTGCTGATACCCAGCGCTGTTTACGTGTTTCGGGCAAACATAACGATCTGGAAGAGGTGGGGATTGATACTTATCACCATACCATGTTCGAAATGTTGGGTAATTGGAGTTTCGGCGATTATTTCAAAAAAGAAGCCATTGCCTGGAGTTGGGAATTATTGACTGAAGTTTATAAAATCCCGAAAGAAAAATTATATGTTACCTATTTCGAAGGCGACGAGAAAGAAGGCCTGGAAAAAGACCACGAAGCCTATGACCTTTGGAAACAATATGTGGATGAAAGCCATATTTTACCTGGAAATAAAAAAGACAATTTTTGGGAAATGGGCGATACCGGTCCTTGTGGGCCATGCTCTGAAATCCACGTAGATTGCCGTACCGACGAAGAAAAAGCATTGATTGATGGTGCTACCCTTGTAAATGCAGATCATCCCCAGGTAATCGAAATCTGGAATAATGTATTTATGCAGTTTAACCGCTTAAAAGATGGTTCATTGCAAAGTTTACCAGCTAAACACGTTGATACCGGAATGGGTTTCGAACGCCTGGTACGTGTTCTACAGGAAAAAACCTCTAACTACGATACCGATGTTTTTCAGCCAATGATTCAGTTTATTGCGGAGAAATCTGGAATTAAATATGGTACCGACGAGAAAACAGATATTGCCATGCGCGTAATGGCCGATCACATCCGTGCAATTTCATTTGTTATTGCCGATGGGCAGTTACCTTCTAATAATAAAGCAGGTTATGTCATCCGCAGGATTTTACGCCGTGCCGTACGTTATGCTTATACGTTTTTAAACTTTAAAGATCCGTTTTTGAATCAACTGGTTCCTTTATTGGCTGAGCAATTTAAAGGTGTATTTGATGAACTGATTTCGCAACAGGATTTCGTTCAGAAAGTAGTACTTGAAGAAGAAGTTTCTTTCTTGAGAACCTTATCTACAGGAATTCAACGTTTTGAAAGATACCAGGCTACTGGCGGTATGGTTGAAGGAGCTTTTGCCTTCGAATTATCAGATACTTTTGGTTTCCCGATCGATTTAACTGAATTAATGGCTAGAGAAAAAGGCTGGAGCGTTGATCTGGTTGGATACGAACAGGCGTTGAAAAAGCAAAAAGACGATAGCCGCGCGGCAACAGCCATAGATACAGGCGATTGGATTATTGTAAATACTGATGAGCAAAGCGAATTTGTTGGTTATGATGATTTAGAAATCGAAACGGAAATTTTAAAATACCGTAAAGTAAAAGCCAAAGGTAAAGAGCAATTTCAAATTGTTTTACGCCAAACACCTTTTTATGCCGAAAGTGGTGGTCAGGTAGGGGATACCGGTCGTTTAGAAGATCATAGCCGCCAGTTTTGGGTAGATATTACCGATACAAAAAAAGAAAACGGACTAACGGTTCACTTTGCAGATATTTTGCCCGATAATTTAGAAGGTAAATTTTGGGCGGTTGTAGATGAAGATAAACGTGTTTTAACGGAAGATAACCACTCGGCTACACACTTATTGCACGCTGCCCTTAAACAGGTTTTGGGTAAACATGTTAACCAGAAAGGTTCGTTGGTTAATGCAGATTACCTGCGTTTCGATTTTTCTCACTTTGCTAAAGTTACAGACGAGGAATTAGCACAAATTGAGGTAATTGTGAATCAGAAAATCAGACAGAACATTAAATTGAAGGAACAACGTAACGTTCCTTATCAGGATGCCATTGAAAGTGGTGTAACGGCTCTGTTTGGTGAAAAATATGGCGATTTTGTTCGTATGATTACTTTTGATGATCATTTTTCTAAAGAACTTTGCGGGGGTACACATGTAAAAGCTACAGGGCAGATCGGTTCTTTCAAAATTGTTTCTGAAAGCGCCGTTGCCGCAGGTGTTCGCCGTATTGAAGCCATTACCGCTGATAAAGCAGAGCAGTTTTTTTTAGATCAAAGAAAAGAATTAGGACAGTTAAAAGCTTTATTAAACGGGAGCAAAGATTTATCAGCTTCTGTCCAGGCTTTATTGGATGAAAATGCAAAACTAAAAAAGGAGATCGAAAAATCGACAATAGAGCGTGTAAATACTTTAAAACATGAAATTGTTCACCATGTAAGAGGAATTAATGGAATCAACCTGATTGCAAAACACATCGATCTGCAAAGTGCCGAAGCCATTAAAAACCTGGCTTTTTCTTTGAAAGATATGATTGATAATCTTTTCTTAGTGTTCACAACAGAAATTGATGGTAAACCAGGAATAACGGTAATGCTTTCTGATCACCTGGTGACGAAAGGATTAAATGCTTCAAATATTGTTCGCGAATTGGGCAAAGAAATTCAAGGCGGTGGAGGTGGACAGCCATTCTATGCTACAGCAGGTGGTAAAAATCCAGCAGGCTTAAAGGTTGTTTTGGAAAAGGCAGAAAGTTTTATTCCTTAAGATCGTTATTGCCAGGAGAAATGACGAATTAATCTTATTAACAGATATATCCATAAAAAAAGAGGCTAAACGCCTCTTTTTTGGTTTTAATGTCTGCCATGACCATGTTTTTCGCGGTGTCCTCTGGAGAATAAACCAGGATTTCCCCTTCTGTCATAATATCTGTGATCTACATGATGAGGTTTATAATGATTTTTTGGACCGCGAAATCTGATTCTATCGCCACCACCGTATGATGATCGGTAATAGTTATTACGGCTAACATAGGTTACCCTATGTGTGTTATAATTGCGATATGGACTGTTTCCATACATTATAACTTTACGCCCGTGATGTAGATCGTAACCCCGATACCTGGCTGGTAAATATCTTGATCTTGTCCATCGGTTGCCATTTAAATAAACAAACTGCCTTTGTGGAACATAATAATAAGATTGTACTTCTGGTAGATAATAATAATTAACGTTTTGGTAACCTGCAGGAACCCAGTTTGGTTGACTACCAACATTTACACTAATATTTACCTGAGCGTTAGATTGATTAGATGTTAAAGCCACGATACCTAAAATCGCGGAAATGATGAATAGCTTTTTCATAATAATCTATTTTATTTGTGTGTACTTCAATAATTCAAATGCTGTGCCAAAACTTCTATTGTAACAGACATATAAAAAAAAGGAGCCTCTTTCGAAACTCCTTTAACCACAACTAAATATTAATTTTAATGGCGTTCATGATCACGGCCTTTTCTGTTATCTCTTTCCGGGCGGTTATCTTGACCATTGTTAAATTCGGGACGGCCATTATTTTGAGCAGGTCTTATTACGTTTTTTCGCACTACACGATTAGGGCGGTTATCGATAACAGTAACATTTCTTGCAGGCCTTTGGTTATAATTTGGATGTCCTTTTACAACATAATACTTCGTATCTCTACTATCCCTGATAATGGCTTGACGGCCACCATAGTTTTTATATTTACTATACCTGGTTACGTATATATTATTTCTTAAGTAAGGTTTAGGTTCGTTGATTACCACTTTATAAGCGCGGTATAAATCAAAGTTCCTGTATTGGGCGGGCAAATTGCTTACCCAAACCCAACGTCCGCCGTTAGGATAAATGTATTGTGCAGTAGGCACATAATAATAGGCATTTATGTCAGGAAAATAATAATAGTCTACATGATTATATCCTGTTGGACCCCAAACTGGCTGAGCACCGATATTGATATTTAAGCTAACCTGTGCTTTTGCATTGTTGATGCCGAATAATGAAACCATCAGTACTGCGGCAAATAAAACTAACTTTTTCATAACTTTTTAATTAAAGGTTTCTTTTGTGTTTGGTTAGATAGACTACAATACTTGGTTGCAGTTTAATTATAGGATCCCCTTTAACATTTTTTTAACTATTAATATAACTGAGTAATTTTACTCAACATATTGAGTAAATTATTGAAATACATGTAACTTATTTATGTTTAGCACTTTATGAAAAATTTTGATTAATCAAATTGATGATTCTAAATCAACAAAAACTAACTGAATCATTAGCCGGAAGATTCGAATTAACTTATTTAGGGCATTGGAGTTTTGCTGAAATGGAAAGTGCTTTTGGTTTTACTGCCAAACAATATGTATGGTTTGGTGGTTACTCAGCTTCTGCAGGCTTAATTAACGATGAAAAGCGGTGGAAAAACTATGTCTCTAATGCATTAATAGAAACCAGTATTCGAAAGATATTTTAATGCTAACCCGTGTAGACAAACCTGCTTTAATGAAACGTTTGTTTGCATTGGGTTGTCTGTAATCTAGCCAGATACTGTCTTTCAACAAAATATTAGGCCAACTTTCTGATGCAGGTAATACCACAACATTATCGCATTATTTAAAATTAATAGATACAGCGGGTTTGCTGGGGGGTATTGAAAAATTTGTTGCTAATGTAATCCGTAAACGTTCATCCAGTTCAAAATTCCAGGTGCATAATAATGCTTTGGTAAGCCTTTTTTAACGAAAGACTAAATAATAACTATATTTGGCACATTAATACTTAGCCATAGATTAAATCTGTATTGAACTGTAACCTTTGGTTAATAACTTATAACAATAAGAAGCTTTAAATGCCTTTACAAGAAACAAGCCCCCAAACTGTTTTCGAACTCGTTTCAGGATTAGAGATCCACGTTCAGTTAAATACAAATACGAAAATATTTTCTGCTGATAGTGCATCTTTTGGGGCTTTACCTAATCAAAATATATCTACGGTTTCGTTGGCATTGCCTGGGGCATTACCTAAGTTAAACAAAGAAGTAGTAGCCAAAGCAATCCGTATTGGTTTAGCTTTAAATTGTACCATCAACCAGATCAATCATTTCGACCGGAAAAACTATTTCTACGCCGATTTGCCAAAAGGATATCAGATTACTCAAGATAATCAACCAATCTGTGTTAATGGTTTTTTGGAACTTCAATTGGCAGATGGGTCTATCAGGAAAATCGGAATCAATCGCATACATCTGGAAGAAGACGCTGGAAAAAGCATTCATGATCAGGACGATAACTATTCTTTGGTTGACCTGAACCGTGCAGGTGTGCCATTAATAGAAATTGTAACCGAACCCGATATTCGCAGTTCGGAAGAAGCTTCGGTATTACTGAGCGAAATCAGGAAACTGGTAAGGCATTTAAATGTAAGTGACGGTAATATGGAAGAAGGCAGTTTACGTTGCGATGCCAATATTTCTATACGTCCGCAAGGCACTACTGAATTTGGAACCCGCTGCGAAGTAAAAAACCTAAACTCAATGCGTAACGTACGTAGAGCAATGGATTTCGAATTTGGCCGTCAGGTAGAAGTGATTAGCAATGGAGGAAGGATTATTCAGAGCACATTGAATTTTGATGCTGACAAAGGCACTACGTCACCAATGCGTACTAAAGAAGAGGCGAACGATTATCGCTATTTTTCAGACCCTGATTTACAACCCATTCATATTTCAGATGATTGGCTGGCAGAGATCAAATCATTGATGCCCGCTTTGCCAAATGAAATTTCAGAGCAATTGATTGCCGATTTTGGAATCAGCAAGGCAGATGCAGCATTATTTGCAGAGGATTTAGATCTTCTGGTTTATTTTAATACATCCAAACCGGTTGTAAATAATAAAAAAAGCCTGATCAATTGGTTAATCGGTCCAATAAGGGCTGTTTTAAACGAAAAAAGGATTGGCATTACCGATTTTAAAGTAAAACCTGAGCAGCTAGCGGAGGCAATTAATTTGGTTGATGATAAAAAAATTACCCAACAGATTGCAATTCAACAATTATTGCCAGCTATTGAATCAAAGGAAAATGCAAACGTTACCCATTTAGCGCAATCATTAAACTTACTTATTTCTGAAAATGGAGACGAATTAAGTGGTTTTATTGATGAAGTGTTAAATAAATACCCTCAACAGGTAGAAGCGTACAAGAAAGGTAAAAAGGGCGTTTTAGGTTTGTTTGTTGGTGAGGTAATGAAACTAGCCAAAGGAAAAGCCGATGCTAAAAAATTAAATGAATTAATACTTGAAAAACTGAAATAATGAGACTAAAACAATTGAGCCTGATCATGCTGATCGCGATTGCCTTCACTGCATGTAAATCTAAAGATAGCTTTACGATTGACGGAACTTTCCAAAATCCGGGTAAGGAGAAGAAAGTATTTTTATACGGCATGCAAAATAGCAATATGGTTGCAATCGATTCAACTAATTTATCAGAAAAAGGTGAATTTAAATTCATCCGTAAAACTCCATCAGTCGATTTCTTTAGGGTATCAGTAGGTAACCATGAGTTTATGTTAATTGCAAAAAATGGCGATGAAATTAAATTAGAGGCTGATTTGGCTGATAAAACCATGGCGTATAAAATTTCAGGAGCGAATGAGGTAGAAAAATTATCAGAACTGAATGCCATTAGAAATAATTTTGCGAAACAGGTAGAAAAATTGCAGGCCGATTTTGAAGCAAAAGTGGCAACACAACCTCAAAACAGGGCTGCTGTATTAGAATCAATGAAACCTCAGTACGAATCTTATATCAACCAATTGAATACACAGATTATAAAATTTGCTAAAGACAATAAAGGTACGCTAGCTAGTTTCTATGCCATGAATACTTTAAGTCCGCAAGAATTTGAAGGAGAACTGGTGAAATTTGCCGATGAAGTTAAAGAAGAAATTAAAGGTAATGCTACGGTTGATGCTTTTGTAAAACAGATGGCGCTTTTAAAGGCTGTTCAGGTGGGGCAGGTTGCTCCGGCATTTACCATTAATACAGCAGACAATAAACCGGTAAGTTTATCAGATTATAAAGGGAAATATGTGCTGATCGACTTTTGGGCATCATGGTGCCAGCCTTGCCGTCAGGAGAATCCGAATGTAGTTAAAGTTTACAATAAATATAAAAATAAGAACTTTGATATTATTGGCATTTCGTTAGATACTGATAAGGCTGCATGGTTAGGAGCAGTAAAAGCAGATGGATTAACCTGGACACATGTATCAGAATTAAAAGACTTTAACGGCGAAACGGTAAAAAAATATCAGGTACAAGCCATCCCAACTTCTTATCTGGTTGATCCTGCTGGAAAAATAGTAGCTAAAAACTTGCGTGGCGACGAACTGGAAGGCTTTTTAGCTAAAACGTTACGTTAAAAAAAATTCCATGTTAAACTAATTTAAGTAATTAACAATTTCTTAACTTAGACTTAACTAAATATTGCATCATAGACACTACTTTCGTAACAAATATTTAACTATGAACAACGCAGGTCAGAAAATATTAATTGTTGATGATGAACCAGATATTCTGGAGCTTATTGAATATAATCTTAAAAAAGAAGGTTATCAGGTTTTCACAGCTACCAATGGCCAGGAAGGAATTACTGTTGCGAAAAAGGTACATCCGGATTTGATTATCCTGGATATTATGATGCCTAAAATGGATGGGATTGAGGCTTGCCGTTTAATGCGTGCAATACCCGAGTTTAAGAATACATTTATGGTTTTCTTAACCGCCAGAAGTGAAGAGTATTCAGAAATTGCAGGTTTTAATGTAGGTGCTGATGATTATATCGCAAAACCAATTAAACCACGTGCTTTAGTGAGCCGTATAAATGCTATTCTAAGAAGAAATACTGGTACGGAAGAAGTATCTGAGAACAAATTGGAAATTGGAGATTTAGTAATCGACCGTGAAGCTTATTTGGTTTTTCAAGGCGGTAACAAAGTGGTATTGGCCAAAAAAGAATTTGAGCTTTTGTATTTACTGGCGTCAAAACCAGGAAAAGTTTATACACGCGAATCGATCCTAAAAAATATCTGGGAAGATTCAGTAGTGGTAACTAATAGGACTATCGATGTTCACATTCGTAAACTTAGAGAAAAATTAGGTGAAACTTATGTATCAACCGTAAAAGGAGTAGGTTATAAGTTTGAGCTTTCTTAAATTATAAAAGCTAAAGGTATTAAGCCGTTCTGATCAAACATCGGGGCGGCTTTTTTTTGTTTTTCATTTCTACTGCTGTAGAAAAAATTGATGATTCAGATTTCTCCATTTCGCTGCGCTTCAGTCGAAAGGACGATTACCTGCGCTGGCAATATGAATAAATTAAGGACAACGTCGACTGTAAGAAAAAATAAAATCGTACTTTTGCGCTTCATTAATTACAGCACAGCTTGAAATTTCCAAATTTTAAAGACCTTATTCTTTTCGAAGACAACGATTTTATTGTGATCAATAAACCTCCATTTTTAGCCTCGCTTGATGAGCGTGGCGGATCGGGAGAAACCAATGTATTGCGCTTAGCTAAACAATACAGTGATGATGCACAGGTTTGTCACCGCTTGGATAAAGAAACTTCTGGTGCGTTAATTATTGCTAAAAACCCTGAAGGTTACCGTCATGCTTCTATGCAGTTCGAAAGAAGAAAGGTGAATAAAACCTATCATGCGGTAGTAGACGGACATGTTATTTTTGACAAGCTAACAGTTGATTTGCCCATTTTAAACGATGGCAATAAAAACGTGACCATTGATAGGGTGGAAGGTAAAAGAGCAGAGACTATCTTCGACTCATTAAAATACTACAAACACTATACTTTGGTGGAATGTAAGCCAATAACAGGCCGTATGCACCAAATTCGTATTCACCTGGCTACGCAAAGAGCAGCCATTGTGGGTGATGATATGTATAAAGGTAAACCTGTTTTTCTTTCTTCAATTAAAAGGGGGTATAAATTAACCAAAGGTGAAGAGGAGCAACCAATCATGAAACGTTTTGCTTTACATGCCCGCCATTTGGTTTTTAAAGGACTTAACGATCAGGATATTGTGATCGATGCACAATACCCGAAAGATTTTGCAACATTAATTAAATTATTGGATAAATTTGATGCATAAAAGAAGCCTTTAAATTGGCTTCTCCCTTTGTTTTTGTTACTTTTGGGCATCGCCCTCTATTTAAAAAAACAATAGAATGTACATCAGATTTGTAAATTACCTTGATAAGATTAACCAATACCGAAAATCTAAAATATCAAACCGTAATTTCTTAGTTATCCTTGCCGTAATTGTCGGGATTTTGGCCGGATTGGCTGCCGCTGCTTTAAAAAGTTTAACCCACCACATCGAAGAATTTCTTCAGTCTGATTGGCATTGGAAATACAAATACTACCTGTATTTTATTTTTCCGATGATCGGTATTTTATTAACCGTACTGTACATCAAATACTTTATCCGTAAAACGAAGTTCGAAACAGGATTAACTCCTTTACTTTATGCTATTTCGAAAAAATCGAGTAAGGTAGAAGCACACAATATTTATTCACAGATCATAACTGCAGCAGTTACGGTAGGTTTTGGTGGCTCTACAGGTTTGGAAGCACCTATTGTAACCAGTGGGTCAGCCATTGGATCCAATCTTGGCCGTGTATTGGGTTTATCGTACCGCGAAATTACCATGCTAGTGGCTTGTGGTGCAGCCGCTGGTATTGCAGGAGCATTTAATAGCCCTGTAGCGGGAATTGTTTTTGCCATTGAAATTCTATTGCCCGAATTTACCATCCCTGCATTTATCCCACTTTTATTATCCGCCGCAACAGCAGCAGTAGTTGCAAGACTATTTTATACCCAGCAGCTTTTCTTTTTGGTTACAGAAGGCTGGAAAGTTAATGCCTTGTTTTACTATGTCATCCTGGCTTGTTTTATTGGTTTATTCTCCATCTATTTTACCAAAGCCAATTATGCTGTAAAAGGATTATTTTATAAAATAAAACATCCTTACACTAAAGTGGTTGTAGGTGGTTTGATGTTGGGAGCTTTGGTATTTCTATTTCCAACACTATATGGTGAAGGATACATTACCATAAAAGGGTTATTAAAAGGCGATTATAATACCGTAATTAACAACAGTATTTTTGCCGATTATAATACCATTCCGGCTATAGTAGTGTTGTTTTCTTTGGTAACCATTTTCATGAAGTCCATAGCGACTTTGGTTACTTTAGGTGCTGGTGGTAATGGAGGTACATTTGCACCCAGTTTAATTATGGGTGGTTTAATCGGGTTTATATTTGCTTACGTGGTGAACCTATCAGGAATAGCACAGCTTAACGTTTCTAATTTTATTGTGGCTGGTATGGCTGCTGCTTTGGGCTCCATTATGCATGCGCCTTTAACAGGTATTTTTCTGATCGCTGAAATTACGGGAGGGTATATTTTAATGGTGCCATTGATGATTACCACTGCAATTTCTTACGCCATTAACCGCAGCTCGCAAAAACACTCTATTTACACGAAAGCACTAGCCGATAAAGGAGAACTATTATCTCACGAGGATAAGGATACCACTGTTTTAAACCAGATGAAACTGAAATACCTGATCGAGAAAAGTTATCCTCAGTTAAAGATGAATGATCTGATTTCCGTTAAAATGAATGAAATTTTGCAATCGCATAAAAATATCTGTGCGGTTACCGATGAACTGGGTGATTTTAAGGGGATTATTTATATTGAAGAGTTATTTAATGAGATGATCAACCATCCTGATAAAGGAAATTTAATGGCTTCTCATTTGGTTCAGTCTGCACCGAATACCATTAAAGAAAATGATGAACTTAAAATGGTACTAGAAAAAATGGAACAAGATAACGTATGGATTTTACCGGTGTTAACCGCACAGAATCAATATTTAGGTTTTGTTTCTAAAGCAGCTATCTTTAATAAATACAGGGCATTGCTGATGAGGCAAAATGATTATATGGGATAACCCCTAAATCCTATGATATCGCCATTTCGACCGTAGTGGAGAAATCTATTAGCAAATACTTTAATAGATCTCTCCATTTCGCTAAGCTTCAGTCGAGATGACGATTTGTAAATTAGTTCAACTTACTCAGCTCTCTTTAAACCGAACTTTTCAATTTTACTATATAAGTGACTTCTTTGGATATCTATTTCATCAGCTGTTTTTGATACATTCCAGTTGTTTTTTTCCAGCTTGAATTTGATGAATTCGCGTTCCGCATAATCTTTGTAATCCTGAAAATTATTAAACGAATCGAAAGAGGAAGCCAGGTTAGATCCGCCAGCACCCGCAATCTGTGTACTGGTTGCGGCGCCAATATTTGTACCACCGCCTGGATTAGCAAAGGCACGTACATCATTTTCGGTAATAACCTTATCGCTTAAAATAATCAAACGCTCAATCATGTTGTGTAACTCACGTACGTTACCTGTCCATGGTAAAGCCTGCAAAGCCGCCATGCCACCTTCATTTATCTTCTTAACCGGCATTCCATAATCACTGCAAATGCTTTCTAAAAAGTTTTGGGCAATAACAGGAATATCATCAGTACGCTCTGTTAAATGCGGAACGTGGATATTGATTACATTTAATCGGTGGTACAAATCCATACGGAAATTACCATCTTCAATTTCTTTTAATAAATCTTTATTGGTTGCTGCTAAAACACGAACGTTTACTTCAATTTCCTTTTCACCACCCACACGCGAAATTTTATGCTCTTGCAAAGCACGTAGAACTTTTGCCTGGGCAGAGAGGCTCATATCGCCAATCTCATCCAAAAATAAAGTTCCGCCGTTGGCCAGTTCAAATTTACCGATACGTTGTTTAACAGCAGAGGTAAAAGAACCTTTTTCGTGACCAAACAATTCACTTTCAATTAATTCTGAAGGAATAGCAGCACAGTTTACTTCGATTAAAGGACTGTCGGCACGGTTCGATTTCTCGTGTAACCAACGCGCTACCAGTTCTTTACCGCTACCATTTGCACCGGTAATTAATACACGGGCCTCGGTAGGAGCAACACGCTCAATGGTTTCCTTAATTTTAGAAATGCTTTCAGATTCACCTAAAATCTCGCGGGTTTTACTTGCTTTACGCTTTAAAACCTTGGTTTCAGTAACTAAATTTCCACGGTCTAAACCATTACGTACAGTGATCAGTAAACGGTTTAAATCAGGTGGTTTCGAAATAAAATCGAAAGCTCCTTTTTTGCTGGCTTCAATGGCAGTTTCAACTGTTCCATGACCAGATATCATAATAAAAGGTAAGTCTGGCTTGATAAGCTGTGCCTGTTCAAGCACTTCCATACCATCCATCTTATTCATCTTGATATCGCAAAGAACCAAATCGAAATTTCCTTTTTTGATCATTTCGAGGCCGTCGATACCGTTGTCGATATCTTCAACATCATAATTTTCATATTCGAGAATTTCGCGTAAGGTACTCCTTATCGCACGCTCATCGTCAATTATTAATAATTTAGCCATTAGAGATCTATTCTTTAATTTTTGAAATGCGAATATATTATTTTTTAATTAATGTATAGTTTTTTATACAATTTATACGCAATAAACTTGATAAGGCTTAAACATTTAATCTCAATAGGAATAATCGAGTTTAAATTTGCTCAGATCTGGTTGATGCAATTTCTTGCGGTTTAATTCCACTTCATAAATGCTTTTGCCCAGGTTTTTCATAAACGGAAAACAAACTGTTTCGTATTCATATTTGTTATCGTTAAAAATTCCATCTTCGTTACTTTGAACAACCGCAGTTAGAAAATATTCAATTCCGTTTTTAAAGTCAACAAAATAAGAGTTGTCGATAATGTAGCCATAGCTATCGCCGTATTTATTAAAAATCCGGATGTTTGGATCTGGTGTTACCTGCGCTCTTCCATAATATAACATTTTAGCATAAGTAGGCCAGAATTCTTTAGAATTGTATTTAGGATAATCGCTCTCTGTTGGATATTTGCTCATATAGGTGTAGATGAGCTTATAGTCTTCAGGAGTAAGTTTAAATCTCTCTTTAACAGGAAATGCTTCAGGAAAGATCAGTTTCTGCATTAGTTTTTGCTGATCGTTGATGGCAAAGGCATTTTTTCCTTCTAAACTAAATGGTTTATTAACCAGTTTATCTGTACTATCTAAATAGCCTTTACCCATTACCAGATTGGTCAATTTCAATTCATATTCTTTTGGATCGTACTGTGCAGGTTGATCATACACTAATTTATCGCCATTATAAAACTTAATGGGATTGCTATGTCTGGCCGGTTCTCCTGTATCGCCAATGGCCAGGCGGTTTAAAATACGACTATTATTTAACCCGTTAGCTTTTAGTTTTTCATTAATTTCTGCTCTTCCAATAAATTCAAATAAGCGGTTAAAGGCATCATTATCGCTGGTAAGCAAAATCTTTTTAATATAATGTGCTATTGATGGAAGTTCGCTTTTAGCACTCGTATCTGTTAAAACCTTTGTTTGATCTTTAAACGCACTATCTGTAATCATTGTACTATAAGGCGTTAAGCCGGTACTTTTCAAAAGGTTCACTTTTTCAATAGCAAAAATGACTGCAGCAAGCTTAACCGTACTGGCAGGATAAAAATAATGGTGAGGATCTAAATTATAACTAAAGGTTTTAAAGGAGGGTTTATTCTTCGAATCACGGTTTATTTGGGTATAAAGAATCTGAATCTGGTTTTTATCTGGATGGTTAAGTACAGCTGAAAAAAGTGCAGGCTTGCTTTCCATTAGCTTTTTTAGAAAAAGAGTATCGGTTTTTTTTGCCATAACAGATAAGCTGATCAATGAAAATACAATAATTAAAATCCTTTTCATGGGTGGAAATTTGATTCCTAATTTAGCTTTTTCTGTTAGAAAGACTGTCTTCCATTCATGCATTTTACATATTGGTTAATTTTGTTACTTTTGCAGCGCTTTTGGTTTCCGGTTTTACACCCGGAATTAAAAGGGAATACAGTGTAAATCTGTAACTGTCCCGCAGCTGTAAGCTCCTTAACGGATTTCCAATCAATTTGCCACTGTCCCGACACGTCGGAATGGGAAGGCCGGAAAACCGGGAGTAAGTCAGAAGACCTGCCTTAGCATTATATTTCATAGCTTTCGGGGATTGAAGCTAAGGAGTGATGTACTTACGTATTCGTATTTTCATTTCTTTTCTATCTGTTGGCTGTGGGTTAAACTCACAATCAAAATGACACAAAAACATTCTGCCAATGCGGGCAAAATGCAGTTTTTTCTATTTTCTTCCATTTTATGGACAGGATTTTTATTGCCTTTAAATACCTGGGCACAAACTGACAGTATCAAAAAAGCAACTCAGCTGAAAGAGGTTCAGATCAGGGAGTACCGTTTAACTGAGCAAAGCAAATCACCAACACCGCTTCAGATCTTATCGGGCGAAGATCTGAAAAGAATCAATAGTTTATCAGTGGCTGATGCCATCCGTTACTTTTCGGGTGTACAATTGAAAGATTACGGTGGAATAGGTGGTTTAAAAACGGTAAATGTTCGAAGCTTGGGCACCAACCATACAGCAGTTTTTTTAGACGGCATCCAGATTGGCAATGCACAGAACGGGCAGGTAGATTTAGGGAAATTCTCGCTCAGCAATCTCCAAGAAATTGCTTTATACAGCGGGCAAAAACCTGAATTGCTTATTCCAGCTAAGGGTTATGCTTCGGCTAGTAGTATTTATTTAAAAACCAAAGAACCTGATTTCGAAGGAAACCAGCGACAACAAGTTGAGCTGGGTTTAAAAAGCGGATCGTTTGGATTAATCAATCCTTCTTTAATTTATCGCAATAAAATTAACGAGAATTTAATTGCCAGTATCAATACCGAATATATACATGCCGATGGGAAATATAAATTCAGGTATACCAATGGCGTTTTTGATACCACTGCGGTAAGAAATAATGGTGATGTAGAACGTTTCCGTTTACAGGCCGCATTGTTTGGCAAATTTAGAAACGGAAAATGGCATGCCCAGGCTTATTCATTTTTATCAGATAGGGGGTTACCAGGAGCTATTGTGGCCAACAGATTCGATTTTACGCAAAGAATCTGGGACCGCGATTTCTTTATCCAGGGGAGCATAGAGAAAAACCTATCCGATAAATTCAGCATAATTGTAAATGGAAAATACACTTATGTTTATCAGCGTTATTTAGATCCTGATTATGTAACCACCACTGGCTTTTTAGATAACCGCTTTAAAGAGCAGGAAGCTTACTTATCTGTATCGGGAAAATATAAAATCAGTTCGGTTTGGGAGGTGGCTTATGCATCTGATTATACCTTTCAGACTTTGGATGCCAATATTTATCGTTTTCCTTACCCAAGCAGGAATACTTTTTTAAATGTGTTAAGTTCATCTTTAACACTAGAACAGCTCACTATCCAGGCAAATGTATTGAGCACCACTGTAATTGATCATGTAAAGTTATATTCTTCAGCGGGTAACAAGCAGGTTTTTAGTCCAACGGTAATGCTTTCGTGGAAGTTTTTAAAGGATCGGGACATCAGGGTCAGGGCATTTTATAAAGACATTTTCAGGATGCCTACTTTTAATGATCTGTATTATACTTTTATTGGTAATACGCTTTTAAAGCCTGAATACACTAAACAGTATGATGTTGGTATAACCTATTTCAAAAACTTCAAAAATCAGCAATTAAAGTTTATTGATATCCAGTCTGATGTTTATTTCAACCGGGTAAAAGATAAAATTGTGGCACAACCAGGTGCAAACCTGTACCGCTGGATTATGTACAATATCGGTTTGGTCGATATTCATGGTTTGGAAATCAATGCCAAAACCGCATTTGAGCCTTTTACCAATCTACTGGTTAATGTTGGACTGAATTACACTTATCAAAAAGCAGTCGATGTGACTTCAAAACAGGAGGAAAATTATCAGGATCAGATTCCTTATATCCCCGAAAACAGTGGTTCATTTTTAGCACGCATGGATTGCCAAAACTGGCATGCAAACTATGGCTTCATATACACAGGTTTCCGTTATAATCAAAAGGCAAACAACATTTATAATTACATGGAGCCCTGGTACACCCATGATGCAGCCATTGGTTATGAGTTTAAGCTAAAAAAAGGAAGTATCAATATCAACTGCGAAGTAAATAACCTGCTTAACCAATACTACGACCTAATCCCAAATTTCCCAATGCCGGGTAGAAATTACAGGCTAACGCTAAATTATAAATTATGAGGCCTTTAAAATCTAAGATATATATATTGGTTTTATTGTTGGCTATTTGCGCCTGTAGAAAAGATCCCCAGCCTTTGCCTTCGGAAATTAGCAAGGTAGAACCAGAGCCAACTTCTGCCATTAAAGGTTTTTACCTGGTTAACGAAGGCAATATGAACATGAACAAGGCCTCTTTAGATTATATGGACCTGGTAAATGGCATTTATACCCGAAACTTATATAATGAGGTAAACCCAGATGTAACCAAAGGTTTGGGCGATGTGGGAAATGATATTGGATGTTATGGTAGCAAGCTTTATGTAGTGGTTAATGTATCGAATAAAGTTGAGGTGCTGAATGTGAAAACGGGAAAGAAAATCGGACAAATCAATATCACCAATTGCCGTTATATCACTTTCAATAACGGCAAAGCTTATGTAAGTGCTTATTTAGGTAAAGTTGGCGATCCGAAGGCACCGAATGGAATTGTGGCCGAGATAGATACCGCAGCACTCAGCATAAACCGTAATGTTGAAGTTGGCAGACAGCCAGAAGAAATGGCCATTATTGGTAGTAAATTGTATGTAGCCAATTCTGGTGGTTATAGTCCGCCGGATTATGAGCATACCGTATCGGTAATCGACCTACCTAGTCTTAAAGAAATTAAACGCATTGAAGTTGCCATTAACCTGCATCGTATAAAAGCTGATCGTTATGGGGACTTGTATGTGACCTCACGTGGTGATTATTATACCATCCCTTCAAAGCTTTTTGTAATTGATACCCAAACCGACCAAATTAAAAAGGTATTCAATATTGCCGCTGGTAATCTGGTTATCGATGATGATTACGCTTATATCTATAGTACAGAATGGAACTATATAGCGGGTAAAAATAACATTAGCTATAACATGATCAACATAAAGGACGAAACGATAATGGACCGCAAATTCATTACGGATGGTACTGAAAAGAACATTAAAATCCCTTACGGAATTGCGGTTAACCCTACCAGTAAAGATGTATATGTAACTGACGCTAAAGATTATGTTACGCCCGGAAAATTACACTGTTACAGCCCGGAAGGCCGCCTGAAATGGTCGGTTACTACTGGCGATATCCCAGCCCACATTGCATTTATAAATTAAATATATACCATGAGCAAATTTTACAAAAAACACATTTTAATTATCCTCGCCGCAACGGCTGTGTCTATTTCTGCCTGTAAAAAGGATAGATCAGAGATAGTGGAAAAAAAACAGATCATTACAGACACCAAAGGGATTTATATGCTTTGCGAAGGATTGATGGGGAATAATAACAGTGCCATTTCCTATTATGATGTAGCAACCAAAACTGCAGTTGCCGATTATTACAAACAGGTAAATGGCGTATCGTTAGGAGAAACCGCAAACGATTTAGAGCAATATGGCAGCAAAATGTATTGCGTCGTAGCAGGTATTCAGGGTACAAAACAATCGTTTTTGGATATTATTGATATTAAAACCTGTAAATCACTAAAAAGAATTCCATTCAATTCGACCACTGATGGTTATATCCCAAGGTTTGTAGCTTTCTACAAAGATAAAGCTTACGTTTCGAGATATGATGGAAAAGTGAGCCGTATCGATACCGCATCGATGGCTGTTGATGGTGAAATTACCTTATCGGAAGGACTTGAACAACTGGCAGTAGCTAATGGCAAGTTATATGTGTGCAATTCTTCACATCCTTATTATCAGAACGGAGCAAAAAACAAGGTATCAGTAATCGATTTAGCAACCTTTACCAAAACGAAAGATATTGCCGTAAACAATAATCCCGTAAGGATACAAGCGGCCGATAATGGTGATTTGTTCGTGGTATGCTGGAATGACTATATCATTAATAACAATCCATCATTGGATAGGATCAGCAGCGCTACGGATACCAAAATTGCATCTTACAATTATGATCTGGGTGCTATTGCCATCAATGGATCAACAGCTTATCTATCTAAAGATATTTACAGCAGCCCTGATATTAAAGCCCTTAATACCACTAGTGGCGCCTTAGGTGCAAGTTTAATTACTGATGGGCAGGTTATTAATACCATTTATGGAATCACCATTAATCCATTCAGCAAAGAGGTTGTGGTTGCCGATGCCAATAACTACAACAACAGCGAGGGTCTTACTTATTGCTTTGGGACGGATGGAAAAGTAAAGTTCAGCTTTAAAACTGCAGGTTTGCCGCAACATGCCGTATTCAATTACAATTATAAATACGAATAATAAAAGTATCCAAAAAATAAATAATCAATAACACATGAAAAAAACTTATCTAATAGTAATGCTCGGTATTGCAACCCTGATCTACAGTTGTAAAAAAGACACTGAAGTTGCACCAGATGTTAACCTCACCATTAAAGGAGAAACAATGACATCAAAAGTAAATACCAAAATCGCTTTTGCTGCCGGAACTAACAATGGCATTGAGTTTAATCACCAATGGAAGTTGGATGGTAAAGTGGTAAGTAATGTCTATAATTACGATTTTACGCCAACTAAAGCCGGCACTTATGTTATTGAGTATACCGCAAGTAATAACACTGGATCGTTTGCTCACAAATACACAGTAACTGTTCCGGTTCCGGTGGTAGAAATTACACCGAATAGCACCAAATATATCACTGCTGTTTTCGAATACCTCCCAGCACCTGGCCAGTTTATTAATGAGAATTTGGGTAGCCTGGCTGGCGCACAAAAAATTATTGGTGATGTAAACAAAACCGGTCTCATCAGCTTAGGAGGCTTTGGTGGTTATGTTATTTTTGGCTTCGATCATTCTGTAGTGAATAATGCAGGCGCAGATCTGGCTGTTTACGGTAATCCGATCGGAGGTACAACGCCATGGGCTGAGCCGGGGATTGTAATGGTAAGCCAGGATGTAAACGGTAACGGAAAACCTGATGATGAATGGTATGAACTGGCTGGTAGCGAATACAATAACCCATTAACCATTAAAAATTACGAAATCACTTATACCAATCCAAAAGGCTTTGCCAATGTAAACTGGACGGATAACCAGGGTAACAGCGGTACTTATGATGTAAACAACTTCCACAAGCATAATTTCTACCCTGAATTTGCGCCTGATCAGGAAAAACTAACTTTAAAAGGAACTATGCTTCCATCTTCTTGGGGTAAAAACGGCGGTATTTTCATTAACAGTGCATTTGCATGGGGTTATACGGACAGCTGGTCTATCGATGATGATTATGCCACTAAAAGATATAACAGTTTTGATTTAGATTGGGCAGTTGATAAAAATGGAAAGAAAATCGCTCTAAATACCATCGATTTCGTGAAAGTATACACCGGACAAAGGGAAAAAGGAAATACACTTTTGGGCGAAATATCAACCGAGGTTAAAGGTGCTATGGATTTAGGTATAAAATAGTATCGATCAAAACAGGATTAATGCAATCTTAATTCAATTCAAGAAAATGGCCAAAGAATCGTAGGACAACAGTTTGAAGGGCAAAGATTAAATTCTTAGCAATATCAACTTCTGTCTTCCGACATCTGCCCCGGACTTTAAAATATGAAAACAAAATCTATTATCAGCTTAATGCTTTTATCAACTGTACTTTTCTCATGTAAAAAGGAAAGTGCAGTTGAAAAAGATGGAACGGGAGAAAAGCCTGTTGCTAATCAATCTCCTTATTTAAACAAAATATACGAATTCAAACAAGCTCCCGGGCAGTTTACCAACGATCTGGTTAAAACGGACATATTGATCGGTAGCGCTGGCAATGGTCTGGTTTCACTTGGCGCTTATGGTGGTTTTATCGTATTTGGTTTCGATCACAGTGTGACTAATGCAGCCGGTGCCGACCTCGGTATTTATGGCAACCCCTTAATTGGCATGGATATGGAATTCTCGGAGCCCGGCATCGTGTGCGTAATGCAGGATCTAAACAAAAATGGATTGCCTGATGATGTTTGGTATGAACTTGCCGGAAGTGAATACAATGCCTCACCGACCATCAAAAATTATATAATCACCTATTACAAACCCTCAAAAGTAACGGATGATGTACGCTGGACGGATAATCAGGGTAAAGAAGGCTTTGTGCTGAGAAACCAGTTTCATGCGCAGGATTATTTCCCTTCATGGGCAACTACAAACGAAATTTCTTTCACCGGAACTTTGCTTAAAAATACATTGAACCCTGGAGAAATCATCACCAATAAACCTTTCGCATTTGGCTATTCTGATAATGGATCGAGTGAGTACATCGCTTTGCAGGAATCGCTGGGGAGAGGATATAACACCTTCGATATTGATTGGGCAGTAGATGCAGCCGGAAAAAAAGTAAATCTCACCGCTATCGATTTTGTAAAGGTATATACCGGCCAGAATAGCAATGGAAATCCTTTCAGTCCGGATAATGATAATGAGCGGTCGCGCTATTTAGGCGAAATCTCAACAGAATTTGGCGGAGCGGTTGATCTTAAACTTTTAAAAAATAAATAACACAATATATTATAATGAAACAATTGAACTTAAAACAGCTTCTGATAGGGGCATTAGTTTTAACTACCGGCTTATACGCTTGTAAAAAGGACAGTATAGAAAACCTGCAGATAGATCCGGTTGTAGGTAAATACGAAAATGGCTTTTTTGTAATTGGGGAAGGTTCTTATGGCCAAAATTCGGGCGCAGTGAGTTTTTACCGTTATGGTGATGATACCCTTAATATCAGGGCTTATGAAAAAGAAAATCCAGGTAAAATACTATCAAATGCTGCCAAAACCAGTACGTTGCAGTTTGCTTCGGTTATTAACGGAAGTATTTATTTAATGTGCAAGGTAAATGGCCCGATTGTAAAAATAAACGAATACACCTTAAAAGAAGAAGCAAGATATGTACAGGAAGCCAGCAACTGGATAAGTATTATACAGGTTGATGGAAACAGGGGATTGGTGAGTGCAAACGATGGTGTTTACCAGATTGATCTGAACACATTAGCCGTACAAAATAAACTGACTTCAGTTGGTGCAGTGAATACCGGCGACATGTGGAAAAAAGGCGATTACATTTACCTGTTGCAGAGCAATGGTGCCAAAATTGTATCCGCTAATAATTATTCACTAATTAAAAGTTTCTCCGGTATTAACAGAGGTTTTGCTCAAACACCTAATGGAAAAATTTGGGCATCTACGGGTAGCAGGTTAATTGCCATTGATAATAACTTAGATACAGCAGGTATAGCATTACCTGTGTCAATAGGAACATTTGGATTGGATGCACCGACCCGCATTACCTCATCAACAAAAGAAAATGCCGTTTTCTATCACTCAGGAAAGGCAATTTATAAATACATTGATGGTGATAAAACATCGCTATCGCAGCCATTTATTAATATAAGCGAAGATCCTTTTATGGTTTACGGAGCCATCCGTTACGATAAAAACAGAGATTATATCGTAGTAAACGGAATTCAAAATTATGGGGCAGCTGCTACCGTAAACTACTTATTGATTTATAATGCATCTACAGGTGCATTGGTTAAAAGAATTAAATACGGTGGTGATGGCGTTACTACCGATTTTACAAAGATATTTTTTAATGATTTAGCAATCTTTCATTAAAATTATTACGCCTCAAATGTTAAAGGTCTGCAAATCATTGCAGGCCTTTTTTATGAAGCTTGATTTTATACTATAAGCCCTCATTTATAAACCTGGTAGTAGCTGTAGCCTCCGGTTTCCACCGAGCTATAGCGAATAACGGAAATGGCGTTTCCCAGCATTACTGAAAATGCTTTTCAAAGGAAAATTTTAATTCTAAATATTCTCCACTATTTCATAAAGATAGAGCAACCTAATAGACTTATTAAACTGCTTTTGGCTCTCCACTCTTTTTACTACCTTTGCGGCGCTTTTGGTTCCCGGCTTACAACCGGGATTAAAAGGGAATACAGTGTAAATCTGTAACTGTCCCGCAGCTGTAAGCTCTGTAACGTTTTTCAATTCTTAAGTCACTGCCCAATTAACTACTGAGCGGGAAGACGGAAAAAACGGGAGTAAGTCAGAAGACCTGCCTTTAGCGTTTAATTTCATAGCTTTCGGGGATTGAAGCTAGGATTGAGATATTAACGTTGTTCGTATTTTCATTTCCTTTTCTAATCTGTTGGCCGTGGGCAAATCCACAATCAAATGAACAAAAAAAGAATGCTAACTGTAGCCAGTTTAGGGCTAGCACAGTTAATGATTGGCCAGGTGGCTAATGCTCAAACTCAAGACAGTTTGCAGCTTAAAGATGTTGTAATTTCTGCAACTAAAAATGACCAGAAACAATCCCAGACCGGAAAAGTGGTCACTATCATCAGTCGCGAAGTATTAGATCGCAGCAATGGCAAATCATTACCCGATTTATTAAATGAACAGGCTGGTATCATCATCAGCGGAGGAAACAGCAACCAGGGAAAAGATAAAAGTATCTTTTTCAGGGGATCGGGCAGTGGTTACACTCTGGTATTAATAGATGGTATTATACAGAATGATCCTTCAAGCATTAGCGGAACCTTCGATCTACGTCTGTTCTCCATTGACCAGATCGATCATATCGAGATTTTAAAAGGTGGTCAGTCTACCATTTACGGATCAGATGCCGTTGCAGGCGTAATCAATATTGTAACTAAAAAGGGTGGACCTAAAGGAAATACCATTTACGGTGTAGCCAGTGCAGGCAGCTTCGAAACTTACAAAGGAACTATCGGTTTAAATGGTGGTGTAGAAGATTTTTCTTACAATATTAACTACACGCATTTTAAAACTGATGGTATTTCGGAAGCCGTTGCGCCAGTTGGAAGTACAGCCATGTTTGATAAAGACGGTTTTAAAACAGATGGTTTAAATGCCAATTTCGGGATTAAACTCGACAAACATTTCTCTGTTAACCCTTTTCTGCGTTATTTCTATGGAGATTATAAAATAGATGAAGGTGCGTTTGCCGATGGCTTACCAACTAATAACTCTATTTTAAAGCAGTTTAGTGCGGGCTTCAATTCAGAATACAAATTCAATACTGGTAAAATAACGTTAAATTATAGCCACGAGAGCAATTCAAATGATGTAAAGTCTAGTTATGCAGGTTTTCCAAGTAATTTTTTAAACTTCGGTAAACTTAATGTAGTTGATTTATTCTACAACCAGAAACTGGGTAATAAATTAGATTTATTGGTAGGTATCGACAACAGAAAAATGAAATTAGTTACTGATACCAAAAACCCAACAACCAATATCTTCGCTGCTTATGGATCATTGTTCTTACATGATTTAAGTATTTTTAACCTGGAAGTAGGCGGACGTTACAATAAACATGACCAATATGGCGAAAACTATACCTACTCAGTTACCCCAAGCATTAACATTATTAAAGAAGTAAAATTATTTGGAACAGTATCTACTGCATTCAAAGTTCCTACACTGAATATGTTGTTTGGTCAATATGGTGCCAATCTTGATCTGAAACCAGAAAAATCTCAAAATTATGAGGCTGGTGTAAACTTAAATATCGATGAAGAAGCATTTACTTTGCGCATTACAGGTTTTAAACGCGATTTAACTGATGCTATCGTTTACACCACTGGTTATATTAATCAGGGTAACCAAAAGTATAAAGGTTTTGAGATTGAGCCAGCGGCAAAATTCAGTGTTTTCAATATTAATGGTTACTATGCTTTTGTTGAAGGAAATACGGGAACAACCAATTTTTTAATCCGTAGACCAAAACACACCTTCGGCATTAATGCAGGTGCACAGGCAACCAGCAACCTATATGCAAGTGTCAACTTCCGTTATTTTGGCAAACGTTTCGATACCAATTTTATATCTTATTTAGATGAAGAGATGCCATCATATAACCTGTTAAATGCATATGTAGAATATGCCCTTGCTAAAAAACGCGTGAAAGTATTTTTTGATGCCAAAAATATCCTGAATAAAAAATATACTGAAATTATTGGCTACAATACACCAGGCTTTAACTTTAATACAGGTGTAAGTTTTAATATCCGCTAATAAAAATTTAACTTTGCCTCATACGTATTAACCAAAATAAAATGTCTCATTTAAAATTTAATCCACGCACCTTAATTTTGCTGTTGATGATATTGGCCATAACGGCATTCCGTTTATTGGTAACATTCAACTCTGATGAATTAAAGTTCGCCAATTTCTCATCAATAGGTGCTGTAGCTTTATTTGGAGGAGCCTATTTTAAAGATAATTTAAAAGCATTTGCCTTCCCGTTATTAAGCTTGTTCTTAAGTGATTTGATTTTATCGGCCACCATCTTTAGCAAATACAGCAGTGGTTTTCTTTATGAAGGCTGGTATTGGACCTATATTGCCTTTGCTTTGATGGTGTTGGTTGGTAGAATAATGCTTAAAAATGTAAGCATAGTAAATCTGTTGGCATCAACCTTAGTTATTGTTTTAATCCACTGGATTGTAAGCGATATTGGTGTATGGTACCATAACCCTGCATATACGCAAGATATTGCCGGTTTTTGGACGTGTTTAGTCAAAGCTATTCCATTCGAGATTAGATTCTTAGAAGGAACTGTGATTTACGGCGCATTACTTTTTGGAGCTTTCGAAATCTTGAAAGTAAAATACCCGGTATTAAAGCTGCAAACGCAAAAGTTATAATTAACTGATTGGTGGCTCACCAAACAAAAAAATAGAAATCCTCTTTTGATTCGATTCAAAAGAGGATTTTTTTTAACTTCGAAAATCAATTCCATTTTACCTATTACATCTTACATCCAAATGAAAGTTGTTTCTTTTTTACCTGCCGCTACCAAAATGATTTACGATATGGGCCTGCAAGAATACCTGCATGGCGTAACATTCGAATGCCCTAAAGAGGCAGTAGATCAGCCAAAAGTTGTCCGCTGTATCCTCGAAGGCAAAAACTATTCAAGTATCGAAATCGATCGCATATTTTCAGCCTCAAAAGCGCAGGGTAAAAGTCTGTATTGGGTAGATGATGAGTTGTTAGAAAGCATAGCGCCCGACGTGGTTTTTACACAGGATATCTGCGAGGTTTGTAATATCGATACCGTTTGTACAGAAACGGCCGTAATGAAGCTAAGCAAACTACCTACGCTGGTTCCTTTATCGCCAAATAACTTACAGGATGTATTCGAATGTGCCATAACCATTGCCAAAGCTTTGGGTAAGGAAGAAGTGGCTTTAAATTACCTCGCAAGCTTACAAAAGAAAACAGATTATATTTTAGATCAGCTTAGGGCTAACCGGGCACCGTTAAAAAGGATCATGCTGATGGAATGGATCGAACCGATCTATAATTGCGGACATTGGATTCCTTTTCAGATTGCTGCAGCTGGTGGTGTTGATATGCTTTCCAACCCTGCTGGTGATTCGATTGTTACTCCATGGGAAAAGATTCTGAAGTACAATCCAGAAGTTTTGGTAATTGCTCCTTGTGGGTTCGATCAAAAAAGAAGTCTTGAAGAAATGGCGCTGCTCACCTCAAAACCAGGATGGGATAATTTAGAAGCCGTAAAGAATAATCAGGTTTATATTGCCGACTTTGATATGTTTACCCAGCCAAGCATTGGTACTTTGGTAGAAGGTATTGAAGCTTTAGCTTGCATGTTCCACCCGGAGATTTTTAAAGCTGATGAAAATATGGCTAAGAAGTTTATCAATTACGCGCAATCACTACAATCAGTGTAATATATATGAAATTAGTTGTGTTAACAGGAGCAGGGATCAGTGCCGAAAGTGGATTAAAAACATTCAGGGATGCTGATGGTTTGTGGGAAGGTTACAATATATATGATGTGGCCACACCCGAAGCCTGGGAAAGAAATCCGGAATTAGTACAGGAGTTCTATAACGAAAGAAGAAGACAGGTTTTAGCTGCAAAACCCAACCATGCCCATCATTTATTGGCAGAACTGGAAAAAGATTTTGATGTAGAAATTATTACCCAAAATATTGATGATTTGCATGAAAGGGCAGGATCAACCAAAGTTACCCATCTTCATGGTGTAATTACCAAATCGCAATCCGATTTAAAATCAGAATTAGTTTATCCCATTACAGGCGCTGAAATTAAAATGGGCGAGTTATGCGAATTCGGTTCTCAGCTCAGGCCCCATGTAGTTTGGTTTGGTGAAGCCGTTCCGATAATAGAAGTAGCGGCTAAACTTTGTAAACAGGCCGACGTATTTGCAATTATTGGTACATCATTAGCCGTTTATCCGGCAGCAGGCCTGATAGACTTTGTGCCATCTGTGATCGACAAATACATCATTGATCCTAAGACACCAGATGTAAAACGTTATAAAAACGTAATCAATATCGAGAAAAATGCAGTCGAAGGTGTTGCAGAGTTAAAAGGACTGTTGTCGAATGCCAGATAAAAAGATTTGTATTTTTAACTGGAGCGGAGGTAAAGACAGTACTTTGGCACTCCACTATGCCTTACTAGACCAAACTATAGAAATCCGTTACCTCATTACCACGGTCACAGAAAAGTACAATAGGGTATCCATGCATGGTGTTAGAGAAGCCCTGCTGATTAAACAGGCTGAAAGCATTGGTATTCCATTGTATCAGATCCGTTTAGGAGAAATGCCTGATATGGAAACCTACGATCGTACAATGAAACAACACCTCACTAAGTTTAAAGAAGAAGGCATCACACACTCTATTTTTGGTGATATCTTTCTGGAAGATTTACGAACATACCGCGAAAACAAATTAGCAGAAATAGAAATTACTGCAATTTTTCCATTGTGGCAGAAAAATACTAAAGAACTAATTGAAGAATTCTTGAATCTGAGCTATAAAACCATCATTGTTTGCACGCAACAAAATCTCGAAAACTTTTGTGGAAAAGTAATCAGTATGGATTTAATTAATCAATTACCTGCAGAAATTGACCCTTGCGGAGAAAACGGAGAGTTTCATACTTTCGCCTTTGAGGGACCAATATTTAGGAAAAAAATCGCTTTTACCATAGTTGAGAAGGTATTCAGAACTTATAATACACCAAAGAAAACGGAAGAAAATGAAGATTCACCATGCTCAACCTCAGCACTTTCCGGCTTCTGGTATTCAGACTTAGTGGAATAATTTTCCATTTTCAAAACATTTTGGCATCATTTTTTCTTTAGTACTGGTAATTAACTAAATCACACATCCATTGAAACCTGTTTAGCGAGGTTAGGTAGCTGAACAAGTGTCATTAAAAAAATTAAAAGTTATGAAAAAGATATTGGTAGTAATCGCATTAAGTTCTTCAGTTTTATTTGCTTGTAACAATAAAGCAAAAGAAGAAGCTGCATTAAAACAACAACAAGCTGACAAGGAATTAGCAATTAAAGCAGTAAAAGACAGTTTAAGATTAGATAGCTTTAAAAAAGCAGAAGTGGCTAAAGCAGAGCAAGAAAAAGAAGCTAAACACCAGGCAGAATTAATAGCAGCCAGAAAGGCAGGAGCAGCGTCGTCAAGATCATCAAGATCGTATGCAAGCTCTGGTGGTAGTTCAAGTGCTGCATACGGTGGTACACAACCAACAGCAAAGAAAAAAGGTTGGAGCGACGCAGCTAAAGGTGCAGTTATTGGTGGTGCAGCAGGAGCAGTTGGTGGTGCTTTAATCGATAAGAAAAAAGGTAGAGGTGCTATAATCGGCGGATTAGTTGGAGCTGGTGGCGGTTATTTAATCGGTAGAGGCGAAGACAGAAAATCTGGTCGGGTACAGCCTAAAAACTAATCTTTTTTAAAAGATATGAAAAGTCCTGATTTACATCAGGACTTTTTTTATGTCTAATAAAAAATGATTAATATATTTAAAGAAAAAAGAACCCATGACAGAAATCCATACCGCTGATAAAGGACAGATTCAACACTTCGTAATGTTCTGGTTAAAACCTCAACTGACTAAAACCGAAATCGCAGATTTCGCCAACTTCTTCGAAAGTTTAAAACCAATAAAATATATTAAAACATTAAGTTACGGCCTGGCGGCTAATACGCCTGTACGCCCCGTAACTGATAACTCTTTTACATACTCTTTAACCATTACATTTGCCAACATTGCAGATCATAACGCGTACCAGGAAGATAAAACACATTTAGATGCGGTAGAAAAATTCTCTCAAAACTGGTACAGGGTAGTAGTACACGATACAGTGGTTTCTGTTTAAAACCCATTTTGTTATTTCGTTTCAAACTGATAAATCTACATTTTAACCACGGATGCACACGGATAAACACAGATTTTATTTAATTGCAGCTTTATCTTGCCTAATGCCTAGAGATTTGTGTTTGATAAACAAAGGAGTTGTGGGGTAGGAACTGGTGATCGTCATTTCGACTGAAGCGCAGCGAATGGAGAAATCTTTAAACTGTGGTAAAAGATTTCTCCACTGCGGTCGAAATGACGACCTTTGCATGGAATTTTATTGAAAGATGTTTTTTACAAAGTAATTCTTGTTTCATCCCAAAATCACTAAACCTCCCATTTATTTGGCTAAATCAAGTGTCAAAATTATATTTTGTATAATAATTCAAAAATCAATATATCAATAACTTATACTGCTTTATCTTAATAAAAACTATCAACACCACATCATTTCAACTCCAAAAACACCCTTAAATTCAGAATATAATTCTGTATACTCATTTAACGTGTTGTAAATCAATAAATTGATTCGATTATTTCTAATATTGATGCCTGTTATATGCTGCTGTAAAGTCGGTGCGCATAATCTTAAATTTAGCGATAACAGTCTGGATAAATTCTTCATCCAAAATTTCGAATACATCATTTACGCCTCCTCCACTCAGGTCAAGCTCAGCCAGTTTATAACTTTGCTCAAAAGTACCCTGTTCAAATTTGATGATGAATTTCTGGTTCATCGAAAAAATGGTAATCTTACATTCCGGATGTGGAAGTTCTGCTACTACTCTCATTTATTTATATTTTATTTACGATTCAATACATACACCATTAAGCGTACCCCAACTATCTATAATAGCGAAACGGGCAAACAACTCTTCATTATACCATTTACGCTCCCTGGTGAGTTTAATAACGTCTGAATGATCGTGTGATTGATAGGCGTAAGCCTTCATGCTTTCAGCGCTTTCCCATATCGAAAAAGTAGCCTGATCAAAAAAGGGATTTTCACCAACTCCGGCAGAAAGAACAAACCCAGGAGCATTTCTCATGGCATTCGCTGCCCGTTTTATATTCTGCCTAAACTCTTTTAATTTATTAAATTTAATAGCTGCGCGGGTGATCACTGCTATTTTACCCTGGTGCTGACTCTTGGTTTTTGAAATTTTAAACGGCTCTATTCCTGACCATAAGCCATGACTGGATAAAGGATTTAGTAAGATGGTAAAACTTTCGATCCCAAAAAAATTAAACCATTTTACAACAAAAGAATTACCATAAAAACGATCACAATCGTTTCTATTATCCCAGGCAGTAAGTACCGCCCAATGCTTATAATCTGGTGCAAGATCTACCTGAGCATCTTTTCCGCTTCCCATTAATTTCCAGAATCTACATGTTTTATTTAGCCATAGCGGCAATCTTAAAACCGCCATGCCGATAAATGCAAAAGGAATGGTTAGGCGATGGAATTTCGTAATGGTTAAGGCTACAATCATTAATTAAATTGATAAGGCTCAAAACTAATAATTTTAGAAATAGGTTGTCGTTCAAATTTTCGTCATTAAATCATCTTTACAGTTGCGTTTGGTAAATCATGATTAACTTTGGCTGTAAACGCAATAAACATGGCAGAAGATTTAACCATTACCCGAAACATATCGAAAGAAGAGCAGTACCAATCTATCATCCCTCAAATTGAGGCATTATTGTATGGTGAAACAGATTTTATAGCCAACCTGGCAAATGTTGCTGCTGCACTAAAAGAACAGTTTGGTTGGTTTTGGGTAGGTTTTTACCTGGTAAAACAGGATGAACTGGTATTGGGCCCGTTTCAAGGTCCGGTGGCCTGCACAAGGATTAAAAGAGGAAAAGGAGTGTGCGGGGCTTCATGGGAGCAGGCAGCAACTATTATTGTTCCTGATGTTGATGCGTTTCCCGGACACATTGCCTGCGCATCTGCTTCGAAGTCAGAAATTGTTTTGCCGCTGATTGTAAATGGTAAAGTGATTGGTGTTTTAGATGTGGACAGTGAAGTGTTGAATAAATTTGATGAGACAGATCAGATTTATTTAGAGCAAGTTATTCATGTTTTGTTAAATAGATAATTTATATCTGATATTGAAATTAAAACCAGAATATTACCTGAATGAGGATGTTGTAGGTCTTGCCAAAGATTTACTCGGTAAGGTTTTGTACACGAAAATCGGTGATGAAATCACTGCAGGAATCATCGTAGAAACAGAAGCCTATTTTGGAATAAAAGATAAAGCGTCTCATGCTTATGGCGGTCGCCGTACCAACCGCACCGAAACCATGTATGGTGCAGGTGGCATTGCCTATGTGTATCTTTGTTATGGTATGCATCATCTTTTTAATGTGGTTACTTCCGTCGAAAATGATCCTCATGCCGTTTTGATCAGGGGTATTGAGCCTTTAGTTGGTGTAGAAATTATTGAAGAACGGAGAAATATGCCTCATACAAAAGGTGCTATTTCTGCTGGACCCGGATCTGCGGCAAAAGCATTAGGGATCGATAAAACCTTTAACGCAAAAAATCTTTCTGGTGATGATATCTGGATCGAAGATCATGGTGTAAAATATAATGAAGAAGATATTGCGGCTACACCGCGTGTAGGTATTGCTTATGCTAAAGAGCATGCTTTGCTGCCCTGGCGATTCTTTGTTAAAGGTAATAAATATGTAAGTAAACCAAATAAGGTTTAATTACCAGAAACATTTTACCGCGCTTCCTGTTGTCTTTATAAAACAAAATAAAGATGAAAAACGAGAAAAATATAGCTATCCTTAAAGAAATGGCCGAAAGTGTAAGAACATGTATGTTTACCACATTTTCTTCATCAGATGAATTTGGAAGCAGACCAATGGGAACTGCGAAAATCGAAGACGATGGTAGTTTGTGGTTTTACACAAATGAATATTCGCTGAAATCAAAAGAAATTTCAAAAGAAAATAATGTATTGCTGGCCTACAGCGATCCATCCAATAATACATACCTTACCGTTAAGGGTAAAGCTGAGCTTGTGGATGATAAAGTTCGCAAAGAAGCGTATTTCTCACCATTTGCGAAAGCATGGTTTCCGGATGGAGTCGAAGACCCAAGATTAATCCTGATTAAAGTTACTCCGGAAGAGGCAGAATACTGGGATGCTTCATCGTCTAAAATTGTTGTATTATTCAGCATTTTAAAAGCAGTTGTTACTGGTGATACGCCAGACTTAGGCAAGCACGATACAATTAAATTTTAAAAGCATTAAATAAATTGAAAAGCAGGATTGGGAACAATGCCTGCTTTTTTTGTAGTTTTGAGCCAATGAATTTCGAAAATAACCTATCATTCGCACAAAAACTTGATGAAGCTGATCAGCTCCGTCATTTCAGGTCTCAGTTCTTATTTCCAAACCACAACGGAAAAGATTTTATTTATCTGTGTGGCAATTCATTAGGGCTTCAACCTAAAGTTGCATCTGAAGTTTTAAAAGGTCAGCTCGATAACTGGGCAAACTATGCTGTGGAGGGATGGTTTGATGGAAACGAACCCTGGATGTTCTACCATAAGGCACTTAAAAAGTTAATAGCCCCGATTGTTGGCGCATTACCAGCTGAAGTTTGCCCGATGAATACTTTGACTGTAAATCTCCATTTGTTAATGGTTAGCTTTTATCAGCCCAAAGGCAAACGCTTCAAAATCATTATGGAAGGCGGAGCATTCCCATCCGATCAGTATGCAATAGAAAGCCAAGTGAGGTTTCATGGTTTTGATCCAAAAGAAGCGATTATAGAGGTTTTTCCAAAAGAAGGCGATGAAATACTCCGCACCGAAGATATCATAGCTAAAATCAAAGAAAATGCAGATGAAATCGCTTTGGTTTTATTTGGCGGGATAAATTACTACACCGGACAATGGTACGACATGGAAACCATTACCAAAGCAGGCCATGAGATCGGGGCAATTGTAGGCTGGGATCTGGCGCATGCCGCAGGTAATGTTCCTGTTAAATTGCATGATTGGGATGTTGATTTTGCCTGCTGGTGCTCATACAAATATCAAAACTCTGGTCCGGGGGGAATAAGCGGAATCTTTGTTCACGAAAAACATTTCAGTAATACCCAATTAAATCGCTTTGCAGGGTGGTGGGGTTACCAGGAAAGTAAACGCTTTAAAATGGAAAAAGGTTTTGTTCCTGAAGCAGGGGCTGATGGCTGGCAGGTGAGCTGTACGCAGGTAATGCCGATGGCCTTGTACCATGCTTCGCTACAGATTTTCGAAAAAGCAGGTTTTATAGCGCCATTAAGAGAGAAAAGTATTACTTTAACTGCTTATCTTGAATTCATTATAAATGAAGTGAATAAGGATTTAGGATTTCAGCAATATAAAATCATTACACCAAATAACCCTAAAGATAGAGGAGCACAGTTATCCATCATTGCCCAGCGTAGCGGTAAGCAAATTTTTGATGGTTTAATGAACAATAATGTACTCGGCGATTGGCGCGAACCCGATGTAATCCGTTTAAGTGCCGTGCCACTTTATAACTCTTATGAAGATATTTACTTAGCCGGACAGGCGTTATTAAAAGTGAGTAAAGATATTTTAACGTAGAAAAGATAAAAAATGATTAACTACAACCCTAAAGACTGGAGTACCTTCATTTTTCATATTGATAAAAGCGACACCTTTAGAAAGCTTTGGCCTTTAATGCTTGGGGTAGCTATATTTTCGGGGCTGGTTGCTTATGCTGAATTGAATTACTTTCAGCTTTCTAAAACGAGTAATGTAACCAATATTGGCATGATGCATAGCTTATTGGGCTTTGTTTTGTCACTTTTGTTGGTTTTCAGAACGAATACGGCTTATGATAGGTGGTGGGAAGGCAGGAAACTGCTTGGATCATTAACCAATGTAAGCCGTAACCTGGCTTTAAAGATTAAGGCACTTAAACTAACTGATGAGGATGTTCGCTTTTTTGAATACGGCATTCCTAAATATGCTTTTGCGCTAAAAGAACATTTAAGAGAAAAAATGTATTTTGGGAAGAACAGCTTATTGATAGAAGTTGAAGAAGGTAAACATGTTCCAAACCAGATAGCAGGTAGTTTAACCAACAGATTCTACGGGTTGTTAGAAAAAGGTTCGATTTCGCAGGAACAGTTTATTGTTCTTTCCAGTGACTTTAATCAGTTTACAGATATCTGTGGTGCTTGCGAAAGAATTAAAAACACGCCAATCCCGTTTTCTTACAGCGCATTTATTAAAAAATTTATTTTTGTTTATGTGATCACTCTACCATTTGGTTGGGTGTTCAGTTTAGGTTATTTTGTGGTGCCAATCGTTCCCTTTATCCTCTATGTATTAGCGAGTTTGGAGCTGATAGCTGAAGAAATAGAGAACCCGTTTGGCTATGATGCGAATGATCTTCCGGTAGATCAGATTTGTACCAATATCGAAAAACATGTAGGAGAGATTTTAGGCTAATGATCAAGATTGCCTGGCATCCTCTTTACGCACACCCTTTACCTGAAGGGCATCGCTTTCCGATGCTGAAATATGAATTGATACCTGAACAGCTTTTACACGAAGGTACGATAGAAGAACAAAATCTATTTAGTTCTGAGCCAGTGAGTGAAGATATCATCTTGTTAACGCATCAACGAACCTATTGGGAGCAACTAAGAGATTTAACACTTTCAGAAAAAGAACAGAGGAGGATCGGATTCCCCTTAAATGCGCAACTCTTAGAACGGGAATTAAGGATTACACAAGGAACAATTGATGCGGCACATTTTGCATTAAAAAATGGAATTGCTTTTAATGTGGCTGGAGGGACGCACCATGCAGGCAGCAATTGGGGAGAAGGATTCTGTCTGTTAAACGATCAGGCAATAACGGCTAACTATTTACTAAATAATGGTTTATCAAAACGCATCTTAATTATTGATTTAGATGTGCATCAGGGAAATGGAACAGCAGAAATTTTTCGAAATGAGCCAAGGGTATTTACTTTTTCGATGCACGGAGATAAAAATTTTCCTTTCAGAAAAGAAGTTTCCAGTCTGGATGTTCCTTTAAATGATGGCGTCCAGGATGAAGAATATCTATCTATTTTAAAATTCAATCTAAAAAAGGCTTTTGAAAGTGCTCAACCAGATTTCGTGTTTTATTTATCAGGAGTGGATGTACTTTCGACAGATAAGCTTGGTAAACTGTCACTCAGCAAAGTCGCATGCAAGGAACGCGACAGATTGGTATTACAAGCATGCAAGGATAAAAACTTACCGGTTCAGGTAAGTATGGGAGGTGGTTATTCTACGGAAATCAAAGATATTGTAGATGCACACTGCAATACCTATCGGCTGGCTTTTGATTTATTTACCTAGGTCATGACGCAAAAACCATAATATCCTTATCTTCGCGGCAATATGTTGGAGATCATTTATCAGGACGAAAATCTAATTGCAATTAATAAACCCCACGGATTGTTGGTGCATCAATCATCAATTGCCAGAGATGCGACCGAATTCGCACTTCAGTTACTCAGAGACCAGGTGGGCAAACACGTTAGCCCGGTTCATCGTTTAGATAGAAAGACGAGTGGAATCCTATTATTTGCTTTTGATAAGGTATCGGAAATCGCTATGCATCAGCAGTTTATGAATACAGAGACTGATAAAAAATATCTTGCTATCCTGCGTGGTTTCACACCTGACACCATGGATATCGACTATCCATTAGCTAAAGAAAACGGAACCATGCAAGATGCTTTCACCTCGTTCATTACCCTTCAAAGATCAGAAGTTGAAGTAGCTTTTGGCAAACATCCAACATCCCGTTACTCATTGGTAGAAGCTACTCCTAAAACCGGAAGAATGCATCAACTTAGGCGTCATTTTAGTCATATCTTACATCCAATTATTGGCGACAGGACGCACGGATGCAACAAACAGAATAAATTTTTTAAAGATCAGTGGGAGATGACCACCATGTTATTACATGCATCTGAACTAAAATTTACGCATCCAATCACTAAAGAAAGAATCCATTTAAAAGCTTGCTTGCACGACGAATTTAAGCGGGTAATGGATTTCATGAAAATGGAACTTTAGCACAATTTTTAACCTCAAAATCTGTTTATATAACATCTATGATTAAATACCTACGTTTTACATTTCCAGTTTTAGCGCTTTTCGCAGCCAGTTGCTCTTCAGTTTATATGCCAAACGTTCCAAATACGCCTATGTTAAGTAAACAGGGTGAATTTAGCGGAGGCGCGCATATTTCTTTAAAAGGTAATGCCAGTGTTAATGGTGCTTATGCTGTTTCGGATCATATTGGTTTATTGTTTAGTGGTTCAAGAATGAACAGCGAAAGAAAAACCAAAGATTTTGGACATAAATTAATTGAGATCGGCGGGGGATACTTTGATACCTTTGGTCCGGATAACAACCGTATTATTGAGGTTTATGCTGGCGTAGGTAAGGGCTGGAGTGACATTACCTTACGCGATTTTAAAAATGATATTCTGATCAGCAGTGAATTGCAGGAAGTAGATTACAGAAAAACGTTTTTACAAGTAAATTACAGTTCGAAAAAGAAAAACAACCTGCGTTTGTTTGGAACCGACTTCCCGATCAATTATGGTACTGCGCTGAGAATTAGTCATATTAAAATGGACCGTTTCTTTTTAAATGGAGTTGTTCAACCAAAAGAAGACAATATTTTCTTTGAACCGGTTTTCTTTACCCGCATGGCGCTGAGCAAAACCTTTCAGTTACAATATACCACAAGCAGTAATATTGGCCTGAAGAACCGCAAATATATGTCTGCAGGAAATTCAATCTTCACCATTGGTGTTGTGGTAAATGTGGGAGGGAAATAGCACCTGCTGTCATTCTGAGCGCAGCGAAGAATCTGTTTTGACTAAGCCTATATTAACTTCAATCTTCTGTTGAGCCTGAGGAAGTCGAAGTATCTACTGTTCCTGGCTAAGGGATTATTCGCTACGCTCTGAATGACAGAATCTATCAGTACGGCCGTCATTCTCGCGCAGGCGGGAATCTTAAAGCGATTGCATTACGATTCCCAATCAAGTTGGTAATGACGATTCCTCGCAGCCTATAGTTCCCTAAAAAATCTGTCATTCATATTGATTTTTATACAATAAATTATCCCTCAGAATGACAATTAAATAATCTTCAAACTTCTCGTTTTATTACTTATTCTCTTCGTTCCATCCGATAGCTATCGAATGGAGCGAAGCGAAATGAATAATCTATCCATAAGAAATTCTGTTTGATAGATTTCTCCACTGCGGTCGAAATGACGAATTTTATCTAAGGATGCATCTGCTCCATCTTCAAACTTCTCGTTTTGTTTTGGAACCTTAAAAACAATAGGATAGAGGCTGTTAATAATCCTAAGGTTAACCCATACCAAATACCATTAACGCCTAAGTTAAAATGAAATCCCAATACATAACCAATAGGAATTCCAACTACCCAATAGGCTAAAAAAGTAATAAAGGTTGGAATGTTGACATCTCCTATGCCACGTAAAACGCCTAATCCCACGACCTGGGTACCATCAAATAATTGAAAAAAGCCTGCAATAATTAATAGTTGTGCTGCAATAGGAATTACTGCTGCATCTTCGGTATAAATAAAAGGCATGATGTTGTTGGCTAGTA
This sequence comes from Pedobacter sp. D749, assembly GCF_019317285.1. Taxonomy (NCBI): domain Bacteria; kingdom Pseudomonadati; phylum Bacteroidota; class Sphingobacteriia; order Sphingobacteriales; family Sphingobacteriaceae; genus Pedobacter; species Pedobacter sp. D749. Next base: position 2,378,540 of record NZ_CP079218.1, read on the forward strand.
CAAAAATAACCGCAGTACAACACATAAACAATAAAATAACGTGATAACTGGCTATAGCAGATTTACGTAAATCGTCAAAATTTTTCTTTCCAAAGTTATTTCCTGTTTTAATGGTCGCTGCAGAAGCTACACCACTGGCAATCATATAAGTCATTGCGGCTAAACTAATGGCGATTTGATGTGCAGCCTGTTCTGTTGCACCAATCGTACCAATAAGCACTGCTGCCCCACTAAAAGCACTGATTTCGAAAGAGTATTGCATGGCAACCGGCATTCCGATCTTTGCAATTTTAATTGCCCTTATTTTATCAAAAAACGTGGCTTTAAAACTCGTCAGGTACTTTTTAAAGTACTGTGAACGTAAAACGTAAAAACACATTACTGTAGCCATTAAAATCCTGTCAATTAGAGTACTTAAACCTACTCCGCTAACACCCATCGATTTAATGCCGAACATTCCTTTAACGAAAATAATTCCCAGGATGATATTGAGTGCATTTCCCCAGATCGAAACGAACATCGCCTGTTTGGTAAAACCTAAGCCCTCAGCAAACTGTTTAAAGGTCTGAAAAATCAATAATGGAATAATTGAAATTGATAAAAGATTCAGGTAGGGTTTTGCATAGCGTACTACCTCAGGGGTTTGTTCAAGTCGATCGATGACAAAAAATATCCCCAATTGAACCAGTACATATAAAAATATGCCTATACAGATATTAATGATTAAACTGTTTGACAGAAGTTTTCCGCATTCATCGTAATTCTGCCGACCGTTTTCTTGTGCTATGAGTGGCGTTAAACCATAAGAAATACCCAATCCTATTACTAAAATAAGCATGAATATGCTATTAACCAGCGAAACAGCAGCCAATTGAATAGTATCCGTAAAATGACCTACAATAATACTATCAGCCATGTGTACCAAAGTATGACCAACCTGAGAACCTACAATTGGCAGCGCCAAATGAAGATTTTCTTTGTAATAGGGTTTATACCTGGTGTAAATTTTAGAAAACATAAGATTGCAAAGGTCGCGTTTTTAAAGCTCAAAAAGTAGGGATGTAGAAAAGTTAATCTCTAACGGTCGTCCTTTCGACTGAAGCAAAGCGGAATGGAGAAACCTAAAGAGATAGATTTTTCTTCCGAATTTCAGAGGCTGTGCTTCAGTCTAGATGACGTGGCACGAGAAATCGTCATTCCCAACTCAATTGGGAATCTTAATGCAATAAGCGTAAAGATTAAGATTCCCGCCTGCGCCTATCGTGTGGACACATCTTTTTGAGTTTAATTTTTTAGGCGTTTTGCTAGCTTCCTTAAATAACCCATTGTTTTAACCGAAGAACGCCGTCAATCCCAAGGGCCGGAGAAATCAAAAAAACAGGTGCAGAATAGAACAAATAGCATTGCCAAACCTAAAACGCAGTGGTTTTGTGTTCATAAACGCTAATTTAAAGTTTTAAAGAAGTATTGAACACAAAACGAAGTGCCGCTGTTTTTTTGATGTGTATAGGATTGTGTAAAAGGCCCATTGCTGGATTGACAGAGCGCTTTGGGTACTTTGGCGCTCCAAAGTACCATGCCACCGCGGCATAGACAATGCTTGCTTAATTAATGTTTTGGAAATAAATGCCTTTTTATAACTGGAAAGATGCTGAAATAAATTCAGCATGACGACCGCCTTAATGAAGTACTAAAAAAACATATATATAGGTAACAAAAGATGTGTCCACACGATAGGCCTGCGCGGGAATGACGATTTTTCTAATTAAATTCTATTATAATTATATTCAACTACCTAACAGCTGTAAAATACTCTTCCTTTTCTGAAGTATGCGACTTAATTACATTGGTCAGGATTAAATTCACCAATACTTTTTGGGCTTTGCGGTACGAACTGCGTAATAGTTTGCTAAACTCTTTCAGGGTAATTTTTTCATTCTGTTCCAGGTATTCGAGCAGTTTTTTCTCGTTCTCCGAGTAAGAGATTAACACGCCGTCATTTTTATATTCCTGTTTAAGTACTTCAACAATAATCCGACTGGCTAAAATGCTTTTATCATCAATGCGGATATAAGCCCACCATTTTTTTTGATCATCAAGTGCATAATGCGGTTTGGTATCACTTTCAGGAATATTAACTACCAGCACTAATTTATCATCAACATAAATTTCCTCAAAGTAAGGTTCAATCGCAGGCTTACAAAACTGATGTGCAGAAGTTAAAATCATATATTTCTCTTCTTCTTCTGATTTCACACCTTTAATAGATCCATCATCGGCCACACCAATTAATAATTTACCACCTTTATTATTAGCAAAAGCAACCAGACTCTTGGCAATTTTCTCTGTATTGGTAATGGTTTTCTTAAAATCGAGCATAACGCCCTCACCCTGCAAAATTAAACTCTTAATACTCGGCATAATCTAAAAATTAGTAAGCAACTCTGGGCGTTTCGCCCTGATGCAGGTTTCGGATATATACTTCATTCATTACGGTCGCACACAGTTCACCATTCTTATTGGTTATTTCCATGGGGTAAGCCTTTACAAACTTTCCAATGGTTTTTAAGGCATGTTCTGCTTCAGCAAGCATGTCGTCAGTTACTGTTATAGTAAAATATAATGTAGAACGACCAGGTTTTAAATATTGTATAGAGGCGCTCTTTAACCAAACACGTACTTTAAATCCCCGACGTTGCATTAACTGATCAAATAACAAGGCATAAAACGGGTCAGTAGCTGCATAAATAGTGCCTCCAAAAATAGAACCGTTATAATTTTTATTCAGAAAACTCTTGCTAAGCTTAACTGTACAGCTTCTAAATTCATTTTCAAATCTCTGAACCCAAATGCGTTGAAAAAATAGGGGTGGGTAAAAACGCATTACCCATTTAAGGGTATTTTGAGAAATTATCATACTTACTAATATCAGAAAGTTTTATCACCTTTTAAAGTTTTGGCCGTGTTGTTTTAGTAATATTTCAGTAATTTAGATCATGCATGTTATGATCCCCTTAGCGACGCTTTAACAGATTTGGATAGTCGTGGTTATAATTTAATTTTAATTGAAAATATATCTCGAGGCTGCTGAATAAATTAAAGATCCATCACGAATAGCAATTGTTTTATAACATAATCATTTAAAAATCAGCATTATCTGTTAAAAAACATCCTTTTTGAAGAAAAAAAATAAAACCAAATGATTAAAAGGTTGTTAGGATGATAGATAACAATAAAAACTATGAAAAAAATAATCTTAAGTCTTGCTTTTGCGGGTTCTCTTATGATAGCCACATCAGCATGCAATTCGTCAAAAAATATGGCTGGTTCTTCAGACAGCACTAAAACGGATTCGACAACAACGGCACCAATGGATACAACATCTAAAAAAATGCCAGACACGACAAAAATGCCAACTGACACTACAAAAAAGAACCCTACTATGTAGGATCTTAAAAGCCACTCTAACGCAGAGTGGCTTTTATTTTTAAGAATCTATTTTAAATATTTGTGTTATTGCGTATTTTCAGCGTTTAAACCAAATAATTAAATGGATCATCAAGCAAAAACCAACAGCCGTAATGTTATTTTCTTAGTTATCGTAGCCGCCCTGGGCTATTTTGTTGACATTTACGATCTTGTTTTATTTTCTGTTGTAAGGGTAAAAAGTTTTACAGATATCGGTGTTTCTGCAGCACATATGCGTACTGAAGGAGAGTATGTAATCAATATGCAGATGTTCGGCTTATTGCTTGGCGGTTTGCTTTGGGGAATCATAGGTGATAAATTTGGCAGAATCAAAGTATTATTTGGATCAATTTTAATGTATTCGTTAGCAAATTTAGCCAATGGTTTTGCTACAGATGTACACACTTATGCCATCATCAGGCTTATAGCAGGCATCGGTTTGGCAGGCGAGTTAGGTGCAGGGATTACACTTGTTACCGAAACCATGGACAAAGAAAAACGTGGTTACGGCACTATGGTGGTAGCTGGCATTGGTTTACTGGGAGCAGCAGCAGCAGCTACCATCGGCAAACATTTTACCTGGCAAACCTCTTATTTTGTAGGTGGTGGTATGGGTTTGCTTTTGTTGCTCTTACGTGTAGGTACTTTCGAATCGGGTATGTTTAAACATGCTGAGCAAAGTTCAGAAGTTTCGAAAGGCAACTTTTTTATGCTTTTTTCTAACCGGAAGCGGTTTTTAAAGTACCTGGCCTGTATCTGTTTAGGGCTTCCACTTTGGTTTATTGTAGGTATTCTGGTTACTCAATCGCCAGAAATCGGGAAAGCACTGGGTGCAAAAGATTTATTGAATGCCGGCACGGGCATTATGTACACTTACTTCGGTATTGCCATCGGCGACGTAGTATGTGGCTTTTTGGCGCAGGTATTAAAGTCACGCAGGAAAACAGTCCTTATTTTTCAAAGTTTATCAGTGATTACCGTACTCGTTTATTTAAACAGTACAGGTTTAACTGAAAGTAGTTTTATCCTGATCTGCCTGTTTATGGGCTTTGCAGTAGGCTATTGGGCAACGTTTGTAACTATTGCTGCTGAACAGTTTGGTACTAACATCCGCTCAACAGTTACCACCACAGCGCCAAACTTTGTACGTGGGGCATTAATTCCGATTACATTTGCTTTTGAATTTTTTGTACACCGTTATAACATTGTTTCGGCCGGTTTTATTGTCATGGGAATTGTTACCGTGATCGCCATGATTTCGGTCGTCTATTTAAAAGAAAGCTTTAATAAAGACCTTAATTATCTAGAACATTAGTTTTAGGACCAGGGACTAAAGACTCCCAAGACTAACAGCAATGTCAATAAAATGTACTATCTAAACATAAATCAATATAGCTGGTTTAATAGGCTTAAATTTGTATAGAAATAGAACGAGCCGTCATGTTTAAAGAAGAAGTAGCAGCGAGATATAAGCAAATTCAGGATGAAATTTGCCGCGGATTGGAAATTGCCGATGGCAAAGGAAAATTTGAAGAAGAACTGTGGGAGAGAAGCGGCGGGGGAGGCGGACGTACGCGGATTATGCAAAATGGTGCAATTATCGAAAAGGGTGGTGTAAATTTCTCCGCTGTACATGGAAAGCTTCCGGAAGCGGTAAAAAAAGCATTTAATGTGACAGAAGATGATTTTTTTGCTACAGGCGTTTCAATTGTGATTCACCCAAATCATCCGCTGGTGCCAATTATTCATATGAATATCCGTTATTTTGAACTCAATGAAGAAACACGTTGGTTTGGTGGCGGTATCGATTTAACGCCGCATTATGTTTTCGAAAACGATGCCCGTTTCTTTCACCATAAACTAAAACAGGCTTGTGACGATTTCGGTGCTGAATTTTATCCAAAATTCAAAACACACGCTGATGATTATTTTTTTATTAAACACCGTGAAGAAACCCGTGGTATTGGCGGTATTTTTTACGATCGCTTAAAACCTGAAAACACCAATTTATCGTGGGAGCAGATTTTAGATTTCTCCATCAATATCGGCGAAACATTTTTGCCGATTTATACCGAATTAATTGACCGTAACCGGGACAAAGAATTTACCGAAGCACATAAAGAGTGGCAATACCAACGCCGTAGCCGTTATGTAGAATTTAATTTAGTTTACGATTCTGGAACTAAATTCGGACTGGAAACCAACGGACGGATAGAATCTATTTTAATGAGTTTGCCTCCACAAGCTAACTGGGGTTATAATGTTCAGCCCGAAATTAATTCTGAAGAATACAAAACGATACAGCTGCTTAAAAAAGGGATTAACTGGGTTTAGGAATTGCTGTTGTCTAAGTATAAATATAAGTTTATCAAAACAAAGTCAATGGTGCTGATACCACGTGAAAACCAGCTTTTAGCTTTCCAATTCTAAAATCATTTACAACATTGTGGGCCATGCGGGTCGGTTCGGGAATGCGATAATTTCCGACACAGTTTTTAATGATCGCTAAGCTTTGATCAGCAGTAATTAAATGACCAGCGGATACATAAACAGGTGCGCAATTGATTTTTGTTTTCAATGCAAAACCAAGGAGCTCACCTGTATTATTTTTAATTTCTGAAGTGCTATATCTGACATTTTCTGGCTGGTGATCTTTTCCGTGCAAGAGACTTTTTGCGCAGCCAATTGTAGCTTGATTAGCCAAAATACCAAAATGCGAAGCAACACCCATACGGCGTGGGTGCAAAATTCCATTGCCATCCAATACCACAACATCTGGTTTCTCGACTATCAATTCCCAAACTTTTAATAATGCCGGAACTTCATTAAAACCCAAAAATCCTGGCTTGTAAGGAAAACTAGTTTCATAAGTTTCTAAGGCGAATGATTTTAAAATCATTTCCGGGTAACTTAAGATTACAATTCCTGCATACATGGTGGTGCTGTTTTTATTGAAAGAAATATCAGCGCCTGCAATGGTTTCTATTTTATCAAGCGGTTGAAATTTTAATTGTTTAGCCAGTTCAATTTGATAAGCGGTAGCCTCCTCGAAACTATAATGATCATACATGGTTTTAGTACAAGTTAATGCTGTAAATTGTTTGATTAAACCTAATTGTAAGAGTTAAACTATCAGTGTGTGGGTTTTATTTTTAATAATGCGAAGAATGTGTAATAACCAGGAAAGTAGTATTAAATTTCAATACTTTAACTATTTTAGAGGTATATACCAGATTTTGCCATGAAAATGACGAGTATTGCCTTTTTTGATATCGAACTAAACGCCACTGGCAAATTGTTGCTTGATATCGGCTGTGTTTTGTCAGATGGTACGGGTTTCCATAAAAATCACCCCGAAGAATTTGCACAGTTTATTACGCAGTGCGATTTTATTTGTGGACATAATATTGTGGCACATGATCTGGCTTACCTGCGAAGGCATTTTGGTCATCCAGAATGGGGCCTGGATAAGGCTATTGACACGCTGTTATTATCGCCTTTACTATTTCCGAGGCAACCCTACCATCGCCTGCTTAAAGATGATAAGGTACAAACAGAAGAACGCAACAATCCTTTAAATGATGCAAAAAAAGCGAGGGATCTGTTTTACGATGAGTTAAGCGCCTTTAGAGCACTAGATGATACATTTAAGGGCATCCTGTATGGACTTTTGCACAATCAAAGCGGCTTTGATAATTTTTTCAGGTATCTTAATTATACCGCTCCAGTTAATAAAGAACAGTTGACGTCCAAAATCAGAGGCTTATTTCAAGGTGAGATTTGTAAAGAGAGTGAGCTCGATCATTTTATAGATGAAGATCCCGTTGCTTTGGCCTATACTTTAGCCTTGCTCAATTGCGGTGATCGTTTCTCTATCACACCACCATGGGTATTAAAAAACTACCCAGATGTAGAGCGACTGTTTTTCCTTATGCGGAACAATCCCTGTTTGCAGGGATGCGATTATTGCAGTCGCGCCCATGACCCGCTACTGGCTTTAAAAAAGCATTTCGTTTTTTCAGGTTTCCGAAAATATGGTGATGAACCGCTGCAGGAAGATGCCGTTAGGGCAGCTATCCAGGGGGAATCCATTTTGGCAGTATTTCCCACCGGTGGCGGCAAGTCTATCACTTTCCAGGTACCAGCATTGATGAGTGGCGAAAATGCCAAAGCGCTTACGGTGGTAATTGCGCCCTTACAGTCTTTGATGAAAGACCAGGTAGATAACCTGGAAAAGAAAGGCATTACAGAAGCCGTTACCATCAATGGATTATTAGATCCGATAGATCGTGGTAAAGCAATCGAACGCATAGAAAACGGCTATGCAAGCTTACTTTACATTTCGCCTGAGTCGCTCCGTTCAGTTACTATTGAACGATTGTTGCTCAAAAGAAAGATCGCCAGGTTTGTGATTGATGAAGCGCATTGCTTCTCATCCTGGGGTCAGGATTTTCGGGTAGATTACTTATATATCGGTGATTTTATCAAAAATCTGCAGCAAAAGAAAGGGCTCGATTATACCATCCCAGTGTCATGCTTCACGGCTACCGCAAAGCAAAGGGTAATTGAAGATATCCGGTCTTATTTCAAGGAGAAATTACAACTTGATTTAAGGGTATTCCAGGCTGATGCTTCGCGCACCAACCTGCATTACCGTGTTTATCGGCGGGATAATGAGGAAGAAAAATATAATCAGCTAAGGAACATCATCGAGGAAAAGAATTGTCCTACCATTGTATATGTGTCACGTACAAAAAGAGCCAAAAAATTAGCCCAAAAGCTAACCAGCGATGGATTTGTAGCCAAAGCTTATCATGGCAAAATGGAGAAAGACAAAAAGTCTAAAAATCAAAATGCCTTTATGAGTGGTGAGGTCGATATTATGGTGGCTACTTCAGCATTTGGCATGGGAGTAGACAAAAGCGATGTAGGTGCGGTTATACATTATGATATTTCGGACTCACTTGAGAATTACGTGCAGGAGGCGGGAAGGGCAGGACGTGATGAACAGATACAGGCCGATTGTTTCGTACTATTTAATGAGGAAGATCTGGATAAACATTTCATCCTGCTCAATCAAACTAAAATCAGCAGCAAAGAGATTAACCAGGTATGGAAAGCCATAAAGGAATTAACAAGGTCGAGGGATAGGGCGTCCAATTCGGCGCTAGAGATTGCAAGGAAGGCAGGTTGGGATGATGGTATCAGTGAGATTGAAACCAGGGTAACCACTGCCATAGCCGCCCTGGAAGATGCCGGCTATTTAAAGCGCGGGCAAAACATGCCCCGGGTTTTTGCCACCAGCATCCTGAGTAAAAATGCACAAGAGGCGATTGAGCGGATTAACGCATCAGAAAAGTTTTCCAAAGATCAGCGGGAGCAAGCGGTGCGCATTATTAAAAAACTATTTTCGAGCAAAAGCAAAAGATTATCTACAGACGAGGTGGCCGAATCGAGAATAGATTATATATCCGATCAGCTGGGCATATACAAAGAGCAGGTAATCCGGGCAATTGAATTAATGCGGGATGAAAACATACTGGCCCATACCAAAGATCTTACCGCTTTTATTAAGAAAACAGAATCTACTAGCAGATCATTAGCCATTGTAGAAAGCTTTAGAAAACAGGAAGAACTTTTATTGGCGCAGTTAAAAGAGGAAGAAGCTGCATATAATTTAAAAGAGATCATTGAGGCATTTTTGAAATCAAGCATCAAAGACAGTTCGCTTAATCAGTTAAAGACCATTATTAATTTCTGGGCCATAAAAAGATGGATCAATCGCCGTAACCTGAAACATTCAAAGAACCATATAAAGATCGGTTTATTGGTGGATAAAAATACCTTTCGCGAAAAGCAGGAAAAACGGCATTTGCTCGCCAGGATGATTACAGAGTACCTGCACAAAAAAGCGGCAGCACTAATTGCACCCGATAATCAGCAGGAAGAAGTATTGATAGAGTTTTCGGTACAGGAACTCAGAGAGGTGGTTGAAAAGGAACAAGGGATGTTTTCAGTGCAGGCCAGTATTGATGATATCGAAGACAGTTTGTTTTACCTGTCTCGCATAGCAGCCATTAAGATCGAAGGCGGTTTCATGGTAGTGCATAATAAGCTCACCATCGAGCGCATTGAAAAGAACAACCGCATACAATACAAAGAAAGCGACTACGAAAAATTAAAACAGTTTTACCAGCAAAAAGTACAGCAGATCCATATAGTAGGAGAATATGCCCAAAAAATGATCCGTAACTATAAAGAAGCCCTACAGTTTGTGGATGACTATTTCAGGCTTAACTATACTTCTTTTCTCTCAAAATATTTTCCCGGCAGCAGGCAGGATGAAATAAAACGTACCCTTACGCCTGCAAAATTCATGAAATTATTTGGTGCGCTTTCGCCAACGCAATTGAAGATCATAAATGATACCAGCAGCCAGTACATTGTAGTAGCTGCCGGCCCTGGGAGTGGCAAAACAAAGCTATTGGTACATAAACTGGCCTCCTTACTTATTGCCGAGGATGTAAAGCACGAGCAGTTACTGATGCTTACATTTTCCCGTGCAGCAGCCACAGAATTTAAAAAACGACTGATGGAGCTCATTGGCAAAGCAGTTCATTACACCGAAATCAAAACCTTTCATTCTTATTGCTTTGATCTGCTGGGTAGAGTAGGAAGCCTTACAGAATCTGAAAACATCATACAAACGGCAGTAGACAAAATAAAAGCTGGCGAGATGGAACCCTTCAGGATAACTAAAGCTGTGCTGGTAGTAGATGAAGCCCAGGACATGAATAGGGAAGAGTATGAACTGGTACAGGCCCTCATGCAACACAATGAAGATATGCGGGTAATATTGGTTGGCGATGACGACCAGAATATATATGGTTTTCGAGGGGCAGATTCAGCCTATATGCAAGCGCTTATTACCGAAAAAGGTGCAGTTAAGTACGAACTTACGGTAAACTACCGCAGTAAAAACAATATTGTATCGCTGGCCAACCAATGGTCCACTACAATTGGCCAGCGGCTCAAAACCGAACCTTGCTTTGCCAGCCAGCATCAAAATGGGCTTATCCACATCACAGAATATACCCATAACCACATTATTGTTCCGTTGGCCGGTATTATAGGCAAGGCCGAGCTATCGGGATCTACATGCGTGCTTACCCAAACCAACGAAGAAGCCACGTTGCTCTGTGGTTTGCTCGCGCAACAAAAGCTACAGGTCAGGCTTATTCAATCAAACGATGGCTTTAATCTCTATAACCTGTACGAGCTGCGCATTTTTTCCGATATGATTGATAGCTATGCAGACAGTCCGCTGGTAACCGATGATGAATGGAGCGATGCCAAACGACGCTTAATGGCGCATATCCATACTAGTGCCCAGAAAAATCTTGCTATTGCTGCCATCCGTGCATTTGAAGAGGTGAACACAGCCAAGAAATATAAAAGTGACTGGAAGGCTTTTCTTTTTGAATCTAAAGTAGAAGACTTCCTGGATATTAATACCATAGTGATATACACTTCTACTATTCACAAAGCCAAGGGTAAGGAATTTGACAACGTGTACCTATTATTGCAGCATTTTAAACCACTTACTGATGAGCACAAGCGGCAATTTTATGTGGCCATTACAAGAGCCAAAACCAAGCTTAACATACACTACCAGGGCCAATATCTTCAGCCTTTTTCTGCTGAGGAACTTGTTTATACTGAAGACGATAACCAATATCCAGAGCCGCAACAAATAGCTATACATCTTACGTTTAGAGATGTTCAACTGGGCTATTTCGAATATGTACAACACCGCATCAACTTACTTTTTAGCGGTGCATCTCTGCAACCAACAGAAGAAGGCCTGACCAATGCCCAAGGTGAGCTCATCCTTAAATATTCCCAAAAATTCATGACAGCCTTGCAGGAGCGCTTCGATCAGGGATTTAAAATTACTGCTGCCAGCATAAATTTTATAGTGTACTGGAAAGATGAGGCCAAACAAAAAGAATCTAAGATCATATTGCCTTCGTTGTTGCTGAAAAAAGTATAAGCACACTATTTTTATGGTATGGAGCGTGTCCCCGGTATGGGCCCATGCATCCAATGCAGCATCAGGCTAGTTTATAGCCTTCGTATCCATAAAACCGCTACTACCCCTCACGCGACAACACAAATCCAGGGAATGTATTTATATCTTGTAACAAAAGATGTATTATTCTACAGTTTTGGTTCCAAAGAGTCTTATTCCATTTTCTTTGAAGCTTTTCTTTACTGGGTCTTTTTCCATCATTTCTTGCACTTATAGTAATACCATTTAACTTGGCGTATATTGTATTGTTCAAATTAGATTATTGCGCAAATTTCTCTTCCAGGATGGCTCGCCAATCTCTTCAAAAACAACTTTCTTTCTGTTTTCAATCCAGTTTCTGAAGTTTACCAGGTCCCTGGTATTGGGACTGGCTTTATGACAACGGCGACAAAGCAGTACAAGATTAGCTGCAACCATTAATGCTTTGGGAACGATATGGCATTTTTGAAGATAGTTGTGATTATTCCATGCTTTAATATTCGCGTCAGAAACATCTATATAAAAAGAACCATCGAAGGCATTACATGCCCAGTAAGATGGTTCGCCCCAATCCATTATGTAATCAAAATGCAGGTGTACAATATCTTTCCAGTAAAAAGCGATTTGAGCGCGGTTCGGCATTGCTTTTCTAAGCTTAGTACATTCGATGTTATCAATATGAATCACCCTGTCTTTTATTTATGATGTTATTAAACTCGAAGAGCGGCCAGGGCATTATTAATATGTGCTCTGCAAAGTAAGCTCGTACGTATTACCAAAAAGACTGCAATATTACGGGTTCAGCAAAAGGTTTCATAAATTGCAATAGAATATTTTTCGGACCAAACTATGCCTAATCAATATACATTTAATGACTTCGACCCGAGGGAGTTTGAATTTTTGTGCAGAGACCTGTTACAGCTGACAATAAGCGAAGAGACTGGAAGGCCATTTCTTTTTAACAGCTTTAGTGAAGGTGCAGATGGGGGTATTGATGCAATTTTTGAAGATGAAAAGGAGAAAATAGTGCTCCAATGCAAACGCTGGAGCGACTTTGATGCTTTGTATGCGACGCTCAAAAACTCGGAATTGCCCAAAGTCATCAGGCTCAATCCTACCCGGTATATTATTGCCACCTCCTGCAAGCTGTCTCAAAGGCAGATGGAGAAAATATATACGCTGTTTAAGCCTTATGTACACAGTACCAATGACATCCTGGGGCAAGCCATGATCAATAACCTGCTGGCGCTATACCCTGATGTGGAATTGAGCTATCCGCGCTTATACCTGCATAGTGCAACGGTTTTGAACCGCCTGCTACAGGCCAATGTGTACAACCAGTCTGTCGATAAGCTTAAAAAATACCACAAGGTCTCCCGGTTTTATGTGCCCGATGCCTCCTTTCAGCAAGCCTTAAAGATATTGAACGACAAACGGTATGTGATTATTTCGGGCGAGCCGGGTGTGGGTAAGTCCACGCTGGCCGGTATTCTAAGCCTGTATTACCTGGAACAGGGATACGAGTTTATCTTCCTGCGCAGGAGCATATCAGAAGCGGAGGGGAGTGTATGGAATGCACAAAAGAAGCAGGTATTCTTCTTCGATGATTTTTTGGGCAGCACTACATTTGAAGGCTTTGACCGTAATGAAGATCGCCAATTGCTTGATTTTATCAGCAAAATCGTTGATTCTTCCAATAAGCTGCTGTTGATCACGACCAGAGAATATGTATTCAAACAGGCTGAAGCTATATATCCAGAACTTAAAAAACTCCATTTTACAAAATGCCTGATCCGCCAAAAGGAATTTACACCAGCCTTCAAGATCAATATTTTATACAATTACCTGTATTATTCAAAAGTAGAGCTGAAGCATATTGAGCCACTATTATATGACGAACACTACAAGGAAATTATTCACCACAACAACTTTACACCCAGGCTTATTGATGATTACCTGGATCGGTATTACAACCTGTATGCAGATAGCTATTCCCTGTATTTTGGTTTGAAAAAGTACCTCGATGATCCTTATTCTTATTGGGAAACAATATTCCTGAAACTGAGTGAAAACGCACAAATACTCCTGCTCATCATGGCCATAACAGAAGAGCCCTCCATTGAAGCATTGTTGTTCAAAACCTTTATAAATGTAGGGCTGCACCGCAAGATATATGAGCAGGGATATGAGCAGGATAGATTTGACCAGGCTGTAGCCGAGCTTGCCGAATCATTTATATCCATATCCCACAATCCGGAAATTAAAAGAGGAGATGGGAGTATTTCTTCAATGGATTATTCCCTCATTTTTACAGCATTCAGGACCGATAATTTTTTTGAATTTCAAAACCCCTCCATTAAGGATTTTACGGTAAACTATCTTAGGAAAAGAGAAGACCTAGTCGCTTTCATGATCCGCGGCGCTACGCTTTTCAACCAGTTGTATTTTGTTTTTGCCACGAGCAAGGAGGATAAGCATATTGAGGATTATGATACAGACACGCCATTCTCGATCGGCAAAATCATTTTATCCCCTTCTTTATGCGCGCTGATGGCTGAAAAAATGATCAGCGAATTTGATACCTTACCAATAGCCAAAGTAAAAAGGATCGACTGGGAGGGAGGAGACACTTCTTTCCACTTGGATAATGATCAATTTGATAACCGCATGGATAAACTGTGGCTGCTATGCCGTTATTTCCCCTTAGCTAACCACGAAACGGTACTCAGGTTTGTCAAAGAAAAATATGAGCAATTGCTCGAGGAAGATAAATTTGCGAAACAAGCCATGACGTCCGGGAGCAATTATCGTGCATTATCTTTGGCAGAGCGGATTACTCAAACAGATATCATCAAGAAACTCCAACCTTTTGTATCTTTTGATCCGCTCGCGACCGTAAAGGCCTATTATCATAACCTCCGGTTTGCAAAAGAATTCTTCGGCCTGCATTACCTGCAGGAAATTTTCCCTGATGCTTATTATGAAGTGGTTACTACCAATATAAAAGATATCAGGCGCTGGATTAAAGGAATGATTTATGATGATATTGATTATTATTTATGGGAAGGCACACATGAAGCCGAATTGGCAATAGATGAGCTGGTGGATGAAGAACTGGAGCATCTTGAAGAGATCTACAAATTCAAGCTGAGCAAAAAAACTAAGCAGGACATTAATGATATGGCAGGACGTGAATTATTCAGGATAAATAAGCTTAAGAAAAATGCTGATAACCTGGTTTACGAACCGGAAGAAGACCTGGCAGAAGAAACTCCAAGAGCCAAACAGCTGGATAAACAGAAATATAAGGCATACCAGCTGGCCTTGAATAGGCTGAAACCTAATTGGGCTGAAGATTGGGAGGAGGAAGAAGATGCTTTCAGGTATATCAGGTCCACGGCGAATGATCCGGCTGCAGCCGAGCACCTGATTGGCCGGATTGCTAATCATAAACATTACCAGGATTTACTGGATAATACCAGAAATACTGATCTTTTATTGAATTATTTGATTGTGCATAAAGAAGACGTTCTTAACGAATATGCGTTTTACGAATGTCTTCTTTTGTCTGACTCATGGAAAGAAGAGCAATTAACCACCTTGCAGGCTGTTGCTTACAATTTATATATTAATGAGCTTTTTACCTTCCGGCAGAATACTTTTGAAAGTGCCCTTAGCAAGGTGGCACTTATACCCGTTGAGCAATACCGTACCATCCTGCAGCAGCAAGACATCTGGTTCCGGTTTCCGAATACAACATTCCATATATTTCTCTCGGTAAGGTATATGATAAACCTCCCGGAGCAAGAAAGAAGTGAGTTGTACAGAAGTTTTAAAGACGATGATGACTGTGTGCATTACGACAACCGGGAAATACTTTGGCGGTTATGCTACGAGGCCGATAAAGATCTGTTTTGTGCTCACTTTATAGTCCCGGTAATCCAATCTGAACTGAATATAATTTTTAATAAGTACGAAGATGAAATGACAATTCAGTATTTAGAGAAAAACAGCCTTGATTATGAATTTGGTTTTTGGAAAGAAGCGCAACAATTTGAAATCGACCGAGCTGGTGGTGGAAATGCCTTATTGGACGATATTGCCAGAGTTTTTGAAGAATGGAACATTCCAGATCCCTTCTGGAGCATAGGCGACTGTTTTAATATCAGTTATATAGAAAATACTGCAGTTATTAAATATATGCAGCAACATTGCCCCGTTACAGATGGCCAATATAAGATTGATCTTACAGATGAGCTGAAGAATGCAACATTCCGGAAATTATTAAAGCCTGCAGGTGTTACCCGGATAATAGTAGATTATACAGTCGCATGGAGCAAAGTGCTGCTTGAACTACAATAGGAACCCGAACCCACTTACAGCAACAAACCTTAAACACACCCGTATGTCCAGTATTTTTTTAAGCCACACCAGTATCGATAAGCCCTTTGTAGAAAAGCTGGCCAAAGACCTCAAAAGAATAGGGGTCGAAGTATGGTACGATAAATGGGAGATAGGCATTGGCGAATCCATAACCTGGAAAATAGAAACCGGCATTCGCGAGAATGAATACCTAGGTATCATCCTCTCTCCCGAAGCCCTGCAGTCCGAGTGGGTTAGGGGCGAGCTCAGCGCTGCCTGGGTAAAGCAGATGCGTTCCAAAAAAGTATTCATACTGCCGGTATTGTACCGCGAATGCGAGATACCCCTACTGCTTGCCGACAAAAAGTATGCTGACTTCCGCTCCAGCTACGATGATGGATTCCAGACCCTGGCCAAGGCTTTTGGAATTAAGGATACCGATACATTATCCGTAGAAAACTGGCGAAAATTTACCAATAGGAAAGATGTTGATTGGAAAAAATACAAGGAACTGGAATTTGAATCATTGGTTACAACACTGGTAGATAGAACCATAGCTTACAACTGGTCTTCTTACGTTGGTGGTACGGCCAATCCTTTTTCTATACAGTTGCATGCCAGTATTGCTATAACTCATGGCAATTTGGGTAACCAGGTTACACATAAATATATCAGCAAGTATGTTACATTTAAGTTGAAGTCAGGCACTAATGCCTATTGGGCCGCATCAAAAGAGATGTATAACCCCAATCATTTAAAGGCTGGCGACTTTGATATTTATGTAGGCAACTCTATCAATGCCTGTGATGAATATCTTTGGCGGATAATGGAAGATTTTAAAAATCAATATAAAAACCCTAAAGAAAAACCTATACATTTTACTAATAAGTTTATAAAAAGCAATGATTACAGAGAAGTTTCGCGTGAGCTGATGAAAAAGCTTCATTGGTATAAAGGGGATAATTTATTCTGATTTATTACAGCGCAACAAGACAAGCTATACTACCATTCTTTTGAAAAGTGTAAGGAGTACTACAAGACAGGCTTCACCCTAATAGAATATGAAACAAAAGTCTAACCTGAGAAGGCCATAATAGCTAAATTTGAGGGAAATCCTTATTTCAAAGAATTTTTGGCCTACTTTTTTACCGCCCAAAACCTATCACATGTTCAGGACCTGGTCGATAAACTTATAACGATTGCGCGGACTCTTGCGGTGCGCAGGGCCCGGCAAAAATGCGGGCCCTGCGTGGGCCTTGCAGCGTGGAAGCATATTTTTGCCTTGATTTTTGGTTCTTTTTGATCAAGCAAAAGAGCACACACTGAAATTATCTCTGAATGCGCCTACAAGGCACATTGCATTTTTTCTAAGCGACTATTTTTTGTCCTATAATTAATATTATGTTAAGTTTTGTTTTCGAACACTATCCTATCCTCGTTAGATTTCCTATAAAATTACAGTTCCTGAAGTTTGCGGTTAAGTTCCTGTGCCTTATCTGTTACGCCTTTTTTGTTATAGATATCAATCAGCAACTGTACAGTTTTCTTATCGTTTGGATTAATTTCGTTGGCACGTTGTAAAGCAAATTGTGCGCGGTTAATTAGACCTTTATATTTTTCGGTTTTGTCCGCATCGCCTTTGCGCAAAGTTTCGTTCGCAGTATTGATATAAGCTAAACTCAATTGGTACAAGGCATCGAAATAATTCTGGTCTGTGGTTAATGCTTTATCGTAAGCTAAAATTGCTGTAGCATTATTTCCTCCAACCTGTTGCAGGTAACCGTACAGAAAATAAAGCAGTTTATTTCCTTTTTCCACTTTTAAATTATTTTCGATCAATCCCTGTGCTTTACTATAATTTTCTGTGTCAAGCAAAAGATTGATATAATCGTTCGTTAAAAAACGGTTAAATGGATTTAAAACCAATCCATCTTCTAAAGTTTTGATAGCGGTTTCGTTTTCTGATTTCACTACATACATCTGGGCCATTTTCTGAAAAACAGATGGATTTTTAATGCCATTTTCTTTTGCACGTTTAAAATAAGTTAAAGATTCATCGTAAGATTGAATATTTAATGCACAAATCGCGGTATTTAAGGCCAAAGTAGTATCAGCAGGAAAATTATCTGATACTTCTTTCAGATCGGCAAATGCCTCTTTAAATTCGTTGTTAAAATAGGCTTCATTGCCTTTATCCTGCTTTTTGATCAAAATATTATGGTCAGATGCTTTAATAAGTCCCCCATTATCATTGTAACGGTCTAATGCTTTTGCTTTGGCAACCGCCTCTACTGCGCTGTCATAAAATTTATTTGCATTATTCGGGTCGGTATCAATCAGTGATGCAAATGAGGTAAGGTAAGATTTTATAGACCAGGTTTCTGTCCAGTTTTTGGTTTTGTTATCTTTTTCGGCAGATTCTATCGATTTTAAGCCTTCTGTAATGATGCTTAACTGCTTTTTCTCATCTTCTTTATTGGCTATAGAAGCCTGAAGTTTGCCGACTGAATTTCTGGCAATCAGAATCTGACTTTTTTGGGCTACAGCATTAAATGAGACGAAAATTAAAGCGGTTAAAGATATTTTAAGGCAATTCTGCATAATGTATAGATGTGATAAAACCGTAATAAACCATAAAAATAAACATAAAAAAAAGAGCCCCGAAATTTCGGGGCTCTTTTTTTAAATCGTATCAGAATTATTGTTTAGGTAATGCATCTAAACGTTTCTTAACATCTTCGTAATTTTTAGTGTCATTTCTAAAAGCATAGATCGTTTTTAATGTTTCTAATGCACCCTGGTTTTTAGCATCAACTTCTAAAGCTTTTTTGTAAAATGGAAGTGATTTATCTAACAAAGCATTCATTTTACCGGTTACTTCATTAAATTCTTTTACTTTTTTAGGATCGATTTTATTTCTGTCGGCCTGTAATTTTAAAGCCTGGCTGAAATAGATATTACCTAATAAAACCTGATAACTAGGGTTATTTGGCTCTTTTGCAGCTAAAGCAACCAACATTTGCTCCGATTTTGCTGCATCACCCCTATCAATATAGATCTGGGTTTCAGTTTTGATCCAGTCGGTATTTTCAGGGAATTTTGCACTTGCTTCTTTAATAACGGCCAAAGCAGCTGTAGTATCTTTCTGCTTGCTTAAAACAGCATTGATAATTTCAGAATATAATTCTTTAGATTGTGGTGAGTTTAAAGAGATCACTTTTTTAAACTGAGTAATCATACCTGGATAATCTTCAATATTTCTTGCTGCAATACCAGCATTTAAATACATCGCAGTATCTTGTGGGTTAATTACCGTTGCAGCAACAAATTTCTCGTAAGCTGTTTTGTAATCTTTTTTGTTGTAAGCAATTACACCAGCGTTTCTAACTGCATTACTCACATTCGTTTCAGCTGAACTGATGTTGTCCTTTTCAGCACCTTTAGTATCCAGTTTTTTTGCTTCAACAATAGCTTCTTGTGCAATTTTCAAATTTGCATCAGCGTTTGCAGTACTGGTTGAATCTAAAATCGCTGCAGAAGAAGCAAATAGCGCACGGTAAGACCATGCTTCAGGCATTACTTTAGATTTTTCATCCGCAATGGCTTTATCAGTATGGGCCAAGCCTTTAGCTAACGCTTCAAGTTTTTTTGCCAATGGAGTTGTAGCGCTTGAAGAAGTTAACTGGAATAAACCCCAGTCGTTTTTTGCCGCGTTTACTTCACTTTTCTGAGCAAAAGCAGCGCTTACCGCACCTGCTAGAAATATACTTAGAAATACTCTTTTCATAATTTTTATTCTAATCTTAATTTTAGTTAATTTTCTTCTTCCGTTTCGTTATCTGATTCGCCCTCTTCTTCTTCAGTATCATCAGCTTCCGGAGTAGTATCTGCTTCTATTTCTTCACCGTCTGTAACTACAACATCAGTTAAATCTACTGTTTCTTCCTCGTCTTCCTCGTGGTCAATTTTAGTAACCGATGCAATCTCGTCATCACCTTTTAACGATATTAAACGAACCCCTTGTGTGGCACGTCCCATTACCCTTAATGCTGATACCGGAATTCTGATTACAATGCCTGAACGGTTAATGATCATCAAATCTTCGCTATCAGTAACGTCTTTTATAGAAACTAATTGCCCGGTTTTTTCAGTAACGTTAATTGTTTTTACACCTTTACCACCTCGGTTAGTTACACGGTAATCTTCAATATCGGTACGTTTTCCGTAACCTTTTTCTGATACTACTAACACCGTAACTTCAGGATTGTTTACAGCAATCATGCCAACAACTTCATCCTGGTCGTGTGCAAGCCTTACACCGCGTACACCAGTAGCTGTTCTTCCCATCGGACGAACGGTTTTTTCATTGAAACGGATGGCTCTTCCTGAGCGTAAAGCCATTACAATTTCGCTTTCACCGTTGGTTAAACAAGCTTCTAATAAGATATCGCCTTCGTTAATGTTAATGGCATTGATACCATTTACACGTGGACGTGAATACGCTTCAAGAGAAGTTTTCTTAATGGTACCTTTTTTAGTACACATGATGATGAAATTGTTCTCTAAATATTCCTGGTCTTTAAGGTTTTTAACTTTGATATAGGCCTTAATTTTCTCTTCTTTCGGGATGTTGATGATGTTCTGTATCGCTCTTCCTTTACTGGTTCTCGAACCTTCCGGAATTTCGTACACCCTCAACCAGAAACACCTTCCGGCTTCGGTAAAGAATAACATGTAATTGTGGTTAGTAGCTACCAGCATGTGCTCAATAAAATCTTCATTTCTTGAGTTACTGCCTTTAGATCCTTTTCCGCCCCTTCCCTGCGCTTTAAATTCGCTTGCCGGGGTACGTTTTACATAACCTTCGTGAGAGATGGTGATCACAACTTCTTCATCGTCGATGAAATCTTCCATACTCATGTCTTCGGCTGAGTGAACGATTGTAGTTCTGCGTTCATCGCCAAATTTCTGTTTCACTTCTTCCAGTTCATCCTTGATAATCTGCATACGCAAACCTTCATCTGCTAAAATAGATTTCAAGTATTCGATGGTTTTCATTAATTCAGCATATTCTTCTTTAATCTTATCACGCTCTAGTCCTGTTAAACGACGCAATGTCATATCCAGAATCGCACGTGCCTGAAGGTCGCTTAGCCCGAATTTCTCCATTAAGCCTAAACGGGCTTCCTCTGGCGTTTCTGATGCACGGATTAATTTAATTACCTCATCTAAATGATCTAAAGCAATTAAATAACCTTCTAAAATGTGTGCACGTTTTTCAGCCTCTGCCAATTCATATTTGGTACGGCGAACAATTACATCATGACGGTGATCCACAAAGTGAACAATCAAATCTTTAAGATTTAACATCTGTGGACGGCCTTTTACCAATGCAATGTTATTTACACTGAAAGAGGTTTGTAAAGCTGTATACTTATATAGGTTGTTTAAAACGATAGAAGCATTTGCATCACGTTTAATTTCGTAAACGATGCGGATACCATCTTTGTTCGATTCGTCTTTGATGTTCGAAATGCCTTCCAGTTTTTTCTCGCCAACCAATTCAGCAGTACGCTCAATCATTTGTGCTTTATTTACCTGGTACGGAATTTCGGTAACAATAATTACCTCACGGTCTTTAATGTTTTCGATTTCGGCTTTTGCACGCATTACAATACGTCCGCGGCCAGTTTCGAATGCTTCTTTTACACCAGTATAACCATAAATAATACCACCTGTAGGGAAATCGGGAGCTTTTACAAACTTCATCAATTCCTCTATCGTAATATCTCTATTGTCGATATAGTTTATTACACCATCAATTGCTTCAGTTAAGTTATGTGGCGCCATGTTGGTGGCCATACCTACTGCAATACCAGAAGAACCGTTAACTAAAAGATTAGGGATTTTTGCAGGTAAAACCGTTGGTTCCTGCTCTGTATCATCAAAGTTTAATTGAAAATCTACCGTATCTTTATTGATATCGGCAACCATTTCTTCGGCAAGTTTGCTAAAACGTGCCTCGGTATAACGCATTGCAGCCGGAGAGTCACCATCAATGTGACCAAAGTTACCCTGACCATCTACCATTGGATAACGCAAACTCCAATCCTGAGCCATACGAACCATGGTAAAATATACCGATGCATCACCGTGTGGGTGGTACTTACCTAAAACCTCACCCACAATACGGGCAGATTTTTTATAAGGTTTTCCACTGGTTACACCTAAACCCAACATGCCGTAGAGCACACGGCGGTGTACTGGTTTCAATCCATCACGCACATCAGGCAAAGCCCTCGATACGATAACCGACATTGAATAATCAATGTAAGCCGATTTCATCTGCTCTTCTATATTAATTTGAATGATTTTGTCGTTCTGCTGATTTTCTAAATCTTCTGCCATAAATTATTATTCTCGCTACTTAAAACGATATTAAAAAAGGGTATTACTATAACCTTGCGAATTTAACAAAATTATGCCGAATTAAGGCATTGTGGAAAATTTTTGACCTTTGTTATAGGTTTTTCACTCCCAATACAATTTTAAGTTATTGAAGGCTAGTTTAAGAGTTTTTGATTTAGGCATGTTTAGATTTTGAAAGCTACTAATATTATTAGATTAACATTTTTTTTTGAAAATGTATGGTTCTATCTTAATGGCGGTCTGCAGCCCTGCTACCGCTGCAAGTCCTCGCTCGTTACCTCGCTGTGGGCTTTTCGCTATATCAGGTTTATAAACGAGGGTTCTTTATCAAACATTTCGGCTAAAACCAGATAGGTTTATAGAACTAAAATTTACATTCTTAGGTAATTCTAATACTTTTGCTTTTCAACCTTTTATAAGATGGCAAACGAAAAAAAATCTGCAATGAGTTTTATTATGGTAACCCTCCTGATCGATTTTACAGGCTTTGGGATCATTATTCCGGTTTTACCTAAACTTATACAGGATTTTACCGGTGGCGGTTTTGGGCTGGCAGCAGAATATGGCGGCTGGCTTACCCTTGCTTATGCATCGGTACAATTCATTTTTTCGCCGATTATTGGCGCTTTAAGCGACCGTTACGGTCGGCGGCCGGTATTATTGAGTTCGTTATTCGGGTTAGGTATCGATTATATATTTCTGGCTTTCGCTCCTTCAATTGTTTGGTTATTTGTAGGAAGGATTATCGCCGGGATTACCGGAGCGAGTTTTACTACTGCACAAGCCTATATTGCTGATGTTTCCTCGCCTGAGAAAAGAGCGCAGAATTTCGGTCTGGTTGGCGCTGCTTTTGGTGTAGGTTTTATTTTAGGTCCGGTTTTAGGTGGTGCATTTATTCATTTTGGTACGCGTGTTCCTTTTATGGTTGCTGCAGGTTTATCTTTGATTAACTGGCTTTATGGCTATTTTATATTACCGGAGTCATTACCGGTTGAAAAACGCAGGGCTTTCGAATGGAAAAGAGCAAACCCAATAGGCTCATTGGTTAGTATCGGTAAATATCCGGCACTGTTGGGTTTAATGATTACTTTATTCTTATTGTATTTCGCAAGTCACTCGGTGCAATCGAACTGGACATTTTATACCATGGAAAAATTCGACTGGGATGCCGCATGGGTGGGTTATTCATTGGGTTTTGTGGGCTTGGTGATTGGAATTGTACAAGGAGGTTTAATCAGGGTAATTTTGCCGAAAATTGGAGAAAAGAAAGCGGTTTATTTTGGCCTGATTTTATATGTAATCGGCTTTACGGCTTTTGCTTTTGCGTCAAAAGGCTGGATGATGTTTGCCTTTATGCTGCCTTACGGTTTAGCCGGAATCGGTGGACCAGCGATGCAGGGTTTAATCTCTAATCAGATCCCATCAAATGCCCAGGGCGAAATGCAAGGTGTTTTAACGGGTTTACAAAGTTTGGCGGCCATATTTGCACCATGGGTGATGACGCATATTTTTGCTTATTTTATAGAAGGTAAAGCACCTGTTTATTTTCCGGGGGCACCGTTTATATTGAGTGCGGTGCTAACGTTAATTGGATTGTTTATTTGTTTAAGAAGTTTGAAGAAATATCATTAATGAATTCCCCGCAGATTTGAGAAGATAAAAAACGCAGATTATACAGTTTTGGCAGCTAAAAGTTCCACGCTAACATTTATAAAAATCCTCTTAAATCTGAGTACCTTTTCTTCGGAATTTGCGGGAAACAAATCACTATAACAATTCATTCGCTAAATTAGCCAATCGCTGCACTCCCCTTTTTGGAGCATAATATGAATACCGTATATTGAGTGCCGTGTTAACGTTAATTGGGTTGTTTATTTGTTTAAGGAGTTTGAAGAAATATCATTAATGAGTTCCCCACAGATTTGAGAAGATAAAAAACGCAGATTATATAGTTTTGGCAGCTAAAAGTTCCACGCTAACATTTATAAAAATCCTCTTAAATCTGCGTACCTTTTCTGCGGAATTTGCGGGAAACAAATCACTATAACAATTCATTCACTAAATTAGCCAATTGCTGCACTCCCCTTTTTGGAGCATAATAAGAATACCGTATATTGAGTGCCGTGTTAACGTTAATTGGGTTGTTTATTTGTTTAAGGAGTTTGAAGAAATATCATTAATTAGTTCCCCGCAGATTTGAGAAGATAAAAAACGCAGATCCTACAGATTTGGCAGCTAAAAGTTCCACGCTAACATTTATAAAAACCCTCTTAAATCTGCGTACCTTTTCTGCGGAATTTGCGGGAAACAAATCACTATAACAATTCATTCGCTAAATTAGCCAATCGCTGCACTCCCCTTTTTGGAGCATAATATGAATACTGTTTATATTGAATGCCGTGTTAACGTTAATTGGGTTGTTTATTTGTTTAAGAAGTTTGAAGAAATATCATTAGTTACAAATGTGGCTGTAGCTCTAATAAGAAAAATCGTCATCTCGACTGAAGCGCAGCGGAATGGAGAGATCTACCCTCGAGATAGATTTCTCGACTTCGTTGCACTCCGCTCGAAATGACGATCACTTGGTTGGAAGTAGAATCTTACAACAGTTCACTCGCTAAATTAGCCAATTGCTGCACTCGCCTTTTTTGAGCAGAATATGAACCCATTTATATTGAATGCCGTGTTAACGTTGATTGAGTTATTTATAGCACTTAGGTCTTTAAGAAAATACCATTAAGCTAAGCATTCAATACCCTGTATTCGTTATAAGCCATAACCACATTGTAAACCAAAAGAATTATCCCCTGGATATTTACGAGCTTATCAATATCTAATTTAAGGATTGTTGCAGCCAAATAAATGACCAGGATTGATCCTGCCGATATAAAAAAGGAAAGCTTAAATGAGCGATAAAGCATTGATAATCTGAACAGGGTTTTTCTTTTAAAAAGTACCGGATCTTTAATGAGTTGAATGAGATTTCCGAATACAAAAAACAAAATTAAAAAGATTGCAATTCCCGATAGCGTTCCTTGGTTCAGGTTTGGAATAACGAGATAACCATTATAAATAAAATAAGCAACTATCGCAATACAAAAAAACGCTTTCAATAACTGCCAGTTCTTATTTGCTAAAAGCCATTTCATCCATTCAAAATCAGTTTCAGAGGCTTTCTGTTCGAGCTTTGATCTTGTTTCAGGTGAAAAAGATATAAAAGGATTTATCAATCCAATGATCACAATCAGCATTGTACTTACAAACTGAAAAACACCATCAGCTATCAGGATTTTGATTCTTTCTGCATTTAAAATTCCTGGTGTGAAACATGAAATTAAAATCAATGCAATGATAACTAAATGAAAAACCAGAGGACTAAAATTCTCAATTTTATTAGTCCCGTTATTTGGGTTATCCATTACAGTTAATTTACCAGAATCCTTATCCAGATATTTATTCATTACCCGAATTGCAATAATGATGAAGAACAAAGAGAACATGGAGCCCAATAGAATAGAATTTTAGTGGTGAAGAAATATAAGTTTTGTATTCAGAAATAAGCTAAAGTAAGGCATTTGCCAAATTGGCCAATTCACTCCTTTCGCCTTTTTGCAAAGTGATATGGGCATAAAGGGGATGATTTTTCGCGTTTTCGATTAAATAAGACAGGCCATTACTTTCTGAATCGAGGTATGGCGTATCAATCTGATAAATATCGCCCGTAAAAACAATTTTAGTATGCTCTCCTGCCCTTGAAATAATCGTTTTAACTTCATGTGGTGTAAGATTTTGGGCTTCGTCAATGATAAAGAAGATTTTGGTCAGTGTTCTGCCTCTGATAAATGCCAAAGGGGCTATGGCTATTTTCTCGGTCGTAATCAGCTCATCAATCTTTTCCGACATTTTATCATCGCCAATAAACTGTTCTTTAATAAAACGCAGGTTATCCCATATCGGCGCCATAAAAGGATCTGTTTTCGATTTTGCATCGCCCGGAAGGAAGCCGATATCTTTATTGCTCAAGGAAACGATCGGCCGGGTAACATAAATTTGTCTGAAATTTTTACGCTGTTCTAAAGCGCTGGCCAGCGCCAATAAGGTTTTTCCGGTTCCTGCATTACCCTGAATACTCACCAGCCTGATTTCGGGATCTAAAAGGGCATGAATGGCAAATGCCTGCTCTATATTTTTGGGTTTGATCTTAAAAATGGCATCAGTAGAAACGGTCGAGATGGTTTTTAAGCTATTATTGTAAAATACGTTGGCGGTTTTTCTTTTATTTTTAAGGATATAAAAGTGGTTGGCATTTTTTGGCGGTAATCCCAGATCAGCTGCATCTATAAAAGCATGTTTTTTCACCTCTTCTATCACTTCGATCGGGAAATCAATCAGCTCTGTTTTACCCGCATAAAGCTCGTCTACATTTTTGATTTTACCCGTTTCGTAATCTTCGGCATTTAAATCCAAGGCTTTTGCTTTTAACCTCAGGCAAATGTCTTTCGATACCAGGATTACTTTTTTATCTGGATGCTCCTCTTTTAAGCTTAATGCAGCATTTAAAATTTTATGGTCTGTTTTGCCTTTTCCATAAATGTTCTCTGCATCTACAATTAAAGGTTTCTCGTTCAGCACTACCCTAAATTTACCCGAATCCGGACTTTTTAGCGAAATCCAGTCGCTGATTAACCGCTGTTTAGAAGTTTCGTCGATCAGGCGAATAAAACTTCTGGCTTCAAAGTTCCGGGTATCATTTCCGCTTTTGAAATTATCAAGCTCTTCTAGCACCTGGATGGGAATGGCCACATCATGCTCATGGAAGTTATTTATCGCATCGTGATCGTATAAAATAACCGAGGTATCTAAAACGAATATTTTTTTTGATGGATGGGAGATCGATTTACCTTTTTTGGCCATTTGGTAAATTTAATATTTTAAGAATAATTAGCAGAAAAATTGGCTATTCTTTTTTGGCCATTATCCAAAATCAGGGGCAAAATAAAAACGGGGAAGTCTTCTTTCGATTCTTTCCCCGTTTTAACTTTAAAAACAACCATAGCTGTATTTTAAAGCATCTAATTCTTGTTACTTTGATTTTTCCGTTTTCGTTAGGTTTTGCAACTTTTGCGATCCGTGAAAATTTATTTCCAACTCTTCCGTCCGTAAACCTCTTAGTTTTCCATAAGCTCTGTTTGGGCCTGTTCGATTTTCTCATTCTCCAACCTTGCGGTGGTCATGTATATTCTTACTCGGTTTAACCCTTTCTGAAATTAATCGTTTTCCCTGTAAACTATCCGAAACAATTCCCCTTTCGGTTCCTTATCTCTTTTGGATTGTTTTGTCAGAATTCAAAGTACTTCGTATTTGATATGATCTAATTTAGTGGGAAAAGAGCCATTTTGCAAGAAAAAATAAACGTTTTTATAAACAAAGTTATCCACTTAAAAATACTGGTTGTCAACATGTTAATTTTCA
Organism: Pedobacter sp. D749; assembly: GCF_019317285.1. NCBI lineage: Bacteria > Pseudomonadati > Bacteroidota > Sphingobacteriia > Sphingobacteriales > Sphingobacteriaceae > Pedobacter > Pedobacter sp. D749. Next base: position 2,406,342 of record NZ_CP079218.1, read on the forward strand.
AAAATCTTAGTTTTCACTACAAAATCACAGCATCTTAAAAGGTTATTAACAATAATAGAAATTGAACTTATAAACATAGCTTATCAATTTATCAATCAGACAGTTACTATTTTTCTGCTTAAAAATCAAAAAAAGAAAAAAAACTTAATTTTAATCACAACAAAAAACTTCGCTATTATGTTATTTTTGTAACATGCAGATCAGGCAACCCATTAGAAATATACAAGACTTCTTACTGAGTACGTATTTTGCCGACGGTCTCCGTATTACTATTGGTGTGTTGCTCCCCTCTTTAATTCTGGCCCAGTTTGGCATGTTAAAGTACGGGATGACCTTATCACTTGGGGCATTGTGTGTGAGCGTGGTAGATAGTCCGGGGCCAATGGTTCACCGGAGAAATGCCATGCTGATTACCACAGCACTCATATTTACCTTTTCCATCATAACCGGGTTAACCAACAAAAACCATTATTTTATCGGTTTTTTATTGGCTGTATCGAGTTTTGTATTTTCGATGTTTTATATCTATGGAGTTAGGGCTGCATCAGTTGGTACTGCAGTTTTGTTGATTATGGTATTGAGCATTGATGATATTCGTCCATGGCAAGAAGTATTGTTATACGCTTTTATGGTTCTGGCTGGTGGACTTTGGTATACTGGTTTAAGCTATTTTGTGTATAGATTACGTCCTTTCCGTTTGGTACAGCAATCGTTAAGTGATTCTATTTTAGAGGTTGCAGATTTTCTGCGCGAAAAAGCTAAGTTTTATCATCAAAACAACAATTATGATAAAACCTATTCAGACTTGTTACAACTTCAGGTTTCTGTTCATGAAAAACAAGATGCCGTAAGAGAATTACTATTTAGAACCCGCGAAATTGTAAGAGATTCTACTCCTGAGGGCAGATTTTTATTATTGGTTTTTGTAGATATGGTTGATCTGTTTGAGCAGGTAATGTCTACTTATTATAATTATGAGCAGTTGCATCATCAATTTGATAAAGCAGGTATATTATCAGATTATGAGATGGCCATTAAACGGATCTCTTACGCTCTTGACGATATCGCATTTGCATTAAAAAGTGGTGGAACACCTGTGGTTTCAAAACGTTTACTGATTGAGATTGAAAGGTTAAAGATCAAAATTAACGATCTGGAAAAGAACAATCAGAATCAGGAGTACAATACCTTAGGTATTATTGCCTTAAAAAACATTGAGGTGAACATTGAGAATATCCTGGCAAGGGTTAAAACTATCTTCAGCTATTTTAAAATCCGAAACAGTAAAGATATCAGACAGGCAGAGGTAGATACAGAGAAATTTATCACCAGACAAAAATTCGATTTTAAACTGTTTACAGAGAATCTAACCTATACTTCTTCTACTTTCAGGCATTCGTTACGGGTTACTGTGGTGATGCTTTTGGGTTTTATAGTAGCTCAGATCCTCAATTTCTCGCATAGTTATTGGATTCTGCTCACCATCCTGGTAATTTCGAAACCGGGTTTTAGTTTAACCAAAGAACGTAACTATCAACGTTTAATCGGCACCACAGTTGGGGCCTTTATTGGTATGGCCGTAATAACTTACATTCACGATCGAAACACTTTATTCGTGATCCTGTTAATCTGCATGATTGGCTGTTATAGTTTCCAAAGGAAAAATTATGTAGTGAGTGTTCTATTTATGACACCCTATATCTTAATCCTCTTTGATTTCCTAGGTATGGGATCAATAGCGCTGGCCCGTGAACGGATTTATGATACTTTTATAGGCTCCGGCATTGCGTTATTGGCCAGTTATTCTTTATTTCCAACCTGGGAGTATGAAAAGCTCAAAGAGGCAATGGTCAACATCTTAAAAGCAAATAAGGCTTATTATGAACAGGTGATTAAATTGTATTTTGAGAAAAATTATAACAGAACGGAATATAAACTGGCACGGAAAGAAGTGTATGTAAGCACGGCAAATTTGGCTTCCCTGTTTCAAAGAATGTTTTCTGAACCCAAAAGCAAACAGTTGTTCATAAAAGAGGTACACCAGTTTACAGCTTTAAGTCATTTATTGTCTTCTTATGTTGCCACACTTTCGCTCTACAATAAGGAGCATCAATTTATCTTTGAGAGTTTCGATAACCTAAAACCTCTTGCCAATAACACCAATTATTTATTAGATACATCAATTGATAATTTGGAACAGGGAACCAATACCATTGATAATGTACCCTTAATCAGGTTAAACGACAATGGTTTGGGAATAAAAAAAGGTGAAGATTTAATTCCGGAGCAATTCGATCTGATCCAGAAGGTTGCTTACGACATCTACAAACTATCGGTAAAAATAAAACTTTAGTTAAAAAAACTTCTTGCTAAGTGGTCACCTAGGCACCTGCTAAAATGGAAAGCTGCAAAACAAATTATTTAAGATCTTACTAACATTTCTGATAGCCGCCCGAATCGGCTTACATTAAATCTTAATATATCCCTCAGCGGTATGATTAGGCAATCTTTGCGGCTACTAAAAACAAAGACAAGTATAATTTGTTAAACTTAATCAATTAAGAAATTATTATGGAAAAGCTATATACAGCTGAAGTTACAGCTACTGGAGGAAGAGACGGACACATTAAATCAAGTGATGGAATTTTAGATTTAGAGCTAAGAAAGCCAAAAGAACTTGGAGGGCAAGGAGGTGCTACAAACCCGGAAGAGCTTTTTGCTGCTGCCTGGGGGCCGTGTTATCTTGGAGCCTTAGGCTCAGTTGCGGAACGTGAAGGTGTTGATATTAGCGAAGCAAATGTTAAAGTATTAGTTTCTTTTAATAAAGACGGAAACTCTTTTGTACTTTCTGCTGATCTGGATGTTCATATTCCAGGGATTTCTCATGAGGAAGCACAAGCTTTAGCTGATAAGGCACATCGGGCCTGTCCATATTCGAAAGCAACTAAAGGAAATATTGAAGTAAGGGTTACTGCAGTCTAGTAAAGCATTTGACTTGAAATTACCGATGACCCAGAAAACAAAAAAAGTTCCGATTGCTCGGAACTTTTTTTTGGATTATATTTCTTAGTTAAACAGCTTCTTGTTCAATCCTTGTATTTGCAGGTCTGCCATTTTTAAAGGCATCACGGGTTTTCAAACCTAATAGTTCAAACATGGCCATATCATCTACAAAAGCAGGATTGGGTGTAGTTAATAATTTATCGCCTGCAAAAATAGAACTTGCACCGGCCATAAAGCAGAAAGCTTGTTCCAGCGTACTCATTTCATTTCTACCAGCTGATAAGCGCACTACCGAATTTGGCATTACGATCCGTGCAGTAGCAATCATCCTTACCATATCCCAGATTGGAACACGCGGTTGATTTTCCAAAGGCGTTCCTTTTACCGGAACTAAAGCATTAACCGGAACCGATTCAGGATGTTTTTCCATATTCGATAAAGTCTGCAACATCGAAACGCGGTCTTCTACCGTTTCACCTAAACCGATAATACCTCCGCTACAAACTGTTAATTTCGCTTTACGTACGTTTTTAATGGTATTTAAACGGTCATCGTAAGTTCTGGTTGAGATAATACGTTTATAATCATCTTCCGAAGTATCAATATTATGGTTATAAGCATATAAACCGGCATCAGCTAAACGCTGCGCCTGATTTTCAGTAAGCATACCCAAGGTACAGCAAACTTCCATATCCATATCATTAACCGCTTTAACCATTTCAATTACGCGGTCGAAATCGCGGTTATCGCGCACTTCGCGCCAGGCAGCACCCATACACAAACGTGATGCGCCACCTTCTTTAGCTTTAACAGCAGCACTAACTACCTGGCCAACCTGCATTAAAGGTTGTACTTCTAACTCAGTGTGGTAACGGGCAGCTTGTGGGCAATATGAACAATCTTCGGCACAACCTCCCGTTTTGATCGAGATTAATGAACTTACCTGAACTTCATTGTAATCTTTATTCTCTCTGTGGATACTTGCAGCTTCGTAAACCAGATCTAAAAATGGCCTGTTATAAATTTCGTATATTTCTTCTTTTGTCCAATCGTGTCTTGTTGTTTGCATGTGGATCAGATTTTACAGATTTAATTTTATTCGTCTTAGTTAATTAACAGTCAGCCAATTCAGTCTTTCGGATAAAGATACCGAAGTCCTAAAATCAAGCATATCCTGATTATAGTAAAAGTTTACTGGCCAATCCTAAAATTAACAGGAAGCCAAAAACATCGGTAAAAGTAGTAATAATTATAGATGATGCAATGGCAGGATCGATACCTACTCGTTTTAAAATAAGTGGAATACCTGCACCAGTGATACCCGCAATAACCAAATTACCCGTCATAGCCAGGAAGATAACCAAACCGAGCATTGGGTTCCCATCAAAAAAGAATGCAAAAATAAATACAATTAATCCGTTTGATGCCCCATTGATCAAGCCTACGGTAAACTCCTTTAAAACGGTTCTATAAGCTTGCTTATCTGTTAAATCGTAAAGGGAAATACGCCTCACCGTTACAGCAAGCGCTTGGGTGGCTGCATTTCCGCCCATCCCGGCAATAATGGTCATGTAAGCTGCTAAGGAAGGGATTAATTTAATGGTGGGATCGAAATAACGTACTACTGATGAAGCTAAAAAAGCTGTACCGAGATTGATAATCAACCATGGCAAACGCGATTTTACCGCTTCTACCCAGTTACCACTTAATTCCTCATCTTCCGATACCCCTGAAATTTTTAAGATATCTTCCGTACTTTCCGCTTCCATTACATCAATTACATCATCGAAAGTTACCCTGCCTAATAATTTCTGCTGATCATCTATTACCGGGATACTGGTTAAATTATATTGAGAAATGAGGTTGGCTACTTCTTCCTGGTCGGTATCGGGATGCACGTAAACGGCATCTATTTTAACCAATTCAGTTATTTTGGCATTATGTTTTGCCTTGATAATATCTTTTAACGAAACAATGCCTTTAAAAATTTCCGCATCGTCCACCACGTAAATGGTATAAAACTCTTCCATTTCTTCACTCTGGCGGATAATCTCGTCAATTGCATCTTTTTTGGTGAGGTTGATGTTTACACAGATCAGTTCTGTGTTCATCAAACCACCAGCGGTTTTTTCGTCGTAAGTTAAAAGGTTCCTGATTTCTGAAGCATGATCTTCGGTAAGATCTTCCAGAATTTCTTTCTGCTCGTGATCTTCCAGTTGCGAAATAATGTCCGTTGCATCATCATAATCCAGCTCCTCAACAATTTCGGTACGTTTATCGGGGTGAAGCTCAAAGAGTAAATCCTCCGGATGGGATTCTTCATCCATTTCCGAAATAATTTCGGAAGCGATCTCTGCCGGAAGAAGGTTGATAATATGCCGTTGTTCGGATTTATCCAAACGCTCGAACAAAATCGCAATTTCTGAGGCATGGTATTCCTCTAAAACTATTTTTAAAGTTTCATCACCGGCTAAAATTGCATTTTTAACCTTGAGTACGTCGCTTTTATCTATTTCGAATGACTGCATCTATAACCTAACCAAAACGCCCTAAAGCTACATATATTAAAAATTGATTTTTTACAATAAGTGACTTTTAATGTTAGTCATTTGATGTAAAATCCTGATTATTTCCATTAAGCCATCCTTTCCCAGCTTATAGAATATTAGGTGAGATTTAACCGCCGAACATCTGTATCCCATTAATATATGATCCATTACTTTTCCATGTTCAAAATGATTTGATATATATTCACACTCACTAAGTAACAAACTGTAATATCTATCTGCCTGATCTTTAGACCAATTCTTAAATGTATATAACCAAATATCTTCAAGATCTATCTGTGCAGGCTTACTAATATGGTAGGTAACCATTATAAATGCTTGCGGTGTAACTCTTGCAAGTGTTTAACGGGGTCGAAATTTTTCACAAACCCACTTTCCTCACCTATTTTTAGCGCTTCACGTAGCAATTCGATTTGCTTCTCTTCTTCTTCTAAAAGTCTTAAGCTTGTTCTAATCACCTCGCTTGCAGAATTAAATTTACCAGAGGCAATTTTTTCGTTGATAAAATTATCGAAATGATCGCCTAGAAGGATTGATGTATTTCGTCCCATAATTACATTATTTGATTAAATATACCAATAATTGGTATTATTTAACAAATATTATTTAAACCAACCTTTACGCCAAAAGTAAATTACCTGTATAACAGCTATCACTCCCATCACAATCCAGGTGTATAAATAACCATGTTCAGCATATAATTCCGGCATGTTATCTTTCAGTATTTTTCCGGTTGCGGGGTCTTCCCTGCTAAAATTCATCCCGTAAATTCCTGCAATAAATGTTAATGGAATAAATATGGATGAAATGATGGTCAAAACTTTCATAATTTCGTTCATCCGGTTACTGATGATCGATAAATTCATATCAATATTGGCAGATGCAATCTCTTTTAAAGATTCAATAAAATCAATAATCTGGATGCAGTGATCGTAAGCATCTTTCATATAGGTTTTAGTCAAATCGGATATCAACGGACTATCCGTACGGATAATATCATTCAATTTATCTCTTTCCGGCCAGGTTACTTTCCTAATGGTGATCAATGATCGTTTAATGGCCTGTGTATCGTACATGATTCTTTTGTCAGGATGATCATATAAGCGGTCTTCAATCGCATCTAATTCTTCGCCCCAAAAATTTAAAAGGCTAAAGTAATTATCTACAATCACATCCATGATGGCGTACATTAAATAACTGCTGCCACCAATGCGGATGTTGCCCTTCCCTATTTCTAAACGTTTCCTTACCGGTTCAAAACAATCTGCATAAGTTTCCTGGAAGGTAATTAGTGTACGTTCCGATAAAACAAAGGAAATCTGATCATTGCAGAGCACATTATCCTCGCCTAAATATAAATGCCTGCTTACTGAAAAAATATACTTATCATTATCATATTCATCCAGCTTAGGACGCTGATAAGAACTCGTAATATCTTCAAGCACGAGCCTGCTAATGTCTAGTTTATCGTAGAGGGTTTCAAATATATTGGGATCAGCCAAACCTTTGATATCAAACCAGTAATAAAAATCTTTGTTCTCGATTAGTTTATCGATGTTATTGATGTTTTCCAGTTCGGTTTTCTTATAACTCTTATCATTATAAGTGTGCAATACAATGTGCGGCTTTAATGCATCTTCATCGATGGCGTACAAACCCGGACTGGTGCCAGGCGCTGGAACTTTATAGTGTTTATGACGGTTACGTGGCTTGCTTTTTCCCATATGTTACAAATATAGCCGGGCTTGGGGGCCCTGGTTAAATAACAGATCAACAATACTTAAGTTGGGTAAAAATTGATGTTTATCTTCAAAAACCTGATAATAGGACTTATTGTTTACAATATCTTCCTGTTTTTTAGGGTTCATGATCAAACGGAAATCCAATTCTGGTTTGATGTCATCAAAATATTCGCCCGTTACCCCAAAGCTCTTATTCAATTTTAGCTTTTTGTTTAACCACTCTAAAAGTTCGAAGTTATAATCGAACAAAAATTCAAATTTGTTGGTATAAAAACGCGAGAGTTCATCTTCGTAAAACTCGAAATAAGCAGAACTCCGGTAACAGCTTTCTAAACTCAACCAATGCAAACGTTGCCAGTTAAAATCGTAACTGATCCGCACATCCTTCATTTTCGTATGTGTTTTAGCACCTTTAACCACCGGAACGGTAATATCAAGTTTGCCATTGGGCGAATAAATACTGGCCCTGTTACGGTAAGTCTGCTTGGCTAAATGCTCATGTTTTTCAATTAAAAAATCCTCTCCCAGTTTTTGCAATAAACTAAAATAACCTACTGGCGGAAGATAAAATAATGGAAGTATAGCTGTATTCTGCATTTGAAAATTTATGTTTGTAGCTGAAACGTTTTAAATTAATGATTAAAAGAGGGATTGCGCATGTTGGCGTATTTTTTTTATACCTGTTATCGCTACTCCCCCTGTCTTTGCTGTTTTTTTTTGCAAGATTACTATATTATCTGCTTTATTACGTAATAGGCTATCGAAAAAAAGTTGTCAGACAAAATTTAACCCATTCTTTCCCCGAAAAATCAGCCGCTGAAATAAAGGTTATAGAGAAAAAGTTTTTCCTGTACCTGGCCGAACTTATTTTTGAAATCATCAAAATGACCAGTATTTCGAAAACCGAAACCTTAAAAAGGGTAAAATTTACCGGATTGGAACAATTGGAAGTTCATTTTAAAAGAGGTGAAAGTGTACTGGCCTGTACAGGGCACTATGGCAATTGGGAATTAGGTACTTTAGCACTTGGATTGAGCATATCGGCCAAAACAATGGTCATTTTTAAACCCATCAAAAATAAAATTTTCGAAACCTGGTTTGATCGTATGCGCACGAAGTATGGCAATGTTTTCATTGCTATGCGACAAACGCTACGTGGCATGGCCGCCTATAAAAATGAGCCTACACTTTTGTGTTTTGCAAGCGATCAATCGCCTACCAGAGAAGAAACCAAATATTTTGTAGATTTTTTAAATCAACCGACTGCTGCACTTTTAGGTGTAGAAAAAATTGCAAAATCGACCAAAAGACCAATATATTACTTTAAGGTAAGTGTGGTTAAAAAAGGTTATTACCATGTTGAAGTGTTGCCCATGTGCCTCGAACCTGAAAAAATGAAAGAATTTGAGATTACTGACCTGCACTTTAAATTTTTAGAGAACATTATAAAAGAACAGCCTCAATACTGGCTCTGGAGCCATAAGCGCTGGAAATTTAAACCCGAATAAAAAGAATGAACCCATCAGTAGCCGTTGTAATTTTAAACTGGAATGGAAAAGCATATTTAAAGCAGTTTTTACCCGGAATTTTGCTTTCCGAATATGATAACCTGCAAATTGTTGTGGGCGATAATGCCTCAACAGATGATTCAGTTTCATTTTTACAAGAAAATTTCCCAACTGTTAAAATTATCCAAAATGATCAGAACTATGGATTTGCAGGAGGCTACAATAAAGTTTTAGAACGTGTAGAAGCTGATTATTTTATTTTGCTTAACTCAGATGTAGAAGTTGTTCCAAACTGGATCAAACCTATCATCAGCCTAATGGAAAGTGATGCTCAGATTGCAGCAGCACAGCCCAAAATTAAATGGCAACTAAACAAAAACCAGTTCGAATACGCAGGCGCTGCCGGAGGTTACCTGGATATTTATGCTTTTCCTTTCTGTCGCGGAAGACTTTTTAATGTTTATGAGTTTGATAACGGTCAATATAATGAGCAAAAAGAAGTTTTTTGGGCCAGTGGAGCAGCCTTTTTTATCAAAAGTAAATGCTGGAGAGAAGCCGGTGGATTGGATGCCGATCTTTTCGCCCACATGGAGGAAATAGACCTGTGCTGGCGCTTAAAAAACCTGAACTACAAAATTATGTATTGTCCGGATGCTGAAGTGTACCATGTTGGGGGCGGAACTTTACAAACGGAAAATCCATTTAAAACTTACCTCAATTTCAGGAATAACCTCATCATCATGCAGAAAAACCTTCCTGCAGGTGATGCCATTTTCAGGATTACTATCAGAATGTTTATTGATTTTATTGCCTGGTGGCATTTTCTGCTAACGGGAAAACCTAAATTTACAATGGCAGTGACCAAAGGCCATTGGCATTTTCTTAAATCTTTATCAAAAACCAATAAAAAACGTAAAGCCGTTCAAAAAGAATACACGAAACATACGGGGGTGTACAACAACAGTGTTGTTTGGGCATTTTTTATTAAGAAAATTAAATATTTTTCAAAATTAACTTAAAAACAGATTCGTCATTCTAAACTCCATTGAATTTTTAAAGCATATTGCATTAAGATTCCCACCCGCGCAAGAATGACGATTGTCTCTTTAAGTGCTGTCAGATGTTACCATCTGACAGTTTAATATCAGAATATATTAAACCAACAAACTTTCGATCGCCAGGCGGTAACCCTTCATTCCAAACCCGGTTAAAACACCCTGACAGTTTTTCCCCGTCAACGAAACATGGCGGTATTCTTCGCGTGCATAGATATTTGAAATATGTACCTCAACAACAGGCGTTTTAATGGCAGCTATAGCATCTGCAATGGCTACAGAAGTATGCGTATAACCACCAGCATTAAGCACTACCCCATCATAACTGAAACCTACTTCATGTAGTTTATTAATAATTTCGCCCTCCACATTACTTTGGTAGTATTCAATTTCGATCTCCGGATAAACTGATTTTAATTCTTTAATGTAATCTTCAATACTGGTATTTCCGTAGATAGATGGCTCACGAACGCCCAATAGATTTAAGTTTGGGCCATTAATAATTTGTATTTTCATAATATAATGTTGTAACGTTGCAATGTTATAAAAAATCTCAAATAAAAGCATGCTTTGGCCATCATATATTAAAGGATTTAAGTCGTACCTGAAGTTAGAGCGGTCGTTATCTGGCAATTCTATAGCAGCTTACCTCAATGATATTGATAAGTTGATCCAGTATTTCCAATCTTTAAATGAAGAACCCAAATTAAGCGACATTACCATAATAGACCTAAAATCTTTCATTTCATGGTTAAATGAGCTTGGTATGCTTGCAAGTACACAGGCAAGGGTAATATCAGGATTAAAAGCTTTTTTCTCTTATCTAATGCTCGAAGATATAATCAGTAATAATCCTACTGCATTATTGGAAGCACCCAAACTGAGTCGAAAATTACCTGACACGCTTAATATCCACGAAATTAATGAGCTGATCGCTGCAATAGATGCTTCAAAACCCGAAGGGATGCGGAACAAAGCCATCATGGAAGTATTATATGGCTGTGGCTTACGTGTTACCGAACTAACAGAACTTAGAATTTCCAGTCTTTTTCCGCAAATCGAATTTATTAAAGTAATTGGAAAGGGAAATAAAGAGCGTTTGGTACCCATTGGGGGTGTAGCTTTAAAACTGCTCGACATTTACATTAACGAAGTTCGGGTACATGCAAATATTAAAAAAGGACATGAAGATTTTATCTTTTTAAACCGTTCTGGCGCTAAGCTTTCACGGATTTCTATTTTTAACCTGATTAAAAGCCTGGCCGTGGCCACGGGATTAAAGAAAACGATCAGTCCACATACATTAAGGCATTCATTCGCGACACATTTAATTGAAGGTGGTGCTGATTTGCGTGCGGTTCAGGAGATGTTGGGCCATTCAAGCATTACCACCACAGAAATTTATACGCACATTGATAGAGATTACTTAAGAGAGGTAATTACTCAGTTTCATCCGAGATCTTAATTATAAACAAATTTAAATATGATTAATGTTACAGTTCCATTTGATAAAAGCATGTTTATTAAAAGTAATAAACTCAAATTTAGATTAGAATATAAGCAGAGTTATATAAAATTGCTCATTTATGTTATGCTAACAATGGGATTAATAATTTTAATTATTACAGATAAAGGACCATCCTCATCTTTTTATGGGGTAGCTGGAGTGATACTTTTCATATTGACTTTTAATTATATATTAAGAATTATAAATGTACGAACACTTTTTTTTAGAGAAATGGATGCCCTGAGTGAGAAACATGAGAAACAGAATTTCATTTATACTTACGAATTTACTGATGATGAGTTTAGTTATTCTGATAATGAAAAAAGATTTCATTTTAATTGGGGAGCCTTCTCAAATTATTCAGTTATCAATGATTTCTTTATATTGTTGATTGACAAACGAATATTTCTCATGCTGCACAAATCTGAAACAAGTGAGTCACAATTTAATGATATCATTGAATTAACTAATTCAAAGCTGAGTTTTAAAAAAGTTTAATCATCCTAGCCTTACCCAAAACGGCTAATTTTCCGTGCATCCGTGAATTATTTTTAACTACAAAGGCACAAAGTTGAATTATAGTGTTTTCGCTGCTCTATGTATCCGGACTTTCGGACACCTGACTCCTGACTTAGTAATATTTTCCTCACCATTAAGAAGTTAAGGACATTAAGCATTCATCGATAAGTCCTGTAGTGGTAGAAATTGATCATTGATTTCGATCCCATCATCCATTTTCCATTACACCTCTTCCATCAAAACCCCTGCTTTAACCATCCGATCTTTCCCTTGCATATCTTTCCTTAACTCAATATTAGAAAATCCCTTAGCAGCTAACATTTCAATAGTCTCTTCACCTAAATATTCATTAATTTCAAAGAAAAGTTGTCCATAAGGTTTTAGATTGGTTTTTGCAAAATCAGCGATGGCTTTATAAAAAATTAAAGGGTTTTCGTCGCTTACAAATAAAGCCAGATGTGGTTCATATACTAATACGTTGTTATGCATCTCTATTTTTTCTAAACATCTGATATACGGCGGATTACTTACGATGATATCAAATTTTTCTTCAGATTGAAATGTTAAAATATCTGCTGTAATAAAATTGATTTCAACACCAATTTGCTGGGCATTCTGTTTTGCAACTTCGATAGCATCAGCAGATACATCCAAAGTGGTTACCTGAATGTTTGGTAAGTGTTTTTTAAGGGTTATTGGGATACAACCAGATCCAGTTCCAATATCAAGCATACTTAGCTTTTTTGGTGACTCAAAACTGTTAACTAAAAACTGTGTATTGCAAACTGAAATGATCCATTCTACCAATTCCTCTGTCTCAGGTCTTGGTATCAATACATTTTCGTTTACTTTAAAAACCAAACCGTAAAAATGGGCTTCCTCCAGAATATGCTGAATGGGTTTTCCAATCTGCAGGTCGTTAAGGATGCTCAGTAGTTTTTGCATATTGATAAAGCTGATGTCGATATCCTTTTGCATGATCAGTTTACCTGAAGATAAAGCTAAAACCTTCTCGGCTGCAATAGTAAATAATGCTTTTGCTTCATTACGATCATATAAAGCGCCAAGTTCCAGTTCATAATGCTCGGCTAATTCTCTCACCTTCATATATACAAAATTACTTAATTGAGATGATAACAGCGCTCTTTGATAAGAGCCATGACTCTTTTTTTACTACTTTTGCGCTAATGAGCGATGAATTTTACGTAAAACGTTGTCTTGACCTGGCGATCTTAGCTTCGGGGAACGTTAGTCCGAACCCGATGGTTGGTTGTGTGATTGTTGTAAACGGCAAAATTATTGGAGAAGGATATCATCAGGAATATGGAAAATCGCACGCCGAACCCAATGCCGTTAAAGCTGTATTTGATCAATATGGAGATGAGGCTGAGGCCATGTTAAAACAGGCAACAGCTTACGTTAACCTGGAGCCCTGTGCACATTTTGGTAAAACGCCTCCATGTGCAGATTTATTGGTAAAACATCAGTTAAAGAAAATAGTTATTGGCAATAGAGATCCTTTTTCAGGGGTTGATGGTAAAGGTATCGAAAAACTAAAAAATGCAGGAATTGAAGTAGTAAGTGGAATTCTGGACGATGATTGCCGTTATTTCAACAGAAGGTTTTTTACCAGGATCGAAAAACAAAGGCCATATATCATTTTAAAATGGGCAGAAACTGCGAATGGTTATTTCGCGACGAAAGATGGTCACCAGAAGTGGATCAGCGGAGCTTTAGCCAAACGTTTGGCACACCAATGGCGTAGCGAAGAAGATGCAATCCTGATTGGCAAACAGACTGCGATTATGGATAACCCACAGTTAACTTCCCGTGAGTGGCCTGGTAAAAACCCCATACGTCTCGTCATCGACAAAAACCTTCAGGTGCCACTAAGCAATCATATCTTTAATGCAGCGGCCAAAACCATTATCTTTAATGAGGTTAAAACAGATGTTGTTGACAATATCCATTATATCCAGATGGAAGACATGCACTTTTATTTAGCACAAAAAATCGCTTTTCAACTTTACCTGATGGATATACAATCTGTAATTATTGAAGGGGGCGCCAATATTTTAAATCAATTTTTAAATACTAACCTATGGGATGAAGCACGTATTTTTACTTCATCTACCAGCTGGAGTGATGGGGTTTCTTCTCCAAACATTAATGGAAGTCTCCAGGAAACCATACAAATTGAAAATGACAAACTCTCTATCTATCTAAACGACATCAAATAAATGATCTACATTATTTTAAGCATTTGCTGTAGTGTTACCGTAGCTGTATTATTAAAGCTGGCAAAACGGTACCAAATCAGTATTATTCAAGCCGTTACCATTAATTATCTTGCTGCACTAAGCTTATGTTTTCTTTTTTTTAAACCCGATGTCAAACTGATTAATTCTACTGCACCATGGCCTATTTATATTGCACTGGCTATTTTATTGCCGTCGATATTTTTATTCCTTGCTGCATCAGTAAAGAATCTTGGCATTGTTAAAACCGACATTGCGCAACGCTTGTCGCTATTTATTCCGATACTGGCGGCTTATTTTATTTTTAAAGAAGATTTTAATAACCTTAAAATTATTGGCCTTTTGATAGGTTTCGTTGCTATTTTCTTAACTTTTTTACGAAAATCCGATCAGGAAAAAGGCAGCAAAGGAAGCCTGCTTTTCCCTATTATGGTATTTGTCGGTTTTGGCGTAATCGATGTCCTTTTTAAACAAATTGCATTATATAAAGAACTGCCTTATACAACTTCGCTTTTCACAGTTTTCTGCCTTTCATTCGTCGTATCGCTGCTCATTGTGATCACCATGGTTATTTCGGGAAAAATAAAATTACAATTGGTTAATGTTGTTTGTGGACTGATTTTGGGCTTTTTTAACTTTGGCAACATTCTTTTTTACATGAAGGCTCATAAGGCATTGGCAGAAAATCCATCTACCGTTTTTGCAGCCATGAATTTAGGGGTAATTATTGCAGGTACATTAATTGGCGTAATTGCTTTTAAAGAAAAATTAACTAAACTGAATTATGTGGGGATAGTTTTGGCTATCGCTGCTGTTATCTTTATAACCTTATCACAAAATGCTGTTCGATGATTCCTATAAAACCATCGAAAATACCTCAGAAGGTATATTTCGAGATAAGGGCAGCAAATTTATTGCTTATGCCTACCCAATCCGCAGTGAAGAAGAAGTAAAGCCAATCATTATGAGCCTGCGTGCTACTAATGCAAAGGCCAATCATTTTTGTTATGCTTACCGTTTAACGCCAGATCGGTCTGTTTATAGAACGAATGATGATGGAGAACCTTCTGGTACCGCCGGCAGGCCAATCCTGAATTGTTTATTATCAGAAGACATTACCAATGTTTTAATTGTAGTTGTGCGTTATTTTGGCGGCACCTTACTCGGAGTTCCGGGTTTAATTAACGCATACAAAAACGCTAGTATAGAAGCCATTAAAGCTTCAAAAATTATTGCGAAAACGGTTAATGATGTGTATGAAGCTCATTTCGAATACCTACAGATGAATGATGTAATGAAGTTGAGCAAAGAGGAAAATTTACAGATTTTAGCGCAACAGTTTGATACCAATTGTATCTTGAAATTTGAAGTGAGAAAGGCACAACTCAATCAGGTTTTGAGTAAATTTGATAAAATTGAAGGTGTTAAACTAAAATATCTCCACACAATTTAATAACTACAGATACTAGTTCTGCGTTGATCAGCGAAATCTGCGGGAATAAATAGAATGTAGATAAAACGTAATTAGTAACCACAGATCAGAAGGATCAACACAGATAAATCTGTTTCTGTAGAATCTGCTGGGACAATATAAACCAAATATGAAAATATCCGAAAGCGACTTAATTATCAATCCTGATGGCAGCATCTACCACTTAAATCTTCTGCCTGGAGATATTGCAGATACCGTAATTACCGTGGGCGACCCAGACCGTGTTGGCGAAGTGAGTAAATATTTCGACCAGATAGAATTTAAAAAAGGAAAGCGGGAATTTATTACCCATACCGGTTATATAGGTAAAAAGAGGGTAACTGTACTTTCAACAGGTATTGGTACAGATAACATTGATATCGTTTTTAATGAACTGGATGCGCTGGTAAACGTCGATTTCGAAACCCGTGAAGTAAAAAAAGAATTGACCTCACTGAATATTATCCGTGTAGGCACATCAGGAGCCGTTCAGCCAGACATCCCCATGGGAACGATTTTAGCCTCCTCCCATGGTTTGGGTATGGATGCTTTAATGAATTATTACCTGCAGCAATTATCTGGCGATGAGCAACTTTTAATGGATGACATCAAGATACATTTTGGTCATTTAAAAAATATCAACCCCTACTTAACAGCTGCCGATGAAGGTCTTTTAAATACCATTGGCAAAGATATGGTTCATGGCATCACCATTACTGCTCCGGGTTTTTACGCTCCACAAGGCAGGATAGTACGGGCGAAAAATGCAGTTCCCGATTTCATCGGACTTATTAATAGTTTCCAGAGCAACCAGTATCGCATTACCAATTTAGAAATGGAAACAGCAGGGATTTACGCATTAGCAAAAGTTTTGGGACATAAAGCACTTTCGGTAAATGCTATCTTAGCCAGTCGCGTGAAATTCGAATTCAGTAATGAGCCTGATAAAATTGTAGAACAGGCCATTAAAACGGTGTTGGAAAGGATTTAATTAAGGCCGATCAATCACCAATATAACCTCAAGTGCACTAAGATGTCTCAGGTGGTTAAAATAAACCATTAATAACCTATAAAGCACTAAAATTAACAACTTATCCAAAAAACTGAAAAGTCAGATGGTAACATCTAACTCCACTTAAATAAATCTTTTAAAAAGATCTCTCCACTACGTTTACTTCGGTCGAGATGAAGATTGTAGAGAAATAAAAAGGCCTGAAATTTCAGGCCTCCATGTTTATACTATTCGTATCTTCTCTTTTACGAGTTCATTCCCTTCTGTATCCAGATAAGTGCAGGTCATCTCATCAAGATCAGTAACCCATTTTTCCACTCCCGCATCTGCCGCCTGTTTACAAAAGGTAATATAATCTGTTTCACCTTGTTGATGTACTTCTAAAGCGTGTTCCAATTTTCCTGCAGAAGATTCTTCATTGATAATCAAAGTTGGATATTCATCAGGACTCAGCTGTTGTGCATTATCTTCGTCATCAAAATAGATCGATAAACCATTGCTTACATAAACATCATTCCGTTTAACACCCAATTCCTTAATTTCTTTTATAAACTGCGGGAAATCTGCACCAGTTTTAATTTTTGATTCTGCTGCCCGGATGTTTTCGATAGTGAACATAATTTATTTGTTTAATGAAACTTTGTAAATGGTTGTTTGCGTGTACAAATCTTCTGGTCTTAATATGGTACTTGGAAATTCAGGAATGTTTATTGCATTGGGGTGATGCTGTGTTTCCACACAAAAAGCACCGAAGCTGCCGTAATCCCTTCCGCCTTTACCATTTTTTACATCCAAATATTTTGAGGTATAAAGATGTGCTACAGGTTCTGTTGTATATACGCTTAAAACTAAACCACTTTCTTCTTCAATTGTTTTGGCTGCCAGCGATAAATCGCCATAGATTTTATCCAGAACGTAAGTTTGGTCGTAACCTTCTTCCTCATCCCAATCCTGCCCAATCGCCTTAGATTTTGTAAAATCCAGGTGTGTACCTTCAACAGGGATCAGTTTACCTGTTACCGAATAATTACTGTCCTGCTCTAAATAATTTGAAGCGAAAATCTGTTGCTTATGGTTTTTGACGTTTCCGCCTTCAGTAGCCAGGTTAAAATAACCATGATGTGTTAAATTGATTGCGGTAGCCTGATCAGTCTCTGCTTCATAACTTAAAATCAACTCATCATTTTCGGTAAGTTCGAAAGTAAGATCGATGATCAGGTTGCCTGGGAAATTCTCTTCGCCATCCACACTTTCATATTGTAAGGTAACCGACGATTGTTGCCCTTCGCCCACTTCAACAATATCCCAAACTTTTTTATCAAAGCCTTCTATACCGCCGTGTAGCGTATCAGTACCAGCATTTTGTGCCAGTTGATAGTCTTCTCCGTCAATGGTAAACCGGCCATTTTTGATGCGATTGGCATAACGCCCCACAACAGCGCCCAGATATGGATACTGGGTTAGGTAATCCGGATTGAGGTATTCGTCGAAAGTATCAAAGCCCAATACAATATCCTGCATTTCACCTTTGGCGTTTTTAACGATGAATTTGTTAATGATCGCACCATAATTGAATATTTTAACATAAGTGCCTTTACTATTGGTTAGTTCGATTGCGATAACTTCTTCGCCATCAATAATTTTTCCGGTAGGTATTTGCTGAACGCTCATAAATTGTAACTTAGGGCTTTTGTATCCTAAACAAACATACTACTATTAATGCTTTTAATAAATATATTTTAGCCAAATGAATATTAACCTTGAGGAAAAATTTGCAGCGCAATACCATAAAAAAGCCGATGCCATATATTTTACACCCGGTCGCGTTAACCTCATTGGCGAGCATATTGATTACAACGGCGGTCTGGTAATGCCCTGTGCCATTACCCTTGGAACCTGGTTGGCCATTGCGCCTAATAATGAAAACAAATTTAGGTTTAAGAGTCTGAATTTCGAGATGGAAACGACTCTTGAAAGCAATGTTTTAAATGGAAAAGATGGTAGCCATTGGACCAATTATCCTATAGGTGTAATTAATGAAATGATCAAAGATGGAAAAGAGATCACCGGACTGGATTTTCTTTTTTATGGAAATATCCCCATCGGATCAGGGCTTTCTTCTTCTGCATCGATTGAAATCGCTACGGCTTATGCTTTAAACAGTTACTTTAACCTGGGTTACGACCGATTAGATCTTGTTAAGATTGCCAAAAGGGTGGAGAATGATTTTATTGGCCTAAACTCAGGCATAATGGATCAATTTGCGGTTGCTTTCGGCGAAAAAAACAAAGCGATTGTTTTAGACTGCGAGACTTTAAAATATAAAATGGTTGATATTGATCTAGGGAACTATGTGCTGGCCATCATTAATACCAATAAACCGCGCGAACTGGCAGATTCTAAATATAATGAACGTGTTGCTGAATGTCAAACAGCCTTAAAGTTATTAAACGAAGAAATTACACTTCACTATCTTTGTGAGCTTAACGCTGAAAAGTTTGCTTTACACAGCCATTTAATAACAGATGAAACTATTTTAAACCGTGCAACACATGTAGTTAAGGAAAATGATCGGGTTCATTTGGCTGCTAAAGCATTAAACGGCGGAAACCTGGAAGAATTCGGCCGCCTGATGTATGCCTCACATGAATCGTTAAGAACACTATATGAAGTAAGCGGTAAAGAACTGGATACTGTAGTAGATTTCTGTACCGGCTATGACCATGTAATCGGTGCACGAATGACAGGCGCTGGCTTTGGTGGTTGTGCAATTGCATTACTGGAGAAAGGATACGAAGAAGACTTTGCAAAACACTTAACAGATTATTACGTAGATAAAATTGGCTACCCTGCAGCAATTTATATTAGCGAAATTGGTAATGGTCCAATTAAGTTGTAATATATTAACCACAGATAAACACAGATTCGTAATTATACCTCATCGGTGTAATCACTTTAAAAAATAATGAGAAAATTAAAATTAGACGAGTTAAACCGTCCGGATATTGAAGCGTTTAAAGCACAGGAAAAATTACCTGTTGTAGTGGTTTTGGATAATGTGCGCAGTATGCACAATGTAGGTTCAATATTCCGTACTGCTGATGGATTTGCTTTAGAAAAAGTGATTCTTTGTGGCATAACTGCACAACCACCACACCGTGAGATTGAAAAAACGGCTCTGGGTGCTACACAATCGGTAGACTGGATTCACTATACAAACACTTTACAAGCTGTTGATGCCCTTAGGGATTTAGGATACGAAATTATTGCCATTGAACAGGCAGAGAATAGCACGATGCTAAATACTTTTACACCCGATCCCAATAAAAAATATGCGCTTATTTTCGGGAATGAAGTTGATGGTGTTAGCGATGAGGTAATGGCTAAAATTGATGAATGCATAGAAATTCCGCAATTTGGAACCAAACATTCTTTTAACATCGTAATTTCTGCTGGAATAGTATTTTGGGATTTCTTTGCTAAACTGAGGCTGTAATTTATCCAAATTTTTCACAACGAAAAACAAAGAGATGTTATTCAGCAATAAGAAAAACCCAATTAGACAAGTAGAATTTTAATGACTTCATAAACGACCTTTTTTAGGTTTTGTTCAGAATACTATACAAAAACTAACATAATTTCAGTTACATAGTAACATTTTTGTGAAATTAATTTATACTCTTAATCTCCTGATAACATGCTATTTGTGTAAAATATATGGTGTTTGGCAAGATTTTTTCTAAGACCATGCAAAACAGTACGATAAAAAAACTGTTAAGACACTAATATTAAAAAATAGAATAACATGAATACGAGAATTACAAAATCAACAATGTTGGTTGCATTATTGGGTTTATCATCACAATTGTTTGCCCAGGATACACCAACAACTACGAGTACCACTGGGCGTTTCTCTCCTAAAGAATTTCGTACCTGGTCAATAGGTGTACATGGAGGTTTGCTAACCCCAAGAACTATTTTTGGCAACTCTAATCACCAATTTCAAACTCCAGTAGAACACATCGGTTATGGTGGTTACATTAAAAAACAAATTTTACCTCAATTAGGCATCCAAGCAGATTTCCTTGCAGGTAAAGTTGAAGAATTAAGAATCGCAAATGGTGTTGATGCTGCCGGAAATACAACTTACGCTGCAAACACTGGTTACAAAACCAACATCCAATGGTCTGGAGCTTTATCAGCAGTTTGGAATGTTGCCAACATTAACATTAATAATGAAAATGCGGTAATCATCCCTTACTTAAAAGCCGGTGCTGGTTACATGTCATCTGGTGCTACAACTATGCCAGCTAACACACAAGATGCAGGTTATTACAGAGAAGGCTGGTTTGTACCAGTAGGTGCCGGTTTTAAATTGGGTGTTGCCAAAGGTATCAATGTAGATTTAGGTTACGATGTAAATTTTGTTAAATCTGCTAAGTTTGATGGGGTTAACTCTGGTGCTAACGACAGATTTGCTTATGCACACGCAGGTTTAGAATTTGCTTTAGGAAGTAAAGAAAAACCTCAGTTACAAAACTACAGCTCATTGGCTAACTTACGTCAGCAAAGTGCTGAAGAAAGTGCTGAATTAAGAAGAGCATTATCTACTGCTGAGCAAAATGCACAACGCGATAGAGAGCAATATGCTAAAGACCTTGGCGATGACGATAATGATGGTGTAGCTAACAAATTCGACAAATGTCCTGGCACTGCTTCAGGTACAGTTGTTGATGGTTCTGGTTGCCCAATCAAAGTTAAACGTGAAGTAATTAAAGAAACCAGAGTAATTACTGAAGAAGATCGTAAAGTGGTTAAAGATGCGATTTCTAACTTAGAATTCGATTTAGGTAAATCAACTATCCGTTCTAAATCATACGCTACTTTAAATCGTGTTGCTGGTTTATTGGTAGATAAAAACTTTAGCTTAAAATTAGCTGGTCACACTGATAATACCGGTGGCAGAGAGTTAAACTTACGTTTATCTAAAGACAGAGCTGAATCAGTAAAAGCTTACTTAGTATCTCAAGGTGCAAATGCATCACGAATTGAAGCTACAGGTTACGGACCTGACCAGCCAATTGCAACAAATAAAACTGCAGCTGGCCGTCAACAAAACCGTCGTGTAGAGTTTACTTTATACTAATCGTAAATAACGGTTAACGAAAAAAGCTCCTCAGATTAATTTCTGAGGAGCTTTTTTTATATAGTAGAAATCAGTCATCCTAAACCTTTTCAGGATTGTTATTGGCGGAATAAACCCTGAAATAAATCCGATAGCTACCGGATCAGGGTGACTCACCGTTGTTAAGACAATCCCTTTTTATTCTTATAGGTCATTTTGGCTTTAGTGCCTGCGCTATAATTATAGTTTTTTAGATTGCTGGCTTTCTTTTCATGAAATGCAGCACCGCGCTCAGAAGATTCATCTTCTTCGGCACCTTTTTTTTTCTTCGGTTTATCAGCAGCATCAACCACTTTCAAATCTTCAGGTAATTCCATTACCTCCAATTTCTGGCCAATAGCCTGCTCAATTTTTTTCACCTCAATCAATTCAATATCGGTAGAAAAAGTAATGGCCACCACATCTTCATCGCCATGTTTAACAATGCGCTGAATTAAAGTTTCTTTCTGCTCTGGCAATTCTAAGTGCAGGATAAAAGGAATCCCTTCAATATTGAGTTCGCCTAAATTCTCATTGGCCACAATTAAAACCCGCGCCTCTGGGTTATTTTTAAAGTCTTCAATATCATCGTAACCTTTATCATCAAAAAACAGCGAGCGATAGATACTGATCTCACCTTCTTTATGCTGATTAAAGTTTTTATAAACTGTTTGTGCCGTTAAACGTGTATTTACAAAAACCACAACTTTATCAAAAATTTCAGTATCGCCCAATAATAAGGTTAACAGGTTTAGCTTTGTTCTGAAATTCGGCACCAGATAAAGCATCTGCTGATAAACTTCCGCTTGCTTTTCGCCTAATTCATCAACCTCGATGGTTGTGGTAGAATCTTTCATAAAAGGCGAAATCATGTGGTTCAATTTTTCGTGCATTACCTCAGTAAATACCACATGCTGGGATTTATAGGCACTGTTTGCTAATTCTACAACTGGTAATTGCAGGCCTTTTTTAACAATAAGTTCCGCATTATCCACTATAAACAACTGGATTTTGTTTGTATTTAGTGCCAATTTAAGGTACAAGGCACGGGCACGGTCTGGTACTGCTACAATAATATCGCAGCCATCTGTTATTTCATTCATTTGAGCATCAACAGCGCCACGGCTATCAATTCCTAAAATTCTAAATGTACTGTTCCGGTTTAATAATTTAAATTGTTCCAAAACATGATCAACATGTTCCGCATCCGGCACTAAAATTAAAGCCCTCGGCGCTTCCTCAAAGGCGTATTTCAACTTCATTAAAGTAGCCAAAACATAAGTTGTTGTTTTTCCCGAACCCTCTGGTCCCACCGCTATAACATCTTGTCCACCTAAAATGCGCGACATTGTTCTGGACTGGATTTCTTTTGGAGTTAAAAATCCTGCATCAGTCATGGCCGTTACAAGTGGTTTGCTAAGTTTTAATTTATCTAAAGACACAATTACTATTTTAATGTTTGAACTGCAAATATCCTTAAAATAATTAGCTTTTCTGAATTTGAATTTAAAGGCTTAAAAATAGATCAAAAGAAAAAATTGAAATATTTCTGATAAGGCTATCAACTTCAACCCGATATTTCAATAAAATTGAATTAAAATAAAAATTATTTTCCTGTAAATGAGTTAGTTAAAATATTTTTTCACCTAATAACTACTAAATCTATAGATTTTATATACTTATTTTTATATTTGCTCATCATTAATCATTAATCATTAATCATTAATCATTAATCATTAACAAAAAATATGTTGAACAATTAAACAATAAAATCATGTCGATTTATTTTCAGTACCCAGCCATAGCTGAATATCCGAAACTCATTTATCCTTTGCAAACAGAAACTGAAGAACCGGCAATTGTAACGGATGAAGATAGTGCAAATAAAGAACAAATTTTAGAGCTGAGAGATTATTTAGCACTAAAGCAATTATAAAAATACGGCCAGTTGACCGATGGGAAGGTTGGAGTTTCATAAACTCTTTATAATGGTTCGAATCCATTACTAGGCCGCAAAGTGTATCTCATAACACTTTATCCTGATTCTGCTCAATCAGGCAAGATTTGGTTATCTTATATTTGTTTTGTTGTTAGCAAAGGCTATCCGCGATGGGTAGCCTTTACCTTTCTGAGTAAATACAATGATCCTGAGCACTGCGAAGGATTTCGACCAAATATCCTAACTTTTTGATTATTTAGAAGCTCAGTTTCAGTGCCTATGGTCAGGGCTTGGTCCTGCTGTTCACTGCAATCTTTTTGGAAATATATTCACAAATACAATATTGTGTAGCCAAAAAGTATTTCCGTTTCCATCAGGGCTATTTAAGCAGATACAGTGATTTAAAACTGAATAATTAATAGTGCTAAAACTTAATTAATAGATTCTTCGCTGCTACCTTCGGCAGATTCTAATAGAAATATCGTCCTCTCGACCGGAGCAACGCGAAGTGGAGAGATCTATACAGGCAGATTTTGCTGCGCAGAGCCTTCGGGTTCTCGACTGCGTTACACTCTGCTCTAAATGATGGTAACTTGAGAGAATTTACGCGTAGATTAATTGCTATCATTCATATTCACTTTAATTACAATAAATTATCGCTAAGCACAACAAAAACTTTTTTTTCAAAATCTCAAAACATTTTATTTCATTCGTGGTTATTTATATAATTCACATTATACTAATCTTTTACAGATTAATTTGTTTGGTTTAAAAAAGGGATTTATGGATATAAATCCCTTTTCTTTTATGCAAGAATTTTAAATCATATATTTAGCCATATCAATTCCACTACCCTATTTTAGATGAACAGAAAACATTTCCTTTCTTCATTTATAGCAGCTGCAACTGTATTTCCTGCTTTTAAAACCTTGGCAAATACCATAGACAATGAAAGTTCATCGTTTAAAATCCCACCATACTTAAAACCTGGTGATAACATTGGAATAACAAGTCCGGCAGGATACATTACCCTGGAACAGATTCAGCCTTCTGTTTTACAAATGCAAAGTTGGGGTTTTACAATAAAAGTAGGCGATACCATTGGCAAACGCGATTTTACTTATGGCGGTACCGATGATGAAAGGTTAGCGGATTTTCAGCAAATGCTTGATGATCCAAATATAAATGCCATTATGTGTGCCCGTGGTGGTTATGGTTTTGTACGGATAATCGATAAACTCGATTTCTCTTTGTTCAAAAGAAAACCAAAATGGATTATTGGCTTTAGTGATATCACTGTTTTACATTGCCATTTGGCCAAGAATTATGGCATTGCCTCTATCCACTCCAAAATGTGCAATAGTTTTCCCGATGATTGGAGTAAAGCCGAACCCATACAGATTGAAACGATTTTATCCATAAAAAACGCTTTAATTGGTGAGCAAATGGGTTACACCGCTCCTTCTAACATGAATAACCGGCAAGGAAAAGTTGATGGCATTTTAGTAGGCGGAAACCTGAGTATCATCGAAACACTGGCGGACAGCGATTCTGATTTAGATACAAAAGATAAAATCCTTTTTATCGAAGAAACTGGCGAATACCTCTACAGAATTGATAGAATGTTGTGGAACCTAAAACGCAGCGGCAAACTGAAAAACCTAAAGGGATTAATTGTTGGTGGTTTTAAAATCAAACCTGATGATGCAGGCGAAGAATTTGGCAAAACCATTTATGATATTGTGCTCGAAAAGGTAAAAGAATACGCCTACCCTATCGCATTCGATTTTCCGGTTGGTCACCAACGTAATAATTTTGCACTGAAATGTGGTATACGACATACTTTTATCGTAAATGAAACTGAGTCGGTATTACGAACGGTTTAACTTATTTTACCATTCGTATTTTCGTCATCTCGCCTGAAACGTAGTGGAATGGAGAGATATACCTCGATAGATTTAGCTTCGCTGAGCACTTACGTGGTTCTCGGCTGCGTTTGCACTACGATCGAAATGACTAGCTTTATCATGCTCAAAATAACATACAATCTACTCTTTCTGTTAAAACTCAAAACTGACTAATCTCAAAGTTCTAACCTTTCGTCGCAGCATTTTCTGCATTGGTCTCAATTGTTAAAATGCGGCCTTAACCGGATATATTTTTGTGTTCAATAGTTCATAGACACAAAATTTATTCGCCATGAGCAGATACATTAAATATATTGTCGTACTCATTTTGCTTGGTGCGGGCTACAAAAGCAGAGCTCAGGATATCCCACAGGTTTGGGATCTGAAAACGGCTATCGAGTATGCCAAAGAAAAAAACATCAACATCAATACCTTAAAGCTGAGTTCGCAAACTGCTGAGCAAAATTTAATTGCTTCAAAAGCCGCTGTACTCCCAAATTTATCGGGAAATGTTTCACAAGCCATTACCAATTATAAATCCGGTTTGCAAAATACAAGTGGTTTTGGCTTAAGTTCAGATATGACGCTTTATAATGGAAGTTATTTAAAAAACGATATCAAGTCTAAAGAACTCAGCCTGCAAACCGCAAATCTATCGGTAGAAGCAGCTAAAAACGATATTACCATCTCCATCACCCAGGCCTATCTGAATATTTTATTGGCCAGAGAAAATATCACCTATTTAAAAGATTTGTTGACCACCAGCGAGGCCCAGGTTAAACAATCAGAACAGCAATTTAAATTTGGAACCATAGCCAAAAAAGATTTATTGCAGTTGCAGGCCACTTATGCCAACGATAAATATACGTTGGTTACTGCACAAAATACTTTACAGCAAAATATTTTAACCTTAAAGCAACTGTTGCAAATTCCTACAACTACACCTTTCGAAGTAAGTACAACCGATACCGTTGCCGTTGCTCCAGCATTGGATAATTTAGCCTCGGCACAAGATCAAGCCTTGCGTACCCGTCCGGAAATTAAAAGCGGAGAATTGAATATCCAGCTTCAAAGCACCGAACTGGCCAAAGCAAAATCAACCTTACGCCCAACGCTGAGTTTAGGAGGATCGCTAAATACAGGCTATAACAATAATAATATCGGTGGTTATGGATACCAGTTAAATAATAGTTTTTATCAAAACTTAGGTTTAACACTTTCCATTCCGATTTTTGATAGAAAAGTGACCAAAACAAATGTGGCGAAAGCAAATATCGGCATTGAGCAGGCCCGTTTATCGCTTTTAGATGCCAAAACAACTTTGACTCAAAATGTAGAACGTGCTTACATTAACGTACAAAATGCAAACAGCCAATATGCCGCTGCGCAAGAGCAGTTTAAATATACAAGCGAGGCATTAAGGATTTCTAACGCAGCTTTAAAAGAAGGTACCAATAACATTGTAGAAAACCTGCAACAGAAAAATTTATATGTGCAGGCATTACAGGCCTTTGTTCAGGCAAAATATACAGCAAGTCTTTATACCAAGATCTATAACTTTTATACAGGAGTTCCTATTACTAACTAAAATACATGATGATGGCTACCGCCTAGTCTGCTTAATATTTGAATCATGAAAAAGAAAACAATATTTATTATCACAGGTATCGCAGTTGCATTATTTGCTGTTTGGTACTTCGCGCTGCGCAAAAAAGAACAGGTGGTTGTTCTCGAAACCGAAAAACCTAAAATGGGTTATATTTCAGAAAATGTTACAGCCACAGGAAAGGTGCAACCGGTAGATACAGTAGCTGTAGGTACTCAGGTTTCGGGAACCATTAAAACGCTTTATGCCGATTTTAATTCGAAGGTTAAAAAAGGACAGTTATTGGCCGAATTGGATAAAACCCTGTTCGAAGCTACTGTAAATCAATATCAGGCCAACCTGGTAAGTGCTCAAAGTGCATTGGTTTATCAGCAGGGTAATTTCAGCCGGCAAAGCAACCTGTATAAGGTTGGTGCGGTGAGCAAAGCAGATTATGATAATGCACTATATACCTATAATGCTTCAAAAGCATCGGTTAATAGCATTAAGGCTCAACTTGCTTCTGCTCAAAAGAATCTGTCACTGGCCAGCATTTATTCTCCCATTGATGGAACAGTGCTTTCAAGAAGTGTTAGTGAAGGAACAACCGTAGCGGCCAGCTTTAGTACACCAACCATTTTCAGTATTGCTAAAGATCTGACTAAAATGCAGGTAGAAGCCTCTGTAGATGAGGCTGATGTAGGCGATATCTCAAAAGGAGAAAGAGCAACGTTTACTGTTGATGCCTTTTTAAACGATACCTTTAAAGGAACCATACAAGAAATCAGGCTAAGTCCGTCCATTTCCTCTAATGTGGTTACTTATAAAACCATCATCAACACTTCAAATGATGCGAATAAGTTAAAACCCGGTATGACAGCAAATATCACCATCTTCACTAAAGAAGTGAATAATGCGCTGCTTATCCCTACCAAAGCTATAAAATTTGCTCCTGATTCAACTTTAGCGGGTAAATATCAAATGACCTGGGTTAATCCAGAAAGGAAACCTGCCGGAGCAGACGAGGCATATGTTTGGGTACAAAAAAGTCCGAAAGAATTGGTGCAGAAGAAAATTAAAACCGGTATAAACGACAATACACATGTTGAAGTTTTATCAGGATTAGCAGCAGCAGATGTAGTGATTACAGGTTCACAGCGCATGGGTAAAAGTCAGACGGCAGCACAAAGTCAATCTAGTCCTTTTATGCCAAAACGCCCAGGCGGTAACAGAAGGAAATAATGGAACAGAAGATATTAGATATACACGATTTAAAACGGGAGTTTGTAATGGGTGATCAAACCGTTAGGGCTTTGAAAGGCATCACTTTTGATATCAAGGCCGGCGAATTTGTAACCATTATGGGCAGTAGTGGCTCGGGTAAAACAACACTTTTAAATATTCTGGGTTGTTTAGACAAACCCACTGAAGGCAGTTATCTGCTTGATGGTGTTGATGTAAAAAGCTTAAACCGTGACGAACTGGCTGGTTTGCGTAATACTAAAATCGGCTTTGTTTTCCAGGCCTATAACCTGTTGCCAAGAACATCGGCACTGGAGAATGTTGAGTTGCCTCTATTTTACAACAAAACCATCACAGCTGAAGAACGAAGAGCAAGAGCCATTAAATCACTCGAATCGGTAAAACTTGCCGAGCGTTTTGATCATACCCCAAGTCAGCTTTCTGGCGGTCAGCAGCAGCGTGTAGCCATTGCCAGGGCTTTAGTTAATCACCCGGTGATGATTTTGGCCGATGAAGCTACAGGAAACCTGGATACGCGTACCTCTTATGAGATTATGGCCCTGATGCAGGAGTTGAATGCAGAAGGGAAAACGATCGTTTTTGTAACACACGAGCCTGATATCGCTGCTTTTAGTACCAGGACCATTATGCTTCGCGACGGAAAAATCCAAAAGGACAGCATTAACCAAAATCAACGTTCGGCCAGAGAGGCACTTGCCAATTTACCAGAATCGGATGATTACTAATTTGAGAAGATCATGAGCATTATAAATTTATTAAAGATTGCCTTTAGAGCATTAAAAAGAAATAAGCTACGTGCCTTTTTAACCATGCTCGGCATCATTATCGGTGTGGCCGCGGTAATTGCCATGATGGCCATTGGTGAAGGTTCGAAACAAAGTATCAGGTCTTCATTATCAGGAATGGGTTCGAACATGATTACCATCATGCCCCAAAGCAATGAACCTGGTGGTGTACGTTTGCAGGGAAGCAGCATCCAGACTTTAAAACTGGAAGATATTACAGCGATTCAAAAATTACAATCTAAAAATATAAATGGTTTATCGCCTGTGGTTTCTACCAGCGGACAGGCCATTAAAGGTGGTTATAACTGGCCAACCACCATTACAGGGGTGAGTCCGGATTATCTGAACATCCGCCAATTAAAACTTCAGGATGGTATTCTTTTTTCTGAAAATGATGTAAAAAGCTTTGCCAAGGTTTGCCTGTTGGGTAAAACCGTAATCGATAACCTATTTCCTGACGGAAGCAACCCAATCGGGCAGATCATCAGGTTTAAAAATATTCCTTTTCAGGTAATTGGTATTTTAGAACCTAAAGGACAGAGTAATTTTGGCCAGGATCAGGATGATATTATCCTTGCCCCTTTTACTACTGTACAAAAGAGAATTACGGCAACTAATTACCTACAGAGTATTTATGCTTCTGCCACTACCGAAGCTTCGAGCGCAGCTGCTACAACCGAAATTTCGGATGCTATAAGAGAAAGCCACAGGTTAACTGCGGCAGAAACCGACGATTTTCAGGTTCGTACACAGGCCGAGTTAATTAGCACCATCAGTTCAACCAGCAGCATGCTTACCGTACTTTTAACCGCTATTGCAGGTATTTCACTGTTTATCGGTGGTATCGGGATTATGAATATTATGTATGTTTCGGTTACCGAACGTACCCGCGAAATCGGTCTGCGCATGTCTATCGGTGCTCGTGGACAAGATGTTTTGATGCAATTTTTAATAGAGGCTATATTAATTAGTATCACCGGTGGAATTATCGGGGTAATTTTGGGTGTAAGTTCAGCATACCTCATCTCCTATTTCTTAAACTGGCCAATTTTAATCGCAGAATCTTCAATTATCATTTCCTTTGTTGTATGTGCCATTACTGGTGTTTTCTTCGGCTATTATCCAGCCAAAAAAGCCTCTAATTTAGATCCGATTGATGCATTAAGATACGAGTAGCGATCAGCACTAGTGCTAAGCGCTCGCGTCATCCCCGCGCAGGCAGGGATCTTAAAGCATTTTAACATGATCCCTGAAATAAATTCAACGTGACAAAGCGTAAAAACATAATAAATAATAACTTAGCGATGCAAAGCGCCAAAGAAAAAATAATGACAATTAATTTCTCCAAAAAGTGGATAAAAATTACCCTCCATATTCTGGTATGGGTGGTTTTGATCACTTTACCTTATATCATTAATGTTAACCGTAGCCGTCCCCCTCACCCACTAAGCAGTTACGAAGAAAACCAGTTCCTTCGCTTAAATTTCATCAGTTATTTTTATTGGATTGCTATATTTTATTTAAATAATAAGGTTTTAATTCCATCATTTTTCTACAGAAAGAAATATTTGTGGTATGGCTTATCGTTTGTTGGCTGTTTACTTTCGGCCATTACCATTCACTCTATATTATTCAGGATTTTACTGCCCGATTTTGATTTTAACCTTGGCCGTACACTTTGGTTTAATACACCAACATTTTTATTGACCATTGCCGCCAGTACCGCTTTTACCATGATTTCTGACCGGATTAATGAAGAGAAAAGAGCTTTGCAGCGCGAACAAGAGAACATGAAAACCGAACTTTCATTTTTACGTTCTCAAATCAGTCCGCACTTTATTTTTAATGTTTTAAACAACATTGTGGCACTGGTAAGGCTTAAAAGTAACGAATTGGAGCCAACGGTGATGAAATTATCCGGTTTGATGCAATATATGCTTTATGAAACCGATGAAGAAAAAGTATCCATCAAAACGGAAACCGAATACCTGCAGGCTTATATAGATCTGCAAAAACAGCGCTTCGGCAAAAAAGTAGTAATAGAAACAAACATTGATATAGAAAGAGAGTTTGATGAAATTGAACCTATGTTACTGATCCCGTTTATTGAAAATGCTTTTAAACATGGCGTTGGCATGATCGAAAAACCGCAGATTTTTGTTGATTTAAAAACAGAAAACGAACTTTTGACATTTACTGTCCGGAATAAATTTAGCGAAGATGAAAATGAGGTAAAAGATGCTGCATCGGGCATTGGCCTTGCGAATGTAAGCAGAAGGCTAAATTTACTTTATGGCAAAGAGCATCAGCTGGAAATAGAGAAAAAAGATGGCTGGTTTAATGTTTACCTCACTTTAAAATTAACAGTATGATAAAATGTTTAGCCATTGATGATGAGCCTTTAGCCCTGCAATTACTGGCTGACAACATCAGCCGTATTCCTTTTTTGGGGCTGGTAGCTAGTTGTGATGACGCTTTTGCTGCCAATAAAATGATGCAGGAACAATCGATAGACCTTATTTTTATCGATATCCAGATGCCGGGTATTACCGGCTTACAATTTATCCAGAGCTTGGTTAAAAAGCCCATGGTGATTATTGTTACTGCCTATAAACAATATGCTTTGGATGGCTTTGCACTCGATGTGGTGGATTATTTAATGAAACCGGTATCGCTTGATCGTTTTATGAAAGCCTGCAATAAAGCTAGAGACCTGTACGAACTCAAACAATCGGCAGAACATAACAACTTACCCAAACAGGATTATATGTTTGTAAATGTGGGCTACAGTTTAATGAAGATTAGTTTTAATGAGATTACTTACGTAGAAGGACTTAAAGATTATATCCAGATCCATACCTCTGCAAGTCCAAAAGCCGCGGTAGTGCGTATGAGTATGAAAAGTATAGAAGAACAACTGCCTGCTTATTTCGAAAGGATCCACAAATCATTTATCGTAAATATCAATAAAATTACATCCATTAGAAAAAACGCTTTATTTATTGATGATAAGGAATTACCAGTAAGCGATAGTTATAAAGAGGTAATTGAAAAGTTATTAAAATAAAAGCATTTATCCTGTATATTGTGTGCGTTTAGCACCTTACATGAACTATATTTTATTCGGCATTGCAGCCATAATACTTTTAATGATATTTGCTTTTTTTGATTCGAGAAAAAAGAAAAAGCAGATTTTAAAAGAGCTTGAAAACAGCTGGGGAAAGGAAAAAACAGAACCTATCAATTTCGACAAAGCAAGTTGGTACGCTAATTATGTAAAGGAAAAAGTATTTCATACGCTTTCTCACCAAACCATGGCCGATATCGATTTCGATCAGTTATTTGCAAAAATTGATCGTACCACAAGTAAAATAGGGCAACAATTCCTCTACAATAAACTTGCAAAGCCAACTAATAACCTAGAGGAACTTAAAAAACTAAAAGCTCAGGCCGATTTCTTTGCCGCAAATCAAGAAATAAGAGGAAAAGTTCGCGCCGAGCTGGTAAAATTGAACAGCAGCGAAAGCTATTCTGTGGTATTATTGTTCAATAATAAATTGGTTGAAAAACCATCCTGGTTTAAATGGTTTTCCATAGATCTGCTCATTTTAGTGGTATTATTGATTTTATCCATTAAAGTCTCAGTCTGTTTAATATTGGTATTGCTGCTGATTACATTTAATGCCACTTATTTAAACTATTGGAATAAAAAACACCTGCTTATTTTTACCAAATCACTCTCGCAGCTTAATATTTTGATTAACGTTTCGAGAAAACTGGTAAAAGAAAAAATACCATTCGAGGCTGATAAAATAAAAAACGCCATTCCGATGTTCAGGAAATTTCAGCGAAGAATCGGCATTCTTTATCAGGATTTCAGTCAAAATAGTCAAGGCGATTTAAGTCAGGTACCACTTTACCTGTTCGAGATCATTAAAGCAATTTTCTTAATCGAAATCTTTACTTTTTTTAAGTTGATCAAGCTGATCGAAAATAATCAGGATGATATTTTAAACCTCTACCAATATGTGGGGTCGATAGATATGGCAATTGCCGTAGCCTCATTAAAAGAAAGTGAACAGATCTGCGAACCTGAATTTACTGAACCATATAAAGGAATTGAAATTAAAAGTATCAGGCATCCGTTGATCGATAACTGTATTGAAAATGAAATAAAGCTGGATCATAAAAGCATGTTGATTACAGGCTCAAACATGTCGGGCAAATCAACTTTTCTCCGTACTGTGGCTATCAATTCATTATTAGCTCAAACCATTTATGTTTGTTTTGCTGAAGCATATAAAGCACCATTTTTTAAATTGCACACTTCAATAAGAATCGACGATAACTTATTTCAGGGTAAAAGCTATTTTTTAGAGGAAGTTGATGTAATGTCGACCCTGATTGAAGCAGTTAAAAATCCCGATCAGAATCTTTTTATTCTGGATGAAGTATTTAAAGGTACCAACACCATAGAAAGGATTGCAGCAGCAAAGGCCATATTATCGCATTTAAACCGTGAGCAAAACCTCACTTTTGTGGCTACGCACGATATCGAATTGTCCAACATGCTTGCAAAAGAATATGAACTTTATCATTTTACCGAAACGATAACCGATAATGAGCTTATTTTTGATCATAAACTAAAAGAAGGTCCGCTTAAAACTAAAAATGCAATCAAAATTTTAGAAATGTCTAATTATCCAAAGCAAATTATTCAGGAAGCATTGCAGATTAGCAAGGATTTGAGTTCTTGAATTTGATTCTCGTACAAAACCAATATTTAGAGTCTATCCTTTCAACAGTAATCTATTATTGACAGCTGATTAAATAAGTTCGTATTTTTGATTATACAACAATTGTTATGACTATAATCGCACATCCTAAAAATAAAAAACAAGAGGCTGCAATTGAAGCTGTTTTAAAAGCTTTAGATGTTTATTTTCAAAAAGAAGAAGAAAGTCCTTACAATCCAGAATTTGTGGCGAAAGTTAAAGCAAGAGCTGCTAGTGCAGAAAAAGGCAATGTAACGAGAATTAAAGGCCCTAATAATATATGGGAAAGTATTTTATAGAAGTTGAGAGGCTTGCAAAAAAAGATCTAGAATTACATTACAAATCTGGAGACAAAGCTTCAGTTAAGCGAATAAACCAAATTTTTATAGAACTATCAGAGCATCCTGAAACGGGAATTGGAAACCGGAAAGATAGATTGATCTATAAAATAGAAGAGAACATCGTTACTGTTACCATAATCTCTGCATTTGGTCATTACGGAGATAAATAAACTAAACTCTTCTTGTCATTCTGAATGTAGTGAAGAATCTTCAATAATTATGCAGACTTTAATTTTCTAACGATGAAAATTTGCGTTGATAGATCTCTCCACTACATTGCACTTCGGTCGAGATGCCGAAGCTTATTAGATTAATATTTACACCGTTTTCACCTCGTCCTCACTATAATCCTTAATATCAGTAATATAGCCATTTATCAAAAGAAAATCGAACAAGGGTTTAGCTTCTGGTGTTATTGGCATATTCTCTGTGGTAATTACCTGATTGGTCTTTTTATCTAGGAAAGGGTAAGCAAATAACCGCACATTAGTATTAAACATATCGTTTACGTAGCTCAATAACTGGCCAGAGTAGTTTTCTCCGGTGAAGTTTTTAGAATTGAATACAAATTTTAAGTTATTGATGTTTGTTGCCAATCCAACACTTTTAGGCTTGCACCTTGCCAAATATTTTGCCAAGCGGTTGTGGCGCGTAAAGTTAGATACGATCACGATATTACCCGTATCGCACATTTCCTGTGCTCTTTTAGCCACTGTTTCCAGGTCAATATCATCAGGGGTTTCTTGTCCATCCGTTAAAACGTTGGTTAACAAAACCTCTATCATTACCGCTAAGTTCCCATCTTCTACTTTATTGGTACGTTTAAACTGATCGGTAGCTTTATTGAATAAATTAAAGTTAGGCAATGATTTCTGACCATATTTAGTCCTCAAAATCATGATATCCTTTTTATACAAAAGATCTTTAGCCTGACGGGGGTGTGCGTCGGCGTCGAAAATTGCAGCGGCAGAAAAATCTTTCATAATCATATACAGATTAAGCAGTATATTATCTACGCCTGGAAAAGCAGGTCCTTTAACTGAAATTAAATCGATTTCTACCGATCCGATTGTTAAGTTATCAGCCAGTGATTCTACCATTATTTTAGGATCCTGATAATAGTAAAAAGCTGCGTAAAGTAAGTTTACACCAATAATACCGAGCACACGCTGTTGCATATTTACGTCAGTATCCAACAAACGGACGTGAAAAAATATTTCATTTGGTAAACCACCCGGTTCATTTTGGAAACGGATTCCAACCCAACCATGTGGTTCATTCGTGCGTTTGTAATTTAGCGTTGTTACGGTATCAGCAAAGGCAAAAAAAGTACGGCTTTCGTATTTCTCTCCTGATAAACGCTCATTGAGTAAGCCAAATTCATGATCAAGCATCTGTAAAAGCCGGTTCTGACTTACATAACGGCCATTCGTTTCTGCTCCGTAGATGGCATCGCTAAAAGTCATATCGTAAGCCGACATGGTTTTGGCAACTGTTCCAGATGCTGCGCCAGCATTAAAAAAGTTTCGTGAAACTTCCTGTCCCGCTCCTATCTCGGCAAAAGTGCCGTAAATTCGTGGGTCAAGATTTATTTTTAGTGCTTTACGCTTTGTATCCAGAATTTCTCTCTCCATGCCGCAAAAGTACGAAAAATGAGATTAACGTGATTTTAAGAATGTAACTTAAAATCAATCTAAATACTACTACTGGGATTCTTCACCCTATCTTGATTTTACATGGAATAAGCTTCTGTTTTGCAGAAAAGATGCTGAAATGAATCAGCATGACGATATGAGCAAAAAAATAAGGTTAATACCATCCGGCATTAACCCTATAAACCTAAACTTAAACCTATTATGAAACCTGCGTCAACTATCCATCGCATCTGTATCAAATTCACCTGATGCAAGCTTCATAAGCTTTGAAAAAACTAAACTATTATGAAAAACCCTCTTTCGAGAATATTTTTATTACGATACTACAATTTCTTTGTGCTGTAATTTAGCATCGTCTTTTTTGCTGATGTTAATTGATAAGATCCCGTCTTTATATTCAGCAGTAATATTATCACCATCAGCACTGTCTGGTAAATTAAATGATCTTGCAAATGAGCTATAATCAAATTCTTTACGCGTAAAGTCTTTACTTACCTGGGTTTCGTCTTTTTTAACTTCTGCCCAAACAGAAAGCGTATCTTTTTTCAAATTGATCTGAAAATCTTCTTTCTTCAAACCTGGAGCAGCAAGCTCAATTACATAAGCAGTTTCATTTTCATGAATGTTTACATTTGGTGATTTATCAACCAATTTGTTTTTACTTACTGCATCGCTAAACAATGAATCAAAAACATTGTTAAAGTAAGGAGCTGTGTTACGGGTTCTGTTGTTAAAATTTACTAGTGTCATATCGCTTATTCTTTATTTTTTTAATTTTTAAATTGACAATACACCATATTCAACTTATATACCAAACCAAATATTTATGATTTTTAAGACATTTTGGCAAAATAAACCCAAATCAAAAGACAAATTGACAGATATCAGGGCTTTTTCAGACAAATTCAACTATAAAACCAATATCCATTTGCGCTTTATTGATTTCGATTTGATGGGGCATGTAAATAATTCTATCTATTTTACCTATCTCGAAATTGCCAGATCCAAATATTGGGAAGAAATTATAAAATGGGACTGGAAGAAAACCGGAATCGTGATTGCCCATGCAGAACTGGATTACATTTTACCGATTGTAATGAATGATAAAATCGCCATACATGTAAAAACATCGAGGATTGGTAACACCAGTTTTGACCTGGATTACCAAATTGTGAAACTAAAAGGAACAGAAGAAGTAATTTGCAGTAAAGGCAAAACCGTTTGCATTGCAGTTGATTATGTTACAGGTAAACCTACAGCTATCCCGGATGAAGAAAAGCAGAAAATGCTAGCTTTTGAGCAGTTAAAATAACTGAGTAGAACCCGTCATGCTGAACTTGTTTCAGCATCTTAATATACTGGTTACTATTAAGACCCTGAAACAAGTTCAGGGTGACGAATAAAAATTAATCAGGCATAATCTTCCCGGGATTTAATATTCCATTCGGATCGAAAACAGTTTTAATTCCGCGCATTAAATTAAGGTGGATTTCAGAATACTTTATTGGCATAAATTCTTTTTGTACCAGGCCAATTCCATGTTCTCCAGATAGTGTCCCACCTAAAGCCGTGGTTAATTCAAATATTTCAGCAATACCGAATTTGAGTTTGTTTTTCCAGTCTTCATCACTCATTCCGGCTTTAATGATGTTTACATGTAGATTTCCATCACCGGCGTGACCATAACAAACACTTTCGAAACCGTATTTTGCGCCAATTTCTTTTATTCCATTAATGAGTTGAGGTAAAGCCGCCCGCGGCACAACAGTATCTTCCTCTTTGTATACGGAATTGGATTTTACCGATTCGGCCATGGTTCTTCTCATCCGCCACAATTCTTCCTTTTGAGCTGCAGTATCTGCAAATAATACTTCTGTACAGTTGTGTTCTTCTAAAACCACATTTGTTTTCTCGCAGTTTTTGAAAATATCATCTAAATCATCACCATCAAACTCAATCATTAATAGAGCGGCCACGCCATCTTTTAAATCAAATTTGATGTCGTCAAACTTGATCACCCACTCCACTCCTTTCCGTTCCATAAATTCCAAAGCCGATGGCGTAACGCCAGCTCTGAAAATTGCCGAAACCGCCGCACAGGCATCTTCATTTGTGCTGAAAGCGCCCATCATTAAAACGGACTGGGTAGGTTTTGGCAATAATTTGGTTACAATTTTGGTTACCACCCCCAAAGTACCTTCCGAACCGATCATTAACTGTGTTAAATTATAGCCTGATGCATACTTCAAAGTATTTGCGCCTGTCCAGATGATATCGCCGTTAGGCAAAACCACTTCAAGATTTAAGATATACTCGCGTATAGTGCCATATTTTACTACCCTTGGTCCACCAGAACCATGCGCCACATTACCGCCAATAAAACAAGATCCTTTACTGCTTGGATCAACCGGATACAAAAGACCTTTCCCGGCTACTGCATTAATAAACTCTTCAGTAATAACCCCTGGCTCAACAGTTGCCTGTAAGTTTTCGGTATCAATATCGATGATGGATTTAAATTTTTCCATTGATAGGGAAACACCACCATAAATCGGCAAAGCGGCACCACTTAAACCCGTACCACCACCGCGGGGCGTAACCGGAACATGGTGGGCATTACAGATTTTCAATACAGCAGAAACTTCTTCAGGCGAAGTTGGCTTTACCACCAACTCTGGTTGGTAACGCAAATCCTCCGTTTCGTCATGACTGTAATTTTCTAAACTTTCCGCATCAGTAAAAACTTTATCTGCTCCAATGGCAGCTTTAATTTCTGCTAAAATTTCAGCATTTATCTTCGTAAAATTCATTTTAATTGGCTGATTTGTAAGTAAGCTTAACAAAGGAATACCCGATCTGGCCAGGCATTGGTGGGTTTAATTTCTTCATACTCACCTTTACAGTTTCAACAAAGGGATACAATTCAATCACTTTCGAAATGATATTCTTCAAAACACTTTCTAAAAGCTTTTGTGTATGTTTCATTTCTTCAAGGATGATGTGATTCAAATCCTCGTAATTAACGGTTTGTGCCAGTTCGTCATCAAAACCCTGTGGTGTAAATTCTGTTTCTAAATCTACAACAAAATGATTTCCAATCAGTTGCTCTTCTGGATAATAACCATGCAGGGCGAAACATTTTACATCTTTTAAAGCTACTGTTTGTTTGAAATGGTTCATGTATGTTCTGTAAGTTGCAAAATTAAATTTTTATTCATGAATATAATGCCCCTTGCCGTAAATTGTTACCTTTGAAATGAACGCGGTTTCTTAACCAGATAATACGAAATTACATGAGCAAATCAGTAAAAAAAGACCTGTACGAGGCGCCAGACTATTATTTATTAGATGAATTATTAACCGATGAGCACAAATTAATCCGTGCTACGGCCAGAGATTGGGTAAAAAAAGAAGTGAGCCCAATTATTGAAGATTACGCACAAAAAGCAGAATTTCCAAAACATTTAATAAAAGGCCTGGCCGATATTGGTGCTTTTGGCCCTACCATTCCGGTTGAGTATGGTGGAGCAGGTTTAGATTATACGGCTTATGGAATTTTGATGCAGGAAATAGAACGTGGCGATTCAGGTATCCGTTCTACAGCCTCCGTTCAGGGTTCGTTGGTGATGTATCCGATTTATGCTTATGGAACTGAGGAACAGCGTAAAAAATATCTCCCTAAATTAGCCAGCGGCGAAATGATGGGCTGTTTCGGTTTAACAGAACCTGATCATGGCTCCAATCCGGGGGGCATGGTAACCAACATTAAAGATGCCGGTAGCCATTATATTCTAAATGGAGCAAAGATGTGGATCAGCAATGCACCATTTGCGGATATTGCTGTGGTTTGGGCAAAAGATGAAGCTGGAAAAATCAGGGGCTTGATTGTAGAGCGGGGAATGGAGGGATTTTCTACACCCGAAACGCACAACAAATGGAGCTTACGTGCATCGGCAACCGGTGAGCTTGTATTTGACAATGTTAAAGTTCCAAAAGAAAATATTTTTCCCGAAATCAGCGGATTAAAAGGACCATTGGGTTGCTTAAATCAGGCACGTTATGGGATTGCATGGGGCGCTTTAGGCGCAGCAATGGACTGTTACGATACCGCTTTGCGTTACTCAAAAGAGCGTGTTCAGTTCGGAAAACCAATTGGCGGTTTTCAGCTTCAACAAAAGAAACTGGCCGAAATGGTGACTGAAATTACTAAAGGTCAGCTGTTGGTTTGGCGTCTGGGCGTATTGAAAAGTGAAAACAGGGCGTCGGCTGAACAAATATCAATGGCCAAACGAAACAGTGTAGAAATTGCACTGGATATTGCGCGTAATGCCCGCCAAATGCTTGGTGGCATGGGCATAACCGGGGAATACTCGATTATGCGCCACATGATGAACTTAGAATCGGTGGTTACCTACGAAGGCACACATGATATACATTTACTGATTACGGGAATGGATGTGACCGGATTAAATGCGTTTAAATAGATATGATAAAAAAAATTACGCTCTCAGTTTGTATTATTTTAGCGATGGCCAATTTGGCTTTTGCGCAAAAAGGAAAGGTTGCTATAAATGCGAAATTACCTGATTGGCTACAAACAGTAAAGGTGGTAAACAGTAAACCAGCTTACAAAAATATTCAGGATGGATATTATCTTTTTCTTTTTGAAAAACAGAACAATTTAGAAACAAAAGAACAGTATTCGCACATTATAAGAGAAATCAGTAATGGTACCGGTGTTCAAAATGGCTCTGAGATATCTGTTTCTTATGATCCAAGTTACGAAAAGCTCGTATTTCATAAATTGACAATCTGGCGCGGCAATAAGCCAATGGATAAACTCAATTTACAGAATTTCAAAATCCTGCAAAATGAAAAAGAATTATCACGGTTTATATACAGTGGCTTATATACGGCTTACTTAATATTGGATGACATTAGAAAGGGTGATCGGATTGAATATGCGTACACGATCCAGGGAAGTAATCCCGTGTTTCCTAAGTACTCGAACACCATTTATTTCGAAGGTAGCAGTCAGATTGTTAACGTTTATAACAACATCATTTTTAAACCAGGCAGAAATATCCGAACTAAGAATTTTAATAGTGTACCTCCTTTAAAAAGATCTGTTGTAAAAGGCTTAAATGTTTTTGAGTGGCAAAATTCAATGTCAAAAACCTACCCATCAAATGATTTTGAGCCTTCCGATTTTGATCCATTTGCAAGGGTTCAAATATCAGAATATAACAATTGGCAAGAAATTGTAGACTGGGGACTGAGTTTACAACAATTTAACGCTAAAAATTCTCCCATTATAAACGAAAAAGTAGCAGAATTAAAACTTAAAGCTAAGGGAAATAAAGAAAAGTATCTTGAACTGGCAACAAGATTTGTGCAGGATGAAATAAGGTACATGGGCATTGAGATCGGTGAGTATTCGCACCGCCCAAATAGTCCAGAAAAGATATTAAAGCAACGATACGGAGATTGCAAAGATAAATCAACTTTGTTATGTAATTTATTAAAAGCTAATGGTATTAACGCATATTCGGTATTTCTTAATACTTATCTTAAGAAAGAAACAGCATCATTGTTACCTAGCCCCAGCGTGTTTAATCATGAGACAGTAGTTGCAGAATTTGACGATAGAAAAATTTACATCGATCCAACTGTTGCCAATCAGCGTGGACCTATTTTTAATAATTACTTTCCATACACCGCAAAAGTTCTGGTGATAAAGGATGGCAATAAAGAATTAACTGAAACTGCTCAACAGAACCTTGGTAAGCTAAAATCATTAGTAGTTTTTAATGTTGGCGATACCTCTGGAACAAGTAAATCTACGCTTCGCATTACCAGTGATTATTCGAACAATTATGCTGATAATTTTAGAGACAATTTAAACAATGAGGGAGCAGATAATATTGAAAAATCTTATGTAAAGTATTATTCAAATCTTTATCCTGGATTAACCATAAAAGATCCGATTGAGATCAAAGATAATGAAGCTGAAAATATAATATCTGTAACTGAAACGTATGAAATAGATAGTTTATGGACACGTAGCGAAACTGACCAATCAAAACGCTTGGCTTACTTTTATGGCGATCTGATTAATGAACAGATTGTATCGATCAAGAAATTTAGAAATGCTCCGCTCTCGTTAAAATTTCCATGTACCATTGAACAGGAAGTAAGGATTATCCTGCCTGAAATTTGGAATTTCGAGAATGAAAATATAAATATCGACAATGAGAATTACAGGTTTTTATACAGTGCCAACGCGAAATTCAATACTTTAACACTAACGTA
Organism: Pedobacter sp. D749; assembly: GCF_019317285.1. Lineage (NCBI taxonomy): Bacteria > Pseudomonadati > Bacteroidota > Sphingobacteriia > Sphingobacteriales > Sphingobacteriaceae > Pedobacter > Pedobacter sp. D749. Next base: position 2,448,710 of record NZ_CP079218.1, read on the forward strand.
TTATTATCAAAATTTCACTCCTGTTTTACAAACTAATAGCATAAACGATTATATAAAGGATAGTAAAGAAATACTTAATACACTATCTTATGGCATTTATTGGGGTGGAACAGGCCCCATTGAAAATGACGGACTAAATCTCAAATTACTTGGAATCGGATTTGTGGCACTTTTACTCTCCACATTTATTGCCATTTATCTTTACACCAGAAAAACAGAAGTTAATCTGGATTCTATTAAAAATGCATGGAGATTGGGGGGCTGGTTAGCTATACCAGGCATCGGCATTACACTAAATCCACTGATTATACTGGTTTCGGCATTAAAACAAGGTATTTACACTGATAAGATATGGCAAGGCATTCAACTAAATGCACATTCGCTTTTACTTAATTTGTCGGTAATATTTACAGTTGTATTTAATGTGATGTTATTTGTTTTCAGCATTTTTATATTAGTATCATTTTATAAACGAAGGGATTTTTTTCCAAAATATTACATTGCCTTCCTTATTTTTTCATTCTTAATTACTTTATTAGATACTACAGCGAGTATCTATATCAATAAGCTGGTAAATAACGAGATTTTGGGAGCTTCAGAATTTTATTCTGTATTCAGAATTGGTATTTTTGCTGCTATTTGGATTACCTATTTCTTAAAATCGGAACGTGTTAAACAAACCTTTGTATTTTCTTATCCCGATTCGGAATGGAGAAAGGCAGTAATTCAGGATTTAAATGAAAATTTCAGAATTAATAATCTGGAACAAGAAGAAAATATTATTAAAAATCAAGAAACAATAGATATAGAAGAAAATGAAAGATTTTAAAAAATACACCTACATACCTGCACCACCTGAAGAAGTTTATTTAGCCCTTACCAAAGAAACCAGCATAAAATTATGGACAGGTGCTGAAGTGGAGTTTGAAGAAGTACCAGAAACAGAATTTTCTTTCTGGGACGGAGATATTACGGGCAAAAACATCGAATTTACTTACGGTAAACAGATTGTGCAGCAATGGTACTTTGGAGAAGAAAACGAACCTTCTATTGTTACCATCAAACTTCACGAAGATAAAAAAGGAACTTCACTGGAGTTTAAACAAACCAATATCCCTGATGAAGATTATGAAGATTTTACCTCAGGCATTCAGGAATATTTCCTGGGTGGGTTGGTTGATTTTTTTGACGAATAAATAAAAATGAAAACTAAAATTAATGCTCTCCTTTTTTCTCTGCTTTTAATCATTTTATCAAGTTCTTGCAGAACATACCTTAGCCCTGCTTTACCTGGAAATAATATGGGCTATCTGCCTCGTCCGATGGAAGCCGACAGTGTTAAATCTTTAATACATGCATCAGCAAGTTTTGCCGGGGCATCTTCTCCGGGAAATGGTAGTATTTCATTTGAATTGGGTATGCTGAATATCAATCGTGCCCATACTTTTAAAGGATTTAATATTGCTTATGGCGTATTTGGTTATATGGGCAGTGCAGAAAATACTTATCCAGATAATGTTAATGATACTAATTCAGATTACCCTTCTGCTTTTAACAAAACCATGTATGGCTTTGGCCTGAGAACTTCTATAGGCTTGAATAGCATGTCTGCTAATGGAAATACAGATTTCAGATTTATCAATTGGGAAAACTCTTTAAGCGCCGAAAGTGGAGCGTACGCTGATTTTAGGGAAGAAATTTATAGTGGTAAAGTTTACAATTATGCAGGTGTTTCAAATAGGAAAAGATTTTGGACCACAGGTTTATCGACAGAAGTGATCTTTAGAGGAAGAAGTAATCATGATATTAGACATGCTTTCAGGCTTTTTATCGGTGGAACACCAAGACTAGCTAACAGTTTTAGATACGGTGATCTCGCAGATCTTGATAAAATAATTAAAGGCTCTGGAGCTTGGAACCTTAGCTACTTCTTAAATGTAAAAAAAATTACGCTTTCATTTGAAATAGCCGAAAATATAAATCTGGCAAGCAAGATTTCATTGGGTTATAAATTCTAATAAAAACTTATCGAAGCGATTACTGTTCTGATAGAAATAAAATATTATGAACAGAACATTAGGAATTATATTAATCGTTGTAGGCATTGCTATGCTGATCTGGACAGGTTTTACCTATACCAAAAAAGAAAAGCTGGTTGATGCCGGCCCCATTCAAATTTCTGCCGATAAAGAAAAGTCCGTGAATTGGCCTCCTTACGCAGGTGGTATTATTTTAGTGGCGGGTGTAATTGTATTCATCGCATCTGGAAAGCGAAAATAACTCAGCTGTCTTTTTATCTCTTCATTTCTTCCTGTCTCCTATTAAGCAAATGCCTTAAGTTTTTAATAAATCTGGCCTAAATTTAATTGCAACAATGTAGCGATAAATATATTATTTATTTTGCAACATAGTTGCAATTGATTATCTTAGTACTGTTGCAACCGGGGATAAGCCGAAACCCCGTAACCACCAGTAGGCATCATATTTAATCACTTATTTTATGAAAAATCAATCAGAAAAAATCACATTGAGCTTAGAAGACCTTCAGTTAGAAAGTTTTGTAACCAGTATTGACAGTGAAGTTGCGATGCGTTTATCAGGTGGTTTAGGTAATGTATCAGAACCTACACACACTGAACAAACAGATGACCATCATACCCCACCGGTAAGATGTACCACGGTAATCTGCTAGTTACTTAATTCAATTTCAAGGCGCCATTTGGCGCCTTGTTTATTCCTCTACACATAAAAAACCACTCATTAACAACAGGCGGATTTGTAATACAATTTTTTGACTGATTTGTTCCTTTTCCGTAGCTGGTTTAAAATATTCGTGGGTAATTTCATCAATTAATTGGGATGTTTTCATTTTCCTATTAACCAAAGATTCAACGATGATGGCTGAAAAGGTTCCGATTTTAATTTCTTCCACACCACTTTCATGGCTATATAAAAGAAGCTTACTACCGTTTTCATCTTCTCCGAAATATTTTACATGATCACTCAGTTTTAAATCCAGCACCATGAAATCGGAATCTGATTTTTGATTGGCACTTTCTGCATTTTTCTTAAGGTAAATATTTTGTTGCTGATAGCTAAAATAACCTTTATGAAGTTTCCATAGCTTCAATAGTTTTGATTCCAACCGGAATGATTGCGTGATTGCTTCATTCGCTCCTTCTATCTGGCTGATTTTGACAGACAATACATCACTAAACTCATCAATATTCTTTACTTCATACAGTGCACCAATGCCGACACCTAACTGATCAAGTTTTCCAATAGTTCTTTTGAAGTATGACGAAAAAATTTTCCGTTTAATATCAACCGTTGAGAACCGTCCTTCCAGATTAATTATTTTTGCAGGTTTGGGTAAAGTTGGTTTTGCCACTGAATCAGATTGATCTCCAGCTATCAATTGTAAAAGCACATAACCTACACCGGCTTTTCCAGAGAAAAGACCATAATCATCTGCTCCACATGATAAATATTCGCTGTAGCTGTTTGTTTTTTGATATTGTTTAATGGCTCCGTCAATCGCATCACAAATATGATCAGCTATTCCGGCTCTGTCCTTATTGCACATCAAAAACGGAATCATTCCGCTGTAGCCGCTTACCAAAGTGAAATCTGGCCGGGGTTTGTTTTGAAGATCTGATAAACATTTTTCAAGTGTGCGGTTACAATGTTCTGAATAGATTTCTTTTTCAGTGAGCGCAAATGCAAGACTCCTTGATAAACCCACTCCTGCCGCACCATGTGCCCAGGCATTCGCCCCTGCCATATCTGAAATAAAAGTTTCCAGTTGCCAGAGATGTGCGCCTGGTTTTGAAAGTTCATAATTGCCTATCCGCAAATCAAGCCAGTTATTTGCAGGGGAATGATAATATTGCATTTCATAAGCCAACACTTCTTCCGCCAGATACAACAAACCAGGTTCATCAAAATACATACTCAATTGCATCAGACAATATGCAATACCTGATGCCCCATGAGAAAACCCGGTCATGCTATCGTATGCCTTTTTCGATTGATGATAATCCCATTTCAACCCCATCTCTGATACCCGTGCTTCCTGAATTAACCGGTCTAAGAGTAAATGGATCAATCTTAAAACTTCTTCATGCTGACTGTGGTGATAAAGTAGTGTAAATATCAGTAAATTACCTGTATAGCCACTTAATAAATCTGCTTTCAGTAATTCCGTGCTAAGCTGAGTTTGGTTGGATAATGTTAAAAGCAATGCATTATTCAGGTATTTCTGGATTCCGGTTGCTTCGTAAATCTTTAAATTTGTATAAATCACTCCACCAAGGCCGGTATAGAACGCAAAGAATTTCGGTTTGAGGATGGCTTCAGATTTCATCATTCTACTCATCATTTTATCAATTAAACTGATGTGCGCTTCGCTTTGATCAAAACGATAAAGTTCAAGAAAGAATAAGGCTATTCCGCAATTGCCATTAAAAATATCATAGCTTTCCTGAAAGGCATATTCATTCGGATTGATGTAATAAGGCGTTGGCCACCATGCTTCATCCACTGTTTCCTTTTTATGCAAGAGCAAGTCGTTCTTTATTTCATGAAGATGATTGGTAAAAACTTCGATCTGAGCAGCTGTAAACATAGAATTTAATTGGAATGATATACTTGAAAAATATATTCGATGCAGGTTTTGATCACATATATCAGGTAAGCTTCTTCCTGATTGGCAATGCCCAGCCGATTATTGGTCATGTGTATCAGGCTTGAAACGATTTCCTGGAATTTAAATTCATCAAATTCTGCTGTTTGATACTGATCCATAACTTTCTGGCTGCACATCATATACTTTGCTAAATCATCATGAAGACTGTTTACGGCAAGCTCTTCCCAGAAAGAGGCTGCTGCCAGGCAAACTATTTCTTTTTTGGATAAAAATGCCTGTTCAAATTGATTGAGCCAAAATGCCTTTTCATGGTCCCCGGAAAAACCTGAACGATAAAGTTTAGGTAACCATCCGTTTATAAAAAAACCACATAATCTGATGATTTTGTCAGGCTTTAACCCGGCACAGAATAATAGAACCAGGTGAAGCTTTACCGCCTGTAAAGTAATCTGACTGCTATTTTCCCTAATCAGTAACCAGTTTAAAACATAGGTAGATGAAGCGGCAAAATGCTGTTCTGCCCAGGCGATACTTTTTACATTCCCATAACGGCTAATCTCAGGATCATATTCAACGTACAGAACTTTTTCCACCCGGAAAGAATTGCTTTGAAATTGACAAAGATCATTACTTAACGAACTGGTAATCTGTTCATGGTAAAACGAATTGGCATGAAGTCTCAACCGAATATGACTCCCTCCTTCCCAATAGCGGATAAAGAACCAGGGAGAATCAGCAAAAAAACAAAATTTCCATTTACTGATGAAGGGCGCAATGGCCTGTTTCAAAAGCTCATCAGCATTTCCGGTATAATAAATATGCAGACTGAGCCAGGTATAACTGATTGGTTTGATTGTGCTATCCATTATACCACTGCATTAAATATTCTTTAACTCCACTTTCCACAGGTACCGGAAGCACTTCTTCTATGGTGATGTTATTTCCTGCTCTTGCTAAAAGCCGTTTAAACATAGCTACAAACAACGGCTTATCTAAAGTTAAATATTGTGGTTTATAGTCATCATGCAGGCCTTCTTTTTTGTTGATCTCGCCATCTACAGCTTTGTTTTGATAAGAACGTTTCCTTAGAAACAAAAAGAAATTTATTGGTATTTTCTGCAATTCGAACCAGCTATGTAAGCGAATAAAATATTCAAAATCCGCCTCCATTGTTTGCTGAACAGGGATTACAGCAGTTTTTATTCTCCATGTTTTTCTCCTGATGATTACTGTTTCTTCAAATGTGATTCTTGGAAGCAGGTAAACATCAGGCGCTGAATTTGCAAATCTGCCTAGATCATACTGATCTATCAGCTGGATAAAAGGCTGTAATGAAATCCTTGCATCAGGATTAAAGTGCGCCAATAACTGGTATAAGTTGGAACGGTTATAAAAAGATTCCAAACTCAAATCATAGCTGTAGAGTTCATGATCATTTAGCCATAGTCTAAGCTTGTTCGTATCCGAATCAAGGCAAACCCTTAAATTACCAACATTAATTTGCTGATCTGCAGGATAGATATTATTTCCAGAGGGAAGCGTAAGCTCGTGACTGAGCAAAGGAGGATGAATATTTGCGTTAAAGGTTGACGCATCATTTAGTTCAGCTTTAATTACTTCTGGATTTAATGACTCATTTTGAGCAATAAAATCTTCCTGTATTTTTGAATCAAACAAAGACAGAAATCTTCCGCTTACCTTTCCCATTCCGGGTAAAAGCGAATTGATTACCCCATAAAGCTGGTCTCGTTTCTCGCACACATAAAATTGTACAAAAGCGCCTACCGATGAAATTTCTCCAAGATCCGGTTGAACAGGTAAATCTGCAAAAAAATCAGCGGTTAGGTTTAATGTATCATCTAAAGTAGTTTGTTGCTCCAGTTTGGTAAGAACAGCTATTTTCCAAGGCATTGAATCTGTTAATGCCTGATCATTCTGGTTTACCTGCTCCATTTCGGGCTTTTTAATATAGAAATAGTAGTCCCGATAAAACTCGGTTATTTTTATCTTTTCATGTCTAGGATAGTGTTTAATATAAAAATCACGCATCTTGATGCGCTCTTTTCGCATCACATCTAGCGGTAGCAGAAATTTGGCAAGCGCATTCGTTTTAGAAGCAAACTCCGCTATCCCTTTTTTGGGCAATACTTCAGTTTCATCTGTAAAACAATCTTCAAAAAAAATATTACGTGCCGAGAAATAGTAAGGAACAAAGTTGTTGGTTAAAAAGGCCGCTTGGTTTTGAGATTCTTTTTCTCCAATGATTTTTTTCTCCTCAGCACTCGTATAGTAAGGTAAGTTTGCTTCTTTTTGTAATTTAAGAAAAGTGCTGTTCACTGCTTTTTCTGCCTCCTGTAAAATCACGTAGCGTTTATCAGTTCCTGCTGTTGCATAGCTTTCACGGTGAATTTGCAATGTTTCGAAAAGGCTGATTAAAGGCTTTACTAAGTGAATTTTATCTGGTACAGCTTTAAAAAACGACAATAGTTTTATGTCCCAGTTTTCTTCCATCCCGGAAAAGCCAAAGCCTGGCTCGAACAAGCCGGTGTTGATCAATTTTATGATATAAGCTTTAATGCTTTCGTGGCTGGCATCTTCTACATGATCTGACAGATATTTTATTAATTCGGCTAAAGTAACTGATTGGTGGTTTTGATGAAAATAATTGACAATCAAGAGTTGCAAACCATTTGCAGGCAATTGCTGAAAGGATTCGATGTTATTGAAATTAGTCAGGAATTGTATTTTATCACCTTTGATTTCTGCTGTGATATTAATTTTCAGCAATAAATATTCATTCAATACCGGATGTTGCCTCAGTATGGATCGTAAGTATTCGAAAAGAATATTGTTCAGCTTCAGTTTACTCTGAACTTTAGGATTTTTATTTGGATGGTTTATCAGATGAGCACTGGTGGTCATCAGGCCAGTAAAAGTAAAGCTGCTAAATGGCGAAGTTTTAAAAGCCATCCGGCTGAGATACCGCAATAAACTAAATTCCATTCGCAGCTCTTTTTGCTTAAAATTTTCCGGGGCTTTTGTAACAAAACTTTTCAGTTGGGTGTAAAGCACCGGGCTGGATAACATTAAAGCATTTTGCAGCGCTGGGTTTAATGCCATTTGCTGAACAAGTTTTTGATGTAATCTTAATTCGTGGTTAAATAGCTTCTTGTTTACCTCAAAGAATTTATTGATTAGGGTTTCGTTTAACAGGTAAGCTTCAAAATATTCAGATAATAATTTGGCATTCAAGCCTTTAATAAGCGTATATTGTTCTGCATCTACCCGCTTGTTATTAAATATTTTTCTTTTAAGATTGATTAACTGTTGCCTCAATTGATCGTCGGTTTGTTCACTGATGATCGGAAATAAGGCATCACATAAAGTATTTTTTAATTCTTCCCTTCTTTTGAGATATTCATGGTGTGTTTCTATCAGCTTTTCGCCTTGATGAAATGTAAGCTGATTGAATACATCGTGGTTAAGATTCGCATATCGAACTAAGGAATAAGGGAAAATTCTGACTGACATAAGATGGTTATAGGTTAATGGAAAATCATTGGCCAAGTTCAAGTTGATTTTTGATCAGGTGGTAATAGTGCCCTTTGATTTGAAGCAACTGCTGATGCGTACCAACTTCTTTAATTTCACCTTGCTGAAGCACTACAATTTGGTCTGCATTTTTTACCGTACTGAGCCTGTGGGCAACGATCAGCACCGTTTTACCCTGAAAAAAAGTATTGAGATTATTTACGATTGAAAGTTCATTCTGTGCATCTAACGAATTAGTGGCCTCGTCAAGAAAAACGTAATCCGGATTACGGTAAATCATCCTGGCGATTAACAGGCGCTGTTTCTGGCCTTCACTTAAGCCAAATCCATCTCTACCGACCACGGTTTCATAGCCGAAGGGCATTTTCAGGAAAAAAGCATGCATGTTGGCCATTGTAGCTGCCTCATGAAGACGATTAAAATCTTTAACTTCCGCTCCTGCGAAAATATTATTAGCGATAGTATCCATGAAAACATATCCATCCTGCATCACTACACCGCAATGTTTTCGCCATGATCTGGCATTAATGGCTTCAATTTTTTGCGCACCAATTTCAATACTGCCTGCCGAAGAAGCATAAAATTTAAGTAAAAGCTTTATCAATGTTGTCTTCCCGCTGCCGCTGGTACCCACAATAGCTGTTACTTTTCCGGCTGGAATTTTCAAACTGAAATTTTTTAATACCTGTGCACTGTGTTTGCCCCCGTATTGAAAAGATACCTGATTCAGCTCAATATCTACCGGTCCATCCCCATTCACTTCATCATCCATGCCAAAATCTTCTTCAGTTTCTTGTTGCACTTCATCTATACGCAATAAACTGAATGCTGCATTTTGCGAAACCCTTGAAAATTCCACTAACTGGTTTACCGGAGCATTTAACTGCCCACAGATATAAGTAATGGCCAGCATGCCACCCAATGTTACCTGATCATGGATCACCAGCATGGCTGCAGCATAAGTGATCAGCACGTTCTTTACCTCGTTAATAAAAGCACCTACCCCCTGCATTCGCTGATCAAGTTGCAATGCTTCAAGTTTGAGATCGAAAGATTGATCTTGTAATCCTTCCCAAAGCTGTTTTTTTTCTTCTTCACTCCCAGTTAATTTGATTTCCTGCATGGCATAGAAAATTTCCAGGAGCAGTTGCTGGTTGGCAGAAAGTACCTTGAACTTCTTCTGATCAATCATTTTTCGCTTCTGTTGAAAAGAGTTAGACCAGATTACGCTGATGCCAGCGCCGACAATAAATAGCAGAAAAATCTGCCAGTTGTAATGAAGCAAAACACCACCAAGTACAATTAAGGTAATTGCCGATAAAATAAAATTGATGAGTGAATTGGTCAGGAATTCCTCTATGCGTTGATTATCATTCACGCGCTGCATATTATCTCCCGCCTGCCGGTTGTCAAAAAATGAAAAGGGCAATTTCATCAGTTTTGCCAGAAAATCTTTCAGCATGGTGATGCTCGTTCGGGCACCAATTCTAAATAACAATCTCCCCCGAACAAAATCCATCAGCATCCGGCCAGAAAAAAGCATCAGCTGCCCTAAACAAATCAGCAATAACAAATTGATATTTTTCCCTTGAATGCCCTTATCTACAATCATTTGGGTTAGCAAAGGAATCAAGAGTGAGAAACCACTGGCCAGTGCCAAACTCACCGCTATGGGGAACCAGCCTTTTCGGTGTAATTTTAGGTAAGGAATAAGGTTCCACAACGAAGTTTTATGCTCCGGCTTGCTATCCATTTCATGAAATGAACGGGTTGTCTCTAATAACAATACCCGACCAATCTGTGTATCATCATTGATATTCCAGCCCGATAAAAATGCAGCCGTATCTAATTTTATTTTACTGTTAAGCGCCGGATCTGCAAGATAGACTGATTCATCATTTACTTCATAAACCACCACATAATGTTCTTTTTGCCAGTGCACTATGCAAGGCATGGGTAGTCTGTGTAGTTTATTATATTCCAATTCCGCAGCCATGGTTTTGAAGCCAATGTTTTCTGCGGCATCAATTAAATCAAGCATTGTGGTGCCTTGTTTCCCGATTTTGCAAAGCTTTCTTAAATGCTGCATGGAAAAATTCTTACCGTGATAGCCAGCAATCATTTTAAGGCAAACCGGACCACAATCCATGGCATCTGGCTGCTTATAAAACGGGTACTTTCTCCTGCGGATAAAATCTTTAACCATAATATTTTTTAAAAACCGTAAATGCAATGTAGTTGCAAATATGTAAAATATAATGCAACTTTGATGCATTATTAAATTAATCTTTTAATGAAAAAAAACAACTTTGCCATTTGGCAAATGCTGATAAAAAAAGAGTTGCTGGTAATTTACCGGAACAAGACGATGCTCATCTCCACGGTAATGATCTGGACACTTTTTATTGCGGCTGCCATTTGTACATACTTAGATTATCAATCGGCACACAAACAAAGAATTGAAGCCAACACAATTTTCAGGCAGCAATGGGCGCATCAACAACGCAATCCACATGATGCGGCGCATTTTGGCACTTACCTTTTTAAATCGATCAATCTGTTAAACGTATTTGATACCGGATTAGATGACTATGCCGGGAATACCTACCGTATTGAAGCCCATGTGCAGCACGAACCTAATGCAGCAAATGCGGAAGGAAATGATAGTTCCATGCGTTTCGGCAGGCTCACACTTGCTTTGATTTTGCAATTGCTCATTCCGCTGCTCATCCTTTTCATCACAGCAACCAGCATTACCGTAGAAAAAGAACAGGGTACATTAAAAATGCTGCTGGCTCAGGGATTAAGCACTTCAAGGTTAATATGGGTTAAGGTAATTTCAAGTTACCTTTTTATCATAACGGTGGTTCTACCAGTCTTTTTATTGATGATCATGATGTTATTGGTTTCTCCCGGATCTGACGTACTGCTCACCAGATTACTTTGGATGATATTAGCATTTCTATTGTATTTTTTATTCATTGCCTTGCTGGGCATATTGATTTCAGCCTGGAGTGGTAATTCTGGAAAAGCACTTTTAACTGCCTTGAGCTGCTGGATATTAATGAGCATCGTTTCGCCGAAATTACTCACCGGGATTGCCGATCGCAGCTATCCGCCTATGTCTCGCGCAGCTTTTACTGAGCTTGTTGAACAGGGCTACAGAAAGGGGCTTAACGGCCATGATCCTTATGCAGAACGCGGGGAACGTTTCGTTAATAATATTCTTAAAAAATACAATGTAGACAGCATTAGTGAGCTTCCTTTTAATGTTGAGGGTTTAACTTTTCAATACCATGAGGATTATCGTAATATGGTGTTTAACTACTATCTGGAAAAAGTATCGCGACAGTTTGATAAACAACAAAACTTTTTAACGATAGCGGGAATCTTTAATCCTTTTCTCTCCATCAAGCGGATTTCGATGGCGCTTTCTGGCACCGATTATTATCATCACCAGTATTTTTTTAAACAGGCGCAAACTTACCGCAATCACTTAATTAAAACGCTGAATCTGCAACTCGCCATGCATAGTAAAGATGTAAAGGGTGAGTATACCTTGGGGCCTCAGTATTTTGCCCAGCTTCAAAACTTTGATGATCAGCTTCCACCTATCCATAAGGTGATCCAGTTAAACCAGATTGGACTATATGCTATTGCCGGATGGATTCTGTTACTCGCCGCATTGCTCCAGTTTATCGCTTCACGTTCTTTAGCCCGCCATTATGAACCTGCTTAAAATCGTATTTAAATTTGAACTGCGCATGCTTCTCAGACAGCGATTGGTATTGTGCTTAATTGCTTTCTTCTTTCTAACAGGCCTTTACAGTATCTATGATGGCTACCATTTAACCAAAAAGCAACTTACGGCTATTGATAGTCTGGAACGAAATTACGATCAGAAATTTAATGAGCTGGCTAAAAATTTTACAGCAGATACCACTACATCGGCAGGAAAAACCAGCTATGCGCAGGCAGGAATTCCATCTGTGATTGAATACCGGAATCCGCTCAATGCGGTACACAAACCTGCAACACTATCGTCACTATCTGTAGGACAAAGGGATATATTACCTTATTATGAGTTAATTACCAGAAAACGCAATGCAGTAAATGCGCCAAATGCTGAAATTGCCAATCCGGAAATGCTCGCAGCCGGAAATTTCGATCTCGCCTATGTGATCATTTACCTTTTCCCATTATTGGCTATCGCATTATCATATAATACCTGGTCGAAAGAGAAAGAACAACAAACTGATCGCCTGTTGGCTGTTCAGGGAGAGCATCCTAACCGCATCATCGTTTATAAACTTGGCTTTCGTTTTACAGTGGTAGCATTACTGGCCTGGTTGCTGAGTGCTATCGGAATCATAAGTGATTCGCAACTCAGTTCCTTTAACCTGACTACTTCCTTATTATGGTTTTTTACCGTTACAGTATATCTGGCATTCTGGTTTTCAATCTGTTTAATGCTGATCAAACTCGGTAAAAGTTCTGCTGTGAATGCACTCTACCTACTGGCTGCATGGTGCTTCTTTCTCCTGGTATTGCCTGCCCTTACCAACGCCTTCATTCGCCAGAAGTATCCTATTCCATTAAAAACGGATGAAGCCGTTGCTTTACGTGAAAACAGCGAAGCCATTTGGGCAATGCCTAAACAAGCGCTTATTGATACGTTTTATGCGAATCACCCAAAATATAATTCCTTAAAAAGCGCTGCGGATACCAGCGAGAATAGCACCGTTCGTTTCAGTGCTTATTATGATCTTCTGGGCAGGAAAATGACTTCGGTGATAATACATTACAATCAGTATCCACGAAAGCAAAATTTGATTTCAGCTAAATTAAGCTGGATTAATCCGGCTACGAAAACACAATACTTGCTCAACTCAATAGCAGAAAGTGGCCTGACGGATTATTTATCTTATCAAAACCAGGTCAATCACTTTCAAAAAACATGGGTCGATTTCATGACAGGTTATATTATTCATAATAGAAATTTAAGCCTTGCTGACTTACATCATCTTCCCGAATTTAAAATGCAACCAGCTCCGGAAAAGAACACAAATATCTTAACAGACATCCTTGGGCTGCTGATTATTTCCCTCTCTATCCTATTCTTGAGTACAAAAATCAAATTACCATTATAACACAATTACCATCAATTTAATAAAATCACAGAAATGAAGAAAAAACTTTACTTGTTATTAATCACCCTTATTTACATTCCCCAGCTATTTGCACAACAGCAAAGCAAAACGAAATCTACATTAGATTCTAACAGAACGCAGCAGTTAAGAGAAATCAGTATTGCCGGAAAAAAAGCTGTTAAATTGCGAAAAGACACCTTATCTGCAGCCTTGAGAATGCAGATCCCACTACTTCAGATGCCTCAAAACATCATTAGTATTTCCGCAGCATTGATACAGCAGCAAGGAAGTTTTCAATTAAAAGACATGGCCAGGAATGCCAGCGGAATCTATTTCGGATACAACAGTTCGCCTTTTGACAATTCTGCTTCCATTAAAATCAGAGGGTTTAATGCCGCTACCACCATTAACGGAATGCCCAGCCGACTGGTGCTTGGCGCAACACTTGATGATGAAGCGCTAATTGAAAATCTGGAATTCATTAAAGGTCCGGCCGGATTTATCAGTGCTGTTGGCGAACCCGGCGGAACATTAAACATTTCTACCAAAACACCGAAAGAAAAGCTACTGAATGTACAGCTTAACGGAGGTAATTACAACCTTTTCAGATCTACAGTTGATGTTGGCAGTAAAGCTTTAGACAAAGGGTTTTCTTATCGTTTCAACGCAGCATATCAGCGGCAAAATTCTTATCTGAACAAGATGAAAACGGAGAAATATGTGATTGCTCCAGTAGTTCAGTATAATTTCAGCCCGCGGACTTATGTCATTGCCGAATATAATTACATTCGCGGTGAAGTAAAAAATGGTTCATCAATCAATAAACTTCGCCAGGATAAAGATGTATTGCAAGATCCGATTGGCGTAAATTACAGCGCGGGTATTGGCCTTCCGTTGAGTGTTGCACAAACACATACGGGCAGATTTGTAGCCGTTCACAAATTCAATTCGAACTGGCAGCTAACTTCCCAATCTAATTATGTGAAGGCTCCTTCTACGCAGTGGTATATGGTTTCATCAAATAACAGAACTTCGATCAGCTTTGATGATGCGGGTAAAACTAAACGGATATCCAGTAATTCTAATTTGTTAGGTGAAACCTATAACACCAACTTATTTCTGAATGGTAAATTTAACACCGGGCAGTTTAAACATACCCTTTTGGTTGGTGGCGATTATACTAAAGGAAAAGATTCGCTTTCAACCTATTATGGAACCAATCCAATCGCGTTCGACCGCAACAATCCGAATTATGATGTCGATCCAAATATGGTAGCTGTAACCAAAAGATCCATCAGGCAGGAAAATAAAATTCATTACACGGCGGCGTACGTTTATGACAACATTGCCTTAAATAAATTGCTACTGACTATTGGAGCGCGATATACGGAATACAGAAATCAGAATATTTTAACGACCACAAAAGGTCCACGTACCCCTGATCAATACAAGCAACATGCCTTTTCACCTCGTTTAGCACTAACTTTTACTCCGGATTCTACTTCTTCCATCTACTTTTTGTATGACCAATCTTTTGTTCCGCAAACGGGTCAGGTAGTAACTGAAACTACAGCCAGTGCAACGGCAGGACAGCGGACAGTTACGGGAACAAGACCTATAGACCCTCAATTCGGAAATAGCTTCGATCTTGGTTTTAAAAAAAAATGGTTTAATGGCAAGTTGCTAACCACCATAAACGGTTTCCACTCGGCAAAACAAAATGTATCTGCCAGGGATTTTAGAAGTTACACAGCTGCTGCGGGCGCTGTAGCTTATTACCTGCAATTAGGCGAAGTAGTGAGTAACGGGATTGAAGTTGATGTGATTGGAAACATCACCGATCGCCTTTCATTAGTGGCGAATTACACCTATGTAGATGCTAAAATTACCAAAGACAATAACCTTGATCCTACACCAGACAATCCTTCTATTATAGGACAAAAAATGCCTGATGTGCCTCAACAAATTTTTAATACCTGGATTCAATATAGCATTCCATTAAAGGGGTATAATAAAATTTCACTGAGTGCCGGCCAAACCAGTATTGCAAAACTCTCTGCAATTAGTCAGCGGGATGTTTTTTTGCCGAATTATACCAAGTTTGATGCTGGGGTGAGCTTTACAAATCCGAGATATTGGGTTAGGGTAATTGCAGATAACCTGGCGAATAAACGCTATATTTCTTCCGGGGATATTACAACTGATTTCCCATATACCGGGAATAACTATTTCTTTGTTGAAGGAGAACCCTTTAACATCAGGTTTTCTGTTGGCATTAAGTTTTAACACCTTATTGCCTAAATAAAAAGATCGCCGATACGTTTGCAGCATTTGCTACACGTATCGGCGATTGATATTAAATCTCGTTACTGTAAACCGATCTTATGGCATCCCTAAGGTTATATTTGGAAGCCATTACCTCTCCATAAGCACCTGCACTACGGATGGCAAAAATATCACCTCTGAAAGATTCTGGCTGCTCAACTTCTTTACCAAAACAATCGGTACTTTCGCAGATTGGTCCAACGATGTCGTATTTAACTGAGGTTTGAGATTTGAGATTTAAGATTTGTGACAAGTTTTCGATCTTATGGTAGGCCTGATATAAAGCCGGGCGCATCAATTCGGTCATCCCTGCATCTAAAACCACGAAATTTTTCTTCTTTCCTTTTTTAATGTAAAGTGCTCTTGTAATTAATGAAGCTGATTGTCCAACTAAAGCCCTACCCAGCTCAAAATGCACTTCCTGACCAGGTTTAACAGTCAGAAACTCGTTAAAAATCTTGAAGTAAGCTTCGAAATCTGGAATTTGATGATCGGGATTGTAATAATCAATTCCTAAGCCGCCACCAACATTTAACACTTTAAGGTTAAATCCTTTATCTTCAAACCAGGCTGCAAATTCATTTACACGCACGCAAAGGTTTTTATACACATCCAGATTAGTAATTTGTGAACCAATATGGAAGTGAATACCTATAAATTTCAAGTTTACAGATGCTTTTAAAGTCTCTGCACATTCTGGCAAATCCCATGAGTTGATACCGAATTTATTTTCATCTAAACCCGTGGTAATGTTGTGGTGGGTATGGGCATCAACATTTGGATTGATGCGAATAGCCACCTGAGCGGTTTTGCTCTTTTTACCGGCAAGTTCATTTAACACTTCTAATTCCTGGATAGATTCTACATTAAAGCAGAAAATATCAAGATCAAGCGCTTCGTTGATTTCTTTATCCGATTTGCCTACTCCGGCAAAAACGATTTTTTTGTGATCGAAACCTACTTCAACAGCTCTTCTCACCTCTCCTGCACTCACACAATCTGCACCGAAACCAATTTCTTTGATCTGGTTTAACAGCACACTATTGAAGTTCGCTTTTAATGCATAATGGATATGGAAATGGTATGGAGCCGCTGCATCTGCACAGATATGCAAGGTTTTTTGCAACAGATCGGTATCATAGTAGTAAAAAGGCGTTTCAATATTGTTAAACTTTGATATATCTTTATCGGCGAACATGTTCAAATTCCTTATTATAATTTTAATTTTATTCTTCGGGTTAGTTTATTTGGGTAACTACCTGGATTTAAAACATGGAAGAATTACCCGGAAACAATACAATGGAAAAATCCGATTTTTTATCGTGTTACTTTTTATTGTACTGTTCCTTTTATTTATCAAAAAATGAAGATAGCAGCTGCCATATTTATCATTCTTATTCTTTCTGCGGGATTGTATAACTCCTACAAAAAATATAAAAACGGATTACTACCATCAAGCTTTTTGGCTTTTCACTTCCTAATCGGATTAATGGTAGTAATTGGCGCCTTTTTTCTCCTATTCGAATAATCTATTGTGTAAGCTTCTTAAAGCCTCAGTTTTATACTCGCTTAAAATTAAAAGCGATACGTTATAGTTGCTTCCTCCGTAAGAAATCATACGGATTGGAATGTGTTTTAAACCTTCCAAAACCCTGCTGGCGAAACCATGTTTCTCAGAGCCAAAATCGCCAACCACACAAACAATACTGTGGTTGGTATCTACTTCAACTGTTCCGAAACTTTCCAGTTCTTCGATAATCTGCGGTAAATGAGCTGTTTCATCAATGGTTAGTGATACGGCTACCTCAGAAGTAGTAATCATATCGATTGGTGTTTTGTACCGCTCAAAAACTTCAAAAACACGGCGTAAGAAACCATAAGCCAATAACATGCGGCTCGATTGGATGCGGATTGCAGTAATCCCATCTTTAGCAGCGATTGATTTAATCTTCCCTTTTTCGCTATCATGCGTAATCAAAGTACCCGCCGCAGAAGGCTCCATTGTATTTAATAAACGAACCGGAATTTTATATTTCTGTGCAGGGAAAACCGATTGAGGATGCAAAATCTTTGCACCAAAATAAGCCAACTCAGCTGCTTCATCAAATGATAGCTGGGCAATTGGCCTGGTGCCTTTAACAATACGTGGATCATTGTTGTGCATGCCGTCTATATCCGTCCAGATCTGAACTTCTTCGGCCAGAATTGCAGCGCCTAACAATGAGGCCGTGTAGTCACTACCCCCACGACGCAGGTTATCTACTTCTCCAAAACTGTTGCGACAGATGTACCCTTGCGTAATAAATAACTTATTGTCTTTATGCTCTTCCAACAAAGGTGTTAAGTGCTTTGTGGTAAATGGAATATCAGGCTCGTTATCTTCATCCGTTTTCATGAAATCCAATGCGGGTAACAATACGGATTCGATTCCAATTGACTTCAAATAGATGTGATATAAAGTGGTAGACAATAATTCGCCTTGCGCCAGTACTACTTTTTCCTCAATTGAAGTGAAAATATCATTGGTTAAAACGGCTAAAAAGCTGAAATGGTAATCAATCACTTCATTTCCCATTTCCTGAAAATCAGCAGCGGGCAAAAGTTCAATTACGAAATCCTTATATTTTTGATATAAATTTTCTACGGCGGTACTTCCGTTCTTCTTATCTCCGGCTAAAAAATAATTAGAAATCTCTACTAAACTATTTGTAGTTCCAGAAACGGCTGATAACACTACAATCTGTTCTTCATTTGGATCTATGATATCCAATAACTTCGTCATACGCTCGGGGCTACCAACTGATGTACCCCCAAATTTTAATATTTTCATCTACTCAAATTATTATTAACTGTGATAAAAACTGCCAAAACTTTACATAATCCCTTTCGGATTGTGAAAAAGTTAAGATGATTTTACTTTAATACCGGAATTTCTTTATTATTGTATCGGGGCGTGAAAATAAGCAAAACAAGCTTAAAAGCAACACCCTCAACAAAATAAAATTTGGATGAGTTGAAATAAATAGGTTTCAACCAAACATCATTCATTTAAATTTGTTCAACACCAGATATTAAATTAAAAAAACAGCTCAATGCAGGCAATTGACCAATCAACGCAAGCCACAATTAATCAGTGGTTAAGTGGGAATTATGATGAAAATACAAAGGCAGAAATTCAGGCTCTTGTAAACAAAGATGCGACTACCGAATTAATAGATGCATTTTATAGAAGTTTAGAGTTTGGAACAGGCGGTTTACGCGGTATAATGGGTGCAGGTTCTAACCGGATAAACAAATACACCATTGGAACCGCTACACAGGGATTGGCCAACTACTTAAACAACAAATATCCGAACGAGAAAATCAAAGTGGCCATTGCGCATGATAGTCGCAACAACTCTGATTATTTCGCCAAAATTACGGCTGACGTTTTTTCAGCAAACGGAATCCATGTATATTTCTTCTCTGCATTAAGACCAACGCCAGAGCTTTCTTTCGCTGTGCGCCATTTTGGTTGTAAAAGTGGAGTTATGTTAACCGCATCGCATAATCCTAAAGAATATAACGGTTATAAAGCTTATGGTGCAGACGGTGGCCAGTTTACTTCTCCTGATGATAAATTGGTAATTGATGAAGTAAGCAAGATTAAAAGCATTGATGAAGTAAAATTTGATCGTGTAGATTCAAATATTGAATTAATTGGCGAAGATGTAGATAAACTTTATTTAGATGGTATTGCAGCACTTTCAATTTCTCCGGAAGCCATTAAAAGACAGCACGATTTAAAAATTGTTTATTCACCTATCCACGGAACGGGAATCACATTGGTGCCTAAAGCGCTAGCTCAATTTGGTTTTACCAACGTAACCCTAGTTGAAGAGCAAAGCACACCAGACGGAAATTTCCCAACTGTGGTTTATCCAAATCCAGAGGAAAAAGAAGCATTAACTTTAGCGATGAACAAAGCAAAAGAGATTGATGCTGATTTAGTTTTGGCAACTGATCCAGATGCGGATCGTGTAGGTATTGCCGTAAAAGATAATGATGGCGAATGGGTGCTACTGAATGGTAACCAAACAGGTAGTCTGTTAATTAACTATTTATTATCAGCCTGGCAAGATAGCGGCAAATTAGATGGTAACCAGTTTATTGTGAAAACCATTGTAACCTCTAACCTGATCGAAGAGATTGCCAAAAAGAAAAATGTAACCTATTACAATACCTTAACAGGATTTAAATACATCGGTCAGTTAATGACTGAGCTGGAAGGCAAAAAATACTTTATTGGTGGTGGCGAAGAAAGCTATGGCTATTTGATCGGCGATTTAGTACGCGATAAAGATGCAGTAGTTTCTGCAGCTTTTATCTCTGAAATGACTGCTTATTACAAAGATAAAGGTGCAAGTTTATACAATGCCTTATTGGATATGTATGTAGAATATGGCCTTTATAAAGAAGATCTGGTTTCGTTGACCAAAAAAGGTAAATCAGGTGCTGAAGAAATTAAAGCCATGATGGTTAAATTCAGGGAAAATCCTCCTGCAACATTAGGCGGTTCTAAAGTTTCAGTATTGAAAGATTACGAATTGAGTCAGGAAACAGATTTAGCAACAGGAAAAGTAACTAAACTGGATTACCCGACTTCGGATGTTTTGCAATTTATTACTGAAGATGGAAGTATCGTTTCGGCTCGTCCGAGTGGTACGGAGCCTAAAATTAAATTCTATTGCAGTGTAAATGCACCTTTAGCCGATAGGAAAGATTTTGATTCGGTTAATGCACAGCTTGGAGAAAAAATTAAAGCGGTAATGGCCGATTTGCAGGCATAAGGCAGCCGAAGATTTGCAGATTACAATAAT
Source organism: Pedobacter sp. D749 (assembly GCF_019317285.1). Classification (NCBI taxonomy): domain Bacteria; kingdom Pseudomonadati; phylum Bacteroidota; class Sphingobacteriia; order Sphingobacteriales; family Sphingobacteriaceae; genus Pedobacter; species Pedobacter sp. D749. Next base: position 2,469,244 of record NZ_CP079218.1, read on the forward strand.
CCAGATGCATAAATTGTATCTGGATTATTTTTGTTTAAAAATCTGATAATCTGTGGCTAACCTATTTTATTAAATTAGAAATGTTTTGTTTCGACACATAAATTATAGCCGGTTCTGCCTTTTCATTATCTGAATACTTACCCGAATTTTTATCATAAATGGCACTTGTAGCCGAAACATAAAGTCTTCCTTTTTCATCAAGATACAGATTGGTGATCTGATTATTAAATGGTAATGAAAGTGTTCTGGTATTGCCATTTTCAATTATTTCAACTGTACTTTTTAAAACGCTATTGTGATTGGGATTATCATTTATAGGTTCTAAATTTTCTTTTAATCGGATCGTTATTTGGTTATTCGGATAAACAGTAGCATATTCTTTTGATCTATTTATCGACTTCGCTCCTTCATAAAATGATTGCCAGCTTAAACCGTTATCTAAACTTAAATATTGTGAAAATGATGTCAACATCTGTCCGGACTGACTTTTTAACGATTTCGAACTTAGAGTAAAAATGCTATCGCCTTTCACTAAAAGACCATAAAAAGGTTGATGAGTGGTTTTTACATTTACCCATGTTTTTCCTTTATCATACGTTTGACGAATATCATATAAGGTTGAGACGGTAAGTGTATCATCTAAATTCCCGTAAACAGCATGGGCTTCTTTTCCATTTGCAATTTCGAGCCTGGTCCAATCTGGATCACTAAAGGCTGGAGGTACATCTGGAACTTCTTTTTTGGCGCATGATGACAATACCATCATCAACGCGATAGTTTTAAATAATTTCATAGGTTTCATTTTTGTGTATGGCAAGATAGAAAAAAATTACTTTAACTAAAAGCGCAGGTAAAAGCCTGCTGCACAAACTCAAAAATATATTAGAATCACTAAATCTTAAAGAATTAAATTCCTGAAAAACATCACCTTATATCAATTTTAAGTTCTACTTTAAAATTTAAACTCAGGCAATTTTTATTTTCCTTTGCTGCAACCAATTTCTTTAATACTTTTGCAGCGCAATACCATGCTCAAAAAAACCTTAATATATCTGATCATTATATGCACCGTTAGCAACGGTTTCATGCAATTGGTGATTTATTCTGGTTATAAAATGAACAAAGAATACATTACCAGTGTATTCTGTATTAATAAAGAGCATCCTGAATTACATTGTGATGGGCAGTGTTTCCTGGCAAAAAAACTGAAAGACCTTGATGGTAAAAACAAACAGGCTCAGGAAAACCTTAAAAGAGTTATAGAAGCTGAACCCAGATTTCAGACTATTGCATTGAACCATCATATTCCTTATTTCATCATCACTTCAGAAAATCTTTACATCGAAAAACCGGTTAAAGATCTTTCCATATCCATATTCCATCCTCCAAAATTGGGTTAATTTTTAATTATAACCACTAATAACATCAAATAGAAAGCACCAGTTAATGCCAATCAGGCGTTAAGCAGCCATGTTTATCTATAAAATACAAATGTTATCCCGCTGGTTAGTTTGAAACTATTAATCACCACCCAATTTTTAATGAATGAAATTCAAAATACTAACAGGCATTTTGCTATGCCTTAATATTGCTGCATACGCCCAAACAATTAAAGGAAAAATATACGATGCGCAAACAAAGGAACCTGTTGTCGCCGCGCTGGTTAAGGAAAAAAATAGTGCTAACATTACAAAAACCAACAACGAAGGTTATTTCGAATTAACTTGCAGCCAGGCTTCGCCAGATATTTTAATTAGCTGCATCAGTTATAAAAATGTAGAAATTAAAGCCTACAACAATCAAAATATAGAATTAACAACCGATTCCAGAACTTTGCAGAGTGTTATGGTTACGGCAAATAGAGAAGCTTCATTACGTAGCGAAACGCCTATTGCAATAACTAAACTTAGTGCTAAATTAATCGACGAGACGAAAGCTACCACTTTATTTGAGGTGGTAAATAAGACACCTGGTGTTTTGATGGTCGATTTAGGCAATGAACAACACATGATGTCTATCCGACAGCCAATTACAACCAACCCGTATTATTTATATATGGAAGATGGTGTTCCTATTCGTCCGATGGGTGTTTTTAATCACAATGCCCTGTTACAAATTAATCAATATACGGTTAGTTCTATCGAAGTTGTTAAAGGTCCGGTTTCATCCATCTACGGACCAGAAGCTATTGGTGGTGCAGTTAATTTTATCATGCAAAGACCAACAACAGTTCCTACTGCTAAAGCAGGATTTCAATTTGATAACTGGGGATATAAGCGGTTTCAGTTTGGTACTGGTGCTACAATTGGAAAATTTGGATTCTACATTGGAGGTTTAACCAGTAAACAAACCAATTCTTGGATGACCACTTCTGACTATGATAAACAAACAATAAATGCTCGTTTAGAATATAATTTCACTCCTAAAACACGCTTAATTGGTAATTTTATTTACGGCAAATACAACTCCCAAATGAGTGGTAGTGTAGATAGTATTGCTTTTTATAGTAGAAACTACCTGAGTACATCTGATTTTGCTTACCGCAAATCGGACGCGAACAGAACACGGTTAACCCTTGAACATGAATGGAATGAAAATGCTAAATCATTTATTACCATTTTTAACAGAAACGATCAATTAGGGCAAAATCCTTCCTATGGTATCAGATGGAAAACAGGACAAACTACTGCAACTGGTCAAATTAATGCTAACAATTTCAGTAGCTATGGTGTTATTGCGCAGCACAGTCAACATTTCAACTTCTTAAATTCAAAATTAATTGCCGGAGCCATGTTTGATTATTCTCCAAACGATTATTGGGCTTATCAAACTGATTTAATTGCACAACTTCGTCCTGATGGAAAATCGGTTGAAAAATATAGCCTTAAAGAAGAACGTCCGGATATTGAATTGTCTGATTACAATGCTAAAATCCGCAATGCCGCAAGTTATCTGCAATATGATTTCGAGCTGGTAAAAAAAATAAGATTTTCTACAGGTCTCCGATATGACAGGATGAGTTTTACCTATATTAATAACTTAGATAATAGTTCTGGAGAAAAAGCATATAGTAAGTTAACGCCTAAAATTGGTTTAACTTATCAGATCGATCAGGAGAAAGGACTATATGCCAATTACGCACAAGGTTTTTCGCCAACCGCTTTAACTGCAATTTTTAGAGCAAAGCCTAACACCAGTCCTGCCCAATTTTATTATAACCTGGCGCCTGCAACTTTCCAGAATTATGAGCTTGGAGGTTGGGCAACATTCATTAACCATAAAGTTTATGCTGATATTGCTATTTACCAAATGAATGGTACTAATGAATTGCTAAGTATCCGTCAACCAGATAATTCAACCGATTATCAATCGGCAGGAAAAACTTTGCATCGTGGAATTGAATTTGGCCTTACCGCTAATCCTGATCCTCAATTTTCTTTCCGTTTTGGCGGTACAGTTGCCATACACAAATTCATCAGTTTTCAGGTAAGTGATAATCCCAAAGATGCCCTACAAAACCTGAACAATTACGAAATGCCATCTGCTCCACGCTGGGTATACAATACAGAGTTTAACTACTATCCAAAACAATTGCCAAATCTACGGATGTCCATAGAGTTGCAACATTTATCTTCTTACTACCAGGATCAGATAAACACAGTTAAATATGATGGTTATACGCTACTAAACTACCGGATTGGGTATAAAATTAAAGGTGTGGAAGTATATAGTAATGTAATGAACTTAGGAAATACGCTTTATGCAACAAATGTTACCAGAGGAAACAATGCAACAGATACAAGCACCTTTACTCCTGCGGCACCAAGAACATTCGTGTTCGGAATCCAATATAACTTTGCAGGAAAAAAATAGAAGTACCAAAAGATGTCATCAGATCGCTTCAGGTTTTCATTTTACCTCTTCATTTAAAATAAAAAATTTTAAAGATGAATAATAAAACATCAAATTTTAAACAAAGCGTCAAGCGTAATATGTACAAATGTCATCGTACTATTGGGCTTATTACCGTTATTCCTGTTATTTTCTGGACATTATCCGGATTGATGCATCCTTTTCTATCCAATTGGTTTAAGCCTCAAATTGCCCATCAGATTTTAGTACCAAAACCCATCAATAAGGGGCAGATTAAACTCACACTTCAGGATGTTTTGCTTAAAAATAATATCCAGGAATTTAAAAACTTCAGGATAGTAAATTTCGATCAGCAAACCTATTATCAGCTTAAAAGTATCAAGGGAGATTTACACTATTTTAATACAACAACAGGAATAGCATTAAGTAATGGAGACGAACATTATGCTGAATATCTGGCCCGTTATTTTATCGCAGACCGTTCTAGTAAAATTAAATCAATTACTGTTCAAACAGGTTTTAGTCAGCAATATAAATATGTAAACAGATATCTTCCGGTTTGGAAAGTAAGTTTTAACCGAAAAGATGCCATGGATGTTTATGTAGAAACAGCCTCTTCTCAATTGGCTACTTTTAATACTGACGCAAGAAAAACCTTTTTATGGCTGTTTGATAATTTCCATAGCTGGTCATTTTTAGAAGCAATCAGTAATAACACGTTTAAAACCTGTGTTATGGTGGTTTTATTGTCCATTATTACTTTATCTGCTTTAAGTGGTATTTTAATTTATGGTATACTCTGGAAAAAATTTAAAAAACCAAAACAGGGAAGCAAAATTGGTTTCTTAAGGCTTTACCACCGTCAGATTGGAATTTGCATTTCTTTATTAACATTAACCTTTGCATTTAGCGGAGCCTATCATATTATGAATAAGCTTAACTCAAATACCATTCAGAATGTAATTTACCAGCCAAACATCAATCTTAGTGAACTTAAAATACCCAATAACGTTTTAAATTTAGATTCGGACCGGCTGAACAATATTTCCCTTGTAAAGTTTAAAAAACAGGTATATTTTCAAATATTCTACAATAAGACCGAAGATCTGCCGGAAGAAACGATTTATATCAATGCAAAAGATAGTTCCAAACTCAACAACGGTAATCTCGAATATGCTAAATTCTTAGCGAATAAATTTGAAAACAAATCAGAAGATACAGACGAGCCCGAAATGGAATGTTGTACTTCAAACGCTACTGAAAATGACATTTGCAAAGCGAAACTAATAAAAACCAGCGTACTCTATAAATTCGATGATAGAGAATATGGGTTTGTTTTTAAACGCCTCCCTGTTGTAAAACTAACATATAACACTCCCAATCACACTAATTTATATATCGACACCAAAACATCCCGTTTAGCTGCAAAAATTGCAGATGCCGATCGTTACGAAGGGTATTCTTTTGCTTTTCTGCACAAATTCCATTACCTGGATTGGGCAGGGAAAAACTTTCGTGATTTCTTTATCTTATTAGCGGCCCTGTTAATTTTAACCGTTAGCTTGCTCGGCTTAATAATTTTTATAAAAAAGTAAAAAACAAAATACAGTAAATTTGAAACATATTAATCAATTATAATACAATGAAAAATATCAACTATATCACAATTCTTATAAGCGCAGGTTTATTATTCGCATCTTGCAAACAAGAAAGAAAACTTCCATTTTATGGCGAGCGCCATGCAGAAACAGTTAAAGATGCTGCAGGTGTAGAAAAAATTGATACGGTTTACCAAACGATTCCTGCTTGGTCTTTCTTAAACCAGGATAGCATTGTAACGACCAATAAGTCAACGGATGGCAAAGTTTATGTGGCCGATTTCTTTTTTACTTCCTGCACCACCATCTGTCCTACCATGCACCGTAACTTAATGACGGTTTATAATGACTTTAAAAGCAATCCAGATGTAATGTTTGTATCACATACAATTGATTTTAAATATGACAAACCTCATGTTTTAAAAAAATACGCCCAAAAATTAGGCGTAGATGGTCCGAAATGGCAATTTCTTTATGGTACAAAAGATAGCGTATACACTTTGGCCGAAAAAAACTACTTAGTGGCAGTTGGCGAAGACAGTACTGCTAAAGATGGTTATATTCACCAGGGTTACCTGGTTTTAATTGATAAAGACAGGCGCATCCGCGGTGCTTACGATGGCACCAAAGAAGATCAGGTAGAGCAGTTGAAAAAAGATATTCCCGTTTTGTTGGCCGAATATAAAAAGTAAAGTTATATTTAATCATCCTTTCGATCCGCTAGCTATCGGATCGAAAGGATGATTTTCACTACAAAACATCCATGCGCAAGTACATTATCAATTCAGTTTTTTCCCTTTTTATTATAGGCATCATTGTTTCCTGTCAAAATCAGGAAACCATCGATCTGCAAAATTACATGTCGAACGGAAAAGATATTTATAAAGCCAAATGCCAAAACTGCCATGGTGTAAATGGCGAAGGATTAGGTAAACTTGCTCCCCCACTTACCGATTCGGTATTTCTAAAAGCAAATAAAACTCGTTTAGCCTGTTTTATTAAAAACGGTGCAAACGAATCTTTGATCATTCATGGTCAGGAATACAAAGAAAAAATGCCATCTTTCCCCGAATTGGCTGATATTGATGTGGCACAGGTAATGGTTTTCATTACCAATTCGTTTGGCAACAAGCAAGGCTTTGTACCTTATTCGAAGGTTTCAAAAGATTTGCAGAATTGTAAATAATATTCAGTATTATAAAAATACCAACGAATAAATATCACAATAATGATATTTTAGATACTTTGTGCTTAAAAAAACCCATATTTGCGCAAAATGCAGGCTGTTCTATCGCTGTTTCGAATAAAATCGGAAGAGAGGAAAGTCCGGGCAACGCAGGGCATCCCGCTTTCTAACGGAAAGGAATTCAGGAATGAAAACCTGAATTACGGATTAGTGCAGCAGAAAATATACCGCTCTGGCTTATGTCGGAGTAAGGGTGAAAACGTGCGGTAAGAGCGCACGAGCATTGCAGGCGACTGCAGTGGTTTGTAAACCCCGGGAGTTGAAAGACCAAATAGGCTAACATTCCGACTTTATGCCGGAATAAAGGGCTGCCCGTCCGATGTTAGTGGGTAGGTCGTTAGAGATAAACGGCAACGTTTATACTGGATAAATGATAGAAGCCTGAGCAATCAGGAAACAGAACCCGGCTTATAGGCCTGCATTTTTTTTACTCACTTAGCAAAATACGCTTGGTTTCACTCAGTTTAGCAGTTTCTTCTTCTCCAAGTACCGGAAATTCAAGATCTAAACTTTTTAACTTTTCTACAATAATCTCACTAATAGCCAGCCGGGTAAACCATTTTTTATCAGCGGGTATAATATGCCAGGGTGATTCTTCTGTACTTGTAGCATTGATTGCATCTTCATAAGCATCCATATATTTATCCCACAAAGCCCTTTCTTTAATATCACCTGAAGAGAATTTCCAGTTTTTGGTAGGATCATCAATACGTTCTAAAAAGCGTTGTTTTTGTTCATCCTGGCTAACATTTAAAAAGAACTTTAAAATTACCGTTCCATTAGCGGTTAAATGCTCTTCAAAATTTTTAATGCTATTGTAGCGCTTCTGCCAAAAACTTTTGCCAATCTCTTTAACATCATCAAAACCTGGAATATTTTCGCTCAGAATATATTCGGGATGTACCTTACAAACCAAAACGTTTTCGTAATGCGAACGGTTATGAATACCTATTCTACCGCGTTCCGGCAAAGCTTTATAATGTCTCCACAAAAAATCGTGTTCATATTCTTCTGGTGTAGGAACTTTAAAACTATAAACCTGGCATCCCTGCGGATTTAATCCACTCATGACGTGCTCAATGGCGCTGTCTTTACCAGCAGCATCCATCGCCTGAAAAATGATCAGAACAGAATGTTTGCCTGAGGCATATAATTTCTCCTGTAAATGGTTTAATTCTATTTTCGAATTCACCAATGCATCTTTAGCCTTTTCTTTGTTATAACTACCGGTAAAATCAGTTTTATGATTTTTTAAAGAAAATTTCTCACCTCCTTGTACAATTAACCCTTTAAATTCGTTCTTCATAATCATGTATTATTTTAGATAAATCGATGCATCGATAATTTAAATATAGAACTAAAAAATAAGTAAATTAAATACGTTAATTTGCATAGAGAGTTTTTTATATTTAACGCCACAGCTTTTACCTAAAGATCATCTTATCCAATATGTTTAAAGAGATAAAGAACAAGTACTTACGTTATTCTACAATATTTTTATTTTTTATAATAATTTTCTTTTCTGCCCTGCAATTAAATTTTTTGTGGCTATTTGGCTACTCACCAAGTGTTCGGGATATTAAAGCACCTACCCTCCGTGTTGGCTCTGAACTTTACACTGCAGATGGAAAACTGATTGGCAGATATTTTAAAGAAAACAGAACGCCTGTAAATTATAATGATATTTCACCTGGTGTAATACATGCTCTGGTTGCTACTGAAGACGTGCGTTTTTATAAACATTGGGGTATCGATGTGCAGGCAGTTGGCCGCGCAGTTATTGGTTTGGGAAAGGATGGCGGAGCCAGCACCATTACCCAGCAGCTGGCAAAAAATCTCTACCGTACACGTTATAATAAATCGCAGGGGTTATTGATTAAAATACCTTTAGTAAGAACCTTAATAGTAAAACTCAAGGAATGGATGACAGCTGTAAAGTTAGAATCCAATTATTCTAAAAATGATATCATCACCATGTATCTGAATACCGTGTCGTTCGGTAATAATACCTATGGCATAAAAACGGCCAGCCGGATTTACTTTGATAAAGAAGCAAAAGATTTAGCCACTACAGATGCAGCTATGCTGGTGGGGATGTTAAAAGGAACAACCTTATATAATCCAACTAAAAATCCTGCAAAAGCTTTGGAAAGAAGAAATGTAGTACTTGCGCAAATGAACAAGTACAAATACCTGAGTAAGGATAGTTTAACACAATTATCAAAAGAGCCTGTTAAACTGAAAGAAGGTAAAATGCAGGATGGCAGTGATGGCGACTCTTATTTAAGGGCAGCTGTGGCTAAATATTTAGAGAAATGGTGTACTGATAATGGTTACGATCTTTACGAAGATGGTTTAAAAATTTACACGACAATCGATTCACGACTGCAGGGTTATGCCGAAGAAGCGGTTGCCGATGAGATGAGGATTTTGCAACGCAGGTTTTATAGTGTTTGGGGCAAGGAAGATCCCTGGTATGATTCGGAAAAACAAAAGGTTGATTACCCCGACCGTGCGATGAAAAACCTTCCGATTTATTCACTTTTGCAAAAAAAGTTCCCTAACAATCCAGATTCTGTTATCGCCTATTTCAATAAAAAGAAAAGAATGCAGATTTTCACTTATAAAGGAGATCGCGATACTTTATTCTCTACTTTAGATTCGATCCGTTATTACGGAAAAATCATGAATACGGGAATGATGACGATGGAACCTGCAAGTGGTAAAATTAAAGTTTGGGTTGGTGGTATCGACCATAAGTTTTTCAAATACGATCACGTAAATCAGGCTAAACGCCAGGCAGGCTCTACTTTTAAACCATTTGCTTATTTAACGGCTTTAGAACAAGGGATGAGTCCTTGTGATAAATTTACGGATAAGCCGGTTAAAATTGCTTACCAGGATAAAGGCGAAACGAAATATTGGGAGCCAAAAAATGCCGATTATAGTGTTTCCTACCGCGAAATGAGCTTACGCTGGGCCATGGCAAAATCAGTGAATACCATTACTGCCCAGGTAACGGAAAAGGTTGGCTGGGATAATGTGGTTAAATATGCACACGAATGTGGTATTGACAGTCACCTGGAATCTGTACCATCGGTAAGTTTAGGATCAAATGATGTTACCGTTTACGAAATGGTAAAAGCTTATTCTACATTTATGAATAAGGGGATTAAAACAGATCCCATATTGGTAGAAAAAATTACCGATCAGGATAACAATTTAATAGATGAATTTAAACCTAAAACAAAAAGGGTTTTAACTGAAGAAATTGCCTGGTTAATGACCTATATGTTCCGTGGTGGTATGGAAGAACCTGAAGGTACTTCCCAGGCCTTATGGGAATGGCCTGACCTTTTTAAGAAAAACAACCAGATTGGTGGTAAAACAGGTACTTCTTCTGATTATGTGGATGCCTGGTACATGGGCTTAACCAAAGATCTGGTGACTGGTGTTTGGGTAGGTTGTGATGAAAGAACAGCCCACTTTAAAAATGGCGAGCAAGGTGAAGGATCGAGAACTGCCCTGCCAATTTTTGCTAAGTTTATGGAAAAAGTTTACCTCGATCCGAAATCAGGATATACTTATGGGCCCTTCCCTAAAGCAACAGTTGATATTACCCGCACTTACAATTGCCCTAGTCCAAGAATTGTCAGGGATACAACATCAACTGACAGCGTAACCGTTGATTCTACTGATTTTACCGTTCCTACCGAAGTACCCGTTACTACGGAACCAGTAAACAATGAACCCGAAGTTAAAAAAGAAGAAAATAAAACAGAGCCTGCTCAAAATCCCGTTACCCCAACTGTGCCACTAACCAGAAAAGAAGAACGTGAACTTCGGAGGAAACAACGTCAGGAAGAAAAGGAAAAAAAGAAAAACGAAGATAACAATCAGCAATAGTTTTTTGGACCGAAATAAACCAAAATAGCTCACTGACTGTGTAAAATAGGCAGTGGAATTTTAAAAAGTGTTAAATTTTTAATACTCTTTTAAACAATTGCTACTTTTATTTCAAGATTTTTTACCATTTCATTTTCGTAAATTATTGAACAATCATTACTAAAACCAAACATATGAAAATAGGCTCTACTTTATTAAGGCGATATTCTTCTTTATTGCTCCTGCTTATTCTTTCTTTTTCTGTTAAGGCACAATATTTCGGACAAAACAAGGTAAGGTATAAAAAACTCGACTTTAAAGTTTTGCAGACGCCCCATTTTGAGATCTATTATTATATTAAAAATGAGAAACTTTTAAAACGTTTTTCGCAAGATGCTGAAACCTGGTACAAAATGCATCAGGAAGTTTTTAGAGATACCTTTTTAAAGAAAAATCCAATTATTCTATACAATAACCATCCTGATTTTCAGCAAACTACAGTGCTTAACGGAGAAATTGGAATTGGTACCGGCGGGGTTACAGAGGCACTAAAAAACAGGGTAATTATGCCTGTTATGGAACTCAATAGCCAAACAAGGCACGTTTTAGGTCACGAGCTTGTTCATGCTTTTCAGTATCACCTTCTACTGGAAAAAGATTCCATTAGTTTAGAAAATGTTGGACAGACACCACTATGGATGGTTGAAGGGATGGCCGAGTATTTATCAATTGGAAAAAAAGACGCATTTACTTCAATGTGGATGCGCGATGCTATGTTAAATCGTGATATTCCTTCGTTAAAAGATTTAACCAACTCTAACAAATATTTCCCCTACCGTTACGGGCAGGCTTTCTGGACTTATATCGGTTCGCAATATGGTGATACCACCATTGTTCCTTTATTTAAGAATACAGCAAAATATGGTTACGAAAATGCCATCCGATATACATTTGGTTACGACGATAAAACATTATCTGGTCTTTGGAAAAACTCCATCGATGCGCATTACAAGCCGATGTTAAAAGCGGATAGCTCTCAGATTAAAATTACGGGTACAAAAATCATCGACAATAAAAACGCAGGTAATATGAACGTCGCCCCTGCCCTTAGTCCTGATGGAAAATATTTAGCATTTATGTCTGAAAAAGATCTTTTTGGTATAGATTTATTTCTCGCAGATGCCAAAACCGGGAGAATTATCAGGAAGTTGAGCAGTCAGATCTCTAATGGCCATATTGATGATTTCAACTTTATAGAGTCAGCCGGAGCATGGTCGCCGGATAGTAAGCAATTTGCCTTTAGTATCTTCAGTCATGGTAAAAACCAGATGATGATTATTAATGTTTCAAACGGAACTACTGTATCTCAAACACCAATGGCACAGGTGCAGCAATTTGGTAATTTAACCTGGTCGCCAAATGGAAAAGATATCGCATTTTCAGGAATGGTTGAAGGACAAAGTGATATTTTCTCTTACAACCTCGATACCAAAGCAGTTACGCAGATTACCGATGATGTATATTCTGATTATGCACCAAGTTATTCGCCTGATGGTAAAAAACTGGTGTTTTCATCAGATAGAGCCGCAATTCAGGCCAATGTAATTAACGCAGTGCTGCCTATAAACCTTGCTGTTTACGATATTGCGGCTAAAACCGTAAATAATTTGGATGTTTTTCCTGGAGCGAATAACTTAAACGCACAATTTTCGGCTAACAGTCAGAACATCTATTTCCTGTCTAACAGAGATGGTTTTAGGAATTTATACAAATACAATTTCGCAGATAATACGGTTGATCAGTTGACCGATTATTTTACCGGGATTAGTGGAATTACCGAATTTTCGCCAGCCATTTCGGTGTCAACAACAGATGATATTGTATATAGCTATTACCGTTACCAGCGTTATACCCTATATAATGCTAAGTTAAGCAGCTTTAAAGCGAAAAGAATTGGTAACCAGGAAGAAAATTTCGATGCAGCCATACTCCCTCCAATGGAAAACATTGGTGTAAACATCATCAACTCTAATTTAAATAATTTTGACCGTTTCGAGAAAATAGTGGCCGATTCGATGAAAACGGTACCTTACAAACCAAAATTCAGATTAGATTATTTAGCAAATAGTGGCGTAGGTGTTTCAACCAGCCGTTTCGGAACCGGCGTTTCTGGTGGTATAGTAGGAATGTTTAGCGATATATTAGGCACCAACCAGATCATAGCAAACCTATCCGTAAATGGAGAAATTTATGACTTTGGTGGTTTAGTGGGTTATATCAATCAGAAAAGCAGAATAAACTGGGGTGCAGCCGTTTCGCATATTCCTTATGTATCTGGTTTTAGGTCTTACGGCTATGAAAATCTCCCTACAGGAGATAATACAACTCTTAAAGCCTTGGCAGACAGAACAGACATTATCAGAACCTTTGAAGATCAGTTTCAGGTTTTTGGTGCTTATCCATTTAGTAAAATACACCGTTTTGAGTTGGGCGGTTCATTTTCGCATTATAGTTACAGAGTTGATAGATATAGCAATTATTATAATTCGGTTGGCAACTACATAGGTTCAAATAAAAGCAGGATTTCCAACGATGTTGCTTCTCAGGATTATGGCATTCCTTTTAATTCTTTTACATTATATCAATTAAACGCTGGTTTTGTAGGCGATAACTCAATCTTTGGCCTTACTGGTCCACTTGACGGTTTCAGATATCGTGTAAGTGGCGAGAAATATCTTGGTACTTATAATTTTGCTGGCGTAACGGCAGACCTTCGTAAATATTGGAGAGCTAAGCCAGTAACATTTGCTGTAAGAAGTTATAACACTTTAAGGATCGGTAAAGATGCAGACAGGCTTTATCCAATGTATCTTGGTTATCCATACCTGATTAGGGGTTATGAATCAAACTCAATTTACAAAAGTACTTCCGCACAATCATCAGAATCTTTCGATATTAACCAATTAACTGGAAGTAAAATTGCTGTATTTAATTTCGAAGTCCGCTTGCCATTTACAGGGCCTAAAAAATTAGCTGCTATACCTTCTAAGTTTTTATTCTCTGACCTGAATTTATTCTTCGATGCAGGATTGGCATGGACGAACGATACCAAAGTGAAATTTAAAAGTGAACCAACTTATACTACTGAACCTGTTTTAGATGATAATAAACAACCCGTTTTTGATGAAAAGGGTAAACCGGTTACCTTTCAGTCTACAACAGAACGTGTACCAGCAATTAGTGTTGGTATATCGGTAAGGGTAAACGTTTTTGGCTATTTTGTTTTAGAACCTTACTATGCTATTCCTTTTCAAAGAAAGGATGTTAAAACCGGAGTATTCGGTTTAACGTTTGCACCGGGATGGTAAAAAGAAAATAATTAAATTTCGAAATTGTATATGAAAAAAATATTTTTACTGCTTTTATTTTCTTGCAGCATGCTGTGTTATGCTCAAACAGTAACAGAGCCAGCTAATAATCCAAAAGAATGGTCTCAGGCTACAGAGCCATTTAGAATTGCAGGTAATCTATATTATGTTGGCACGTATGATTTAGCTTCTTATTTAATTGTAACAGAAAAAGGAAATATATTAATAAATACGGGTTTAGCTAATTCGCTTTCGATAATAAAAGAAAATATAAAAGCTTTGGGATTCGATTATAAATCAATCAAAATTTTGCTCTTAACCCAGGCCCATTTTGATCATTTGGGCGCTATGGCTGAAATTAAAAAAGAAACAGGCGCAAAACTATATGTAGATGAGAAAGACGCGGATGTTCTTGAAACCGGAGGAAAATCGGATTATGAGCTTGGGAAATATGGTGTAAGTTTCAAACCCGTAAAACCTGATTTCCTATTGAAGAATGACGATAAAATTAAATTAGGCAGTACTATTTTAACAATGCTTCATCATCCCGGGCATACTAAAGGATCGTGTAGTTTTATATTTGATACTAAAGATAAAAATTCTAGCTACAAAATTTTGATTGCCAATATGCCATCCATAATTGTTGACAGAAAATTCTCAGAAATAGCATCATATAAAGATATTCAAAAAGATTATACTGAAACTTTTAAAGCAATGAAAAAGCTTGATTTTGATCTTTGGGTTGCCTCTCACGCAAGTCAATTTGATCTCCATGAAAAACGTAAATCAGGAGATGCTTATAATCCGAAAGTTTTTATGGATAAAAGTGTTTTTTTTGAAAATCTTCGGGATTTGGAAAATGATTTCCTCGAAAAAATAAAAAATTAGACTTTTCCTAACTTGTTAAAGCGATTAAAATATCAATAATCGCTTTTTTATAGGCTGTGAGGAATCGTCATTCCCAACTTGATTGGGAACCACGGAGTGCTCATGAATACCTTTAAAACAAGGGAAACTTATGAATAATCGTAATGCAAGCGCTTTAAGATTCCCGCCTGCGCGAGAATAACGGCCGTAATAATAGATTCTGTCATGGTTTGCTTTTATTAATGTGCTGAAATGGTCTTGACTACGCTCAGACTGACATAACAAATAATTCTATTTTTAAACAGGCCTAAGATAAACTCGTAAATGATAGTTTAACCTGATTGCTTATATTCCGATGTAAAAGAATATTTTCGAAATCGAGGCCTATAGTTAAATCAATCCAATCTGGATTACAAGATCTTACCAAACGCTCTTTTTGCATGCGTGTAAACCGGCTAATTGATTTAAAACGCAGCAGAGCTTGTGCTTCTGTTTTAAACTCTTCAAAATAAACAAGGCGGGTTAATTGTTGTCCATTATCAAAAAACAAGTTTGGCATCTGTTTGTAGAAATCCAGTGTCTTCATTAAATCAGAGCTCATGCCCACGTGCATACTTGTACGATTTCTGTCGGTAACGATATAAACAAACTTTTTCATCATCTTATGTTTAAAACTTAAAACTAAACTATTTAGTATACCCTCTTGCAAATCAAAATAATATTACTAACTTTATGAGCATAAAATTACTAACTATTTTAGTAATTCCAAATTTATTTTAAAATTTATTTTTATGTCAAATATTTCAAATAATTTAAAGTACCTCAGGAAGAAAAAAGGCCATACACAGCAGAATTTCGCTGATATTATGGAAATCAAGAGGTCGCTCATCGGAGCTTACGAGGAAGACCGGGCGGAACCTAAATATGATTTGCTAAAAAAAATAGCCGAATACTTTGATCTTACCATCGATGAATTCATCAATGAAAAAATATCTGACAGCTGGAAACCGAAGCCAAAAAGCCAGGGATCTAACCTTAGGGTGCTAAGTATTTCTGTCGATCAGAACGATCGCGAAAATATCGAACTGGTTCCCGTTAAAGCGAGTGCTGGTTATTTGAATGGTTTTTCAGATCCTCAATATATCAGCGACCTGCCTAAATTTCAACTTCCATTGGCTGCATTAAGACAAGGTACCTTCAGGGCTTTTGAAATTATGGGCGATAGTATGTTGCCTGTTCAACCAGGAAGTGTAATTATTGGTGAGTATCTCGATAATTGGAATGAAGTAAAAACTGGCGAAACCTATATCGTAATTAGCAAAAATGAAGGCGTAGTATATAAAAGAGCGGGTAACCGTTTCAGAGAGAATAAAGATTTGAAATTGATATCAGATAATAAGGTGTACGATGCTTATACAATTGCTGCTGATGATATTCTGGAAATATGGAAAGCTAAAGCATATATCTCTACCTCCTTACCTGAACCTGCACCCGACCCAACAATGGAAACGCTTACCCAAATGATGGCACAAATGCAGAAATCAATCTCTCAGTTAAATAAAAATTAACATTTTTTTAACAAATGCCGATTAAACTGTTTGTGTTTTTATGTATCTATTGATTTAACAAACACATAAATAAACATAACATGAAAAAGGCAATTTTAACAATAGCAATTGCAGTAATGGGATTAACCACTGCATTTGCTCAAGACACAACGAAACGAGCAAGAAGGGCAATGCCTAAGATGACTGCCGAGCAAAGAGCAGAAAAGGTAACTTCCAGATTAGAGAAACAGCTCAGCCTAACCGCTGATCAAAAAACTAAAATCTACGCTATTGAGTTAGAAAACGCAAAGAAAATGGAAGCCTGGAGATCTGCCGATCACAGCGACATGAAAGGCAAAATGAAAGAACGCAAAGCTGCAATAGATGAACAAAAAGCTAAAGTTGATGCGGTTTTAACTTCAGATCAGAAAACTAAAATGGATGCTTTCCGTGCTGAGGCCAGAGAAAAAGGTGAGAAAATGAGAAAAGGAATGGGTGGTAGAGGTAAAAAAGACAAAGCACCTGTAGTTTCTAATCCTCCCGCACAAGGATAAATAGTACAATAGTAATTAATTATATTTTTGAAAGCGTTTCGATTATTCGGGACGCTTTTTTTACTTTTGACCAATGAGCAAAATTGAACAGTTTCTTAACGGTAAACTTCAGGAACGAAAAGACAATCTTTCGATCAGGAACTTATCG
The DNA here is from genome assembly GCF_019317285.1 of Pedobacter sp. D749. Taxonomy (NCBI): domain Bacteria; kingdom Pseudomonadati; phylum Bacteroidota; class Sphingobacteriia; order Sphingobacteriales; family Sphingobacteriaceae; genus Pedobacter; species Pedobacter sp. D749. The sequence goes on from NZ_CP079218.1 coordinate 2,486,330, forward strand.
ACCAACATCCCTCCTGTTGACTTTTGTTCTAACGACTACCTGGGTTTTGCCAGGTCTAAAGAATTAAAAAAAATAATCGACAATACCCTGGCAATACTGCCCAATTACCTGAATGGTGCTGGTGGTTCGAGACTGTTAAGTGGAAATACTAAATTTACTGAAGAAACCGAACAGTTTATTGCCGATTTTCATCTGGCTGAAAGTGGGTTAATCTTTAACTCTGGTTACGATGCCAATGTAGGATTATTATCAAGTATCCCGCAACGCGGCGACACCATTATTACTGACGAATTGATTCATGCGAGTATTATAGACGGCTGTAGATTAAGCCACGCTACACGTTATAAATTTATTCATAACGATACAAATGACCTTGAAAATAAACTGAAACTGGCGAAAGGAAATATATTTGTGGTGATAGAAAGCGTATATTCTATGGATGGGGATATTGCCCCCTTAATAGAAGTAGCAGATCTTTGCGAGCGTTATCAGGCCAATCTGATTGTAGACGAAGCTCATGCTACAGGCGTTTTTGGCGCAAACGGTCGGGGATTAATCAACCAGTTTAACTTAACAAATAAAGTATTTGCACGCATTGTAACTTTTGGAAAAGCCTTAGGCGTACACGGAGCCATTGTTTTAGGAAGTAAAAACTTACGCCACTACCTGATTAATTTTGCGAGATCGTTCATTTACACCACAGCTGCTCCCATTCATAATGTGGTTGCAGTTAAATCGGCATACCAACACCTAAATAAAACTGATCCTCAGTTGATTCATCAAAAAATTGCACTGTTCAGAAACACCTTAAAAGAACAAAACATCAATGCCCTTGATAGCGAAAGTACTATTCAGGGTATTTTATTTTCATCAAATGAAGCTACTAAACTAGCTGCTACAACGCTGCAGAGCAAAGGTTTCGATGTCCGGGCAATATTAAGCCCAACAGTGGCCTTAGGCAAAGAAAGGCTTAGAATCTGCCTGCATGCCTTTAATACCGATGAAGAAATTATTTCATTGGTTAATCATCTTAAAGAATTAAATTAAATGAATAAATATTTTGTCACAGGCATCGGAACAGGCATCGGAAAAACATTAGTAAGCGCTATTTTAACTGAAAAACTGAAAGCCGATTATTGGAAACCGATCCAATCGGGTGATTTAGATACGAGCGATAGCATAACAATAGATGGTTTAATTAGTAACCCACAAACCATCATCCACCCCGAAAGCTACAGATTAACACAACCATTATCACCGCATTTATCAGCGAGATTAGATGATGTTGACATCGATCTCGATAAAATCAATACTCCTTTAACTGATAATGACTTAATTATTGAAGGCGCTGGTGGTTTGATGGTACCCTTAAATGAAGGTGAGCTGATTATCGACCTGATTAAAAAACTGGAAGTAGAAGTGATATTGGTTTCGCAAAATTATTTAGGCAGCATTAATCATACACTTTTATCGGTCAATCTGCTTAAACAATATGAAATTACAATTAAAGGCATCATTTTTAATGGTGAGGAGAATACGGAAACCGAAAGATACATCCTCCAATATGCCAAAATAAAAAAGCTAGGTAGTATACCCAGCTTTAGTAATATTGATAAAGAAAAAGTGAAAGCAGCTGGCCAAAACCTTTTTATTTAACAAAGCCCATAAGCCAGTTATAGTTTGTTATTTTGGAAAGCAGTTGTCGTACTTCTTTTAAAGTTTCGTCCTGTTTTTTGCTTGTAGTCCCGATTTGAAGAAAATCGGAAGCTACCGCGTCAACCAGGTTTAGGACTGTAAGGTTTCTGCAAATATTAATGGTTAAATACAGAGCAATAAGTCCTAAGAAGTCAAGTTTTTGAAACTTGACTTCTTTCCAAATCATATTATCTCTCAGTTAAATAACCAGACCTTTTAAGAAAATCGGCCCAAACCTGGTATCCGGCAGGAATAAGATGTAAACCGTCTTTGGTAAGTTCTGCCCTTAAATGTTTGTCCTGATCGGTGAAATTTGGATACAAGTCAATAACTGTTACATTTTTAGCAGCAAATTTTCTGATCTCATCATTCAGCCACAAAATATGTTCCTCCTTACCATAGTGGTTTTTAAACTTTTCGAAAGCAGCATTCACAGGCAAAAGTGTATTGAAATAAATTTTTGTTTTCTTCGACCCCTTTCTGATTCTGGCGATCATTGTTTTATAATTCCTTAAGATCACACTATCTGGAATATTCCTGGAAATATCATTTATACCAATCAGGATAAACACTTTTGCAGGCTTGCCATCAATCACATCTTGCAAACGCTCCAAAACGCCAAAAGTAATATCACCAGAAATCCCTCTGTTTTTTGCTTGTGGAAGACCTAAAAGTTTAGCCCAATCTGTTCCTGCAGTTATGCTGTTACCTAAAAAAATAATATCCTTTTTTGATTTTGGATCGGCTTTAAACTTAGCCACCAGCTCAACATATTTCCCCGGACGGTAGGTACTGTCCCATTTAACCACCTGGGCAAAAGCTGCTGTGAAACTGAAGGTAAACACAACAGCAGTGATTAATAACTTATTTAAAAGTGCTTTCATGTCCTGTTTTTATAAAGTCGAAAATACTATTTTGCCTGAACTAAAATATCAGGATAATCAGAAATAATTCCATCTACATTTAGAGCTTTTAGTTTTTGAATATCGGCTAAGGTATTGGCTGTCCATGGAATGATTTTTACACCATCGGCATGTGCCTTTTTTATCAGTTCTTCGTTTACCATTTGCCAAACCGGACTTAAAATAAATGGTTTAAAACCCAAATCGGCAATATTCTCTTCGTATGTTTTTTTATTGGCAACCAAAAAAGAGGTTTTCATTTTTGGGTACTTTTCATGGATGATCTGAATTGTCCTTTTATCGAAAGACTGGATTACGACAAAGTCAGCGATTTTCTTCTTTAAAATTACATCCATCAAAAGTTTAACAAATTCATCTGGTTTAGGATTGGTAATCCCATCACCACTCTCGGTGCATTTAGTTTCAATGTTATAGAAAAACTGCTTGCGTTTGTTGACCTTAATATCATGCTGAACAGCATCAATCAGATCGGAAAGTAAAGGAAGATGTGTTTTTTCTTTCTTCTGTTGAGGAAACAGCTCATAATATTTGGTACCTAAATCGAACTGTTTAATGTCAGCGTAATTCATTCCAAAAATTGGATATTTCTTGGCATCTGTTACCGGAATATCTTTTCCATCTGGCGTAAGCATAAAAGCCGGACTCAGGTAATCATCATGCGTTACCACTACTTTACCGTCTTTAGAAATGTGGGTATCCATTTCTAAAGTGGTAATTCCTTCTATTTTCATGGCGTTTAACATAGCTGGAATGGTGTTTTCAGGCATAAGGCCTCTCCCACCACGATGTGCCTCTGCGCTGAATGCAGGAAACTTAACTTCTTGACCTTGAGATTTTACTGCTAATGATGCCAAAAGAATAATTACTGCTGTTTTTTTTAGTTTCATGTTTGGAATGGTTTTGCAATGATGTTAGATGATAACATCTGGTGTGATCAATTAGTGTAATAGTTTATCGATTTAACGATTGCGCAATTATAGCGTTATCAGTTGTGATCATCTTACGCTGTTAATTAAATCTATATTAATTTTTTACCAAGTGGATGTATGAAATATTGAATGGTCATCCTGAATCTGTCGAACAACCATCCTATAACACTTGGTTTACGCATTAATTTCTGCCTCAAATTTTTCTCCGAAGCGGTCGGTAGCAACAACCCTTACCTTTTTAACTGATGGTTCAAAATGCGCCATAAACAAATGATCAGTTGAGCAAGGCTCTACAAACGGCCTTGGATTTGGCAGCTTATCGCCTTTATATATCTTAACAGCTAAAGGATCATATCCATCCTGCTGCACCAATGCACCCATTGCTTTTCCATCCAGAAAATATTCTACTTTCCATTCAGGATCATAATTCCAAACATTGGCGATTAATCTTTTTTGATTGGTTAAGGTATCTACATAAATATCAAGCTGCTCTTTCCTATCCCTTCCGGTAGATTTGTAGTACCATTTTAAATTGGTTCCATCTACTTCGTAAACACCGTAGCCACGTGGTGTGCCATCCTCGCAGATCGGGCCTGTCCACCAGCCACCACAAACGGTACCATGGTTATGCTCGTAAATGCCGTTCTTGATTACATTTTTATTAAAATGCGTGTGACCGGACATGATATGCACGTTTTTAAAATCTTTTAGTACAGCATAAAAATCATCATTATTTTTAACTGAATTATGTACCGGAATATGGAGGCAAACGATCAATAACGCATCTTTAGGCACCAGTTGAAGATCCTTAGCCAACCATTCTAATTGCGTTGGGGTGATATAACCATCATAAGTTCTTTCTACCCCCAGGTAACGTACATCATCTAAAATCACATAGTGTGCCTTTCCCCTATTGAAAGAATAGTAAGTTGGCCCATAATGTGCCTGAAAGGTGCGATCGGAAGTATCATCGCCGCCCTGTCTGTAATCCTGATCATGATTTCCTAAAGCCTGAAAAAATGGGATTCCTATTTTAGCTATGGCTTCATCGTATGCAGGGAAAAGATCGAAATTATCCCAAACTAAATCACCTACGCCGATGCCATGAACTGGTGTTTTTCCCATACTCTTCACCACGTCTCTTGTATCTGGCACGGAAGTTTCCATCATCTGCGCCACATCTTTTTTATTCTTCACCTGAGGGTCTGCCCAAATGATAAAGTTGTGTTTATTATCGTTCTGTTTTAGCGGCTTAAGATCGAAGTTTAATTTACCAGCGGTATCTGGTTTGTAATAATGACGTGCGATGCTGCTTTCAGTTTTAAACTCATAACCCGAAGGTGTACTGATCCAAACAAAACGGGCCAGCTCATGAAGTTTAATTTCATAATTGCCATTTTTATCGGTTTGTATCACACTGTAACCATCAGAAATGACTACACCGGCCACGGCTTTGCCTTTACTGGTCACCATTCCGCTTACCAATCCATCAACCGAAAATAAAGATGATGGAAAGGATTTTAAGCTGATGAAAACTGTTGAAGTTAATAAGGTTGATTTTTGTATAAAAGATCTTCTGTTCATGATTTTGAATAATACGGCTTAAGTTTTGATAATATATAAGAAGGCCAATTTTACTGGCCTTCTTTTTGTTTCTTACTTATCAATTAAGGTTGTTACACCTCCTGTCTCAATTTCACTGAGCACTGAGGTATTGGTTAAGGTAACACTTATCATTGTTCTGACCGATTCCCACCCGCCTTTGGTAGCCTTGTAAACGCCTCCTAACCTGGCAAAACTTGTAGCTGCTGGAAAACCTGCGAAACGTTTTGAAACATCATTGGTACCTTTTCCATAATATTCCTGTGGAACTTTTCCTGCATAGGTAGCAAATTTGTCTGTGATCGTAATTCTTAATCCATATTCAGGCGGACCTGCAGTATAAAAACTACCGTTTGCGCCACCATAGAAAATTACATCCAATGGAGTAGAATTTGGTGTAACATTAATACCCTCAAATATTGCAATACCAGCAACGTTTCCGCTATTTGCTAACAGGTTACCTGTTACATTTCCTACACCATCTGCGCCTGGTACTGTAGTGTAATTCACGCTAGAAATCCATTTTGAAGCTGGTATAACTGTTGAGGCAGACCCATTGATGCGCTGACCAGCACCACCAACATAGAAAAATTCACCTTTTTTAACTGACCCTGAAGTAAGATTAAACTTGTAAGTTCTAAGTGCGCCTGTGTTCCATCCAAGCGTAGGAAAAGTAGTTGCCCCAGCATTGTTACTGGTATAAACTGAAAATGGTGTAAGCGCAAAATCAATATCTTTCGTTGCTAAAAACTGAACATATTCATAATTTCCATCGGTTGAATTCGGATCTACAAGAAATCCCGAAATAATTGCAGGAGAAAGCTTAGGCATCGGAACATAAAAAAAGTCTTCGGCAGTTCGCATCCGGTATTCGATCTTTTTTGAAGTTCCCGTGCCGGTTACGTATACTACTCCAGTAAAATTACCTGAAGGTTGAACAGCCGCATTCGCAAAAGTAGCATTGGCACTTGTACGTAATGTTGCAAGACCAAAACCATCATTTAGTATTTTATCTCCTGAATAGATTACATCACTCGCTGGCTCCGGGTCGTAAACTGCATTGTTAATCGCAACTAAAGTGCTTTCATAACGATCTGGATTGGCTAGAATAGCGCTCGTATTTGCCGCCTGTAATTTAATTTTTCTTCCTGATGCTATTTTGGTTATTGCAGAATTTGTTATACCAGTAATCTGTAAAATTCCATCAACCCTTTTTAATATTCCTCCATCCAGTTTGATATGCAACGAATCTCCTGGAATGTAATCAGAAGCTGCTGTTCCAATATTGAATGAAATTCCTCTTAGCGAATCTGCTGTGCCATTAATACGACTATTTTGTAAAGCAATTAATCCTGCTACAGAATTCCCGGATCTAAAATCAGAAACGACTACACCTCTTATACTTGTAGCACCTCCTATAACGTCAGGATTGAGCGAAAGATCTGATCCTTTATAGTATCTTCTTAAATCAAAGTTAGAAATGAAACCACTTTCTGAAAATTTATAGCGATAGTCGTTTTCCTTTTTGCAGCTTGTGTAAGTAATAACCACAGCTGCCAGCAAAAGAAAATATTTTAATTTATTTTTCATCATCAATAGTATTTAAGGTTTTTGCCACCACATCAATGTATTCACATCATCAGGTCCCTGTGCGGTTAATACATTTTTATAATTAGTTGGATTGGTTGATTGGGCAAGTATCGGATAGAATAAACGAACTGGCATTTTCCCTCCATTTAATAAGCTTGATCCTTTTGGAAGCAATGGGTGACCGACTCTTCTGTACTCGAACCATTGCTGAAAGTCTACTAAAAACAAGGCATAATATTTTTGCAAGTGAATTTGTTCCAACTTGCTATCTGAGCCTACTGTTTTATTGTCTAATGGCAAGGTATTATTCCAATTGAAGTCACCTCTTAAAGCATAAGCTCTCACTGATGCATCATTACCGTTAGCGTACAAAGCTGGCATCCAATAATTAATTCCATCAGCTATTCCTTTATAATAATAATCTTCACCAGTACCGTTAATCCAGCCTCGTGCAGCTGCTTCTGCTAAAATAAAATCAACTTCTGCAACATTCATCATCACACCTGTTGAAGCATCTGTTTGCAAACTTGTTGGATTTCCCGATTGAGCATCAGAGTAAAAATAAGCTTGTTTAGCTGGCGCTCCACTACCTATCGGATAAGCACTTGGTATACCAACATAGCCCGCAGGCCCTGCGGCTATACTCCACCTGTTTACCCCATTCTTGCCTAATGTTGGATCTATTCTTGGATCACCCCAGGTAGTCAGGTTATTGATAAAAAAGTCTACAATGGCAGATCCCCGAAAATCTGCCGGTCTAACATTAACCATAAATGGCGATGAATATACAGCAGTACTACTGTTTGAACCATTCCATAGAATTTTAGCCGTATGGGTATTATCAGTCATAATCGGGTATTTGGCTGGATTGGTATCAACGATTTCTTTAATTTTCGCTATCGCCTGTGCACTTGCTTCTGCCTTGCCTGAAATCCGAAGCAATAGCCTTAAATACAATGAATTTCCAAATCTTCGCCATTTACTAATATCTCCATTGTAAACCGGGTCGCTGCTGGCTTCAATTTTCTGACCTGCTGTTAAAAGGGTATTGGCTTCTTCCAGTTTATTCAATAATGAAGTGTAAATATCTTTTTGTTTGTCGAACGCTGGCTCTAATACACCAGCCCTACCTTGATTCGCTTCCGTGTAAGGTACATCTCCGTAGGTATCTGTTAGCAGCTGCATTGTCCACGCTTCGGCAATTCTGGAAATCGCCTGATAGGAAGTGTTAATTGCACCTGGCTTGCTGGCGATGGTATTGATATCCTTTATATTTGTCAATTCAGAATACCAGGAATTCCACATCGCATCAGACAGTTGCCTTCTGATATCATATCTGTAAATTCTACCCTCCAGTACCTCATCCAAAGTAGAAACTGTAACCTGCATGAGTTCATTGTTAATGGTTCGGTTACGGATTAAATTTGCCCCCAACACGTTTGTTAACGCAGGTGCCAGCAATTTATCTGCGGTAACCTCTGGTACACCTATCGGATCAGTATTAATTTTATCGAAATCTTTCTTGCAGGAGAAAAATGAAGTCCCCAACACCAGTAAGAAAGCATAACCTGTACTATATTTAATCTTTTTCATTTTCTTATTAGTTTATACCCACTACTAAACGTGCACCAAAAGTTCTGGTTGATGGCAGTTGCCCTACTTCAAAACCTGTTACGATATCGCTACCCGATAATGTACCAAACTCAGGATCGAATGCAGGCCACGGCGACCAGGTATACAGGTTACGCCCATACACGCCTATGGTTATCCGGCTCAGGCCCAAACTTGAAACCAGTCTTTTTGAGAATGTATAATTAATATTTGCTTCTCTGAATTTTAGATAATCGGTTCTGAAAGTACTTCCTTCTGCATTAGTAGAACCATACATAGCCTCATAAAATGCACCGATATCAGTTGCAACTGTGGTATTGGGGCTATAAGTAACACCATCAGGATTTAACATTACTCCATCTCCAATCAAACCGCCGTACCTGCCTGGTAAGGTCAGTTTTAATTTGCCCAAACCTGCCATTCTTGCAAACGTTAACGAGTGTGCAACAGCACCTAATTGTGCGTCAAATAAAACGTTAGCAGCAAAGCCCTTATAAGTTACACCTGTACCAAAACTAAATCTAAATTTAGGCATGGTATTTCCCAGATATTTTAACTGGGTTTGATCTGGAATGGCTTTACCGGTATTATCGAATATTACCTGTCCATCAGGCGAACGCTTCAATCCGAAACCATACATATCTCCGAGGCTTCCACCAACATTAGCTATGATTTGTGTACCTCCAATTGGGCCTGTACGTAATATTACAGCGCTATCGGCCAATTCTTTAATGGTATTTCTGTTCGCAGAAAACGTTCCGTTAACCGTCCATGTAAATGATCTGCTCTGCAAAGGCGTTGCATTTACCGACATTTCCAAGCCTTTGTTATCTACCCTTCCGGCATTAAATACAGCGATTGAATATCCTGTAGCACGATCAATCGAACGGCTTAATATCTGATTTTTTGTACTTCCGGCGTATGCGGCAAAATCGAAATTTAATCTGCTTTTAAATAATTTTAATTCGGCACCAACCTCAACTGTTGTAGTAGATAGTGGCTTTAAGTTATTATTTGGAAGTATACTTGGGTTTGTCATTGCCCCGCCCGGATAAATTCCGTTCACAGCAAGCGTATAGTTGTACGCGGTACGATATGGCGTCGTTCCACCACTACCCACTTGGGCAATTGAACCCCGAAGCTTGAAATAGCTGATTTGCGAAGGCAACTGCCAATAATCTGACGCAATGAAAGATAAACTTGCAGATGGATAGAAGAAACCAACATTGTCCGTTCGAAGTGGAGACGCCAAAGTACTGTTCCAATCCTGTCTTCCGGTTAAATCTAAAAATAAATAGTTTTTTAACGATAAAGACATTGTACCGTACAAACTATTGATGTTATACCGTGCAGTATCCGGTACCGAAATCAATGGATTTTGATTGTTTTCCAAGCTATAATCACCCGGAACAACTAATCCATCAGCGCGAAGCTCTGATTTGTAGTATCTGTTTCTCAATTGGCTACCACCTACTGATGCAGAAAGTTTTAAATCCCTTGTTAAATCTTTGTTATACCTTAATAAAAAGTCGGCGTTCACTTCATAAGAGTTGATGTCCTGGACACGATAAGAGCCCTGGGCAAATTTTGCACCTGCAGCATCCCATGGACGCTTGGTTTCGCGGATATCATGATTAAAATCGATAGACGAACGTACCAGTAAACTTAAATCATCAGTAAACTTATAAGTGGCCTGAACATTTCCCAAAATGCCATTTCTTCGCTGTCCATTTATATATTGTTCAGAAATTGCATAAGGTCCTTCCGGAAAACTTGAAGTTAAGTCTAAAAACTTCTGTTGCTCCTGTCCGGCCACCCAATAGTTTTTAAACCAATCCAAATTCATATTTGGATGTGCAAACATGAACCAATACATTAATGACTGATTACCATAGCCGGTTGTCGGTAAATTATCACTGTGCCTGTTATTATAACTGGTCTTAAAAACAATGTTCAGTTTTTTGGTTACATTACTATTTCCTGAAAAAGCAAGAGAAGTACGTTCCAAATTTGTATTAGGAACTATCCAATCGTTATTACCATGGCTTGCCGTAAAGCGTAAACCTACTTTTCCTGCGTTTCCATCTAAGCTCACAGAGTTTGTTGTTTCTACCCCCGTTTTAAAAAATGCATCTAATGCATTTGGATATGCTACCCATGGTGTACGCGTTGTTCCACCTTTTTGTGTAGTTGGATCATATTGAAAAAACATGCTGGTACCGTCAAACCTAGGTCCGTAAGTCGAACTGGTTGCATGGGTATCTGCACCATCCGCATTTGTTCCAAAACTGTAATAACTCGCACCGCTTACACCTGCACCATATTCTTGTTGAATATCTGGTCCTCTGTTAATTTGCTCGAAGGCAGTATTAGAAGTGAAGGTAATATTAAACTTTTTCTTACTGCTACCAGCAGATTTGGTCGTAATTACAATGGCACCATTTGCTCCCCTCTGGCCATAAAGCGCTGAAGCTGCAGGGCCCTTTAATACTGTAACATTTTCAATATCGTCAGAATTCAGATCGTTAAGTGCGCTTCCAAAATCCGTTGGCAAAATATCTCCGGATGTTCCATAAACACCTCCGCCGGTTCCGGCAGTACGTTTTGCACTACTACTGGCCACAACTCCATCAATAACAATCAGTGCTTCATTATCTCCTGTTAAATTATTTTCTCCACGGAGAATGATTTTATTAGATCCTGCCAAACCACTGTTGCGGACCAGATTTAATCCTGCTACTTTTCCAGACAATGCATCTGTCCAGTTCGTAGCTACCGCATTTGTAAATGCAGAACTGTCTAAAGTTGTAATGGCATATCCCAATGCCCTTTCCGAACGCTTGATTCCCAAAGCCGTAACAACCACATCATCCAATGAATTATCAGATGATTTAAGTTTTATTGTTCCTATTTTAGTCAAATTATTATTAACTACAATTACATTCTGTACTTTACCGGTTTGATAGCTAATAAAACTTGCCTCAACCGTGTAGGTGCCTGGTAATACGGGAATCGTAAAATTACCTTCATTATCAGTTTGTGTAACCTTACTTAACTCAACAATTTTAATCGTGGCAGCCGGAATAGGCTCGTTATTCTCATCAGCAACCCTACCGCTAATCCTACCTGTATTTGTGTTTTTAGCTGTAATCAGGATGTTGCCGGCACCGCCTGCTTTATAAGTAAACGGCGTTCCTTTTAAAAGCAGATCAAGCACTTCATATACAGATCTCGTTCCTCTGGAAACATAAACCCTTTTCTGATCATCGAGCTGGTTGTTGTTATAGGCAATATGATTGCCGCTGAGCTTTTCTATAGTTTCAAAAGCCTTTTTTAAGGTTATACCATCCGCTTCGAATAAAATTTTCTTATCGATTTGTGCATAGGTATATAGTGAGAAAGAGAGCAGATTCAACATCATTATGGCAGTAATCACCATAACTTTTGAGGGATACTGATGGAAATTTTTAATCCATCGGGTATTAATTTTCATATCTTTACTAAGTTTTACTTTGTCAAATGAGTATACAGTTTTCAGGGCTTGAAATGTGTCCAGCATTTCGAGCCATTTTTCGGTTTAGTAATTTTATATCATATCTATCTTTAGTTTATCGTTAATAAATGATTACTTTATTTTCATAGATTGTATATTTTGAGTCCGATAGCTTAGCAATTACATCCATAATCTGCTTTACCGAACATTTATCAAATTTTGCGGTAAGCTTCACCCCTTTTAAAGCTTCGGTTTTAATTTCAATATCAAGATCATACTCGCGGGCAATTACATCGGCGATCTCGCTCAGGGATTTATCATAAAAAAAGATTTTGTATTCTCTCCAGCTATCAAAATCAATTGCATTTACCTGCTTTTTTGTTGTCTGTCCATTATATTTATTGATGGTAAGCTGTTCATTTGGTAAGAGGAACTGAACAGGGGCTGTTTTGCCCTTATTCTTAAACAGCACGCCAACTTTACCCGTTTGCACGGTGATGGTGATATCTTTTAAAGATGCATAGGCATTAATATTAAATGAAGTACCCAGAACGGTAGTACTTACTTTCCCGGTATGAACTATAAAAGGTTGTTTGGTGCGGTGCTGCACGTCAAAAAAAGCTTCGCCATCTAAATAAACGATCCGCTTGCTGGTGGTATTAAAATTGAGTGCGTAACGGATTTTACTATCGCCATTTAAATAGATATTAGAACCATCGGGCATGGTCACCAGCCTTTTCTGTCCACGCGGATTGTAAATTTCGTTGTAAGCAATAACTTCGGTCTTTTTTGGATGAAAATTATTAAAATAAAGCACTGGCAACAAAGCGATCACCATGATTGCGGCAGCTATTGTAAAATACTTTCTATAATTGATTCTTTTTATAATTGGCGATTGCTCAGTACTATTTTCAATATGTTGTTGAATGGCCAACCAGCTTTTTTGCTGATTAACAGGTTTTTTCAGGGAATAATCTGCTGCTTCAAAGGCCTGTAAGCTTTCCCTGAAAATCTGCTGATTCTGCTGGCTGCTTTCAACCCAAATCAGTAAATCAGTTAAATCTTCACTGCCAATGGTTTTCTTGCTGTAATCTTCTATTAATTTGTAATAACGTTCGTCCATTTAGTCATGCGGTTCTGGATGTAAGACAGATTAATGGGTGCCGATACGTAGCGAAAAAGATCAAGTTATTGTTAACAAATTGTTAAGCACAAAGAGCATCCTAAATAAACTAATAATGCTGAAGGATTGTTCAGCAAGGAAAAATATTGATGTTTTTGATTTGGAAATGAAAGATCAGTGTTTCATAGATCCTTTTAGCCCCGCCATCTGCTCCATCCCGATTGAAAAAATCGGGATCCGCTCCTGTCGGGTTTAGGTACAATGGCCTGTTATAAAATTAAATCATCCTGATTTCCCGGTGCAAATGAATTTAGGTTTCTGAGCACCTGCCTGGGTTAAATAAACCCGATTGCCGGGAAGAGCTTCCGATTTTTCATCGGAACTCGTACCAAAAGCGGGACTGAAAACTGCCATGAAAAACTGAACCTGCCTTTCCAAAAACTAATGCAAGTAATATTTCGATAAATGATCTTCTCAAGGAAAATGAGAGTTAATTAAATATACTTTCAGGCAAAGAAGGAAATTGAATTAGATCTCCAATCGGTCAGTTGTGAGCGATCTAAAGTTTTTCACGGCCTGATAGAGTAAGGTTTCTACGGTTCTTACAGAAATTCCCAATAAATCGGCAATAATGTTTTTCTCTAACATATCGATGCGGCTCATTAAAAGCACTTCCCGTTGCCGATCGGGTAACAGATTAATAAGACTTATAATTTCGGAATAGGATTCCCTGCTGGTAAGCTGTTCGTGGGGATTTAAATAAGTATCCGGGTAATCGAGTGTATCTTCGCGATCGTTGATACTTAAAATATGGAATTTTACACGCTGAATTTCATTAAAGGCTAAATTTTTAGCTGCAGTAAACAGGTATTTTTTGATCGATTTGATCTGAAGCTCGTTTCTTTTGTCCCAAAGCTTCATAAAAAGATCGGCAATAAGCTCTTCTGCTTTGTTGTAATCTTTAATATAAATAGAGGTAAATTTGCATAAAGCAGGGTAATACCTGTTAAAAAGGGTTTCCAGTGCAAGGCTGTCTTGGTTTACCAATAATGACATTAAGTCTTCATCACTTTTGCTCAAATATGCATCCTTCATCTTGCCAGCAAAAGTAGCTCAGCAACATTACGGTAATGTTAAGCAAACTTCGCCTTTAAGTTACCTATGTATTAATTGTGTTGGATTTATAGCTAAAAAGGTGCTTTTTATACAAGCTATTCAATGAAAAATTACGCTCAAGAATAATCAATCCTACAACCGGGAATATTAAAAGTTCGATGATATTAAAGCTATAGAAGAAATAACCGAATACCAGTATCAACCTGAAACATTCGAGGTAATAAATCCACTTGCGCTGCTCTAACAGGGCGCCTATATTGATCAGGGTAACGAGGATAAAAATCAATATGGCAACTTTAGGGACTACAGTTAACGATTCGTAAAACATGGTTGTACCTGTAAGCATTGCTACCACCATAATCAGCTGGATATTCAGATAAATTTTAAACCTGGGTTTAGGTTTCGCCTCATGTTGTAATTTATTTTGATAATAACGTTCTTCTAAAATCGGCCTGATATTCTGGTCCATTAAAGCCGGACTCCCGAAAACAGCATCCCATCTGGCCTTGAATCCATTTGCACGTCTGTAAGCCTCCCCTATTTCTAAATAATAATGAAAATGTTGCCAAAGGAAACTATAACTTTTAATTGGATGTGTTAAGCCGTATTGAGGTGCTTCTTCTTCCGCCTGGAACGTGCCGAATAATTTGTCCCAGAAAACAAAAACGTCACCATAGTTTTTATCAAGGTATTTCTCGTCAGAAGCATGATGAACGCCATGTAGCGAAGGCGTAATCAAAATATTTTCGAGCCAGCCTAATTTGCCAATCAATTGCGTATGTGTAAAAAACGAATACGCACCGTGGGCCAAAAGAATGGTAATGATCATGTTGGGGTGAAAACCTACCAATGGTAAAGCACACCAGAAAACATTACGAAAAATGGCCTGAATAGTGGTAATCCGCGCTGCTGCAGATAAATTAAACTCTTCGCTTTGGTGGTGCACAATGTGTGCTGCCCATAAAAAATTAATCTCATGTCCAAGCCTGTGGTACCAGTACCAAACAAAATCGGTAGCAAGCAACAGCAAAATCCACACATACCACTTCGTAGAAATATCGAAAATGGCATAGTGGGCATACAGCCAATCGTAAACCTGATAAAAACTGGCCGCAATAAATAAATTCAATAACCGCTCGGCAATACCTACACTAAAATTTGCAACTGTACTCTCGTATTTAAAAATTTTCGCCTTCTTTTGGTGCTGGGCAATTTTAAATTCAATAAATACAAAAATAAAAAATGCCGGAATAGCAAATGCAAGGTAGTTTACCGTCATAACAATTTAGATCTTTTTTAAGTTTAACGAAACAAACTTAATTATATTCTATTAAATACATAGATTTTATAGAATATATTATTACACCTAAATTACTTCCATATTCATTTAATGTTTGTTGTTTTAATTTATTTGTAGAACTTCGGAATTATAAATACATAATTATGGCTACAGAGAAAAAAGCTGAAAACAACAATATATTATCTATCGATATTGGCGGCACCAGTATAAAAACCGTTCTTTTAGATGAAAGCGGAAACATGATTACCGAATATTTAAAAAGCAAAACCCCGCCAGAAGCTACGCCAAAAGATATTGTAACAGGTATTGTAGAATTGATTAAGCCTTTCCCTGATAGTTATAACCGTGTATCAATCGGATTTCCGGGTTACGTTAAAAATGGGATTGTAAAAACTGCTCCCAATCTGGCTAAAAACAAATGGGCTGATGTAGATCTTGCACAACGCGTGGCCAACGAGCTTGGTAAGCCTGTGCGTTTGGTTAATGATGCAGACCAGCAAGGCTTAGGCGTGGTTGAAGGTAAAGGCTTTGAAATTGTTTTTACTGTTGGTACAGGCTTCGGAACAGCGCTATTGTTTGATGGAGAACTGCTTCCTCACCTGGAACTGGCGCATTTCCCAATCAATAAGGAGGAAGATTACGACGATTATATTGGAAACAAGGCATTCGAAAAAATTGGTAGCGAACGCTGGAACAAAAGATTAAAAAAGGTAATCGAAATTTATAAAACAGTTTTCAATTACGATACCCTATATATAGGTGGCGGAAATTCGAAGCAGATTAATTTTAAGCTGGAAGACAATATTAAAATCGTGACCAACAGAGACGGGATTAAAGGTGGGGCAAAGCTTTGGAAACTGGCTGATAAGTACAATATTTTTACTGTTGAGCCTAAAAAATAATTGATCTTTTATTACAATCTTTTAACAACAATAGCTGCAATATTAATTTGTAAACCCTAATTTTGGGTGTATTCTAAAAAACAAAAAATGGCAAATAACGATTCTGAAAAATATAAATTGGGAATGATTGGTTTAGGTACTATGGGCCGGAACTTATTATTAAACATGGCTGATAAGGGCTTCTCTGTAACAGGTTACGATAAAGACCAAAAGATGATCTCGAAGCTTGAAGAAGAAGGCAAAGCACATAACTTAGAAGGATTTAATGATATTGAAAGCTTTATTTCCAGCTTACAAACACCACGTACATTAATTTTACTAGTACCAGCCGGACCAATTGTAGATAGCGTTATTGCAGAACTAAAACCACTTTTAAGCAAAGGTGATATCATCATCGATAGTGGAAATTCGCATTTTACCGATACCAACCGCCGTGTTGACGAGTTAGAGAAAGATGGCTTACATTTTTTCGGAATGGGTATTTCTGGTGGTGAAGAAGGTGCTCGGTTTGGTCCGAGTATGATGCCTGGTGGTGATAAACAAGCATACAACGTTGTAAAAGATGTTTTTGATGCGGTAGCTGCAAAAGTGGGTACCGATCCTTGTGTAACCTACATTGGCCCTGGAGCTTCTGGTCACTTTGTTAAAATGGTGCATAATGGTATAGAATATGCCATTATGGAGCTTATTGCCGAGGTATATGGCATCCTTAAAAATGGTTTAGGTTACTCAAATGAAGAAATTTACAAAGTATTCAAAAAATGGAACGAAGGCAGGTTGCAATCATTTTTATTGGAAATTACTGCTGAAATTTTCTTATTTAAAGATACCGAAACACAAAATGATCTTTTAGATCAGATTAAAGATGAAGCCCGTTCAAAAGGTACTGGAAAATGGACATCAGAGGTTTCAATGGAACTTCAATTGCCAATCCCTACTATTAACGAAGCTGTTTCTAACCGCGATTTATCTAAATTTAAAAAACTAAGGGTTTCTCTAGAGGAAGCTTTTGGTAAAAAAGATACTAAAATTGAGGTAACAGTTGAAGAACTGGAAGATGCATTTTACTTCTCTATGATCAGTGCTTATGCACAAGGGATGCATTTACTGGTTCAGGCATCAAAAGAATATCAATACGACCTACAGTTACAGGAAATTGCCAAAATCTGGCGCGGAGGCTGTATCATCAGGGCTAAATTTTTAGAAGATATTTATCAGGCTTATGATAAAGACAATTCTCTTGAACATTTATTCGGTGATACGGGTATTCAGAACATCATTAAAGGCACTTTAGCAGGTACGCGCAAAACAATCAGTGCATGTATCAATTCTGGTTTAGGTATTCCTGCATTTGCATCTACCCTAACCTATTTCGATACGATTACTACAGGCCGCATGCCTTCAAATTTAATTCAGGCACAAAGAGATTTCTTTGGCGCACACACCTTTGAACGCATTGATAAAGATGGCGTTTTTCATGCCGACTGGAATAAATTATCATAAACTCATTAGACTCACGAACAAGAACATACAATGAAAACCAAAACCGCATTAAACCCTACCATTTTTGTAATATTTGGTGGAACAGGTGATTTAAATAAAAGAAAATTAGCACCTGCCCTATATAATTTATTTATAGAGGGTTACATGCCTGATAAGTTTGCTATTATTGGTACAGGAAGAACCGAATTTACTGATGATAGTTACAAAATTGCTTTAGAAGAGGCTGTTAACGAGTTTTCGCGAAGCGGAAAAGTAAAAAAAGATAAATGGGAAGATTTCGCAAAGACGATGAACTACTGTCCTACCGATTTTGCCCAGCCAAAAACTTTCGAAAACCTAAAAGGAGCTGTAGAAAAATATCAAAAAGAATTTGGAGCCGGAACACAGGTGATTTTCTACCTCGCAGTTGCGCCTAATTTCTTCCCGATTATTGCTGAATGTTTGCAGAAATATAAACTAACGCAAGATGAGGACAATAGCCGTATTGTTATCGAAAAACCTTTTGGCCATGATTTAGAATCGGCAAAAGAGCTTAATGCATTATTGAGCACTATTTTTACGGAAAAGCAGATCTACCGTATTGATCATTATCTCGGTAAAGAAACCGTACAAAACATGATGGCATTCCGTTTTGCCAATGCATTGTTCGAGCCGTTGTGGAACAGGTCTTATATCGATCACGTTCAGATTTCAGTAACAGAACAGTTAGGCGTGGGCGATCGGGGTGGGTATTATGAAGGCTCTGGTGCTTTGAGAGATATGATTCAGAATCACCTCCTGCAATTGCTTTGTTTGGTTGGAATGGAAGCGCCTATTAATTTTGATGCAGATGAAATCAGAAATCGTAAGGTTGAGGTTTTAAGAGCAATGCGTCCTTTTTCTGCAGAGGATATCCGTTTTCACACCGTTCGTGGTCAGTACAGCAAAGGCTGGGTTGAAGGCAAGGAAGTGCCAGGATACCGCCAGGAAAAAGGTGTTGATCCTCAATCAAATACCGAAACTTTTGCAGCAGTTAAATTCCATATTGATAACTGGAGATGGCAAGGTATTCCTTTCTATTTAAGAACAGGAAAACGCTTAAACCAAACTTCATCATTAATTACCATTCAGTTTAGAGATGTGCCACATCAGATTTTCTCTTCAGCGGTAACCGAAAACTGGCAACAAAACAGGTTGGTGATTAGCATACAGCCAGAAATGAGTATCCGCATGCAGGTTCAGGCCAAAAGACCTGGATTAGACATGGTTCTAAACCCGGTTGATATGGTATTTGATTATAAAGGAACTTACGAGGGTGATACCCCAGAAGCTTACGAAACCCTATTATTGGATACCATGATGGGCGATCAAACCTTGTTTATGCGTGGCGATCAGGTAGAAGCGGCATGGGAACTGGTGATGCCAATTTTAAATACATGGGAAAGCAAAAAATCGATCAACTTTCCTAACTATCCTGCCGATAGCTGGGGACCAGAAGAAGCTGAAGCACTTATTGCGAGAGATGGTTTCCACTGGTTTAACCTGCCATTGAAGAATAAAGAATAAAAACTCATTCCGTCATTGCGAGGCACGAAGCAATCTTAAAGCTATGGGTTTAGAATAGCAAACGTTGTAGGATTGCTTCGTGCCTCGCAATGACGATTAATCAATAAAAATGAATCTACTCATATACAAAACATTAGAAGAACTAAACCAGGATCTGGCAGATTATGTAATCAAGATTGCAGAAATGTCAATCGAAGAAAATGACCGTTTCAATTTCGTACTTACTGGCGGTAGTTCTCCTAAAGCACTTTACCATTTTCTTGCTACTGAAGGGCAACACAGAATTGATTGGGAAAAAGTCTACTTCTTTTTTGGCGATGAGCGTAATGTTCCTGCCAACGATGATAATTATAACGGATTAATGGCCAAGAAAACCATTTTAGATCCGCTAGGTATTAAAGAAGATCATATCTTTTACGTGAATACTACTTTAGCGCCAGAAAAAGCAGCTATCGAATATAAAAAAGCAATCGACAAACATTTTAATGGTGAAGACATTGTTTTCGATTTAATCCTTTTAGGCATGGGCGATGATGCACACACCGCTTCAATTTTTCCACATACTACTTTGGTTAAAGATGAGGAAGTAAACGTAGCAGCTGTATACGTAGAAAAATTAGATACCTATCGCATCAGCTTTACCGCACCATTAATTAATAAAGCAGATAATGTTGCTTTCCTGGTATTTGGAGAGAATAAAGCCGAAGCACTGAAACATGTTATTGGCGATACGGAAAAAAATGTTGATTTATATCCTTCGCAATTAATCGATCCTATTGATGGGAAGTTAACCTGGTTTACCGACGAGGCTGCAACAAAATTATTAGAAGATTAAATAATATGGATGTCTGAAGAAAAACATTTATCAGACTTTTTAAACAGAAAACGGAATATGCCTCAGGGTTATTCCGTTTTTTTATTGAACAATTGGCCAAATTGGGAGAGATTAATTTTCGTGTAACCAAGGCAATGATCGTTATAGAATGAACAACCGGCTTGTATATATTACGCAATTAGAACTTTATCCATGCGGTTATTCCTGTTTGATAAATCCTTTGAAAATAATATCTAAAAATTTATTTCAAGGATATTAATGTGAAAGCGAAATATTTTTTTTTTAAAATGACGATGGCTGGGCCAGACGTGTTGTTGAATGTTTTCAGCAGACAGTTTAAGTATAAAAGAAGTTTGGTGGTTATATATCCCGCTGACTAAAATGCCTGCGAAGTTTTTCTTCTTCGAGATCGAGCAGCTCTAATTGTTCTCTGATCAATTCATCATTAATCTGCTCTTTTTTATTTAGCCCTTTTAACAAAATACGCTGTTCAGCCATAATATCTTCCAATGCAATGCGGTAGTCATGATAAAAGTCTTCGGATCTTGAAATGTTCTCTTCTTTTTCCCAATCCCTCAATAATTCCATCTCTGCCTCGATACGGATTTTGATTGATCTGATCATATCGTTATTTTCTAAAGCATCATGATATTTTTCGTCAAGAATTTTTAGTGATAACATGGATAATTTTTTCCTCACCATCTGCTTCTGCTGTTCAAAAGGTATGGTATAATCCGGATCAGGCATATCTACCCATTTAATGAGTGCTGGCAATGTTAAACCCTGTAAAACCAAGGTCACCAATATTACACTAAAGGTAATGAACAAAATCAGGTTGCGCTGAGGGAAAGCTTCACCAGATTTCAAGGCAACAGGGATAGAAAGTGCAGCAGCCAGAGAAACTACACCGCGCATACCTGCCCAACCAAAAAGTAAGGGTGCCTTCCAGCTTGGATTAGGATCGGCCGTTGTAATGTACCGGCTAATGAAACGTGTAAAATACAAGGCGCCATAGGTGCTGGCCAATCGCACCAGAATGAGTACCAAACAAATAATGGCGCTATAACGGATAGCAGGCAAAAGGCCGTTTTCTCCTAAACCATTGATAATAACGGGAAATTCTAAACCAATGAGTAAGAAAACAAAACCATTCAATACAAAAGCTACGGCTTCCCAAACGTTAATGCTTTGCAAGCGGCTTCGATGAGTAAGGATTTGATCCCGACGGGCTGAAAGAAATAAACCTCCACTTACAACAGCCAATACGCCAGAAAAATGGAATTCCTCTGCAGTCATGTACATTGCGTAAGGCGTTAAAAAAGTAAGGATAATATCGATATTGGTGGTGGTTGGCAACCATCGGTGCAAAGCGTAAAAAACCAGGGCTACCGCAATTCCAATCAAGCTCCCCATTACAATAACCACTACAAAATTGCCGGCAGCTTTGCTAAAGACAAAACTTCCCGTCGTTACTGCCGCCAATGCAAACCTAAATACAACCAAACTGGAAGCATCATTCAATAAACTTTCGCCCTCTAAAATAGTAGTGAGCCTCTTAGGTACCTTAACATTTTTGAGTATGGCCGATGCAGATACTGCATCTGGCGGAGAAATGATTCCACCTAACAAAAAGCCCAGGGCCAAGGTAAAGCCCGGAATTAAACTACGTGAAATTAAGGCTACAACTGTTGAGGTAAAAATAACAATGGGAAAAGCAAAACTACTGATTACCCTACGCCACTTCCAAAAATCTTTCCATGAGGTATTCCAGGCCGCTTCGTACAATAAAGGTGGTAAAAAGATTACAAAAATGAGTTCTGGTTCTATTTCTATATCTTGAAGGATCGGCAAAAAACTCAGGGCTAAACCTGCGATGACCAATAAAATGGGATAAGCGATGCGGATTTTTTGAGCGAGCATCACCACAAAAAGAATTACTGCAAGTAAAAAAGCGTATTGTATAATGAGTTGGTGCATAAATTTCTGGCTTGGTCTAAAATACAAATTTGAAGCGAATGCCAAACCATTAAGATTACATAGAAAAACCCTTTGAGAAGCCCAGCAACATTAATGATTTATCCTCAACCAAAAAGATCGCTGCTCAGGTAGCGGTCTCCCCGATCGCAGGCAATAAAAACGATGGTTCCCTGATCTAGTTCGCCAGCAAGCTTCAAAGCTGCTGCACAGGCACCGCCCGAACTCATGCCCGCAAATAAACCTTCTTCTTTAGCCATCCTCCTCGACATCATTGTAGCTTCTTCTTGTGCAATGTCCATCACACGGTCAACACGTTCCGGTTCAAATATTTTTGGAAGGTATTCTTTTGGCCATCTTCTAATCCCTGGAATGGAAGATCCTTCAGTAGGTTGGCAGCCTACAATCTGAATATCATTATTTTTTTCCTTAAAAAATCTTGAACAGCCCATAATGGTCCCTGTTGTTCCCATAGAACTTACAAAATGCGTGATCTGCCCTTCGGTATCTCTCCATATTTCTGGTCCGGTTGTTTTATAATGCGCCAGGTAATTATCTGGATTTGCAAATTGATTTAATAAAAAATACCCTTTTGAAACGCCTTTTTCTTCCGCATAATCCCTGCATGCTTCTATACTTTCTAACAACGTTACCTTTGCACCAAAAGCTTCCATAGTTACCTTACGTTCGCGTGTAGAATTTGCCGGCATCACCAGTTCAATTTCTAAGTTATATAAACTTGCAATCATGGCCAATGCAATACCGGTGTTACCACTTGTGGCCTCCACCAGTTTAGTTCCAGGGGCTACATCACCACGTTCTATTGCACTTCTGATCATATTGAGCGACGCCCTGTCTTTAACACTACCGCCTGGATTATTTCCTTCTAATTTGGCAAATACCCGTACAGCCGGGTTAATATTCAACTTTTGAAGTTCGGCCATTGGAGTATTTCCGATCAGATCGATGATTCCTGCCATATTTTAATATATTAATTGGTTTCTTTATGGTTTCTAATGGTAATTATTGGAGAATGATAAGCGGTAGAAAAAGCAGGGATACTTTCGGTAAGCCATACGTTCCCCCCGATAATACTATCATGC
Source organism: Pedobacter sp. D749 (assembly GCF_019317285.1). NCBI lineage: Bacteria > Pseudomonadati > Bacteroidota > Sphingobacteriia > Sphingobacteriales > Sphingobacteriaceae > Pedobacter > Pedobacter sp. D749. The sequence goes on from NZ_CP079218.1 coordinate 2,509,574, forward strand.
CCGATAACGGTTTCACCACCAAGTATGGTCGCACCTGAATAGATAACTACCCTATCTTCTACTGTAGGATGGCGTTTGCTGCCCGCCAATGTTTTTTTAACACTCAAAGCACCAAGTGTTACCCCTTGATAAAGCTTGACATAACGGCCTATTGTACTGGTTTCTCCGATAACAATCCCCGTTCCATGGTCAATATGGAAGTACTCGCCAATACTGGCTGCCGGATGGATATCAATGCCTGTTTTAGAATGGGCGTATTCAGTCAGTATCCTCGGAACAAGTGGTATACCGAAATTATAAAGCATATGGGCAATTCTGTAGAAACAGATGGCATAAAACCCCGGATAAGTTCTGATTACCTCAAACCTGCTTTGTGCCGCCGGATCGCCTTCATAAATGGCCAGGATATCGGTATTCAATACACGGTAAAGCGATGACAGTTCTGCAAAAAACTGACCCGCTGCATTTTTACACTCGCTGTTCCTTAATTTACAACTTGCCGAAATAATATCATAAAGTTCGAGTTCTAAAGTAGAAACCTGCTCTTTCACTTCCTCAACCGTTGAAAAGGCTTTAGCCGCATTTTCTGGAAAAAGTAGCTGGATCAATTTTTCGGCCCATTTCGATATTACTTCATTCGGCGGTATATTGTGCTGCTCAAGTGGTTTTTTAAAAATTTGTTCAAAAAAATGGTTATCCATAGCTGGTGGTCAAATCTGGCCGATCTGCTCATCGACTAGATATATAGATTTAATCGCTAATGTAGGTTTTGTTTTTTTAAACCAAAACAACTCATCGAGTTTTATTATAAAAATTGCCGGGAAATAACAAAAAAATCCGGAGTCAGCAGTCCATAGTCGGAAGTCGATTAGCCTGGAGTGGGGAGAAGATTAAACCTTCTTCGGTTTGTCACCCTGAGCGGAGTCGAAGGGTTAGTAGATAATTTGGAATAAATTAATCTATTTGAACGATAAATATGAGTGACAGCAATTAATTTATGATTAAAAATCACTAGAGTTATCTTCATTTTGAGCGGGGTACAACGGAAGATTCTGCGAAGCAAAATCTGTCTGAATAGATCTTTCCATTCTGCTGCGCTATATCCAATAGCTATCGGATCAAGATGACTACCCTTCTACAATGAACCATTGAACCAATGACCAGTGAGTTAAAAATACTCCTTTAAGGAATAAGAATAAACCAGTTTCTCAAAACCAGACCGATTTGGCAATGTTACCAATAGATGTTGATAACTGTAGAAACGACTGTAAAAGAATTAGACAAGATTTATATCGGTGAGGAGATCACTTTTGATAAAAAATCTGGCCTAGTATATCGCATTGCGATTTTTAAGTCGGTGAGTATTTCCAGTTATATCTTTCAGTTGGTTCACGGGGAAATTATTATTATCCGCAGGAATTGTTATTAGCAGCAACCTCAAATTAAAATAGCATTTCCGATCGATATACTACCGGAAATGCTATTACTTTATTATTTTTTCTGTTCTGATAAAAAGGTAACTAAAGAAGCCAGTTCTTCATATGATAATGAATTAGCCAAACCTTCCGGCATCATCGAAGTTTCCATTTCTTTTCTCGACAGGATATCGCCTGCTTTAATGGTGAAAACTTCCCCTGCAATGTTACGAAGCACCACTTTAGCAGCGGTTTCTTCAGTAATAAACCCTATATACGTACGGTCGCCTTTGGCGGTAATCATTACCGAAGCAAATCCCTGAGAAATTGAAGCATTAGGTTTTAATATCGATTCTGCAATCTGCTCACGGTTCATGATTGAGCCGATCTGTCCCATAAAAGGACCTTTCATTTTCTCGCTTTTGCTCAAGCTATGGCAGGCAATACAGCCTTGACTATTGAAAATATTTTTTCCTTTTAAAGGGTCGCCCTGTAATTTATTGATAGCTAATAATACATCTTCTATAGATGATTTACCTACCTGACCTTTTTTGTTTTTGATTTTATCCAGATCAATTTTTGGTTCTTCGGTTGTCGCTACTTTTTCTTCTTCGGCAAATTCAGGGATATCCATCCTTTGGCGTGCATTTAAATCAACATAAAATTGTTTTCCTTTTGCTCCGGCTTTTGTAGCTTCTTCTTTGAGGAATTTCTCGATAATAGGAGAACCTTCCCATGAAACGGCTTTAAAGTATGGCCCATGTGAATCCGGACGTGTACCCCACCACCAGGAAGCATCATAGGCAATTTCTTTTTTATACAAACGGCCTAAGGTAACCAGAATCTGCTGTTTTAATTTTTCATCTGTCGATTGTTTGTAGTTTTCAATTAGTCCGTTAACCACTTTTTCGGTATGCATGTAGCGTAATGCCCAAAGTGCAAGTGTTGAGTTTTCCGTTTTAACCGTAGCGAGCAGCGCATCAACGGCATTGAGCTCAACTAAAGCACGTACCGCAAGATGTGGCAATATAATGGCTGCATTTGGCGTAGCATGCGGACCTTCAGTGCCTTTTGCTGGTGCTATAAATGAAGCAGGAACCTTGGTTTGTAAAAGCACATTGGCAACCTCTGCCCTGCCCAAACGGTTTAAACCAATAATCGAAGCTGCCTGAACGCGAAGAGAAGAATCTTTTAAACCTTCTAAAAATGGTTCAACAGGTACTTTGTCTATATAAGCTTTGCGATCAGCAAGTGCTTTTAAAGCAAATTCCTTAAGTGTTTTGTCTTTGGTAAATTCAACTAAAGTTGTGATACCACTTTCTTTGGTGAGCTGTGCGTAGGTATACATACCGGCTATACGCACATCAAGCGCTAAACTTTGATCGGAAGCAACATTTAAAGCCGTTGCGATAGCTTGTTTATTATTGCGCAAAACCAATTCCTGCGAAGCAGTTAAACGGGCTACTGCACTATTCGATTTAAGTAACTCTGTTAGTTTTTTAATTGAAGCTTTTTTAACATCCGGAAAAGCTTTGTATGTCCAGTTATTGGGTACTGCCCTAACAACGTAGCCTTTATTCGGACTACCAGAATAACCTGCACCATCCCAGGCTGATAAATATAGTCTTCCTGAACCGTCTACATCAAGGTCGGTAATTTGAGGTAGCTTAATAAACTCCTCGTCTTTCTGTGTAAAGGTTGGTCCATCAGCAGTTACTCTGTGAATATAAAGCATGCTTCTGCCCCAATCGGCCATCATTGGCACATGGTTATATTGTTCAGGCCAGTTCGGTTCATCCATAAACAGTGCTCCGGTACCCGATCCTCCACCCAAATCAGCAAGTGCAGGTATAATTTCGTCGGTAAAATTCTGAAATAAAACCGGGTAACCGTATTCACCAGATTGTATGTGGTGCGAGAAACGAACATTCCATCCGCCACCATCATTGGTATTTTCCCTCGTAAAAACGTTCATGTAAGGATCAATGGCAACATCATAAACATTACGTGTACCGTGTGTATAGACTTCCATTTCATTTCCGTCAGGACGAACGCGCATAATTCCGCCACCTAACATGGTTAGTTTTTTACCTGAACGGTCTACCGCGTCGTGGAATCCAAAATCTCCTACAGAAATATAAATCCATCCGTCAATTCCCATTCTTATGCCATTGGTGGCATGATCGGTACCACGTTCGCGAATGTATTTGGCATTACTGATATGCTCAATTAGTGGTTTTTCAGGTCCATCGGCCTTTCCATCACCATCTTTATCTTCAAAAACAACTAAATTCATACCTGTAGCTTGTTTTGTTTCTTTCGAAAAAATGGTATGTAATACATACACCTGGCTACCTTGAACAATAATACCCCGGGGATTATCCACTTCGGCAAAATCTACATGTTCATCCATTTTACCATCGTTATCCTTATCTATTAATTTAAGGATATGCCCTTTACCAGGATCTTTACCTAAAGAGCCGATCATATCAACACCAACATATACCTCTCCGGTTGGCGCTACAGCTAAACAAGCTGGGCTAGGTGTAACATCAGGTCCGGCAAAATTGATGATTGTTAGTTCAGGTGGCGATACGCGTTGTATCTCTGATTCACTAAAAAAGTTTTTTAATCCAAAAAAAACTAGCGTAAAAGAAATTAAGCTTAAAGAAAATTTAATCATTGGTGTATTATTGTTCTGGTTAGTTTGTGTGAGGTAAACTTACAAAAAATATAAATTCCTTATTGCCACAATTTTGTGTCGTTTTAATTCATTAGTAAACAATACCCATAATCTCTGCAAACTATCGCAGCAAAAGTCGAATTAAGTGTTTCACCAAATAAATATCAGTAAAACAGCCACAATTGCGACATAAATCAGTGAAAAACCATTAAATAACACAAGCAAAAGTATCTTAAAAGTAAAAAAGGATTCAAATCATCACATTCAGGCAAATATTTTCAAATAAATTTGAATTTCAGCATACATTTCATTATATTTACTACATACAGTATTCACCAAATCAGTACGTTATGAAAAATATTCATTATTTCTTCCTGACTGCCCTGATCTCCTCCATTGCGCTGTTGATTACCAGGGATTCATTTGAACCCGAATTGGTTTATAGCACGGTGGTATTAATATGGATTCTTTACATCTGGTACCATATTTATGCTGCTACTAAGAGGAACTACAGCGAGTAGTCTTTGTTTCCATTTATTTTAATTTCCAAACAACTATTGTTGGGCTAAGTTTGCATGCCTTTTGTTTTCAGGATGCAAGACTCGAACTGTTTAATTTAACAGTTAACGGATGTATCGCCGTTAATTTACTATCTTCGCCAAAACTAAAACACAATAGTTTACGTTTATAACTAAGCTTGGCCAATTGGCCAGGTTATACATTAAGCTTAATGAACTTGGAGCATCGACCTCGTACATGGGGTAGATTATCGCACAAGATCATGAAATCAAAAGCAAAATTCCCATGTTTACCAGGGAATACATTTTACTCGGAAGTTCGCCGCAGAGTAAATAATGACTTTAAAGAAAACAACAGAAGTATTAATGCCAATGCATTGATGTGGTTTAAAGCCTTTCTTTTCCTTACCATATTTCTGATACTTTACTTTTCAATACTCCTTTTAAACCTGCATAGCGCTATAATTTTAGGGCTCACCATTTTACTTGGCGCAACTTGTGCATTTATTGGTTTTAATATCTGCCACGACGCTATCCACGGTTCGTTTTCGAGTGCTAAACGCACCAATTCATTTTTTAGTTTTCTTTTTAATATGGTTGGGGCTAGTCCGTATGTATGGAACATTACGCACAATGTAGTGCACCATACTTATACCAATATCCCCGGTCATGATGAAGATATTGAAGTGGCACCGGGTTTAATCCGAATCTGCGCAGAGGATGAATTAAAACCCCATCAACGATTCCAGCAGTGGTATGCCTTTCCCCTTTATAGTCTGGCTTCGCTTTCCTGGGTGTTTCGTAAAGATTATAAAAAGTTTTTCCAGAAAAGCGTAGGTGCCTGCCAGAACAAGCATCCCAAGATTGAATACTTTAACCTCTTTTTCTACAAATTTCTTTATTATTTTATTTTTATTGGTTTGCCGATATTGGTGATGTCGATCTCATGGTGGCAGGTTGCAATCGGTTTCATCGTGTTGCACATGGCACAAGGATTAACCATGGGACTTGTTTTTCAACTGGCTCATGTGGTGGAAGGAACAACTTTTCCAACAACCAATGCAGAAGGCAATATGGAAGAGGTCTGGGCCGAACACCAAATGCGTACTACAGCTAATTTTGCAACCCAGTCCCCAATCTCAGCATTTTTTCTTGGAGGGTTGAACCGACAGATAGAACATCACCTTTTCCCTAAAATATGCCATGTACATTATGGCCGGATCTCCATAATTGTAAAACAAACTGCATTAGAATTTGGATTGCCTTATCACGAAAACTCCACTTTCCTTTCGGCACTCCGCTCCCATTACCGTATTTTAAAAAAAATGGGACGACCTGAAACAATTTAGCTTATATTCTTAATTTCTTTACTATTCAGTTAAGAGCGATCATTGAAACTTAATGTTCTTATTCCCTTAATGGTAAAATACTTAACAGCAACTAACCATTAAGAAGTTTAGGGCATTAAGGTAGATTATTGAAACTTAATTTTCTTATTCCCTTAATGGTAAAACCTATACACCAATTAATTGACCATTAAGAAGTTTAGGACATTAAGGTAGATCACTCAAACTTAATTTCTTATCCCCTTAATAGTAAAATACTTAACATCAACTAACCATTAAGAAGTTTAGGACATTAAGGTAAATCATCCAAACTTAATGTTCTTATCCTTGGGCAATATGCATTCAAGACCAATGAACCAATGACTAATGAACTAGTGAACCCACTGCTGATAACATAAACTTAATATACAATCCATTTCTTCAAGAGGCAGATCTTTTTATCTTTAACGATATGTACTGGTACGAAGAAGAAGTAAAACAATTAGAAAGGGCACATCGTTTAGACCGGGAGCATCCGGGGGTTGTTTTTTATGGCAGCTCATCTATCCGGTTATGGAAAAGTCTAGAAGATGATTTTGATTACATGAAAGTAACTAATTTAGGCTTCGGAGGCTCTACATTAGCAGCATGCGTATGGTTTTTTGAGCGGATTATGATAGACTACAGGCCGAAGGCACTTGTGGTATATGCAGGCGATAATGACCTTGGTGATGGCAGAAACCCAGAGGAGATCTTTATCTTTTTCCAGCAGTTAATGGTTAAAGTGAATCAGCGGTTTGGCATATTGCCCTGTTATTTTATTTCCTTAAAACCCAGCATTAGCCGTTGGCAAATGGCCGATCAGTTTAGATACACCAATAACCTCATCGAAAGCGAAATTATTAAACTTAATAGCCATTGGAAATTTATCGACATTTTTAAGAAAATGCTCAACAAAGATGGCCTGCCAAACCCTGTACTTTACGATCATGACGGACTTCACCTGAATGAAGAAGGTTATCGTTTATGGGCCGACACTGTTAAAGAGAAATTAGGTTAATCATTACGCTTAATTAATATTCTGATAACATTGATGCCTTAATTTTCCACTAAAGAATTAACGCGATGAACAGGGAATATCATAAATGGTTCAGCCAGAATCTTAAGCGGGACATGGAGCTCCTTGTTTTTGGTCATGCCGGCAGGGCGGTTATCTTTTTTCCCACCCGTATGGCCAGGTTTTACGATTACGAAAACTGGGGAATCATAGCTTCTTTAAGTGCGCAGCTAGAAAATGGTGAACTTCAAATTTTCTGTGTGGACAGTATAGATGGAGAAAGCTTTTATAACGATAAAGTATTTCCATCGGTACGGATAGACAGGCATCTACAATATGAAAAATATATTCTCGAAGAAGTTTTATCGCTTATCTATCAGAAAAATGATGGCAATTACGTAGCAACTGCTGGCTGTAGCATGGGCGCTTACCATGCTATAAACCTGGCGATGAAATACCCCTGGTTATTTAAAAAAGCAGTTGGCATAAGTGGAAGATATGACCTTACAGACAATATCGGCGATTTCAAAGACCTACTGAACGGGTTTCATGACGACAAGGTTTATTTTAATATGCCAGCGCAGTATATTGCTAATCTTAACGATGATAAATTACTATCTGCAGTTAGAGAGATGGAAATAATTCTCGCTGTAGGTGAAACTGATCCTTTTTTAAGCGGAAACCAGCATCTTAGCAGTTTGTTGTGGGAAAAAGGTATACCCAACCAATTTCATACCTGGGAAAGTAATGCACACCGACCCCACTATTGGCGAAAAATGGTGCCTATTTACATTTAATTATTACATAAGCGCCGCATCTTATTTCACTGCTAAATTAAAATATTGTTTAATGTGGATGGTATCTACAGGTTTTTTAGATTTCTCGACAGCCAGAATAATATGAGCATCAAGCAGCCATTTTTCTGCTGATGTATTAATGTTAGCTACTTTAATTCCTTTAACAGTACCTGCAATTGGAGTTAAGTTAATATGATCACATGAAGCACAAGAAAACAGATGTTTTACTTTTCCGGCCAGGATATCAGCATCAGTTAATAAAAATTTATCATCCTGCATAGGTGCTTGAATATATACCCTCGTGGTGCTGAAGTTATTACTCTTCGTAGCCAGAAAAATCCGGTATTGACCAGTTGTAAGTTCCGCCTGCTGATCGGCCATTGCTGCATAGTTAACATACTCATACAAGCAGTTTCCTTCGGTACAAGTGGTTAAATTTTGTGCATCAATGGTAAAATCCATTGGATTATCGTTTTTCTTTTTGCAAGCGCTCAAAGTGCTTAATGCAATTAAAAAGGTGAAAGTTACTTTAAAGGCGTTCCTCATAATTTGATTTTTCATGAATACGGTACAAATTGAGGATACGCTACAGCCCGGGAATTATTTTTTATTAAATAAAATGCACAAGAAAGAATACTATTTAAATACACCTGATAATTTTGGCCAAAAAACTGACTATTCAAAAGACTTTATTTTAACATTGGTTGAACAAGAAAATATTAAGTTTGCACATAAACAGATTAAATCTACAAAACATATGAAACAAGGATTATTAATAGATATGGATGGGGTGATTTATAGCGGGGAAGAATTAATATTTGGCGCTGATAAATTCATTAAAAACTTAATTGATGAAGATATTCCTTTCGCATTTATGACCAACAACAGCCAACGAACTGCTTTAGAGGTTGTGCGAAAACTAAAAGGACTTGGTATAAAAGTAGAAGAAAGCCATGTGTATACCAGTGCGATGGCTACTGGAAAATTCCTTTCAGATCAAAGTCCGAACGGTACCGCTTATGTATTGGGAGAAGGTGGTTTATTAAGCAGTTTGCACGATCATGGCATTACTTTGGTCAATACCGATCCAGAGTTTGTGGTATTGGGAGAAGGTAGAAACTTCACGCTAGAAATGGTTCAGCGCGCAGTTGATATGATTCTTGCGGGGGCTAAATTTATCACCACGAACAGAGATCCATCACCCAAAAAACCAGGATGGAATAATTTGGGAATCGCTGCAACTACGGCCATGATTGAAGAAGCAACAGGCAGAAAAGCATTTGTTACAGGAAAACCAAGTCCGGTGATGATGCGTTCGGCACGTAAATTCCTGGGATTAGAAACCAGTGAAACTACCGTTATTGGCGATACCATGGAAACTGATATACAGGGAGGTGTACAGATGGGTTATAAAACCATTTTAGTGCTCTCGGGCATATCAAGTAAGGATACCTTAGGACATTATGCTTTTAAACCAGATATGATTGCAAGCTCTGTTGATGAAATAAAGTTTCCATTGATCTGGTGGGATAATAAGTAGTTGGAAGTTTGAAGTAGCCTCGGGGTATCGTCATTGACGAGCCTTTCTATTATGTAAATGGCGGTAGTCGAAAGACCTTCTAAATACCCTGAGGCGTTTCGACAAGCTCAACATGACAGCGTCTATATTAAATGAACAAAAGCACTTTCAGGAACCATTTTCTATTTATTCTCTTAAAGCAACAGAGCTACTTTATTTTACGAATTGTAAATAACCGCCCTTAGTTGAACTATGCGGCTTAAAAACGCTCAATCGATAATCAGTTGAATATACAATAGGTTTATGATCAAAGTTAGAAGGTGCACCATCACGATTAATCAACTTAAATGAAGCTGAGTCATTTACAACCTGTTCTTGTACTGGCACATCAGGCTTTTTTTTGTCAGTAAATTTATTCGCTTTGGTTAAAAGCCCAATTGCTGGAATAACCATTAATAGCGCTACGCAAGAAATCAGTCTCATATCATTGTGCTTAAATCTTCTTATTATTTGGTTCGCCTTGTTAAACAAATATGAACCGATCTTATTAGTAAGATGATTAGCCAGTATTATGAAATTGTTAAAGTTACCGTGCAGTTTTAATTCCATATTAAATGTAAGCGACATAGAAACAAATTAGTTGTACCGCATCAGATAATCAACTAAATTATCTCCATTACACTGCGCTAAATCCGATAGCTATACAAACAACATTCGCAAGTGGTGTTTGGGTACACTAACCATAGAATCCAGTTAAGCGCCTAACTCAATGCCCTCTGTGGATCTTTTCTCTGTGTACTCAGTGGTTAAAAAGACCATGGATTTCCGGAAAACACGGAATATTTAATTGTGGCCCGCCCTCTCTTTATTCACCCTAGGGAATATCGTCATTATAAGAAGGAACGACAAAGCAATCTTAAAGCGTTCGCTAACATATTCGGATAAATACCATACTTCCGGACTGATACCGGTACGTAAAGTAAGTCTTAAAATCTCCTTAAAAAAGTGGATTTGTAACAACAGTTATTTAGAATCGTCTAAAACTTTTAACGAACTCAAAATGTTTAACTAAAAAAGAAAAGAACATGGGAATTTTAAAAACAGCAATTATTGGCGCTGCAGTATATGCAGGCGTAAAATATATCACGAAGAAAGATCCAATTACCGGACAATCTATCGTTGACGAATTATTGGATCGTGCACCACAATGGGCAGATACAGCAAAAGGTTATACAGAAGACCTGAAAACAAGGGTAAGTAATGCCGCAGAAGATTTATCCAGATGAATAGCTTGTAGAAATAAGGAGCCTGAAGAGGCTAAATATCTATTTCTCTGACTCAAAAAAAACGTCCCGATTTAAACCGGGACGTTTTTTTATTACAGGGCGATCGTCATTCCCGCGCAGGCGGGAATCTTAAAGCCTATTGCATTTAAAGACACTTCCTCTTTTTTACGAATTAAAACTAAAAAGCATCAAACCAAAGTTTGGTGGTTAATAAATCAGCACCCTGACTGCTTACCGCATTTTTATAATTCTGTCCGTTTAAAGATTGTTCTGTACCAGGATAAATAAAACGCACCGGAATTTTACCACTCAAAACGGTATTAACAGATGCAGTTAATTGCGGATAATCTAATCTTCTTTGCTCGGCCCAGGCTTCCAATCCTTGACCAAACAAAGCAATCCATTTTTGCTCACCAATAGATTTTTTATAATTACCAGCATCATATTGTACTGAAGCCTGATTAATATAATCATCAACAGCACTTCCACCTATACTGTATTGATCAAATGATGCCCTGATGGCCTGTTGATACAGATCAGCTGCATTTTCTGTAGTAAAGCCTCTCGCAGCAGCTTCAGCCCTATCAAAAAGCAGCTCGGCATAGCTAAAAATCACAGCAGGTGCTTTAGGTGCTAAAAAATAAGTTCCTGGTCTTGATGAATTTGCCAAACCTATCGCACTCGCTTCTGAATTTGTTGAGCCGTTCGGAATACCTACGTACGTTTGAGGTGTTGCATTATCAGTTTTGCTTGCATAAACTGGTAGTCTTGGATCATTTAGCGCAAAAAGTTTATCTACGATGGTTTTACTGATCCGGTAATCATTCCTGGTTTCGAATGATGCTGCTACCGGATTTTGCTGTGGCGAATCACTGTAGAAAAGTTGTGCATTCTCCGATTTGCTATTAATATAAGTGCCACCTTCTGCAAGTATTTCATCAATTACCTGTTTAGCTTTAGCTGGCTCTTTATCCGCAATACGCAAAGCGATGCGAAGGCGTAATGAATTGGCAAACTTTTTCCATAAAGCAATATTACCACTATAAATCACATCTCCGCTTACAACTTTTCCTGAAGCTGGATCTAAAGCTGTCTGGGCAGTCTTTAAATCATTAAGAATACCATAATAAATATCCTTTTGTTTATCGTAAACTGGCGTAACAAACTGTTTAATTTTTCCAGCCTGTGAATATGGTATATCCCCATAAGTGTCGGTAAGTAATAAAAATACCCACGACCTTAATACAAGTGCAACTCCTTTATAGTTTGGATTGCTTTGTGCATCGCCCAATTCGATAATTTTATTAAAGCCAGCAATACTTTGTGCATAGCCAGTAGACCATAAAGAGGTAAAGCTACTGTTCGAAAATATAAAACGATCTTCTTCGGTATACTGAACCTTAGCCCAATGTTGTACAAAAAGCAAGCTCGAGTTCATATTATTGGTTACCCCCCAGTACGTATCGGCTGTAGTTTTAGTAGTGCCAGTAAGTAAATAATCGGGTTGTGGAATTTCTGGAGCATTCGGATTAATATTCACCTCATCCAGCTCTTTATTACAAGATGAAAATGCAATTGCCAGAATGGCCAGTATATATAGTTTTTTATTTTTCATAATGGGAATGCTTAAAATTTAACATTTAGGTTGATACCATAGCTGCGTGTGCTTGGATTAGATAAACTTTCCAACCCTTGTCCGTTGCCAGTATTGAAGGCTACTTCCGGATCAATATCCACTGTATTGCGGTGAATTATCCAAAGGTTGCGACCCACAAGTGATAGTGAAACGCCTTGCAAACTTAGCGGACGGAGCCATTTTGCAGGTAAATTATAGCTTAATTTTACTTCACGGAGTTTAACATAAGAAGCATCGAAAATATTTGCTTCGTCTATATTTCTGAAGGTTTTGTAATACTGTTGAGCAGGCAATATTTTCTCATTGCGTTTACCATCGGCAGTTACGCCATCAAAAACAATTCCGTCATCATAAACCGTTACACCTGTCGGAGCGGTTCCGTTTACCCTTACGGTGCCGTTGGCTTTATCGTTACCAGGATAATAATAGGAGATTCCGCCATATTCTGCTGCCCTTCCCGGAAGCGTAGAGGCTAAGACTCCGGTATAAGTGCCTGTTGCATAGGTACCGTTGTAAATAGAACCACCAATACTTGCATCAACCAGTACGCCTAAACTTATACCTTTATACGTAAAAGTATTGTACACCCCACCAATCCAATCTGGTGTATATTTTCCCAATACCTGTTTGGTCGGGTTTGTAGCTGGTGCGCCTGTGGCATTTACAATAATATTTCCATTACCATCTCTTAAAAAGGCTGTTCCGAAAAGCGATCCATAAGGTTGTCCAACGGTAGCAATCACCTGTGCTGAGTTGGTAGCGACAATGTAATTCGTTAATAATTTCTCTGCATCGAGTTCAATTACCCTACTTCTGTTTGCTGCGAAATTGAAATCAATATCCCATGTAAAAGTTTTTTTGATTGGGGTGATGCCCAATTGTGCTTCTATACCCTTGTTGTTTATTTTTCCGGCATTAAGCAGTTTTGAGCTAAATCCGGTACTATGACTTACATCGGCAGCCAAAATCTGATTGTAACTATTGGTATTGTATGCACTTAAATCTAAACGTAACCTTTTGTTAAAGAAAACAGCCTCAACGCCGAGTTCTGTTGAAGTGGTAGTTTCTGGTTTAAGGTTAGGATTAAGGTCGATATTACTTGTGGTAAGCTGAGGGTTTGCGTTAAAAGGCGCACTAAATGCATAAGTATTGATCAAACGATAAGGATCTGCATCTTTACCTACTTTAGACCAGCCCCCACGTATTTTCAAATAATTAAGGGCTTCACTTTTAATGTCAAATGCTTCGGTGGCTACAAAACTTCCGTTAAATGACGGGTAAAAATAAGATCTGTTCTGTGCTGGCAAAGTAGACGACCAATCGTTACGTGCGGTGATGTTGGCAAAAAGGTAATTTCTGAAACCGATCTGACCTGATGCATAAACACTATATGATTTTAAACGCGATAAATTATTAGATGAAATAAGAGGATCACGAGAGTTTTTAAGGGTATAAAGTCCTGCGATGGCTAGTTTAGGTGCACTTTGATCATTCTGCTCAATATATTGCCTGCGGATGTTACCACCACCCAATAATTCTAAGCTAAAATCATCATTTAACTGCTTGTTAAAGTTTAAGGTTGCATCGGTATTATTCTCGCTTACGGTAAAGGCACTTTCAGTGTAAGAGCCAAAAGGTGTTCCGTTCGTACCATAAGCGATTCTAACTTTACGCCTGTCGTTGTAATAATCCGTACCCGATCTGAAATTGAAATCAAGTCCGTCAATAATTTTATAATTAAGGGCTAAACTACCGATAATGCGACTGCGGTTCTGCGAAACTGTATTTTCGTAAGCTACCCAATATGGGTTGCTATAATAGCTGTTATTCCAGTTAAACGTTTTTCCATTTTCATCCAAATAGTTTTTTAACTGGTTAATATCAACCTGACGGCCAAACCACGTAAACTGTAACATGGTACTTGTTGAACGTGAACCTCCTGTGCCAGGCAAATTATCTGAATTAAGTTTGCTATAATTCGCATTAGCCGTTAAGGTTAGTTTTGGTGTTATCTTCAGTGACGTATTTAATACAAATGAGTTTTTGCCCTGTCCAGAATTCGGCACAATGCCTACTTGTTTCAGGTTATTGTAGGAGATGCGGTAATCGTACTTTTCGCCAGCATCTGCGACCGATACCCCATTATTTAATGAATATCCGGTTTGAAAGAAATCGCGTACGTTATCTGGATGGGCTATAAATGGAACCGCAACTCCTTTTGAAAAAAACTGCGGAATTAATCTTCCATCCAGTTTTGGCCCCCAGCTCTCATCTACCCCATCATTAATACCTTTACCTGCGCCATCCACATAACTGAACTTCCCTTCTGATCCCTGACCAAAAGCATTTTGATAAACCGGCAGGGTGAGCAATGTTTCTAAAACGGCATTGGAGTTAATATCAATACCCAATCCTTTTTTCGATTTACCTGTTTTGGTTTTAATCAAGATCACCCCACCGGCAGCCCTCGAGCCATATAATGCCGCAGCATTTGGTCCTTTTAGCACACTAATTGATTCTATATCCTCTGGATTGATATCTGAAATGGCATTCGCATAATCTCTTGCGCCTGCAGAATTTAACTGAGAGTTATCTACCGGAATCCCATCAACCACAAATAATGGCTGGTTATTTCCGGCGATAGATGTTTCTCCTCTGATGACTACGCGGGATGATCCCATGCTGCCCTGACTGTTCGTTACCCTAACTCCGGCTATTTTTCCAGCCAGTGCATTTACCAGGTTAGATTCTTTAGCTTCGGCCAGATCTTGTCCTTTTAATTCCTGAACAGCATAACCGAGCGATTTTTTCTGCCTCGAAATTCCCAATGCGGTAACCACTACCTCATCCAGCGCATTATCGCTTGATTGAAGAATGACTGAAATCGGCCCGGCATTTTTATTGATTTGTATTTCCTGGGTTTTAAAACCGATATAAGAAAATACTAAAGTACCTTGATCAGGCGCACTGATAGAAAAAACACCTTTCCCATCAGAAATGGTAGTTTGCCTGGTTTCTTTGATAAATATAGAAACGCCGGGCAGTGTCTCGCCATCTGCCGACTTTACCGTCCCGGTAACGGTGACATTTTGAGCAAATACCTGCTGCGTAATAAAGAGCAGTAAGATGAATGCCATTGATTTTAAAAATTTGATCATGTGTGTGTTTTAAAAATTGGTTAAAAGATAAATTTTGGACAAAACGAATCCCTAACGGTTAATAACCGTGTTTTATAAAAAAATAAAATGGGATGGTTAGATCAAAAGTGCCTGTTAAAACGGAGCAATTTTAACAGGACTAGCGCATTCGGGAGTCTACACAAGGATTTACATAAGGCGATTTTAGCTTGTCTGTTTTTCTCATTTGAATGATTTTATTTAATGCATAATTTAATTTCAAGAAGGCATTCAGGGCTAAAAAAAAAGCACCTCTTAAATCAGAAGTGCTCCATATATTTTATATTAGGATAGCGCAAACAACTGACTTAACTACCCCAGATTCATCTGGGATGGAATTAGCACCATTTCTAAAAATTAGATGGTTGCTAAGGTTTCACAGGGCCATTCCCTCCGCCTTTCTTGATAAGTATTTTAAAATAACTTGGGCAAAGGTATAATTAATTCCATTTATCCTATAGTTTTTATAGTTTTTTTATCGAAATATTTTTTATTTGACAATTACATCCATATCTTTGTCTAGTAATTTAGTCGACAAACACCGTCCCAATGAAACTTAAATCCCTTTTAACAGCCGTACTGGCCATATCAATAACCTTCACTTACGCTCAGGAACAAACGGCCCTGGTAAAAAAACAGGCAGCAAAACTTCAGAAGAAAAACCAAAAAACATTTGTTGCCCTCGGTAACTGGCGCGGAATAGCTAAAGTAAAGGAAGGATTAGAAATCCCCTTTAACTTCGAGATCAGCGAAAAAAACGGCCACCAAAAATTATCTTTCCGCAATGCTGAAGAGCGTTTCGAAGGTGGTCCTGTAAAACAAACTGCCGACTCGCTTTTTGTCAAACTGGATCAGTTTGATAACGAACTTGCGTTTGCGATAGTTGGTGATCAGTTAACTGGTGCGTTAAGAAAACAGGATAAAGCTGGTAAACCTTTAGTCATTATTGCCGAGCACAAAAATTACCGTTTTAAAACTGATAAACCTGCTACAGCAGACTATTCTGGTAGTTACGATGTGGTTTTTACATCGCCAAATGGTAAAGAAGAAAAAACAGTAGGTTTATTTAAACAAACAGGAAACAAACTTACGGGTACTTTTCTCCGCGTAACCGGCGATTCTCGTTATCTGGAAGGTGTTGTAGAAGGAAATGAATTTCAACTTTCTAGTTTTATTGGCTCCTCTCCTGCTTATTACAAAGGAACTTTCCAGGCAGATGGAGTTGTTAAGGGTGAAATTTTAGGAGCAAGGGGTAGTCAGCCTTTTACCGGAACCAAAAATAAAGATGCAGCCCTCCCCGATCCTTACAAGCTTACTTATCTTAAATCAGGATACAAAACACTTGATTTTAGCTTTCCTGATCTAAATGAAAAAAAGATTTCGCTAAAAGATGAAAAGTATAAAAACAAAGTGGTGATTTTAACCATAACTGGAAGCTGGTGCCCTAATTGTGTTGACGAAGCTACTTTTATGGCGCCATGGTACAAAAAGAACAAAAATCGCGGTGTAGAAATTATTGCTTTGCATTACGAACGTTCAACCGAACCTGAATATGCAAAGAAAGTGATGACCCGTTTCAGAGAACGTTTTGGAATCGAATATGATCAGGTATTGGCAGGTACAGCAGACAAACAGGTGGTATCTGAATCGTTGCCCGCGCTTGATTCATTTTTATCTTTCCCAACTACCATTATCATCGATAAACAGGGAAATGTAGCCCAGATCCATACAGGTTTTAATGGCCCGGCAACCGGTAAATTTTATGATGAATTTGTGAAAGAATTTAATGTGGAGATTGATACGCTGTTGAAGAAATAGCTAGTCTAACAGTAATGACGATCCCTCGCAGCGTGCTACAATGTAAAAGAGCCTAACGAAGACAGTTCAGTTCAGGAACTTTTGGCATAATGTTAATTTCACTATTAACTCATTTAGTTTTCAGAGCAACTGGCTGTTGTATGAATCCATGAATATTCAAAAGCTTAAAACCCTTTTGCATTACAACATGTTATCCATATACAACAAAAACAATGAATATGAAAAAGTTAATGTATGTAATGGCTATTTCGGCCCTGGCCTTTCAGGCCTGTAATGGTGGAAATAAAGATGCAAAAGAAAGTGCCGACAGTTTAAACATGGCAAAAGATACCACCACGAATACTACAGCTACAGGAGGAATTGCCGTTGAAGAAGCCGATGCCAAATTCACTACTCAGGCAGCTGTTGGCGGTATGGCAGAAGTAGAATTGGGAAAACTGGCCCTCGAAAAAAGCAGTAATCCCCAGGTTAAAGAATTTGCAACCATGATGGTTAAAGACCATGGTATGGCAAATACCGAATTAATGGCCATAGCAAAACAAAAAAACATTACGCTTCCGAGTACAGTAGATGATGAGCACAAGAAAAAAATGGACGACCTAAGCAAAAAAACAGGTGCAGATTTTGATAAAGCTTATGTAAGTGCCATGGTTGACGGACATAAATCTACCTTAAAATTAATGGAAGATGAATCAAGAGATGGAAAAGACGCAGATCTTAAATCTTTTGCAACTAAAACTGCACCAATTGTTCAAAGCCATTTAGTCATGATTAATAAAATAAACGACAGTATGAAATAAGACTGCTGAACGTATTAAAAACGCCTGCCATGTATGGCGTTTAATACGTTTTTTTAGTGAGATTTCCTTTCCATCTATCTATATCGCAATCTCAAATGCGTTTTTACTTATATTATCTTAAACTTCTGGCGGGGTATGCCAATCGATAAAGGTTTTTCTCTTTAACATTTCCAGGTACGGGTAATTTCCGTTTAATTGTTTACGCTGTTTTAGTTCATATAAAAAATGCCCGCCTAAGTCAACAATAATTTTAGCGGTAGCTAAATACCATACACTATGCGGTTGTTTCCAGCAAAAAGAATATAGGTTTGAGGTGAATTTAACCCCTTGTAATTCCGGATGGTAAAAATTAAGTATTTTTGGATTGGGTATTCCCTGCATCACCTCAGCTTTTCTAACCATTGAAAGGTGATCGGAATGACAAAACTCATAATCCTTTAGTTTCGCATCATCCACATCTGGCAGATGTTTCAATATTTTAAAACCTTTAAATTTTTTACCATTCAGTACCCATATCAAGTTTGGATAAAAGGCTTCCCTACTATGGAGCTCGGCAGGTGTTATGGGAGAGTTTTGGAACTCAATGGTATAACCCGACGGTGTAAAAATATCTGCCCGGTGAGTATCGGAATTTGCAGCATCATAAAAGGCAACCTCTCTAAATGAAGGTGGAAAAGCCAACTTCCAATCCCGGTGCCATACGGTTTCTTTTCGGTAATGTTCCTTTCTAAATGAAGAAAAATCCGGAACGATTTCAACATGATGTAGATCTTTTCTCATTTCACTATTATCCATTCTCTGGCCGCACGATTAGAAAAACAATTATTTTAGGGAAGCACAAATTTAAACTAAAATTTTTAGTACAAAAATAAACTACAGCGCTAATCAGAATAATATTTAAATCATTATGATTGAGCACTAGGCAGATACCAACTATCAAATAAATTTAATTCGATCTGCTCAAAATAGAATGATAACTTTGTAGGATGACCATCCAAGAAATACAGCAGCTAGAAGATTTTTTTACCCAAGCCGGCAAGCAACAGGTTCCAATTTATCTGAATCAGGCTACCGTAATCACCGATTATGCCCATTTTCTGGAGAGCCATTTTACGCCGCTAAAACTCAATCCTGATGCTAAAGTAAATGTGCCAATTCTACACAGGCTAAAAATGTTAAAGTTATTAATTGAATCAAATGCGTAAAAAACGGTTTAAAAATGGCTTAATCCAACGTTAAAAACCATATTGATCCAGTTTTTTCTGGCCGTTAAACCTTATTTTGAGCCCCATTTAATAACGGGTTTGTGTAACCTTTTAAAACTTAACCTACTTTAGTTTTTAAAATAAATATTTCCAACTATATTGGGCGTAATTGGTTATTCCTATACATTGCTCCTTATTTATGACTAAAAATATATTCATTGCTTCAGCCGAACCCTATACCGGAAAATCAGTAATTGCTTTCGGGATGATCAATATGTTACTGGCAAAAACCCAAAAGGTAGGTTATTTTAAACCGATTATTGCACAAGACGATCCGAATAAAAAAGATGAACATGTAGAAGCCATGTTAGATTACTTTTCGCTTCCTGTTAAATATGAAGATGCTTTTGCCTTTACCCGGCAAGAAATGCTCCATCAATCAGAAGATAGCGGAGCGATTATCAATACCATCATCAGTAAATATAAAAAACTAGAAGATAACTACGATTTCACCGTAATTGAGGGCAGCGATTTTTTAGGCGAAGGCATGGCCTTTGAATTCGAATCAAACGCCTTAATGGCCAAAAACTTAGGTGCACCTGTTTTAATAGTGGTATCAGGTAAAAACAAAACGGCAAGTCAGCTTTTTAAATCAGCCATCAATATCTATCGGAACTTCCTGTTGCGTGATGTACAGGTATTAGGTGTAGTGGCCAATATGGTGAATCCGGAGGAAGCGGAGCGTATTAAACAAGCTTTAATCAATCAGTTGCCGACGGAACTGCTTATCGCCGTTATTCCAACTGAAAACGGTCTGCAAAGTCCAACCATGAACGAAATTACTTTAGCCTTAGGTGGCGAAGTGCTTTTTGGCTCTGAATTATTGGGTAATCAGGTTGATAATTTTGTAACAGGAGCCATGATGTTACCCAATTTTTTAAGGCACATTAAAGATAACCTGCTTATTGTTACTCCAGGCGATCGTGGCGATATTATTATTGGCGCGCTTCAGGCCAACCTATCAGCCAATTATCCAAAAATTGCTGGTATTGTTTTAACCGCTGGCAGCTTACCTGATGAGCCGATTATTAAATTGATTGAAGGTTTACAAACCATTATCCCAATTATAGCGGTACAAAAAGGAACTTTTGAAACCACTACAACCATTGGTGGCATTCATTCTAAAATTACGATCGAGAATAAGAAAAAAATTGCTTTGGCAATAGAGCTTTTCGAAAAGTATGTGGATATAAAAGCACTGGATGATAAAATTATCACCTTTAGCTATCAGGGCATTACCCCACACATGTTCCAGTACCAATTGGTTAAATGGGCCAAACGTGATAAAAAACATATTGTTTTACCTGAAGGAAACGATGAACGCATTTTAAAAGCGGTCGAAAAACTCATCACCCAAGAAATTGTAGACATTACACTCTTAGGTGATCCTGTTGAAATTACCAATAGTATTAAGAGACTTGGATTAAATTTAGATACCAATGTTTTAAAAATCCACAACCCAGGACATTCTGCACATTACAATGATTATGTAAATACCTTGCATGAATTGCGCAAAGCCAAAAATGTAAACCTGGAAATGGCCAGAGATATGATGACTGATGTTTCTTATTTCGGTACGATGATGGTTTACAAAGGTGATGCTGATGGAATGGTTTCGGGGGCCGTTCATACCACACAGCATACCATCAGGCCGGCTTTACAGTTTGTTAAAACAAAGCCAGGTGTATCGGTGGTTTCCTCTATTTTCTTTATGTGCCTGCCAGAGCGTGTGGCCATATTTGGCGATTGTGCGGTTAACCCTAATCCTACTGCCCAGCAATTAGCCGAAATCGCAATTTCGTCGGCAGAGAGCAGTGCCAAATTCGGCATTGAACCCCGTATTGCCATGCTTTCTTATTCTTCCGGAACATCTGGTGAAGGTGAAGATGTAGAACGCGTAAGAGAAGCGACAGCAATAGTGAAAGCAAAACATCCGGAATTAAAAATTGAAGGACCAATACAATACGATGCTGCTGTAGATCCACTTGTGGGTAAACAAAAACTACCGGGATCTGAAGTAGCTGGGAGAGCAAGTGTGCTCATCTTCCCCGATTTAAACACCGGTAACAACACCTATAAAGCGGTACAGCGCGAAACCGGGGCATTGGCCATTGGCCCAATGTTACAAGGTTTGAATAAACCAATAAACGATTTGAGCCGTGGCTGCACGGTAGATGATATTTTTAACACCGTTGTAATTACAGCGATTCAATGCCAGGATATTTAATATGAACATTTTAGTAATCAATTCGGGAAGTAGTTCCTTAAAGTACCAACTTTTTAAAATGCCCGAAAAAGCGCCTGTTTGCAGCGGGTTGGTAGAAAGGATTGGCATTGAGGGCTCGTTTATAAAACATACGGTTTATACCAATAACAAAAAACACAGTATAGAACAATCAGGTTTAATATCCAACCATGGTGAAGCTTTAAAACAGGTTTTGGCATTATTAACACAGGGAGAATACGCGGTAATTACAAGTCCTGATGATATTGCAGCTGTTGGTCATCGTGTAGTACATGGTGGTGAACATTTTTCTGGGCCGACTATTATTACTGATGATGTAAAACATCAGATCAAAAAACTGTTTTCCCTTGCTCCGCTCCATAATCCGGTTAATTATAAATGTATTGAAGTAGCCGAACAGACTTTTGTAAATGCGAAACAAATTGCAGTATTTGATACGGCATTTCATCAAACTATACCAGAACAGGCTTATCGTTACGCCATTCCAGAATCGTACTATAAAGAGCATGGCATCAGGGTATATGGATTTCATGGTACCAGCCATAAATATGTAAGCGAACAGGCTATTAATTGGTTAAACAAAAAAGACAGTAAAATAATCAGTATCCACTTAGGAAATGGCTGCAGTATAACGGCCATTAAAAATGGTAAATCAATAGATACCAGTATGGGTTTTGGCCCACTAAGTGGCTTAATGATGGGCACACGTTCGGGAGATATCGATCCATCGGTTATTTTTCATCTGATGGAGCATTCCGGATATACCTTAGAGCAGCTGAGCAGCCTGGTTAATAAACAATCCGGGCTTTTGGGTGTAGGTGGCTCGAGCGATATGCGCGACATCAGAAAAATGGTAAATGAAGGAAATGCAGCAGCAGTTTTAGCCCTTAAGTTATATGCTTACAGGATTAAGAAATTTATAGGGGCTTATGCAGCTATAATGAACGGCATTGATTCTATTATATTTACAGCAGGGGTTGGTGAAAATGACTGCAACATGCGCGAGGCTGTATGTTCAGAGCTGAATTATCTGGGTATTGAATTGGATCCGGCTCAAAATACAGGCTATAATGGCGAACTAAAAGAGATTAACACAGCTGATTCAAAGGTTAAGATATTGGTTATTCCAACTAATGAAGAATACGAAATTGCACATCAATGTTTTGGGCTTATAGGCTAATTGTAAAACTTTTGAATTTTGGCATGGAAAAGACTTCCGAAGTTTGCGCTATGGCCTTTGCGCTTTGCCAACTTCGGAAGTCTAGCCAAGTTTAGGACGTTTCCAAAATAGACAAAATATTACCAGCAGGATCTCTAAACCAGGCAATATTTGGTCCTCCGTTTCCACGTGAGATGCCTTTACTGTCTGTTTTTAAATACTCTTCATTGTAAATCTCAAACTTTACTCCTCTGGCAATCAATTCGTCGGCTGCTTGATCTATATTTTCTACAGGAAAGTTAAGCACTGTAAAAGTTGCAGGTACATGATTTGGCTTTGGATATAGTAAAACATTTGCTGATCCGGGAATAACCAATTCAATTAGGCCCATTGGATTATCTTTAACTTCGATACCCAATACTCCTTGATAAAAATCTTTCGCTTGCTGTACATCGTCTACAGAAAATGAGCTGAATGCCTTTGAGTTTTGTAACATAAATCTTTTTTTAAATCAGTTTTCATGAGAACGGACAGTTAAATTCAGCAGATTAAAACAATAATAACGGGCTGTATAAGCGGCAAAGTACAGGTCCAAACAAGACAATTTCCTTTAGCTTTTCCAGTCACCCAATAAACGTCTGATCACAACGATTTCAGCAATATGGTAGGCATTATGATCTGCAATTTGCAGGGCTTCGCGTAATACACTTTGTCCATCGCCATGCGGAATTGGCACATATAAATCTGAAGAATCTAGCAAAGCAATAAATTCTTTCAAATCAGTATCAATCTGCTTTAAGGTGTTGCTCCAGGCCTGTTCATCTTCAGGTGCCAGTTCTTTAGGCCAATATTCGTCTGGCCATTTAGGCGATTGATGCAATCCATCCTTACTAAATTGGAGCATATCCCACTGAGCGATTCTAATGTGTTCGGCCAATTGCCAAATACTATAAGGCAAGTTGTTAGGCTTTTCGCCCAAAAGATTAAAAGGTAGATTAGCAACAGCATCTTTAAAGCCTACATGTGCTCCACCCCCATTTAATAATTTTTTAAGTTCCGTAACCAGTATCGATGTTTGATTTTCCATAATAACTTTAGCAGATTGTATTAACCTAACAAACGTGATTCTCATAGGTTTGTATAAAAATCAATTTTGGGGGCAGCATTTATTTTTTAATGCATAATTCTTTTAATTTTGGGCATGAACCTATCTTTTCCGATTCTCAAAGAATACACGTACCTCAATACTGCCAATTCAGGCATTTTATCGACCAATTTGGCTGAATGGCGAACCCAACATGACCAGGCATTTATAGCAGGTGGGAGCATTTTCAAGATGGAAAATATACCCATTATTACTGACCTCAGAAATAACATTGCTAAACTTTTCAGTTCAAAACCTGAGAACACCTATCTGGTTCAGAATTTCTCAGTCGGTTTTAATACTTTATTAAGTGGATTGGACAAAAACCATCGTTTTCTATTACTGGAAGAAGAATATCCATCTGTAAGCTACCCTATAATCAGCATGGGTTTTGATTATCACAGTATTCCAATCGACGAAAAACTAGAAGAAAATATCATTAATGTCATCGAAAAATTTAAACCTACCATTCTGGCTTTTAGTATGGTACAATACATTAGTGGTTTTAGAATGGATGAGGATTTTATCCGGAAACTAAAAAAAAGCTACCCTGACTTGTTATTAGTTGGAGATGGCACCCAGTTTTTGGGTACTACTGCCTTTAATTTTGAAAAATCGGGCTTAGATGCATTGATTGGTAGTGGTTACAAGTGGCTTTTAGCCGGATATGGAAACGGTTATGCCTTGCTTTCCGATCAGATGAAAAATGCCATTTATAATAAAAACAAACTGGCCGAATTACCTACAGCGCCTTTCTTAAAAGGCAAAGATCATTTATCTATGTGTTTCGAACCCGGGCATCTGGATACCTTAAACTTCGGCACGTTAAACGAAAGTTTAAATTATCTTGGTTCATTTGGTTTCGATTGGATTGAAAAAACCACGCAAACGCTCAGTAATCAAGCAAGATTGGAGCTAAATTCAAGAGGATTAGTTCCCGACTGGATGCTCGACAGAAAGTATCAATCGACAATTATGAGTATGCCTCTGGATCAAAAAACAGTAGATAAACTTGATGCCGCCAAAATACTCTGCTCACCAAGAGGGGCAGGTACAAGGATTTCCTTCCATTTTTATAATAAGGAAGAGGATTTAAACCGGTTGTTACAAGTTTTAGATGGCAAGAGCTAATCTACTTTCCAAATGGCATCTACAAAATATTGGTTGTGATCAAAAAAACGTTGAAGAGGTTTAAAGCCTGTTTTCGCGGCCAATTGATCAATATCACTTAAGGAATATTTTTGTGAGATTTCCATAAAAATATATTCATTTTCGATAAAATGAATGGCATGGCGGCCAATATTTACAATCTGGTTTTTTAAACTGATGAGGTAACTTTTACAGGCACCTGATGCCGGATCGTAACTGGCATAATGTTCAAATTGATCAATATTAAAATCACCATCGAGTTCTTTATTGATGCGTTGAAGTAGATTGAGATTGAAAGATCTGGTAATTCCGCCTTTATCGTTATAGGCAGCTAAAATTTGTTGCGGATTTTTTTTGAGGTCGAAGCCGATAATGAGCAGGTCGTTTGGAGAAAGTAATTGCTTTAAAGACAAACAGAAACTTTCAGCATCGGCAATTGTCATGTTACCAATATTTGCGCCCATAAACAGCACCACTTTTCTACGTTCCGACAGTTCAGTGGCTTTTTTCAGCATGTCGAAATAATCGCCATTTAGCCCTTTAATATCCAACGAAGGAATTTTTTTAGGCAGATTTTCTTCCAGATCAGAAATTACATGCGCTGAAATATCAATCGGAAAATAACTAAATTCCATCTGATCGTCCAGCAGTGATTTTAACAGATGAATGGACTTGGTGGCATCACCAGCACCCAACTCGATCAGGTCGAAGGCAGTACCATCTGCAGATATGGCTTGCGAAAGTTGCGCAGACTGATACTGGAGGATTTCCATTTCTGCATTGGTTAGATAATATTCTTCCATTTCCATAATCTGCTGAAATATGCGGTCTCCGGTAGCATCATAAAAATACTTGGAAAGCATAAATTTTGGCTCAGATCGTAGTCCTGTTAAGGTTTCCTGAAGAAATTGCGTTTTGTTGTCGGTTGTTATTTCAATGGTAGTGGTGCTCATGTTTATTTTATTTTACCAGGCGTATGCCCGTATATTGCCATCTTAAATGCGGATGAAAGAAATTTCGATAAGTAATGCGTGAATGATTTTGCGGAGTAGCTATGGATGCTCCGCGAAGCACTTTCTGATTGACCATAAATTTGCCGTTATATTCGCCAATGGCCCCGGCTGCTTTACTAAAGCCAGGATAAGGGAGGTATGCGCTTTCAGTCCACTCCCACCTTTCGCCCCAATTAAAGCTTTTTGCGGCCACTTCCCATTCAAATTCGGTTGGCAAACGCATGCCGCTCCAACTGGCATAGGCATAAGCTTCGTAATAACTGACATGACTTACCGGCGCATTCGGATCAATTGGTAAAAGTCCGCCCAAAGTGTAATTAAACCATTCTCCATTAATCGAATGCCAATACATGGGTGATGTGATGCAGTTGCTTTTTACCCAATCCCATCCTTCGGAGTGCCAATAATTAAAATTTTCATATCCGCCTGCTTTGATAAATTCTAAAAATTCGGCATTGCTTACTAATGTTTTACTGATGGCAAAATCGTGCAGGTAAACTTTATGTTTGTTCAGTTCATTGTCAAAGCTAAAACCCGTTCCTTCATAACCAATCTCATAAACACCTTCGGAAATATTGATAAAGCCGGGTTCTGGGTTGTTCATTGCTAAAACTTCTTTTCTGTCTTTCGAATAGACGGGAAAAAGCGGATTGTTACCCAAAATAAATTTAATATCAGTAAGTAACAATTCCTGATGCTGCTGCTCGTGGTTAAAACCTAAAACCAATAATTCCTTAACTTCATCCTTTAGTGGTGTCTTTAAAAAATTTGTCATGGCTTCATCTACATAAGCCCGGTATTGGTAAATTTCATTCACGCTTGGCCGACTTAAATTACCCCGGTCGGTACGGATTACCCGATTGCCAACGGTTTCGTAATAACTATTAAATACAAAATTATAATCGTCGTTATACACCTGATAGTTAGCCGAAAACGGCTTCAATATAAAGGTTTCGAAGAACCAGGTGGTATGCCCCAAATGCCATTTAGGTGGACTTACATCTACAACAGGCTGCACCACATAATCTTCAGTTTGTAAAGGTTCACAAATCTGCTCGGAATATTTCCGAATCTGTAAGTATTCTTCTAGCAATGTCATTAATTTTTATCCAGATAATTTTTAAGGTCTGTGATGCTATTAACATTCAGTTCTTTTGATTGTTTTTGCCGCATCATTAAAGCATAAGAATTATTAAAACCGATTGGTTTTAGCCATTTGATTTTAAACTTTTTCTCAAATTCGGTAGAGACATAATCGTAAGTTTTGTTTCTATCGTGCGCCATTTCCTTTGCAATTTTTGGATCAGGCTGTAATAAAACCAGTAAACCTGTTCCGGTATACTCAGGGTAAAAGTCAATCTGATCATTCATCAGCGCATCAAAACAGATTTTTGTTCCGCCCAATCCGGTTTTAGTAGCTACATCGTAATCTGTATTACCTTTAATCAACATACTGTACATTTCGGCCAGGATATATTGTTCACCAAAAATCTTTGATCCTATGCGCACGGTACCTTTATGTCCATTTTTAGGAGCTTTATACAAGCCATTGCTAATCAGGAAATCCTTTGCTACCCGCTCCGGCTGTTGATGAAGGTAATCTGTTCTGTAATTCAGATCAGTCATGATCGAATCTGTAATTTTCCCGGAGAGTAGATTGAGGGCTTTTTCCAATTCGGGGAATTGTTTTAAAGCTTCATCACGAACAATCGGTGCAGCATAATAGGGCGGAAAAATATTCTTATCGTCTTTTAAAATTTTCAGGTCAAAAGCTTTTAAGCGGCCATCGGTAGAATAACCGCTGATTACATCCAGTTCTTTTGCAAAAGCAGCTTTGTACATCACTGCATCGCTGATCACTATGGTATGTATTTTTAAACCATAAGTTGATTTTAATCCGAGGTCACCATCCTGCCTGCCCATAAATTCGGGAGTAAATCCCGCTGTTAAAGTAGAGCAGTAAGCGGTTGGTAAAGCATAAAAACCGCCCAAAATCAAAATCACGATAGGAAAAACGTACAAGCCTTTCCTCAACTTCTTAAAATCCATTTTCTGGACAAGTGAAAGTAAAGCATCGAGTATAATTGCCAACAAAGCGGCTGGAATGGCTCCAGCCAAAATCATATTGGTATTGTTGAGCGAAATACCGCCAAAAATAAACTCGCCCAAGCCTCCTGCGGCAATAAATGAGGCCAAAGTGGCCACGCCCACATTTATTACGGTTGCAGTACGGATGCCTGCCAGAATAACGGGCATAGCCAAAGGTAATTCTACTTTTAATAGTATCTGGCTCTTGCTCATTCCCATTGCCCTGGCGGCTTCTTTAACATGCTGATCAATACCAATAATACCGGTATAGGTATTGCGGATAATCGGTAACAAGGCATAAATGAGCAGTGCAACGATAGCCGGCTTGGCACCAATCCCTAAAACCGGGATCATAAATCCCAATAAGGCAATGCTTGGTATGGTTTGCAACACCCCTGCAATGCCCAAAACTGTTCCTGAAAGTTTTCTCTTTCTCGCAATCAATATACCTAGGGGTAAACCGATTGCAATAGCGAGGATTAAAGAAATAAAGGTTAAACCTACATGCTGTAAAGTTTGACTGAGCAGTTTATCAGACTGCCCTGACATAAATTGCCATAAGGTTTGCTGTTGCTCATTCATGCAGCTGTGCGTTTTGGTATTGGTTAAATCCTTTGGTTAACTGCTCGAAATTGATCGATTTGATTGCCTGATCAGCGCCTGAAACAAAAAGCTCAGACCGGTCATTATTCCTTAATAATTCCATGGCTTCCCATATACTTAAATCAGCAGATTCACTTTCTCCTTCATAAATGGTTTCTTCAGGTAAATAAGTCCAAATATCCTGGATATTAATTACTTTAAACTCTAGTGCCAGCCTTTGTCCAGCGAGAAAATTCCTTGCAAAATCATTTATGGGCCGATATAATAATTCTTTGGGTGTTCCAATCTGAACTACCTCACCTTTATCCATTAAACAGATCCGGTCTGCCAGTTCAAAGGCTTCCTGAACATCATGTGTAACCATTACAATGGTTTTCCTTTTCAACTCTTCGAGTGCTTTAAATTCTTTTTGGATACTGGTACGGGTAACGTTATCTAAGGCTCCAAAGGGCTCATCCATTAACAATACCGATGGATCGATAACCAACGCACGGGCTAGCCCTACACGCTGCTGTTGTCCGCCACTTAACTCATGCGGATACATCGCCAACGTGCTTTCCGGTAGATGAAGTTTTTGGATCAATTCCTGCGTACGGCTTTTAATTTTTTCCTTATCCCATTTCAAAAGTTTAGGTACAAGTGCAATGTTCTCCGCAATGGTATAATGCGGAAAAAGACCAATATTCTGCATCACGTAACCTATCCCCTTGCGCAATACATCAGGATCCTGGTCGGTGATGTTTTCATTATTAATAAAAATCTGGCCTCCATCAGGCTCAATTAAACGATTGATCATTTTTAAAGTGGTGGTTTTACCACATCCACTGGTACCTAACAATACCAATGTTTCCTTTTCGGCAACTTTAAAAGAGACTTGCTTTACCGCCTGGGTATCTCCAAATTTCTTGCTTATCCCTTTTAATTCGATCATATTATTTATAGAGTTTCATAAATAAGTTATTCAGCGATTCGGTATAGGTAGGGTGCGCAAAAACGCAATACCTGATCCTATCGTAAGTAATACCGCCCTCCATTGCCATTTGCAGAACAGACATAATTTCTCCGCCTTCTGAGGCAAGGATAGCAGCACCCAAAATCTCTTTAGTGTCAGCATCTACAACTGCTTTCATCAGCCCCAAAGTTTCGTTGGTTTCGATACCACGCGCAACATTCGAAATTGGCAGAACGGCAACTTTATAATTCAATTTCTTTTCTTTAGCTTCTTTTTCTGAAATGCCAATCCGCCCAAGCTGAGGGTCGGTAAACATGCAGTATGGTACCGGCCGATCGTGAATAGAATATTTCGTTCCTTCAATCAGGTTACGGTAAACAATGGTATAGTCATTATAGGCGATATGGGTAAAGGCAGGCCCACCTTTTACATCACCCAATGCATAAATTCCTTTAATATTGGTTTCCAACTTTTCGTTCACGATTACATGTCCTTTATCATCTAATTTAACACCACAATTTTCGAGGCCTAAATCAGCGGTTTGCGGTGTGCGTCCGGCTGCGATTAATACATGACTTGCCGTAATGTTCTTTTTTGTTTTACCCGATTGGATTGAAAGATGAAGCTGTTTTTTATCCTGACTGATTTTATCAATCTTCACATCCGTAATGATTTCAATCTTTTCATCCGTTAAGATTTCGGTAAGGGCTGATGAAATATCCTGGTCTTCTTTAGCTAAAATACCTGATGATTTTTCCAAAACGGTTACTTTACTGCCAAATCGATTAAACATTTGTCCAAACTCCAGCCCGATGTAATTGCCGCCGATCACCACCAAATGCTCTGGAACGGTTTCTATATCTAAAATTGTTGTGGATGTAAGATAATCAATTTCATCAAGTCCTTCTATATCAGGTATGGCAGTTTTTGCTCCGGTATTGATAAAAATCAAATCAGCAGTTACTTTTTCTTCACCACCATCGTTAAGGGCAATGGTTAACTCTTTTTCAGCGCTGAATTTTGCTGTTCCGAAAATGAGCCGGAGCCCTTTGGTATTGTTAATTCCCTTTTCTGACGATGTCCTAAACTGTTCTACAATATCATCTTTGCGCTGTTTTATCTTCTTGAAATCAATTTTAATGTCTCCTACTTCTACGCCAAGTTCAGTTGCTTTTCTGGCTTGATAAACTGCCCTTGCAGAAGCAATCATGGCTTTTGTTGGTGTACAACCATCGTTGATACAGGTACCCCCAACCAATCTTTTTTCAATTATGACTGTTTTTTTACCTGCTTCAGCAAGTTTTTTAGCCAATGGTGTGCCCGCCTGCCCCGCTCCGATAATTATCGCGTCGTAATGTTTCATTGATAGGATTTGTTTTGTTGTAATGATAACCTGAATAAGTAGATCAATGTTTGACCAGGAATAATTTATTCTTTAACTGGAATATTATTAAATTTTAAATAAAAAAGTTACAAACTATATTCAAAAATCTACGTTAAATAATCATAGACATTAAATTGACAAACATAAATCCCTAATTCATGCAAACTCAAACAACAGAAAATACGAACCTTACTGTTTTTATTCAGGATGATGCTTCTATTGAAGATAAAAGAGATATTTTATTAAACAGTTTGTTAGACGATCTGAACAATCAAACAGAATCTTTCAATTAATAACCATTATTTCTTACTTTTCAGATTAAAAACCTGACCATTAAGAAGTTAAGGTCATTTTAAATTTTGGTTTGTTAAGGTGATGTGAAATTTGAACCTTATCAAGATATTTTCTTAATTCCCTTAAACTCTTAATGGTGGAGAATTACCTGAAATTAATTACGTACAACTCAAAGAAAAGGGCAAACAAATTAATGCTTACCCTTTTCAAATCTAAATTAACGCTCTCGCGACGAAAAGTATAAATTCTCCGTAAACCTGTTTGTAACAAATTTATTTAATTAAACGTTAATGCATGATGATCTGCGCCCGTCTAAGGTTATCGGTAGCCTGCAAAATTTTATCCTTTAGTTTTGGATTGTAATCAGGATGTGATTTTAAGAAATCTTGCAAGATTGCATTTGCTTCTTTTTTATTGTAAGCCGCGAAGGTAGCAGCTAGCCAGGATTGCGGAAAGAATATATCTCCGGTTTGCTGTATTTCTGCTAATAAGTCTAAGCTTTCTTTCAAATAATGAATAGATGTTTTTTGCCTGATGGGGTGATGCAAATAAGATAAAGCCGTAGTTACCCAAGCTTCTTTCTGTCGGTTTTTCCGATTTTTTAAACCATTAAAGAAACGATCTCTTTCCTTAACATTTAGAGATAATGCGGGCATTAAATAAATTAACCGGTTTTTACGGTCTTCATTTTTGGTCCGTTCCAGCTGATCTTTTAAGATCGTATTAGCCGTATCTGTTTTAAGCGCCAACGTTAAGGCTAATGCACTATAATCATCTTCTAACAATTTAATTCCAGTTGGCGCAGTTTGCTTAAGCCAGATATCATACATTCTTTTTCCAGCTTCGGCACTCAGATACACATTTTGATAAGCATTGAACAAAATTTTCCTGTTGTTTTGCATTTGCTGTTGCTCCATTGCGTCCCAAATTGTTTTTTCCATCAACGCATGGATATCCCTTCGTTTTTCGTCAGTTAAAAATGTCCAGTAAATATTGGTCATGTACCCTGTGATCAACCTAAGGTTCATCTCATTCTTTTCCGTTGCTAAACCTTTAAGCAATACATTTAAAAGTGCCTCAGGTTGATTACTTTTATCCGAAAGCATATTTTCATAAGCATTAATATAAGCTGATGCACGTTCTAAAGGATCAGTGATATTATAAAGATTTGCCATCATCTCTTTCTCAATCGGGAAAAGGCCATATCCCGCACCATTTGCATTAAACAAAATATACAGCGGTTTTGGAAGACCTTTCGCTTCATTTAAAACAGTTTGTGCATTCACTGCGTTTACTACCAAAAACTTATTATAGGTTGGATAAACCAGCTTAATTGTAAAAGATTGTGGCCACACCCGGGCCTGCCCCATTTCACTGTTCTGACTTAAGCTTAAGTTACTTATTTTGTCTCCACTGTATTTAATATCATAACTAAAAACAGGTCGGCCTGGTTCATTTACCCAAACTTTATTCCAACTCAGTAGATCACTTTTACTGTATTTACTTAAAATGGCAATCAAATCGTTCCAGGTAGCGTTGCCATAACTGTATTTTTTCAGGTATTCCCTGATCCCTTTTTGAAAGTTTTCTTTGCCCATTAACAGCTCCAATTGACGCATCATAATTGGTGCTTTATGGTAAATAATATTTCCATACATTGATCCAGCTTCTTGTAAGTTATCCAATTGCTGGCGAATGGGATTAGCGCCCAATGTCCTGTCTACGCCGTAAGCTGCCGGATAATGGTCTTGTAAAAACTTAAGATCAAAAGTGTTTTTGCCCATTAACTTTTCAGTTACCTTATCGGCCATAAAATTGGCAAAAACCTCTTTCATCCAAACATCATTAAACCACTTCATGGTTACCAGATCGCCAAACCACATATGCGCCGTTTCATGCGAAATCAGATTTGAACGGGAAATGAATTGATCTTTGGTTGCACCCTGATCTAAAAACAATGCAGATGCTTTATATTGTACCTCACCAGGGTGCTCCATACCGCCAAACTGAAAATCTGGAATGCTGACAAAACCTATTTTCTGAAAAGGGTATTTTATCGCTGTCCAGTTTTCCAAAAAATCGATGGCGTCGCGATGAGCTATAAAAACAGAATCTACACTGAGTTTAATTTTAGCTGAATCAGTTTCTCGGTGAAGAAATTCCATCTCTCGGGTTTTCATTTTCTGATTAACAAGCGTGTATTTCCCTGCAGTAAAAGAGAATAAATAGGTAGGCAATTTATCTGAATGATTAAAATGATAGGTGGTAAAATTATCTTGTACCAACGAATCTCTTTTTACGGCATTAGCCATTACTTTCCAATCGGTTGGAACAGTTAATGAAAGTAAAAAGTTAGCTTTTAAATCAGGCTGATCAAAGCAAGGAAATACCGTTCTCGCATGATCAGGAACAAAAAGGGCATATAAAAAATCTTTATTTCTGTTTAGCGATTCGTTACCGGCAATAAATTCGATTTCGATATGGTTATTACCAACCTTTAAATACGCTTGCTTAATTAAAATATGTTCTGCTTTAAAATCGATAGGTATGGTTTTTCCATTCACCGATACTCGTTTTATGTGGTCTGCATTTTGTTTAAAGTCAACTTGCAGATAAATTAATTTATTTATTTTAAAATCAATGCTTTCAGTCGATTTAATTGATTCTGATTGCGCTGCTGGTATTCTAAAATGAAGCTGATACTGAATGTTACTTATCGCGGCACTTCTGGAGTTTGCCAGGGCAAGAGAAACACCGGGTTCAACAGCAACAGCCTGTGCGGCATGCTGCGCGAAACAGGTGGAATTCAATAGTAAGAAAAGGCAAAGATATTTCGTAATTGTAGTCATGTAAATAAAGATTTATTCTCCTTTAATCATCTGTAAAATGGTTCCGTAACTCATCCAAACCATGGTGATTACCACAGCTAAACCTGTTAGTGTTAACCAAAGTGGTTGTTTATAATTTGCGATAATTTTAGTTCTATAAGCCGCAATAAGCATAATCCCCAATGCAATGGGTAAAATAAAACCATTAATAGCACCCACAGTAAGCAATATTTTTACGGGTTTACCGATCAGGATAAAAATAACACAGGATATGGATATAAAGGCAATGATAATCTCTCTGTTAAACTTTAAGATCAGTGGGTGAAAACTTTTAATAAAAGAGATGGAGGTATATGCCGAGCCCACAACAGAAGAAATTCCCGCAGCCCAGATCACTACACCAAAAATTTTATATCCTATTTCTCCGCTGGCCAATTTAAAAACCGAGGCGGCCGGATTGGATGGATCTAAGGTAAAACCTTTACTTACTACACCCAAAGCAGCAATAAATAATAATAAGCGCATGATAGATGCAAGTCCGATGGCACTTAATGCACCTTTATTTACGGCACCCAAATTTTGGATTCCGGTTTGCTTGGCATCTAATAAGCGATGAGCGCCCGAAAAAGTAATATAACCACCAACGGTTCCACCGACAATGGTTAATACGGCGGTAAAACTAAACTGCGTAGGGTTTACAGCCCTTAATGCGGCTTCTGCCAATGGTGGCGAACTGGTATAGGCAATAATTAAAGCCAGTACAATCTTAATCAACCCCATGGTTTTGGCAAAAACATCCATTGCTTTGCCCGCTTCTTTGTAAATAAAGATCCCTATTGCCATAATAGCGCTGATTACAGCACCCTGCCCTACACTAATGCCAAATAACACATTTAATCCTAAGCCAGCACCAGCAATATTACCAATGTTAAAAGCCAAACCACCTAAAAAAACCAGGAATGAAATAAAGTAACCCAAGCCCGGAAAAACCTTATTGGCTATATCCTGAGCAGGTTTATCAGCAACTGCAATAATCCGCCAAACGTTTAACTGTGCGATGGCATCTAATATGATGGATAGCAATATGACAAAGGCAAAACTAGCACCTAATTGTTGGGTAAAAACTGCTGTTTGTGTTAAAAATCCAGGACCAATGGCCGAAGAAGCCATTAAAAATGCAGCTCCTAAAAGTACACTCCAATTGTATTTAGGCTTCATATTGATGGAGCTTTAATTAAGATGCCTTCTTTTTTTAGTCTTTCAACTATCAATTTAGCAAAAGCAACAGCGTGTTCACCATCACCATGCAAACAAATGGTCTCTGCTCTTACAGCGATACGATTTCCGTTTGCACTCCTTACTTCCTGCTTTAGCGCAAATCCCAAAACCTGATTTACAGCATCTTCTTCGTTGGTAATTAAAGCGTTGTTTGCTGAGCGTGGAGTAAGTAAACCATCATCCTGATAACTACGGTCGGCAAAAACTTCTGATGCGGTAACTATGCCTATTTTTTCAGCTTCAGCTATCATCTTACTTCCTGCTAAGGCATACAAGATCAAACCTGGATCAAAATCGTAAACAGCCTGCACAATCGCTTTTGCTAAAGTGCTATCTTTTGCAGCCATATTATATAGTGCACCATGCGCTTTAACATGATGTAATTTACCACCTGCAGCTTTTACAAAAGCACTTAATGCACCAATTTGATATAAAGTTAGCTGATAAGCTTCATTTGGGCTAATCTTCACTTCTCTTCGACCAAAGCCCTGCAGATCGGGCAAACCAGGGTGTGCACCAATGGCTACTCCTTTTTTTAAGGCTAAAGCTACAGTTCGCTGCATTACAGCCGGATCGCCGGCATGAAAACCGCAGGCAATATTTGCCGATGTAATATAATCCATCAGTTTTTCATCATTGGGCATGGCATAATTTCCGAATGCTTCCCCCATGTCGCAATTAAGATCGATTATTTTCATGTTTTGATATATTTAAGGCTTATTGCAGTGGTAATTAATGATAAATCGTGTTCACGTTCCAGGAAAAGTTCTTCTGCTTCGTCTCTCGAAATTTCAGAAAAATGAATGGTGTCACCGGGTTTTAACTGGGCACATAAAGGCAAATCGACCGCTGCAACATGGGCAATGCGGGGATAACCGCCAGTTGTTTGACAGTCGGCCATGAGTATAATCAAGTCGCCACTTCCGGTGACCTGAATAATCCCGGGAGTTACTGCTGTACTGAGCAATTCCTTTTTAACCTTCCTCACCAATGGTTTTCCAGATAAATGATAACCCATGCGATTACTTCTTCTATCGACGGTGTAAGAATTGGTTAAAAATGAAATAATGGATGCTGCATCAAACCAGCCGATTTCATTGCCCAGCACAACTCTGATGTTTTGCCTTTTCTCTGGCAGCAAACTTTCGCGCGAAATGCGCCAATTTGGATAGCTTAACGACCTATGAATTAATTTGTCTAATATCTCTTTTGATACTTCGCTAATAGTGGTACCACCGATCAAAACATCTGCTTTTTGCAATGCTCTTCCCTTAAAGCCACCAAAAGCAGCAGCAAGAAATGTACTTTTACTTTCCATTAGATCTGGCACATTCCATCCACCGGCAACAGCCAGATAGGTACGCACACCAATTGCATTATGGATCAGCTTTATAACGGAACCAGCCGAAAAAAACAATGGCTTTTCTGCAGGCATTACTTGATCATTATAAACCAGGAAAGCTCCATCACCGGAATAAGCTACTAAAATATCAGTTTCAGCTTTAAACGAAGCATCGGCATAGGTAAATTCTATGGTCGCATTATCATCATTGTTACCAACTGCTTTATTGGCTAAACGGTGAGCCAACTCATCCATAGCGCCAGAAACAGGTACAGCCTGCGAGAGGTATCGGTACCTGCCCAGATCCTGAATAGTACTTAACAAACCCGGCTTAATGATGCTGATTTTCATACTCATATTTCAGCATATGCATTAAACTCATCTATACCAATGGATTTAAAAGTAACAAGGTCACCTCCCTTTAAAAGTGATGGTTGCGAACGGTTTACATCAAATATCTTTAATGGTGTTTTTCCAATAATTTGCCAGCCTCCGGGTGTTTCCATTGGATAAATACCGGTTTGATTGCCTGCAATACCTACTGATCCTGCGGGTGTTTTAGCATTAGGAACTTCTTTTCTAGGCGTTGATAATCTGGTGTCCATCCCGCCCATATAAGCGAAACCTGGCACAAAACCGATCATAAATACAACGCATTCGCCGTCCGTATGGATATCGATTACCTCAGTTTCACTAAGGTTATTGGTGCGGGCTACTATTGAAAGATCCGGACCAAAATTGCCTCCATAACATACCGGAATAACCAGGTTATCAGCTATTACCTTTGATTTTTCTCTTTTTATTTGTGCAATTTTATTTAAATGAGCGGATACCTTTTCGAAGCAAACCTCCCCCGGAAGATCTGATAACATCACACTTAACGGATCAAAGAAAACAGTTAAGGTAGTGTAAGCAGGAACGGTAGTAATAAAACCAGAAAAAGGATTTTGCAACAGCAATTGATTAAAATCAGTAATCAGAAGTAACAAATCGTTATCGATAGCCATTCCGAACGTTATTGTAACTGATTTTTCGCTCAATCCGTAAATTTCTATGGGAATACCTGTTTCAAAACACCCTAACTGCTCATTCATACAAAAACAGTAAGATTTAATAATAAATATTCTTCATCATACGAAACTGACAGCTAAACTGCCGCTATAAAAATGAATATATATTATTAAAATAACAAAGATTTTGAGAATAGGATAAAAAAGCAGAACTATCAGCTTGAAATTACTAAATCACCGATAAAATGTTAATCTAATTTTTCGTCGCTTCAAGGCCTTTTATCAATTTCAATAACTCATCCTGCTCTTCGGCTTCTAATTCGATTATGCCATTAAACATTTCAAAAATTTCATCACGGAGGTTAGAACGCATTAAAAGATCGGTAAGACGTACAATGGTTTTCTTTTGATCGGTATTTAAACTACTAAACAATTTAGGCTCCACTTCATATAATGACTTAATTAAACTAACCAACTCCGGTTTCCTTAATTCTTGCTCTCTTTCGCTGGCATAAACAGGAAATATCTCATCCTCTTCGTAAGTTTCAATCAGGCGGTTGGCATATTCTTTTAAAAACGGTTTACGTTTACTTTTAAGATATTCCGTTAGTGCTTTAATCAAAAATCTATATTCTGCCGAAGATTTAGCTGCACCAAATATGGCCACCTGCCCTTCATTTTCGAAACTCTTAAAATCGAAATCACGAAAAAAATCACTATCAATGTAAACACTATGAAAATAATCGTCGCTCTTTTTATTTAAGGTGGTGTAATCTTTATAAATTTCTTCTCCACTAGCCGAGAAATAGTATTTAGAGAGTTCTTTGTGGAGATTTTCTTTCCAATGGACATATTTAATCTTAAAATTAACGGCAGTATCGGGATAAAAAAGATTAAACTCTTCTACAGTTTTAATATTGCTGCTAAAATCCAATGCTTCACCATTTACAATAATCGAGTAATTTTTGTGTTTATTCAATTCAATAAACCAACAGAATTCGTTTATCAAAAAAGGAATTACTGTTTCTTCTAAATCCTGTTGACTGATCTTCAAATTAGTAAATGAAACGGTTGTTCCAGTTTCTCCAGTATTCTCCGGAACGCTGGAAAAATCATGGCTGTAACTATTTAAAGCACCAGTGTTAATGTGTATTTCGCCAGAACAAAATCCTTTTTCGGATTGGTAAGTGGTTTGCCAAACAGCATTATGCGCAAAGGTAAAAAAGGTAAGTCTCCCCACCCCATTGCGGCCATGCATTTTAGAGGTGTGCTTTGGTGCTACAATCTGAATAGATTTTTCAGATTCGAAAAACGGATCGAATTTTTGTTGTAAGCGATCAAAATTAATTCCATAACCATTATCAGCAATAGTTAACTGCTCCAAAAGGCCAAGCGCATTGGCTACATAATCTATACGGATGGTATTCGCATTGGCGTCAAAACCATTCCATATATACTCCGCAATAGCCTGCTTTTCATTATAGTTCTTAAGTACTTTTTGTATTCCCTTTGAAGTGATATTAACGTTTACCGACATACTTACTAAATTAATTAGCAAATATATCATTATATTTTAATCATTCAGGATGTTAATATAGTAAGTTTATACACGCACATTAAACGGCTTCTTTTAGCGTATTTAAATATACTATCAGCCAGCCATTTATCATTAAACGATTGCCAGACTTGTATGAGATGATTTCTCTAATCCAGCTTCTCTTCTATCAATAATTTAATAATCCCATCAGCCATTCCAACTTTAGGTACATAAATCTGTTTTATACCCGTCCACTTCATTAAAGTTAAATAAATTTCGCAAGCGGGGATAATTACATCCGCACGATCGGGATTTAAGCCCAAGGTATTGATCCTTTCTTTCAATGAATAACTGGTTAATTTATTATACATCGAATTTAATTTCTGTAACGATAAAGGCGCATTTTCCTTCTCATCCGACATGCGGAACAATTTATTAATATTGCCACCGGTGCCTATACCAGCTAAGTGTTTATATTCTTTTGTATGCTCTTTTACCCAATCTTTCATCTCTTCCCAGGTTTCTTCCTTATCCTGATTGTCGAGCATTCTGATTGTACCAATATTAAATGATCTTGATACTTCCGGAGTACCCTTTACAAAAACAGATAATTCGGTGCTACCCCCACCCACATCAATATACAGGTAGTTTTTATTTTCGTCTAATTCTTCTTCAATATGGTTGGCATAAATAATATTCGCTTCCCGTTGTCCCTCGATAATTTCCAGGGTAACGTCTGTTTGCTCCTTAATCAGTTTTACAATATCCTGTCCGTTGCTGGCTTCACGCATGGCTGATGTTGCACAAGCCAAATATTCAGAAACATGATACACATCCATCAGGTTTTTAAAAGCTGTCATGGTTTTTACCAGGTCTGCAGATTTTTTCTCCGAAATATATTGATCCAGGAACGCATCATCTCCCAAACGGAGTGGCACACGTATCAGGGTGTTCTTTTTGTATTTATATTTTCCGTCCTGTTTGCTAATATCTGCAATGAGTAACCTCACCGCATTCGAACCGATATCTATAGCTGCGTATCTTAACATTATGATTGATGCTTGGTTTTTAAATAGTTGTAGATGTCTACCTGTGCCCTTATTTTTTTACTTAATCTGTTTTTATGGTATTTGTTATTGTTTAAGGCATTAATTTGCCTCGATTTGGTATTGTCTTGCAGCTGCAGGTCAATAATGTCTTGGATCTCCTGTTTAACATCATGATCCAGAACTGGAAAACCTACTTCCACGCGGTGCTCGAAATTTCTGCTCATTAAATCTGCAGAGGATAAATACATATCGTTTTTACCATTATTACCGAAGATATAAACCCGGGCATGCTCCAAAAACTTATCG
This sequence comes from Pedobacter sp. D749, assembly GCF_019317285.1. NCBI lineage: Bacteria > Pseudomonadati > Bacteroidota > Sphingobacteriia > Sphingobacteriales > Sphingobacteriaceae > Pedobacter > Pedobacter sp. D749. The sequence goes on from NZ_CP079218.1 coordinate 2,550,250, forward strand.
ATAATACTAATAGCAGTGATATTTTCGCTAAAACCTTTCACGCCTGGCACCAGGCAGCAGATACCGCGTATAATAAGCTGAATTTTAACCCCGGCATTGCTCGCATCGTAAAGTTTGGAAATAATGCCTTCATCAGCTAAACTGTTTACCTTTAACATGATATATGCAAGTTTACCTTGTTTAGCATTTCTGATTTCGCGGTTGATAAAATTAACCAGTTTAGAGCGGCTCTCCAGTGGAGAAACAATTAAGTGCCTGAAGCCTTTGGTTACCGTACGCTTGCTCAATGCATCAAAAAGTTTGACCAGATCATTGGTAATCTCTTTCTTTGCCGTAAAAATGCTATGATCGCAGTATAAACCTGCAGTTTTCTCATTAAAATTCCCCGTAGCTAAATTGGCGTAGTAAACCGGCTTATCCTTTTCAATCCGTTTAACCAGACAAATTTTAGAGTGTACTTTGTAATCTGTTAAACCGTAATTTACTTTAACCCCCTCTTCCATTAAACGGCTTGTCCAGTAAATGTTGGCCTGTTCATCAAAGCGGGCCTTAAGTTCTAATAAAACAGAAACAGCCTTTCCATTTTTAGCAGCGTTAATTAAGGCATTGATTACTTTCGAGTTTTCAGCTAAGCGATATAAAGTAATCTGTATCTCCGTAACCTTTGGATCAAGGGCTGCCTCACGCAAAAATAAAATGATATAATCGTACGATTGGTATGGCAAATTCACCAAATAATCGCGCTGAGCAACTTTATTGAACATGCTTTGGGTTCTATGCAGATCGTGCACCTTAAGCGGTACGTTCGGTGCATATTCCAATTCTTTTTTACCCACATTCGGGAAAGCGATAAAATCGCCAAACTTATGGTAACGGTTACCTGGGATTAAACTATCTGCCTCTAGCTTGAGTTTGTTTACCAAAACGGTAAGCATATTAAGTGGCATGGCCGAATCATAAAGCAGGCGCATTGGTTTGCCTTTTTTGCGTTTCTCTAAACTGCTTTTTAAATCTTCGATAAACTTATCATTAATGTTTTTATCAATATCCAGTTCGGCATCCCGTGTTAACTGGATCGAATAAGCCTCTAAATTATCGTAAGTAAAAACATAGAAGATATCATCTAAACAATACCTGATGATATCTTCAGCAAGAATAATAAACTTTAGGTCGTTTGTTTCCGGCAGCACCAAAAACCGGGGTAAATTAGGCGGAATTTCTATTAATGCATACTTTTCTCTAACTTTTGTATCCTTTTTAGAAAGTTTAACAAAGAAATATAGATACCGGTCTTTCAGTTCTGGAAATGGTTTATCCATATCCAGCATAATCGGAACCACATTTGATAAAATCTTATCCCTGAAATGATTTTTAACGAATTCTCCCCTGCTTACATTCAGTTGAGTATCGTTTAAAATAAAAATCCTGTTTTGAGCAAGTTCGTTAATTAAAGTAGCCTGAAAAAGCTGGTCGAACTTTCTTTCCTGTTTTACAACAATATTTTTAATCTCATTCAGAATTTTCTTTGGATTAAATCCCAAAAGTGCCTTAGCCTTATCGTTCAGATTGGTTAACCGGGTCATGGTAGCCACCCTAACACGATAAAACTCTTCTAAATTGGAAGAAAATATAGATAGAAATTTAATCCGTTCAATCAGCGGAACTGTTTCATCGGCCGCTTCTTGCAATACACGTTCATTAAAGTAAAGCCAACTGATTTCGCGGTTAAAAAATGGAATCTTCTTATTACTCATTTAAAAAAATAAAAAATCCCTGCCAAACAGGGATGTTCAAAACTGCACATTAATTTGTTAAATCGATGTTAATTCATTTACATGTTAACGTTAACAAATTTATTTTCCGGCAGGATTTTTTACTACTTTCTTAACCGCAGGGGCAGCTTTCGCAACCGTTTTTTTAACAACCTCATTAGCCGTTTCCGGCGCTTTACTTACTGCTTTTTTAGCTACTTTAGTGGCTTCTTTAACAGCCTCTTTTGCTGTCACCACTGATTTTGCCAATACCTTTTCTGCTTTTTCTTCAGTTTCTATTGCGGCAACTTTAATGCTTTGCACTACTGGTTTTGCCTTCGCAACAGCTTTTTTAACTACTTTTTCAGCAGATTTTTCAGATTTACTTATCGCTTTGGCAGCAGGTTTTTCCGCTGCTTTTGCTTTCTCTTTAGATGCATGTAACAAATCATCAATTTTTTGTCCCACATCTGCTTTTACAATGGTAAATTTTTTGGTTAATTTTTTAGCCACCCGCTTACTTGCCTTCCCAACCTCCGTACTAATTTCCGATACATCATGACCTAAACTTTTAATTACTTCTAAAAACTTATCCGTGATAGACTGCTCAAGTTGTTTTTTAACTTCTTTTTTCGTGATCTTTTTTTGAGAATTTGGTTTAGTGGTTTTCATATTATTTTTCGTTTTTTTGTGAGGATGGATTAATTTCTATTAAATCTACTTATTTTTTTACTTTAAAGCTAAAACCATGCCTTCTTTTGATATTGTAAGTAAAGTTGATGCGCAAACATTAGACAACGCCATTAACAATGCTAAAAAAGAAATCCTTAACCGATTCGACTTTAACGGATCGAAAAGCACCATCGATCTGGATAAAAAAACAAATGTGGTAACCATTGTTACTGAAGATGATATGCGATTAAAAGCAATCGAAGATTCCATTATTTCGCGGATGATGAAACAGAATTTAGATCCAAAAAGTTTAGACTTTGGCGACGAGCATCAGGCCTCAGGCAACATGATCAGAAAAGAAATCAGCATAAAAGAAGGATTGGATAAAGAAGCAGCGAAAAAAGTGGTGGCGAAAATCAAAGCCAGCGGCTTAAAAGTTCAACCATCTATTATGGATGATCAGGTTCGGGTTACCGCAAAGAAAATTGATGACTTGCAGGCCGTGATCAGCCTTTGTAGAAATGAAGATTTTGATCAGCCACTGCAGTTTATTAATATGCGTAACTAGAAAGGCTTAATTATCTGAACTGGTTAATCGGTTAACTGCGGAAGAAGCTTAGAAAACTTAGCTAATTCTTAAAGTGAATTTGAAAGAATTCACTCCTTTAATCATTCAAAACGCAATCATTAATCAAAATGGAAATCAGCGAAAACGGTTTTATATTTTCAGATAAAAAGGAGCTTTTAGATCCTGAAGCCATACATCATTATTTAAGTGTAGAATCTTATTGGGCAAAGGGCATTCCGCTGGATACGGTAAAACGTTCTATAGAAAATTCGCTATGTTTTGGAATTTATAAAGACCAGGAACAGGTAGGTTTTGCGCGATGGATAACCGATAAGGCTACTTTTGCATGGCTTTGTGATGTTTATGTCAAAGAAAACTACCGCGGCTTGGGTCTATCGAAAAAACTGATGTCGTTTATGATTTTTCATCCTGATTTACAGGGATTGAGGTCATATCGCTTAGGCACTTTGGATGCACATGGATTGTACAAGCAATTTGGTTTTGAACCAGTGGAAAATCCGGAGCGTTTAATGGCTATTGTTATCAAAAATCCATATGGAGTAGCACAATAACCCTTACAACAAAAACCTTTTTCCAATGCTCTTGTTTCTAATCTATTAAATATAGAGAAAACATGAAAAAGATATTTTTATTGTCAACAGCTTTTGCCTTGGCACTTTCCTTTCAGGCTTGTCAAACTGCAGATAAAAAATCGGCTACTACAAAAGACAGCGTTTCTGGCGATACCACCATGGTAAATGGTAACCACGTTGCTGGTTCCGAAAGTACTGAATCTGGCATTGATGAGGCAGGCGCTACCTTTTTAAGAAAAGCAGCTGTAGGTGGTATTATGGAAGTTGAAGCAGCGAAGATTGCAGCAAAAAATGCGAAAAGTACCGAAGTAAAAGATTTCGCGGCTAAAATGCTTGCCGACCATACCAAAGCGAATGCAGAATTAAAAGCGTTGGCAGTAAACAAAAAAGTGATTACTCCTGATGCACTGCCTGCCGATGAGCAGATCCATTTGGATGGAATGAAAAAAATGACCGGTACAGCATTTGATAAACATTATATGGCTATGATGGTTACCGATCATGAAAAAACAGTGGCATTATTTAAACAGGGGATTGAAAACCGTGACCAAAGCATTAAAGAATGGGCTACGAATACTTTAAAAGTAATTGAATCACATGATGAAATGGCTAAGAAGATTGCAGCCGGATTAAAATAGAGTAAGGTAATTTTTTTTAGATCGGTCGTCATTTCGAGCGGAGTGCAATAAGGTCGAGGAATCTGTTCAGATAGATCTCCCCACTCTTTGGTGCTCGGATCGAGGTGACGGCTTTTTTTATTAAAAACTGCTAATAAAGCTCAGCAATAAAATAGCTGGAAAGCATTAAATTTTAATAGAATTTCTTTCAATAAAAAAATTAAAATTAACTTTCACCGTTTAATACAAAAATACATAAATGAATAAGAGTAGAATTTTTAGCGCGCTATTAAGCATTGCGTTCGTAAGTGCAGTACCAACTTTGGCCAATGCGCAAAAAGCCAATTGGCAAAACCTTGATCTTAAAAGTGATAGCACTTTCGGAATCAGCACCGAAAAAGCATATAAAGAACTTTTAAAAGGTAAAAAATCTGTTAAAGTAATTGTAGCCGTAAATGATGGCGGTGTAGAAGCTACACACGAGGATTTAAAACGGATTATGTGGGTAAATACCAAAGAGATAGCTGGCAATGGTAAGGATGATGACAAGAATGGCTATATCGATGATATTAATGGCTGGAACTTTATTGGTGGCCCTAAAGAATCTGTAAACTTCGAAACTTTAGAATTAACCCGTTTAGTTCGTCGCGACCAGGTACGTTTTGCCAATACCACAGATGCGAATGTAGCAGAAAAAGATAAAAAAGATTTCGAGGTTTTTAAAGCAGAAAGAGCCGATTTAGAAAAACAATTAGCGGAAGCTAAAGGAAATTTGGCAGGTATTACTGGTTTTAAAAATGCTTTAGATGCAGTAGTAAAGAAAATCGGTAAAGAAAATCCAACCGCAGAAGATTTTAAAAACTTTAAACCAGCTACTGAGGTTGAGGGCAGGATCCAAAATGTACTAAGTCAACAATTAGAAAAAGGCAGTTTTAAAGATTTTTACGAAGATCAAATTGTAGAAGGATTCGATTATTATACACGCCAGGCCAAATACAACTTAAATATTGATTATGATCCACGCTCCATAGTTGGCGATGATCCAAACAACCCTAAGGAAAAATTTTATGGCAATAACGATGTTGCAGGTCCTGATGCTATGCACGGCACGCACGTTGCTGGTATTATTGCAGCTGACAGAACCAACAAACTTGGTATTTTAGGTGTAGCAGATAATGTTGCCATTATGGGAGTTCGTTGTACGCCAAATGGTGATGAAAGAGATAAAGATGTGGCAAATGCAATCCGTTATGCGGTTGATAATGGCGCAAAAGTAATTAACATGAGTTTTGGTAAAGCTTATAGCTGGGATAAAGCTATCGTTAACGAAGCGATGAAATATGCTGCATCTAAAGATGTACTGATTGTTCAGGCTGCAGGTAACGAAAACAAAAATATCGATGTCGAAAATAATTTCCCTAACCATAAAGATTTAGATGAAAAAACCATTGCTTCATGGATTACCGTTGGTGCTTCAGGTCCTCAAGACGATGAAACACTAAAAGCCAGTTTCTCTAACTTTGGTAAAACACAGGTTGATGTTTTCGCTCCTGGTGTTCAGATTTACTCTACCGTACCGGGTTCTAAATACAAAAACTTAGATGGAACGAGTATGGCCTCTCCTGTTGTGGCTGGTTTAGCCGGATTAATCCGTTCTTATTACCCTAAATTGACGGCGGCGCAAGTAAAAGAAATTATCGTTAAATCGGTTACTAAAGTGAACCACAATGTAGAATATGCTAAAGGCGAAGGACCAGATGCCGAAAAAGTTTCTGTTCCTTTTTCTGATCTTTGTATCAGTGGCGGAGTTGTAAACACTTACAATGCATTAAAATTAGCGGCAACTTATTCAGGTAAAGCAGTTGCTAAATAATCTTTCTGTTATCCTAAACGAGTTTAATATTTAGAGAAGTCAAGTTTTAAAAACTTGACTTCTCTTGTTTTAAGCCAATACTTTATCTGTTATCTGCGCGGAAATTATCATAAAATATAACGCAACACACCAACCATTATTAGGTAATCAGATTAGAACTTTTTCCCTTTTAAAACCCTGATTTCTGATCCTTCTGCAAGAATTACAGAATCGGGAGTAGCATTATTTAAGAAAGCGAAATCATCACCATAATTAATTCCAAAATCCACATTAATTTTATAATCCTTGATGGGATATGCTTGCCAGCGCGGATGTTCAACACCATATTCAGAGGTTTTATTTACTCCGATTTTGGTATAACCCCAATAATGTTCAGTAATAAATTCTTCCTCGCTGCCAGCCAAAATATCCTCAGCCTTTGATGTAGCAGTAACCTCAAAACTATTCCAATTTCTGTTTTTCCAGGAATACGCTACTTCCAGTTGATCTTTCTGTTCAACCCAAAGGTGTTTCATGGCCAGTGTTTGATAGTTTTCTTTATAAAGGGCATTGGCTACAAAAGTGATAGCAGGCTTTGGTACAAATTCTTTAATAAATACAACGCCTCGTTTCCAAATGCCGCCATCTTTAAATTTGACGTAAAACCTCAGGTTAACTTCTTCAAAGTTAGTATGGAAAGGGATATTAAAACCACGCAATTTTACATCCACAAACATAAATCCCACTAAACTCACGTAATATTTGCCCTGCCAATCATCCAGTATGGTATGCGGAGGCAGGTAATTCGAAAGTATTTCTTTATCTACCGCATACTGTGCCAAAGCTAGTTTGCGCCATTCAGCAGTAAGAAAAACTTTCGGATTATTCAAAATTACAGTATGGCTTGTCTGATTCTAATCAGTTTGGTTAAAGTTTCTTCCAGCAGGTCTAAATGAAGCATATTTGCTCCATCTGATTTTGCATTTGCAGGATCAGGATGCGTTTCGATAAATAAACCATCTGCACCAACTGCAATTGCTGCTTTGGCAATGGTTGAGATCAACTCTGGTTTACCTCCGGTTACACCGCTACTTTGATTGGGTTGCTGTAACGAGTGTGTACAATCCATCACTACAGGAACGCCAAAACTTTGCATCTCTGGTAATCCACGATAATCAACTATCAGGTCCTGATAACCAAAAGTATTACCTCTATCAGTCAAAATGACTTTGTCGTTCCCAGCTTCTTTTACTTTTTCTACTGCAAATTTCATTGAACCTGCAGAAAGGAATTGGCCCTTTTTAACGTTAACTACTTTTCCGGTTTCTGCAGCGGCAATTAATAAATCGGTTTGGCGGCATAAAAACGCTGGGATTTGCAATACATCTACATAAGCAGCGGCCATTGCCGCCTCAGCGCTTTCATGGATATCGGTAACAGTTGGAACACCAAATTCTCTACCGATTCTTTCTAAAATGCGCAAAGCTTTTTCATCGCCAATACCTGTAAAAGAACTTCCTTTACTTCTGTTTGCCTTGCGGTACGAACCCTTAAAAATATATGGGATCTGCAGTTTATCGGTAATCGTAATGATTTTTTCAGCAATTCTCATGGCAATATCCTCGCCTTCAATAGCACATGGACCCGCCATTAAAAAGAAATTCCCTGAATCTGTATTTTTTAATTTATCTAAATAGTTTAACATGTAAAATGTATTATGGAAGATGGAAAATGTATAAACTAAAATCTATAATAGAAAATGGGACGGATAAGCAGATACATCATCCATCTTACCTCTCCCATCTTCCATCAATCTTTAGTTTCCTAATTCTGACATGAATTTAATGCGCATCAATTGAATTTCTTCTCGGGTATAATCGGTTTCGCCCAATTCATTAAGTGCTTCATCTATAGAATCGCTTTCTGCTGCCCTGAAATAATCAAAAACCTCATCCTGTCTGTCATCATCAATTACCTCATCAATGAAATAGTTAAGGTTAAGTTTAGTACCAGAGTTTACAATCGATTCTACTTCTTTCAGGATTTCTTCGTAAGTAATGCCTTTCGAATCAGCAATGTCTTCCAAGCCGATCTGTCTGTCGATATTCTGAATGATCGAAACTTTCATTTGCGATTTATTGGCCTGAGTTTTAATAATCAGATCAATAGGACGTTCGATATCATTATCCTCGACATATTTTTTGATCAATTCGATAAAAGGCGTACCGAATTTCATCGCTTTACCTGAACCTACACCAGAAATCTGGCGAAGTTCTTCCATGGTAATCGGGTAATGTGTACACATTTCCTCTAACGATGGGTCTTGAAAAACGACAAACGGCGGAACACTTTTTTGCTTCGCAATTTTTTTACGCAGCTCTTTAAGTAAGGATAAAAGATGGGTATCTAAAGCTCCGGTGCCATGTTTTACATCATCATCATCATCGTCGGCACCATTCTCTATTGGTTCATTCAGGATGAATTTAAGGCTATAAGGATTAACAATAAAATCTCTCCCTTGCTTGGTTAACTTTAATAAACCATAATTATCAATATCCTTAAACAGGTAATTATTTAAAACAGCCTGGCGGATAATTGATTTCCACATCAACTCACCTTCTTCTTTGCCAATTCCAAATTCAGGAACCTTACTATGTTCGTATGCAATGGTTTGTGCCGTTTCTAAGCCTAAGAAAACGTTTAGCAAGTGTGCATCGTCGAATTTTTCTCCCGATTTCTCAATAAACTTTAATACAGTTGATAACTGGCTTTCAGCATCAAATTGTTTTTTAGGCTTTTTGCAGTTATCACACATGCAGTTACAGCCTGTTTCGTTAAAGTTTTCGCCGAAATAATGAAGGATCTGCTTACGGCGGCAAACGCCAGATTCTGCATAATCTATCACTTCCTTTAATATTTGTGTGCCAATTTCTCTTTCCGAAACCGGCTTATCTTTCATAAACTTAGCCAGCTTATCTACATCTTTTTGAGAGTAGAAAGCAATACACACGCCTTCGCCGCCATCACGCCCGGCCCTGCCAGTCTCCTGGTAATAGCCTTCCATACTTTTAGGCACATCGTGGTGAATTACAAAGCGAACATCAGGTTTATCGATCCCCATACCAAAAGCGATAGTTGCCACAATCACCTCAGCATCTTCCATCAAAAATTTATCCTGTGTTTCAGCCCGTATTTTTGGATCTAAACCAGCGTGATAAGGCAAAGCACTGATTCCATTTAGGTTTAAAGCTTCGGCCACCTCTTCAACCTTTTTACGGCTAAGGCAATAGATAATCCCCGATTTACCCGGATTAGATTTTATGTATTTAATAATCTCTTTTGCAATGTCTCTTTTAGGGCGGATTTCATAAAATAAGTTCGGCCTGTTAAATGATGATTTAAACAACGTTGCCTCCATCATTCCAAGATTCTTCATAATATCCTGTTGAACCTTGGGAGTAGCAGTGGCAGTTAGTGCAATAATTGGAATGTTATTTCCTAATCCAGCAATAACCTGTTTAATTTTACGGTATTCTGGTCTGAAATCGTGCCCCCATTCAGAGATACAATGAGCTTCATCAACAGCAACAAAAGAAATTTTAATCAGATTTAAAAATTCAATATTGTCCTGCTTCGCCAGAGATTCGGGCGCAACATACAACAATTTAGTCTGCCCGCTTAAGAGGTCAGATTTAACTTGAGTAATTTCAGATTTGTTTAAGGATGAATTAAGAAAGTGAGCAATACTGTCATTTCCACCGAAAGCCCTTAACTGGTCTACCTGGTTTTTCATCAATGCGATTAGTGGAGAGATCACAATTGCTGTTCCCTCGCTCATTAAAGCGGGTAACTGATAGCATATAGACTTCCCTCCGCCTGTAGGCATAATAACAAAAGTATTGTTGCCCTCTAAAATATTGGTAATGATCGACTCCTGATCACCCTTGAAATTATCAAACCCAAAGAAATTTTGAAGGTTATCAAATAACGACTTTTTCACGTCCATTTTGTGTAATAAAATATGCGATGCTATTTTTGTATCCAAAATAACATAATTTTACAAGAATTTCAAGTATTAACAAACAATTATTTTCTCTTTGAAAAGTAAAAAATCAATAATCCAATCAGCTATAAGCACATTAGAGCTTGAAGCAGCAGCCATATTAAATGTTGCTAAGAACATAAACGCTGATTTTGAAAAGGTCGTATCAAGCATCTTACATAGTAAAGGGCGGGTAATTGTTACAGGTATAGGGAAAAGTGCAATCATTGCTCAAAAAATGGTGGCCACTTTTAATTCAACTGGTACACCTGCTATTTTTATGCATGCTGCAGATGCTATTCATGGCGACTTAGGGATGATCCAGCTTGATGATATTGTAATTTGCCTGTCTAAAAGTGGAAATACGCCAGAAATAAAAGTGCTTACCCCCTTGTTAAAAACAGCTGGCAATCTTTTGATCGGGATGGTTGGAGAATTGAATTCTTTTTTAGCAGAGCAAGCCGATCTGGTTTTGAATACTTCTTTCGAAAAAGAAGCTTGTCCGCATAATTTGGCGCCCACTACCAGTACAACGGCTCAATTGGCCTTAGGTGATGCTTTAGCGATCTGTTTATTGGAATGCCGGGATTTTAACGAATCAGATTTTGCAAAGTATCACCCGGGAGGATCACTGGGAAAAAAATTATATTTAAAAGCCAGGGACCTTGCCCTATCAAACGAAAAACCTTCCATACATCCATCAGCTCCGGTTAAAGATGTGTTAATAGAAATTAGTAAAAACCGTTTGGGTGCTGTTGTTGTTGTTGATAACGATGAGAACGTGCTAGGCATTATTACCGATGGTGATATCAGGAGGATGTTAGAAAATAACAATTCTATTGCAAACCTAAAAGCCGAAGATATAATGGGCAAAACACCAAAGAGCATACAATTCGATGCTTTAGCGGTTGATGCATTAGACATTATTAAGCAAAATAACATCACACAATTGCTAGTTCTGGAACAAAATACTTACTTTGGCATCATCCATTTACACGATCTCCTGAACGAAGGAATAGTGTAATTTTTAAAATAAAAAATGAATAAAGATTATTATGCATTAATTATGGCTGGCGGTGTGGGAAGTCGCTTTTGGCCAGTAAGTAGAACAGAATATCCAAAACAGTTTATCGATTTTTTCGGTGTTGGAAAAACCCTGATTCAAAGCACTTACGAAAGATTTCTAAACATCTGTCCTCCTGAAAATATATTTATCGTTACCAACGAAATTTATGCAGATTTAATTAAAGAGCAATTACCTCAGTTATCAGATAACCAGATTTTGGCGGAACCTTTAATGAGAAATACAGCCCCCTGTGTTGCTTATGGAAGTTTAAAAATTGCTGAATTAAACCCGAATGCAACTATTGTGGTTGCTCCATCAGATCATACCATTGCGAATATTGATGGATTTGTAGCATCTATTGAGCAATCTCTAGAAGCTGCATCAAAAAATGATTGTTTAATCACATTGGGTATTAAACCAAATCGCCCGGATACAGGTTATGGTTATATTCAGCACACTGATTATGTTCTCAATACTGATACCGATCTGCATAAAGTTAAAACCTTTACCGAAAAGCCAAATTTAGAACTGGCAAAATCATTTTTGCAGAGCGGCGATTTCTTGTGGAATGCCGGAATCTTTATCTGGTCGGCTAAGGCGATATTAAATGCTTTCGAGAAACACCTCCCAGACATGTATGAAATATTTAATATTGGCAGGTCTGAATTAAATAAAGCTGGTGAAAAAGAATTTATAAATAACGCTTATTTCCAATGTACCAATATTTCAATAGATTTCGGAATTATGGAAAAAGCAGAAAATGTTTATGTGCTTCCGTCTGATTTCGGCTGGTCTGATTTAGGAACCTGGGCCTCAATTTATGAAATGGCTGATAAAGATTATGTGGGTAATGCTGTTATTCCTTCAGATCAGGTTCTGATGTTCGATTCATCGAACTGTATGGTGAATGTTCCAAAAGATAAACTGGTTATCCTACAAGGACTGCATGATTACATCGTGGTTGAAAACAACAATATGCTCATGATTTGCCCAAGAAACGAAGAGCAAAGGGTTAAAGAGTTTGTAGCAGAGGTAAAATCCAGATTTGGAACTAAATTCATTTAATAAATAATAGGAGTTGTAAGATGGATGGTGCTGAGCAGTTTCCGCATCATCCATCTTACATTTCCCATCTTATCCTATTGTAGATAGCTTCTGAAACAAGTTAATTGTTGTCCGGTTAAATCTAAACCAATTTACAGAAACGCTACTATTAAGCTAAAAGCACCGTTTAATATCGCATTTGAAAAGGTAAGCCACCTGTTTTCCCATTTTAAAAATTCTTATCAAAATCCGGATGTCCGATTAAAACTATTCATTTATTGAAGTTTGAAAGACGTTTATAAATTGATAGTGATTTCGCGTAGCATCCTGTCTGTTAGGTTTTAAAATTCACTATGGATATTAGAATTATTGCTTCAAACGGTATTTATTGTTACTTTTGAATATGAAAGCATTTATTTGTGAATATGAAAGCATTCGTTCCTGAAAGTGATGACGATCTTCTAAATGCTTTCCATTCAGGAAATAAAGAGGCCTTCGAAATCATTTACGACCGTTACTGGCTGCTGCTTATTCGCCATGCCAACCACATGCTGAATGATGAAGAAGAAGCAAAAGATGTGGTCCAGGAAGTGTTCACCGCCCTGTGGTCAAGATCTGACAGCCTTCCCTCCTATCCCAATTTAGCAGCTTTCCTCTATGCAGTTACGCGTAACAGAATCTTAAACCGCCTGAAACATTTTAAGATAGAAGCTAAATATTTAGCACAGGTAGAGCATATTATTCAGCAGCCTTCGCAAATGCCTGACAGCAGAATGCGGGAACAGGACCTTAAACGTGTGATTGAAGAGGGATTAAACAGCCTGCCACCAAAAATGCGCGAAGTGTTTGAATTGAGCAGAAAACAGCATAAAACACATAAAGAAATTGCTGAACAATTAAATATCTCTGATAAAACTGTAAAAAAGCAAATAAATAATGCTTTGCGCATTCTTAAAAGTAAAATGGGTGATTCATTTAATATTTTCTTAACTTTTTTTTAATTCTGTCTACTACCAAGCCCTTCTTTAGTTGTTATCACTGTAATTAGCCACAGTAAGCGCAAATAAAGGATGGAAAATCATCAGAATGACCACAATAATTTACTTAAAAAGTATCAACTGGGAATTTGCACGCCAGAAGAGAAGGAAATTATTGAATATTTATATGTTTTTTCGGCCAATTCTGCAAAAAAGGAAGGAAAATTTATTGAGGATGGTCCGCTTCGCAATGAGATCTGGAGAAGAGTGCTATCTGTTAATGGCATAAAAGATTTTGAGAAACAAAATACGGTAACATCTCCACAAATACGTAGACCTGCGCTGTGGAAAAAAATATCCATTGCGGCAGCATTATGTATTGCGGTTGGAACTGCAATTTTTTATGTAGTAAAAACGCAGCAGAAGCAACAACAGGTAGTTTATACCAAAGATATTGGACCCGGAAAAAATAATGCTACACTTACACTCCCTGATGGAAAAGTCATCATACTTTCTGATGCCCATACTGGTGAGTTAGCAAAAGAACAAGGGGTAGTTATCCGCAAAACCAGCAACGGAAAAATTGTGTACGAAGTAGTTGACCAGGGTACAGTCGGTAACAATCAAATCAATACCCTGTCTACTTTACGCGGACAAAATTATGAAGTGCGTTTGCCTGATGGAACCAAAGTGATCCTAAACGCGGCTTCTTCCATCAAATACCCTTCATCCTTCCTCGGGGCACTCAACCGTAAAGTAGAATTAACAGGGGAAGCATATTTTGAGGTAGCAAAAGATAGAGTCCATCCCTTTCTTGTATCCAGTAAAGGACAAACGGTGGAAGTATTGGGTACCCACTTTAATATTTCGGCCTATCCTGATGATCATCTTTCTAAAACTACACTCCTGGAAGGAAGCGTAAAAATCAACAACCAGTTACTAAAGCCCAATGAGCAGTTTATACGCTCGGCCACAACAGAACAAATTGTAGCTGTAAACACTGATGAGGCCGTTGCCTGGACACAGGGCTACTTTATGTTTAATGATGAACCCCTGGAAAATATCCTGTCAAGAATTTCCCGATGGTACAATGTGGAGATCATTTATAAAAACCAGGAGATTAAGAAAAAGAAGTTCCTGGGTAGTATAACCAAGTACGACCAGCTCTCTAAAACATTGAACCTTCTGGCCAAGACCAAAGATGTATCATTCGAAATTACCGGAAATAAGGTTTTCGTTGATCATTAAAAGGCTTGCAATATCACCAATCAACTAATCAATCAACCAAACCAACATGAATAACCGCCATCACGATCCTTAAGAAGGAACCGACGAAAAGGTTTTTTAGCATATTGATCTTTCAAAAACAAAGTAGCCAAGGATGGTGGAACATCCCTGGCCGTGTTTTGCTAAAACCTCATCTTATCAGGTAATGAATCAATTCAATTTTAACAGATATCAAATGTATAAAAATTATAATAAGATTTTATGCAAGCCTTTGTGCTGCTTTTATAAAATATTGTTTATCATGAAGTTAACAACTATCATACTCTTAACAACGTTGCTTCAGGTGAGCGCCACCGGATTCGCCCAAAAGGTTACTTTTGTGCAGAAAAACAGTACGCTCAAAGAAATTTTCGGAGCGATTAGAAAACAGACAGGTTACGATGTCGTAGCCTCTTCAGATCAGCTTTTTCAAACGGTAAAAATAGATGCAGGATTCAGGAACGCTCCGCTGGAAAAAGTACTGGAAAAATGTCTGGAAAATCTCCCGTTCAGTTATGCGATAGACGAACATTCGGTGATTATCAGCAGGAAAGAAAAGTCTGTAGCCGAAAAAATTATCAGCTTATTCACCCCTAAAATAACAGTAAGCGGGGTGGTGAAAGTAAAACAGGGACCGCTCGGGGGCGTATCCATAATGGTAGAACGTACACACAGGGTGAGCCGGACAAAAGATGATGGTAGTTTTTTGATCGAAGGGCTTGAAAAGGAAGATGTACTGATCGTGAGTTATATTGGCTATCAGCAGCAGAAAATACGTGTGGCAGATGTTGAAGGGGTAATTAATATTGAACTGAAGCCCAGCACCAATGTCCTTGATGAAGTGCGGGTGCTGGCTTATGGACAAAAAACTTCCCAAAGAACAAATACCGGATCTACAGTCTCTATAGATGCAGCTGTATTGGAGAAAACACCCACTTCAGATCCTATTGCTGCATTACAGGGCAGGGCCGCAGGCCTGTTGATTACCAATAACAGTGGCTTGCCTGGCGCACAAGTTAGTGTGCAGATAAGGGGGATCAATACATTGAATCTTGATGGAAAAGCCAGAATGCCACTCTATATCGTAGATGGGGTACCTTTTACTTCAAGTTCTATTGCTGGTTTAACCAATCTTGGTATATTGACTAATGGATCAAGTGAAAGTCCATTTAAAAGTATAGATCCCAGTTCAATTGCAAATATCGAGGTCCTTAAAGATGCGGATGCGACGGCGATCTACGGCGCGCGCGGAGCCAATGGAGTGATCCTGATTACGACAAAAAGAGGTAAAGCGGGCCAGATACAAATCGGGGCCGATGTTTACGCTTCTATTGCTAAAATTCCACATTACATTGATATGCTGAATACGGAACAATATCTTGACATGCGCAGACAGGCTGCAATCAATGATGGGATAGAAATCACCGAAGATGCATTCCCTGATTTAACCAAGTGGAGCCAAACGAAATATACCAATTGGCAAAAGGAGTTTTTTGATAAAACGGCGTTGACGCAAAATGCAGAGCTGAATATCACTGGTGGAAGTAATCAGACCCGTTTTTTGCTGGGAGGAGGATATAGAAATGAGAAAACGGTATACAATACGAAGGATGGACTAAAAAGTGGAAATATAAGGTTCAATGCCGATCACAATTCGAAAAATAATAAATTGAATCTTGCCTTGACCCTCAGCTATTCAGGTGATAGGAACACGGCTATCGCCCTCGATCCTGTTGCTTTTTACGCTCTGCCACCCAATTACTCCTTATATAATGAGGATGGCTCTTTAAACTGGGGAGTGCCTAATCCGATTGCCACTTCATTAAGCAAGATGGAAAGCAAATCTAAAAGTGCCATCACCAATTTTGTGGGAAGTTACAAAGTATTGCCTGACCTGACGCTGAAAGCCAGTGTAGGTTATACTGATTTACGGATCAGGCAAATGATGTTAACGCCTATCGCCGCACAAGACCCTAAATCATCTGATCCTCAAGGCTACACCTATTACGCAAATAACAGAAACAACTCATTCACCTTTGAGCCCCAGGCAGATTATGTGCTTCACCGTGGAAACAGCACTTTCCGCGCCTTACTTGGCGGTACCTATATTGATAACAGATCTTCAAATTATGCCTTAAATGCTTATGGCTTTACGGATGATACTTTGTTAGGCAATGTCTCAGCAGCACAAAGGTCTGATACCACGCAACTTGGAAGTCAGTATCGCTTTCTTTCAGCCTTTACCCGTATAGGCTATGAATATCAGAATGAATTGTTCGTGAATGCAACATTAAGACGTGATGGTTCCTCTCGTTTCGCACCCGGTAAACAGTTCGGTGATTTCTGGTCGCTCGGTGCAGCCTGGATTTTTACAGAACGCCAATGGATGAAATCGGCAATGCCCTTCTTAAGCATGGGTAAACTGAGGGCAAGTTACGGATTGAGCGGTAATGACAATATTGGTGATTACAGTTATTTCGTGAACTACGAAAAAACCTTCAACAAATATCAGGGAACCGGACTTTATCCTAAAAACCTTTTTAACAGTGATTATCAATGGGAAGAAAATAAAAAATTCGAAGCCGCAATAGAACTTGGTTTCCTGAACGATGCAGTGATGCTTACCGTAAACTATTACCGGAACCGTTCAGGTAACCAGCTGGTAGCGTATCCTTTGGCTTCACAGGTTGGAGTGGGCGAAGTAAATCAGAATATGGATGCAAAGATCCAGAATAGCGGATGGGAATTTATGTTGAACACTTCGCAGATTAAACACAAAGATTTTAGCTGGACCTCAAGCTTTAATTTAAGCGTTGGAAGAAATAAATTGCTATCGTTCCCTGACCTGGAAAATTCCTCATATAAGGATCTATATGCCATCGGCAAATCCTTATCATTGTTCTGGGGATTCGACTTTCAGAAAATAGATCCTCAAACCGGTAAACCTGTGTACAGGGATGTGGATGGAAATGGCATTATAGAATATCCGAATGATAATGTTCCGTTAAGTAACCTTTTGCCAACATTTTACGGAGGTTTTACTAATAATTTCTCTTATAAGCGATTTGACCTGGATATTTTCCTAAGCTTTAAAAAGAGCGGACGAAATAGTCTCCTGAATTTGAGCCCAGGTGCTTCTTTGAGTAACCAACCTGTAGAAGTACTCGACAGATGGCAAAGCTCGGAAAATCCGGGTAGCCGCATCGCTTATACTACAGATGGTGCCCTGATATACACGTATAATTCAAGTTTGGCCACTGCCTTTAATAATTCTTACATCAGGCTTTCGAATGTTTCACTTGGATATAACTTCTCAGAAAAACAAGCTGGGAAATTGGGGATGAAAAATTTGCGTGTGTACGCGATGGGTAATAATGTGTTTACGCTGACCAACTATCCTGGCTTTGATCCTGAAACAGGTATCAGTATGCCTACCCTGCGGTCGTTTACTTTTGGTCTGAAAACAACTTTTTAAAATTATACAATGAAAAATTTGATATACCGCATAGCTTTCCTGCTGATGCTGACTGTTGTTAGCACATCGTGTAAAAAAATATTAGAAGTAAAACCTGAGTTCATCAGAACTACCGAACAAGTATATGCCAATGATAAATCTGCAGACAGTGTAGTGGTTGGTATGTATGCTCAATGGGCAAGTAACAGTGGTTTATTTGATATCCCTGTGGCCGGAGGGCTTTCTTCTGATGAATTGAAGCCAGGATCATCATTAGACGACGACTTCCTGAATATGTACCATAACCGGCTAGACCCTGTCAACTCCTCTACCAAAACCTATTGGTCAGATTATTACAGTGTAATCTATACCGCAAATTCGATTATAGAAGGTGTTGCAACTTCGAAAGGCATGACTACTTCAGGGAAACAAAAAGCTACCGGTGAGGCATTATTTATGCGTGCTTTTTGTTATTTCTATCTCGTCAATTTTTTTGGCGATGTGCCATTGGTAACCAGCACAGCTTATAAAGAAACTAAGAATTTTCCCCGTACACCAGTCGCTAAAGTATACGCACAAATACTGGAAGACCTGCTAAAAGCCGAGAGTTATCTTGGTGATCAATATCCTACCGCTGGTCGTGTAAGGGCAAATAAATGGGTGGTTAAAGCATTGCTGTCGAGAGTATATTTATATACCGATGACTGGAAGAATGCCAGTCTTAAAGCTTCCGAAATTATCGAAAATCGTAATCAGTATAGCCTTGGTGTGATGGAAGGAACCAGCGCAGATGATGCGGAGATGGATATTTTTCACAGCGATAATAAAGAATCTATCTTTCAAATGTGGAATGAAATTGGGTATGGTATAGGGGGGCAAACCCTGGGTGATGGTGCTTATGTCGCCGTTGCGGATGAAGGTAGCAATAGTCTTATCGATGCTTTTGAAGACGGCGATAAACGCAGATGGAATTATATTAATGAAGAAACCGGCGGTTACAGGATCTACAAATATAGATTAGACGTTGAAAATCCAGCATACAAGGAATATACTGTAGTTTTCAGGCTTGCGGAGCAATATCTGATTCGTGCAGAAGCCTTAGCTAAACTTGGCCAAACTGATGCTGCCGTTCAGGATGTGAATACTATCCGTAACCGTGCGGGGCTTGAAAATCTGGATGATGGACAAACCGAAAGCTCGATTCTTGATGCTGTAGAACAGGAAAGAAGAGTGGAGTTGTGTTTTGAATGGAGCGATCGCTGGTTTAACCTGCGCAGACTTGGACACCTTGACCAGGTAATGTCAGAAAATAAACCCACCTACTGGAAGTCTACCGCTGCCCTATACCCGGTACCAAGGGTAGAAATACAAAATAATCCAAAATTGACACAAAACCCAGGTTACAACTAAATCTATAAGAATGAACACATATTATCACAGATCGATCCAATTTATACTTTTTCTGTTGCTGATTACAGGCAGCACTGTGTCTTTTGCGCAAAAGAAAGCTCCGAATTACACATTAAAGGGAAAAATAACAGGCATGAAACCCACTGATAAAGTGACTGTATACCTTGAACGTTATATAGGCGATGACATGCAACAGGATTCTGTCCTGGTAAAAAACGGAACCTTCAGTTTCCGCGGGAACGTAAAGGATCCGGTATGGTCAGTCCTTTCTTATTCCCTAACCTCTAAAGGAAAGAATCAGAAAGACGAAGCTGTGCGCCCGTCCTTTCAATTGTTTATTGAGAAAGGGGTTTTGAACATCTCTTTTCCCTTGGGAAACATTACACAACCCATATTTTCAGGTTCTCCATTGAATATAGAAAAGGTAGCTTATGAAAATAAAACAGCGGCACTTACAGAGGCTTTGAGTGATGCGAGGTCTGCTTATTTCAACATTGAGGACCTGATGAGTGACAGCACACAAAATAAGGAAAAGCTCAGACAGCAGATGAAGACAATAGAAAAGGCATCAGATTCGCTGGATCAGATAAAAATCACAACAGACAGTTCATATATAGCCCGTCATCCCTCCAATTATTTCAGTCTTTACCTTTTATCAGAGTCTTTCAGGCACGGAATGCCTTTTGAAAAAACCATGGACTTGTTTAAACAAATTATGGCCCCTTTGAAACTGACTGCAGTTGGAAAAAAACTGACTGCAGACCTTAAACTTGCACAAAAAGTAAGTGTTGGGATGGTGGCACCAGAATTTTCCCTACCTGATTCTACCGGAAAGTTAGTCAGCTTATCTTCCTACAAGGGAAAATATGTGCTTGTCGATTTCTGGGCCAGCTGGTGTGTGCCTTGCAGGCAGGAAAATCCTAATGTAGTTGCGGCCTATCAAAAATTTGCTGCACACAATTTTAACGTACTGGGCATCTCTTCAGATTTTGATAAAGGCTCCTGGATGACCGCCTTGCGTGAGGATAAATTATCCTGGCCAAATCTACAGGATGTTGGCTCCAAAGTCGGTAAACTGTTTGATGTGACTATGATCCCGTCGAATTTCCTGATTGACCCGAACGGCAAGATTATCGCAAAAAACCTAAGGGGAGCAGCACTGGAGCATAAACTGGCAGAAGTGCTTCCCCACTAAATCAGGCAGATCACAGCTCACAGCACAGCGCAGTATAGCTGATGAAAAACCAGCATTATAAATTTTATTACCCATATGAAAATCTACAAAATTAATATAGCCCTGCTTATCGCAGGCAATTGCCTGCCTTTGCTTGCGGGAGCACAACACAAGCCTGCTAAATCCACTGTTGCCGTTCACCATACTGTTCGGCCGGGCACAAAACTGATTCCGCTGGATCCCTCGGTGCGTACCGGGAAGTTGGCTAATGGTTTTACCTATTATATCCGCTATAACAATGAGCCTGAGCACCGTGTAGTGATGTATCTTGCCAATAAGGTAGGATCTATCCTGGAGACAGATGAGGAGCAGGGACTTTCACATTTCCTGGAGCATATGAGTTTTAATGGAACGGAGCACTTTCCCAAAAGTGAGCTGATCAATTATCTCCAGAAAGCCGGTGTAAGGTTTGGTGCCGATTTAAATGCCTACACCAGTTTTGATGAAACAGTTTATCAGTTACCGCTGCCGACAGATGATCCTGCGGTAATGAAAAACGGGCTGCAGATTATGCGCGATTGGGCACAAGGACTAACACTTGAGACTGCCGAGATTGAAAAGGAGCGCGGTGTGATTATGGAAGAAGAAAGGTTGGGTAAGGGCGCTGAAGATCGCATATTAAGACAAACCCTTCCGGTGATGGTAAATAACTCGCGTTATGCCTCACGTTTGCCTATTGGTAAAGCAGATGTAATCCTTCATTTTAAACCAGAAGTGATTCGCAATTATTACCATAACTGGTACCGTCCTAACCTGCAGGCCCTTATTATTGTAGGTGATATCGACGTGGCAAAAATGGAACAACTGATCCGGCAAAAATTTGCTGACCTGAAAAACCCGCCAAATGAAAAACCAAGGGTAAAGTATAGTTCTTCCTTAACAGGAAAAAACCAGTTTCTTGCGGTAACGGATAAAGAATTGACCAATACGGTTATAGAAGTTAATTCCAAGCATAAAGAGCAGAAAATTTATACAGAGAATGATTACCGTGCTTCACTGCTGAGAAATCTGTTCAACGGAATGCTGAGCAGGCGTTACATGGAATTATCACGGCAAGCCAATCCTCCGTTTTTAGAAGGTGGTGCCGCAATTCGTGAAGTTATGCCAGGACTGGAAGCATTTAAACTTTATGTTAGCTGCAGGCCCGGAGAAGTGGAGAGTGGATTTAAAGCGGTGTGGAGGGAAACGGCCAGGCTGCAGCGGCTGGGCTTTTCTAAAACAGAGCTTGAGCGTTCCAAAAGGGAGTATCTGAATGATATGGAAGCGATGATGCAGGAAAAGGATAAAATGACTTCCAATACCTATGTAAATGCTTATATGAACCATTTCCTTTATGGCGGGGCCGCTCCTGGATTAAGCAAACAAAATGAAATGGTAAACCGGTTTATTCCTACAATTACGCTTGCAGAGGTAAATGCACTAGCCAAAGAATACATCAGGGAAACCGACAGGGATATCATTGTGACCGCACCTGAAAAGGATAAGGCAACTTTACCGGCCGAATCTGCTGTTTTAGCCTGGATAAAGGAAGTCAATGCAGAAAAGATGGATGCTTTTAAAGACGATGTAAGTACGTTGCCCTTACTGGCTCATATGCCGGTACCCGGAAAAATTGTGAAGGAGGAGAAAGATGCCAAAACCGGACTTACTTTCCTTACCCTCAGCAATGGTGTAAATGTGATCCTGAAGAAAACAAACTTCAAAAATGACGAGATTGTTTTCCAGGCTTTTACCAATGGGGGAACATCCTTATACAGTGATGCGGATTATGAAAGTGCAGCTAATGCCTCAAATATTATCTCTTCAGCAGGTGTAGGGAATTACAATGCCAGTCAGCTGGAAAAATATCTCTCAGGTAAACAGGTATCGGTTTTTCCTTTTATAGATGAGCGTATGCAGGGCTTTATTGGGAGTACAAATGCCAAAGATATGGACAGTGCCTTTAGTTTGCTGTATGCATACGCTACAGAACCGCGTAAAGATGAGCAGATTTTCAAAGGGATTATCTCCAATGCAAAAGCGGCCCTGGTGAACAAAGACGATGATCCTGAATCGGTTTTCAGTGATACAATGACTACAGTTTTGGGGAACTACAATGTCCGCCGTACGCCTGCTAACCTGGAGAAGATTGCACAGATCAGCCTTAATCGCGCATATTCGATATATAAGGAGAGATTCGCCAATGTAACAGGGATGAAATTTGTCCTTGTAGGAAATATAGACGAGGCAAAATTAAAGCCTCACCTGGAAAAATACATCGCTTCCCTTCCTGCAAACGGAAGCATAGAGGCAGCAAAAAATCTGGACATCCATGTGCCTGAAGGCTTGATATCCAAAACAGTATATGCTGGTAAGGAAGATAAGGCTATGGTTTACCTGATTTTTTCTGGAAAGTTTGATTATGATTACGCGAGTACCCTGAAGATGCAGGCACTAAAAGAAGCTTTGGAAATCCGTTTACTGGAAAGATTGCGGGAGGAAGAAAGTGGGGTTTACTCTCCTGCAGCGGAAGTAAGTACCCGTAAATTGCCTGATGGCAGATATGGTATATCTATCTATTTCGGCTGTTCACCAGCAAATGTAGAAAGGATGATTGCCTCTGCGGTGGATGAGGTTGAAAAGTTGAAGAAAGCTGGCCCGGCACCGGAAAACATTGAAAAGTTTAAGGCAGAAGACTTACATACGATGCAAACCACGATGAAAACAAATAATTTCTGGCTGGATTACCTGACTGGACAACTCAGCAATGGTGAGCCGCTGGACCAGATCAGCGACTACAACCAGATCATCAAAGGAATGACTGCAAAAGAGGTAAAAGATATTGCAGATAAATACCTGACCGGCAAGAATTATATCAGATTGGTACTGCTGCCAGAATCGGCTAAAGCAAAATAATTAATCACCCCTGCCCTTTCCATCTGTAAATACAGAACAAAGGGCAGGGTAATTATCTATATTATTAAAATGTACTATGAATACTCTATTTTGCATAATAATTAAGAATCGTAGTAGGTGTTTCCATTTCACATCATACATTCTTACATCATCCATCTTACATCCGCTCTGGCGAAGTAATTCCTAAAATCAACATTCCGGCATGAATGA
Organism: Pedobacter sp. D749; assembly: GCF_019317285.1. NCBI lineage: Bacteria > Pseudomonadati > Bacteroidota > Sphingobacteriia > Sphingobacteriales > Sphingobacteriaceae > Pedobacter > Pedobacter sp. D749. The sequence continues at coordinate 2,573,901 of NZ_CP079218.1, forward strand.
TATCGGCGGTTTTTTTGCTCAGGTTTAAACGGAACTGTTTCGCTTCACCTTCTTCCGTTTTTACAATTGGCGGTACCTCATGGTAAAATTTGTTAAACAGTTTAGCCAGTTCGTATAAATAGTTAGCCAAACTCGCCGGACTGTAAGCTTTTGCAGCAATAGCAATCTCTTCAGGATATTTTGCCAATTGCAGAATCATTTCCAACTCCACATCGCTTATCCCGCTAAACGCCAAACTCCCAACGCCAAACTTATAATCTGATTTGCTCAGCAACGATTTAATCCGCGCATGCGTATATTGAATAAACGGCCCGGTATTCCCCTGAAAATCGATACTCTCAGCCGGATTAAACAATAAACGTTTTTTCGGTTCAACCTTTAAAAGGAAATATTTTAAAGCGCCCAAACCTATATTTTTATATAATTCTTCTTTATCTGCTTCACTAAAATCGTTGGTTTTACCCAATTCTTCTGTTTTTTCACGGGCGGTGGTTACCATGCTCTCTATTAACTCATCGGCATCTACAACGGTTCCCTCGCGGCTTTTCATTTTACCATTTGGTAAATCGACCATTCCGTATGATAAGTGGTATAAACCTTTTGCCCAGCTTTTGCCCAGTTTTTCTAGAATCAGGAACAACACTTTGAAATGGTAATCCTGCTCATTTCCGACCACATAAATCGACTCATCCATATTGAAATCGTCGTGTTTCATTTCAGCAGTACCTAAATCCTGCGTAATGTAAACTGAAGTTCCATCCGCACGCAAAACCAGTTTCTGGTCTAAGCCATCTGCAGTTAAATCGATCCATACCGAACCATCTTCTTTTTTAAAGAAAACGCCTTTGGCCAAACCTTCATCAACCGTACCTTTTCCTAACAGGTAGGTATTGCTTTCGTAATAAAACTTATCAAAATCTACCCCAAGGTTTTTATATGTTACATTAAAACCAGCGTAAACCCACTCGTTCATGGTTTTCCAAAGCGAAACTACCTCTTCATCCCCTTGCTCCCATTTCAACAGCATTTGTTGTGCTTCTTTAATTAATGGTGCATTTTTCTTGGCTTCTTCTTCAGTTTGTCCTTCCGCTTTTAAAGTATCAATCTCTTTTTTATACTCTTTATCGAAAATTACATAGTATTTTCCAACCAGGTGATCGCCTTTTAAGCCTGTGCTTTCAGGCGTTTCGCCATTGCCCCACCTTTGCCAGGCCAGCATCGATTTACAGATGTGGATCCCACGGTCGTTAACCAGGTTTACCTTCACTACATCGTAACCGTAAGCTTTAAGCAGTTCAGAAACCGAGTAACCCAACAGGTTATTACGCACATGCCCCAGGTGAAGCGGTTTATTGGTATTTGGCGACGAATATTCTACCATTACCTTTTTACCATTCGGTGCATATACGCCAAAATCAGGCGATAAAATTTCTTCATTAAATTGTTTTAAGAAATAACTTTCAGCAATGCTTAAGTTTAAAAAGCCCTTAACTACATTAAATTTGGTAATATCAGCTACGTTAGCGACTAAATATTCGCCAATTTCAGTGGCCGTTTGTTCTGGCGATTTTTTCGAAATTTTAGTGATGGGAAAAACAACAATGGTTGCCTGTCCTTCAAATTCTTTACGGGTTTCTTGTATGTTGATTACACTTTCGGCTACTTCTTCCTTATAAAGTTCAAAAATGGCTTTCTGTGTTTCGGCAATAATAAAATTCATGTGCCAAAAATAGAGAAAAAAGTCCGAAGTCGGGAGACCGAAGTCTGAAGATTTTTTTAGCCTAAATTTCAATTTTCATCGTTTTTAAAGGGTTTGGAAAGCTAAGCAGTGCTAGTCGGTACCGATAGTCCTTCTTTCCGCTATAGTCCCGATTGAAGGAATCGGGAGCTGCCGCTTCAATAAGGTTTATTTGGCTGGTTCTGTGTAAAAAAAGTCAGAGGTCCGAGGTCGGAAGACAGGGTGCTTATAACATAAAACTTATTAGTCTTCAAAATTTTTGACTATGTACTTTCAAACTATATCTTCCGACTTTCGGACATCGGACTTTCGGACTCTCAAAAATTCTGATAGATTTGCAATAACTAACTTTTTTATGAGCGAGCAGAACCCCAATTTTAAAGTGAGCGTAACCACCGAAATCGGCAGATTGCGTAAATTATTAATACATAGTCCTGATAGTGGATTAGGCAAAGTAGTACCCTCAAAGGCACAAGATTGGCTTTTCGAAGATATTGTCCATTTAGATACCATCCGTAAAGGCGAATACGATTATTATATTAAACTGTTGATGTATTTTCTTGATCCTGATAAGATTAAAGGAAAACTGGCTGAAATAGATTCAGAAGCATCCAACCGTAATTATTATAAACCTAACCACCCCGATTTTCATAATTCTAAATCGGTAATCGAGATTCAGAACCTGTTAAGTGAAATGCTGGAGGACGAATCCATCCGTAAAAAACTGGTTGCTGCTGTTTGTGCGATTGAAGGTTGTACTTATAAAGTTCAATTGGAATTAACCAATACCGATCCGAAACAATTGGCAGAGATTTTTATCTCCGGAACATTGGCCAACGATACCATGATTTTTGCGCCAATCCCTAATTTAATTTTCACCAGAGATGTGGGCATAACCATTAACAACCACATCCTGTTAAACAAACCGGCAAAAAAAGCTCGTGTGCGCGAAACACTTTTAATGCGTTATATTTTCTTCAACCACCCTTTGTTTGAAGGTTACCGCAATAATATTCTCGAAATTCCAGATGTGACCATGCACTTTTTACGTCCGGGCGATGAACCAGCTTTCAGCACCACTTTAGAAGGTGGCGACGTGATGATGGTAAGCCCTAATCATGTATTAATTGGCTGTAGCGAAAGAACCTCTGAACATGGTGCCAATGAAGCGATTAAACTGTTGTTCGATCAGGATGTGGTAGAAAAAGTTACCGTGGTAAAAATACCAAGCAAACGCGATTATATGCACCTGGATACTGTTTTTACACAGGTTAAACGCAATACCTGGGTCATTTTGAATTCCATTGCCCATTCACCAAAATATAATCCTTACGAGCCGATCAACTTTTTAAAAGAACCAGAAAAATTAGAGGCCACCACTGCTATCCAGTTTACTAAAGCCAATCCACAGGAACCTAAACATTTCGAACACGTAGAAGCTTTATTAAACGATATTAGCCAGAACGACTTAAAAAGCACTGAACCCACTCAGATTATCTACAGCGGAAATAACCAGTTCCCTTACGATTCGAGAGAACAATGGACGGATTCTTGTAACCTTTTAGCGATTAAAGAAGGTGTGGTTTTAGGCTACGATAGAAACGATAAAACTGTTGAAGCCTTTAAAGCTGCCGGCTTTGATATAGTGGATGTGAAAGATTTGATCCAGGATTTAGAAAGCGGCAAAATAAGCGCCGAAACCATAACCGATACCTTGATTTTAATGCCATCGGCAGAATTATCACGCGCCCGTGGTGGTTTTCATTGTATGAGTTTACCTGTTTTGAGAGACAATTTATAGCATGTAAAACGTAAGATGGTAAATGGATGACGGGCAATCGCCCGGAACAGTTAACCAATTAACCGGTTTAAACAATTAACCCAAAAATGCAGACGACCAATCACATTTTAATGATCCGCCCCGTTGATTTTAAATTCAACGAGCAAACGGCAGGAAACAATAAATTCCAGGTTGCTTCTACCGAAAGCAATGTACAAACAGCTGCGCTAAAAGAGTTTGATGCTTTTGTTGCCTTATTGCAGCAAAATGGCGTAGATGTTACCGTGATAGATGACACTTTGGAGCCTGAAACACCGGATTCTATTTTTCCGAACAATTGGGTTTCTTTCCACGATGATGGCTCAGTATATCTTTATCCTATGTTTTCTGAAAACCGCAGGTTAGAGCGCAGAAATGAAATATTAGAAGGATTGAAAGACCATTTTGAAGTTAACCATATCAGCGATTTAAGCTTTTACGAACAACAACATGCGTTTTTAGAGGGTACCGGAAGCATGGTACTAGATCGTATCAACAAAATTGCTTACGCCTGCTTAAGTGTGCGCACAGACGAAGAAGTGCTAAACAATTTTTGCATGCTTACCGGATACGAGCCAGTTGCTTTCCAGGCGGTAGATGGATCAAATTTCCCGATTTACCATACCAATGTGATGATGTGCATTGGTGATCGTTTTGCAGTAATCTGTCTGGATTCGATAAAAGATCCTGAGGAGAAATTAAATGTAACCATCAGTTTAAAAAGCACTGGCAAAGAAATCATCGAAATCAGTCTGGAACAGATGAATAAATTTGCAGGTAATATGTTACAGGTAAGTAATGCCGAGGACGAAAGTTTATTGGTGATGTCCGAACAGGCTTTTTTATCTTTAACTGCTGAGCAGATTGCTGCGCTTGAACAATATAGCAGAATCATTTATGCACCACTTTACACCATTGAAAAAAATGGTGGTGGCAGCGCGAGGTGTATGCTGGCTGAGATACATTTACCTGGTAAATAGGCTATTACCTAATATCCTTGGCAGGTGGCGCACCAGCCAAGCCAAATAATATACATGAGGTTGATGAGCCACCAACCTTGGGATTGTGAACCTGCTTTCTCCTCGCCATGGTTCGTGTCTCCACGAACCATTATATTTTTGCCACGGAAGCTCGGAGCGCACGGAAAACCCATCTGACAAATGCACACTCGCTATTAAGCCTCAAATAGCAGCACCAGCCTAATTTAATAAACCTGATCGGAACGAACACGAGTGCAACGAGTAAAGTGGAGAGCAGGGCTACCCAAACCGATAAAAAAGCAACCTGCTTTCCAAATGATCAGCAAACATTCCTCGCCGTGTTTCGTGTCTCCAAGAACCATTATATTTTTGCCACGGAAGCCCGGAGTGCACGGAAAAACCATCTGATTAATGCACACTCGCTATTCAACCTCAAATAGCAGCATCGGCCTAAATACATAAACCTGATCGGAACGAACACGAGTGCAACGAGTAAAGTGGAGAGCAGGGCTACCCAAATCGATAAAAAAGGAACCTGCTTTCCAAATGATCAGCAAACATTCCTTTCTATTAAACCTAAATATAAATATTTCTCCACTGCGGTCGAAATGACGATCCGCGTGATTCCAATTAGTTTTATTACTTTCGCCAAAAATCCAGTATCAAGATGTCTTTAGCACAAGAATTACAGACCCGTTCGGGCAATAAATGCGAATTATGCACCGCTGAAACCAATTTATCAGTGTACGAAGTGCCGCCAACCAGCAATGCCAATAGTGATAACAGTATTTTAGTTTGTAAAACCTGTTTAGACCAGATTGAAAAAACAGAACAGCTTGCACCAAACCATTGGAAAATATTAACAGAAACCATGTGGTCGGAATTTGCCCCGGTACAGGTTGTTGCCTGGAGAATGTTGAGCAGATTAAGAAATGAAGGCTGGGCAGCAGATAGTCTGGATATTTTATACCTGGAAGATGAAACTTTGGACTGGGCTAAAAAAACCGGCGACCACGAGCAAGACGGAACAGTAGAATTCCATCAGGACAGCAACGGTACGCGATTATTTGAAGGCGATACCGTGGTTTTGGTTAAAACGTTAGATGTTAAAGGCTCTACTTTGAGCGCTAAATTGGGTACTGTTGTTAAAAACATCCGATTAGTTCATGATAACATTGAACAGATTGAGGGTAAAGTAGAAGGACAAACCATTGTAATTTTAACCAAATATCTCCGCAAAGGATAAAGCGCTATTTGGTGCTTGATTAGACTACTTGCTACCAAACCCAAATAACAGCACGGTCCTTTTCAACTAAACTTGATCGGAACGACACGAGTGCAACAAGTAAAGTGGAGAGCAGGGCCAACCCAAACCTATAAAAACAGGAACCTGCTTTCCAAATCTTAAAACTTAAATATATTATCAATAACTGTTTTACAGACCATTAACAAAATAAAACCATCTACGTTCAATCCAAAACAACTTCTCGTCGTTTTTTGTAATCAGGCTAAACGTTTCCTTACAGTAAAAATATTTTCAATACCGTTTAATTCTCGATTTAAAATTACATTTTTGCAAAAATTATTTAAAAGTAAATGCAGAGTTACTCAGAATTTCTCGATCTAAGCGTTGGTTTTCCACAGGAAGGCTTTGATGTTATAGATGATGAGTTATATTTTCAGGATTTAAACCTGATGGAAATGATCGAAACTTACGGTACTCCCCTACGTTTCACGTATTTACCGATGGTAAGTAAGAAGATTCAGCAGGCGAAGATTCTTTTCCAAACCGCTATTTTAAAGAACAATTATCGTGGCGATTACAAATATTGCTACTGTACAAAAAGCTCGCATTTTAAGCATATTGTAGAAGAAGCGTTAAAAAATAACATCCACCTGGAAACTTCTTCGGCTTTTGATATGCCAATGGTTGATGCCCTGGAGAAAAAAGGTGTATTAACGAAAGATACCACTATCATCTGTAATGGTTTTAAAACCTACCAGTACAAACAATATATCATTGATATGTTGCACGATGGTTATACCAATATTATCCCGGTTTTAGACAACAAAGAAGAGTTTAATCTTTTTGATGACGAGGTTGATATTGATACTCCTTGTAATTTAGGTATCCGTATTGCCGCTGAAGAGCAGCCTGACTCGCAGTTTTATACTTCGCGTTTGGGTGTACGTATGGAAGATATTATCGATTTTTATAACAACAAAATCGTTCACAACCCTAATTTCAGGGTTAAGTTGTTACACTTTTTCATTAACTCGGGTATTACCGATTCGCCATATTACTGGAACGAGTTAGAGAAATATGTAACCCTTTACTGCAAGTTCAAAAAAATCAATCCTGATTTAGATACGCTGGATATTGGTGGTGGTATGCCATTTAAAGATTCGCTGGTGTTCGATTTCGATTACGAATACATGGTAAACGAAATTGTGAAAAGGATTAAAGAAATCTGTGCTATCCACGAGGTAATGGAACCAGATATTATTACCGAATTTGGAAAATATACCGTTGCTGAGGCATCTGGTATCCTTTATAAAGTACTGGGGCGTAAACAACAGAACGACCGTGAGCGTTGGTTGATGTTAGATGGTTCTTTCATCACCAATTTACCTGATGTTTGGGCCTTAAATCAAAAATATATTTTATTGCCGATTAACAATTGGGATGCAGAGTACGAACGGGTGAACTTAGGTGGCATTACCTGCGATGGACAGGATTATTACAACCAAGAAGCACACATGAACAGTGTATTTATGCCTAAAACACGTAAGGTGCAGTATTTAGGTTTCTTCCACACGGGTGCTTACCAGGAAGTGTTGAGTGGTTATGGTGGTATTCACCACTGTTTGTTACCAAGTCCGAAACATGTGTTGATCCGCAGAAACCGCGACGAAAGTTTCAATTTTGAGGTTTTTGGAGAAGAACAAAATAGTAAACAGGTGTTGAAGATTCTGGGTTACTAAGTCAGTTTCCAATTGGCAATTTTCAATTCTCAGTTTTAGGTTATGGAAACTATTAACTTTCCACAATAAGCTAAAGCAAAGAACAAGTTTCTTATTTTTACAATATATAAATACCTTAGTTGAATAAGCTAAGGTATTTTTTTGCCTTAAACCTTTTACCTTACACCTAAAACCTAAAAAAATGCAATTCGGTAAAGTAGACGATCCTTCGATTATAGATTATACCCTTCCTGCTGATGCTCCTGAAACAGCAGCAATTTTAGCAGCAAATAAAGCTAAACAATCTTTCCAGGCTTACGTGGGTTGCGCTAAATGGAATAAGGCCGATTTAAAAGGTTTTTATCCAAAAGGGACCAAGGATGAATTAACTTATTATTCTACCCAGTTTAATTCGATTGAATTGAATGCCACTTTTTACGGCATGCCTACCCGCGAGCAGGTAATTACGTGGACGCAAAAGACACCTGTAGATTTTAAATTCTTTCCTAAACTAACCAATACCATCAGTCACTTTAAAAGGTTGATCAATGTTAAGGAACCCGTAGAGCAGTATTGTGATGCCATCAGTAATTTCGAAGATAAGCTGGGAATGGCTTTTCTCCAATTGCACGATAACTTTAAACCGAAAGATTTTGAGAGGTTAAAAATCATGATCAACGAATTTCCAAAGGTAATTCCACTGGGTGTTGAAGTGAGAAATACGGAATGGTTTACCAATCCCGCCATTGCGAATGAATTTGCAAAACTTTTCGAAGATAATGGTATAACCAACATCATTGTCGACACTTCGGGCAGAAGAGACATGTTACACATGCGTTTAACTACGCCAACTGCTTTTGTACGTTTTGTAGGAGCCAATGATGATAAAATTGATAAAAAACGTTTAGATGATTGGATCGAAAGAATTGTGGTATGGAAAGAGCAAGGTTTACAAAACCTTTATTTCTTTGTACACCAAAATGTGGAACTTTCGTCTCCACTATTTTCAGCCTATTTTATCGACAAACTGAATAAAGCGGTAGGCACTGATTTAAAGATCCCGGTAATGGCGAATCAGGCTTCGCCAAGCTTGTTTTAATCGATCCAAAACCTGCGAGGTTTAAAATAATGTTAGTCGAGATTTGCAATCTCGACTGAAAGAGTTGTGGATTTATAATCCACTTAAGGGTTCTCAAGTCGGGATTACAAATCTCGACCAACAATATTTAATTTCTCTTATAAACCGTTTCAGTAGCTTTCGCTTCTTCGCCTTCTGGCGAAACGTTATAAGCCGTTAATACGATTTCATTTTCGTTAATTATTTCAAGCGTGGTTCGCCAGCCCCAAAGCTGTTCACCATATTCCGGACTGCCGTATTCGCCAAAAACAGAAAAACCGTTTGTTGTAGCCACACCGCTCGAAAGCATAATCTGCGTGCCCATGTGAAAACTATCAACCCAGCTTGTTGTAAATCTTTGGTAAGGAATATCGAAACCGACAATCATTTTGCCTTCAAAAGCTTTTCCTTCCAAACTTCCCTGGTAATCAAGAGAAATAAAACGGTTACCCAAAATAGAAGTAATTTTTGCTTCAGTTGGAGATTCATCTGCCAGCACATCTTTTTCAAACCAGGTTTTGGTTATCCCACTCCAGGCACCAATTAAACTTTGAAGCTTTTGGTGAGCACCATCAGCTAAAGATTGCTCAAATTTACTTTTCGCCATAATCCAAACTTATAAAATTTAAGTAGCATTGTTAATTGTTTACATAGAAGATTTTGAATTGAAAATTGTAAATTGTTAACTGAAAACTATCGATGTATGCTAAAGGCTTTAGATCTCAATCAGGTAATGGTTATCGATATAGAAACTGTTCCACAATATCCATCTTTTCAGGATGTACCACCCCATTTCCAGGAACTTTGGGAGCAGAAAACTCATTATCAGCGAAGTTCTGAACAAAGTCCGGAAGAATTTTATGAAAAAGCCGGCATCATGGCCGAATTCGGTAAAATTATCTGTATCAGTCTGGGTATTTTCAGTATTCAAGGCAAATCCTGTTCATTACGCATCAAATCCATTTTTGGCCATGATGAAAAAGAAATGCTGCACCAGTTTTCTGCTTTATTAAGCAAACAAATGCCCACTTTGATGTTCTGTGCGCACAATGGAAAGGAGTTTGATTTCCCCTATATCTGCCGCAGATTACTAGTTAATGGCATAGAAATTCCTGTTCAGTTACAGCTTTCAGGTAAAAAACCCTGGGAGATTAACCACATCGATACGATGGAGCTTTGGAAATTTGGCGATTACAAGCATTTTACTTCCTTAAACCTTTTGGCCGCTATTTTAGATATCCCAACACCTAAGGATGATATCAACGGTGCGCAGGTTAGACAAGTTTATTATGAAGAAAAAAATCTTGATAGAATTGTTACCTATTGCCAGAAAGATGTAATTACTACCGCCCAGGTATTGTTAAAATTTAAAGGTATGGATATAATTCCGGCAGAAAACATTACCATTGTAACCTAATGTTAAACGTTGAGCATTTAAATATCGATTTTTATAACCAGGATGAAAAAACCTGGTTTAAAGCCGTAAAACAGATCAGTTTTAATGTAAAAAAAGGAACTGTTTTAGGTATTGTTGGCGAGTCAGGCTCTGGAAAATCAGTTACCTCTTTCTCCATTATGCGTTTGCATGATGAAGGTGCGGCAAAAATTACCGGAGAAATAGATTTTGAAGAGATTAGCCTGCTCAATCTCAGCTCGAACGAAATCCGCCAGATCAGGGGAAACCAGATCTCGATGATTTTTCAGGAACCAATGACATCGCTTAACCCCGTTTTTACCTGCGGATACCAGGTAGCAGAAGCCATCATGTTACATCGAGAGGTAGATAAAGCAGAAGCGAGAAAACATACCATTGAACTGTTCAACGAGGTACAGCTACCCCGCCCAGAGAAAATATTTGATAGCTACCCACACCAGATATCAGGCGGACAAAAGCAAAGGGTAATGATTGCTATGGCTTTAAGTTGCGATCCAAAATTATTGATAGCCGATGAGCCCACTACAGCATTAGATGTAACCGTTCAGAAAACGATTTTACAGCTCCTGTTAAAACTCAAACAGGAACGGAATATGGCGATGATCTTCATTTCGCACGATTTAGGCGTGGTAAACGAAATTGCCGATGAAGTTGCTGTAATGTACAAAGGCGAAATTGTAGAGCAAGGCCCGGCAAAATCTATTTTTGAAAATCCGCAACATCCATATACCAAAGGTTTGCTTGCCTGTCGCCCCTCACCTGGCCTACAATTAAAAAAATTGCCTGTGGTGGCCGATTTCCTTACCGGAAAAATTGATGATGCTTCGGCACATTTACAGGCTTCAAACCAACTAACAACAACTGAAATAGCCGCAAGGAGGGAGAAACTTTACGCCCAGAAACCTTTGCTTCAGATTAAAGACCTGTGTACGTGGTATCCTATCAACAACGGTCTTTTTGGCAAAACGACTGATTATGTTAAAGCCGTTGACCAGTTGAATTTTGAGGTTTTTCCTGGCGAAACCTTAGGTTTGGTTGGTGAATCAGGTTGTGGTAAAACCACACTGGGCCGCACCATTTTAAGATTAATCCAGCCAACATCCGGCGAAATCATATTTAATGGCGAAGACATTACACACATTTCAAGAAATGACCTGCGCAAATTAAGGAAAGATATTCAGATCATTTTCCAGGATCCTTATGCTTCATTAAATCCAAAATTAAGCATCGGTCAATCGATTTTAGAGCCGTTACAAGTGCATAAATTGTATGGTAACGATAAAGAGCGTAAGCAAAAAGTATTGGAATTGCTTGATAAAGTAGGCTTAAAAGAAGAACATTTTAACCGATATCCGCATGAATTTAGCGGCGGACAAAGGCAGCGTGTAGTGATTGCCAGGGCTTTGGCTTTGCAACCTAAATTTATCATTTGCGATGAATCGGTATCTGCTTTAGATGTCTCCGTTCAGGCGCAGGTTTTAAACCTCATCAAAGATCTTCAACGCGAATTTGGACTCACTTATATCTTCATTTCTCATGATCTAGCTGTTGTAAAACATATTTCAGACCGTATTTTAGTGATGAATAAAGGAAAAATAGAAGAAGAAGGTTTTCCAGAGCAGATATTTTATGCGCCAAAAGCAGCTTATACCAAAAAACTGATCGAGGCTATACCAGGACATCAATAATAGAAAATGTTTAGATCTCTTTCAATTGTTTTTATACTGATTTTTCTTTCTTTAAACGTTTCTGCGCAAAAAGTGGAAATTATTCAGTCGACTACTATTTTTGAAAAGGCTCCATTTGAGGCTTGTCACGCCTCTACCCTGGTTGATTTAGGCAAAGGAAAAATAATGGCAGCCTGGTTTGGCGGTAAACATGAAGGCAGTAAAGACGTTGCAATCTGGTCGTCAATAAAAACCGGAACACAATGGAGTCAACCAATCCAAATCGCAAATGGGATAATAAACGATACGAGCCAGTTTGCCTGTTGGAATCCTGTTCTTTTCAAAACAAAAAATGGCACCTTATTTTTACATTATAAGGTCGGTGCAAATCCCAGAACCTGGTGGGCAGAATATAAAACATCTGTTAACAACGGGAAAACATGGTCTAAAGCACATAAATTGCCAAAAGATTTTTTAGGACCAATTAAAAACAAACCTTTCCAATTACCTAATGGAACAATTCTTTATCCCTCAAGTACAGAAAGTTTAGATGAAAAAACATGGGCAATCCATATTGAAAAATCGGACGCTGATGGTAAAAACTGGAAAAAGATTAATATTAATTGCGATACTTTTGGTGTAATCCAGCCCTCTATTCTCACCTATCCTAATGGGAGACTCCAGTTATTGTGCAGAAGCAGGCAGAATGTGATTGTAGAAAGCTGGTCGGATGATAATGGCGAAACCTGGTCAAAACTTAAGGCTACTCAATTGCCTAATCCAAATTCGGGTAGCGATGCCGTAACGCTAAAAGATGGCCGGCAATTACTGGTTTACAATCCGTTAACAGCAGGCAAAAACTGGTGGGAAGGCAGATCGGTATTAAAACTGGCCCTATCAACTGATGGTGAAAACTGGGAAGACATTTATACCTTAGAAAACCACGATAAAGGCGAGTATAGTTACCCGGCCATTATTCAGGATAAAAAAGGGAACATACATTTAAGCTACACTGCCGAAAGAAAGAAAATTACTTATGTGGAGATCAGCGTAGTCCATAATCCATAGTCCATAGTCCATAGTCCATAGTCCATAGTCCATAAGATGGAATGAATGCTAAAAATAAGGTTTAATCTGGGATATTATTTATTTGGTTCATGGTTAATCGTTGATAGTCAGTAGCAATTTTCCCTAACCAGTCTTGGCTATTAACTATGAGCTATTAGACCATCAGCCAGGTAGCCTGTTTGCTGTACTAATGAACCAATGGCCAATGAACTATTGAACGATAAACCATCATTCATTTTACATATTATACCCTATATTTTCCATCCTGAGCATCTTTTCTGTATCTTCGGTAAATTCAGTTTAGTATATGGCAAAGAAAAAATCGGCAAGTATAAAATTAGTTCTGAATCAATTGGTTAGTGATGTTTTTGAAAAAAACAATAATCAGCTGCTTAATTACAAGCAGGTTTCGGCCAAATTAAATTTGAACGATCAGGAATCAAGAGAAACCATTCTCGAGATCTTAAAAGAAGGGAAAAGTGCAGGGATTTTCTTAGAACCAGAAAAAGGTAAATTTAAACTTAAAGAACTGCAGAACTTCATTATCGGTACGGTTGATATGACTGCCGATGGATCAGCATACATCATTCCGGAAGATGAATTTGAGAAAGATGTTTTTGTAGCTCCACGAAAACTCAAAAATGCATTGCATGGTGATACTGTAAAGGCTTATGTTTTTGCAAAGAAAAGCGGTCGTAAAAACGATGGAGAAGTTGTCGAAATCCTTAAAAGAGCAAAATCAGATTTCACAGGTGTTATCAAGATATCAGATCGCTTCGCATTTGTAATTGCGGACGATAAAAAAATGATGCATGATATTTTTGTGCCCCTGGCCGATACCCACGAAGCCAAAAACGGTCAGCGTGTATTGGTAACCTTATCAGATTGGCCTGAAAGTGCAAAAAATCCAATCGGAATTGTTAAACACGTACTGGGTAACCAGGGCGAGAACAATACCGAAATGAATGCTATTTTAGCACAGTATGGTTTTCCATTAGAATTTCCACCACAGGTAGAACGCGAAGCCAATGCCATTCCTGAAGAAATTCCTGCAGCAGAAATTGCAAAAAGAAAAGATTTTAGAAAAGTATTAACTTTTACCATAGATCCGGCAGATGCGAAAGATTTCGATGATGCCATCTCTTATCAAAAACTTCCTAACGGAAATCACGAAATTGGGGTACATATTGCTGATGTTTCACATTATGTAATCCAGGGAACTGATTTAGATAAAGAAGCATATAGTCGCGCCACTTCCGTTTATCTTGTCGATCGCGTAATCCCCATGCTACCTGAGCGCTTAAGCAACGGCGTATGTTCACTTCGCCCCCATGAAGATAAATTGTGTTTTGCAGCCGTTTTTGAACTGGATGAGCAGGCGAACATCCAGTCTGAATGGTATGGCAGAACAGTAATCCACTCAGACAGAAGATTTAGTTACGAAGAGGCGCAGGAAGTAATTGAGAATAAGGAAGGTGATTATGCTCAGGAAATATTAAAACTTAACGAATTAGCCTATATCCTTCGCGACCGTAAATTCAAAAACGGCGCCATCAGTTTCGAAAGTACCGAAGTTAAATTCAAACTGGATGAAGCGGGCAAACCCATTGGTGTTTACGTAAAAGAGCGTAAAGATGCCCATAAACTGATTGAAGACTACATGCTTTTAGCCAACCGTAAAGTTGCCGAATTTATCGCCAAGAAAACTAAAGGAAAAGACAAACTGACCTTTGTTTATCGTGTGCACGATTCGCCAAACATGGAAACTTTAAATACTTTTGCAACTTTTGCTTCGCGCTTCGGTTACAAAATCAACACCAAATCGGATAAAGAGATTGCCAAATCGCTGAACAATTTAATGGCCGATGTGGAGGGCAAAAAAGAACAGAACATTTTAACTTCGCTGGCCATCCGGTCAATGGCAAAAGCAATTTATTCGACTAAAAAAACCAGTCATTATGGTCTGGCTTTCGAATATTATACCCACTTTACTTCCCCTATCCGGCGTTATCCCGATGTAATGGCACACAGGCTTTTACAAACTTACTTAGACGGCGGTAAATCAGCCGACATGGAGTTTTACGAAGTCGCCTGCGTACATTCTTCGGCTATGGAGAAGAGGGCCGCAGATGCCGAACGAGCCTCTATTAAATATAAACAAGCCGAATACTTAGAAAATAATATCGGTACGGAGTACAAAGGGATTATTTCTGGCGTTACCGAGTGGGGAATGTATGTAGAAATTGAAGAGAATAAATGTGAAGGCATGATTCGTTTAAGAGACATATCAGATGATTTTTACGTACTTGATGAGAAAAACTACTGTATTGTAGGCCAACGCAAAAAGAAAAAATACCAACTTGGAGATGAAGTGATGATCAGGGTGAAAAAAGTAGATCTTTCCAAACGTCAAATCGATTTTACCTTAATTCCTGATTAAAAATTAAGACATTTGTGCCCGAAAACACAATGTTCAAACAAAACAATGCATACTACAGAACAATTACAGCAGATTTTAGATAACGCAATACAAAATTTAAAGCTTCCGGATCATCCTAAGCAGCTTTACGATCCGATTACTTATATCATTAATCTTGGAGGAAAAAGGATAAGGCCATTATTGGTTTTAATGGCGACAGAGTTATTTGGCGAAGATGCTAACGAATCAGTTCACGCAGCGATGGCCATCGAGATTTTTCATAATTTTACGCTTGTTCATGACGACATTATGGATAATGCGCCATTGCGCAGAGGCCAGGCTACCGTGCATGAAAAATGGAGCGCTAACGTGGCTATTTTAAGTGGCGATGTAATGATGGTAGAGGCCAATAAAAATCTGGCTAAAGTAAATCCGATCTTTCTTAAAGATGTGTTGGATACTTTTAATGCTACAGCTCAGGGAGTTTGCGAGGGCCAACAGTTGGATATGGAATTTGAAAGCCGTGATGATGTGAGTATTGAAGAATATATCAATATGATCAGGTTAAAAACTGCGGTGCTTTTGGGCGGTGCGCTAAAGCTTGGAGCAATTATCGCCGGTGCTTCAGAAAAAGATGCAGACTTAATTTATCAGTTTGGCGAAAATATCGGCATTGCTTTTCAGCTACAGGATGATATTTTAGACGTTTACGCTGATCCGGAAAAATTCGGAAAACAGGTTGGTGGTGATATTATAGCCAACAAAAAAACATTTCTGCTATTAAAGGCATTCGAGCTTGCCGATGGAGAAACCAGAGCATCATTAGATACCTGGACAGCATCCAAAGAATTTAACACCCAGGAAAAGATAGATACAGTGCGCCAGGTTTACGATACCTTGGATATTCAGGATATCGCTAAAGAAAGCATGAACAATTACCTCAGCAAAGCGCTGGCCGTATTTGCGCAGATTAGTGTGAGTAAAGAAAGAAAATCAAATCTCTTAACGCTTACTGATCAGTTAATGGCAAGAGAGCATTAAGGTATTCGTCATTTCGAGCGAAGAGCAACGAAGCCGAGAAATCTATATCTAAAGATCTCTCCATTTCGCTGCGCTTCATCCGATAGCTATCGGATCGAGATGACGTACTTCATATATTTCCTTAAGCTTTCACCAATTTATATTTAATCCAAAAATCAGCAGATTTAGCAGCTAATTCGCCACCTACCGTTGGTCTCTGACCACCACCCATTTTTCCTCCGCCTCCCATACCGCCATGACCACTTCTGCCCATGCCGCCGCCTCCCATTCCGCCTCTGCCTCCAGATCTTCCACCACTTCTGTTTCCTCCTTCAGGAGTACCTTCTCTTTTAAAACTGGATTTACCAGGTTCATTTATTTTAATATTGTAAACAATCGGTTTTTTAAGATCCAGGCCAACCTGTAGTTGCGCTAATGGAATGCTCAGTTCGTAAATCAGATCCCTATTTGGATGAATGCTCATCCCCGTTTCAATGCCATCTTGATTTATCGCCGGCAACTCACCATCAGGAATATTTTTAAATCCTGCAACCTTAATACTTTTATTCATCATCGCCTGATCATGCATCTCTTTATCAGGGGATAAAGCATTATGCTCATGATGTTCTTCCCCTTCTTTCGGCATTGGTGGTCTTTCCATCAGCGGAAAAGTTAATTTCATCCCGTCCTTCTTTTTCCCTGCTGTATTAATATTTAAAGTAATGCCACCTCTTAACACACTAAAAGTAGTCTGAGGATCCAATGATTCTATAATAATATATAAATTTTTGTCATCGTTGGCCAAAGCGAAGGCTAGTTTGGTAGCATCGTTATATTCATTTAGTGGTTCGTTCCATTCATTCGATACACCATCGGCCTTAAATGGTTTTACCATGCGGATATTTTCTTCTACCTCCTGTGCATACAATAACCGGCCAGAAATAAGCGATAGAATTAATAAGGATATTTTTTTCAGATTCATTTGGATTAATTTTTAAATCAATGCCCAAATCTAATGGTCGCAAATGTTAATTTTTGTTATTTAACAGGGTTTAACACATTAGTCCGGAGTCGACGGTCCGGAGTCCGAAGTCTAATGATCGATTTTCTTAGATGTGTCATCCTGAGGAGGGATTATTATATAAAAATTAATATAAATGAAATAAAAGCTTAAGTATAGAGCTTCCTCAAGCTATCGTCATTTCGAGCGGAGTGCAACGCAGTCGAGAACCACAGAGTGCTCAGCGAAGCTAAATCTGACTATATAGATCTCTCCATTTCGCTGTGCTACAGTCGAGATGACGATCATTCTATTGGAATGGTAACGGAGTTGAAAGGCAATTAAGCAGTCTGAAATTGAGTGCTTGCCGTTTAGAAATAACCGATTTGACCAATGAACGAATGGCAAATGAACCAGTAAACCATATCTAAACAAAAAAAGTTCCGATTTGCATCGGAACTTTTAATTATAAGTTCGTTACTAATTATTCTGCAGGTGCAGCTTCTTCAGTAGTTTCGTCTTTTTTAGCAGCTTTTTTAGCTGGTGCTTTTTTAACTGGAGCAGCTTCTTCAGCTACAACTTCTTTCTTTGCAACCGCTTTTTTAGCAACTGGTGCTTTCGCTATTGCTGCTTCGATTTCAGCTTCAGTGATAGGAAGGATAGAAACATAAGATTTGTTATCTTGTTTCTTTCTGAAAATTACAGTACCATCAACTAAAGCAAATAAAGTGTGGTCTCTACCAATACCAACACCTTTATCAGGGTGGTGTTTTGTTCCACGTTGACGTACTAAAATGTTTCCAGCGATAGCTAATTGCCCACCGAAAATTTTAATACCTAAACGCTTACTATGCGATTCACGTCCGTTTTTCGAACTACCGGCTCCTTTTTTGTGTGCCATGATTTTATATTTTGTAACTCGCTAAAAAGCGAATTATTGGGTTAACAATTAATTATAGAGTGATGTCAGAAATCTGAATCTTAGTGAAAAACTGGCGGTGACCATTTTTCTTTTTGTAACCTTTTCTACGTTTTTTGTGGAAAATAATTACTTTATCACCTTTTAAATGAGATACGATCTTAGCTGAAACTTTAGCACCTTTAACTGCAGGAGCACCTACAGTAATTGCACCACCGTTGTCAACCAACAATACATTATCAAATTCAATACTAGCGCCTTCATCTCCTTGTAATCTGTGTACAAAAAGGTGCTGGTCTTTAGCAACTTTAAATTGCTGCCCTGCTATATTTACTATTGCGTACATTGTTTAAATATTAGTTTTTTAATTTTTATTTAACGAGGTGCAAATATAGAACAAATTCAATTAACACACAAATAGATATCGAAAATATTTTTAAGTAAAATCATATAGAATCAGAATTAGGAAGATTTAAGGATTTCAACATTGATTTGACGACTATGTTAATTGCATTTTTCGAAAATCATGCTTCAATAATTCCCTGGCTAAGCCCACCCTACTGCTTATTGTAGCGAGCAATTATATTGGAGCGCAGCGCCAGTACAAAACACTGAGTTTCTTCCCGTTTTACGCTTATACGCTTCGCTTCCTCGTAACTCGTTGCTGTAGGGTATCGCTTCAACCGGGGCTAATTGGCTACGACAGCATTTCATTTTTGTGGTTGCAGCGTGCGGAACCCGTGTCCCTAAACCCGATCCGATAGCTAGCTATCTATCTAATGCAGCGAACATCCCGATTTTTTCCACCGGGATAAAGCTTAAAGGACTGAAGCCAACCAAGAACCACCATCCGCTCATTTCCAAACATTTTACTGATAGTATTCCTTCAAAGTTAACTGTCATTCTGAACGCAGTGAAGAATCTTTACTTAATAGACGTAGAACCTAAGTTCAGCCCAGAGAGATTCTTCATTACATTCAGAATGACAAATTATTCTTTCCGCTTAAGATAATACGAATAATTCTCCGTGTTAATCTGTGCCTCTGCAGCTAAAGATCCTATTTATTTTCCTTCGTTAAAAAATGTTAAAACACTTTTTAATCTACGAATAATTCGTAGATTTACGAAAATTAAATAAACAACTTAAAACCCAAACCCATGAAACCAATCTTAATTATCTGTTTAGCAACAGTACTAAGCTTTTCAGTAAAAGCCCAAAACCCTGATAAAGCCATGGCAAGAATAAGATACACTTTTATCCACATAAGTGATACTACCCAAAGGGATAAACCACACACTGAAAATATGCTGCTTGTAACCGGAAAAAATGCTTCTGTATACACCAGTTATGATAAGCTTAACCAAGCGTTAAATACCCAGAAGCAGATTCAGGAACAAATGAAAAATCAAGCAGGCAACTCCAATATCAAAATCGAGGTGAAAAGCGAAATGAAAGTTCCATTAACACAGGAAGATTATTTCTTTTTTGCAAATGAGCATAAAATGATTACCAAAGAGCGCTTATTTAATAATTACCTGATTGAAGAAACTGCTCCACAAATTGACTGGAAAATTTTAAAAGACACCATGAGTTTTTCAGGGATAGCCTGCCAGAAAGCAACAGCAACCTTTAAAGGTAGAAAATGGGTTGCCTGGTTTGCCACAGAAATACCTTTTCAAAGCGGTCCGTGGAAATTAAACGGGTTGCCAGGTTTGATTATAGAGGCTTATGATGAGAAAAAAGAAGTAAAATTTACCTTCGCTGGTCTTGAAAACGTAAAAGACGATGCCAACCAAACAAACTCAGGTGAAGATGGCAAAATTGTAACGCCCAATGGCACAGGTGTGGTAAAAATGGTGGGGATAGATATAAGTACCGCATATCTGGGATCAGAGATTAAATTACCTGTGGATGCCATAAAAACTACCCGCAAGGAGCTGGACAAACTTAAAGCCGCAAGAGATAAAGACCCTCAAGGTTTTATGCAGACCCAAATGGCCGCAAGTGGCATGCAAGGTTCTTTTAAGGCTAATCCTGCTCCACGCCCGACTGGAGGTACAGCTGTCGGTAAACCAGAGATCAACAACCCAATCGAAATTCCAGGGAAGAAATGAGAAGCTATGTAATAATGCTGACGTTTTTGCTCACAGCTTTTTCGGCTCTGGCACAAAAGCCAATCAAAGGTTTGGTTAAGGATAGCTATGGAAAAGCGATTGAACTGGTTAATGTAAGCCTAAAAGATCCTGAAGGGAATATCATAAACTTTACGCGAACCAACCGGAATGGAGAATTTAATATCCCTTTAAAAAACGACCAGATTACGGGCTACAAAATTGAAGCCTCGAGCATTGGTTATAAAAAACTGAGCACGGTTATAACGGATGTAACCAAAAGTTACGAACTAATTATGCAAAACAGTGAAACAGCACTTGAAACCGTGACGGTAAAAAACCGTCCATCCTTAACGGCAAATGGTGATACCTTAAATTACAGGCCATCTGACTTTGCCGATAAACAAGACAGAAGTATTGGTGATGTGCTCAAGAAAATGCCGGGAATCGAAGTTGCTGAAGATGGCAAAATCAGCTACAACGGTAAATCGATTTCGAACCTCTATGTAGATGGCGATAATTTATTAGACGATAAATACAATATTGGCACCAAAAGTATTCCTCATGGCGCAGTTGATAAGGTACAGGTGATTCAAAACGATCAACCCATTAAAATGATGCGTAAAAATAACATGAGCGATGATGTTGCCTTAAACCTGGTGATTAAAGATGAAGCCAAGCTTAAAGTAATGGGCGATGCTACCGTTGGCGCCGGCATCCCTAAACGCTTTGATGAAAACCTTACGGCCATGCTTTTTAATAAAAAACTCAAATTTATCAATAACATCAAAGGAAACAACATCGGCAGCGATCCGGATATTGACCTTACCTCGCACAACCTGGCTGATTACTTAAAAAAGCTAGATAATGACAGACCAGGCGGCCTGCTTTCTACCGGAGCCGCGGGAGTGCCCTCCTTGCCACAAAGCAGGTACCTTTTTAATAAGGCAGGATTACTTAACTTAAACAATCTGTACAAGTTCAATCCCGATCTTCAGTTAAGGGCCAATATTTCATATTTGTATGATCAGCGGCATCAGGAGTACAGCAAATTTTCGGAAACTTATCTCCCCAATCAAACTATCCGATATTCAGAATCGCAGAACAATGCCATTAATCCACAAAAATTAAGGGCACAATTTAACCTGAACGGAAATGCAGAAAAATACTATCTGAACAATAATTTTGTACTCGATTATGCGCCTTTTAAAACATCTTCGGCTTTTGTAATCAATAATGTAGCGGCCAATCAGGTATTGCGGCAGGAAACACTCGATATTTCAAACGAGTTCAATTACCGTAAAAAGTTAAAGTCAGAAGATGTAATTAACCTGTACTCCTATTTAAACCGTACTACACAACCTGAAAACTTAAACATAAACCCCGGACTTAATGCTGATATTTTAAACAATGGGAACAGTTATCTTGGTTTAAGCCAGTATATCAAAATACCAACCTGGTACACTAATAACTATGCTTCTTTTGCTTTTGTAAACAATCATTTCGTTCAAACGTATAAGGCAGGTTTTAATGTGCAGCAACAAAAGCTCAATTCGGAACTTTACCGCACACAAAATAATCAGCAGACCGAACTTGTATCTGGCAATACCGTAAATGACCTTGATTGGCTAAAAACCAAGATATATACCGATGCCACATACGAATTTACCAACGATAAATTAAAGGCTGGATTGAGCTTGCCTTTAAGTTATAACCTGATTAAATACAGTGATGACATCAATCAGTTGGACAAGAGTCTGAATAAATTGTTTCTAAACCCTTCTCTGAATATAAAGTACCAAACCAGCGTTGAAAATTATGTGACAGCAAATTATAATTTCCGGAACGATTTAGGAGGAATAGATGATGTTTACCGGGGCACAGTATTAAAAAACTACCGCTCTCTTTTTGCCAATAATACCCCCATTTCGGAATCGAAAACCCATAATGTTGGTGCAGGGTTTAATTTCAGAAAAGCCATGCAGATGTTATTTATAAATTTGACCGCCAATTACAATGATGCCGAACTGAACACCATTTCTTCATACAGTTTAAGTAATAACATCCAGCAAAGGGTGGTATTGCCATTAAGCAATCATATCCGTACCCTATTTTTTAATGCAAACGCCAGCAAATACCTTTTTGCGCTGAAAAGCACAGTAAGTGGAGGTATTAGTTTTTCGCACAGCCAATATGATCAGTTGCAGAACAACGAACTTTTTGCATTTAATGCACAAACTATTTCTTACAAACTAGGAATAGAAGCAAAACTCACCAACTTTATTAATTGGTCTTACCTGGCAAATTTTTCGGTTACCGATAATAAAGCTAAAGTGGCCGACGCCATCAAAACGAATTTTCAGCAGCTCAGGCAGCAGTCTACCCTGGCTATTACCACTTTTAGAAATGTATATATAAACTTATCGGCCGAACATTTATTTACACATCAATCTACACAACCCAATTTAAAATATCTTTTTGCGGATATGAATCTCAAATACAAATATCTGAAAATGAAAACAGATTTTGAATTTGGCATCACCAACCTGGCGAATATCAAAAGTTTTGATGCGGTTTACCTTTCAGCCAATTCTCTTACCACCGGAACCTATTATATTCCGGGAAGAGTGGCGATGTTGAAAGCGACTTTTAGTTTTTAAGAACACAGGTCGTCATCTCGACTGGAACGCAGTGGAATGGAGAAATCTTTTAAAGATTCTTTAAACCAAGCCCAAAGATTTCTCCACTGCGGTCGAAATGACGATCTTACTAAATTCAAATCGGCTAATCATCATCTCCTGGAACGAAGAGATCTACAGTAGATTTCTCTACGCTACCTTCGACGACAGTTGTGCGAAATTAGGGTTTTGTAGTAATCTGGATAGCCTGATTATTTCTATCAATTTTCATATCAGAAACTTTATTGAGGTTCAGCTTATCAAGTTCTTCTTTTGTGATCTTATTTCCATTCAGGAAATAAGAGGTGGTTTCTGCAACCATTATTCCATTAGCATTTTGATGTTGACTTCCATCCTTTGCATTAGAGTTAGTGGTGGTTGATTTTATGAAATACATAAATCCAACTCCCTTTTTCCTGGGCATAGGCAGTTCTTCCAGATCTCCACCATTTTTAGTTAAAACTTTTACATCGATATTTTTATGATCCGATTTTACCGTATCTGTAAAGCTAAAGTGCTGTACAAAAGTTTTGCCTTTAAAATCACCGTCCGTTTTAAAGCTCATGATCTTCACTTTCTTGCCTAAGCCCTTTAACATATCCTCAACCGATCTCCGCGAAGAATCTACCCCATTGGTAATGCTTTTGATAATGAAAGTCATTTTATTAACCGTAGCAGGTTCTTTGAGCGTATTAATCAGGATTTTCTTTTTTGCTTTTGGTTTTAAAACTGTTTTTGATTTTGGCTGTAACTCAGTCACCTTTTTAGGCAAAACATCATTCACCATGTTGGTTAAAGGTGCTAAACTTTTCTTTACATCCTTTTTATCGATAGTAAAAGCGAGTGTGACGCAGAGCAATACCGGCAGTACAAATAAATACCGTGTTAAATTCACTTTCGATGAACGTTTGGCATTCATCATTTTAATCCGTTTCTTAAGATCAGACAGGTTAAAATTATTCACAATAGCTACTGATGGTTGTAAAGCACCTACATCCAACAAACTATATTGATAGGCTTTTTTATCGATTCCTTTTTTTAAGATCTTGGCATCCGTAATAAACTCAATATTTTCCCTTACCGCTTTTTTCATTAACCAAACGCCTGGATTAAACCAATAAAAAACCACGCAGATTTCAGCCAGAATAATATCTAAAGTATGCCATTCTTCTACATGTACGCGTTCATGCTCGAGGATATTGCTTAAATCTTGTTTTTTATGCAAACGCGGATTGATATAGATAGTCTGCCAAAAGCTAAATGGGCTTACTTCATCATTTAAAATCCGCACTTTATAATCGTTTAACTGATCTGGCGAAGATTTTTTATGCATCCTGTAAAGTGAAACAAACTGTATCAGTAACCTCATGCCCATTAATACAACACCAGCATAAAAGAATATGGTTAATGCTTGCCAAAATATCGAAACGGCATCCTGTTGTACCAATTGACTAACTTGTTGATTGAATTGAGGCACAAAGGCAGGTATAGCTTTCTGATCAGCAAAAAATTCGGTGAGGTTAATAAACGGGTAAGCCGAAGAAAAAATGATCCCAAACAGCAGAAATACCCTGTTGATGGAATAGAAAGTTAACTTTCGCAATACCACGTAGTAACTGGCCGAAAATAAGAGCAGTACCAGGTTAATTTTTAATAAAATGAGAAAGAAATGTGGCATGGCCTTTTACTTTTCAGGGTTCTCGATTAAATTTATAATCTCTTTAAGTTCTTCGGCACTGATCTTCTTATCCTTAGCGAAAAAGGCAACCAATTCTTTATAGGAACTTTGAAAGTAATTATTAACAAAACCGCTCATAAAGCGCTTTTTGTATTCTACTTCTTTAACCTTTGCACTGTAGCGGTTGGCATTGGCAAAACGCTCACTTACCAGAAAGCCTTTACGTTCCAGATTTTTAACCGTTGAGGCCAGTGTAGTGTATGGTGGTTTCGGCTCGGGCAGCACATCCATAAAATCTTTGATAAAACCTTTTCCAATCTGCCAAACAGCCAGCATCGCTTCTTCTTCCTGTAATGTTAACTTTTCCATTATTACGAATATATCGTAAATATACGAAAACATCCCAAAAGAAAAAAACTTTAATAAAAGGCTAACATTTAGCACTTTATTAAAGTCTTTTATTGTTTACTAGTTTATTGGCTATTAGATCATTAGTCAATAATTAACTGGTAATTGTTCAAATCGGTTAATCGACTCTAAATGCCCGGCTCCAAACTCCACCTAAGTAACTTTCAACACCATTAACATTGCCAGTCAATAGAAAGGTCGTCCTCTCGATCCGATAGCTATCGAATGGAACGTAGTGAAATAGAGAGATTTATCTGGATAGATTTAGCTTCGCTGAGCACTCTGTGGTTCTCGACTGCGCTGCGCTCCGCTCGAAATGACGACCTTATGTATTGTAATTTCCTTCCTCGACTTCCGACTCCGTTCCAAACTACAACACCCTTCGACTCCGCTCAGGGTGACAAATCGAGGGGAACCGATTGATTGACTCCAAACGCGAAACTCTTCACTCCAAACTCACTTATTTTCCGCTTCTTCTCTCTGCCTGATTTAAGGTTTCAATGATCACTTTTCTCATTTCTACCGCGGCATCCAGTAATTTAGGATTACCGTCGAAATCACCGTAGATTACAACATGTTTAGATTTTTCTTTGTATTTGAAAAGCAGGTCGTAGCGTGGTACGGCCATTGATTTTGCACTTTTTTTTCCAATGGTATCCGGAAAATTCCAAAGTCCGATTTCGTTGGCTTTACCATGCATATATAGGATATCATCGCTTTTTAAAAAAACTTTCTTGCGAACGATAGAATCTGCACTGGTAACATACTGGTACTCGCCAGTTGCAGAATTGTAACTATTTTCTAAGCTATCTTTTACACCCCATTTGTATTCCATTGATACAAAATCATTTTTTCTAAAGGGGGCATTCTGAATGATTGGTTTGTAATAGATGTAACAATAAATGATCATCGGCACGATGATGGTAATGGCTAAAAATATTTTTTTTCCTCTGCTTGACACTTTTTGTATTATTTATTGAATGAATGAATTTTGAATGATTGAATTAAAGAGCGTTAATAAGACTCAGGACTGAAGACTTTATACTTCGGACTCCTTAAGCTCCCCTTCCCACTTACTTACCACAGCGGTTGCAATACTATTACCCACCACATTGGTTGCCGAACGGCCCATATCCAGCAAAGGATCGATACCGATTAATAAGGCTAAACCTGCCTCGGGAATATTGAAACTGGCAATAGTACCGGCAATAACCACCAACGATGCTCTTGGCACACCAGCAATACCTTTACTGGTTAACATCAGGATTAACAACATCGAAATTTGCTGCTCAAAACCTAAATGAATACCATAAGCCTGCGCAATAAACAGCGAAGCAAAGGTCATGTACATCATCGATCCATCTAAATTGAACGAATAACCCAATGGAAGAACGAAACTTACAATTTTATCTTTACAGCCAAAACGCTCTAAAAGCATCATGGTTTTAGGATAAGCTGCTTCACTGCTTGCTGTACTGAAGGCCAGGAGTGCAGGCTCTTTCATATCGTTTACCAAACGGAAAATACGTTTCTTCAGTACTAAAAATCCTAAGAAAATTAAAACTGCCCAAAGTATGCCTAAACCCAGATAGAATTCGCCTATAAATATGGCATAGGTATTCAATACATTTAAGCCTTGTTTAGCCACTATAGCAGTCATAGCTCCGAAAACAGCCAATGGAGCAAAGTTCATTACATAACCGGTCATTTTTAAGATTACATGGGCAATAGCATCGAATGCTTTAATCACAACCTGTCCTAAATCGCCAATGGCAGCTGTGGCTACACCAAAGAATAGTGAAAATACAACAATCTGCAAAATTTCGTTGGTCGCCATTGATTCGGCAATACTTTTTGGAAAAACGTGTGCAATGAAATCTTTCACGCTCATTGCTGCTTTCTGGATACCCGTATTCACCAATTGATCTGGCAATGATAATTTCATATGTCTTCCCGGCTCAAATAAATTTACCAGAATCATACCCAATATCAGCGACATCAGCGACATGGCCAGGAACCAGCCTAATGTTTTGCCTCCAATTCTGCCTACAGCTTTAATATCACCTACTTTGGCTACGCCGACCACTAAGGTTGTAAACACCAATGGCGCAACAATCATCTTAATCAGCCGAAGAAAAATATCGCTCAGCAGGGTAAAATATTCTAGTTTTTTCTCCCTGATGTCTTCGTTCTCTTTTTTGATTTTGGCATTTGCTTTTCGCTCAGCCTTAAGCTGTGTATAACCTAGGCTGGTTGTATCAGTAGTTTTAGCAATACTAACCTCTATACTTTTAACTTTCGCATCGGCATTAAGGATCTTCTGGTTGTAAACATCAATTGAATTGACGTTTAGGATATAGCCGAGTATAATTCCAGCTATCAGTGCTAAGAAAATGAAAAGCGTGAGTTTGTTTTTCTTCATGAATATAAAAAGTTTGTGCCAACTTAATTTGGTAAAACTACGATATTTACGGCGTGTAACAAATTTTGATAATGGGTGACATTAAAAAACATATTAATGTTGTTGAGTTAAGCCACCCGACAAAGCGGAAAAAATTTAACTATGGATAGAAAGGATGCAGACAGATATGAAAATCTGTGTTTAGCTGTACACATCTATTGTTAAAACTTTTAACTCAATGACATTAAAAATATGCTATTTTTGATTTCTGCTGTAACAAAAAACGCACATCAACATCTAAAACGCAACTATAAACCCCTAAATGGAACAAAAAGACAAGTTATTTAAAGAGATCTTTGATTCGAATTCCAAAAAAATATTCCATTTATGTTATGGTTATAGTGGTGACACTGACGCCGCAAACGATCTTTTACAAGAGACTTTTTTAAAGGTCTGGCAAAACCTGGATAAATTCAGGAATAAATCTTTAATATCTACATGGATTTACAGAATTGCCGTAAATACCTGTCTAACCTATTTGAGATCTGAAAAAAGACAGGCAAAAGATGAATTAACAGATAATATCATTGAAAATAAGATAGAAGAATTTTCAGAGAAAAATGAACAGGTTGCCCTGCTTTACAAGTGTATATCGAAGCTTGAAGAGAATGACCGTTTGATTATTACGATGGTACTCGATGAGTTGCCATACCACGAAATTGCAGATATATCAGGGATAAGCGAAGGCAATTTAAGGGTAAAAATTCACCGAATTAAACAAAAATTAACAGAACTATATAACCAGTATGCAAGCGTTTGATCAAATACAGGAGTTGTGGCAAAAGCACGAGGTAGAAGTTAAAGTTTCTGCTGATGAGATGCTGCAACAAGCGAAGAAAGAAGTAAATGGATTAAAGCTGAAATCTGCTTTAAATATTTTTGGAATGCTGGCATCCTTTATTGCCATTGCCGCATTATGGGTATTTTTTCACTTCGAATCGTGGACTACACACGTAGGAATCAGCATTACCATTATTGCTATTGGTGTTTATACCTTAATTTTGTACCGCGATTACAGGTTAATTTCAAAAACAGACTTCACAGCTCACCCCAACGAATACTTAAACAACTTAAAAACCTATCAGTTAAACCGTTATAAACTTTATAACACTTTATATTGGTTTTATATGATTGCACTTTCATTGGGTCTCATATTTTACTTTGTAGAAATTCTTGCGCACTTTACAGTCGTTCAAAAAGTTTTAGCTGTTGGCTTAACTGCACTATGGATATTATTTTGCTCAACTATTTTAAGGAAAGCGGTAATCAACAGGGAAAAAGAACGAATAGCTTTATTGATCGAGAAATTTGAGCGCATTAGCGGACAGATTTCTACCCCCGAATAATTTTAGGCACGGTTTTTTCATTGTAAAAAACAACACATGAAAACATTATGATTTACCCCCCTTTTGGCAATAGAATGCGGTAAATCATGATTGGTTCAACACCGTTGGAACTAAAATTATACAAGTGAAAAAAATATTGATTGCATTTTTATTTTTGCTGGCATTACCCTGCACCTTTGCTTTTAAGCAGGATTTTTCTCAACCGGTACAACTGGATTGGGAAACTCACTTTAAAGGCAAAGCTGATATGCGTTCACCGTTTTTCGCTTTAACAGCCATGACATGGAAATACAGTTATGAGAGCACTGTTTACCGTAACCGTGTTGCCATTAAACTTCAAAATGATGTAAGTATAGATAAAAACAGATCGTGGGTAAAATGGGATAAGATTAAAGATCCCGAAATCAGGGCCAGTCTTTTACACCACGAACAAGGGCACGCTAATATTCAATATGTTTTACTTTTAGAAGCCGAAAGGGTATTGAAAAACAGAAACTATTCTGTAAACAACTATAAGGCTCAAATATCTGAACTCGCCAATCAGATCAGCAATTATTTTGATACCATGCAACGCAACTATGATGAAGAAACCGAGCATGGTAGCAACCATAAAATGCAGGCCCGATGGGATGACATTATCCAGGAGAAGATTGAAGAATCAAGGACTGCTATGGCTGAGCTACAAAAATAGTTTCGGAATAAAGACAAGAAGGCCTATAGCTACCGCAAGAAACGCAGCCACCAAAACCGCTGCAGCAGCCAAATCTTTTACCACTTTAATTTTTGGATGGTAATCTGGAGAAACCACATCTGCCAGTTTTTCGATAGCAGAGTTTAAAATTTCGGCTACAAAAACTGCTGAAATAACGGATAGAATGGCAATCCACTCCAGGATGGAGATTTTTAAGTAGAAAGATAAACCAATGGCAATTATTGCTGCAAACAGATGAACCCTGCCATTATAATCATTAACAAAAAAAAGCTTCAAGCCATTAAAGGCATATTTAAAGCTCTTAATACGATCTATAATTGAAAATTTTGGGTTGTTCATTTTTAATATATGGTTAATAGCATGAAAGATCCTTCGACTACACTACAATTGACAGACTCCAATAGAATAGTCGTCATCTCGACCGCAGCAAAGCGAAGTGGAGAGATCTTTGTAACAAGTTAATGAAATCAAATTTAAAAGATTTCTCCATTACGCTACCGATGAAAAATCTGTGAGCTTCATCCGATAGCTATCGGATCTAAAGGACGATTAACAGGTTAGAATTTGCCACCGCCATACGCATCACGCCAAGCGCCTTCCGCCTTCTACCCTACTTCACCTCACTGGTAGAAAAACTATTTCCGCTTAATTTATACTGATAGGTTTTGGTAACCGTTTTTGTGCTATCTGTACTATCCTTTACCGGGAAAGATCGAAACAGGTCTCCGTTTTTAATAAAAAAATTATCGTTGCCAGTATAACCTTTCTTTTGATTATTACTTAAAGAAGGGAAACCAATTTTCTTAAAATCGCCACCTGCGTATTCAAAAACATTGAGATCAGAAACATTTTTTTTGCTCAGCAACTGAATGTATAATTCAGGGTTTCCATCATTATCCAAGTCCATATTCCAGGCATCTGTGATGATTCCCTTGCGTTCTACCGCAGCAGATCTGTAATTATTGCGGATTGAATCGGACATTAAAATCTGGTATCCACCTATCGAATCCACCCCTTTTCCCCAACTTACAATTTCGAAATTTAATCCGGGTTTCACTTCTATATCTTTATAAAAACGGAAAGGATTTTTCTGCACTTTTACAGTTTCAGTTTTAATTTCTTTTGGTTTTTCTTCTGTACATGCAAAACAAAACAGCATCCCTGTTATAAATAAGAGATGCTGCCATGTAAATTTCTGTAGTTTCATTCTATTCGGGTTCATTTTGGTTGCCCCAAATTAAGTATTTTAGCCTATCAAAGCAATACCTTTTTATTTCTTTGCTTCGGTTTTAGCTTCTGGTGCTCCGTTATTTAAAACCGTTTCGGTAACTACACTTCTTCTACCACTTGGGGCAATTACGATGGTTTTTAATACCCTTTTCTCACCTTGCGGAACGGTAATTTTAATTGGTGATGTATACAAAAATGCATTTTCGGATGGGCGGGATAAATCAATCGAATAATAAATTTTAGCTCCTGCAACAGGTGCTTTTAAATCGATGGTAAAATCGCCACCTGTTAAAGTTTTATCACTTTGTCCGATTGGCGTAGGTACCCAAAAATTAATCCCCATTTTATCTAAACGCGCCAAATGTACCGGTAAACGCTGCTCAGAGAAGTTCTTTAAATCTTTACGTTCAACCGGCGACCAGGCAATCTCCGATAAAGCTAATATCCTGGGGAAAGCATGATTTTCTGCTTTCTCAGGGGTTTTAATATACTCTGTCCACATATTGGCCTGTACACCTTTGATATACTTTCGCTCATCAGCAGTTAAAACTTTCGGAATCGGATCGTAAGCATATATTTTTTGATAAGGTGCAAAGCCACCGATGGTAACCGGCTCATCAGGAGAATTAGATTGTTTATGATCAATATATAATCCCATCGATCCTGGGGTCATAATTACATCGTGTTTTTGCTGTGCAGCTGCAATTCCGCCGTCTTCTCCCCTCCAGCTCATTACTGTTGCATTTGGCGCCAAACCACCTTCTAAAATCTCATCCCAACCAATAATCGAGCGTCCTTTTCCGTTTACATGTTTTTCTATCGTCTGGATAAAATAGCTTTGTAATTCATGCTCATCTTTCAAACCTTTTTCTTTCATTAAAGCCTGGCAAAACGGCGATTCTTTCCAATAGGTTTTAGGTGCTTCATCACCTCCGATATGGATATATTTAGAAGGGAAAATGGCAATTACCTCATCCAGAATATTGTTCAGGAAAGTAAAAGTGTTTTCCGAGGGTACAAAAATGTCATCAAAAACACCCCAGGTTTGCTGTACCTGCTTTCCTTTTCTGCTGCCGGCCCACGGTGTTTTATCGCTGATAAAAGTATCCCGGTCAGGAAAACAGCTTAATTCAGGATAAGCAGCAATTGCAGCAGAAGCATGACCTGGCAATTCAATTTCCGGAATTACCGTAATGTATTTCTCTGCAGCATATCTTACAATTTCTTTAGCTTCTTCCTGGGTATAATAACCTTTAACAGGTGTTAGGTAATTGCCATTACCCGGGTAATTACCTATTATAGTACCGTTACGGGAAGAACCGATCTCGGTAAGTTTAGGGTATTTTTTTATTTCCAGTCTCCAGCCCTGATCATCAGTTAAATGCCAGTGGAAAGTATTGATTTTATAGTAAGCCAATTGATCGATGTACTTTTTGATAAAAGAAATCGGGAAGAAATGACGGCTTACATCCAACATCGTTCCACGGTAGGCAAAACGTGGGTAATCGTTAATATTAACGGCGGGGATGGTAATTTTATCAGCAACTTTATCTGGTATCATTTGCATAGCCGATTGTACGGCATAAAACAGACCTGCACCTTTTCCTGTTAAAACAATTTGTTTCGGTGTAACTTTAATGGTATAACCTTCAGCAGGTAATTGATCTGCTCCAACAGATGTTAAAATGACAGCCTTTTGGTTAGGTTGAGGAATTTTAGTTTCCCTTAAGGCAAAACCTGCCTTGGTAACGATAAAAGCATTTAATAAATCAGCCATCTTTGCGCCGTCGATGCTTTGATTGACTAAAACTGTGGTTTTATCTAATACGAAGTTTCCGTTGGCCCTGGTAATGGCCACCGGTGCAGGGATGATACCCATATTAGGATCACCTTGCGCAAATGCACCCGTACTGATTAATACTCCAATAAAAATCGATAATGCTTTGTTCATTTTTTGTGTAGGTTTTATAACTTAAACTAATATTTGACCCAAGATAGAGATTATGGAGATATTACAAATCCCACATTCTTGTTACAATAGAAATCAAACGTTTGACTGCACCGCATAATGCAGATAAATCTTAAGATTAAGAGATCGTCATCTCGAGCGGAGTGTAACGCAGTCGAGAAATCTACATTTCATAGCTTCTACAGCAGATTTCTCCATTTCACTACGTTTTAGTCGAAAGGATGATTACTTTTTGGAAATCAGGCGCAGAAGCGCTTAGGTTAGAACAGCCCCGCTCCCGCTTCTGCCAATTTGAAGGAAATTGGCATCCCGCTTCGATCGGGTTTAGGTGGCCAGACCGGTAAACTATTTGGGGTTGAAGTGTGCAGAAAAACATGAACACTATACCATTAGACCCCTAATAGTAGCAGAAACTGCGTATTTAAACCTGATTGCAATGAAAAGCACGCAAGCGAGGTACGAGTGCGGACTTGAAATGTAAAGCAGGACTAACAATAAAAAGAACTACTGCAATTGCTTTCCAAAAAATAGAGATTTTATAAAATAAGATTTGCTTTAATAGATCGGCGTGATTGAGAGGGCTACTCAATATAAAAAAGAGAAACCATTACTGATTTCTCTTTTTCTAAATAATAAAATTATTCTTAAGCTTCTACTGGATGTTCTTTAGCGGCCAGGTACCTCTCGGCATCAAGCGCAGCCATACAACCAGAACCTGCAGCTGTTACGGCCTGACGGTAGTACATATCCTGCACATCTCCACAGGCAAACACGCCTTCTATGTTGGTTAAAGTAGAACCTGGTTTAGTAGTTAAATAACCGGTTTCATCCATATCTAACTGGCCTTTAAAAATATCGGTGTTCGGTTTATGACCAATAGCCACGAAGAAACCTTCTACGGCGATATCAGATTCGACATCTGTTTTGTTATTTAAAACTTTAACTGCAGTTACATTTTTGCCGTTACCCAGAATCTCTTGCGTTTCAGTATTGTAATGAACCACAATATTTGGTGTTGCCAATACGCGGCTAACCATCGCTTTAGAAGCTCTGAATTCATCCCTACGCACCAGTAAATGCACAGTTTTACAAAGTTTTGCTAAATAAGTTGCTTCTTCAGCTGCCGTATCTCCGGCACCTACAATGGCAACATCCTGACCTTTAAAAAAGAAACCATCGCATACTGCACAGGCCGAAACACCAAAACCATTGTATTGTTGCTCACTTGGCAAACCTAACCATTTAGCAGTAGCCCCGGTAGCAATAATTACTGTATCAGCTGTTATGGTTTTAATTTCGTCAACCACTACTTTATGTGGTGTTGAAGAGAAATCTACCGAACTTACATAACCGAAACGGATATCGGTGCCAAAACGCTCTGCCTGCTTGCGGAAATCTTCCATCATTTCTGGCCCCATAATTCCTTGCGGGTAGCCTGGAAAATTTTCTACATCAGTAGTTTGCGTAAGCTGTCCGCCAGCTTGCATTCCGGTATACATTATTGGCTTTAAATCAGCTCTGGCAGCATAAATTGCAGCAGTATAACCTGCAGGACCCGAACCTATAATTAAACACTGAACGTGCTCGTTTTCTTGTGACATTATATAGTGTGTTTGAAATTCATTAATCGTAGCGCAAATTTAATGCTTTAAATAATTGTTAGCAAATGCGCTTTGTCAACATAGTTTACTTATTAACAGTTGAGGGTGGGGCGCATGGCGAAAAGCGCGAAGCTGATAGCGTTCGACACACGGCGTTAAGCTTAGGTGTATTCAGGTGGCTTAGGTGGTAAAAAAATCTTCGTGTGTCAGATATTTCTACCTGACACCCATTAATAAATCTGTCAAATGGTAACACCTGACAGCACTTATGAACCTAAGTTTGTATTACTCCTACATTAAACTTCTTCGTAATCGGAGATTGGTTAGCTGCCTCTATCCCCATCGAAATTACCTTCCTGGTTTCTAAAGGATCGATTATTCCATCAACCCAAAGCCGTGATGCCGCATAATAAGGAGTGGTTTGGCTGTCGTATTTATCGGTAATTTCTTTTAACAATTCGGCTTCTTTCTCTGGTGTAATTACCTCCCCTTTTGCTTTCAAAGAGGCTTGTTGAATCTGCAACAATGTTTTTGCCGCCTGTGAGCCACCCATTACGGCAATTTTTGCTGTTGGCCAGGCATAAATCAAACGTGGATCGTAAGCTTTACCGCACATTGCATAATTACCGGCACCATAAGAATTGCCCAGTACGATTGTGAATTTTGGCACCACAGAATTGGCAACCGCATTAACCATTTTAGCACCGTCTTTAATAATGCCACCATGCTCTGATCGGCTGCCTACCATAAAACCGGTCACATCCTGTAAAAAAACCAATGGAATTTTCTTCTGGTTACAATTCATAATAAAGCGGGTAGCTTTATCGGCACTGTCAGAATAAATTACGCCGCCAAATTGCATTTCACCCTTTTTCGACTTCACTACTTTACGCTGATTGGCTACGATCCCCACTGCCCATCCATCAATACGGCCTAAACCACAAACAATACTTTGTCCATAGCCTTTTTTATATTCTTCAAATTCGGATCCATCAACCAAACGGTTAATGATATCCATTATTTCGTAAGGTTTATCCCGGTTTTCAGGAAGGATACCATACAGTTCTTCTTCTTTCTCTTTGGGTTTTGCAGGCTTGATACGATCGAAACCTGCATGCTGAGGTGCGCCCAACATGCTCATGATGTTTCTAATGCTATCCAAGCAGGCCTGATCGTTAGGATGTTTATAATCGGTAACACCGGAGATTTCGCAATGTGTGGTGGCACCACCTAAAGTTTCGTTATCCACTTCTTCGCCGATGGCCGATTTTACCAGGTAAGAACCGGCTAAAAATACAGATCCGGTTTTATCCACAATCATTGCTTCATCGCTCATAATTGGCAAGTAGGCCCCTCCAGCAACACAAGCCCCCATAATGGCAGAAATCTGCACAATCCCTTCTGAAGACATCAAAGCATTATTACGAAACATCCGTCCAAAGTGTTCTTTATCGGGAAAAATTTCATCTTGCATGGGCAGATATACCCCTGCACTATCAACCAGGTAAATTACTGGTAAACGATTTTCCATGGCAATTTCCTGCGCGCGGAGGTTCTTTTTCGCAGTCATCGGGAACCAGGCCCCAGCTTTTACCGTGGCATCATTGGCAACAATCATACATTGCCTGCCACTTACATAACCTATACCACATACTACTCCTGCAGATGGACATCCACCCTGCTCGGCATACATGCCATCAGCGGTAAAGGCTCCGACTTCTAAAAAGTCAGAATCTTTATCAATTAAATAAGCAATCCGTTCACGGGCCAGCAGCTTACCTTTTTCTTTTTGTTTTGCAGCATTCTTTTCGCCACCTCCCAGGTATATTTTTTTGAGTCTGGTTTTCAGTTCGTAAACCAACTGTTTATTTACATCCTCGTTTTTATTGAATTCGATATTCATGGAGGCAATTTAAATTTAATTTTAGAAAAACAATATTGACCAAATCGGTTTCTGGTCTAAGGGAAGGTTTAACTGCAAAGTGCATTAAGTTTTTAATACCAAGAGTTGCTTAATCGCAAAGTATGCAAAGGATAGCCGCAAATAGCGCATTTTTTTTATACCACAAAGTTCACAGAGAAAAGACACAGAGGACACAGCGTTGAGATTAGATGAAAAATTTCCGTGTTTTTCGTGCGTCCCTGGCTTTTTTTACCGCAAAGTACGCAAAGGATAGCCACAAAGAGCCCTAAGTGTTTTTAACCACAGAGATCACAAGTAAAATGCACAGAGGACATGGGGTCTGGATTATGTGAAAAATCTTCGTGCCTTCCGGGCATTCATGGCATTTTTAACCGCAAAGGGTTCAAAGTCTTCATAATAGAGAATGTAAATAAAAATCACAGAAGACAAGAAAATTATTATGCCCTCGGTGTTTCTCTGTGAAAAACTCAGTGATCTCTGTGGTTAATTACTGCGGCAAATTTTGATAAACAACTCCGTCAATCTTTATTTTTTGATATTTCTCAGCCCAACCTTTGCCTTTAATATATTTTACTTCAGACGGATGCCCTTTTAAATTAGGATGGTAAATAGGATCGAATGAAAAGGTCATTTCCTGATCTGATTTTTGAACTACAGTTACTTCATTATCATTCTCATCCTTTTCGCCAGTGGTAAAAAACTTATCGCCTATTTTGGCATTAAAATCAGCACGGATATAGGTTTTAGTCGGGTTATCGGGGTAACTTTCTACCAATCTATTGCGTTCGTCGATCCGAAGATATACCGTACTGCTAGCATCGCCACCTACAAGGGAATAAAATTGGTAAAAAAGCTTCTTATTAATCCGAACAGTATCCTTAATTTCTGTATAGGATTGAGCATTCATATACCATAAATTGCCTATCTGCATAGGCAAAAATGAACCGGCTGCCGAATTTTGATCTTTACTCGTTTGGCATGACAGGATAAACAGACTGAATAAAATAAAAATTAAGGGGTTTCGGTTTTTGATCATGAGCGAATGTATTTTCTTATTTACGTTAAAGATAAACAATTCACTACATTGTAAGTCATTAATTCACAAAATGATACAAGAAAACTACCTCTCCGCTAAAGGCAGGCTTTTTCTGATCTTCAATTTCCATTTCAATGGCCATGTTTACCTTGGTTACGCCACGCAGATTGATAATAGAAGCAAGTTTAGCTTTTAACCTAACCTTACTGTTAACCGTTACGGCTTGCGCGAACCTTAAACTTTCTATCCCATAGTTGATCTCCATTTTTAGGTTCTGGATATCAACAATTTCTTTCCATAAATAAGGAATTAAAGATAAGGTTAAATAACCGTGTGCAATAGTTGCTTTAAACGGTCCTTCATTTTGTGCCCGCTCTTCATCAACATGGATCCATTGATGGTCTAATGTAGCGTCGGCAAATTTGTTGATCTGTTCTTGTGTAATGGTATGCCATGAAGAAATGCCTAATTCCTTGCCAAGGTATTGTTCAAATTCTGCGTGGGAGGTAATGATTTGCATTTTGGTTATATTTAAGCGCCGAGCGTTATGCGGCTGGCGGGTTGATAATTGATTTTAGAGTTGATTCTTGTTTTTTAGTTCCGTTTTAAATGAAGTTTTGATATAGACTTTTTTGGCTGATAGTCCAAGGTCTTATTGCTCAAAGTCTACAACCGGCCTATTAACTATTGACAATAAACTATTGACTATCAGCCATGAACCATTAAACTATTAACGATGATCCATGAGCAACTGGCTATCCTGCAGTTAACTCAAGTTCCTCTCCCTAAACCACACTTCATCAGGAATGGCAGAAAAATCATCCATCTTATTGATTAAAATTTCAGGATCTGCTTCATTAAAAACCAGGTCGCGGTTGGCAGGTTTTAAAAATTTGCTCTGCACCATCATTTCCATTTGGGCAAACAGCGGATCGTAAAAACCATTTACATTTAAAATGCCAATAGGTTTGTGATGCAGGCCTAACTGCAACCAGGTAAGCACTTCAAAAAATTCTTCAAGTGTACCAAAACCACCGGGTAAGATCACAAATCCATCACTTAAATCGGCCATTTTCTGTTTTCTCTGGTGCATATTTTCAGTCACGATCATTTCAGTTATTCCCTTATGTCCAACTTCCTTATCCATTAAAAACTGAGGGATGATACCAGTAACCGAACCGCCAAGCTCCAGTACATCGTTGGCTAGAACCCCCATCACCCCAACACTACCGCCACCGTAAACCAACTTAATCTGCTGTTTTACTAAAGTTTCTGCCAACTGTTTTATCGCATTGCGTAACTGTATATCTCCATTAAAGTTTGAGCCACAGTACACACAAACCGATTTAAGCTTATTCATTTTTTTAAAATTTACCGAAGTTAAGATTTTATAAGCTTTCTATAAATTTTAATTCTGCACAAAGCTGTTACAGGACTTATTTTAATTAAACCTCGCAGGTTTTGAAAACCTACGAGGTTTGATCGTACAATTCTTTTCCAAGAACCACCGACTTTGTTAAATAAACGTGATTGAAGAGAAAGCCCGCAGCGCAGCGAGGACTTGAAACGGAAAGCAGGACTGCAGCTCCCGATTTAGTACCGACCCCCTCATTTTCTAACTAATATTGACCACCTAAGCCACCTGAGAACAATAAGTATTTTTTAGCACAAAAAAGGAGCGGCATTACACCACTCCTTCTAACCAAATATAAAAGAGAAAAGATTAATTTTAAATATTAGAAAGCGTAACGGATAGTCGCGCCATAAGTCCTTGGGTCGCCCAGTACCCCCGCATACAAACCGGAGTTACCTGCAGCAGCCTGTAATTGCTCGTAATAGTTTTTATTTGCGATATTTCTGCTCCAAACAAATAAAGAAAACTTATCTGATTTGAAACCTAACCTTGCATTAAATAAAGCATAACCTTTAACATTTAGTACGCTTGATGGCGTAGGATTTGAAGAGTATTCTGAACGGTAACTGGCATCACCAGCAATAAAATACCTACCTTCTCTGGTAGCTAGCTTACCTGCAGTACTTAATTCTGTACCGCCAGAAATATTCCATTTTGATACACCTGGTAATCTTCCTCCGGAAGCATCTTTAAATGCCACTTGTGTAGCAACACCATTTACCAATTCGGTATGCCCGGTTTCTTCTAAAGGAAGAGGTGCATTTGTAAATTTTACATATTTGCCATCCAGATAGGCCAAGGCAGCATTTAAGGTTAAAAACCTTTCCAACTGGTAAGTTCCGTCTATTTCCAATCCTTTTACCCTTACTTTTTCAGCATTTGCCAGATAGCCTCTATTTACACCCAGTTGTGGAGATTGAACATTGGTCTGGTAATCTTTAATGTCAGTATTAAATAAACTAAGATTCACGATAGCACCTTTAAACGGCTTTGTTTTAGCACCTAACTCATAATGTTGAACATACTCCGGTTTAACAACAGCTACAGATAAATCGGCTGCACCGGTTGAAGTAGTTGGCAAACCACCTACGTTAACACCCACGGGTTTATAGGCAGTAGAGAAAGTTCCATAAACATTTAAGTTATGCGTTGGACGATACGATACGGTAAAGTTACCTGATAAATTGTTGTTGTCTACCTTGGTTTTAAACTGCTGATTGGCATATACCGCTGCTTTAAGCGCCAATAATGCTGCATCAGTAGTCTGCAAACCACCATAGGTAACCCTATCGTAATCAACATCTTTTTTATCATACGTATACCTTAAACCTGGCAATACGTGCAGTTTTTTGAAAACTTCCCAATCAACCTGTGCAAAAACAGCCGCACTTAACGATTTAATGGTTGAATTGGTTTTAATTCCAAAGCCATCTAACAAACTAGGGGTTGAATATAAAGCCTGACTGCCGGTATTACTCGTCTGTACAAATCTCCACTGATCTTTACCTACTTCTTCTGTTTGTGCCAAACCTTTTAAGTTCTGACCCAGGAAATAAACACCGACTACCCCACTTAATTTTTCGGTAATATTACCGGCATATCTTATTTCCTGTGAGTATTGATCGTGACGTGAGGTACCTTGCGATTTGGTTAGCGCTGCTAATTCTGAGAAATCCCTATCATTTGTAGGATCCCAGTTCCAGAATCGCCAGGCAGTGGTTGAAGTAAGCGTTCCATTGCCGATTTTATAATCTACGTTTAAAGAGATACCACCTATCGACTGGTTATGTCTCCAAGGCGTATTGGTATTGATCTCTCTGGCAAAAGGATCGATTTTAGGTTGTTGATAGCCTAAATCAGATACAATTCTGGCATACTGGCGGTAAGCACTTCTTTCAGTTGTAGTTACACCTGCAATTACCAAAGGATAACCTGCCGGATGCTGAATGCTTACATCTCCACTTAGTAATACCTGTAATTTCTCCGAAGGAGTATAATATAGCTGCCCTTTAAAGCCCAGATTATTCTGTCCGCTGTATCTTCGTTCTTCTCTGGTGTTCCAGATGGTACCATCGCGCTGTGTTCCGGAAATTGAAATTTTTGCAGCAAGATCTTTTGCAAGTGCGCCGGAAACTGATGTTTTAGCCTGAATAAAATTATAATTCCCTGCGCTCAATTCTATTTTTGCACTTGGTGTTAAAGTTGGTTTACTTGTAGTGATGTTAAACGCACCTGCTGTTGTATTTTTACCAAATAAGGTACCTTGTGGGCCACGTAAAATTTCGATCTGCTCAATATCAAGAAAATCAGTAGAGGTAGCAGCCGGACGTGCATGGTAAACACCATCTACATAAAACCCTACTCCAGGATCGATACCATCATTGGTTAAACCAAAGGTAGACCCTAAACCCCTGATATTTAAAGTGGTATTTCTGGCATTAGAAGCATATAACTGTACAGAAGGCACTAATTCTTTCAAACGGTTAACATTAAAAGCACCAGCATTTTCTGCAGCACGGCCACCAATAACAGTAATTGGAATCGGTACATCCTGTAAAACCTCCGAGCGTCTTCTGGATGTTACCACGATTTCATCTAATAGCGCATTCTCTACCAAAACCAGTTCTATTGGAGTCTCCTGAAGTTTTAATATCTGAAAATCCTGTGGTTTATAGCCTACTGAACTTACCTGAAGGTAAAATGGTGTTTCTTGTTTTACATTAATGCTGAAAGCGCCATTTTCATCGGCCACTACAGCCTGGTTTGTTCCCCTCACCTTTATGGTTGCATTAGGGATGGTAGTGCCATTGCTTGTTTTAATTACACCGGTTACTGCACTTTGGGCAAAAGCGAAACCTGCCGAAAGTAAAAATGAAAAGAGGAAAAGTAAACTTTTGTTCATGATTATGTTGATAGTTTGTTTAAATGCTGTTGATTAATGACCCGTTGGAATTATGCGATTACTGTTTTAGAATGGCTACAACAACAATAAGAGTGCGTTTTTTGAATTGTTTTCATAATTACCATATAAATCCTATAGATTTAGTAGTCAAATATATTAAAAAATATTATTTTCCAAATTTTATTTTGTGTTTTTTATAAATAGCCGCAAACCTCGTAGGTTTTAAAAACCTGCGAGGTTTAAATAAAAAAACGGGTCTATCGTAAACCGATGACCCGTTTTTCTATTTATTAGGAAAGATTGAGTAAATATTACCTTCAACCTTCTCCCCTCTTACCTTCTGCCTTAACCCTATCTGGTATAATTAGGTGCTTCTTTGGTAATGGTAATATCGTGTGGATGACTTTCGCGCATACCTGCAGCAGTAATCTGTACAAACTGCGCTTCTTGTAAAGCTTCAATATTTGCGGCTCCACAGTAACCCATACTTGCACGTAAACCACCAATGTATTGGTACATTACTTCAGCCAAAGTACCTTTAAAAGGCACGCGACCAACGATACCTTCAGGAACTAACTTTTTAATATCGTCTTCAACATCCTGGAAATAACGGTCTTTAGAACCTTGTTCCATTGCTTCAATTGAACCCATTCCACGGTATGATTTAAATTTACGTCCTTCGTAAATAATGGTTTCACCCGGCGATTCTTCTACTCCTGCAAATAACGAACCCGCCATTACGGTACTTGCTCCAGATGCAATTGCCTTAGCAATATCACCAGTATGTTTAATACCACCATCAGCAATTACTGGTACACCTGTACCTTTTAATGCTTTAGCACATTCGTAAACGGCATATAACTGAGGAACACCAACTCCGGCAATAATTCTGGTGGTACAAATAGATCCCGGACCTATACCTACTTTAACAGCATCAGCACCAGCATCGGCCAGGAATTTTGCAGCAGCACCAGTAGCAATATTACCAACAATCACCTGTAATTCAGGGTATTTAGTTTTTACTTCTTTTAATTTATCAACTACTCCTTTAGAGTGACCGTGAGCAGTATCGATAGTAATTACATCAACTCCGGCCGCAACTAAAGCATCAACCCTTTCGATGGTATCGGCAGTTACGCCAACGGCAGCACCTACACGTAAACGGCCACGTTCATCTTTACAGGCAACAGGATAATTTTTTACTTTCGAAATATCTTTAAAGGTGATTAAACCACTTAGGTAACCATCTTTGCTTACTACGGGAAGTTTCTCGATTTTGTGGTTCTGAAGAATTTCTTCTGCCTGTACTAAAGTAGTACCTTCTGGTGCAATGATTAGATTATCTTTTGTCATTACCTCAGAAATCGGCCGCTTCATATCTTTTTGGAAACGTAAATCTCTGTTTGTAATAATTCCAACAAGTTTATTATCGCTGCTTACAACCGGAATGCCACCAATTTTATGCTCTTTCATGATCTTGAAAGCATCGGCTACAACAGCTGTTTCCAATAAGGTAACGGGATCCTGGATCATACCACTTTCTGAACGCTTAACTTTACGTACTTCTGCAGCTTGTCTTTCTATGGTCATGTTTTTATGTAACATCCCGATACCACCATTTTGTGCTATTGCAATGGCAAGCTCAGCCTCTGTTACGGTATCCATTGCGGCAGAAATCAATGGAACATTAAGTTTGATTTTTTTTGTTAAAAAAGTGGATGTATTTACTTCACGGGGCAGAATTTCGGAATATGCGGGTACTAATAGTACGTCGTCGTACGTTAAACTTGTGGCAATAAATTTAGTGGAATCGAGTTGCATAGCAAATAAATTAGGATTTATTATTTGCCAGGCAAAGATACGAAAATAATGCGAAAACAAAAGCGTCGAGTTAAAATTACTCAAATATTGAGCTTGCCTGACAATTCTTGTCCTGCATTTAATTGAGCATTATTTTCTTTGTTGCTCTTGCCTATACCTATAAAAATCAAACCTGCTAGACGAAAATTATTTCAAAATAATTCGGAGAATGTTTTTATACTTGCAGAAGCCAAAGAACTAATTTATAATGCAGAAAAATGCTCTCAGATTTCTGACTTTAATGCTTTGCATTGGAGTTAGCACCGCCTATGCCCAAACTATTCAACCTGTAAAAAGAGAATTTAAGTTTGGAAAAATTGCACCAACAGAATTCGAA
Source organism: Pedobacter sp. D749 (assembly GCF_019317285.1). Classification (NCBI taxonomy): domain Bacteria; kingdom Pseudomonadati; phylum Bacteroidota; class Sphingobacteriia; order Sphingobacteriales; family Sphingobacteriaceae; genus Pedobacter; species Pedobacter sp. D749. The sequence goes on from NZ_CP079218.1 coordinate 2,617,715, forward strand.
GTAAAAGCCTCGGGACAAGACTCTTCGGCTTCGGCGATTAAACTGTTTGATGTTGGCAACTGCTATTTTGAAATAGGCCCGTCTTCAGGAGGCTTTGTTTATGTTTTTGAAAGACACATCCGTTACAAGATTTTAAACAAAAACGGTTATGATCTTGCCAATTTTAAAGTAGAACTTTATAAAAACAGCAATTCGGCAAAAGAAGATCTTAACTACATGGATGCTGCAACCTATAATATGGTTGATGGTAAAATGGTAACCAGCAAACTTAACAAAGATGCCAAGTTTACCGAAGAGTTTAACAAAAACTATGTGATCAAAAAGTTTGCGCTTCCTAACGTGAAAGAAGGTTCGATCATTGAATTTAAATATAAGATCAAATCAGATTTTATTTTTACGTTACGCGGCTGGCGGTTTCAATCAAGTGTTCCTACACTTTGGTCAGAATATAATGTGAGAATACCAGAGTACCTGACTTATAAAACCAATATGACTGGTTACTATCAGGTTGATCATCCGCTTCATCAAAATGTAAGTGCATCTTATGTAACTGGCGTAAATTCAAATGCGGTATACGATAAATATTGTGCGGAGAATATGCCAGCTTTAAAAGATGAGCCATATGTGACCACCATGGATGACTATAATCCAAAGATTGAATTTGAATTAAGGGCAACTAGTTTTCCCGGGGATGTATATCATGATTATAATGGCTCCTGGCCTAAAATCATTAACGAGCTGGCCCAGGATGAAAACTTTGGGGGATATATTAACCGTAACGGCTATGCAAAATCGGTGCTTCCTGGTATTTTGAAAGGAGAAAAAGATACATTGGCTGCCGTTAAACTTATTTTCAACTATGTTAAAAACAGTTTAAAATGGAACAAACAATATTCTAAATATTCAAACGAAACCAATCCTAAAAATCTTTTTGAAAAGAAAACAGGATCATCAGGCGATATCAATCTGGCTTTATTGGGTTTACTAAAAGAGGCTAAAATTGAAGCCTATCCGGTGCTGATCAGTACAAGGGAAAATGGCACGCACCCCGGTTACCCACTAATCTCCGCATTTAACAATGTAATTGCTGTTACTCAGATCGGCAATACCGTTTATTATCTTGATGCAACAGATCGAGATTTACCTGCCGGAATGTTGGATTATGAAAACCTGAGCCACCAGGGTTTTTATATGGATTTAAAAAATAACGATGGTAAATGGCTTTCTACCGAGCCAAATATACCTAGCGAAAAGGTTTTTGTATACAATATGGTGCTGGATAAAGAGCATAAACTGTCTGGAACAATCAACCAGTATTCTAAAGGTTATGCAGCATTAAACCTGCGCAATAAATATAGGACAACCAATAACGAAACCGAGTTTATAAAAGGTTTCAAAAAGGATAAAACGGGTCTTGAAGTTTCTGCTTATAAAATTGACAATCTTGATAACGTCGACGAATTACTGAGCGAAAGTATGGACGCAGTAATTGAAGATAATGTGGAGGAAGCCGGCAACCTGGTGTACTTCACCCCACTCCTTTTTGAAAGAACAAAAGAAAATTTATTTAAACTGGAGCAGCGTAAATTTCCGGTTGATTTTGCCTATCCATTTAAAGAAAGCTACCGCATTACGGTAAACTTCCCTGATGATTATGAAATAGATAAACTTCCTAAAGGAGGTATTTACAAACTTCCGGAAGAGAACGGAACCTTTACCATTAATTATATAGCAGAAGGCAAAACCTTGATGGTAAAAAGCAGCATCAACGTAAATAAATCATTTTATACGCCAGAAGAATATTTCGATCTAAAAGAATTATTCAAAACCGTGGTAGAAAAACAGGCCGAACAGATTGTATTTAAAAAGAAAGGATAATGAAATATTATTTAAGTTTCGCGCTTGCGCTTTTGGGTATTAATACTGTATTTGCACAGACAGATTATGATGTAGCAAAAATTCCCGAAAACCTGAAAAAAGATGCAATTGTAGTAATCAGGAATGAAGAATCTTTTTTTGATGTTAAAGGGCTTGGGGCTGCAAAAATGGATTATAAAATTGCAATTACCATTTTGAACAAAGCAGGCGATCAATATGGAGAAATGACAGAGTTTTATGATAAATTCAGCAGCATATATAACATCAAAGCGACACTTTACGATGCTGCAGGCAAAAGAATAAAAGACTATAAAAGTTCGGACATTAAAGATCAAAGCCTGATTTCCGATTTTTCGATCTTTGAAGACAACAGGCTTAAGCTCTTAAAATTTGTAAGTGTAACTTATCCATACACTATAGAATACAGTTATAGTCAGGACTATAACGGATTGTTATCTTTTCCTTCGTGGCATGATTTGAAAGGCTTTGGTGTATCTGTAGAAAAATCAGCTTACACCATTCAAAAGGCAAAGAACTACAAAATGAGATACATTACGAGTTCGAATTTAAAGACCGACTCGGTAATTAATGGAGAAAAAATACAGTATAAATGGAAAAGTGCCAATGTTAGTGCTTTTGCTGAAGAGCCTTTAAGTACAGGGATTGATAACATTTCTGCCTGGGTTAAGGCAGCTCCAAATCAGTTCGAATACGATGGCTCTACAGGAAATTTCGACAACTGGAAAAATTTTGGTTCGTGGCTTTTTGCTTTAAATCAAGGCGGAAATAAGCTTCCTGAAGCAACCAAATTAATGGTGCAGAACTTAATTAAAGACGCCAAAACACCAAAAGAAAAGATTCGGATTTTGTATAACCATTTGCAACAAAATACCCGTTATGTAAGTGTTCAACTAGGTATAGGGGGCTTTAGGCCTATTTTGGCTGAAAAAGTGGCACAGGTGAATTACGGCGATTGTAAAGCACTTTCTAATTACATGAAAGCCCTGCTTAACGAAGCAGGAATTGCCTCAAATTTAATTGTTATTGGAAATGATATGCCTAGTTTAAATCCGAATTATTCGAGCATGGGGCAGGCCAACCACATGATTTTATGTGTACCACTCGAAAAGGATACTACTTTTTTAGAGTGTACCAGTCAATATAAACCCATGGGTTTTATTGGTTACAGCAATTCTGACCGGAATGTATTAATGGTGACAGAAGACGGAGGAAAAATAGTGCATACTCCGGTTTATAATGCGAAGGAAAACTACCAGATCAGAAAAACCAAAATTATACTCGCCGAAGATGGTACAGCAGATTCGGAAATCAGATCTACCTATGGCAATGCACAATTTGAAGAAAATTTTTCGATGACTTTAATGGAACCTGTTGAACTTAGGAAAAGAATTATTGAAGAGAGTTCTATTCCTGTTGCAGCGCTAACCAGCTATAAGTATTTGCAGGCAGATAAAACGGTACCTGTGCTTACAGAAGAGATTAACTTTAAAACCAATCCGATACTAACTAAAGGCGGAGATAAATTATTTTTGGTCGTAAACCAGATTAACCGTCGCGAAAGCGTTCCGCTTAAGGTAGAGGGGAGAAAAACATACTTTGCCGTTCCTTTTAGCTATAACGATGATGATGAAATCAACTATATTCTTCCAAAAGGCTACAATGTAGAGTTTATCCCAAAAGATATTGCTATTAACTCTGAATTTGGCTCTTACACAGCGAAATTTAGTGTTAAGGATAACATGATTGTTTATAGCCGTACACAAACAATGAACAACAAAAAGTACCCGCCAGAAAAATATGGGGAGTATGTAGATTTTTATAAAAAGATCTATCAGGCCGATAAACAAAAAGCTGTTTTAGCTAAAACCTTATAAATTATGATTACTGAAAACCAATATTTTGATGGCAACGTTAAATCGTTAGGCTATGAAACTGCTGAAGGAAAATCGACCATTGGCATTATCAATCCGGGAGAATATACCTTTGGTACTGCTCAAAAAGAAATTATGCATGTTATCGAGGGTGAATTAGAAGCCTTACTCCCTGAAGCTGCTGAATGGCAGAGCATTAAAGCAGGCAGTAAATTCGAAGTTGATGAAAATTCATCGTTTAAAGTTAAAACGACTGTACAAACGGCATATTTATGCCAGTATAGGTAGTTTTAAAAAGAAGTCAAGTTTTAAAAACTTGACTTCTTTAATTATGCTATTCGCAATTATTTCTTCCCAATCACTACTTCAGTAAAATGATCTGTAATCAGGTATTTATTCGCCAACGCAAGTAATTCTTCAGCAGTAATGGTTTTAACTTTCTCTATATATCTGGTATAGTAATCGTAATCCAATCCTGCGAAATAAATATTCTTGAATTTATCGGCATGTGAGAAAACATTCTCCAAACTGCCCAACATAGAACCCAGCATGTAGTTCCGAACCAGGTCCAGTTCCTCATCCCCTACCAGTTCAGTTTTCAATATCTCGATTTCTTTATAAATCTCAGTTAATGCAGCCGCACACACATCAGCACCTACTTCGGTAGCGATAAAAAGATAACCTGCCTGCTGCAGCGAAGAAACCCCTGAACCAATACCATAAGTATAACCTTTATCTTCACGGATATTGTTCATTAGGCGCGAACCAAAATAGCCCCCTAAAACGGTATTTAGAATCTGAAGTCCGGAGAAATCTTCATGTTTACGGTTAATGGCCAACTGACCAATCCTGATAGCAGACTGCAAAGCTTCTGGTTTTTCGGTATAAATAGTCTGTTTTGCAGTTGCAGCGAAATCAAAACTGTTTTTTATGGCATTACTCTTTTCCCAATCTTTACCAAAGGCATCGTTCAGCAAATTAAAACTTGCCTCATCAAACTTTCCGGAAACGATAATGGTGCAGTTGTTAGGTGAATAAGCCGCTTTAAAATAATCAATCAGGTCTTCACGTTTTAAAGCATCATAATGTTCAGCCTGTATATTTACACCATAAGCGGTATTACCAAATAAAGCGTGCGCAAACTCCTTTCTAGCAAGAATATCGTTTTTTTTGAGGTTTACCTGCAGTTTTTGTTTCTGGTTTTGGATGTAAATATCAAGCTCCTGCTGTGGAAACTGACTTTCTGATAGAACATCTTTTACAATGGGTAATACCGAATGTAAATGTTTATTTAAAGTATATAACGTAACTGAAGATTGATCCTGAACATATTCTGTTTGGAAAAATGCACCATAAAAATCAATTTGTTCGGCTATCTCTTTTGCAGATAATTTATTTGTTCCATTATTGATTAATGCGCTCACTGCAATGGCCTGCAATGGTTTTTCGGATTTCCAGTTAACATTATCGAAAATAAATTCAATACGTACCAGATCCTGTTCGCCAGAATAAATAGTGAAAACGGGTATACCATTCTCTAATACTTTTTTCTCCGGATGGATAAATTTTATTGTCGATACCTGCTTAAAATCAGGCGCCTGTTGTCTGTTAAGCATTTTCTTCTGTTAAGTAATATAAAGTAGATGATGATTTATGGTTAAAAGTTTCGTTAGATATCCTTTTGATATCTTTTGCCTCTACTTTTAAAAATTCTTCGGTTTCCCGGTTCAATATAGCAGCATCGCCTAATAGTTCGTAGTACGCCAGGTTCATCGCTTTATCAAGCAGGCTCATCTCAGAAAACACGAGTACTGATTCTACCTTGTTCTTTACCTTAGTTAATTCACTTTCAGAAACCAGTTCGGTCTTTAATTTTTCCAGTTCAGCCCAGATTGCCTTTTCGGCAGTTTCAATTGTTACACCCTCAACCAGTTTACCCTCAACAATAAACAAACCCGGATCCAAACTACTTGAAATATAGGCATTGATATCGCTAAAAAGTTTCTGCTCTTTCAACAAGCTATTATACAAGCGCGAAGATTGTCCACGTGATAAAATATCAGATAATAAATCAAAGGCGTAATAATCCTGATTTAATCGCCCCGGCATTTTAAAAGCCATATAAATCGCATTTAAAGGTACGTTAGCCCTCACCGTTTCTTGCCTGGCTTCTGTTTGCGGTTCTTCCTGAACTAAATCACGGTTGTACTTCTCTCCCGCCGGGATCGGTTCAAACCATTTTTCAGCCAGTTTTTTCACATCTTCGGTTTTCACATTTCCACCCACAACCAAAATTGCATTTTGTGGTGTATAATGTTTTTTGAAAAATGCTTTTACATCATCCATTGTTGCATTTTCAATATGCGAAAGTTCTTTGCCAATAGTTGCCCAGCGGTAAGAATGCTTTTTATAAGCCAGCGGACGCAATTTTAACCAAACATCACCATAAGGCTGGTTAAGGTAACGTTGCTTAAACTCCTCGCTTACTACATTCCTTTGCGTATCTAAACTTTTTTCAGAAAAAGCCAGGCTCAGCATCCGGTCGCTTTCCAGCCAAAATGCCGTTTCTATGTTTTCTGCAGGCAGCGTAATGTAATAATTGGTAATATCATTGCTCGTAAAAGCGTTATTCTCACCACCTACGCGCTGCAAAGGCTCATCATAATTCGGAATATTTACCGATCCGCCGAACATTAAATGTTCAAATAAATGCGCAAAACCGGTTTTTTCTGGGTCCTCGTCACGCGCGCCAACATCATATAAAATATTTAAAACTGCCATTGGCGTTGTCGCATCTTCATGCACCAAAACTTTTAAACCATTGGCAAGTGTAAAACGATTAAAATCTACCATATTAATTTTTAGTGTGGGTAAAGATAATTTAATAATTCATTTAGCAGAAAGTGATTAATAATTATGACGACTGCTCCAGATATTTTTAAAATTCTTTTAACTGGAGTAGTATAAAATATGTTTTGCCACTTAACCTATTCTATTTTTATTATTTTAGCACCAGATAATCATTAATCATGGGCGAGGAAACAGCAAAAAATTCTTTTGGAATTTTAAATAGTTTAAAAAAACTAATATTCGAAGATAGTACAGAAACGACTGATAACTTGCAAGATAGGCCACTCCCCCCTATAAAAGCGGCTGAACCTGTAACTAACCAGGCACAGACTAATCTAAAGCAAAATGTTACTGTAATAGGTGTTACAGATGTTAAGCAAATGAAGGTAAAAGTTTTAGGTATACTGGAAAGAATGAACGAGCCTGGACTTGATTTTTTTGAAGTTTGGAATGCAGCAGCAGAAATGGGCAGTATTGATGCTACAACTATAAAAGCTGCTTTTACATCATTAAAATATGTAGAAAAAGACTTAAACAAGCAAAAACTATTAGCTACAGGGCGTAATTATGCTACCGAATTAAAGAAAGTTATAGATCAGGAAAGCAGCCAGAAACAACAACAAAAACAAACCATAGAAAATAATTTGGTTGATGAAAAGGATAGCCTAGTAAGCGAAATTAAATCTATTGAACAAAACATTGCCGATCTTAAAACAAAACTACAAGCAAAAGAACAGGATTTAAAAAGTATTAACGCCAAGTACGACCCACAATTAAAAGATATTGATCAAAAAATTGCCTTAGGTAATGCAGCGGTTAATGAGGTTATTACCGATATTGAAAAGGCATTAAGCATAATTGAAACAAACATAAATTAAACAATTAAAAATTAACGACAAGTAATGGAAAACAAAAATCAGTATGTAAATATTCCGGCTGAGATTAAGAGCCAGCTGCCGATATTTCAGGTTTTGGGCGATCATCTTCCCAGTCAGGTGCAAACTCCTGAAGGTAAAAAGGTAATTTCTAGTATCTTTTTTTGGGCGCTCATTTTAGGAGGTGCATTTGCATTTTTTAAATTTCTGCCAATTATGCTGGTTTATGCAGCCAAAAGTATTCTATTGGTTATCTTCAGTATTATACTCATTGTTTTGCTTTTATTGGCTCCGAAAATTATCTCCTTATTAAACCGTTTAGGTACAATTTTAATTTTTAAAGGTGAAAAAGCAATCATCAGAGGTAATCCTATTGAAACGCTTCAACTGTTATCAAAAGATGCAAAAGACACTTTAAAAAGAGTAAAAGATAAAATTACGAATGTTGATGGTGTTCGCATTGATATGATTCAAAGTGGCGAAACGGCACAAAAAACTGCTGAAGAAAAATATACCTATGCTAAACGTTTCACGCTGGAAGCAGCAAATTTAGATGAAAAAGCAAATCAGGAAAAGACAAACAATAACATTGAAAAAGCGAACGATTTAAACAGAGATGCTAAAGAAACCCGAACAAAAGCATTTTTGTTAGGTAAAGAAGGCGAAGCAGAAGAACAAAATGCCCGCAGCTATGTACAATATGCCAATCAGTTTGCTAAAGTTTTAGAGGTTTTGAAAGATAATGAAAGTGCAGCCCGCATTTATGTAAGTACTTTGGATAGCAGTATTTCTATTATTTCGAAAAAACTGGAAGCTACTCAAAAAATGAAAAATGCTACTGAAGGACTTGCAGAAGTATTTAACATTAAAGATGGTTGGGCTTTCCAGGAGGCTATGAATGCTGCTACTGGTGCCATAAGCCAAAACATAGCGTCTATTCGTTCAAACCTTGATTTCTTAGATCAAAATAATAACATTACCGTTGGTGGTGCGCCATCACAAAGTGAATTAGAAGAATTTATCAAAAAAGTAGACGATCGTAACCTTAAAATGCTTAATGTAAGCAGAATGTCTGACGCTTCTTATGAGCTTAAACCTGAAGAAAAAGTAGATAAAGGATTTACATTATTAGATTAATCAACATTTAAATTAAACAATATCACAATGGAAGAAAAATCAATCTGGGCAAGATTACGCTGGCCTATAAAGGCAATTATTATTGCAATACCAATTATTGGCTTAGGTTACTGGGCTTTTGAATCAGGCAAAATTGATGCTATATCAAATCCCGGCAAAAGTAAAAAAGACAGTACCGAGCAGTCGTCCTCATCCCCTGCTGTTACCAAAAATGATGATAAAAGAACTTTTAACTACACCCCGGAAAAACCTGTAAATGGCGAATATAAAGGTGTTGTTGAGGTGGGTGCATCAGGCTTTAACTCTTTCGTAGTTAATATTGATAAAGAAAAACGCTGGGAAATCATCTCTAAAGATTTCGGTAAATCTTTTGTTTACGAAGGTTTGGCTAATACCGCTGATATTAGAACTGGCCTAAAAGATTACATAGGTGCAATGTTTGATAAAGGTGTTAAGTCTAAAAATATTCACTTTGTAATTAGTTCAGGTGCTCAAAAAGAGCCTAAAACAACTACTATCGTTTCAGAACTAAAGAAAATGGGCTTTGTTGTTAACCTGGTTACAGCAGAGCAAGAAGGAAAACTGGCTTTGAAATGCGTTTTACCTCCCTCTTATTATGACAATTCTTTTGTGGTGGATATTGGTTCTGGCAATACAAAAATTTCCTGGATGGATGGCGATATTAAATCTGCTGAAGCTCCGGGGGCTAAATATTACGAGAAAAATTTAAAAGACGATGCCGTTTATAATGATGTAAAATCTATTACTTTAAAAATTCCATCCGGAAAACGCGAAGTTTGCTTCATCATTGGTGGTGTGCCTTTTGAGCTCGCAAAACAAACCCGCACAGGTGAAGAAAGATTTACCGTTTTAAATGATCCTGATAAATATAATACCGACAAAATTAAGATTAAAAGCGGTGTCAACATTTACAAAGCCATTAAAGATGCAACCAACTGTGATACTTTTGTATTTGATTGGGACGCTAACTTTACTATTGGCTTTTTATTAGCTTTAAAATAAACTTAAAATTTAAGTTAAAGAGTGGCTGTTTAATTGCAGTCGCTCTTTTTTTATGTCAAAAATTTACTTTTATGCCATAATAACTAAGCATTGATCTATAAACAATTTAGTATTTTTGCAATATGAATACAGCCGATCTACTGCAACGGGCATTACATTTCGATTTTTTGAGCCTTGAAGAAGGAGTACATTTATACCATCATGCCGATACAGCATCGTTAATGTTTGTGGCGAATGAATTGAGAAAGATTCAGGTACCCAGTGGAAAAGTAACCTGGCAGATCGACCGTAATGTAAATACCACCAACGTTTGTATAGCCAACTGTAAATTCTGTAATTTCTTCCGCAGGCCTGGCCACGATGAAAGTTACATTACTGATATTGAAACTTATAAGGTAAAGATTGAAGAGACTTTCCGTTTAGGTGGCGATCAGTTATTATTACAGGGTGGCCACCACCCTGATTTGGGTTTAGCATTTTATGCTGACCTATTCAAAAAACTAAAAGAATTATATCCTGATTTAAAGCTGCACGCTTTAGGTCCACCGGAAATTGCACACGTTGCAAAGTTGGAAGGAATGACGCATACTGAAGTATTAAAAGCGTTAAAAGAAGCTGGTATGGATTCTCTTCCTGGAGCTGGTGCAGAAATTTTGAACGATCGCGTAAGGCGTTTAATCTCGAAAGGTAAATGCGGTGGACAGGAATGGCTTGATGTAATGCGTGCATGCCATCAATTAGATATTACCACATCAGCAACCATGATGTTTGGCCACGTTGAAACCATTGAGGAGCGTTTTGAGCATTTGGTATGGATCCGTCAGGTACAGAGTGAAAAACCAGCCGATGCAAACGGATTTCTGGCCTTTATTCCCTGGCCTTTCCAGGATGATGGCACTTTACTAAAAAGATTACGCGGAATCAGCAACAATGTAACAGCTGATGAATATATCCGTATGATTGCCTTGAGCCGCATCATGTTGCCAAATATCAAAAATATTCAGGCCAGCTGGTTAACCGTTGGAAAATCTACTGCACAGCTTTGTCTACATGCTGGTGCTAACGATTTTGGATCAATCATGATTGAAGAAAACGTAGTATCAGCTGCTGGTGCACCACACCGGTTTACGGCGAATGGTATCCAACAATCCATTAAAGCTGCAGGTTTCGAACCTCAGTTACGTGGACAAAAATACAATTACAGGGATCTACCGGAGCATTTAGAAGAGCAGGTGATCACGTACTAGGTGATGGAAAATGGATGATGTGGGATGGACGAGGTTTCTAGCAATCAATCCTGAAAATCATACAATCCTAGAAATCCTGATCAAAAAAGGGAAGTAAAACCAAGTTCTACCTCCCTACCTTAAACCAAACATTACCTAATTAATAATGTGAATATGTTTGTTTATACACTATAATTTTTTACCGTCCCTTAAGAATAAGTTGGCAATAGTTACTACACTCGCTTTATCTAAAGGCTCGTCAAAACTTTCTACCGCTGCTGCTTTGGTTATACCTGCATTGCCACCTATTCCCACAATGTTTGCACCAGCTTGTACGGTTAAATCTTCACCAGCATATACTGCATCGACAGCAGCTACCCCTGAATCATTTGCCTGCCCCGAAGCACCAAGACTAACCCATGGTTTATATACAGCTGTACCAGCTGCTGTCCGCATTTGACGGATGTGCGAAGCATGACGTGCCTCAACCGAGTGAATCTGTAAAGCTGTTTGCAATACAGGACTACCTAGTAAGGCTCCTGCCTGACCTTTGTAAGCTCTAACTCCTGTATCTTCAAAACCTTGTGCTACAGCCAAAAAAGTATTATAATCAGAATATACCGAAGCAAATGCTCCACCTGCCCTAAAATCGGTATCTGCGTATGCAATAGGTGCACGGGCAGAACTTCCCAAAGCACCTACTAATAAATCAACGTGTGCCTTTTCGTGGTCACGAATGGTAGTAATTGCTGCTTGGCTGGCTGCATTAGGAAAATTAAAGGTAACATCGGTTACTGCCGATCCTGCAGTTTTACCTACAATACAGTGATTATAAAAATGGTATTCCAAATACTCTAACGACAAAGCAAAGTTTAATACATCAACAACTGCAGCAGGTAATGCTGTTTGTCCATACGCTTTTTGAAACATTGAACCCAGGGCCAGCGGCATAGCAGCTAAAGAGATTTTTTTGCCCATATTGAAAAAGCTTTTCATTGCGGCCCTTCTCGGATTTAAACGCTCATAGATTTCGCCGTCAACTTTTTCAATTTCTTCTAATATATTTACGATATTCATGATTTTCTGATTTTAAAAATTAAAGATTGATTACATTAATTTTGGTTTTAACATATTTTCCAGCAATGGCTAATACCTTATCGGGCGTTAAAGCTGCATCTAATCCAGCCGAATTATTGGCACCCAATGAAGCAAGGCTATTGAGATCAGCAAATGTTCCATTTGAGACTAAATCACGTACATAAGCTGCGTGGCGGGCTTCAACTGAAACAATCTTACCGGCTAACAGCAAATATGTTGCATTTTTGAGTCTTGGTCCGGCACCATTATAAGCTGATACCCCCAAATCTTCAAATGCCATTGCAGTTGCGAGTACGCTTGCTTCGCTGGTAAAATCAATTGATGAGAAATCTACCTGTAAACTTCCGATTGCAGATGTGGTTAGGGCTGCTTTGAAAAATTCTCTATGTGCAATTTCGTGAAACTGAATATCCTGAAAATATGCCTTTTTTGCTGCAGCATTTGACCCCGTGAATTGGGTGTTACTATTGGCAACCTGAATATAGAATGCAGCTTCCAGTTGCTCTAAAGCATAAGCATAATTTAATACCCCAATATCATCTTTAAAATCCAATGTAGCGCCCCCATTCATAGTTGGGTTTTCATAACCGCGATCTTTTTTACAACCAGCTGCTACCAAAGCAATTCCTGCAGCACCTGCACCTGCATACTGAAGAAAAGACCTTCTGCCTACAGTTTTGTCAAATAAACTTTCTTCCCGAAGTTCACTTTTTGTTTCTAGTTCATTGTTTTTCATAGTCCTCTATGTTTTAGTGGTTTTGAATTCGTTTGATGATACATACGTGACAATCAGAACACTGGTTTTTTTGATTTGTATTTTTTTTTGTAAGACCATTTTAATACATTCACCAACCTATAGCTATGACCCTATTAAAAGCCATTATTGTTGACGATGAGGAATTTGCACGCTCATCGCTATTTTTTTTACTGCAACAGAACTGCCCGCAGGTAGAAATTACCGGTATTGCAAGATCTGTAGCGGAGGCAAAAGATATTTTAGCACATCATCCCATTGATCTGATTTTCCTGGATATTGCCATGCCTGGGGGAAATGGCTTTGAACTTATCCCGGATGCACAAAAACACAATGCAGCCGTTATATTTACCACTGCTTACGATCAATATGCACTAAAGGCGATCAAAGCAAATGCACTCGATTATTTGTTAAAGCCAATTGATATTGATGAACTTAAAATAGCTGTAGACAAGGTTTTTCAACATATCAAGCTTTTTAAAAGCCAGAACGAAAACGACGAAAGAATCAATAATCTGGCTTCCAGTTTAAGCTCACGATCAGAAATCAGGAAACTTACACTTCCTTATGGACAGGGTTTTAAAATGATTGATATTGACGATATTATCTACATTGAAGCAGATAGCAATTATTCTATTGTACACTTAAGTAATCATGATAAAATAACGGTTTCGAAAGTTTTACGGGAATTTGAGGAGCTTTTACCCGGCGACCAGTTTGTACGGATCCATAAGTCGAGCATCATCAACCTTAACCATTTAAAAGAGTATAATTCTAAAAACGGACTTCAGGTTTTTTTGAAAAATGGAGAAAGTATTAATATTTCCAGAAGAAGAGCAAGCGATTTTTTTGAAAAAATAAAATTATTTACAAAAGCAAACAGTGATCATTAAACCAGGCAAAAAAATGGCTTTATTTGCTGAAAAAGCAATCCTGAAATTAAACTTCAGCCGCTCTTTTATTGCTTTTTTATTTGGGATTATTTTATTTAGCATCCCGAAAACGCTACTTGCACAAACCACCTATCTCCCACATTACACCTCCAAAAATGGTTTAGCCAGCAACAACTGTTATTACATTTTACAGGATAAAAAAGGTTTTATCTGGATTGCAACAGATAATGGATTGAGTCGTTTTGATGGCACAAATTTTCAGAATTTCACGATCGAAGACGGACTCCCTGATACGCAGATCTTGCAGATGAAAGAAGACAAAGAAGGCCGCTTGTGGTTTTTTGCCTTAAACGGTCAGCTCAGCTACTTAAAGGAAGGAAAGTTTTACAACCAGGATAATGACGAACTGCTCAAAAAGCTGAACTTTAATACGGTAATCGTTTCCTTTTTAGTAGATAAATCCGGGCGGATCTGGCTTGGAACAAATGCCAACCTGATTGTTTGCTGGGATGGAAAAACCATCAAAAAATACATCTCTCCCAATCAAAATGATAAGTTTATCAATGCCTTTATTCATGAGGATGAGCAAGGTAACATATTTGCATACAGCGACCTAAGTGTGCAGGAATTTAATGGAAAAACTTTTTCCATGATCAGGTCAAAAGTGCAGCCCCTCTCCTACATGACTGCTGCAAATAGCAGCCACAGATCTTTATTTTACCTGGATGGCGGAGGATTAAAACAATATACACACGGAAACATTAACGACCTCATTTCTATCCCTCAGAACCTGATCAAGAACATGTCGGGATATTTTTATTATGATGTTACAAACAAAGAAGTCTGGTTGTCGAATGCTAACGGAGCCTTCGCGCTTGATAAAAGCGGAAAAACAGTCCAATACCTTCAGGATATTTCGGTTAACCAAGTAATTAAGGATAATAATCAGAACATGTGGTTTGCCACCAATCAGGGAATTTACATGCTTCCGAATACGAATAACCGGTTATCGATTATTGATGCAGAATCAGGTCTGAGTAGCAACGTAATCAAAAGCATTACTAAAGATGGAAAAAATCGCCTTTGGCTAGGTACTGATGACGCTGTAATTGACGTATTAACCATCAACAATTATCAGGTAGATGAGATCGGTTTAGACGATTTTAAGAAATACAAAACCATTAAACAGATTACTTTCGACCCAAAAGACCAATCCATATATTTTGCATCCGATTATGGAATGGGTGTTTTCAAAAATATCTATAAAAGCAGTAATGAAGTAAGTTATTTAAAAGAATCGAATAACTCGATGTTCGTAATTAAACACTTTAGCGTAGGTAAAAATAACAATCATCTTGCCCTGGCCCTATCATCAGGTGTTGTTTTCTTATCGGACAGAAGAACAAAATTCGAATTTAATGCCGCAAAATACCGGGAAAAAGAAGATTTCTTTAAAGATCGTTCCTACCATGTTTTTTACGATCGGGAAGGCAGTTTGTGGTTTTCTAATATTAACGGGTTATCTCAATTTTCTAAAGGTAAACTGATTAAACACTACGAAAATCATCCATTGCTGACCAAAAGAATAAACGATATACAACAGCTGGCAGATGGAACACTAATTTTGGCAACGGATGGCTATGGTTTAATCTTTTACAAAAATAACCAGATTACAAGGCAGATCACTCAAAAAGACGGATTGACCAATAATGTCTGCACTAAAATATTCGTAAAAAACAGCGAAATATGGGTGTTAACAAATAAAGGGGTTAACAAAATTGCAGATTATCCCGATCAACCCAGCGTAGCCAATTTTGATTACGGTAAGGATCTTTTGAGTGACGATATCAATAGCTTGTTCATTGATGACAGCACCGCCTATTTTGCAACAAACAAAGGCCTGATCTTATTTAAATATAATAATAAAAACATCGTTAAGAATCTTCCCAAGGTGTACGTTACTTCTATTATTAAAGATAACGAGCGTTTGCCGGTTGATCAGGACAATTTTACTTTCGAAACTGGTAACAATACCATTCTGTTTACCTTTAGCGCAGTTGATTTTACCACCAGCGATATTACCTATCGTTACCGTTTAAATGAAAATTCGGCCTGGTTGGAAACCCGTACCAGGCGATTGGATTTTTCTTCACTGCAACCAGGCGATTATGTATTCGAAGTAAGTGCAAAAAGTCAAAACGGTAATTGGGGCGCCCCGGCAAAAATTGCATTTACAATTAAAAAGCATTTTTGGCAAAGCCTGTGGTTTTTATCTATTTTAATATTACTTGTGGCTTATATCTTTTACAAGGTAGCAGTTTACATTACCCGCAAGCAGAAAGATAAAGAGCAAGCGCAATTGTTATTAAAAAACAAAGTACTCATGCTAGAACAACAGGCTTTGCAGGCGATGATGAATCCACACTTTGTATTTAATGTAATGAACTCCATTCAGCATTACATTAATACGCAGAATACAGCGTCTGCGAATAAAGTCTTAACGGGATTTGCCAGACTGATTAGAAAAAACCTGGAAATCTGTACAAAGAGTTATATATCACTTGAAGAGGAACTTGAATACCTAAACCTCTATCTCAAACTGGAGAAAAACCGGTTTGGTGATAAATTAACCTATATTTTTAATATTGATGAAGATATCGACAAAGAAGAAACCTTTATCCCATCTATGCTGTTGCAACCTTATATAGAAAATGCAATATGGCATGGCATTATGCCAAAAGAAACGGGCGGCGAAATTCTGATCAACATTAAACTTCAGGATGAATTCTACCTCAACATCGAAATTATTGATGATGGGATTGGAATTGATAACTCTTTAAAGGACAAAAAAGACACCCATATCAGCAAAGGTATGCAGTTAACTAAAGAAAGATTGCACCTTTTAGGTCAGATTGGAGCAAAACCTATACACTTAAACGTGAGGCAGAATACCACAAATGGTACAACGGTATCCATTTCTATACCGTTAAAATAGAAAATTTACCGTTTACTCAATTATTAATACCACTCACTAAATAGAATCTTGATCGAACCCTCTTTAGCCTTAAACTTGTGTTAGAAATAAACGATAGTGTTTATCAAAGACGTTCTTATAGAATTGATATAGATATTTAATAACCTAACCTAAAACTATATCTTAATTCAGGTTTCATTTGTGTGTTGAAAGCGGTCTTGTTTTTAAAAGCGAGACCGCTTTTTTTATGCCCAAAAATTCTATTTTTGTTCTATGCCCAATCACAACATTACCAGGCACATTGAAGCCCTTGTATTTTCTTCCAGCCAAAGCATAGATACACAAGAAATTATACTTGCCCTAAACGCTGTTTTCAATGAAGAATTTACAGAAGCACAAGTATTCGAAAGCGTAGAACAGATTAAGGAAAAATATAGCCATGATGATTTTGCCATCGAACTGGTCTTCTTAAACAATGGTTACCAGTTTCTCACCAAAAAAGATTATCATGAAACCGTTAACCAACTTCAGTTACATCGCTCAAAAAAAAAACTAAGTCAGGCGGCTATGGAAACGTTAGCCATTATAGCTTACCGCCAGCCCATTACCAAATTAGAAATTGAACAGATTAGGGGTGTAAACTCGGATTATTCAGTGCAACGGCTGCTGGAAAAAGAGTTGATCAGTATTGATGGAAAAGCAGAGAGTCCCGGCAGGCCGATCCTTTACAGCACCAGTACATCATTTATGGATTATTTTGGCTTAAATAACCTAAACCAACTTCCACAGTTAAAAGACATTGTTAAGGAGGAAAATACAGTGGGAGAAAATGTGGAATAAATAAAATTATTTTATTTATTCACAGCTTGTTATTAAAAAATTTTTTTTTGTATTTTTAAACTATAAAAGCAATTTTTATTTTTGTGTTATGAAAGCGCCAAACAAACTCCCAACTAAGCCGACTACTAAAAAACAGGTAGACGAAGATGATGATCTTGAAGATGACGATATTCAAACAACAAAAAAGAAGCCTCAAGATGATGAAGATGATGATTTTGATATCCCGTTAGATGATCTTGATAATTTCGATAATTTCGACGATGACGACGACGATTATTAATATTTAAAAAAACATATATTTGAAAAAGCATCCGCCCGCTTGGTAGGATGCTTTTTAATTTTAAAATCTGCCCATGCAAGTTATATCGGTAAGCAATACATCATTAAAAAAAGACTTTCTAAACACACCAAAAATCCTATATAAAAACGATAAAAACTGGATCTGTCCATTGGATAGTGAAGTTGAAAATGTTTTTAATCCAGAAAAAAACACTTTTTTTGCACATGGAAAATGTACACGCTGGGTTTTAAAAGACGATACAGGAAAACTAATCGGTCGTGTTTCAGCTTTTATCAATGAGAAAAAAGCCTACCACTATGATCAACCTACAGGTGGCATGGGCTTTTTTGAATGTATTGATGATGAAAAAGCTGCCTTTCTTTTATTCGATACAGCAAAAAACTGGTTAGCCGAAAATGGTATGAAAGCGATGGACGGTCCGATTAATTTTGGCGAAAACGATACCTTCTGGGGCTTATTGGTTGAAGGCTTCACCCCTCCTTCTTTCGGCATGAACTACAACTTTCCCTACTATCAGAAGTTTTTCGATAACTATGGTTTTGTTACCGAATATGAGCAATTAACCAATCACATTAACCTTACTATTCCTTTTCCGGAACGTTTTACAAAAATTGCGAACTGGGTAAGAAATAAACCGGGTTATACTTTCGAATATTTCAGCAAAGCCAATTCCAGCAAGTACATTAATGATTTAATGGAAATTTACAATGATGGCTGGCAGGATTTTGAAAATTTTGTTCCTATTAAAAGAGAAACCCTGGAAGAGAGCTTTAAAAGCATGGAACCCATTATGGATGAGCACCTCATCCAGTTTGCATATTTTAATGGCGAACCAGCATCTTTTGTAGTGTTGATTCCTGATGCAAATCAAATGATCAAAGGTTTTGATGGTAAATTGGGTTTAATTGAAAAATTAAAGTTTGCTTACCGCCGCTGGGTGGGCGTTACCCGCATGAGGGCAATCGTGATGGGCACTAAACCTAAATTCCAAAAACATGGCCTGGAATCAGTTCTTTTTATCCGTTTAGGTGAATATGTACTGCCTAAAAACCAGTACAAAGAACTCGAGTTAAGCTGGGTTGGCGATTTTAATGAACAGATGATTGCTATCCATAAAGCCACAGGTGCTACTTTTGGTAAAAAGCACTTAACCATGCGAAAGATATTTTAACCTTAATAGGTTCATCACCCGCCAAGATTCGTGTCTCCACGAACCTTTTTTTTTATTTTGGTCCCGGATTCACGAAAACACAGAGAAATCTAACGTTAAACTTCATCGTCCTCGTTTGCAACGAGGATGAATGAGAATGGCGATTGTATCGCACTAGGGCTATTCATTTCGCATTACAAATGCGGATTTCGCTAACCCTCGTTACAAACGAGGACTATCTTTCAAGGAATAACCTACGCGTTTTTATACTTCGGAAGATTAATCAACAGTACACTTCCTAAAATAATTACCAGTCCGATCACCTGCGTAAGGCCAATTACCTCATTGGTAAATGTTAAACTTAACAATACCGCCACTACAGGATTTACATAAGCATAGGTACTCACCTGTGTAGCCGGACGTACTTTAAGCAACCATACATAAGCACTGAATGCTGCAATGGATCCGAATAGAATCAGGTAAATAATAGATAGCCAGGCATCTAATGATATATTTTCCCAGTCTAACAATTTGAATTCTGACTTCAAAATGCCACCTGGAATAAAAGCTAAACTGGCCATTAACATTTGCCAACCTGTGTTAACAGAAACCGAACTGCCTGTAGTAGGATGGTATTTCGAATAAAGTGATCCACCAGCCCATGCTATTGGTCCAAAAACAAGTAATACCATACCTATAATCTGCAGATTACTTTGTGGTTTATCAAGCGCTTGTACAATCTGATCGCCAAATAAGAGCAAAACGCCTAAAAAGCCAATTACTAAACCCAAAACAATATACTTATTGCTCAGATTTTCTTTCCAATGCGATTTATCTAAAATAACAAACCATATTGCTGCTGAGGCCACCATAATAGCCACTAAACCACTGGGAATAAACTGTTCTACCCAAATTACGATTCCGTTACCCAAGCCCAACATTAAAATACCGCTCACTGTAGCAATCTTAATGGTTTTTAGGTTAAAAATATCTTCTCCCTTAATCTTACACCAGGTTAACATCAACACTCCCGCAACAGAAAAACGGAATGCCCCTAAAATAAATGGCGGAAAACCAGCCAATGCCCTTTGAATAAAAAAGTATGTTGAACCCCAAACAATGTATACGATAGCAAAAGCCAGGTAAACCATTACCGGAGATGCCGTTTTATTTATATTTGTCATACTCTTATTGTTCAGGAATTACCATTTTTTTTCTCTTTTACGGTTTCCAACACAATCGTGGTTTATTTAAAAAAATATTTTATATTCCAAGCTTATCATAGAGATCGATAACCTTTTTACGAAGTTTATTAATTTCTTCTTCCTTTTCGATCAGTTCTTTTTTAAGCGCAGCCAATTCTGTAGAAGGGTCTGCCCCTGCCAATTGGCCATCGATCAATTGTACAACGGGAACTTTAAAGGTTTTAGAAATCTGGAGTAAACGGGAAATATTGAGATCTGTTTGGCCCGTTTCTATTTTGCAGAAAGCCGGAGTCGAGATATTTAATTTTTTAGCAGCATCAGCCTGACTTAACCCTAAAGCCAGTCTACTTTGCTTGATTCGTTCTCCAATACTTTTCATTTGATTAGATGTGAGATTTGAGATACTAGACAAAAAAGGGATTTGAGATACTAGATATTAAATTTGAGAGGATTTAAGCTTTAAAATCTTACCTCTCAAATCTCATGTCTCAAATCTCACTTCTCTAAAGAAGCCGCCAGTTCGGGCAGATCGAAACCTGCATAATTACCAGAGCTCATCATCAATAGGTTGGTATCTTTGTAATTCAAACTCAATAAATAAGCTTTTAACTTAGCTGCATCATTAAAAAACTTCAGTTTTGGATTAGCAAAAGCCTGCTGCACATCATCTTCAGAAAAAGATTCCATGCGTTTTTGTTCGAAAGATTTAATATCAATAAATACTATTGCTTCGTCGGCTTTATCCATTGCCCCGGTGTATTCTTTCAAAAAGTCTTTATTCAAACTGCTAAAAGTATGCAATTCAATACAAGCTACTAATTTACGGTTGATAAATTGCGCTTTAACAGCATCAATAGTGGCTTTTAATTTTGAGGGCGAATGCGCAAAATCTTTGTAAACACTGGTCGATTCATCTGCTAAAATCACTTCTAAGCGCTTAGCAGCGCCAGTAAACGAAGAAATAGCAGCATCAAACTCAGCTTCACTGATTTCCAATTGTTTGCAAACTAATTTAGCTGCATTCAGGTTCATCAGATTGTGATCGCCAAAAATCTTTAAAGCGGTTTCTTCCGGAAGCAAATAAGTAATTCCATTTTTGATTTCATGCTTAGGAATAGCATAACCGATTTTAGTAACATTAGCTTTTGATTGCGTTACAATTTCATTTAAATCTGCATCCGCTTTACAATAAATTAAAGTTCCGTTAGCTTCGATGGTATCAATAAATTTATCAAACTGCAAAGTATAATCGGCATAAGTTGGAAACACATTGATGTGATCCCATGCAATACCGCTGATTACCGCAACATTTGCCTTGTAAAGATGAAATTTAGGTCTTCTATCAATCGGTGATGATAAATACTCATCCCCTTCAATAATCATTACCGGAGCTTCTTCGGTAACTTTTACCATGGTTTCGAAACCAGTCAGTTGTGCACCAACCAAATAATCGAAATCACGTTTGTAATAATTTAGCACGTGCAGAATCATACTGGTAATGGTTGTTTTACCATGACTGCCACCAATGACTACACGAAGCTTATTTTTACTCTGCTCGTAAATGTACTCAGGGTAAGAATAAATTTTAACACCCAGTTCCTGCGCTTTCAATAATTCAGGATTATCGATCCGTGCATGCATGCCTAAAATTACCGCATCCAAACCGCTTGAAATACGATTTTCATTCCAGCCCATTTCAGCCGGCAATAAACCATATTTATCCAAACGCGATTTTGCAGGCTCAAAAATCACATCATCCGATCCCGAAATCTGATATCCTTTTTTATGTAAGGCAATGGCCAGATTGTGCATCGCACTCCCACCGATCGCTATAAAATGTATGTGCATATAAATTAATTATTGAATGATAGCAGGATTGAATGACTGAATGATAATTCATCGAAAACTTAAGCATTCGATCATTCACTCATTCAAAATTCAATCATTATTTTTTCTCAAACTGTGCCGCTACCCAATCACCATTCTGTTTATGATCAACGTATTTAATCCCGTATTTAGCACATTCAGCAGTAATCATTCCCAAATCAGGATCTAAATAAAACCCACTGAAGAAAATTTTGCCTCCGGCTTTCAATACTTCTGCATAACGATGAATCTGATCAAGCAGGATATTCCGATTAATATTGGCAAAAATGACATCGTATTCATCTTTAGGAATCACTTCTTTACTTCCGCAAAGTGCCTTTAAATGACCTACCTGGTTAAGCGCAGCATTTTCTATCGTGCTTTCGTAGCAGATATCGTCATAATCAATAGCCATTAAACTTTTAGCACCTAGTTTTGCTGCCAGAATAGCCAGGATTCCTGTTCCACAACCCATATCCAGGATATTTTTATCCTTTAGGTCGGCAGCTAGAATGTATTGCATCACCATCGTTGTAGTTTGGTGGTGACCTGTGCCAAAAGCCATTTTTGGATCGATCACAATCTCGTAAGGATATGATGGCTGAGGCTCATGAAAGGTTGCCCTTACATAACATACATCGTCAATAATCAGCGGACTGAAGTTTTTCTCCCATTCGGCATTCCAGTTTTCATCGGCAACATCTTCTAAGGTATAATCTGTTGCAAATTCTTCGCTATAATTGGCCAGGAGTTCTTTTAATTCCAGCTCGTTAAAATTATCCTTGATTACGAAAGCCGTAAAACCATCCTCACTATCTTCGAAAGTATCGAAGCCCAAATCGGCAAGATCGCTGATAAGCAGATCCTGTTGATAATCTTCGATACTCTTGAATGTAAATATTGCTTTGATATATTGCATTTAGCTGTTTAATGCTTTAATAATGTCTGTAAAATCGCGTGATTTTAATGATGCGCCACCAATCAGGCCACCATCGATATCGTTCTGAGAAAATAAGCTTGCCGCATTGCCTGGGTTACAGCTACCTCCGTACAAGATGGTTGTATCGTCAGCCACATTAAAACCATAGTTCGCTTGAATTTCGCTACGGATAAACGCATGGATATCCTGCGCCTGTTCTGGAGAAGCGGTTAAACCTGTACCAATAGCCCAAACCGGCTCGTAAGCAATAACCAGTTTTTTGAAATCTTCTTCAGTTAAACTAAAAATGCCTTCTACCAACTGTTTCTTTAACACTTCATAATAACTGCCGTTATTACGCTCGTCTAGCGTTTCGCCGATACAGAAAATTGGTGTTAAACCATTTGCCAGGGCAACTTTAGTTTTTTCAGCTAATAATGCATCGCTTTCAGCGAAATATTGTCTGCGTTCTGAGTGACCTAAAATCACATATTCTGCACCAACAGATTTCACCATTTTAGCAGAAGTTTCGCCTGTATATGCGCCACTTTCTTTATCGCTAATATTTTGAGCGCCAATTTTAACATCATTACCACCCAATTTTGCCAAGCTGTTTAAATGAATAAACGGTGAGCAAATAATAGCCAGCTGATCGCCTTTGCGTTCATCTTTAACCATATTTACAATTTCGCTGAACAACGAAACACCTTCGTTATAATCTAAGTTCATTTTCCAGTTACCGGCAACAATCTTTTTTCTCATTTTGTATTATTTAATGGTTGGTTGATCTTTTTCAGATCAGGTTTTATATTAAAATCGTCTATACGATTCGGTTAATTCAAATACTTTCTCAAGAATGTTCTTTTCAGTTTCATCAAAAGCGATGTTCTTTCTTGCAAATACCTTTTCGGTGGTGCCGAACATTTTATCCAATCTATAGGCTTCAAATCCACTGGCACCTCCCCAACTAAAATCTGGAACATGATTTGGAGGGAAACCCGCACCAAAAACATTAGTACCAACACCTATCACACTACCAGTATTGAACATGGTATTAATGCCGGATTTAGCATGATCGGCCATGATTAAACCGCAAAACTGCAAGCTGGTATTACGCATTTTCCGACCTTCGTAATCATAAAGTTTTACTTCTGCATAGTTATTTTTTAAATTAGAGTTATTGGTATCGGCACCGATATTACACCACTCACCCATTACCGAATTGCCCAGATATCCTTCATGGCCTTTGGCCGAATTACCCCAAATTACCGAATTGTTAATTTCGCCTCCTGCACGGCTATTTGGGCCAATTGTTGTACCCGAATATATTTTTGCACCCATTTTCACGGATGAATTATCACAAAGTGCAAAAGAGCCTCTAATCAAGCTACCTTCCCAAACTTCAGCATTTTTACCAATATAAATTGGGCCATATGTAGTATTAAAAACGCTGCATTCGGCTTTTGCGCCTTCTTCGAGAAAAATATCATCACCAAGTAATTGATTGGTACTACTGATGTTTGCCGAGGTACGCCCATCGGTTAACAATTTAAAATCTTTTCTGATCTCCGCTGGGTTATTCCCAAAAATATGCTCTGGATAAACAATCCGTATAAAATCTCCGGCATATTCAATCTGCTTTAGCGACTTAACGGCTTCAAGATCGCGTTGACCGGCAATATAAGCTACAACAATATCTCTTTTATAAAGTGCTTCACCTGCTTTAAGAGCTGAAATAGCATTAAGTAAAGCTTCATCAGGACAAATGGAACCATTTATAAATAAATCAGCATTAGGCTTTGGCGCAAATTTTATAGAAAGGTAATCCTGGGTATAAAAGCCAAAATCGGCATTTAAATATTTGGCCCATTTTTCGGCAATAGTTAAAATACCAATGCGTAAATCGGCTACAGGCCTGGTAAACGTAAGTGGACGCAAGGACATCCAGGAAGCATCATCAAATAGATTGATTGTCATAAGCAGCAAAAATAAAAAAAGTCCCGATGCTTTTGGCAAAGGGACTTCAAAAAATGCTTTTTGTTGCTAAAATTATTTCTTAGCGTAACGGTTTTTGAATTTATCGATACGTCCTGCTGTATCAACCAATTTCATTTTACCAGTATAGAAAGGGTGTGAAGTATGAGAAATCTCTAATTTATAAAGAGGATACTCGTTACCATCTTCCCATTTAATTGTTTCTTTAGTATCTACGCAAGATTTTGTTAAGAAAGCATATTCGTTAGACATGTCTTTAAAAACAACTGGTCTGTAGCTTGTTGGGTGCAAATCTTTTTTCATCGTGTTTTTTATTTTCTTTTAATTTTGATGAAGCTATCTCGCTAATGCTTCGATGGTTTCATTTGAATATTATTTTAGTTATTTATGTGAAAGCATCAAGAACATTCTTGCAATTTGCTGGCAACAACGCTTATGACATTTCCTATAGTCTTTCTACCTCTATTTTAGAGGATGCAAATATCCTAATTTTATTTTTGATTTACAAGCCTAAATAAAGAATTTTAAATTATATGTTTTTTTCTATCTACGAAGAAGCTAAAACATACCGATAGCCCGGTTAGGCAAAAATAAACTTTCTAAGCAGAATATTGTTTTTCAGATATTTAAAAAATATATGTAAATTTGATTTATGAGAAAACATGGCGAATTAGATGGCATCATCCATGCTGATAGCAGCGGAAAGCTCTATATTAAAAGTCCTGATTTTTTTGCACAGCCAAGGGTGATCGAAATGGTGGGTGCATTAATGCAATCGAGTATTTTTAAAAAGATAGAAAAGGATAAAAACAAGAAATAGCCTTAAAGATGCCTTTTAACCTACTTTTATTCCCTCTTGTAGGCGGCTATTATATATTAATCAGATTCAGGTACCTGCGGTATGTGCAGTACCGGTTGGAAAGCCAACGTATATTATTAAACTCTGCTTTTGCGGGTATCTTATTACTCGGCGCATGTTTTGTATTAAGGGCGATTTTTATTGCCATCTGGCCCGAAACGGTTGAACACCTTAGCAAATTACTCCCCATCCATGCACCCTATTTCGGCACTACCAGCTTATCGTTATTGGTCGCGGTAGCCGCCACAGAAATCGCAAATCTTTTTATCAACCGCCTGAAAGCCATTAAAAGGGCCATCGCTACTTCTGGAAATGAATTTGAATTGTTATTGAGTTCGTCTTTTTTTGATGCCCACCTTTTACAGTTTACCATGGATAGCGGTAAATTTTATATTGGCTGGGTGAAAGAACTGCCAAAACCATTTACCACAAGTTACATCCGAATTACCCCTGCTTTTAGCGGTTACCGCAAGGCTGATGATAAGGAACTTGTTTTTACCACCCAGTATTTAACGGTTTATGCCAGTTATATTGAAGATGGCTCTGTAGCAAATACGGATGAGTTAAAAACTGACCTCGTACTAAAAGCCGACAAGATCAATTCCATTTCTTTTTTTGATATGGATATGTATAACCGCTTTAATCCGACACAAGAAGAAACACCTTAATCCTTTTTAGGACTATATTTTTTCCAGGTTTCTATTTTGGCCTTCTGACGGGCGATATAGGCATCAGTAATTACCTCGGCTGAACTTGAACCTTCCACCGTCTCCAGTAATTCTTTTAATTTATACTGATCTACGTCTGCTTTATATAAAATCTGAATCAGTTTTGGAAAGTCGTTATCGATTAAATAAGCAAAAGCATCAACCATTGCGCTACGCAATTGATTTTCGGAAAGATGATCTGGTATATCGAAATCTTTGCTGATGATGCTAATTAATGACATGGAACAGGATTTTTAGGATTATAGGATTTTAAGATCAATTATTAACATTAGACTTAGGCAATTTGCACTAAGCGAAGAACCACAGGCCAAAGTTAATAAAACCTGATAATAGCGGCAGCTCCCGATTTAAGCACTATTTTTTGTCTTTTATTTATGCTGTGCTTGCTTGTTTCACAGGTTTCACGGGACTATAGCGGTTAGCAGGACAGCAGATGCTATGAAATACGGAACCATTCGTTTTCTAAAAAAATAGGCTCGCCAACTGCTTTAAGATCCCCGCATGCGCAAGGATGACTGTTCTCAAAAATTACCCATCACCCATTTTACCTCCCCCATCTTCCATGCCTAAATCCATTTAATTTCCTGGCAAATTTCGATCAACACCCCATTGGTATCTTTAGGATGCACAAAACACACCATTTTATTATCAGCTCCTTTTTTGGGCGACTCGCTGAGCAATACAAAACCTTCCTGATGCAAACGTTCCATTTCGGCAAGGATATCATCAACCAGAAAAGCGATATGGTGAATCCCCTCTCCTTTTTTCTCGATAAACTTAGCAATTGCACTATCCGGAGCCGTAGCCTGAAGTAATTCTATCTTGTTTTCACCTGTTTTAAAAAAAGCAGTATTTACTGATTCTGACGCAACCTGCTCAGTTTTATAACAATCGGTATTGAGCAGTTTCTGATAAACCGCTATAGAACTGTTAAGGTCTTTTACCGCGATGCCGATGTGTTCTATCTTATTCATAGATTATAAGGTTATGTGAATGTAAAAATGCGGCTTTTATCTATAAGCTCATAGCTATTATTTATAATTGTTAAATAAGTTTTTTCGTATCTTTGTGATATAATTAACAGAATAGAGATGAAACAGCCGATATATTTAGATAATAATGCTACAACACCGTTAGATCCACGTGTGCTGGAAGCAATGCTACCTTACTTTACTGAGAAATTTGGAAATGCCGCAAGTCGTAATCACGCTTTTGGCTGGGTGGCTGAAGAAGGTGTAGATTACGCCCGTGAGCAGGTAGCCAAACTAATCGGCTGTACTGAAAAAGAAATTATTTTTACATCAGGTGCAACTGAGGCCGATAACCTGGCCATTAAGGGTGTATTTGAAATGTACAAAGAAAAAGGTAACCACATTATTACTGCGGTTACTGAACATAAAGCAGTTTTAGATACCTGCAAACACTTAGAAAAAAATGGCGCACGCGTTACCTATTTAGGTGTTAAAGAAGACGGTTTAATTGATTTAGCTGAATTGGAAGCTGCCATGACTCCTGAAACCATTTTAGTTTCGATTATGTATGGCAACAACGAAATCGGCGTAATCCAACCGGTTAAAGAAATTGCAGCTATTGCGCATAAACACGGTGCTTTATTTATGACTGATGCTACGCAGGCAGTTGGTAAAATTCCAGTTGATGTAAATACTGATGGTATTGATTTAATGGCTTTCTCTGCACACAAAATGTACGGTCCGAAAGGTGTTGGTGTACTTTACGTTCGTCGTAAAAACCCAAGAGTTAAAGTTACTGCACAAATGGATGGTGGTGGCCACGAGCGTGGAATGCGTTCTGGTACCTTAAACGTTCCTGGTATTGTTGGTTTAGGAAAAGCCTGCGAACTTTGCCGTTTAGAAATGGAAAGCGAATCAATCCGTTTATCAGCTTTACGTGATAAGTTAGAGACTACTTTAAACAAAATGGAAGAGAGTTATGTTAATGGTAATACACAACACCGTTTACCACATGTAGCCAATATCTCGTTCAAATATGTGGAGGGTGAAGGTTTAATGATGGCGATGAGCGATTTAGCGGTATCTTCAGGATCGGCTTGTACTTCAGCATCTTTAGAGCCTTCTTATGTATTGAAAAGCTTAGGTTTATCTGATGATTTGGCTCACTCTTCTATCCGTTACGGTTTAGGAAGGTTTACAACTGAAGCAGAGATCGATCAGGCGATTGAAGTGACTCAAAAAGCGGTTAATCACTTAAGAGAACTTTCTCCACTTTGGGAAATGTTTAAAGAAGGAATCGACTTGAGTAAAATTGAGTGGGCGGAACACTAAGAAAGGTAGAGGGCTGGAAGGCTTAAGGTAGAAGGTTAATAGCCAAACGCCTTACGCAAAACGCCAAACTAAAAATTAATTAAAATTGCTCCACAAGGAGATTAAAAAATAAAATCATGGCATATTCAGAAAAAGTAATTGACCATTACAATAACCCACGTAACGTAGGTACTTTAAATAAAGACAGCAAATTTGTAGGCACAGGATTAGTTGGTGCACCTGAGTGCGGTGACGTAATGCGTTTACAAATTGAAGTTGGAGAAGATAACGTAATCACTGATGCTAAATTTAAAACATTTGGCTGTGGTTCGGCAATTGCTTCTTCTTCTTTAGCGACAGAATGGTTAAAAGGAAAAACAATTGATGAGGCTTTATCTATCGATAACATGGATATTGTTGAAGAATTGGCTTTACCTCCGGTAAAAATTCACTGCTCGGTTTTAGCAGAAGATGCAATTAAATCGGCTATTAACGATTACCGAGTTAAAAATGGCCTGGAAGCCATTGTGTTAGAAAAATCGCACCATTAACAAGTATCAAGTATCAAGATTGAAGTATTACAGTCTTGATACTTGATACTAAATACTCGATACTATGATAACGATAACAGATAAAGCAAAAGATAAAATAGACCATTTAATGCAGGACTCGGAAATGGGTTCTGATTACTTTTTACGCGTTTCAGTAAAAGGTGGTGGCTGTTCAGGCTTATCATACAATCTGGATTTTGATAACGAAGAACAAAAAGGCGATCAGTTTTTTGAAGATAAAGGAATCAAAATTGCTTTGGACATGAAATCCTTTCTTTATTTGGCTGGAACAGAATTAGACTTTACTGATGGTTTAAACGGAAAAGGTTTCAACTTTATAAACCCAAATGCCAGCCGTAGCTGTGGCTGTGGCGAAAGTTTTTCTGTATAAATTTAATAGCAAAAAGAAAGCGGCTTGGGAGATTTTCCGAGCCGCTTTTTTTGTTATTTGAGTTGGGATGGTTTACTGCTAATGGTATTTCTTTCTGTAATTGCGGTGGTTTTGCTATTAAAATCTGTAGGTTCAGAAGTATAATCGCCATCAAAGGCAACCCTGCCTTGTCCCTCTCTAATGGTATAAGGTCCGCTGTGAGAATCGTCGATGTTTATGATGCCACCAATTCCGTTTTTAATGTTACTTCCATCTTTTTCTCCAGACATTAAAAAAGCATAAAAATTATAACCACCGTTTCTGTACGCTTTTACCTTTCCGTAAACTGTAAATTTATTTCCACTTCCACTAATGGCGGTTACGACACTGGTATCTGCTGCACCAATAAAATTTTTGCCCAGCATTTTAATACTGAAATCGCTGGTACTTTGCTCATAAAATTTAACTACGCCATCCATAAGTAAATAACCAGGAGTATAGGGATCGTTGGGTATATTACTGCTTTTTATAGTGAAAGGCTTGAATAAGTAAGAGCCATCGACATTTGGAGGCGTAGTGCCCTTATTTATAGTAAAACCCAGTTTGGTTAAGCTATCCACATACTGTTGCGGAATAATATCTTCAATTTTCTTAGTCAGGATTTCTTCATCGCTCGGATTAATATCTTTGCTTTTAGAGCAAGCCGCAAATTGTAGCACTACACCTACTATTAAAGCAAATGCACATCCTTTGGCTACCATAGTTAAATTGGTTTTTGTTGTTTTCATCATGCAAATTTTAATTCTAAGTTTTAAAATGCCCAATTGCAACTGTAGTGCCAATATCAAATAATTTGCCTCAAACAGATTAAAATAACGATAAACCACTATATAGATCTACCTAAAACCAGGTATTTCCATTAATTTTTAAACAAAACTGCTGTCCTCTTTTTTTACGGTCTTTTTGTGGTCGCTTAAATTTTATATTTTTTATTTAATTTTAGAATAGGTTTATCATACTGTTGCTATTATTAAAGCTAAAAGTATTATAATTGTTAAAATAACGAACATTCAGATTACGAGCATGCCATTAATAACCGAATTTTCAACAGTTCCTACTTTGTTGCGGAATGTTGTAAAAAACATCCATA
This sequence comes from Pedobacter sp. D749, assembly GCF_019317285.1. NCBI lineage: Bacteria > Pseudomonadati > Bacteroidota > Sphingobacteriia > Sphingobacteriales > Sphingobacteriaceae > Pedobacter > Pedobacter sp. D749. The sequence goes on from NZ_CP079218.1 coordinate 2,648,531, forward strand.
AACCTCACGAAACCTTCTTAATCCACAAACAAGGCGCAGAGTGGGCTGAAATTTCTTATGAAGATACCTTAAAAAGAGCTGATGCTGTTTCTGCATTCTTCCTGGAAAAGGGGATAAAAAAAGGCGACCGTTTAGGCTTAATGATTGAGAATTCTCCTGAATATGTATATTATGATCAGGGCATCCAGCAAATTGGTGTAATTAACGTATCTATTTATCCTACACTTTCTGAGCAGGAAGTAGCCTATATTCTTAACGACTCTGGCATAAAAGCTATTCTTGTTGGGAATAATTTTCTTTACCGTAAGGTTTTAAAAGTTGCGGCTAATTGTAAAGAATTAAAATATATTATACCAGCTTTTAAAGATTTCGAAAAGGTTACTATCCCTGCAGATGTTAATGTAGAAGTAATTGCTTTTTCAGATATTCTTGCACTAAAACACCAGGTTACGGCTGCCGAAAAAGCAGAAATAGAACAATGTAGAAGTCTGGTTTTACCTGAAGATGTTTCCTCTTTAATTTATACTTCTGGAACAACAGGAACTCCGAAAGGCGTAATGCTTACCCATTACAACTTTGTTAAGAATGTGGAGGTTTGTTTACAACAAATCCCGGTGATTGATCAAACAGAAACTTTCCTTTCCTTTCTACCACTATCACATGTATTCGAACGTACAGCAACTTACCATGTTTGCTGCGCACAAGGCTGTAAAATTGCTTTCGCACAAAGCTTAGAGTTGTTGGCCAAGAATATGGGAGAAGTTCGCCCTACCGTGATGAGTTGCGTTCCGCGTTTATTGGAGCGGATACATGATAAAGCGATAAAAGGAGGAACTGCAGGTGGAGGAACAAAAGCAAAAATATTTATCTGGGCCTTAGAAACCGGCAATAAATACCGTGTTGCAAAAGAAGCGGGCAAAAACCCTGGATTAATTTTATCGGCAAAAAAAGGAATCGCCGAAAAATTGGTCTTCAGTAAAATCAAGGAAAAAACAGGTGGAAGATTAAAATTCATGATTTCAGGCGGAGCCGCCCTACCTAAAAATGTCGGTGAGTTTTTTGGCGATCTGGGCATTAAAATATTAGAGGGTTTTGGTTTAACTGAAACTTCGCCCGTAATGTCGGTTACCGAATACCACAGGCAGGTTTATGGTACCGTTGGGCGTGTGATTCCGGGCATTGAAGTAGGCATACAAGATGTAGAAAGCAAAGCAATGTTGAGCATCCAAACACACAACACTTTTGAGGAAGATTTTGAATGTGCCGAAGGCGAAGTAATTGTTCGCGGTCACTGCGTAATGAAAGGTTATTTTAATAAACCTGCAGAAACTGCTGAAGCTATAGATAAAGAAATGTGGTTCCACACGGGTGATATTGGTCGTTTTTATAAAGGCAACCTGCAGATTACCGACCGTTTAAAAAACATGATCGTAAATGCTTATGGCAAGAATGTTTACCCAACTCCGGTAGAAAATATTTACCTAAAAAGCCCTAAAATTGATCAGCTTTTCTTAATCGGAGATAAACGTGAATTTATTACAGCAATCATTATTCCGAACAGGGAAACCTTAGAAGAAACTTTTAAGCTTAAACCATCATTTTTTGAGGAGACTGATCCATTTATCCGCGATCAGGAAATTATAGATTGGATGGAACAGGATATCAAAAAAATCTCTAGCGAGCTGGCCAAATTTGAACGCATAAAAAACTTCAAGATCAAGCGAAATCCTTTCAATATAGATGAAGGAGAAATTACCCCAACCATGAAAGTGAAGCGTCGCATTGTAGAAAAGAAATATGCAGAAGCGATTAACGAAATGTATGAGGAAGGTATAGAAGCCGAATCATAATTAAAAAGGGCCATTATCACAAATTGTAATCATAGCCCTTCATTTTGTAAAGTTTTATATCAGTTACAGATCCATCCCGTTTGCATCGGTTGTTAATATTTCGCTCATATAATCAAAGAAAGGACGCATATTTTTAAATTCCTGATTACAATATGCTAAGTAATCTTTACTTAACACTTCCTGATCAGCAAATCGATGAATTAATAAAAATTGTTTATAACGCAGCAAATCGATATCCTGATGATCTCCATCAAAACCTTTTGGAGCAGTCTTTAATTGTTCACCTTTTAAAGTTTCAAATGAAGCAATAAAAGTTTTGTCACTTAATATTTCCCTCAGGGGCCCGGCATCAAAAGTTATATTTTCCCTTATCAATTTCAAATCTTGTGCTGAAGGCCCGAAAAAGCCACCAGCCACAAAACTATTACCTGGTTCGATATGAAAATAGTAGCCACCTCTTCTTTGTTTACCTGCCCGTTTAAAACTTCCACTCCAATGTATTTTATAAGGCGTTTTATCATTTGAGAAACGGGTATCCCGATATATCCGGTATAAACTTTTCTTTCCCGATGGTGTTTCAATTACATCGTGGGTATTCATAAGATCTAATAAATCCTGCGCAAAAGATTCTACGTATGCTAGTTCTTTCTGGTAGTCTGCTTTATGGTCATTAAACCACTCACGTTCATTGTTATTTTTTAATAACCTTAAAAATTCGAAACTGGAAGGTGGTATTTGTTTTATATCGGGCATCGTTTTTAAAATAGGCTAAATCATTCCAAACAAAGATACCATCTGTAAAAGACTAAATTCATATCGTTCAAAAAATTTACCTGATGAAACCCTATTAAATTTATAAAGAGATTTATTTATTAGTTTTACCTATCATTTGCCATAAACGATGAAACAAGATTTATTTTTTGAGCAGGTTTGGGATTTAACCAGAGAAATACCCAAAGGCAGGGTAACTTCTTACGGTGCAATTGCAAAAGCCATTGGCACACCTAATCTATCAAGAATGGTTGCCAGAGCCATTGGTGCTTGCGGGCAAGCACAGCTCCCTGTGCCTTATTATAGGGTAATTAGCAGCAACGGTTTGCTTAGTGGCGATCCATCATCCACAGCAAAAAGACAGGAGCTCCTCGAATACGAAGGCGTAGAAATTAAAAACCTGAAAGTTCAAAATCTTAAAAAGGTATTCTGGGATCCTTTAATTGATCTGGAATAAAACATCATAGTACAAAGCTTCTTACCTTTCATTCTTTATCTTATTGGATTTTAACATTCTCAAATAAGGTTTTATATCTAATAAAGCATTTAGTAATTACAATAGCTTTCTTATCTTTGCAACCATCTGTTTTAAATGGATAGCTAATTGGTACTGAAAATTGATTTTTTTCAATATAAATTCAAAATTTAATCAGCTAATTATTCCCTTTTCATTAAAGCACCAAAATTTAACAATAACAAAAAAATGCAAAATTATTATTTTGCAAAAAATACCTGAAATGAGTATAGGATTATCAGAACAAGAAGTATTACGACGTGAGTCGCTAAAACAATTACGTGCACTGGGCATTGAGCCTTATCCTGCCGAAGCATATGAAGTAAATGCATATGCTGCAGATATATTAGCTAATTATGAAGCAGATAAGACAGCGTACAAGACGGTAGTATTAGCAGGTAGAATTATGAGCCGCAATATTATGGGTGCTGCCTCTTTTACAGAGTTACAGGATTCTACCGGTAGAATCCAGATCTACTTAAAGCGTGATGAACTTTGTCCGGGCGATGATAAAACGCTATACAACACCGTATTTAAAAAACTTTTAGATATCGGCGATTTCATTGGGGTTAAAGGATACGTATTTACTACACAAACAGGCGAAATTTCTGTACACGTTACTGAGTTTAAGGTACTTTCTAAGTCACTACGTCCGCTACCAATTGTTAAACGTGATGATGAAGGAAACGTATATGATGGATTTACTAATCCGGAACTGCGTTACCGCATGCGTTATGTAGATTTAACGGTAAACCCTGATTTTAAACAGATCTTCATTAAACGCAGCAAGGTGATTAACACCATGCGCAATTATTTTGATAACCAGGGTTGGATGGAAGTGGAAACTCCTATACTACAGCCTATTCACGGCGGCGCTGCTGCACGTCCGTTTGCCACACACCACAATACTTTAGATATGCCACTTTATTTGCGTATTGCAAATGAGTTGTATCTGAAAAGATTAATTGTTGCAGGTTTTGATGGTGTATATGAATTCGGTAAAATGTTCCGCAACGAAGGAATGGACCGCACACATAATCCAGAGTATACTTCGATGGAAATTTATGTAGCCTATAAAGATTATATCTGGATGATGGCTATGGTTGAAGAATGTTTGGAAAAAGTAGCCATTGCAACCAATGGTTCGGCAGTAGTTAAAGTTGGTGAAAACGATATCAATTTCGAAGGACCATACGAAAAACTGACCATGTACGAATCGATCCAAAAATATACAGGAATTGATGTTTCGAAAATGACTGAAGAGGAACTTTTGCAAACCTGTGCATCATTAGGCATCGAAACCGATTCTACAATGGGCCGCGGTAAATTAGTAGATGAAATTTTCAGTGATAAGGTAGAAGCCAATTTAATCCAGCCTACATTCATTACAGATTACCCGATCGAAATGACACCGTTGGCTAAAAAACACCGTAGTGCAGAAGGATTGGTAGAGCGTTTCGAAATATTTGTGAATGGTAAAGAAATCGGAAATGCGTATTCAGAACTGAATGATCCAATTGATCAAAAAGAACGTTTTGAAGATCAGTTGAAACTTGCTGATCGTGGTGATGCCGAAGCAATGGCAATGGATGATGACTTTGTTCGTGCTTTAGAATATGGTATGCCTCCTACCTCAGGTTTAGGTTTTGGTATCGATCGTATCGTGATGTTAATGACTAATCAAAGTACCATCCAGGAAGTTTTATTCTTCCCGCAGATGCGCCCGGAGAAAAAGAAAATAGAAATGACAGCCGAAGAAACAGAATTATATTCATTGGTTTCGGAAGGCGAACAGTACCTGTTAACTGAAGTAAAAGGGAAGCTAGCCGATTGGAGTAACAAGAAATGGGATACCACTTTAAAGGCTTTAACAGCAAAAGGAATCTTGAAAGTTGCCAAAACAGATGATGGCTTATTCCTGTCGCACAAATAATCACCCCCCTGAAAAAGGACATTCTGGATTAGATTTTAACATAAACATAACATAAACTTAAAAGGCTTGCTAACAATTATTTAGCAAGCCTTCTCTATATTTACAGCAATCGATAATTAAAATCACTGCGATATGAATATGTCAAGTTTAGAAATCAACGAAAGAGAATACTGCATTAAATTAAGCAAAGATGCTTTTGATTTAACACTGGTACGTCAATTAATAAAAAGAATCCAGGCTGAAGCCTTATTTTTCTCAAGAGTACAAGCTGAAGAAGAAGATATCTTAAGCAAAAGAGCTCAAAGAGAAGAATTTGAAGGATTTGATTATTTAGGAGATAAGTAATAGAAATCGTCATGCTGATCCGATAGTTATCGGATTTATTTCAGCATCTATAAGATCCTGCAATAAATTCAGGGTGACGCGCTATTTTATTAATCAACCTCCAAAGTTCCTTCAACCGAGTCATCCATTGTTTTTCCTGTGATAACTGAGGCTGCCATTTTCAAAAATGCAACAGCAGTACCATGTTTGGTATCCCAGTAATATCCTTCTGATGGGATTACTTTAATTAAAGTAATATTCGGGTCGTCTTTCCCACCCTGAAACCAGGTCTTAATAAACGGACTCCAAAGTTCATCGATTTTCGCCTGATCCCTGCTGATTTCAGAAATACCATAAATATTTACAAAACCTGAATGGGCACCTGCCTGAAACAGCAAATGTGTAAATGGATCGGCAGAGATTTCATCATTTTTATGACTGTCTTTCATGCTCATGAACCAGATATTACCTTCATCATCCACCTGCTGAATAGCCATTGGCCTTACAGATAATGGTATACCTGTTTTAATATTGGTGCAGAAAAAACAACTTTCAGCTTTTTCTGCCAACTCCCTCAGTTTTTCAATGGCTGCTTTGCCACCCAGATCTTTAATGTTATTTTCTTCCTGAGTATTGTTCGTACTTCCTTCTTGTGATGTTGCCATAGGATTAAGATTTTATATTAACTACAATAGAAATTGGGGTTTGGTTTTGAGTTTTTGCGGAGAGCGTTAAGCGGAGCGCATATAGATAAATTATAGCGTTTGATTTACTGGATAAAAATTATGGCGTTTTGATCAAAGGCAATATCTTTAATCAATGAATATCAAAAAACCGGAAGCTTTTAAGGCTGAGATTAAAATTATAGGCATCAACCCTTTTGTATTTGTACCAGAAGAAGCATTAAATTCTATTTTTCATCAATCTGGAAAAAATAAAGGTCAATTACCCATTAAAATGAAAATTGATGGTCATGAGTTTAAACAAACCCTGGTTAAATATGCCGGAGATTGGCGTTTGTACTTAAATACACCCATGCGAAAAGCAGCCGGAAAAGATATTGGCGACACCGCAACTTTCGAAATCGAATTTGATACGGAAGAACAGACAATTAGTATCAACCCTAAACTTGTACAGGCCTTAGCAGAAAATAAACAAGCCAAAGATATATTTGATGGCCTTGCTCCTTATTTACAGAAGGAAATTATACGTTATATTGCCAATCTTAAAACTAAAGAATCAGTTGACCGTAATGTAAAAAAAGCTATTCAGTTTCTTTTGGGTAAAGAAAGGTTTATTGGCAGAGATGGGATTTAAAGCATTATTCATTATAGTACAAAGGCCAATTAGTAACTGTCGTCCTTTGTACTATAATGTTATTTTATAACAATCCTCGCTTTTTAAGCATTGGTTTAATATCAGGATTATGTCCCCTGAAATTAAAAAACATTTTGCCAAGATCTTCCGTATTTCCTTTGGACAGAATCATATCCCTAAAACGCTGACCATTTGCCCTGGTTAATCCTCCATTCTCCTGAAACCACGAAAAGGCATCATTTTCAAGCATAGAAGTCCAGCTGTAAGCATAATAACCTGCGGCATAGCCATTACTCCAGATATGCAGAAAATAGCTGGAGCGGTAACGTGGTGGTACATACGATAAATTTAAATTGGTTTTCTTTAAAGCCTCGGCTTCAAATTTGTCAACATCCTGCAATGGTGAACCAGGAGAAATTGTATGCCATTGCATATCCAGATCGGCTGCTGCCAAAGCTTCTGTAAAAATATAACCCTGGTTAAACGAACTCGCTTTTTTAATCTTATCCAGCAAAGCCTGCGGCATCTGTGCTCCGGTTTGATAATGAAGGGCATAATTCTTCAGTATTTTAGGATCAGAAGCCCAATGTTCATTAAACTGGGAAGGAAATTCTACATAATCGCGGGCTACGTTCGCACCTGAAAGACTTGGATATTGCTGGTTGGCAAACAGACCATGTAAACCGTGTCCAAATTCATGAAACATGGTGGTAACATCATCAAAGCTAATTAATGCTGGTTTTCCGGCTTCGGGTTTTGCAAAATTGCAGACATTATAAATTACCGGTATTGTACCGAATAGCTTAGATTGTGGAACAAGATTATCCATCCAGGCACCACCATCCTTGTTATCACGCTTATAGTAATCGCAATAAAACAGGCCTAACAGTTTTCCATCTTTGTCCATCACATCAAAAACACGAACATCTTCCTGGTAAACGGGTAAATCTTTACGTTCTTTAAAAGTAATGCCGTAAAGTTGTGTTGCAGCATAAAACACACCATTTATAAGCACCTTGTTTAACTCGAAATAAGGTTTAACCTCATTTTCATCCAGATCGAATTTTGCTTTACGAACTTGTTCGGCATAAAAATCCCAATCCCATGGCTCTAGTTTAAAGCCACCTTTTTGCTGATCGATTACGGCCTGTATATCTGCCGCTTCACTTTTTGCCTTCGCGGTAGCTGCAGGAATAACTTTGCTAAAAAAATCTTCTACTGCTTCAGGTGTTTTAGCCATCTGATTTTGCAATTTCCAGGCTGCATAATTTTTAAAGCCAAGCAATGCCGCCTGAGCAGAACGGATTTGTGCAATTCGTGAAATTATTTTACGGGTATCGTTTGTATCGCCTTTTTCTGCCCTGTTCCATGATTTCTTAAAAAGTTCTTCTCTCTTGGCACGATCGGTCATTGATTGCAATTCGGGCTGTTGCGTAGTATTTTTTAAACCTTTACCTGCTGCCTGTAACTGTGCGGTAAACTTCGCGGCCAAAGTAGCTTCTTCTTTATTCAGCGCTTTAAGCTTTTCTTTGTCGGCATCAGATAGCTTTGCTCCTGCCAATTCAAATTTTTGGTAATAATACTCCAGTAAACGCAACGATTCGGCATCTAACTTCAGCTGATCTTTGTTTTTAAAAAGGGTTTCTACCCGATTAAATAGTTTCGTATTCAAATAAATGGCATCGGTATTTGCAGTTAGTTTAGGCGCTTCCTCTTCTTTAACCTTTTGCAATTCAGGATTGGTATTGGCGCCTGTAAGCAGGTTAAAAACCATACTTGTGCGGCTCAGCAATTGTCCGCTTTTTTCGATCGCCAAGATGGTATTTTCGAAGCCAGGCGCATCGCTCTGATCTGCAATTTTCCGGATTTCATCCATTTGCTGCTTCATCCCTTCTTCCAATGCCGGTTTAAAATCGCCGTTTTTTATTTTGTCGAAGGCAGGAGCCTGGAAAGCAAGTGCGCTTGCCTTAAAAAAAGGATTGGCCGCTGAAAAGGTTTCGCTACTTTCTTCAGCATTTTTTTTGTTATTGCAGGCACCCAGAATGGCTAAAAAAGCCAGCATGGGTAAATAATACACTTTTTTCATGAATATTTAAAAGTTAGGTATCCATAAAAATAGTAATTTATATGCTGCAATTTTCAATAAACAAAACTGAGTTGCAACAAAAAAGCCATCTCAATTTTGAAATGGCTCTATATAAGATGTGATCAATACTATCTGTAGCGTACTTGTTGTTGTTTGTCCATCATACCCATCTGATCTTTCATTTGTTTAATCTGATCGGCCAATAATTTATTTTTATCTGCTTTTTTCGCTTCAGCAAGATACATGGTCGCTTCTCGTTTGTTACGCTTTGCCATTGCAATACCAGCCAAACTCAATTTAGCCAAAGCAATGTTATGATCCATCTGCATGCCCAGGCTCAAAGCGGCTTTGAAATATTTTTCTGATTTCATCGGCGCTGTTCTGCTTTCGATTAACCCGATCAATAAATTATAATAACCATGTTGAACTTTAATCAACTGCGTTTCATAATTGGTAATCCGATCTAAAAACATTTTTGCTTTAGGCATGTTATCTTTTCTGAGGAACCATTGTGCTAAAAGCATGTTCTCATTAAAGAAATAGGTTACCAGTACAATTATCCCCAATAAAATGGAAACAATACCCCATGGCCAGAAACCGAAAATAAATAAAGCTACTGCGCCACCCAGTAAAGCAAACCCCGCAATTAATCTGATAATATTTGGCATAAATTTATTCTAATTGTTTTTTTTGCAAATATCGTGTTTAAATGGCAGAAATTAGATTTTAAAACAATAATTTCAGTAAAAATTTAAAAGCTCACAAAAACCGCCCCGTCAATATGAAAATCCTCTTATCTATAACCCTAATTGTAATCGCGATGAACGTTTCTGCACAGGAAGTTAATAAAAAAATCCACGATCAAGTCCACAATAAAGATATATTAATAAATGCTTGTACGCGTGAAGGCATTACCACTTTTCCTGAGTTTAAAGAAATGTATGATCCACTTTATGCGGCATATATACCAGATGCGGCAACCATGATCGAATTGAAAAAACTGGTTAAAAATGAAAAGATCAAAATTGTTTTAGGTACCTGGTGTGGCGACAGTAAGGCAAATGTTCCTAACTTTTTTAAAATTTTAGATGCCTTACATTTTAAAGAGAAAAACGTAGAGATTATAGCCGCTGACGGTAATAAAAAAGCTGAAAATGGCATTTTAGACGGCCTGGATATTTCCAGGGTACCTACATTTATTGTTTTCGATAAAAAAGGCAAAGAATTGGGTAGGATTACAGAAGGCCCAAAAACAAGCCTTGAGGGGGATTTATTGGCTATATACAAGAAGAAGTCTTAAACTTTTTGAGAGGTCTTTGGTTCATAGTTTGATGGTTGATTGCCTAAGTCGTCATTCATAGTCGATAACCTATTGGCTTATACTTAACCATCCAGACCATTGACCATGATCTATAAAACTATGAACTATCAAACCATAGACTAAACATTTATTATAAGACATTACCCGAAATCCATTTTACATCATACATCTTACATTTAAATACATCTTACATCAATATTATGTCTGCAGCATTAGAACCAGGTTGGTTAGCCGTTTTAGAGGGAGAATTTGAAAAAGACTACATGAAAAACCTAAAGTCTTTTTTACAGGAAGAGAAAAACAAAGGAGCAACTGTTTATCCAAAGGGCACAGATATTTTTAACGCATTAAACACCACTCCTTTTGATCAGGTTAAGGTGGTGATATTGGGTCAGGATCCTTATCATGGTGTTGGCCAGGCACACGGCCTTTCTTTTTCCGTTCAACGCGGTGTAACAGTTCCACCGTCGTTAAAAAATATTTACAAAGAACTTGAAACTGATATCGAGGGCTTTAAGACACCAAATCATGGTAACTTAACCCATTGGGCAGAACAAGGTGTATTATTGCTCAATGCCACATTAACAGTCCGTGCTTCTGAGGCTGGTTCACACCAAAACCAGGGATGGGAAATTTTTACAGATGAAATAATTAAAGCTTTATCTCAAAAACGCGAGCATATTGTTTTTTTGTTGTGGGGTAAATACGCTCAGCAAAAGGCATCATTAATAGATCAAAAAAAACATTATGTACTTACAGCTGCTCACCCATCGCCTTTTTCGGCCTACAATGGTTTCTTCGGATCGAAACATTTTTCGAAAGCAAATCAGCTTCTGGTACAGAATAATTTAAAACCAATCGACTGGAACTTACCAGCCTAATGAATGCCTATTTTATAAGTGGTTTAGGTGCCGATAAAAGGATTTTTTCTAAGCTTAAGCTGAATGAAAAAATCAATATTATTCATGTAGATTGGATCAATCCGGTTAAAAATGAATCACTGTCCGCTTATGCAGAAAGGTTGAGCAAAGTTATCGACAAATCTCAACCTTTTGCTTTGGTAGGCGTTTCTTTTGGAGGGATGATCGCAGTGGAAATTGCTAAAGTATTAAAACCTGCAACAACGATTATAATTTCCAGCACCATGTTGAGTACTCAGCTGCCAGCATTATACCGCTTCGCAGGGAAACTCAGACTGTTGAATTTTATTCCGGCAAGTCTTTTAAAATCATCGAACAAACTTACCCAAAACTATTATTTCGGTACACGATCTGGCAGTGAGAAAACATTACTGAGCAAAATTATTAAGGATACTGATCCCTATTTTTTGAAATGGGCTATTGGAAGCATATTAAGCTGGGAGAATAAGATTAAACCAGCAAGGATTTTTCACATCCATGGCACGAATGACAAAATCCTCTATTCTAAAAAAGCAACCCCCGATTTCATGATCGAAAATGGAACCCACTTCATGGTTTATCAAAATGCGAAGGAAATTTCGGGAATTATTGATAAATTGCTTTTATAATTCGATCAACGAATTGTTCAAATCATCCAAAAAAACATTATTAACTAACTAATGGATTTTATGATGAACAAAACTTTTCTCGACCAGTTGGAATACAAGGTTACAGGTGCTTGTATTGAAGTAAATAAAATTCTCGGTCCTGGCCTCCTTGAAAGCGTATATCAAAAGTGCTTAAAGTGGGAATTACAATTGCAGGATATAAATTTTACTGCTGAACATCCAATTATACTTTCTTACAAAGATGTTTTATTAGATACAACACTTAAAGTAGATTTGGTTATTGAAAACTGCTTAGTATTAGAGTTAAAAGCAGTTGAAAGTATATTGCCTATTCATGAGGCGCAGATTTTAACCTATATGAAATTGCTTAAAATACCTAAAGGCTTGTTGATTAACTTCAATTCAACCAATATTGTTCATAATGGGAAAAAGAGTTTCGTAAACGAATTTATGTACGGCATTGACAATTAAACATAAAGATATAAACACCCAACTTAGATGATCTTAGGTGACTTAGGTGGTAACAAAACAATAAAAATATGCATACTCAACCTAGGTTATCAAGTTCGACTCAGGTGATAAGACATATAACCACCTTAGTCACCTGAGGACACCTTAGTTCGTTTAATTCCTACAGTAGTATGAAGCTAGTATTCTAAAGGCACAATTGGTTCCTTCTTTGTGGTAGACATGATCATCATCGTCTGGAATGTTTTCACTACAGAAATCTTACTGATTTTATCCATAATTAAACGTTCATACGCTTTAATATCTTTCACATAAACCTTTAATAAAAAGTCCGCCTGACCGGTAACGTGGTGACATTCGGTAATTTCTTTAATTTGATTTACTTCATCCAAAAAGATCTGAATGGTATTATTTTTATGAAAATCGAGTTGAATCTGAATAAAGGTTTTAATACCTAAACCCAGTTTTTCTTCATCCACCAGGGCATGATAACTTTTAATATATCCTGCCATTTCGAGCTTACGTACACGCTCTAAAGTTGGTGCAGGTGATAGACCAATTTCTTGTGATAAAAGTAAATTGGTAATTCTTCCATTCTCTTGAAGAATTCTTAAAATTTTAAAGTCTATTTTATCTAATTCAGATGCCATATGGTGTTAAAGGTATTTCAGAACACAAACATAACCAAATTATATTCTAAATTTTAACATAATTTATCATATATATTTTAAATAATAATTTTTAGATTTACCTAAAAATAAAATTAGATAAACATAAATGCAAAGTTATACCGAAGAGAACTATCTAAAGACTATTTATCATCTGGCAGAGAAAACAACAAACGTACAAACCAATGCTATTGCAGAGCAAATGCAAACCAAACCAGCATCGGTTACCGATATGATCAAGAAATTAGCCGATAAGGGCCTGATTGATTATATTAAATACCAAGGGGTTACCTTAACCGAAACAGGGAAAAATACAGCGATAGATATTGTTCGTAAACATAGATTATGGGAAGTTTTTTTGGTAGACAAATTAAACTTTAAATGGGATGAGGTACATGATGTTGCCGAAGAGTTGGAACATATTAAATCGATTGAGTTAATTGAAAGATTAGATGAGTTTTTAGGTTTTCCGAAAGCAGACCCTCATGGCGACCCCATTCCGGATAAAAACGGACGATTTGCCAAAACCCAGTTTATTAAACTGATTGAATTAAAAGTAGGAGATTCGGGTACCATTACCGGCGTGAGTCAGCACAGTTCTCCTTTTTTAAAACATTTAGAAAAATTAGGGCTTACCCTGGGCAAACAAATCCGGGTTAGTGATGTTACCGATTTCGATGGCTCAGTAGAAATTGTGCTATCGGATAAACAAGTTAATATTAGTAGAGAAGTTGCAAAACATATTTTAATCAGTAGCAATGGCAAAAACTGAATCCCTAAGTGAAGTACATCAAAGCGTAAATACAGATAAAAGAAAAGGCTGGAGAAGAATTCTGGCGTTCATAGGCCCGGCTTATTTAATAAGTGTTGGCTACATGGATCCGGGTAACTGGGCGACAGATTTAGCAGGTGGCAGTAAATTTGGTTACCAATTAATTTGGGTTTTACTGATGTCTAACCTCATTGCATTGCTTTTGCAATCGCTGAGTGCCCGCCTGGGCATTGTGAGGGGATTGGATTTAGCCCAGGCTTCAAAACAGGCTTACCCACGCTGGGCCAATATTCCACTATTTGGATTGGCACAAACCGCTATTATTGCCTGTGATCTGGCAGAAATTATCGGGATGGCCATTGGTTTACAGTTACTTTTTGGCCTGCCATTAATCTGGGGCATTTCAATTACCATTTTCGATACCATTTTATTACTCTTTTTACTTAATAAAGGCATGAGAGCCATGGAAGGCTTTATTGTTTCGATGGTTTTTATTGTCGGGATTTCCTTTTTGGTTGAAATGTTTATTGTAGAGCCATCACTTAAAGAAGTAGTCAAAGGTTTTGAACCCTCTATACTCAATGGTGATGCACTTTATATTGCCATCGGGATTATTGGCGCAACGGTAATGCCGCACAATCTTTACCTTCATTCTTCTTTAGTACAGACCAGAAAAATAGAACGGAGCAATAAAGGGATTAAAGAAGCTTTAAAGTTTAACCTCATTGATACCACGGTAGCACTAAACCTGGCCTTTTTTGTTAATGCAGCTATATTGATTCTTGCCGCTGCAGCTTTCTATAAAAATGGCTTACACGAAGTAGCCGAAATTCAGGATGCGCATAAACTCCTTTCGAATATTTTTGGCAATGTAGCGCCAACTCTATTTGCCATCGCGCTAATAGCAGCCGGGCAAAGCTCTACCGTTACCGGAACTTTAGCCGGACAGATTATTATGGAAGGGCACATCAACTTAAGGATCCAACCCTGGCTACGGCGTTTGATTACACGACTACTGGCAATTATCCCTGCATTTTTCACCATTCTGCATTATGGCGACGATGCCCTTGGTGGCTTATTGGTGTTAAGTCAGGTGGTTTTAAGTTTGCAGTTGGGTTTTGCCATTATCCCTTTAATCCATTTTACATCAGATAAAAAACTGATGAAAGATTTCGCAATCAAACCTTGGGTAAAAGTTTTGGCCTGGGCAAGCGCTATCGCCATTATTGCGCTCAATGTAAAACTGGTTGTTGAAGAAATAAGCGGCTGGGCAAAAGAAGCCAATAACTGGTGGATCTATGTGATTGTAATACCGGCATTAATCCTAATCGTACTACTCCTGCTCTATGTTTTCTTCCATCCACTATTGGAAAAGAAAAAAGATGCATCCAAACAAATTGTACCTCATGGAGATGCTTTGGATATTGGCAAAATAGACAAGATCACTTATACAAAAATTGGTATTGCAGTAGACTTCTCTAAAAACGACAGAAACACGATCAGGCATGCTTTAATTCAAGGTGGCAAAGATGCGCACTATTACCTGATCCATGTTGTAGAAACTGCTGCTGCCCGCTATCTTGGTAAGGAAGTAATGGACCATGAAACGCAGAGCGATGCTGCGAACCTGGAGAGGTACAGAGCTAATCTCGAAGACCTTGGATATGATTCTACACCCTTCATTGGTTTTGGAAACACCGGTAAAGCCATAGCCGATATTAGTAACCGGAACGAAATGGAGCTTTTGGTAATGGGTGCACACGGACATAAAGGTTTAAAAGACCTTATTTTCGGAACTACAGTAGATTCGGTGAGGCATAAGGTTAATATTCCCGTACTGATTATCAGGTAAGTCTATTTAGCTACCTCCCTAGCTTACGCCGCACCCAGAGCTAAATTACGACTAACCACAGATAAAAAGGATGAACACAGATATATGAGAATCTGTGTTTATCTGTGCATATCTGTGGTAAAAAAATAGTTATTATTTATTCACCACCGTCATCAGCTTGTTGATGCCGCCATCGCCTGATTGATACATTAATAATTTACCTGCAGGTGAATATAAGTACATGGAAGGGTACTTTTTTGGTAAAAATGTTGGAATAAATATTCGTTTTTTATCCTGTAGTACCAGCACGTTAGGTTTTGAATTTAAACCTTTGGCATAAGAATCGAAAAACTGTGGAATGATATAACCTTCATCCATGGTAATCATATAAATATTTACATTCTTAAACTTAGCATAATTGGTATTCAATATTTTGCTTTCACGCTGGCAATGCGCGCAGGTACAATCGAATAATATAAAAAGGTTCTTTTTGCCTTGTTTAATATCTGTATTAGAAAAGGCTTTTCCATCCAGGCGGTAAAAAGTAAATTGTGGCAACAAAGTTGGCTGCTGTGCTTTTACCTGGAAAGTAATGGCTAATAATAAGATTAAAAGTAGGTTTCTGAATTTCATTTTAGATATTTTATGTCCAAACTTAACGGAATAAATACGAACATAATAATATATCATTAGCTTTTACAAACTGATGAACATTTTTTATCCAAGAGAAGTCAAGTTTAAATATGCACATTGCCAAGAAACTTGACTTCTCTCCAATCCAAGCATTATAATTAGAAAATGAAAGCCAGTTTTTCATGGGTACTGTTGTCCCGCCATCCGCTTTACCCCGATGAAACCTGTGAAACAAGCAAGCATACCAAAAAATAATCAACAACAATGCTTAAATCGGGATGCCCGCTCCTGTCGGGTTTAGGAACAAGGGCTTGTGAGTATCCAATTGGCTTGTTTCCTTGCAAAAGCCTCTGTTAAATAAAGCCGATTGACGCGGAAACCAAAGGCTTTTTCTGCTTTTGTTGCAGCAAAAAGCGGAACTGAGGCTGCAAAATGCTTCTTCCTTACATTTCCAGATATTAAAGAAGTCAAGTTTTAAAGCAATTTGGCTATTCAAACTTGACTTCTTTAATTCATACAATTGAAATTAAAACTAAATTATCACATCAATTTTTAGGATATTTGCAACCAGTTGAGGGCAAATCGCATAAACGGTCGTCATCCTGATCCGATAGCTATCGGATTTATTTCAGGATCTTTACAGTTACAAAGATGCTGAAACGAGTTCAGCATGACGTGGTGTATTTTATATCTGCATTTGCGACCTAAACATTATACTTTATATACAATTGTATATATTACAACAACATACTTTATTAAAATTTTGAAAAACGACATCAACATAAAAAATAAAAGAGCATATTTCGACTACAATCTCTTAGATAAATACGTAGCCGGTATTGCCCTTTTAGGAACTGAAATAAAAGCGATCAGACAAGGTAAAGCCAATATGACGGATGCATTTTGCATGTTTATTGGTGGCAATCTTTTCGTGCGCAACCTTCATATTTCTGAATATAGCCACAGTTCTTTTTATCACCACGATATAAAACGCGACCGTGCATTACTGTTACAGAAAAAAGAAATCAGAAAATTAAAGCTTAAAGGCGAAGAAAAAGGTTATACCATTGTTCCTTTACGCATTTTCATCAATGAAAGAGGTTTCGCTAAAATGGAGATTGCCCTGGCTCAGGGTAAAAAAGAATTCGATAAACGCGATAGCATTAAAGATAGAGATACCAAGCGGGAGTTGGATAGAGCGATGAAACGGTAGTTTAGTCTTCAGTCTTTAGTTCTGAGTCCAAATTGACTTAAGACTGAGGACTTTGGACTAAAAGACTACCACGCCTGGTCGCCAACTAAGGGTACAAACCTAAAGGTATCTAACACAATTTTTTCGTAGTCGGTTTCGCTTACTCGGATAACAGTAACCATTTTCTGCGTTTTCTCATCTCCTACCGGGATAACCAGAATGCCACCAATTTTTAGCTGTTTTAATAAGATCTCCGGAACCAGGGGAGCGCCAGCAGTAACAATTATTTTGTCGTATGGTGCGTGCGCAGCAATTCCTTTTGAGCCATCACCACAATAAAAAGTAGGTCTGTAACCCATTCCAGGTAAAATCTGAATCGTTCTGTTGTAAATATTCTCTTGTCTTTCTATCGTAAAAACGGTAGCACCCAACTCCATTAAAATACAGGTTTGATAGCCCGATCCCGTTCCAATCTCAAGTACTTTATCTCCTTTTTTAATGTGCAGCAATTCACTTTGGTAAGCAACCGTATAAGGTTGAGAGATGGTTTGCCCATCCCCTATCGGAAAAGCAATATCTTTGTAAGATTGATTCCAAAAAGTTTCATCAAAAAAGAAGTGCCGTGGAACTTTACCTATGGCTTTTAACACATTTTCATCTTCAATTCCGCGAGATTTTAACAACTCGACCAGTTTTTTTCTCGCTCCACGTTCCCGGTAATTATCAACAAATTTATACGCCATGAGCTTCAAAATTAGCTTTTTTTAACGGTGATACAAGGGGTAAAATGAGAGAATGATTTAATTAGTGAATGATTACCTGAATTAGAGAAAGATACATTATCCACATTAAAGAATGATTGAATGAATGAATTTTGAATGGGAGATTGAGAGAATGTTAGAATGAACAAACCCATCCAATCATTCAAAATTCATTCAATCAATAATTCACTCATTTCTAGTATGGATCTACATCTATCTGTGTAAAAACACCTTTAAATTCTTTGGTGGCATTAAATTGGGTCAGGGTCTCCCTCAATGCATCTTTAACCTTTTGAATGGCCGTATGCTTATCAGCTTTAATAATGATCTGTTTGATATAAAGATTCCGTACACGGCTTACCAACGGTTGCTCGGGACCTAAAACACGTTTACCAAATTTTCCTTTGAGGATGTTAGCCAGAGTGAATGCCGCGTGATCTAGTATATGAGAATCTTTATGTTTTACATACAAGAATATCATTCTGGAAAAAGGTGGATACAAGAATTTCTCGCGTTCAACGATTTCGTCGTTGTACATCCCTTCGTAATCATTGTTTACCACTTGTTTGATAATCCGGTTTTCTGCGTCGTAAGTCTGGATACAAACATTACCCTGATCGGCTCTTCTACCTGCCCTACCCGCAACCTGTGCCAACAGCTGGAAGCTCCTTTCGTAAGCGCGGAAATCGGGATAACCTAAAAGAGTATCGGCATTAATTACCCCTATAAGGTTCAGGTTGTCGAAATCAAGTCCTTTGGCCACCATCTGTGTGCCAATTAAAATATCGGTTTTCTTCTCTTGAAAGTCATTTAAAATCTGCTGAAGCCCATTTTTTGTCCGCGTACTGTCCATATCCAACCGGGCAATAGTAACCTCTGGATAAAGTAATCTGAGTTCTTCTTCAATCCGCTCGGTACCAAAACCTTTTTGCTCTACATGTACTGAACCACAAGCCGGACAGATATTAACACTGCTCTGCTGATAACCACAGTAGTGACAATGTAATTTCCCACTGCTTTTATGATAGGTTAAACTTACATCGCAGTTTACACATTTTGGGGTATAACCACAGGTTGCACAGATTAAAATGGTGGCATAGCCCCTCCTGTTCTGAAACAATACAATCTGCTCTTTTTTAGAAAGTGCCAGGTCGATATCTTTGATCAACACGCTCGAAAAATACGAACTCATCGTTTTTTTCTTGGTTTCTTCAGAGATACTTACTACCTGTTGGTTTGGCAATTGAACACCACCAAAACGTTCTTTCATCTCTACAAGTCCGTATTTGCCCTGTAAGGCATTGTAATAACTTTCTAAAGATGGAGTAGCCGAACCTAAAATCACTTTTGCCTGGTGCAGGTATCCTAAGTAAATGGCTGCATCCCTGGCCTGATAACGTGGTGCCGGATCATATTGTTTATATGAGGGTTCATGCTCTTCATCAACCACAATCAGTTTTAAATCCTGAAAGGGAAGAAAAACAGCTGAACGTGCGCCTAAGATTACTTTATAGGCACCTGTTCTTACCTTATTCCAGATTTCTACCCTTTCACTATTGTTGAATTTAGAATGGTATACTCCTATCGAATTGCCAAAATAACGTTTAATCCGCTCTACAATCTGTGTGGTTAAGGCAATTTCGGGAAGCAGGAACAATACTTGTCCATCTGTATTTTGAATAATTTTTTCGATCAGTTTAATATAAACCTGTGTTTTTCCTGATGCAGTGACACCATGCAGCAAAACCACCTCTTTCTCTTCAAAGTGCTGGTTAATCTGACCTAATGCTTTCTGCTGACCTTCGTTCAGTTCAAAATTAACACTAAACTCTTCATCGTGAGCGGCCAGGCGACTAACCGGCCTTTTCATTACCACAAAAATATCTTTGTCGGTTAAAGCCTTTAATGCCGCTGGTCCACAATTACTTTCTTCCAAAAGCTGTTCTTTAGCGATCGGAAGATTTGATTTTTGTAATTTCAGGTAAGCCAGCAAAGCGTCTAATTGTTTAGGTGCCTTATCCAAAACATTAAAAAGCTGTTTCAGATTTTCTTCATCGCTATAAAAATCATTTAAAATGATGAACGATTTAAGCAAAGGTTTATATTTCTGCACTACCTCCTCGGCAACCAGAATCAATTCTTTATCAAGTAAATGGTTGATGATGGGATACACCGTTTTCTGCCCCAGTAGCTTGGAAACATCATTAACTGTAAGTTTCTGTTGCTGTTTCAGTGCATTGATGATGATTTCTTCCTTATCGGTAAGCGCAGTATCTTCATTGTAATCTTCACGAAGAATCAATATGGTTTCGCTTGCCAATTTTAAACTTGCAGGTAACGCAGCCGCCATTACATCACCTTCATTGCACATATAATAATTGGTCATCCATGTCCAGAATTTAAGCTGCATGGGTGTAATTACAGGCTCGGCATCTACAACATCAATAATATATTTCGCCTCATAAGCCACTGGTGGTACCGTGCTGATTCCGCTAATTAAGGCCGTATAAATTTTATGCTTTCCAAATTGCACCACCACCCGTTTTCCAACAGCAATCTGGTCGTTTAAATCAAAAGGTACCCGATAAGTATAGTTTTTCGCCAAAGATAATGGCAAAATAACTTCCACAAAAAGTGTTTCTCTTTCTGAAAAAATATCGTTTTCGAAAGTATTCATTATTTATCTTTAAATGCCGCAAAAAAGAGCATTATCCATCCCAATACAAATAAAAGCCCGCCAATTGGTGTAATTGGTCCAATAAATTCAGTAAATCCTAAATGCGATATGCTTCGGGTAGCCAATAAATATAACGATCCTGAAAAAAGGATGATTCCAAATGTGAAGCAGAAATAAGCAATATTAATGAGTTTGTTCCGATAACGGGCGAAGGTAGAAAGGTACAATAGTGCAAATGTATGATAGAACTGATAATCAACACCTTTTTGCCAGATTTCTAATGATGGCCCATCAATTAAGGCCTTTAAGCCATGGGCACCGAATGCGCCCAGTAAAACAGCAACAGCACCAAAAAAAGAAGCAGTAAGGATTATTCGTTTATTCATAGTTAATTGCTAGTAGCAATCGCTAAATTAATAAATTGACAAAGAACTTCTCACTAATCAATGTAATAAATTAAATTTGTTGCACAGCAGATGAAAAAAATCGTAATTCTAACAAGTGCATTATTTTTAGGTGTAGCCTTTATGGCCTACCTTTATTTTTCGAAATTGGGAATTGATAATGATGCGAAAGACCTGGCGCTGCAATCGGCAACCAATAATGCCGCTTTGGTGTTTTCCTTTCAAAACGATAAAGGTTTTTACGATATCATTGAAGGGCAACAGCTTATCCAACAGGTTTTAGGGAAGGATAAAATGAACCTTTTAAAACAGCTAAAAACAAGCATTATCGACGATAATCTGCTAAACAGATACCTGAAAGATCAGCAAGTTTATATTAGTGTGCTGCCCGACTCGAATAAAACGCTAAACTTCTTAATCACCTTGCAGATACAACGTGATAATGACATCAAAAAATTCTACGAACAGTTAAAATTTAAAAAAGCGATCAGCGAAAATGCTAAGGATCTGTACACGGTGAAGCTCAATGACAGCTTATCGGTTTATTTAGGCATTCATAACCAGGTATTAACTGCATCAACATCGCTCAAACTGATCAATGATGCCAATGTACGTTTAACAGAAAATCCCTTTACCGAATACATTAAGGAGAATAACCGTCAAATTAAAAATGTACTCAGCCATGTTTATATTAATTTTAACCAGGCTCCCTTATTGATCAAAAATATTATTGCTGGCAACATTAATGGCGAGATTTCAATTTTTAACCAACAGAACAGTTTCGCTGTACTCAATTACAATTTCAGTAAAGAGAAAATTCTTTTCAACGGGAGTACCGAATTAAAAGATCAGCATAATTATCTTAAATTATTCGAAAACACCGCGGCCCAAAATACATCTATCCAAAATATCCTGCCTGATAATACTGCAAATTATGTACTTTATGCTTATGATAATTATGGTAAATGGCTCAAAAAACTGAATAGCTGGCAGGAACAGACGAAAATACTTTTAAAAACCAATGCCGCAATAAAAAAAGTAAAGGATGATTACAGAACAGATTTAAATTTGATTTTTACTACTTACACCAAAAATCAGTTTATTCTTTTTCAGTTAAGCACCAGCGAAAAACTAGGCGCAATTTCGTTATCAAATGGCGAAAAAGTAAAACAGTTATTGCTTGATGTAAGTGCAGATTATAACGAAGACATTAAGCTCTTTAAATCGACTGATATCTTATACAGTTATTTTGGCGAACCATTAAAAAAATTTGGCAGGCCATATTATACCATTGTAGATAATAACTTAGTTGTAGCCAATAATGCCAGCACGTTGCAATCATTTCTAAATAATTATAAAAACAACAGGCTTTTAATTCAAACGCCACAATATTTAGATGCAATGAACCAGATTTCTACCACTTCAAACATCAGCTATTACATCAATACTAAAAATTCTGCAGATATTTTCAGACACAACATCCAACTGAATTTCTACAAACATCTACGGGCCGATAGTGGTTTAAAAAGTTTCGATACTTTTTGCTACCAAATGAGTTCAGATAAAAACAAGTTCATCACTAACTTACTCTTAAACAAATACATACAAAATGAAACACCAGATTCATTAAGTAACCGTTAATAATGAACCATCCCTAGAAACTATTTTACATGAAGAAACTTTTACTGGCGTTACTGGCAATAACCAGCTTCAGTGTTGCAAATGCACAACAATATGCGCTTTTTGGCACGAAAACCATGTTTGATGCATTCGAAAATCCATCGCAGAAATCTTTCACCCTGGATTCATCACGAAGATTTTCTTCCAATTTCTTCTTACCTTATCTTGGAACGAATGCCATTAATAAGGGAAGCTCTAAGCTGGCTATAAGAAAATTAACACAAGAAGGTGTTTTTGATACCAGAAGTTTACCGATTGGCACCGGAGAAGTGAATCATTTTTTTGAGAACAGCAATATCTATGTAGCAGCCTTCAGGCTTTTCATGTCTTATAAAGATCAAAAAGAAATGGGTTTTTCGTGGCAGATCAGGTCTGATGCCAATATAGATTACACTAATGAAACTTTGGTTATTTTTAATTCATTCGAAAGATTTAATACCGACCAACTGTATTCCGGAATATTGGATACCAAGGGTTATGAACAAAGCTACCACCAATTTAGCTTTACCTATCGGGAAAACTGGAATAAAAGGCTGGCATTTGGTTTAAAAGCAAGTATATTGAGCGGAATACTTTATAACAAATTAGATGTTTCTGAATCTAATTTATATATCACATCCGGATCAAATGATCCGTTAATTAGCTTTAAAGGAACCTATTCAGCTAACTTCGCTGACTTTAAGGAGGTAGACCAGAAAAACTTTTTCCCAAATTTTAAAAACCCTGGTTTATCATTAGGTTTTGGAACAAATTATACCACGGAAAAGGGTTTGTTTTTAATGGCTAACATTAAAGATTTAGGATTTATCTGGTGGCGCAGTAATACCCAACGTACTACTATAGATCAACCGGACGGTATTCCGAATATAGTAAACAACCAGTCGAATATCAATCAGCAAATAAAAGACATTTTCCTCCATTCAGGGCAACCCAAAAAGTTTTTGGCCCCAACCAATGCTAAACTGGATGTTTATCTATCTAAACGTTATGATTTTTACAAACCCGCATTGGCTGTTTCGAAAAACCTGCTTTACAAAGGCGGGGACATCGCTTTTGTAAACACCTTTATTTTTAACGATCTTTCAGGAAGCATTACCCCATTATATAATTTAAATGGTGTTTTTATGGTTGGCCTGCAAGGGAAATACCAGACTCCAAATTTCGAGTTGTTTATGGGTACCGATAATTTGGTGGCTACCAGTTTCCAAACTTATGGACTACTTAAAAAAGATGCTACTGTAGGCAGCGGCCCCAATGGTGCTTCTTTTTACATGGGTGTAGGCATTAAATTCGGCAGTGTAGTTAACCATCCTCAATTTGCCGATATAATACCGGTCATAAATGGTAATGAAAGAGAAAGTTTCTTTAAAAGTTTGTTTTCGGTATTTAAAAGAAAGTAAATACCTTAACCTTGTACTTGTTGTTTTTTAGATTGGGTAACGACAAAATCTTTCAGGTAAAAGGGTTCGAAATAGGCTACATCTTCAAATTTACTGTTGCTGAAAGCTTTATTAGCTAAACCCGACATATATGTTGCAGAATTAAAGTTAGCTTCATCGAATTTTGCATTTTGATGTGTTAAAACTTCTGCACACTTGGCTGCTCCATCACCTATAAAAGTAAGCGTTTCCTTTGCGAGATCATCTGTAAAACTTGTTTCATCAATAATTTTAGCTTCAGTTGGTAAAATTATGTTTAACGATAGGTCGAAAATTGAGGTATACACTTCCATTCTACGGGCATCGATCATCGGACAAATTAAACCAGAATAATCCGGGTTCTCCGCTAAGTAACCGGCAGCCATCATTTCTAACGTTTCAATTGCGATCAGGGGTTTATCTAAGGCATAACAAAGTCCTTTAGCAGTAGAAACACCAATTCTCAATCCGGTATAAGATCCAGGACCTTTACTTACGGCGATGGCATCAAGTTCCTGATAGCTTAGTCCTGCAGTTTTAACTACTTCATCAATAAACAGGGTTAAATTTGCTGCGTGCAGGTTTTGTCCGTGCTCTTCTTTAAAAGAAATTGTTTTCCCGTTAACAGATAATGCCACAGAACAAATTGCCGTAGCGGTTTCTATTTGAAGTATTTTAGCCATGGGGCAAAGATAAGTAAAAATGGAAGATGTAAGAGGGATTATGGAAGATGGGCGTGGCTAGTCCGAAGTCTTTAGTCCGAAGTTAAATACCCTTTGTGTCGTGTCATACTGAAAAATAATTTTTGTATAAAAATCCTTCTAGGTACCGTCATTTCGAGCGGAGTACAACGCAGTTGAGAACCCGAAGGCTCTGCGAAGCAAAATCTGCCTAGATAGATCTCTCCATTTCGCTGCGCTACAGTCGAGATGACGACCATTCTATTGAATTCTGTCTTTAATAGCGGAGTCGAAGAATAATTGAACCAAACGAAATAGATTTCTCCGTTCCGCTGCCTTACATCTGATCGCTATCGGATCGAAATGACGGCCACCTTAATCAATAATCAAATGGCTAATGAATCAATAACCAGTCAGCTGTGGCAACAAATCAACTAATGACTAATGAACGATTAAACCTCGCTATGGAACCGGGTCGTGCCCATGTTTACCCCAGGGATGACAACGGCCTATACGTTTCAGCGCCAGCCAGCCACCTTTAAACGGGCCATGTTTTTTAATGGCCTCTATGCCATATTGTGAGCAGGTTGGTGTAAAGCGGCAGTTTGCGCCTAGCATAGGTGAAATGGCGTATTGATAAATTTTGATCAACCCTAAAAAAAACCATCCAAAAATTTTATTGATGAATTTCATTGGGCTGGATTAAATTTTGGAAACGCTTAAAGGTAGCGATCAGTTTTTTCTCGATGAAAGCAAATTCGTACTTATCCTTTCCTACAAACTGGATTGAAAACAAAAGCAATCCCCGATCTGCAGGTAATGACATGTAAAATTTATCTTGTTTATTTAGGCGATAAGCTTCGCGTATGCGGCGCTTGAGCAGATTGCGATCTACTGCCCGTTTATATCTTTTTTTAGGAACATTGATCACCACCTGCGCTTGTACATTCGCTGGTATATCAACAAAAAGATAAGAAATCCGGAAGGGATATAATAAAAAAGAAGAACCGTTTTTAAACAGCAGGTCTAAATGTTTCCTGCTGCATAACCGTTCTTCTTTCTTGAATGTGTACATATATTTTGATTGATAATTGCAGACTTTGATCTGCCGATTCCGAATTAACGGAAAAGCAATCAAAAATTATGCTTTATGCTTGCGTTCGTCAGAAACTGTTAATCTTTTTCTTCCTTTAGCACGACGTGATGCTAATACTCGTCTGCCGTTAGCTGTTGCCATTCTTTCGCGGAAGCCGTGTTTGTTTCTTCTCTTTCTTTGCGAAGGTTGGTATGTTCTTTTCATGACTGTATATTATCTATTGTAAAATTAAGAGGTGCAAATATAAAGCGATTTCTCTACAAATGCAAGAGTGATTAATTATTATTTTTTCTATTTAAATGCAAATGTAATAATTCTTTTGAAAAAGATGCCTTGTGGGCATTTAAAATATGTGCTTGTATGTTTTATTGTTTCACCAAACGTTCCCACGGAACGAAAATATAAATATTTTTTCCACCCATAATCCATTTCGATGCATTGTCATCCTGATATAGAACGCTAGAAAGGATCAAGCATCAATAACAGCAACGACAGCCGTAAAATAAACCTGATTGGAGTGGAAACCCTTTTTGTCAGCCTGAGCGCAGTCGAAGGGTAAAAAGATTGTAACGGAAAGCAGGGCTAACAATAATTTTAGCACTCAATTGCTTTGCAAAAAAAACTAATGACTACATAGTGAGCTAACATCTTTCTGGCAATGAAGATCCTGATCCCGAAGTTTCGGGACAGGGTGACACCAGTTATAAACATTACTTTTTACAAGCCCAGCGCGGCCTTCAATTTTACATAACCTGTTTTACTCACAGGCAACCAAATATCAGACTTTAACAAAACCACATAACTATCTTTCTCTTTAAGCTCTATTTTAGTTACCTGAGCCAGATTAATGATATACGATCGGTGTATGCGAATAAACTGGCCCACATCTAGCGTTTGTTCGAAATAAGCCATTGTTTTGTTCTTATAGAAGGCACCATCAACGGTACTTAATTTCACATAATCATCATCAGCTTCTAAATAGTTGATATCGGCAACAGGAATAATCTTAATTACGCCATCTTTTTTAACCACTACTCTATTGTTTTGAGCCGGACTTAAAGCTGCAGCATCCAAAACAGCCTCTGTATTTTCTGTTTGATTTAATTTTCCCGGTAACTTTTTAATAGCAGCATCGAAGCGCGACTTATCAATTGGCTTAAGCAAATAATCTACTGCATTAACTTCAAAAGCTTTAATGGCATATTCATCAAAAGCTGTGGTAAAAATTACCGCAGGTTTGTCTTCCACCAGTTCGAGCATTTCGAAACCACTGATTTTAGGCATCTGTATATCGAGAAAAATTAAATCAGGCTTATGTAAGGTAATGGCTTTTAATCCTTCAAACCCATCCACACATTCTGCTACAATCTCTATTTCTGCATGATCTGAAAGGTAATATTTTACAATATCTCTCGCTAAAGGCTCATCGTCAATTAGTATTGTTCTGATCATTTTTCTGTGGAATTTTTAGGGTGGTAATATATAAATTATTTGCCTCAATATCGGTTTGTAATAAATGGGTATTTGCAAATAACAGATATAACCTGCGTTTAATGGCACTTAAACCAAATCCTGTACCTCCGGCAGCTTTCATCTCCGGATCGAAAGGATTTTGTACACGCAACTGTAAAATATTGTACTCTACAGTGACATCAACTTTGATGGTAATGCCTGCAGATGTGTTATACAGTCCGAATTTAATGGCATTTTCTACGATGGGTTGCAATAATGTACCGGGCAGACAAAGATTTAAAGTATCTTCAGCAACGTTAACTTCAATGTTTAACCTATGGCTAAACCTCACTTTTTCGATATCGAGATACAGTTGAATATACTCCATTTCTTCTTCCACAGAAACCCATAACTCATCATCGCGTTTTAGGGTACCACGTAAAAAAGAAGCCAATTTTGTAATCATTACTCCCGCCTCTTTTGGATTAACCATGGTAAGTGCAAATACCGAATTTAAACTATTAAAAAGAAAATGCGGCTGTAATTGGTGTCTTAACTTATTTAGCTCAGCCTCTTTAGCTAAACTTTTAGCTGCCGATAGTCTTTCGTGTGTTTCTGATTGTTCTTCCAGCCTATACCATAAAATATTAGCTAAAGCACACCAGGCTAAACACATAAAGGAAATTAAGCCTCTAAAGGCAAAAGAGAAATTGTAAAAATCTTTGTATTCTTTATAATCGACAAAAATATAAAGAACGCTGTATTTAGCAGCATAAATAATTACAAATGTGAGGGCCAGCGTAATAATCAGTACATAGAGAATCCGTTCATTTTTTGGCTGATAATAACCCAGCATATTGCTTAACCCTATACAAGCCAAGGCCAGCAAAAAGTTATTGGTTAAGCTATCGGTTATCGCTATCCACCAGGAAAAATTAACTACATAATGTAATCCGGCACCACACAATACCGTCCACACGATTGCAATGGTAAGCGATACTTTCTGTATTTGCGGAACGGATAAAGGTCTAGTTGTCAAAATGATTTTGATTAGTTAATGATTTATTACGGTGCGCCAGCTTTTCCAGGTATTGTGTAACTGATTTAGGCTCAACAATCCTGGAACTTACTTCTACACCATCGGTAAGTTCTGCAACTTCCGATATTCCACCTACACCTAAAAACTTCCATGTTACTTTATCACCCTGGCAATTATTAAAAGAGGGATTAAAGTGTATGGCATTCAAATTAGCTTTGCTTAAGACTTGCTTTATACCTTCTGCCTGGATTAAACGCGTTTGTTCATTAAATTGGGGCGTATGCTTTCCTTCACCACAAATTACCTGATAAATACAATTTACTGCAAACCATTTCATAGGCGATGTTTATAATAAATGTTTAGAAACTTTTAATTTCAATCCCGCCAAATAAAGCCGTCCCATCTAAGATTAATGTTTTTTTCAACTCGGCTACTGGCATTACATGTGATCTTTTATCTTCAACGCTCCCAAATAATGCCGTTACGTTCGATTTTATTGCCCAGTTTTGGGGTACAATTAATTTAATTCCTCCAAAAACTGCCGTTACATCGAGTGATACTGTTTCAGAAAAATCAGCCTGGGTCATTACAATATCGGCACCGCCAAAAACGGCCGTAATATCGCCGCCCTGAAAGTTTTTGGTGTAAACCGTTTGATGGCTACCACCAAAAACGGCCATTACATCAATAACATCATTATTATTTGCGGTCTTATGATCGCTAGCCGTGTCAAAATCAAAATCGGCTTTGTTTTTATCTTTACGTTTTTTCTTAAAACCAAAAGTATCCTTTGGTCTGAAGATTAAAAAACCGCCTACTATCACTAAACCAATACCTAAAGCGTATTTAGATAGGTCGAGATCTAATCCAGGTATACTACATAAGGTATTGTAAGCGCCGATTAAAATCAAAATTAGCCAGGCTATTCCTTTAAAGTTACGACGAACGCCGAGAAATACACCAAGTAAAATTAAAAAATTAGACCAGCTGAATATCCACCTCGGAATCGCTAATCCCATATTGTTCAATAGAAATGCAAATCCGATGATGACTATGATGAAACCGCTCCAAACCCTTCCTGAGTTTTTAAGTTGGCTATTATCGTTATTATTAATATTTTCCATTTGTGCTCGTATTTAATAATTCAAAAATATTGATAAGCACCTGATCATAATATAGACAACACGCAAGAACTCCGTAAAAAGCGGTAAGTGCCCTTATTTTATCGGTGAAAATTATTTTGTTATTTTGATGGTATGAAATTTCTCCTATTAATGTTTGTTCTTGTTACTTCTACCTGCTTAAAGGCACAGGAAATGAGTATCGACTATAAAATCTACGATGTAAAAAAACAAAAATTGATATCGATAGATGATATTGTTGCTGATATGGAGCAGGCAGATGTATTATTCTTTGGCGAAGATCATAACGATTCTGTAGGGCACTACCTTGAAGCGCTGCTTTTCAGAAAACTCCATTCAAAATATCCATTAAAAACGGCGCTATCTTTAGAAATGTTCCATACTGATGTACAACCTGAGTTAGACGAATACCTGGCAGGATTAATATCAGAAAAAAATTTTATTAAAGAAAGCAGGGCCTGGGGAAATTACAAAGATTACAGACCTTTAATTGAGTATGCCAAACAGAACGGGTTAAAAGTTATTGCGGCAAATGCGGCAACGCGTTACAGCAATGCTGTTACACAAGGCGGACTTAAGGTTTTAGAAAATTTCCCAAAAACATCATTCAATTTTTTACCTCCCTTACCTATTGATACGGCTCAGGGTAGATATTATGAAAAATTTACAGAAACTTTGGGTGGACACAGTATGGGTTCCATGAAAATTTATCAGACCCAAAATTTATGGGATGCGACCATGGCCTGGTCTATCAATAAATTTATTAAGGCGAACAGGGGCATAAAGGTTTTTCAACTTAACGGGCGTTTCCATAGCGATGAAAAACTAGGGACTCTTGCAAAACTCCAACAATTAAATCCAAAATTAAAAATCCTGAGTATTTCGTCCTTTTCTGATGAAAGTTTTATCAACCCCAATTGGGAGAAATTTAAAAATCTTGGTGATTATATTATAATAACAGATCCAACGGTAAAAAGGAGTTATTAACCTGAATCAGTTAAAGATGTTCAGCAGATATTTATCACTTTAGTCCTCACCCCGACGAAAGTACCTAAAAATAAGTTCTTAAAAACAAATAGCTCCGCAACCGGGACAGGTCTGCGGAGCTTTTACATTTTATGCTTTTGCTTTTAGTAAATCTCTGATTTCAGTTAAAAGCACTTCTTCTTTTGTAGGCACAGGTGGTGCGGCAATTGCTACGGCTTCTTCTTTCTTTTTCATTCTGTTAATTGCCTTAACCATAATAAAAACAATTAATGCCAATAGTATGAAGTTGATCGCAACCGTAATAAAATTACCATAGGCAAATATAGCGGCATCCGGAGCAGCTTTTTTGGCATCTGCCAACGATGCGCCTTCAGGAATAAGTTCTGATCCTTTACCCATTGCAAAGTAAATGCTGCTGAAATCTGGTTTACCCACCATAGCAGCAACTACAGGCATTATCAAGTCTTCAATTACACTGGTCACTATCTTACCGAAAGCTCCACCAATAATAACTCCGACTGCTAAATCGAAAGCATTCCCCTTAATGGCAAACTCTTTAAATTCTTTTACGAACCCCATACTTATTTTCGTTTAGTTTTATTTATTTACTAAAGTAGCAAACATTAAACTCAATACAAATGTTTAGCAAATTAATTTTAAAACCAAACATATCGATAGCATTTAGATCAAATCAGCATAATATCTGAAATCTATTGTTTATTTTTGCCCTATTCTTTTCTATTTAATATGCTAAAACAACACCTACAACAAAAATTATTACAAAAGTTATCACCACAACAAATACAGTTTATTAAATTGTTGCAGGTACCAACCGTTGCTTTAGATACCCGTGTAAAAGAAGAACTCGAAGAAAACCCAGCGCTTGAAGATCCAAGCTTAATGACTCAGGATGAGCCAAAGAGTGAATATGATGATTTAAATGATGGACCTGAAGATTACGAACAACCATCAGAAGATACCAGCATGGATGAGTTTAATGTAGATGACTATCTACAGGATGATTCGACCAACGATTACAGCACCAACTACAATAATGGCGACGACGATGAGGAGAAAAAAGAAACGCCAATAGCTATAGAAAGTACATTTTTTGAAAGTTTACAAGAGCAATTAGACCTTATTCCCCTATCCGATCAGGATTTTATTATCGGCAAACAGATTATTGGCAGTTTAGATGATGATGGTTATTTACGCCGTCCGTTGGGCTCCATGATCGATGACCTTGCTTTTTCTCAGAATGTTATTGTTGAGGAAGAGGATGTATTGGAAATGTTAAAACTGATCCAAAGCTTCGATCCTCCGGGCATTGGCGCAAGAGACCTGAAAGAATGTTTACTGATCCAGTTAAAAAGAAAAGATCCGAACAATCCCATTATAGTTAAAGCAATGAATGTTGTAGAAAACTATCTGGATGAATTTACACGCAAACACTACGATAAATTAGAAAAAAGTTTAGGCTTGGATAGCGAAGAGCTTAAAGAGGTGGTAAATGAAATTTTACGTTTAAATCCGAAACCAGGTGATGCCAATCAGGTTACGACTAAACAAATGCAGATTATTCCTGATTTCCACATCAGCAATAACGATGGCATATTAATTTTGACTTTAAATTCGAAAAATGCTCCAGAATTAAAGGTAAGCAGATCTTACCAGGAAATGTTTGAGCATTACGACAAGGCTGCATCTAAAGATAAAAAGCTAAAAGAGGCTGTTCAGTTTGTTAAACAAAAATTAGATTCCGCCCGATGGTTTATAGATGCGATTAAACAAAGACAACAAACTTTGTTAAAAACGATGAATGCCATTATGCACTATCAATACGAATATTTTTTAACGGCTGATGAGCGTAAAATGCGCCCGATGATCTTAAAAGATATTGCAGATAAAATCGATATGGATATCTCAACCGTATCCAGGGTGGCCAACTCTAAATATGTACAAACCGAATTTGGCACATTCCTGTTAAAATCTTTCTTCTCAGAAGCTATACAGACTGAAAACGGTGAAGAAGTTTCTAATAAAGAAGTAAAAAAGATTTTAGAAGATTGCATTGGCAATGAAGATAAGCGCAAACCTTTGGCAGATGAAAAACTAACCGAAATTTTAAAAGAAAGAGGTTACAACATTGCCAGAAGAACGGTTGCGAAATATCGTGAACAAATGAATATTCCGGTAGCAAGGCTGAGGAAAGAACTTTAGTTCAGTTGGCAGTTTTCAGTTATTAGTTTACAGTTACTATCTAAAGTATAGAATTTCAAATTGCCAAATGATAGTGCTGCGCTCGAAATATAAGTGGTGTATTTTGTGATTGGGAAATGAGCAGTTCTTTGTGCGTGGCAGCTTCAGTCCCGCTTTCCATTCCAAGTCCACACTCGTTCCTCGCTTATGGGCTTTCCATTACATCCGATAGCTATCGGATCGGGTTTATGAGCATAGGCCTGTGCATTTTCACCTTTGAAATTGAATAATGGCTTAGCTATTTAGCTCCTGTTATAGCGTTACTATAATATAGTCCTCGTTTGCAGCATTACTCTAATGTCATTAAGTTAAACACTGCGATTGTCAGTCTGAGCGTAGTCGAAGACTTATTTAGATTGATAAATCACAATCAATAGAATCCAATAAAAGATGACAACTCCACTTTAATATGGTTCCCTGTTAAATCATCAACTGATTGATATTAATAAATATCACCTTTATTTAATTTGGATAAGATATGAAACCAAAGCCAACTTATTAATTGGCTATATGATAAAAATTCAGTTATTTCCCTGGTCGGACTGGTCGCCGCTACCATATTTCTCTGAAAAATCTTTGGCCTTTTCATCTGCCTCATAATGACTATGCGCTTCAGGCTCCAGATTCTCATCTAAACGATCGTTCCAATTGTCAAGTCCTTTTTCAGGATTTTCAGCATTTTCTTTGGTAAAATCTGATTTTGATTTGGCCAGGTCTTGTTTTTGATTTTCCATTCTTTGGTATTTATTTTAAATAAAACAGCGCCCGTGAGGGAATGTTTCACTAATAAGAATTATTTAACTGGCGGCTCATTTTTGGCATCCTTAAATTCTTTTACACTCTTCCCTATCCCCCTCATTAATTCAGGTAGTTTCTTACCACCAAAAATAAGCAGGATAACCACGCCGATTAAAATAATTTCTACTGCAGACATATCGTTATATTTTTCCCAATATACGTGATTTCTTTTGAACCGGATTGTTTGATTATTGGTTTATCAGGGAAATTGCTTTTAAAACATGTGTAAAAATTAATTAGCCACAGAAGCACAGAAATCACGGAGGAGATTAAAGTTTTTCCGTGTTTTTCGTGCTTCCGTGGCAAACATAATGCTTAGGCATGCGCAGAAAGAGGAAGAATTATCAGAGAAAAGTTAAAAGCGATTTCCCTGATTTGTTCATTGTCCATTAGCAAATTTGGTCATTGGCTTCCTAGTACCCGGCATAAACTCCAAATTGAATTGATGAATTATACTGGAAAGATTCTGAAACAAGTTCAGTATGACGAAACTAAGAAAATAACCGGCGCTTAACGCCTGGCCCTAAAAACTAAACCAGCAACGCATTTAAAGTTCTTTTTTTAATGTTTGGTACCGCACCATGGCGCATAAATTCAGCAAAACCTTTTAACTGTTTAATCGACTTGATGGCTTCATAGCCTTCATATGATGTTCTGATTTTGTTCAGCAACATGGTATCTGTTTTAAACAGGTCACTTTCAACCAATATTCCTTTATTCAAAAATTTCTTAATCAGTTCGGCCATTTTGCCATTGGCATATAAATGAAGGGGCAATTTAAACACATCATTATTCAGCTTCTCAAAAGCTTCATTAATCCAGGCTACTTCAGTTTCTGCATTTACCGCAATTTTTCCATCTTTCAATACAATGGAAGTCAAAAATTCGCGTGCACGCTGGCGGGAAATTACCCCACCATGAATACCATCGCGTAAAGTATAATCCAAACGATCAGCACAGAGTGCTGGTAAGGGCTGTTCTAAAATGTCAAAGGTGCCATACAGAATCTGGTTAACATTATATCCATATTTCAACAGCACATCAGGCACTTCTGATTTACATAAAACTTCGGCAAAAACCTTTTCATGATAATCTTCGTCCAGATTATCGAAAACATAATCCCCCACATGAGAAAAAGCAGTATGTGAAATATCGTGTAGCAAGCCTGCAATTTGCTCCAGTTCCGAGCCACCAAGCATCCTGATCAGCATGGTTACTCCAACGGCATGCTCTAACCGCGAATGGCAGATATCCGGATTGACCAAAAATATAGCACCGCTTTGATGAACCCCACCTAACCTTTTTAAAGCGTCAGTATTTAACAGATCAGAAAATACCATTGGCAGTTCCATTTTGCCATACAAAAAATCGTTCACCTGAATCATATTGCCTTGCTTTAGTTAAAAGAATAATCAGCAACAAAAATACTAAATAAATTAGCTTTACAGCGAAAAATTATCAACATTAAAACAAGCTAAAAACTAAATTAATTAGTCAAAAACCAACTTTCAAATATTTTGAAAGCTATTATTACAATTTCGTGATCAACAAAAAACCAGCAGTAAAAACAACCCGATTAATTAAACGTTATACTTGTAAAAAATAGCGATATGGCAACTGCTGAACAAATTAGAAAAGGGTATTTAGATTATGTTTTAACGAACAATGAAAAGCCTAAATCGGTTTACATTTTTGCAAAAAAGATTAAAATTACCGAAGCCGATTTTTATCAGTTTTTCTCTTCTTTCGAAAGCATTGAAAAAACAACATGGTTCGAACTTACTTTCGAAACCATTACAAAAATCAAAGAGCAGGAAGTTTGGCTCCAGTATACGGCCAGAGAAAAAATGCTTTCTTTCTTTTACAGTTATCTCGAAAATCTGAAGAATGAGCGCAGTTTTGTGATTTATAGCTTAAAAAATCACCGGGGTAAATTTTCTACCCCTGATGTACTGGCTGGTGTAAAGCCTATTTTCGAGAACTTTGCACAGGAAATTATTGAAGAGGGTTTAGATAGTGGAGAACTTGCTGAGCGCCGCTTTTTAAGCAAAAGATATAAGGATGCCTTATGGATCCAGTTTGCCTTTATTCTTAATTTCTGGATCAACGATGATAGTGAGGGTTTCGAAAAAAGCGACGAAGCCATAGAAAAAGGCATCAACGTTACTTTCGATCTTTTTCAGCATTCGCCAATTGATAATTTATTGGAATACGGGAAATTTTTATCCAGAAACGGAAAATTTGCAGAAAAGATGAGGTTTTAAACATTAGATGAAGACACAAAAAAGTATTCCAACTACAAAGGTAGAGCGTTCGGCAAAATTTGTTAAAACTGGCATTCAGATCGGCGGTAATTACATTAAACATTATTCAAAAAAACTGTTTAACCCTGAAATGGACCGGGAACAGCTTAACGAGGATAATGCTACCGACATTTATAAATCACTGAGCGAACTTAAGGGAAGCGCCTTAAAAATTGCACAAATGCTGAGCATGGATAAAAATATCCTGCCGAAATCTTATGTCGATAAGTTTAGCCAGTCGCAATACAATGCTCCCCCGCTTTCAGGCCCATTAATTGTGCGCACTTTCACCAAAAATTTCGGTAAAACACCTGAAAACATTTTCGATAGTTTTAACTTAAATTCCAGCAATGCAGCTTCTATCGGGCAGGTACACCAGGCCATGCTTAACGGCAAAAAATTAGCCATTAAAATTCAATATCCTGGCGTGGGCGATAGTATTTCGTCTGATTTAAAACTGGTAAAACCTTTTGCATTCCGTTTACTGGGCATGTCTGAAAGGGAATTGAATATCTATATAAAAGAAGTTGAAGAACGTCTTCTCGAAGAAACTGATTATGAACTGGAAGTTAAACGTTCTATAGAATTTTCTGAAGCCTGTAAAAACCTCGATCATGTGGTTTTTCCGAAATATTATCCCGAATTATCTGGCAAGCGTGTCATTACCATGGATTGGATTGATGGCCAGCACTTGAAGGAATTTTTGCAGACCAATCCCTCGCAGCAACTTCGGAATAAAATTGGTCAGGCCTTGTGGGATTTCTATAACTTTCAGCAACACGAGCTGAGGGCTGTACATGCAGACCCACATCCGGGAAATTTTATGATCACTCCAGATGAAAATTTAGGCGTAATTGATTTTGGCTGTATTAAAGAAATGCCAGACGACTTTTATTACCCGTTTTTCTCCTTAATTTCTACTGATGTCATCAATGATAAAAATAAAACCATCGATGCTTTTAGAAAACTGGATATGATCCATGCAGAGGATTCTGCTGAACAGGTTGAGTTTTATTATAAATCGTATAAGGAAATGATCAGTCTGTTTGCCAAACCTTATATCAGTAAATCTTTTGATTTTAGTAAACCTGATTTTTTTGAGCAGCTTTATGCTTACGGTGAAAAGATCTCTAAGATGCCAGAATTTAAACAGGCACGTGGCGTAAAACATTTTATTTATGTTAACCGGACTAACTTTGGATTGTACCAGATTTTGCACGAGTTAAAGGCTACTGTACATACGGATACCTATAAACCCACTTTGGAAAGGTAAATACAGGAGATTAATATAGTTCCGGCACTACGATCGGATAGTTATCGGAATGAATTAATTACATAATGCTCCGGCAAAGTCTTTTGATGCATAAGCTTTAAATGTTCTGTTTGCAGTTCCGATAGACTCACTCGCTTTTGAATCCGATTTTACAGTTTTCGCTTCTTCCATTGTTTTTAAAGGACTGTCATCCTTAACGTAAAACCTGTATTCTGTTTTGGTAACCTTGCCAACGGCAGGTCCGCCAACAATTGTCTCAAAACAAAAAATAACTTTACCCGATCGGTAATAGTATTCATTTACCCAGCTCCCATCTCCTATTGCACCTGATTCTACTATTTTAACGATGCCTTTTTCGTCAAAATAGTAATCCACTACGCCATCCTCCGTACAACCGGCAGATTCATAAGTGTAATGTTCCTTTTTTAGCCTTTTTGAATTGATTTTCTGCACATCCTGTCGAATTGCTAAAATTGCCTGGTCGACCATTTGTTTGTTCGATGTTAAATTCTGTTGCGATGGCACAGATTTCGTTACCTGGGAAAACGCCACATTTGTTAAACCAAAAGACAGGAGCAATTGAACGACAGTTTTGCAAAAGGTCATAGTTATATTTATTGTTTTAGTGAACACACTATGAACACTAACAATCTATCTGCCATTCGGTTTATTATTGGGGTAACTTTTCTTTCAATTTCGTTGCGCTACAGTCGAAAAATCAATAAATTAAATCCAGTAAAAATGCTTTTGTAGATTTCTCCATTCCGTTGCACTCCAGTCGAAATGACGATTATTCTATTAAATAAACGCTAAGTATTTTTTTTTACCACATTAACCATGTGATCAATATCAAATGGTTTTTCGATATAATCGTCGGCTTTGCAATCTTCTGCCTGTTGTGGTAAGTTATTAGATGTTGAGGTGAGCACGGCTGGTACATCTTGCGTTTCAGGATCAGATTTAAGTTCTTTAATCACCTGCGACCCTTTCTTTTTACCTTTGATATGATCATCAACTATCACCACATCGGGCTCAATTTCATCTATTTTATCTATAGGATCGGTTGTTAAAGATGCGGTAACATCAAATCCCTCATCTTCTAATACCTGGTCCATTATATCAAGGATATCTTTATTATCCTGAACAAGTACAACCTTTTTCTTCATAAATAAACAGACTAAATTCTCACTAAAGATAAAAAAAAAGAGCAATCCAAAAATGGATCTTAAAAGATTTTACAAATGCTTGGTAAAGTTTCAGGCTTTCGTCTTGAATTAATGCCTGTTCGTCGAGTATTAACTATCGATTGTATAAAAATGCAACATGGCCTGCAACGTTTTTCATTTCACGGCGTCTTATCATCAAACAAAAACAAAAAAGACTTAAACAGTTAAATAACAATTAATTAACATTTAATTATTAAATAAAAATATTATGAAAACCGCTATTAAAACCCTCATCGCAACTTCATTAACCGCAATTGTTTTATCATCTGCTGTATTTACTACAAGCGTTTCTGCTATAGAAAAAAAACCAGATGCCATTGCAAAAATATCAGCCTTTAAAAGAATTTCAGTGGCAGGGAATGTAGAAGTAACCATTATCCAACGAGGTAATGCTGGTATTTCTTATAGCGAAGATAACACAGGCACAGCAAAAGTGATGCAAGATGGGTATAATTTAAAAATTACTTCAACCAGTGCCGAAAAAACAAAATTAATCGTTTATGTAAATGATTTTTACAGGATCGAAGCATCTGGAAATGCTATTGTTAAAACCGAAGGAAAACTAACCACCAAATATCTTCAAATCTTTTTAAAAGGAAATGCTCATGCAGATATCAATACCAGCTCAGAAGGTTTATATACTTTAATTTCAGATCATGCAGATTTAAAATTAAGTGGCTCTACCGATATCCATACATTGGTAATGGGTAAATCACAAAAGTTAACCATTGATAGATTTGCTGCTTTAAAAACCAACATCAGTTCGATAGAAACTGATGCTGTTGAAAGAGAAATCGCCGCAATTAACTAAGGATAACATACACAAATGAAAAAAGGCTTTCTGATCTAAATCGGAAGGCCTTGTTTGTTGTGATGGAAAATGTAAGACGGATGATGGAATGCATACCAATCATTACCATAGGCTATTGCTCAGTCACAAGTTACGTATTGAATTAGCTTTTTTTCAGGCGGAGAAAAAATAGGACTCTTTTTATTGAACGCTATTGATCACACAAGGGTTAAAAACAAAAAATCCGCCGGTATTAAGCCAGCGGATTTTTAAAGAATTTAGTGCTGCAGCACCTTTTCGATTTCCTCCTCAATAGATTTAATCTCTTTAGGTTTAAGCTTTTTAGCAGCATCTGTTCTGGTTGTTACTTTATTTTCCGGATACTTTATACCTACCCTTAGAGCTTTTAAGCCTGATACCCCCTGAAGTTCATCCAATTCCAATTGCTCTAAATCGTCGTTTAAATAACCTTGAACCTGCATGTATTTGATATATTCTATATACTCTTTGGCTTCTTCAGGATTAAAGTAAACCATAGAAATTTTATGCGGCTGCGTTAAACGTTCTGTAGTTCCTTTTATCAGCACTTTATCAATCCGTTTTTTAACTACCTCATAACGGATATTGTAGGCTCCTTCTACATCAAAACGGCGTTCATCGTTCCTGAAACTAATATCAATAGCATTTGAGTGGATAAAAATTAATTGCGTAGTTTCCAGTGCGCGTGGCATTTCGGCAATTAAACTATTTGATAAACGGGCAATATCAACCATGGAAGTAAGTTGCCACAAGCGGATATTTTTCAGGTAAAGCAAATCAAATGGCTTTTCTGGAGCTATGTCCTGACCAATGTAAATATCGTACTCTACGCCATCTGTTCTAAATTTTGCAAAATAGCAAGGATAAGAAGCTTGCAGTTTTGATTGCGATTTTTCCAGGTATTGACTTACTTCGGTATTGATCAGCTGCATAGAAACTTCCAGCTGCCTGCGGTTTTCGAATGCGGCTCCGGTTTCCGGCACTACTACTTCGAAATATTTATCGATTACGGCTGCTGTTTCAGGATGGTTTCCTTTAATAATAGATAAAAAAGGATAGACCTCAACTTCCAAAAATTCGTTCAGCTGGCTTTCTTCGTTTGATGAAGCAAAATCGCCAATTCTTTTAATCCAGTCTTTACAATTAAAAATCAGCTTATCAATCAGCGCTAAAGAAACATGTTTGCAGATCTGTTTTAAAGTATCAATTAAAGTATTTAACTGTACTCCCATATCATCTTTCAGCGCTCTGTTGCGCTCGATGGTGGAATTGCGGATATCAATAGCACCAAACAGCGGGTATAAATGTTTAAAGGTAACGGTCTCAATTTCTTTTAACTTATGATAACCATTATTCTGCTGAAGGAAATGCCAAACGGCCTCATTAAATTTCCACTGAACGGAAGGTTGCAAGGCCGTAAATTTATCCATTAAAATTTCGTCCATTTTGGCATTAAACTCTTCAATGCTGTATTGGAAAAGCTGACCGATTAAAGGCATGGCCGGACGTAACCTAGATAACAATTTATCATCAACAGCTACTTTATCGTTAGAATACACTTCCAGTACGCCTGCCAACTCTTTATT
Organism: Pedobacter sp. D749; assembly: GCF_019317285.1. Classification (NCBI taxonomy): domain Bacteria; kingdom Pseudomonadati; phylum Bacteroidota; class Sphingobacteriia; order Sphingobacteriales; family Sphingobacteriaceae; genus Pedobacter; species Pedobacter sp. D749. Next base: position 2,689,349 of record NZ_CP079218.1, read on the forward strand.
ATAGTAAATAGGCAGCACTGAATAAGAACAAACACCAGCAGCTTTTAAAACCTTTAAAAAAGGATCTTTCTCTATCTGATCATCATTAATGGCGCCCACGAAAATAGCCCTTGGGTTTTCCTTGTATTTATCAACCAGCGAATAAAAAACTTCTTCTTCTAAATTGGAAGCTTTTGCCGAATTGATTAGCTTGCTTTGCGAAAACTCCTGGTTATCGAATACGAGCTTATTGTTAACCGTTAAAAAAGGCATTAAGCCAAATTCAAGCTTGCTGTTACCACTAAGCGTTTTTAATGCATGTATTACATGGGTATAAGCTTCGGTTTGGTAGTTATGATCAGCCAACGCACTGCGAATACCTTCAATGGAGTGTTGTAAAGTAACATCGGTAATGGAAATGATGCTAAAACCTTCAAAATGGAAATTTTTCAAAGGCAGATTTTCTACCAGGAATTCTAATTCTGTTTCTTCCTGAAAATGTTTACCCAGCGCTTCAAAATTCAGCTCAGGCAAATCACCCTTATGCATAATTTCTACAAATTTGGTATCCGTTTGGATATTGTAGTATTGCGTAAGCTTAGTTTCGGGATTAATATGGGCATAAATGATCTCGTTTTTCAGTACCGGGGTAAAATTATAAAAACGGCCTAAAATTACGTTATAGATAAACTTAAGCTGTTTTTTCTCAACCGGCTCGTTATCTTTCGTTACCTTATTTTTAGGATCGTGATCCTTAAAAAATTTATAAAATGCGTTGGTGCTAAAAAAAATCTGATCCGGAATCGGGGTACTTAAAGCCCAAAACAAATCGTCTTCGTTATCCATTAAAGGTGTTAGAATGGTAAAAATCAATTCTAAAGTATCTTTATATTTGGATAATTCTTCTGCACTGATGTTGCCAAGAAGCACATCGTCTTTTTCAATTTTTTGAAGTAAAAACCTGTAAAATTCAGATTTTACCGATTTTTCTGTTTTCAACCTTCCCTTTAGGTATTCCACAAGGGGGCGGAAAGACAGAGATGATTCTACCTGGCAATGTATACATTCGTTTTTATGTATCTGTATTACATTGGTATTCATTGTATAAGTTCTGCTATATGGTAAAAATTATAATTATCTAATGTGTTACTAATCAATTGCAAAGATAGCTACTACCCTATACAATGTTAGTCTGCTGAACGTAATACTTAGATAAAACATCCATAGTGATGTTACACAAATTTAGTACCTAAAATTCAGTGAAACGTACGGATACCAGCCATCGCTGGAGTGTCCCATCACAAATCGCACAACTGTGAGTGATGCCGGAGCAAAATAAACCCCTCCCCCAACGCCATGGTGCCATATTGTTGAGGTTTCGTCACGTTTCCAAACCCTGCCGACATCGTAAAAACCAAGCAAGCCAACTTGTCCGGGTAAAACGTAACTTACCAAATCGCCAAGCTTTGCCCTGAGCTCCAGGTTGTTGTAAAACATATGCTCGCCGGCAAACCTGAATTGACGGTAACCCAACAGATTCCCTTGTCCACCTAAAAACAAAGCCTGGTAAAATGCGGGTTTACCAATGGTAACTCCTCCACCGAAACGATCGGCCAAAATGAAGTTTTTTCTGCCATCTAAATTTTTATATAAGGCAATGCTGCCCGTAACCTGGGCTATAGAATTAGAATATTTATTTATGCCTTTATAGCCTAATAGTTTAAAATCTACGAAGCTACCTAAGGTTGGTAATAAATCATTATCACGTGTATTGTTGGTGAAATTCACAAATGCACCGGCAAACATTTTTTCGTTGCGTACGGTTAAACTATCTGATGAGTGTAGCTGGGAAGTATTTTCGATAAAGCGGCCATCGTTATCTTCCTGATTATATTTGTAATACTGAAATGCCGGGCCAACGCTAAAAGTAGATTTAGGACGGCGCCAGCGAATGGCAGCATCTACCTGGTACAGGTTAAAACGTGCGCGGTAGTACCTGATATCATCGCCATGTTCATCGAAATGGGTTTCATTACCAAAACCAAAGAAATTCTGTGTGTTGTTTGGTGCGAAGGCATCGGCTTTCAAAACAAAATCGCCTTTACCTAAAGCTTTTAACCACTCACCTTTATAATTAAACCTGAAAGCTTTAGTCGAAAATGAATGCAAAAAGGAAATAGTCTGCGAATTGCCATAAGGTTGCTTTCTAAAACCAGGATTGGTTTGTTTATAGATTAAACCCAATAAAATCCCATCATCCTGATTATAACCAGCATTTAATAACCATGAATTCCGGCGGTACATATCTTTTGGGATATAGCTAAAGTTGGCAGTATCGTTTGAGATAATTTTCCTGATCTTATTGGCATCCTCCCCATTATAAGTTGCCTTATCAGTTCTGCCGTATAATTTAACAGATCCGTTACTGTTTGCAAAATCATAAACTTTAGTGCCCTTTCCACCAATAATCCGCAGTTTAATATTCGAATTTTTGTTGTTTAGGATCAGGCTATCGTTACCGTTGTGCATGTACACCCTGATCTCTTTGGTTACTTTAGGATCAAATTTCCGGTCGAAAAGCTCATCTTTAATATTACCTTCTTTAGAAATTTTATTGATTTTTACACGTAGCCCATCTTTTTCAGCATCGGTAATCTGAATCAGTTCATTCTTATTGGTCACTTCAATATCTACAATGCGGTTAAAGAAATGATAATACTGCTTCATTAATTTTGGCAACGTTGCTATGCGGTTACGCATCTGTGCCAAAAAGGCATCGTGATGTAATGAATAACTAGGTTCAGGAAGTTTTTTCAATGCTTTTTCAAAAACCGCATCGTTATAATTTGCGCAGAAATCTTTTACAATTTTATCAAATTCCTCCTCGTCGATATTGGCTGTCCAGCGGCTGCTGATTTCCCTTCCTTCCCATAAAAACCAATTGATATCTTTTATACCACGTTCGTAACCCTGCATCATCGGTAATAATGACGAAGATTGGGTATAGCGTTGTAAAAAGCCATCAGATCTGAAAAATACCTGATCGCGATCTCTTGGCACCGGCGAATAAAGCGAGCCATCTTTAGTCTTCGTTTCTTTCCAGCGCCACTGGTCTTCGTGTCTGTCCCAATCGCCCAATAATACATCAAATGCCCTTGCCTTAACCCAGGCAGGTCCATCTAATTTATTGTCGTTATCTTCGGTTAGTTTTTTATCCATTTTCGGCGAACTGTCTGATTCTCCGGTTGGTTCCCGTTCTTCGAATAAACACAAAGTATTGGCAAATGCCGATTCAAATTCGCCCAGATTATCATCAGGAGAAACCCAGCCAATAATCGGATTGCTATGTGCAATGCCACCAGCTTTAGCAAGTTCAGGAACTACCAATGCCGAAAACGGATGCTGTGCTGACATATTATCTTTTATAATATCTTTCGCGAAAGTTTCCCGTAATGCAGCAGGTAATAGTACTTCAGGATATTTTTCAACACTGCGCAATACGTATTCTTTGCCGTTTTTGTCTTCTAAGCGCAAAGACCGTGATTGATTACCACCGCCACGTTGCGTAGCCTTTAAGCCGCCCATCATTTGAGAAACCCTTAGTACCGGAACTTTCGTTTTTGCAGCATATTCTTTACGGTAATTTTCGCCAAAAATAAAACGATGAAAACGACCAACGCTATCATACTCAGGCTTAATGCGTACAAAAATACTGTCGGCAGTAATTGGTTTGTCTCTATTTCTTGTTTTTTGAGGAATGGTTTCGAACTTTTTAACGTAACTATAAACTTTTTTAACGCTCGTATCCGAATAAATATAATATTCGTAGCGCATATCATTGTTTTTTAACTGATCGGCTACTACATATCCCTGTTGCATTTCATGGAACAAAGAAGTTTTACCTTCCTTATTGGGCGATACTTTTGATCCCGAACCACTGATAATCTGCAATTGTTTTCCTTTAATTAACTGTAAACCATGTTCATGCCCGGCCACATAAGTTACATTCGGATAATCGCCAAATACACCGGTTACTGATTTAATCATATCCTTATAAGCCGGATGATTTAAATCTTCAGGGCTCAGTAAGGTAGAACGTAATAAAGGATAAACAGAACCTAAACCAGGCAAAGGGATATATAGATTTTTGTTCAAAGATGTTAACGGAAACAGATGGTTCCGTAAGTTAAAATAACCACCATGCGGTCCGTAACTTTGAAAGGGATGGTGTGATGCCAGAAGAATTACTTTATCCTTATTTTCTTCTAATAACTGCTCCATTTTTACCAGCACCTCATCTTTGGTACGGCAGTCGCAATCGCCATCAGGATTAGATTTATTGTAGGGGAACAGCCACCATTCACTATCGTAAGCAATGATGGTAAGTTTATCGGTTAATTTAATGGCTACGGGATCGGGACAACCGTTATCGGGAATCAGTTTCAGTAAAGGATCGTTCTGTTCCCTAAGGTAATCGCCCTGGGCTTTTATTTTGGCAAGTCCTTTAGGACCGGATTTATCCCAATCGTGGTTGCCGGGAATAAAATAAACCGCAGCGCCCATATTACGCATCGGTTCGAACTGCGAACGCAGAATCTTTTTGGTTTCCTCTTCGTCTATACTTCCCGGCAAGCCCATTCCGGTTGGGTAAATATTATCGCCCAGATATACAACGGTTGTTTTTTTTGGAAGGATCTGCTTTGCAGCGTTTTTTAAATCCTGCATTTGGGCAGGGTTCATTTCGCCTGCGTCGCCAAAAAGAATTACACGGTATTTTACATCATCCTGCGCAAAGGCAATGAAGTTGATTAAAAATAAGATGTTAAAAAGGGTAAATCTTTTAATCATAGACTAAGCGTTTGTATAAAGGTAGTTATTTTAAAATTTATTTTATTTCTCATTAGCATCGTTCCAAAAAAGATCGTCATTGCGAGGAGGAACGACGAAGCAATCTATCATGCTAGTGATCCTTGCTATAAAGATTGCTTCGTCGGCTGAAAAAGCCTTCTCGCAATGACGATCCCTCGGGGAGATTTATTTAAAGGTAGCAACTCCACCATTAAATTCTACTGTCATTTATATTGATTTTATAAATATATACCCCTACCATAGACAAAATCTATCAGTACGGCCATCATACGATAGCTATCGGATCTCGCGCAGGCGGGAATCTTAAAGCGCTTGCATTACGATTATTCATAAGTTTCCCTTGTTTCAAAGGCATTTATGATCACTCCGTGATTCCCAATCAAGTTGGGAATGACGATTCCTCGCAACTTATAATACGATCGCGTTAGGATACCTCTACCAAATTTACTTTTTCAATTTAAACAGTAAAATATTACCAGCGGCTAGGGTCCCACCCTCATTAGAGATATAAAGGTTATTATCTCGATCAAAGGCAATGCCTTCTGGCTGGTTAAATAACTTCGGATCTAAGGGATGTGTTGTTTTAACTTTGAAATCAGCATCGGTAATAACAAGTACCTTGTTTACTGAAGAAAGTACATACCACTCATTGGTTTTTGGATTTTTTGCCAGTGCAGATGGCCGGAACTTTGATTTTGAACTTCCAGATGCTTTTTCGATCGCTTTATGCGAAAGGCTAAATTCTCCTGCTGCTGTTAGCGAAGCATCATCAGCAACTTTAAAACCATAAATACTGGAAGCTTTTGCTTTAGAATCGGGTTTGCTATCTTTAGTCAGCACATAAATCATGTTGTTTTTTTCATCTGCCGCCAATCCTTCATACTCTGCTTTGGGCACAAGATCTTTGGTTTTGGTTACATTGGCGGCTTCTGGCTTGCCTACTTCAGCAATTGGAAAAGTATGCAGTTCGCCATTGCTTTTTAACACAATGAAATAATTTTTGATGATGGTTACATCTTCATAATCGCCTTTGCCACCAAATTTCGTAAATTTTGACTCTTTATCGCCCAAACCTAAGTGAAAGAGGTCTCCATCTTCATCCTGTATTGCAAATACTTCTTTTGGATCGCCATTATGAAATACAATGCCTGAAATTTCGAAGAGATTTTGAGGCATATTGTACGTTACCGGATTGGCCAGATCATAAGGTAAATCTGATTTTGCTGCCCCGCTGGTTGAAGCTGTTGTACTTGTTGAATCATTTTGTTTATCATCGCGGTTACCGTTTACACACGATACGCTAAAAAAAGCTGAAGCGACTAAAAGACCTGAAGCCAAAAAAGTTTTATTGTATTTCATAAGGGTAAAAATTTAATGTCCTTGGTCTGTGAGGACACAGACCAAGGCACTTTATTTATTTTTCAATAATTCATAAATATCATGCTGGGAGGAAACAAGAACCCCGCCAGTTTTAACAGGAATATTATTCATGTTTTCATCAATACAAACCGCCTGCACGTTATCTTGTTTTTGGATTTCGATAATAGCTCTTATTTCCTCCTTAATCTGCTCGTTATAAATCGGAAAGCAAACTTCAATTCTTCTATAGATATTCCTGTTCATCCAATCAGCAGAGCCCAGGTAAACGTCATATTTACCTAAGTTGTTAAAAACAAAAACACGTCCGTGTTCCAGATAACGATCTACAATACGGGTGACTTTAATGTTTTCGCTCATCCCCGCTACACCTGGAATCAGGCGGCAAATGCTCCGCACAATCATTTCGATCTTTACACCCGCTGCCGAAGCCTCGTAAAGTTTATTGATTAAAACCTTCTCCTCCAGGTTGTTCATTTTAATGGTAATACCGGCTGGTTTACCTTGCTTGGCATGTTCAATTTCCCTGTCGATCAGGTTAAGAAAACCCTGCTGCAAATTAAACTGAGCCACCAATAAGTGATTAAATTTAACCTGGTCTGAAGAGGTAGGTTTAATCCTTTTGGCCAGAAAAATAAACAGTAGCTCTACCTCACGCAGCATTTCTTTATTGGCCGTCATTAAAATATGATCGGTATAAAAAGCAGCTGTGCTTTCATTAAAATTTCCGGTAGCAAACAAACCAGAATAACGCATTCTGTTACCAACCTGGCGTTTCACCAAAGCTACCTTGGCATGAACTTTTAAAGCAGTAACACTGTAAATAATATCAACGCCAACTTCTTTCATTTTTTTTGCCCACTTGATGTTATTGGCTTCATCAAAACGGGCTTTTAGCTCAACCAAAACTGTCACTTTTTTGCCGTTTTTTGCTGCGCTGATTAAAGCGTTAACAATTTTCGAATCGCTGGCCACGCGATATAACGTAACGTAGATCTCCCTAACTTCAGCATCAATAGCGGCTTCGTTAAAAAAGCGCAACACACTATCGTAACTCTGGTAAGGTGTGTGTACAATAATATCATTTTTGTAAATAGCCTCGGTTAACGATCCATCTATTAAATCGGTATTGCAGATTTTTGGCCAGTTTTGGTTGGATAACTTTGACGAACTAACCGGAAAACCCATAAAATCTTTCAGGTTATGGTACTGCCCGCCTTCTATCCTATTGGCTTTTTTTAAATTGAAAAGTTTTTTAAGCAGTTCAAATACATTGGCCGGTATGCCGGGCTGGTGAAGAAAACGTGTCGCCAAACCCGAATCACGCTTTAGCAATTGTTTTTCCAGCTGCTCTGATAAACTACCGGAATATTCATCTTTCAGGTCTATTTCAGCATCTCTGGTGATTTTGAAACTATAACATCCGGTCACTTCACCTTGCGGAAAAATACGGTCTAAATGAAAACGCACAATATCATCCAGAAACACCACAAAGGTTTCATCACCTGATTCGATCTTATAAAAACGGGGTAACTGATTGGAAGGGATATTTAAAATAATTACTTCTGCATCTTCTTTATTTTTTAGTGTAATCAGAAAATACAGCTCATTATTGGAAGGAAAAAAATCGGAATCCGCATTGAGGTAAACAGGCTGCAAAAAGGCCATTACCTGGCTTAAAAAATACCTGGTTATGCTTTTCTCAATTTCTGCGGGGAATGGCGCTCCGTAAATTAAGTTTATCTTATTTTCTTTGAGCAAGGGAATAAGCTCTGATTTAAGCACCTTACCGTAACGCTGCTGCTGACCGGAAATGAGCTGATTGGCTGTATTCAACAAATTTTCATCAATCCTGATATCGTTATCTTCCTTATTGCTCAGTTTCTCTAAGGCGAGCAATACAGGCATGCGTACGCGATAAAACTCATCAAGGTTAGAAGAAAATATCGACAGGAATTTAATGCGTTCTAAAAGCGGAACGGTACTGCGCTCTGCTTCCATTAAAATACGCTCGTTAAACTTTAGCCAGCTTAAATCTCTGTTAAAAAAAGAGCTTTCTACAATCTGTTCCATTAAAGTTTACCGTAAGCTGCGTAAGCAATTACAAATGCAAATACTGCTGCAATTAAACCAAACATGAAAATATTATAGGCCAGTCGGATCAGCTTATACTTTCTGCCTAAAACTACACCCTGCGAGTATACATCGGTAATTAAGGTTCCATATAAAAAATCTTTATCGTTCATCACCTTAATCATCCCGTCGGTATAACTTGGCAAACTCATTTTATAAAAGTTACCAAAAAACAACAGGTTTACCTTTTTCTTATCCATATCTTCCTGGGTAAATTCTCCTTTCGGAATAGATGGCCGGGTTGATAAAATGGAAACAACTACGCAGGTTAAACTTACCAATAGCAAAATAAATGTTGGGATAATCAGGTTGCCATGGTCTTCCAACCGCCTTAACAATAAACTTACAATTAGTGAAAGCATAATCGAATTTACGGTGATGAGGATGTGCGCCTTATTATCGGCCATATCACTCAGCCGTTGGTTATTGGCTGAGGTAATCCTAAACATGGTTTCGATCCCTTTATCTGGCCTATCGTCTTTATCCTTCTTTTTTTTATCTTTAACAATAACGGGTGCAAAGCTTTTAGGTTCTTCGAGTTCGGTATTGATTACTTCTTGTGCAGTGAGTTTACTTTTCAGTTTTTCGATATTTTTCTGTTTCTGATCGCTTAACAGCAGATTGGCGTAGTCGGTATGGTAATGGTGCGATTCCATAAACTGGATATCCTTTTTGCGCCAATCAGATTTACTGATCTCTTTTTTATAGATCAGTTCATTTTCCTTATGCATTAATTTACCTTTTGCACGAAAATCGGCCAGTCCTAAATGGAACAAATCTGCGTCGCAAAGGATTTTATCAATTTCACTTTTAGGTTTCTGAGGAATTTTAGTGGCCAATATTGCACTTTTAACCTGATCACGGATTTCCTGGTTTACCTTATGTTTTGCCAAAAAATCATCAGCCAGCACTGCTCCTTTTGCTTCGTGGTTTAATGCATCTTCAAAATATCCTGTATCATGAAACCAGGCTGCAACGGTTACCGTAAAAAAATCCTGTTCGTTTAACTGGTAATGATTGGCAATTTGCTGCGCAGCATTTACTACTTTTTCCGTGTGTTCGAGGTTATGATAAACCAGGCGTGGATCGCTATGGGTATGGAAGTAATCGCCAACATGCTTTTCTACATCTTCCTGCAATTGTTTATAGTTCATGAGCTTATTGGGGTTGCGATAATTTGATATGATGAAGGAAATGCATTTTATTGAAAATCTTTAAAGCTGAAAAATCGGTTTATTTTTATAGGGATAAAATTACGCTATTTTTTTAAAAACAACACTGATCTCCGCTCAACAATAATAATGCCCCTTTTATTTTACAATTAGATTTAGAAATGTGAGTGTTTGGCACTATAACCTCATGAAATCAAGTTTATTCTTGTTAAAAAAAGATTACAATTTGGTATAAATAGCAAATTCATTGGCGCTAGAAAGCACTAATTTCAATTTAATTAACTTTATGGTCAATCATCAGTAGAATTTTAGTTTAATGCTAATATCACCAAATTGAATAATAAAAACAGGTGTATACGCGGCACATTTTACGATCAGCATTCCTGATTTAAGCTGCTGCAAATATGACCTGAACTTTTTCCCGGAATAAATAATGAAAAGAAAAAACACCTATTTTTTTTTACTGTTAATGGCAATAGCGCTGAATGGCTTTGCGCAAAAAACAATAGAAATCACAACAAAAAACAATGTGCTGATTTTAGAAACAGATCGTGACAACACTTTATTATCAACCTACCTTGGCAAAAAACTAGACAACGCGGGCGAATACCCGGGCATACAGGCATTAGATAAATATAAGCCTGGCTCTGATGATCTTTTAAACAAACGTGAAGCTTACATTGCCTCCGGCTCGCTTAATTTATTAGAGCCGGCATTAACCGTCACCCATAACGATGGAAACAAATCGACGGTATTAACATTTTTTGATGTAAAAACTGAACAGCTGGATCAGAACAGAAAATTGACCAGCATCATCCTTAAAGATCTAAAATACAATTTTCAGGTGACCTTAAAATACCTGGCTTATTTTAATGAAAACGTAATTGAGCAGTGGACTGAAATCAGGCATCAGGAGAAAGGCACAGTAGTGCTCAACAAATATGCTTCAGCAAATCTTACGCTGAGTGGAAAAAAATTCTTCCTTAAAAACCAATATAGCGGTGCTACCCGCGAAATGCGATCGGAAGAGCAGCAATTACTGCATGGCATAAAAACCATCGATTCGAAACTGGGAACCAGAACAAACCTGCTTCATTCTTCTTCTTTTATGGTTTCGATAGATCAGCCTGCAACTGAAGACCTGGGTGAAGTAATTGCCGGATCGCTGGCATGGACCGGAAACTTTAAGTTGGATTTTGAAACTTTTGACGAGTATTACCTCCGGGTAACTGCCGGGATCAATAATTTTTCTTCTAATTATACTTTAAAGGCTGGCGAAAATTTCGTTACCCCCCGCTTTATTTATACTTACTCATCGGCAGGAAAGGGTTTAGCCAGCAGGAATTTGCACGATTGGGCCAGAAACTATCAGCTATTAGATGGCAAAGGCGAAAGGTCTACCATCTTAAACAACTGGGAAACCACTTATTTCGATTTTAATGATGAGAAACTAAATGAATTGACTAAGGATACCAAAAAATTAGGTGTTGATGTTTTTTTATTGGATGATGGCTGGTTTGGCAATAAATATCCACGTAATGGCTCTACTGCTGGTTTGGGCGATTGGCAGTATAACAGACAAAAATTGAAGAATGGCATCAGTGCTTTGGGTAAAGAGGCCACCGCTAGCGGTGTAAAATTTGGCATCTGGATAGAACCTGAAATGGTAAACCCTAAAAGTGAGCTGTATGAAAACCATCCCGATTGGATAATCAGACAACCTGAAAGAAAAGAATATTACATGCGCAACCAGTTGGTGCTGGATTTAACCAACCCCAGGGTTCAGGATTTTATTTACAAAACAGTTGATGATATTTTTATGGAAGTACCTGAAGTTGCCTTCATTAAATGGGATTGTAATTCTCTGATATACAATGCCAATTCCCCTACGTTAAAAAACCAGGATCATTTTTATCTTGAATATATCAGGGGATTAAACAGCGTACTGGATAGGATTAGAAAAAAATACCCTAAAACGCCAATGATGCTTTGTGCCGGAGGTGGTTCAAGAGTTGATTATGCTGCACTACAATATTTCACCGAATTTTGGCCCAGCGATAATACCAATCCATACGACCGGATTTTTATTCAATGGGAATATTCGTATTATTTCCCTGCTATTGCAATAGATAACCACATTACCGATATGGGTAAACAGCCTATTAAATTTAAAACAGATGTGGCTATGATGGGAAAACTCGGTTATGATGTACGCGTAAATGAGTTAAGTAAAAATGATTTGCTTTTTAGCCAGAATGCCGTTAAAACCTATAATAGCTTTAAAGATATTATCTGGCATGGCCAACAATACCGTCTGCAGGATCCATATGAAAATAAAATAGCTTCAATTGCTTATGTTAATGAGTCAAAAGATCAGGCCATTGTTTTCAACTATTATGTGGCTACCCTGTTTACAAACGGTGTGATATTGCCGATTAAACTAAGAGGATTAGATTCAGCTAAAAGGTATAAAATAGAAGAAATTAATCTCTACCCTGGCGTTAAATCGCCGATTGACAGCACCAAAGTTTACTCTGGCGACTTTTTAATGAAAGTAGGCTTTAATCCGGAAGCAAATGCTTACAGAACCAGCGTAGTTTTAAAGATCCAGGCTATATAAATTGTTAAAACCATCACCGAACTATCATTGACAGCCTCCAAAAAAAGGTCGTCATTGCGAGGAGGAACGACGAAGCAATCTATCATACCAGTAATCGTTGCTATAAAGATTGCTTCGTCGGCTGAAAAAGCCTTCTCGCAATGACGATCCCTTATAATCCATATTAAAAAGCAAAGCGCAATTATTGCATCAGCCTGTAATCTTCTTCTGCCTTTTTTACCTGGTCATAAATTCCGGGGTCGTGTTTCTTAATTTTAATTTTCACATATTTGGAAGCGGGCATATTACTTTCCGCTACCACATTATTTACTGAAACCAACACATTGGTTTCGGGGAAATAAGTAACGGTATTCTTCTCCGGAATTTCGTAGGCAACAATTACAAACAATGGGGCAATTCGTGTTATTCCATCATCATAATTAAACAGATCAACCTTATCCCCTGCCTTCAGTCCGAGTTTTTTGATATCTTTTTGATTCATAAAAATTACCCGCCGCTCATTTTTGATTCCCCTGTAGCGGTCATCCAACCCATAAATAGTTGTATTGAACTGATCATGCGTCCTGGTTGTAGCCATCATATACTCGTCTTCCTCAAGCCGATTGGCTGGAATTTCGGTGAGTGTAAAGGGAGCCCTATCGCCAAATTCTTTGGTTATGAATTTTCCTTCCCTGGCAGCGTTTGGCAAATAAAAGCCGCCTTTTTGCCTTACTTTAATATTATAGTTTTCAAAGCCGGGAATGCACTGCGCTATCGCGTCGCGAACTGCATCGTAACTATCATGGTAAAGGGGCCAGTTCACAACAGATTTTTCGCCTAGTGTTGCCATCGCCATCCGGCATACAATCTGGGTTTCATTTATCAGGTTTTTAGATACGGCATCCAGCATTCCCTTAGAAGCCTGTACAACACCCATCGAATTTTCAGTAGATATGATCTGTACTTCACCATTCACGATATCCTTATCACTGCGGCCATAAGTGGGTAAAATCAATGCTTCATTTCCATGAATTAAATGGCTACGGTTTAGCTTGGTAGATACACATACCAGCAAATCAAGTTTTCTTACGGCATTGGCGGTAAAAGTGGTATCAGGAGTTGCAGATAAAAAATTACCTCCCATGCAGAACAAAAATTTTACCTTGCCCTCTTGCATTGCTTTTATTGTACCTACCACATCATAACCATGCGCTCGCGGCATTTTAAATCCATAGAGCACCTCCAAACGGTCTAATTGCTCGTCAGTAGGTTTCTCATCAATCAGCATGGTCCTGTTTCCCTGTACATTACTGTGTCCCCGCACCGGGCAAACACCGGAACCTGGTTTCCCAATACTACCTTTAAGCAGCAGGATATTCACAATTTCCCTAATCATGGCCACGCCGTTGGGCTGTTGTGTTAAGCCCATTCCCCAACAAAAAATAATTCTGTTTTTAAATGCAATCATTTCGGCGGCTTTATGCAAATCCTCCGTCGATACGCCTGATAAACCGGCTAAATGATCCAGGTTGTAATCTTCCTGTTTAAATTGATCCAAAAAAGCTTCATAACCGGTGGTCTTGTCCTTTATAAACGCCTGATCAAAAACTTTTCCCGGGTGTTGTTTTTCAAATTCAATTAAAAGAATTTCCAGTGCCTTTAACAGAGCCATATCGCCGTTAATCTTTACCGGAAGATACAAATCAGCCAGCTTAACACCTCCGCCTATCATTCCCTTAATAGATTGAGGATCCTCAAAGCCCATCAGGCCAGCTTCGGGCAGCGGATTAATGGCAATAATTTTTGCACCGTTTTTCTTCGCTTTGGCCAGGGCACTCATCATCCTCGGGGCGTTGGTTCCGGGATTGTGGCCAATTTCAATAATCAGATCCGTTTCATAAAAATCCTCAAGGGTTACCGTCCCTTTCCCAATACCAATAGTAGGCCGAAGTGCCGAACCTGAAGTTTCATGGCACATATTGGAGCAATCAGGCATATTGTTCGTTCCAAATTCTTTGGCAAAAAGCTGGTATACAAAAGAAGCTTCATTGCTTGTTCTACCGGAAGTATAAAAGGCGGCCTGATGCGGAGATTGAAGCCCATTGAGGTGCCCGGCAATTTTACTAAAAGCATGATCCCAGCTAATCGGTTCGTAATGCGTGCCGCCCTTTGGCATGTACATGGGTTCGGTAAGCCTGCCAAATTTCCCAATCTGGTAATCATCCAGTTTAGCCAGCTCATATACGGAATGTTGTTTAAAAAAATCTGCTGTAACCCTTTTTGTCGTCGCTTCTTCTGCCAGGGCCTTGGCACCATTTTCACAATATTCGCCAACCGGCGACCGTTCATCATCAGGATCTGGCCAGGCACAACTCGGACAATCGAAACCTTTAAACTGGTTCATGCTCAGCAGGGCTAAATTACCCCTGAAAAATGTTTTTTCTTCAACCAGATTTCCCATCGCGGCCATTACCGCATGCATACCTGCTGCCGATTGTGCTATAGGGCTAAGTTTAAGGTTTAGCAGTTGGTATGGATTTTCTGCTGAAGGCTTATTTTCATTATTTTCCATGGCTTAGCAATTGAGGTTGGGATTCGGAAAATTATCGCTCTGGTCTTCTGCCACGTTGTCCAGGCAGGCAAAGTCTTTTTCTATGAGTATGCTAACGGTACCAGAGGCATCACTAAACCCAACTTTTTCGGTATTCACCAGTTCAGCTATCATTTCCACAGGTATATTCAGCACAATTTTATGGTTAGCAAAATCAGCGGTGAGTGTCTCCTCGTTTGTTCTTCTGATGGCGTATTCCAGCGAATGGCTTGCAAAGTGGGTAAACTCAGAAAGAAAACCCACCGTACCCAATGTGCTAACGTCTGATTTGGTTAAACGGTACCTTATCGAATTGCCTTTGATTCTAATTTTCATGTGATATAGGGATTAATATACGCTCATTTGTGGTGTAAATATTGAACCTGTCTTCCCGGAGAAAGCCCAGAAGGGTTATTCCAAATTCGGAAGCCAGTTCTACAGCAAGGCTGGAGGGTGCACCAATTGCGGCCACAATGGAAATACCTGCCATTGCTGCTTTTTGAATCAGTTCAAAACTAGCCCTTCCGCTTAAAAGTAATATACCTTGGTTTAAAGGGAGCAGATCACCAGCTAGTGCTGCACCAATCAATTTATCTAAAGCATTATGCCGACCAACATCCTCCCGGAGCAATAACAGCTCGCCTTCCATTGTAAAAAGGCCTGATGCATGAATGCCTCCCGTTACTGCAAAATTTTGTTGTGCAGCCCTGAGCTGGTTGGGCAGTGTATACAATACCTCCGGCAACAAAGTTATTTCCTGCTCATCAGCAGAATTCGAATAAGGGCATACTGTTCTGATAGCTGCTATAGATCCTTTGCCACAAACCCCGCAGCTCGAGGTGGTGTAAAAGTTACGGTCAGATTTTAAAAGATCAGGAATAAAACCTTCTATTAATTCCACACCGATTATATTTTCTTTATTAAGTTCGCATGGCATGATCAAATGGCTTATATTTTCAACCTGATCCTTACCGGAGATAATGCCTTCAGTAAATAAAAAACCAAGTGCGAGTTCTAAATCCTGACCGGGGGTCCGCATCGTTACAGAAATATTCTTTTGCGTCCTGTTATTTTCCGCACCATATATGATCCTGATTTCCAATGGCTCTTCAACTGAAAGCGTATCAAGCGCTGGAGCGGCAATAGCACCTGAAACTTTTCTCACAGGCATGTGCCTGATCGATAACGATGGAGTATCCCTCATAAATATGTTGGTAAATCAGAAAAAAATTAAGAGCCTGTCTAAAATTAAATAAAATTTAATTCATATGCCAGTCTGAGCGTAGTCGAATATCATTTCAACGCATTAATAAAGCAATCGGCTACGCTAGCAACTCCACATTGGATAGATCTTATAAGAAAGGTCGTCATTGCAATGACGATGCATTGTTTTGAAAAATTGATTTCAGGTAGCTGGTATTGGCGGTGAAATTATATTTTACGTTTGTAGGTTGTTTGGCATCGCGGCTTCGTTCTACCACCAGCCAACCTTTCCAGCCCAAATCATCAAGTGTCTCTTTTACTTTATGGAGATCGATTTTCGGATCGTTTTGTAACCAAAGCCCATCTTCATTGGTCGCATGGATTTGAACAATATTTTTTTTGCCCAAAATTCTAAGCTCTTGATGTAAATCTCTACCATTTTTTATCGCATTAGAGAAATTGAAATAACTTTTAACATGTTTGCAATCAATATCTTTTAACAGTTGTAACTCACCTTTTGCATCTAAAGCACTTTCAATTCCAATAGTAACTCCGGCTCTGGCAGCCATTTTTCCAGCAACTTTTAACCGCTCCACAATAGGTTCGCGGAGTTCTGGGTTTTTAACTAGATCTCCCTGAATACCCAATGGAAGAAAGACCACTTTAATATTCATTGCTTTAGCGGTATCTAAACAGTCCTGAATCATTTTCTGATAAGTTGGTCGTTTGGCAAATGATTGCGCATAAAAACCAGTCATCGCTAAGGAACAGATTTCAAGGTTTAATTCTTTTGCCTTATCCAGGTACTCCTGTCTGATTTTTGGATCGGCTAGTTTATTGTCGAACGTTTCCCGAGCGCCTAAGCCACCCATGTCAATTTCCAGTCCATCAGCACCGATTTCTTTTGCAAGCGGCAAAGCACTGATTTTCTGACGCTTCAAAATCATTAAATCGATGACAGCAACTTTAAAATGTCCCTTTTTCTCTGCTGCTAAAAGCAATTGACCGGGAATCATTAAACTACCTGTTAACAAGGCCATGCTACCAATAAAAGATCTTCTATTTTGATGTTGCATATCCAATTATTTGCTTGTACTTAATGGGAATAACTTCTCCAGGTTTTCGAAGCCCATTACCGCATTTTTAGGGAGTTTTTCGCCCTTATCACCAAAAACATATAAGGCATTTTCTTTTTCGATGGTTACTTTACTTTCAGCATATTTACCGGTCTTATCTTTAACGGCGACAGCATTTAATTTGAAGTTTTTGATTAGAAAATCGTATAACGCAGTACGTTTATTGATCCCAAAATCGTGCTTTTCATAAGGAAGATGAACATTCTCGACTTTATCTTTAGCACCATAATAACTGTACATTTTTTGCAGGTAAGGAAAATCGTGTTCAGGTGTATGTGCCGTCCAATCGCCACCGTCTGACACCAATAATTGCGGACGTGGAGCTGCCATTGCCGCTAACTCTACGTTATCGGTTCCACCACCACATTGATGAATAGGCATTCCACTTTCGCAAGGACAACCGCCATAAAAGTATGATGACATGGCAACCACTGGAGCACTTAATTTAATGCGGTCGTCCATGGCGGTCATTAAAATAGAATGACTTCCGGCACCCGATCCACCGCTGATTCCGATCCGGTTGATATCTGTTTCTTTTAGCGCACTGAAATAATCCAAAATTCTGATACCGCCTAAAGTTTGAACGGTTTGGGCCAGGCTTTTACGGTGATCTTCATATTTAAACTGCAACATGGATTCGCCCCATGCAAACAAATCGTAACTAAAGGCAATTGCCCCCATTTTGGCAATCATGGCGCAACGGATCTGGCAATCGGGCCGGTAACGTTGTTTTTCCCAATGTCCGTCCGGACTAAGTACAACAGGAATTTTTCCTTTAAACTTCAATGGTTTGTATAGTGAACCGTTAATCCATACGCCGGGTAAAATTTCTAATGCAATGTTCTCTACCGAATAGCCATCGAAAATTCTTTTTGCCGTTACAATCGGTTTTGAATTTGGTTTTGCAGGTAATGGCGATAGCAGTAAGGCTTTGTACAGTTCGGGCTTAATTTCTGCTTTACGTTTTTCCCAACTTGCCCGATCATGATATTTTGTAGCCAATTGGTCTAAGTATGCCCAACCATCCTGCACTTCCCAACGGTAATATTCATATTCCTTTAATTTGTAAACGCCGGGTTTTTCTTTGTTTACCTTCATATCCAAAGGTGTAAGCACATTCGTAAGTGTTTCGTCTACATCAGCCCTGAAACGCCAATCGGCATAGTTTACCCATTTATCTTTTACCTGAGGTTCTGAGTATTTGATTTGTACTTTAAAACGTGTTTGGATTTCTTTTAAAACATCAACAAGCGGTTTTTTATAGCGGTTATCGGTGTTTTGGCTTTGGGCGGAAAGATTATTTACAGCCGATATATATGCAATAAATAATATAGCAAAATATCTAAGCACCCTGCCCGTCATTGCGAGTGCTGATTTTTCATCAGCCGAAGCAATCTTTCTTGACAGGATAGATTGCCGCGTCGTGCCTCCTCGCAATGACGATCGACAAAATCTCAAAATGATGTTTCTAATTATATCTATCATTTTACCCTTCCTCATTTTTAGTTTCATTAATCACTGGTGCAGTATAACCTTTCAGTTTAGGCCAGATTCCATTTTTAATTTTCTTCAATTTCAACTTTGATGGATCTACCACTACATGTTTAATTTTTTCTCTTCTCCAGGTGTAAATGAAGTGCAACATACCATCAGCAGTTTGAATAACAGCTGGATAGGAATACTGGCTGATCGGTGAATCTTCCAAAATTAAAGCTGCAGACCATTCTTTGCCATCTTTGGAAACGGAAACATTTAATGGTGTTCTTGCACCTTTAGCCAGATCACCCGGAGGTAAAACATGGTTGTACACCAATACCTGGCGACCATCTTTCATGGTTACGGCATCTGTACCGGAATTGTTATTTGGCAAGGTGGTTTTGGTTAATGCCGACCAGGTTTCGCCATTATCATTAGACCATGCTTCTACAATTGCGCGGTTGGCAGTTCTGGCTAAAATCTGTAACTTTCCGTTTCCATACTGCAAAATACTGGGTTGAATGGCTTTAATACCGTTTTCAGGAAGAGGGCCAACTGTTCTCCAGGTTTTACCGTTGTCTTTTGTTACTTCAAAATGGATTTTCCAGCCGTCACCCTCTTTGCTTGATGGCGCGAATAAATTTTCGTTGCTCAATAAAACGGGTTTATTTTTTACAGGGCCAATATATCCATCGGGTAATTTGGTGGCTTCAGACCAGGTTTTCCCACCATCTTTTGAAGTTTTCATCATGCCCCACCACTCAGATGGTTTTGGGCCAATTTTATAAAACAGTAACAAATCTCCACCAGGAACCTGGTATAAAACCGGATTCCACGTTGGTAATCTTTTACCATCAGGTTGAATGCCATTGGCAACCGAGAACGGTGCTAACCATTTACCATCTACAAAGCGGCTGATGTAGATTTCTACATCGGGATTTCGTTCTTTTGTGCCGCCAAAAAATGAAGCGACTAAACCTGTCGGTGTTTCTGCTATTGTAGCTGAGTGGCACGAGGGAAATGGTGCTTTGTCGTACAAAAACTCTTGTTTTACGATTCCTTTTTGCCATTTCTCTACCTGGGCATTAGCACAAATTGTGATTGCGAAAATTAGATTGATGGTGATGTATATTTTTCTTTTAAACATAATGTTTTTTTGTTAACCAACTATTTATGAACGGTCGTTATTCCCAGCTTGACTGGGAATCTTAATGTGCTGGCAAGGCATTTATTTTGCTTTAAGATTCCCGCCTGCGCGAGAATTACGATATGGTTGAGGGAACCGCCTACTGTTTCTGTTTCGCTGCTTTCTCTTCCTTTATTTTCTTAGTATAGGCACTATAAAGTGTTCTCCAGCTACGACCATTATTGTTCAGCATTTGCTCTGATTTTGTTTTGTAAATCTCGAAAATGGCTGAAATTTGTTTCATGTTTTTATAATCTACAGCTTGCTCGCGGGCTTGTTTTAAGAAAGATAAAATTTTTGCTTCTTCATCTGCCGTTAAATCAGGAACGATTGCTTTATAACCTTTCATCGTAAAATCAACCTTTCCGATGGTGTATTTATCCAGAATGGTTTCCAGCTGTTCTGGTGTGAGGTTTTTTCTTAAGTCGTTTATTAAAGATTGATGCACAGTTGAAGGCATGGCAGAATCGGCAATAATTTGTTTATCCAGATCGCTTAATTTGTTTCCTGTAACCGGATTTATTCCATCAGGAACAGTTGAAGATGGATGATCGTTGTGCCAATATCTAACGGTGGTTAAATGAACCATGATGGCATTTTCTACCGCAGATTTTTTAGTAGCATCGGTTAAATTCAATGCAGCCACCCATTCTTTTGCCTTGGTTAAAATTTCTTCGGGCACCACAACATCTTTAGTTTGACTGAAGGTATTTACTGTGGTTAGTAGTAACGTCAGCAGCATAAATGGTTTTAAAAATTTTCTCATAATTGTATTTTAATTTCTGTTTCGGTTCGTGAAGACACAAACCGAGGCCTGTACCTGTAATCTTCTTTCGCCATGGTTCGTGTCACCACTAACCATTGTTTCATTTCCGCTCCACCACAAAAGCATAATCACCCGAGCCAATTTCATAAACAGCCCTATTTTGCTCCATTTTTATAAATTTTAAATCTTTAACCGATTTTATCTTTTCTGAAACTTCATTTTTGTTATTTGCAGGAATATACACCATTGCCGTAGTATTTGCGGGTATGGTTACATTCCATTTAAATTGATCGGCTGTTTTGGTATAACTACTTTTGATTGAGCCATAAACCGAATTGAAGCTCGCATTTACCGAATTTAAGCCGTTAATCATCTCTGGCTTCATGATGATCTTTTTAAAAGCTGCACTTTCTGATTTTATTCCAGCCAGATTTTCATAATACCAGATCAGTAAGTCACCAAGCATCATCACGTGGTTCTGCGAATTCATTTTCGGATCGGCAGTATTTCCATTCCAGAGTTCCCAAATGGTAGTTGCGCCGTTATCTACCATGTAACCCCAACTTGGATACGTTTTTTGTGTCGCTATGGTATAAGCCAAATCTGGTCGACCATAATCGTTTAAACAGCGCATTAACCACTGAATTCCCACTAAACCATTGCTCAAATGACCTTTGTTTGTCACTTCAACCGTATAAGTAATGTTCTTAAAAACCTGATCTACTTTATTTTGCGGAACCATCCCGAAGTAAAGCGGAATGATGTTATCAGTTAGCGCATTCGTAGCATAATAGCCTTGATCGTTATAATATTTCTGGTTGAAAGCGTCTTTGATTTTATTCCCCAGAAGCTCATATGCTTTTATATCTTCCTCATTCTTGCTTACCTTAGCAAATTGTATCATCAACTGGGTGAAATGATAATAATAAGCTGTCGAAATCAATTCTGATGGATACTTTTTATCTGCGCTTTTACCACGACCAAATTCGATGGTAATGGGTGGCATACACCAATCGCCGTAACTATCTTTCGTTAAAATGTAATCTTTCATGTAACGGTCTTGCATGTAAGCCAGCCACTTTTTCATGGCCGGATAGTTGTCCCGTACGGCAGAAACATCACCAGTTTGTTTGTATAACATTTCGGTAACTAAAAGCATTGCTCCAGGCCAGGTCATGTTATCGCTGTAATAACGCCAAAACGCCGGTGCAACATCCGGAATAGCACCATCTTCCTTTTGCGAATTCCGGATATCCTGCAGCCATTTTGCATAAAACCTGCCGTTATCAAAAAGGAAACTTTCTCCGTAAGCCACAGCGCCCCTATCGCCCAACCAAGGCATGCGTTCGTTACGTTGCGGACAATCAACCGGAATCCCCTTGTAACTTCCGGCAATTCCCCACCAGGCATTTTTGAAAATCTGATTGGTCAGCGCATCCGAAGTTTCGAAGGTTCCGACCGTTTTGATGTTATCGTAAATCATTTTGCCAACGAAATCGTTCAGTGATGGCTGGTAAGGATATCCTGAAAGTTCTACGTATCTAAACCCGCGGTAAGTAAACGTAGGTTCCCAGGTTTCTAATTCGCCACCTTTTAGGGTGTATAAATCGGTACATTTTGCATTGCGAAGATTAGCAGTAAAGAGTTCGCCATTATCTTGTAAAGATTCTGCAAAACGCATTTTGATCTGTTTGCCTTTTACACCTTTTACCTTGATTTGCAACCAACCTACCATGTTTTGACCCATATCCAAAATATATCGGCCACCGGAAAGTTTGGTGATTGAAACAGGCTTAATGGTATTCATCACCTTCATATTTTCATTTATCTGGGCCTCAATGGTTCCGGTTGGTTCTTGTACAAATTCTGCTTTCGCCCATTTGCTATCATCAAAACCTACCTTATTCCAGCCTGAAGCTTCTTTTGTAGCATCATATTCTTCGCCGTCATATTCGTTATTGGCTCTGATCGGCCCATCCGTTGTACCCTTCCAGCTATCATCGGTATCAATATTCGCTGTTGTTCCGTCAGTATAAACAATGTTGATGTTCATGAGCATTTTTGGAAAACCAAACGTTTTAATTTTATATGGCTTTTCATTCTGGCGCATCGCGAAAAAACGGCCATTTCCAAGTATTGCGCCAACTGCATTTTTACCATTCTGAAGGTAACCGGTTACATCGTAAGTGTTATATTTAACATTTCTGCTGTAATCGGTTGGCGATGGAGACAATACATCTTCCCCAACTTTTTTGCCGTTGATGTAGAGTTCATACAAACCCAAACCTATGATAGACGCTGTAGCCGATTTAATCTGTTTTGCACACTGAAACTCCTTTCTAAAATATCGTGCAGATAAACGGGAATCAGTTTTAATGTTATCCCATGGGAAAGCCCGGTCGAAACCAATCCAACCTTTTGGCCAATCTTTGTAATAAAGCAAACCCATGGAGAAAGAGTTGTTAGCCGACCAATCACTTTGGCCAGCAGTTGTCCAAACTTTAACCTTCCAGTAGGCTTTCATACGGCTTCTTAGTGCCATACCGTTATAGCCTACATGGATAGATTCTTGTTCGTTAACCTTTCCTGAGTCCCATAAATCGCCCTCATTTGCCTTTAATTTTTCTGCCGATGATGAAACTAAAATTTGATAAGCGGTTTGCAGTACATTACGCTCATTGGAAATGATATGCCAGGCAAAGCGAGGTTTTACAACATCAATTCCCAACGGATTTTCGAGCATTTCGCAGGTGGTATGCTGAAACGAGACTTGCGCCATCACCTTTGTAAAGGATAGAAAGCAAATGCTGATGATCGCTATGTAGAGTTTAATGTTCATTATACTTCGTATATGATTACACCGATTGTTGGATTGCACAGATTATATTATTTTTTTAAAAAAATTCGTCATTGCAGAGCTGGGCCTGAGCGAGCTGAAGCAATCTTTTTTGCTAATGTAATTGTGCTTCATAATTCCTTTATTGAGATTGCTTCGTCGTTCCTCCTCGCAATGACGAACTATGGAGTGAAAAATCAAAATACAAAGTCATATTCAATGCCCTATCCGGATCTTTATCAAAATCATAATAAATATTTTTCATTCCCATTGGCCCTGTTGTTTCTGGTTTTTGGGTTTTAGTACCAATTGCCGAAATCGCATTCATAAAGGAAATATCACCATCCGGAAATGTCGGACTCATGTTATCATATTCTGTATCTTTCGATTTTTTCGGTGTAAATAACCTTAAAAAAATATCTTCCTGATCGGTTACAACTTTGAATGATTGTTGCTTGCCAATAAATTCGCACCAGTACATATTTGAATAATAGCCTTTAAATTCAGGGTACTGCCAGGGTGCTTCACCTGTTGCCGAATTGTTATAATCATTTTTCCAAATACCAAAAGTTGTGCCTTTAATTCTGTTTTTCCAAACGCGGTATGGTCCGTTTCCTTTATATTCAACTGCTTTGATTTCTGTTTCAGGATAAGAAAAGTTAAGTCCAACAAAAGTGGTAAAGTAATCTGATGGAAAATATTTTACCTCCATTTTTAACCATCCTGACGGATAAATCGTCCACTGTAGCGTATTCCAGCTTTCCTTTTTATCAAATTTGGATGAAATCACTAAGTTCTCGCCATCCATTTTCTGAGTAAAACCTTTAAAGTTATTTACACCCTCCTGCAAAATAGGACCATTAGAAAAAGGTATTATCCCTTTAGCATTCCTGGCCTTTTGCAACAAACCAGTTATTTTGTCGAAAGTCAGATCAATACCGTTAGCAGATACCTGATAAACTTTTGCATCCTCTTTAACATTTACTTTTGAGGAACCTGTTTTTATAACGATTTTCTCTGCATCATCCTTAGGCAGCGTAATCGGGAAACTCCAGGTAAATAATTCTTTTCCATCAGGTGCATTAGCGGTGAGATAAAGTGCATCGAAGCTTCTCCAATCTGCTGGAAGATTAACCTGTAATTTTCCTTTTTCAAAAGGTTTGATGTTTGGCGCATCGGCTTTGCCAGATTTAAATGCTGCATCATCCCCAACTTTTAGTTTCTTCAATTTCCAGTTAAAAGTACATTGATTGAGGTTAGTAAATGCATAACGGTTTTCTAATGTAAACGAACCGTCAAATCCAGCAGTCATTTCTCTTTTTTCTACAAAAACAGGACTCCAGACTTCTTTAATGGTGAAAAAACTGCCTTCTTTTTCGTGGTAAGGTCCAACAATTCCATCAGGGCCATGGTTTCCGTCAGTATCTAATTCGCCGCTTTTATCGGTACGCACCACCGCCTGATCGGCAAAATCCCAAAGGAAACCACCAGCCGAAAGCGGATTGTTCCACATGGCATTCCAGTAATCTTCAATGCCTGCACCGTGACCGCCGTCCCACATACCATGCAGAAACTCTGTAGGCATTAAAATGTTGTGGCCGTGATCGTAGTTGCCAATTCCGTAATTAAACTCACGGTAATGTGTGGTTTCAAACCCATTAAAAACCTCCCAAGGATGAATTAAAGGTCTTTTTTGAAGATCTTCTTCAGCAAAAAGGTGATCGAGTTCGCGATTGTGTCCACCTTCGTTTCCATTTGCCCAAAATATAATTGATGGATGATTTTCATCATTCAGCATCATTTCTTTCATCAACTTCGTTCCCGTTGGCGTATCATAAGTGCCATGCCAGCCAGCCAGTTCATCCATTACAAATAAGCCGAGCGAATCGCAAACATCCAAAAAATGACCATCAGGCGGATAATGCGACATTCGAACGGCATTCATATTCATCTCTTTCATTAGTAAAACATCGGCAATGCTGATTTTTTTACTGGTTGTTCTACCGGATGACGGGTAAAATGAGTGACGGTTTACACCTTTGAATTTCATTTTTACACCATTGATGTAAACACCATCACGTTCTTTTACTTCAATTGTTCTAAAACCAATCTTTTTTGAAACCTGGTGAACCACTTTGCCATTTTTGATCAAGGCAAAGTTTGCAGTGTACAAGTTTGGAAACTCTGACGACCATAATGCCGGATTCGAAAACTGATGATTCAACTTTACACTTTTACTTCCCTTTTTTATTGGAGTGGTAAATCTATTACCGAATCTTTTTCCATCTTTCCCTAAAAGCTCCACCTCAACTTTATCTGCATCACCAGTATAATTTAATTGCGCATTTAAACTGCCATCAGCTCTGGCATCGATCTGAATCCGATTGATATGATTTTGCGGCAGCGATTCGAGATAAACAGTTCTGAAAATACCACCAAAGATCCAGAAATCGGCCTTACGTTCAGCTTCATTAACAGATTGATTTGCAGAATGCTTGGATACTTTTACTTCAAGTAAATTATCGGCACCAAATTTAATCAGTTTGGAAATGTCGTATTTAAAAACATAAAATGAACCCTGATGGATCTCTCCCGCCAACTGACCATTAATTTTGACTTCGGTATCGGTCATTGAGCCTTCAAAAACGACATTAATTTCCTTATTTTTCCAGGCAGAGGGAACCTTAAATTTGTACTTGTAAAGACCTTGTTCCTTGCCTTTATTTTCCTCTTTGTTAAAGCCATAATTATATTTCCCGAAACCTTGTAATTCCCAGTTTGAGGGCACTGGAATGGTAGTCCATTTACCAGAATTTGCTCCAGCTGTACAGAAGAAATCCCAGTTAACGGTATTATCATTTCCGGTTCCCGATAGGTATAATTTCTCTGTTTGCTGTGCTTTTAGCGAGCAGAATAGGGTTGTTAAACACAAGAAAAGTATAAATCTGCGTTTCATTAATTGGTTTTAAAAGTTTTAGTTAGTGGATTATCGGTACGGAAAGGTAAGGCAGGTAAACCATTGCTATAAAAGTTCCCTGAAGGGTTTTCCGTCCAATTATAACGCACGGCAACCGGTGTTTCAATTTCTTTTGAAGAAACGATAACCTTTCCATCTTTTACGACAACATCAGCATTCACAAATTTCCCGTCGTTTCCTGCAATGGTAAAACCGGTAATCGGACTAGACGAAGTTGCTTTTAAGTTATCGAAGTCCAATAAAGCTTTTCCATTTTTAAATGAAACTGATTTATAAATAGGTCCTGAAAAATCATTTTTTCGAAGGTAAGTTTTAGCTAAAGCCCAAAGCGCCAACCTTCTGCCTACCTCCCATTTGTATGTTGGGTGCAAATCTTCATTCGAGTCGGTTAAATCGTTTGTAGAAATCATCCCAGTGTTTGGCAAACGCAATAATTGTGTTTGTGCTTCCCAAAATTCGGGTTCTGTATTTTCATCAACAGGTACCTTACCTTTGGTTTTGGAGTAGTTAAAAGGCGCAATCTGAACATAATAAAATGGTAGATCGTTTTCTTTCCAGGCTTTCCTCCAGCTATTGATTAATACTTTCATTTTATAAGCATAGCTGATTTTCTCGTTCAGAAAACAATTGGTCTCGCCCTGATACCAAAGAAATCCGCGGATTTTAAATTGAGTTAAAGGTTCGATCATGGTCGGATAAAATTTACCGGGATCGTTACCCACTTTTTGATTTCTGAAATAATCCTCTTGTTCAAATGCATTTTCTGAAATCCAAGGTTCAATTGCACTTCCTGGAATGGCTGAAGAGATCATCCCAACAGGGATACCCAATTTTCCCTGAACTTCCTTTGCGTAGAAATAACCGACAGCTGAAAAAGCACGTAAAGCTGAATCTTTGGCTTCACTCCAGCTTTTATGGACAGAATCAGGTTTGATCAAAGTTTTGCGGTTAACCAGGAAAATTCTGATCTGATTATTCTTTGCTTTTGCCACTTCATCAGATGGGAAACCTAGTTTTTCATTCTTTGGTTTTGGGATCTTGGCCAGTTTGCGCATGGCGTATTCCATATTCGATTGACCGGAGCATACCCAAACTTCGCCTACCAGAATATTAGTAAGTTCAATCTTATTTGAGCCACTGATGGTCATGGTTTGAGGTTTTGTAGCTGTTTTTAATTGAGCTAAAACTACTCGCCAGTTTCCGTTTTTATCCGCAAGAGCTTCTTTTTTCTGGCCTGCAAACGTTACTTCTACTTTTTCGCCTGGTGAAGCATAACCCCAGATATTGATGGGCTTTTCGCGCTGCAAAACCATATTACTCGATAAAATTTGAGGTAGGAGGATTTTTGCGTTGGCGGAGAAGGAAAAAAGTGAAAGTAATGTCGTTATCGCCGTCATTGCGAGGAGGAACGACGAAGCAATCCTTCTAGCCTTTTGAAAAGATTGCTTCGCTTCGATGAAAAATCGAAAGCTCGCAATGACGATATATCTTAAAAACTTAACCATACTAAAATCCCTCCGTTTTTAAATACTTAATCGAATAAACAGCTTCCTTTTTCTCTGGTTCCCCCGCATTTTTCAAATCATAGGTTTGATCTGCAGGTGTATCTACATCAGGGAAACGACGAACATCGCCGGTGCGGAAAACAATTCTTGAAACATCAGCAACAGGTTGAAAAGCCAAACTGGTTAACACATCTTTGCCGTTTACGGTGATGGTGTAAAAACGCGTAAAGGCATCTAATTTTAATTTAATGTCGTAACTTTTACCCGCCTCGTATTTCATAAAATTTTTATACCGTGCTCCCGCCTTTGCGCTTAAAGTTCCAGCGGTATCAAAAGTCAGGCGCACAGTTGCCATTCCTTTTGCATCCTGCAATTCGATTTCGAGCAAGCCGAAATCATTTTGCTTTGGCCTAACCGAAAACGAAGCTATTATTTTCTTAGATGCAGGAAATAATCTTTCGGCTTTGGCATAATCAAAAGGATCTTTGTCTCTTAACTCTAAAACGCCGTTTTCTACCTTTACCGGTGCCCAAAGCGGACTATATATGTTCCACATTTCGAGCGCTTTATCTGATGGTAATTTACCAAAATCATCGTTAACATGTTGTGTTGCTTTATCGCTAACCGGTACAGGAACTGAAGAAACCCAGATATCCTCTTTGTTCATGCTGTAGGTTACCCATAAATTGCCATCTTTTGGTTTTCCATTACCCTCTTCAATGCCACGCACATATTGCGGACCATAAGACTTGTAATTTCCACCATAACGCATCGGCGTGATTTCGCCATTTACCAACAATAAATTGGTATAATCCAAGCCATTTTTACTAGTTGAAATGGCTAAAGGCCAACGATATTCAGATGGATTATAAACTGTTGCGTAATTGCCGTCTGAAGTTTTTTGTCCCCAGATTTTGGCATTGCTGTTTACAAAACCGGGTGCCCGCGACGCGTTTTCTGGCCAGCTCTTTCCGTTATCATTACTAATGGCTGTTAAGGCATTTTTCCATAAACCCACCACTCTTCCATCAGGTAAATGATAGTAGCTGAAGGCTTTATACTCCTTTTGTAAAGTAATCAAAGGATCTTTCCGATCAGCCTCTTCATTCCATTGTTGAGTCATCAACTTGTTTGATAACAATTCATTACAGGCTTCAATGAAAGTTTTACTTTTGCTTTTGGTGTATAGCGGATATTTGGTATTTTTCTCGGAGTAACCAGGATTGTAATGAATGAAATAAATGGGGCCATACTTTCCATCTGGCTGAATTTCTCTTACTGCCCTGCCAATTCCATGGCCATCGTTCGGATCGTCTTTCGCGTCAAAACTAATGGCATAAAAACCCAAAACCAGGAATACATTTTTAGTGGAAACATAAAAACCCATGCGTTGATGCATCACAGCATCTAAATCTTTGGCAACATCGGTTCTACCCTCTTTTGTTGTACCATCCGGAATCCGGTAGACCGGAAATACCACCTCTGGTTTCGTCCAGGTGTAGCCATCTTTTGACGATTGCAATAAAGTTTGTCCTGGCGGGATGCTTTCGCCAACTTTATCGCTTAAATATTCAATATAAAATTTATTATTCCAGTAGGCCAGCATTGGTGCATGGTTATAGGTCCACCCAAAATTCTCGGCCAGTTCAGGGTGTTCCCGGTTGGCACGGAAAGTCTGGATATTATGCACACCCATTACTGGCGAAAGCTGACCATGATGGTAATCTGCATTAACCAGTGTTTTACCTGTATAGCGTACCGTATCCTGCGCCTGCGAGTTTTGCATCGCAAATGCAAATGGTAAGCTTAAACAAAGTATTTTAAATATTTTCATGTTATTAGTTCATTTCGTCATTGCGAGTTTCCGATTTTTCATCGGAAACTCGCAATCTTTTTTGTTAAATAGATTGCTTCACGCTCTCGCTCGTTCCCTTGCTTCAGTTCGCAATGACGACTCATTTATACTTCAATAAATTCTCAATCACTTTCTTATTCACTTTTATAATCGTTCCGTGTTTATGCCCTTCGGGGATTGAAATTGATGCTGTTACATCCTTAAAAGTCTTAAAATCGGCAGTTTTATAGGCTGAATAAATCTTTTGTCCATAGGCATCGAAATAAATCAGCCAATTATTTTTTACTTTTACCACAGTTGGTCCCTCTGTTAATTTCGGACTAAAAGTGTCCGAAACATTTTCGTAAGGTCCTAGTGCATCTTTTGCAAACGCTACTTTTAAATTTCTATTCGGGCGTGTATTGTCTTTTAAAACCAATACATAATCTTTGCTTGCCCGTTTCACAATCACTGCATCGATTACACTGAAACCAGGATCAAGAAACAATTTCGGTTTAGAGAAGCTTATAAAATCTTTTGTGGTAATGCTGTACATCCGGTGATTATTTTCTTCTTCCTCTATTCCTTTAGCAAATCGAAACGGAATAGCTGAAGCCCAGATAATTACATATTCTTTTTTCTCATCATCATAGAAAATTTCAGGTGCCCAAACATTTACAGTTTTCGGCTCACTTTCCATTACCGGAAGGAATTTTTGTTCGCTCCAATTGATCAGATCCTTTGAATTGGCGTAACCAAAACCTTTGTCGCCTTTCCAGCTGCAGGTCCAAACCAAATGAAATGTTCCATACGGCCCTTGAACAATTGATGGATCGCGCAAAACTTTCTGTGTCCCAACCGCTGGTTTCAAAAAAGTTTTATTCAAATCTGTCCAATGGTAAGCATCGTAGCTGTATAAAAGCCTTAACCCTTCGTTTGCCGGCTCATGGAAAGAGGTAAATATATAAGCCTGCTTTGTACAGGATGTTAAGCCGCAAAGAAGCAGGCCAATAATGGCTAAGCGAAATGATGATATGGAATTGGGTTTAAACACTGTTCTCTTTAGTTATTTCTTTTTTCAATTGTCAGTCTGAGCGTAGTCGAAGACCCTTTTTTATAATTTGATTAAGGATGGCCCTTCGACTACGCTCAGGGTGACATTATTTATTTATTGATGGTCGTCATTCCAGCGCAGGCGTGAATCTTAATAGCCCAATAGCGAAAGCATTACGATTCCCAATCAAGTTGGGAATGACGATCGCCCTAGTATGCGTCATTTCGCTGCGCTTCATCCAATAACTATCGGATCGAAATGACGAGCTTTCTAATGAGATTGCTTCGTCGTTCCTTCTCGCAATGACGATATTGTCCCGGCTTTAACGCCATACGCCTATCGCTAAACGCTTCTCCTACACCTCCTCCAACACCAACACCCAATCATTGCCATTTGCAGGTTCGCCGGGTGGGTTAAACTCCCTAATTCCTTTATTTTCAAATTCTCCAATTGCCGTGATTTTACCAGTTCTTGGATCAAACCAGGAAGCTTTAACCTCATCACCATCGATTTTGCCCATCTGCACAGTAAAATTTCTTCCTGTATAAGTGTAAAGCAATGCAAACTCTTCACCTCTTGTAGCAAGAACCCGTTCATATTTTTCACCATTCTTTCCAGCCACTAAAGTTTGATCGGGCACACGATCGAAATAAGAGTGAGAAAGCATTAAATCTTTCAGGTATTGCATCTGTTTTGCGCCTGGAGCATTAATGGCAGTGATCCAATGGTCTTTCGCACCATAAGCAGGTTTTAAATCTGCCTTTTTATACATCTGCATTACCGAATTGTGGCCATAAGTATAACCAAATGCACCTGCAAAAACCGACCAATAACCGTATCTTCTTACATCACTAGCTGTCCAGCGTGGTTGGACCGTATCGTGTAAACCTTGTGGAATATCTTCGTATGAAGGCTCCCCATCAATGGTTGGCTTAGTTGGTTTTAATTTATAATCAGCTTCAATATATTTCCAGTTATCTTCTCCATAATGTAATTTTTCGTTTTTAGAGGTGTCCTGATCATACCGGCGGTGACCAGATTGAACCATATCAAAATCACACCATTTTGCATTTTGAAACCATTGTGAGGAAGCAGTTCTTCCCCTTGGATGGAAAGTTATTAGATGATTCGGATCGTTTGCCCTTAAGGTTTCGCCAATGGTATTCCAAACATCCGCACCATCACTTCCTTTAATATCGCCACCATTGAGCCAAATGATATTCCACTTATCTTTATAACGTTTTGCCAGGAACTCAGAATAAGCCTTTGCCTGCGTTTTATTCACTTTTTTATTTTTTACATTGGTACCCCATACCGGAACCAGGGCAATATAAAGTCCTTTTTCTGCTGCCTGATCTATGATGTAATCTACATGATCCCAATAATCATAGGCCAAAGAGTCTTGAGGATTATTGCCCGGTGTAAGCATCGGCTTTGATACATCTGCATGTACAACTGACGAATCGAGGTATACATTTCTCGAAGGCACATCATGTAATAACATCACCTGAATAACATTAAAACCTTTTTGTTTACGGTCTTCGAGATAGGCGTTTGCTTCTTCGCGGGTTAAACGACCGAACAGCAACCAGCCTGTATCTCCAAGCCAAAAGAAGGGTTTGCCATCACCGGTGGTTAAATACCGCCCGTTCTCTGAAACCAAAAGACTTTTATCGCCAAAATGAGGCTTTTTCTTACAGCCAAAAGCAAAGCAAGAAAGCACAGCAAGCAGAAATATTTGTAATTTAAGGTTCATATTCAGTTTAATGTATTTAAAAATGTTGTTGGGTGTAGATACCCGCTAATAAAAAACGTGCTGTCATGTTGAGGTACGAAGCATCTCTTACCTATTATGTACACAGCTTATGCTTGCTAAATTCCATTTTTAATGGTGGTTTATTAACGTTTTGTTTCCACCGACTGGAGATTCTTCGCTGCGCTCAGAATGACAAAACTCAATTTATATTTTATTCACAATGATAACTTCATCTCCTGATGCTACTTTGTTCAATTTTACCATAGCACCCCCGTTAATTTTCTCTTCCTTAAGCACTTTCCCGGTTCGGGTATTTAGCACTTTTACATTAAATTTTCCTGTGACCTTACTTAAATCCAGATTAACTGCATTTGTTGAAGCATTGTACAAAATATAAGCCTTACCAGCATTTTCAAGCCCATATTGTTTAGCTGATTTACCTGCAGGGAGAAATGGTTTCATAGCAGATGCAGCCCTTAGAACTGTTTTATCTATCTCATTAACGTTCGATAAAGAGCCGCCTGCCATAAAAATCGCCCATCCGAAGCTATCAAAATTATCTCCAGAATACATCACTGCCTTCTCAGGGCACTTGTTTTTATATTCGGATACAGCATGGTAAACTTCTTCGAATGACGTTTTCTTAGGTTTTAGCAAACGGGCATGCTGACGAGGCGCTAAACTTAAACCGCCTTGCGGCGCATAAGCGGTTCCATCGGCCTGATAATACCAATACCTGATATCGATCAGGTCGACCACGCTGGCACGTTCAGGATCAGCTAAAATGGCATCCTGCACATCTTTGGTTACGCTTAAACCGATAATCGGGTGTTTGCCTGTTTCTTTCTTCCATTCCTTAATGGTATCGATCCAGAACTGAACAAAATGCAAAGGACCCGTAAATTCGGCACCTATTAATTGAATGACTCCGGAATTTCCGTCAAAATTCTCTAAACATTTTCTGATGTAAGCTTTATGGATTGCCCTGCGGTGTTCGTTGGCGATGTCGTAAAACTGCTCAGCCATAAAAATGCGTTTATCGCCGGCATAAGGCACTGGTTCAGGGAAGCCCGTATTGTTGATATTGTTTGCGGTACGCCAGGGAAAATCAGCATAATGCGCACCAGCCTCGATAATATTGTGCTGGAAATAGTTCTCATGGATTAAAACCAGGCCTTTTTGATCGGCAAGGTTAGCGAATTGCTTTAACCTGTCCCAATACCAGAGGTTATATTTGGTGATGTCGTACTTGCTTAAACCGTCCCAGGCTTTATCCTCCCCGCTACGGGCAAATGGCAATTCGTAAAAAGGAGCCCATACTTCGCCATCCATGCGGCGGATGCGTTCGTGATCGTCTCTTCTCCTATCGTACCAAAGGCCATAATTATGATCAAGTACCTTAACCGAACCATTTTTCATCGAATCGGTAATCTCCTCAAGATCATCGGTTAAGCCATTTCCGGAACGGCCAGGAACAAAACGGGTGACATGAAATTTAGTGTTTTTTAATCCATACGGACGCGCGCTCCCATTCCACCAGGGCACATCCTGACGATTACCCACCACAATTTCATTGCCGCGCACCAACCAGCCATTTTTGATCGTCATGGCATCCGCAAGTACAGGTTTAACGATTTTATCCAAGCCAATTTTATCTATGCTTTTTGCCTGACCAGCATCTGTCGGGATTTTATTCCGATCTGGCGCGGCATCAATATATTCTGAAACAGTTAAAGCAGGTTTATAAGCCAGTTTAGTGAGTTTTTGAGCT
Organism: Pedobacter sp. D749; assembly: GCF_019317285.1. NCBI lineage: Bacteria > Pseudomonadati > Bacteroidota > Sphingobacteriia > Sphingobacteriales > Sphingobacteriaceae > Pedobacter > Pedobacter sp. D749. The sequence goes on from NZ_CP079218.1 coordinate 2,723,568, forward strand.
ACATCTACCGGCGGACTGCTGGATGCTTCAGTTTCTACAGGAAGAACGAAGTTCCGTTTATCGGCTTCATTACCCAATCTATCTTTTAACTGCGCACAATATAAGCTTCGTGGCTGAATCTGTTCGTTAGACATGTCCCAATAACCGTTTCCGGCAAATTGCGCCCATGTTCCGAATGCCCAGTTTTGAGCAGTTGGCGGCTGAAAATTATCAACCCTTGCAGCGCTACATTGCCAGAACACACTGTTTGCGGCACTCCAGCCCGCCCCTTGTCCGTCTTGTCCGCGGTTTAAATAACTTAAGGCCTGTCCATCAATATTTACAATATCGAATAACACACCAGATGCCCAGCTATCAATAGCACCACTGAAACTGAAAGGTAAATAAGACTGGCATTGTACAAAAACATTTGGCCCCGGTGCACAAAAGCCAACAGCAAAATCGTGGTAACCATATTCTGAGTATAATCTTTGAAAAAGCGTTTGCTGACCGGTAGTTAAAAATGTAAACCTTCGTTCACCACCAATTTCAGAAACCGGGGTAAGTGATTTACAATCTTCTACCGTAATTCTTTTAGCGGTTTCGAGTACATTAACGGCAGAACCAGCAAAATGCTCAAAAACAACCTGACGAACCCATGCATCCTGTACATTTTCCAAACAAATGGCCGTCCAGCGATGGTATTCATCTTTACTATTTTCTTTATGATAATCGGATTCGATTTTCAGGTTTTCAACCCCCGTTTGCGCAATTCTACCTTCCCATTCGTATTTAGAGATGGTTGCTCCACCAAACTTAACATCTAACGCTGTTGTAATTGGTGCATCAAAAGTGATGGTATTGCCGTTTATGGCGATAATTTTTCGATCCCAATGGATATCCCTGGTTCCTGGTTTCCAACCTAAAGCACTTTCACCACCACCAAACTCTACAGTTTTCAAGGTTTCGATCCATTCTTTAGTTGAAGGACGGTTAATAATGATTTTATCGCCAACTTTTAATTCGTTGGTATTTGCCAAAGTAATTTTATTTGAATTTACAGGCACATAAGCATCTGTAATGGCGATTGCCTGTTTTTCTATTTTGTTTTTTTTGCCTAAAATTCTGATTACACCAATCCGGTCTAAGCCAGTTGCAAAAATCTTTGTGTCATTTTCGTCCATTCCGCTTCCACGAAGCACCACTCCTGACGCTGATAACCGCAATGTCCCTGCAACTTCGTAAGTTCCTTTTTCTAGTAAAATCGCTCCGCGTAAACCATCTTTACCAAGGGGTAATTTCGAAACATAATTAATGGCTGATTGAATCCTTAAGGTAGCATCGCCATTTGAAACAGGAACGACTACCTTTATTGTTGCACTGGGAATGGCTTTTTCACCAGCCATGTAACCTGCGTAAGAAAAATCGGGAATGCGGTTTCCATCGGCATCAGGAGCGTAAGCCATTTTGCCATCTTTTCCTTTAAAAATCGGCTTTGGAGGTTCAACAGGCTTTGTTTTTTGCGCAAAAGAAAAGTTTGCAACTAAAAGTACGATAACCATTATAGGTACGGTTTTCAGTTGCATCGCTTTTAATATATGGTTAGTTTTTGGCATTGATTATTTTGTATTTGTCATGCTGAGGCACGAAGCATCTGCAACTTATTTCCTACTGTCTCTGCCTATTCTCTTCCATTGCTAGCAGTAGTTATTAATGTTTTGTTTTCATAGCATGCGTATTCTTTACTACATTCAGAATCATAATGCTATTTGATGAGGTTTATCTTTCAATTATCTCTTCATTCAAAAATCTCCAATTTGGATTAACAATTTCAATCAATTCATTTTTCTTTTTCCTAGTCCAGCCTTTAATTTCTTTTTCTCTCTCAATTGCATGTTCAATGAACTGATGTCTTTCGAAAAAAATTAAATAGTGACAGTTGTATTTAAAAGTAAAAGCAAATTTATTTTCTCTATTCCCAACGTATTGTTTAAGTCTAACCTCTAAGTCATTTGTTACGCCTGTATACAAAACAGTTTTGTTCTTGTTTGTTAAGATGTAGACAAAGTAATTATGGCTCATGCTATATTAAAGTTACGTTTCCATCGCTTGCAGATTCTTCACTGTGTTCAGAATGACAGTATAATTAGAAATTTTCTACGGTCTCACTTTATCAATATCAACCAAACTATTCAAATATACTTCAATATTCGAATAACCTGATTTCGATAGCTTTATAGCATCCTTCGCATCTTTAGGATTCAAGCCATTTTTAATTTCGTATGCATCAGGCATGCCATCATCGTCGCTATCTTTATATGGCGTTCCTTTATATTCCGGATAACCACCCACCTGTGAAACTTCTGTAATGATACCCTGTTTGTAAGAATCGCCAGGTAATCTGCGGTGTTCGAATTGAAATGCAGATGGTTTAGCATTAGGGTGAACTTCAATTTTTCCGGTAGCCACCTGTTTAACTACGCGGATATCAACCGGATCTCTCTTTGGTAAGGTAGCACCAGCATTTGCCAATACATAGTCTTTTGCTTGTAACGTTGGGATAATGCTGATTTTAGGCATCGGGAATGGATCTTTAGCTTTCATTGCTGCGAAATATTTGCTTGCAGTTTCAAACGACATGAGGTTCCCTTTTTTATCTTCTAACTGTACGCCTCCATCCCAGTTGTTTTTGGTTACTTTTTCATTTCCATCGATGATATTTCCTGCTACATAAGCACGTCCGAAAACAACATAAGGTAATTTACTGCGACCAGATTCCGGTTTTAAAATGCGGTAGCTGATCGGGTCTTTTAATTCGGTAACCGGACCAGGTTTGTAAAAGTTGTTGATGATGTTGTACTGTGCGGTATAATCTCCGCCATCTGTGGAGCGGTTATTCCAGTTAAACACTACGTTATTGGCGAAGTTAAAAATGCCGTTCCAACCAATTGATGGATTACGGGCACCATTATCGGCCCAAAGATTACGTACAAAGGCACAGTTTTCGCCACCTAATGTACTGCCAAACGCATGGTTCCAATAATCTAAAGCTTCAGAGAAAATAGAGTTTTGGATCGTAATGTTAACCGTTCCTAATTTTTCTTCGGCTTTACCTGTGCTATCATTATACATGTGACGGTACATCGACATGTTTTCGTCCAATCCCCAACTGGCAGAAACGTGATCGATCATAATATTGCCAACCGGATTTCCACCAATGGCATCATCTCTGCGACCTACAAAAGTTTCACCTCTTCTAAAACGCATAAAGCGAACAATAACGTCATGGGTATTTAACCAAACTGATTCGCCAGCTACACAAACACCATCTCCAGGCGCCGTTTGGCCAGCAATAGTAATATATGGGGCACGAATAATCAATGGTGTTTTCAACCTGATAATTCCTGCAACATTGAAAACCACAATTCTCGCACCACCTTGTTCACAGGCATCACGTAAAGAACCGGAACCACTATCGTTTAAATTTTTAACCACAATTACCCTGCCGCCGTGACCACCAAAACTATATGCACCTCCCCCTTCTGCACCAGGAAAGGCCAATAATTTAGATTGAGGAAGATCGGTAGGTCGGCCAGCCCACGGAATATATGGCTTACCCTCTGCAGCTTCCTTTGCTATAACCGGCTTGGCTTTTTCCCAGGCGATGTCTGATTGATGGTAAGCTTCTTTCATCATTGAATCAGAAGATTTTTTGACTTCAGGCGGTATATTCGGGTATTGCGCAGATGCGTAATTTGCGGAGAGCATTAATGCTGTTGTGAACAACAGATTTAAAAAGTTCTTTTTCATTTGTGTTTTGCCCGTTAAAGAAGTAAAAGAAATTTAGCTGATATTTTTTGATTGATGAAATTGTCAATCGAGAATTTTATAAAAATCGGCTCATTTCTGTTTATTTCTTTGGTTATCAGTTTTGGTTAGAAAGTATATTATATTTCAAAATTGCATGCAAAAATTGGCTATTTACTGTATAATTTTGGCCAGGTATTGCACCATCTTTTCATTTGGTTAAAATGGCTGTAACAAATAAAATTCATTTCTACAACCGTGTTACAAGATAGAAATAATATTCATATATAAATGTAACATTCTTAAATGAAAAAGGAAACAAATTAATGTTCCCTTTTCTAAAAACCAAATATAAAAAACCAGGGCGGTGAGCAAACCGCCCTAAAAATTTTGCTGCTTGCTAAAGCTGTGGATCGAAACTTCCTCCCCAGCCTCTTGTTTGTTCTATTTTCGGATTATTGGCAATCGATGAGGTTGGAATACCAAAGAAATAATATTCGTCTTTCCAATTAATCGTATAACCATTATCTAAAGTTTTAGGAAGAATAGTCATGTAAGTATAAACCTGATCTGTAGAAAGTGCATCACGGCCTACATATGGTGAAGTTGAAAGACTTGCCGGAGCACCGCTTGTAACGAGGTTAAATTGTTTGCCCGTTCTTATTTTACCATTTAAGACTGTTGAAAACAGCTTTCTTCTCCTTAAATCCCAGAAACGTTTTCCTTCAAAGGCAAATTCAATTTGTCTTTCATACATTATGGCATTAATTAACTCGGTTTGGCTCATTCCTGCTTTAAGCCCATAGAGATTATCAGTTCCTTTTTCAATTCCAGCCCTTGCTCTGATCAGAATTAAATTGTCATAGGCTTCCTGCAAACGATTTGTCGCCGCAGCAGATTCTGCCAAATTTAAAACCACTTCTGCATATCTTAGTTCCATCCAGTCCGTACCAGAATAGATTACATTATTCTGTAAAACAGTAGGATCAATGGCTTTACGGCAGTAAAAACCAGTGGAGCTGGCTGTTCCAGGCTCAACAGTTCTATTGTTTACAAAATATGTCCATAACCTATAATTCTGGTTCCCGATAATTGGCCAGTTTGCGCCATTATAAGCAATGGTTTTATCGAATCTGGGATCTCTGTTTTTATAAAAATTCTGATCGCTGTAAACATACCTGGTTGATGTGCCCGGTGCCTTACCATCAAGCATTGGATAAGATTTAACTAACTCCCATGTTGGTTGATAGCCCCCTCCTCCGGTTCCTAAATAAGATGGTCTTGCACTGTTGTCATAACCGTTATTTTTGCTTGTGGCAGTATTAAAGTTATTGTAACCCGTAACCAAAACTGCTTCAGGATTATTTACTTCAGTGAACCACATATTATCATAAGATGCAGCAAGTTTCCATCCGTATGCGGTTAGCAAAGACACAGCTTCCTGATTCGCAGTGTATGACTTCTCCCAACGTTCTACAATTGTTGCCGGATTATTAGGGTCGCTCGCTTCATTTGTAACAAATTGCGGACTTGCATACGTTAACAAGACTTTTCCTTTAAATGCAGCGGCAGCTCCTGCGGTAATCCTACCCCAGTCTGCTGTACCTGCCCACTTTTTGGGCAGATATTTAATACAGGTATCTAAATCCCTGGTAATTTGTGCAATACACTCTGAGGTCTTATTTCTTGGCAATAAGGCTGCATCTTTGGCTTCATCGCCCACAGCTTGAAGTGGTGTTAATACCAACGGAACGCCACCATATAACCTCACAAGATCGAAGTATCTAAATGAACGGAAAAACAATGCCTGTGCTATTAACCGGTTTTTTGTGCCTGCAGGTAAGGTGCCGGCATTAACATCTCTGATAAAAGTATTGATTAAACGGATTTTGCCATAGTTATTGGAAACATTTACTGCTGTTCCAATATCGCCAACATCATTATTACTTATTGTGCCCCTAAAAAACTTATTGTCATTATAGGCCTCATCTGAAAGACCACTCGGATTGGTAATCGCACTTCCTGAATTTACGCCTGCCCAGGATGGCAGATTAGAATCATACAATACATTCAGGTTTAAAACTGCTAATGTCGAATCATTAAAAATCTGACCTGCAACTGCATAATTTTCATCAACATTATCAAGAACTTTTTTACAGCTACTTGCTCCTGATGCAACAAGTAAAGCGAATATTAATAATTTATGTATTTTCATTTTCGTAAAATTAAAATCCAACATTTAGTGCAAAAGAAAGAGACTGAAGATTTGGATAAACATTGTATGATGATGCATTATCTCTATAGGTGTAAGGATTATAGAAATTAAAAGGATTTGTGGCGATTACTGAAGCTTTTAAACTTCCTATGCCCATTTTCTGGGTAATTTTAGCCGGAAAACTATAGGCCAAATTGATGTTGCTTACCCTAAAAGTGTAACTGTTAACAAACCAGAATGACGAATTTAAGTCGTATGTAGCACTATAGTATGGGCTTGGGTATTTGGCATTTGGATTTTCAGGAGTCCAGTGATCTGACCAGAAAGCCGGACGGTTAACAGTGCTCGTTGCACGTTTTCTTGCATCGCCTTCTATAGCATCCTGCCCTCCGAACGACATACCCATAGTAACGTTAAGTGAAATGCCTTTATAAGCACCTCCAAAGTTTAAACCCAACCCATAATGGTTGCTCGATTTATCTGTCAGATAGTCCTGATCATTCTCATCAACAATACCATCTGGTCCGGTATATACACCGTTTACTTTTGGCCCTCTAACATCTGCATAATATAACATACCTGCCACTGGCTTTTGTCCGAGCACAGTGTATTTTGGGTTAGCTGCAGCAAAGGCATCAGCTTCTGACTGAGATCTGAACATACCTAAATAATGATAACCAAATGCTCCTCTATCGCTTGATTGTCCCAGGATATCAAGATAAGTACCCACATTACCCAGTGGCTGATCGGCAACTAATAACTTATTATCGCTCCAGGTAAAAAAAGGATTAAAATTGTAACTAAAATCCTTGCCAATTTTGTCTCGCCATCCTGCTGATATTTCGTATCCGAAAGTATTAACTTTTGCAAAATTCTCCGTTGGTGGATTTGCACCAATAAGTACTGACACAGATGAAGTAAGCGCTGAAAGCATGTTGTAACGGTGTGCGAAAAAACCATCTGCTGTTAGTGATAACCTATTATCAAGAAATTGCGCATCCACACCTAGGTTTGTACTTAAATTACTATCCCATGTTGTATTTGCATTGGCAATGATAATGTTTGGCGCATAATTTAAGCCTCTATCATTATTGCCACCAAAAACAGCTGATTTGCCTGTCTCCAGTTTATAATTTTCCTGGTATAAATATGGTTTCGAGCTATCATTACCCAATAAACCAACCGATCCTCTTATTTTTAAAAAGTTAACAAACTTCACCTTATTTTTAAAGAAACCTTCTTCTGATATTACCCAACCTAGCGAGGCAGAAGGGAAAAAGCCATATTGCTGCCCGGGTGCGAAATTATTATTGGCATCTGTACGTAAGGATACTTCAAGTAAATATTTATCCGCGTAAGAATAATTAATACGCGTTGCGTAAGCAAGCCTGCCAAATTCGTTTAAACGCCCTACCTGATCTGTAGCTTGTAAGCCAGTTGCAAAATTCATATTATCCAAACCGCCAACTAAAGTTCCCTCACGAGATACGGCAAGGCTCTCTCCTGACGTGTGCTGTTGCTCAAATAAGGCAATTGCAGAAATGTCATGCTTTCCGAATTTACGTGCATAAGATAATAATCCATTAAATTGGTAAACATCTAAACGCCCTGGTGTAAAGCGAACGATATCTCCATTTTTTGCCGATATGATATTGGTTACTTTACCTCCAACAATATGTTTATTATCACCTAATCCTTCAAACTGGTATAAATTATACCTGGTACCATACTGCTTGCTAAAATCGTTGTTGATATTTCTATTGAAATTTAAACTGGCCTTTAATCCCTTTACAACAGGGATTTCATATTCTGCTGTAGCCTGTAGATTGATGCTTGTTGTATTTTGAAGCGTATAATTGTTTAATCTTTGAACTTCGAAAAAGTTTGCTCCTTCAACCGTGCCCGTATTGGGTGCCTGCAACACAGGTAAACCATCTACATAAAAGGGAACAAATTGTGGTGATGCCAGTAAGGATTTAAAATCGTTGTCCAAACTTTCAGACCCTTGTTTAAAATAATATCGTTTGTTGTAATTTATATTACCACTAACCGAAACACCAACTTTTAAGCCATTGGCAACTTTCGCATCTGCGCTTGCTCTGAATGTTAACCGATCTGTATTTACCCCTTTAAAATTTGAATTTTGACTGGTGTAACTTCCTCCGGCAAAATAGGTTGCCTTATCGGTACCTCCGGTAATATTTAAAGCATGACGCATAATATACGATGACTGCCAGGCCTGAGCAAGATAATCCTGACTGTTTTTACTGAAATAATCAAGTTCATCAGGAGTGTAATAAGATGTTATTTTAGTGGTTACACCGGTTGTAGGATTCGTGTAATTTCCATTTGGCTGTACCAGAAAATTATTTTGCGCCTGAGTATAATCATTTAGATAAACAGCCTGCTCTAAACCACTCATCATCTTCGGCAGCATCGTGGCATCAGTTAACCCATAAGATCCACTATAGCTGATTTTCGGAGCTCCTGGTTTTCCGCGTTTTGTTTTAACCAGTACCACACCATTTGCACCTAAAATACCGTATATAGCCGCTGCTGCATCTTTTAATATGGTTATGCTTTCTACTTCACTGGCATCGAGTGCATTAAAATCAGTAATAGTCCTTTGAATATCATCAATCACATAAAGTGGATCGGTTTTACCGTCCTTGGCAAAAAATATTGGGTTTCTGATGGTAATTGTAGCATTTTCGCCAGGGCGAGCAACACCACCTGTAACACTTACAGCGGGCAATTGACCTCTTAATGCAGCTGCAAGGTTCGTTGTCGGGATATCCTCAATAGCTTTCATATTAACAGTAGATATTGCACCCGTTAAACTGGCTTTTTTCTGCGTGCCATAACCAATAACAACTACATCATCAAGGTTCTTGTTTTCCGGAACTAAACGCACCACAACATTGGCTTGTTTACCTACTATTACCTGTTGCCTTATGTAACCTATAAACGAGAATACAAGAACATCTGCATCAGATTTTACCTGGATGGTGTAAATGCCATCTGCATTAGTGCTTACATTGCTGGGAATACCTTTGATGCTCACATTCACCCCGGGAATACCACTCCCGTCGGATTGATCAACTACCTTACCTGTAACCTTTCGGTCCTGGGCAAAGAGCATTATACTTGCCATGAGCATCAGCAGCAAAGGCAAAGAAATCTTGCGTAAAAATTTTAAGTTCATATTGTTATTTGGTTAGTTTTTAATCTGATTTTCGGATGGCCTAGCGTGGTTCCTCCACTAAATGTTCGGGCATCTCTAATTTGGCCTCATAATAATTACCGTTGTAAATTAATTATCGGTAATAGGCGATCAATTTTATTACCTTAAAAAAGATAACATCAACTAACGCTTATTAAATTTATAGGACAAAAAATTTAAGGTAATTTGGCTCATTTATATTTTGATCTCTGTGAATTATCTGGTTAGAAAATGTATTATAATTCGAACTATAATTAAATTGGTAATTCTAGCTAATCTCCCCGTTAAATTTTGAATTATTTTATCAGCATAAAACAAAATTTAAGGCGCATTTATACCTTTTTTAATTGATCATACAAGGTATAAATAAATTCATATATAAATGAAGTATTCTTAAATAAAAAATCATAAAAAAAATTTATCCCTTAAATTATTAGAAATTAATTGACTCCAGCCTTGGCCTTTCGCCTTTTCTCCCATTCTATGCCTTCCTTTTTAAGATCATAACCTGCTGAAGAAAGGTAATTGTTGATACGGCCCTTATATTTACCGAACCAGGCATGTTTTTTATCAGATGATTCAGCATCCATGGCATGCTCACGGGCCTCGGTTAGCCAGTTCAGAATCTGTTTTTTTTGATCGTCGGTTAGTGTTAAAATTTCTTCCTGATAGGCTTTGTAAGTGATGGGCAACACATTATAAGTCATGCCGTTTTTAACCAGCTCTACCTGCTCATTAGTTAGTTGAGCAGAAAGTTTGCTGATGTATTTTTTGTGCAGTTTGTTTAAAGCTATTTCTACAATACGGCCATCTTTTGCCAGTGCCGAGTCGCGTTCTACCTTATTATCTTTATTTTTTTCCTTAATTTCTTTAACTCTGGCATCACGGGCGGCATAAATATCATTCAGATTGCTGTATTGATCGCGAACAATTACCGCTACTTTTTGTGTTTTCCTGGCATCGTTAAGGCCTAAATTGGTCACAATTTTAGCCGCACGATCAGTAATCATTTTGGTATAGGCTTCTTTATCTGCAGCAGCATTCGTCTGTGCAAAAATGGCTGTTATGCTGGAGAACGTTAACAATAAGGCCAAAATGGATGATTTCATGTATTTGATATTTTGAATTGAATATATTTTTAATGGAATTTGCAATTTTTGAAGCATAAAATTTTTAAACGGGATCCGTCCAACACCAACAGTTTTGATGATGAGGATGTTTAAATAGGCAGCCTAAATTAGTGGAATTTTTGGTTGTTTTTCATTGTCTCACAATTTATTAATAAACAAAAAATTTATAGGAAAATAATTTGTCTGTTTATAATTTGGTTACGCCCATTTGGCTTAATACAAAACTCAACATAGAAAAACACTATTTTCTAATGGTTTTTAGCCAATTAATATAGGATATTATCATTTAACTCTTTAACTTTATGTCCGCTGCACAAATTTAACTGAGTAGATTGTTGCGGCGCTAACCAAATATTTTAACCCTGAGATGAAACCCCATTTTCATAAAGTTCCCATTACTTTGCAAAGTTCTTTTAGTATCCGCCATGACGTTAAACCCGATTTTGGAAACATCTGGCATTACCATCCCGAACTGGAACTCCATTATGTAATCAAAGGTGAAGGTGTACGTTTTATCGGCGATAACATCAGTAATTTTGTGCCTGACGAAATGGTATTGCTGGGTGAAAACCTGCCCCACACCTGGCGTTGTAAGGATGAGTATTTTCAAAACAATCCCGACCTGACAACTGAAGCAATGGTAATCCATTTTTTACCTGATTGTTTGGGCAAATACCTGCTTACTTTGCCCGAAGCTTACCTGATCCCTAAACTGTTCGAAAAAGCCAAAAATGGCATGGTAATTAAAGGTAAGGCTAAAGATAAACTGGTCGATTTAATGCGGGCAGCTGTTGATGCAACGAATTTAGACCGCATTATTATTTTACTTTCGATATTAAAAACGCTGGCAGAAACGGATGAATATTCGACCATCGTAACCAGTAAAAATACTTTTTACCAATCGAACGAATCAGAAACTTTACGCATCAATAAAATCTGCAATTATACCCTAAGCAATTATAAAAAGGATATTACTTTAGAGGAAGTGGCATCGTTAAGCAGTTTAAGCGTGACTTCTTTTTGCAGGTATTTTAAACTGATGACGAAAAAGACTTTTTATGATTTTTTGATCGAGATCAGGGTGAGCCACGCCTGTCGTTTCCTGATTGAGAATAAACTGCCAACCGAAATGATCTGTTTTGATTGCGGTTTCAATAATGTATCTAATTTTTACAGGCACTTTAAAAAGGTAACGGGAATGACTCCTTTGGATTATAAAAGAAAATATTTGAATTAAACTTCATCTTCGCTAACGCTCGTTTCTAACGAGCGTTGAATAGTTTATCGTTTAAAAACGATAGAATCGTTTAATTATTTTTGCGCTCGTTTGGAAACGAGCGCAAACGTCTTTTAAGTTTAAAGCTGCGAGGTTTAAAAAAAATCATATAAAAACCTTAATATTCAAATTGTTGCGTAACGAGGTGTAATCATCAAATAAGGTCTCCATTCCTTTTACTTCACTACTTGTAAATGCGCCCACATTTCTGCGTGTAAAAGTCGAAATGTTTAACCCTCTTTTTTGCAGAAAATATTTGGATACTACTGGATAAACATGATGCATCACCTCCATATTATCGATCAAAAACTGCTGCACGGCCTGTACCTCATTATTAAGCGATTCATCATCATAATGATCACATAACCAAACAATTAACTCCGGAAAGTAATTACCCTGAATGCAGGATAACCCTGAAGCACCTGCTTTTAGCGAATCAACTGCGTGAACCATGTAGGCATCGTATAAACCAAAAGCATAACCCTCGGTTAGTTTAAATTTTTCTTTTATCTGAGTAAGATCCAGGCTGGTATCTTTATGGTAAATTACCCTTCCTGTAGCGACAAAATCGGCGAGTTGATGTGGCTTTAACACCCTTTTATAGGGTATCGGGCATTCGTAAAAACCCATCGGAATTTCATCCGTTTGATGCAGCAGATCGAACACACGGTCGTTAAATATTTCATCGTTTTCGCCTTCATTGGCCAATAAACTGGTAATGGCAATTACGGCTTCTACACCTGCATCGCTTACTTCTTTTATAAAATCAGCTTGTTTGGTAATTTCGCCGCCAAAGGTTCCAGTGGCTACAACAGGTACGGCACCGTTTGCCACTTTTACCACATGTTTTATAACCTGGATTCTTTCCTTGTCACTCAATTCGAACATCTCGCTCGAGAGGCAATTGGCAAACAAACCTGAAGCCCCTGCCTGTAAATAAATCTCCGTAAGTTGTGTTAAAGCAGGATAATCGATGTTCCCATTGCTCAAAAATGGCGTGAGCATAACCGGGATGAACCCTTTTTGTGAGTTTTCCATTGTAATTTGATATGGTAAATGTGCTATATTTTTTTTTTGCCGCGAATAAGCACTGAATGAGCTTAATGGGCTGTTTTTATCTTTTTGTTTTTAATTTTTGTCAGGAAAAGTCCTGTCAAAAAAATGGTTAAAGTACCGATCACGATGATCATATTTTTATGTAAAGGATTTCTAAAAACTCCATATTCCGGAGGAAGAAGTGAAGAAAATGTCATCCATATAATTACAGCAATACCGATGATGGTTGCCGTGATGGCTTCATGGTTTTTAGTTTGCCTGCTGATGATACCTAGTAAAAACAAACCCAGCATTCCGGCCGCAAAAATGCCTGATAATTCCCACCAAACATCCAAAATGCTTTTTACACCGATCATGGCTATTCCTGCAATCATGCCCAGCAAGCCAAATCCTACCGTAGCCAGATGTAACAGCGATAAATTTTGTTTTTCGGTGATGCCGGGTTTGAAATACCTTTTGTAAATATCTACTGAAAACACGGTTGCCGAAGCATTCATTCCAGAACTAATGGTACTCATGGCTGCAGATAAAATGGCCGAAACAATCAGTCCAACCAAACCCGCCGGAATCTTGGTAACCATAAAATGCGGCATTATTTTATCTCCATAATCTGACGGAATCAAAGCGTTCTGTACTTTCAAAATCTCTGCCGCCGAAGCATGTAGCGGCAAACGCTCAATAGCTACTTGATGTTTGACCGACTGCACCAATTCCGGATTAACCTCATAATAAGCGAATAAGCAAGATCCTATAATGAAAAACAGCAGTGAAGCAGGGATGTATAACCAAACACATAACCAGATTGATTTCGAAGCCGCTTTACCTGATGATGCGGTATGGTAACGCTGAATATAATTCTGATCCATTCCAAAATTGTTCAGGTTGATGAAAAAACCATAAAGCAAAACCACCCAAAACGACGATCCGACAAAATCGAATTTGAAACTGCCAAGGCTAAATTTATCGGCAGATTTCCCAATTTCTACAATCTTTGATACACCTCCCGGCATATTCGAAATAATCAGGTACAAAATGAGTAGCGCACCCAGGGTTTTTACAATCGCCTGTACCACTTCTGTCCATATTACCGCTTCAATTCCTCCTAAAACGGTATAAACAATGATACAGATCCCCATCACAATCATAATCATCTGCATAGAATAGCCTGTAAGTGCCTGCAGGCTCAGGGCAATTCCGAAAAATATCGATCCCATTCTGGCCAACTGCGTTAACAGAAAACAAACTACTGCATATACCCTTGCCCATGCACCGAAACGTTTTTCTAAATGGGTATAAGCTGATATTTCTCCACTATTGCGGTAAAATGGCACAAAATATTTAGAAGCCACCCACGCCGCCAATGGCATCGAAATACTAAATACAAATGCATTCCAGTTGCCACCAAAAGATTTACCAGGCACACCCAAAAAAGTATTGCTGCTTAAAAATGTTGCATAAATAGATAAACCTATCGCCCATCCGGGGATTAGGCCCGAAGCTTTTGTAAATTGCTCGGAGTTTTTATTTTTTCGCGAAAAATAAACCCCAACTAATATCATCCCGACAAGGTAAATGAAGATGATCGCAAGATCGAATACAGGTAGACCTTTCATTACTTGTTGGCTCGTTTATTAATTTGGTTAAAACAAATATGCATCGCTAAATATCATCATTAATATAAGATTTTGGCCACATATTATACCATCTTATCCTATTGAACATCTAAAACATCAACTGCCAGTCCTTTGGTTTCTGTGGCGGTTAAGCGCACTTGGTAACTTCCGGCATTAATCATGCTTCCGGTATTGGTGTTCAGGTAATTCCATTTCCCCTCTTTGGTAGGCGAAAATTCTGCCATTTCTGTTTTCATTAAGGTTCCATCTGCCGATAAAAACTCCAGTTTAGCTTTCAATGGCTGATTGGAAGGGTTATGGTATTTAATGGTTAAGGAATAGGTATCGGCAACGCCAACTGAAATATTCCAGGTGAGACTCCCCTGGTTGGCAGCATTAAAAATTACACGCTGTTTGTTCATTAATACTGCTTTTGTAATATCTTTTCCCTCTAAAATGCCGTCGGTAGCTTTGTAGCTCGTGGTTGTTTTTAAATCGTAAGCAGGTTGTAAATGGGTAATGGGCGACACAAAAACGCTGGCCACCCTACTATCAAAAATTATTCTTTCGTTGGGGATAAGTCTTTTGCGGTAAAGATCAAACATTTCATCATTACTGTTGCTTAAAGTGGTTTTGGTATTTTCAAATCCCTGCGGAACGCTGCTGCTTTTATTCAGTGCAATAAAGGCATCAACACTATCAGTAGCGGTAAATCCGATGCTTTCCTGTCCACGGGTGGCCTTAAGCCATTCTGCACCGTATAAATTTGAAGGCAAACTGACAAATGTTGTTTTTTCACCCTTAAATTGTGCTTCACCAATATCCAGCCAACTCTTTAATCCAGCATTTTCAATCTTGGTTAAGAGCGAATTGCTTGCTGGTGCAGGTTTAATACTTTCATCTAAACTGGCTATGGCAATGCCCGAAATCACCGCCTGCCCCACTTTCACCTCAGGGAAATTAATATCCAAAAAGCCACCTTTGATTGAAGTTTTGATTGTTTTCTTCAATAATGTATTGCTGCCGGCTTCTTTCCAGATATCTAAATCTTTAACAACTGTTTTACCGTTAAATGCCACATCAAATAAACGCATGGCTTTGGCATCAAAACTACCACCAATTCCCAGCCAGGGTTCAATAAAATAAAGTTCAACCAAATATTCTCCATCCGGCAATGGAAAGTGATATTTTAACTGGTCTCTGCCATATCTGAAATTTTGAAAAAGCTTCCAATCTTTAGTACCATTAATCGGTTGAAAAGTACGGCGTTGACTGGCGAAAAAATCGGGTATACCCGGAAAATTAGCCGTCCATGAGGTAGAACCAAAACGGTCAGCAGAAGTTAAATTCCGATCGGCGGACCATTGATTGCCGTTCACATCGGTATAATCGCCTCCTCCACAGTTTAAACGATAAACATAGTGATAACCATTTTCAGGACTGATTATTTTCTTATCGGTAACCAACAGATTGAAATTAGGGCTTTGTGGCAAGTTCTGTAAAATGATCTGATCTTTAGCTAAAGGTTTCCCGTCAACATAACCTATAGCATACAAAACGTTATACTGAATATTCGGCTTATCCCATTGGAAATGCGTACCAATTGCCCCACGTTTTTTCTTGCCTAATGACTGCCCGTTTACATCATTAAAAAGTTCTACTTCATCACAGTTAGAATACACCACTACACTATCTTTGATGCCAGGTTTTATCCAACGGTTTGGCCAGGTGTGCGAAACAATATAAACCATAGGTTCAGTTTGTTTTAGTGTATAATTGGCCCTGAACATGTAAAAAACATCTGTGGGTTCTTCCCAAGGGGTAAACATGCCTTTGTAGTTTACCGGACCAATGCGATCTAAATCACGCAGACCTTCCCCACCCTGAACCCGACCTGGATTATCGTGAGAGCTATACAACCAGAAAAAATGACCCGCGGTTTTATCTTTTACTGATTCGGCCAGGCGCACCTTGGTTTCCATTAAATCTGTCATTTTATTTTCCGTGTACCCTTTTCCATTGGCATCAGTTGTATGAAGATCAACGGTTCTCCAGGCGCCATATTCTCCCACTAAAACCTGTCTTTGTAGGTCTTCACCATAGGTTAACGGATTGCCTCCATAGGTACCTGTCCAGTTTTGGGGTACATCCCAATCGGTTCCTTTACCGCCATTACAGGTCGTTACTTTTCTTTGTGAAGAAGCGGTTGGATCCAGTTTCCGAATCAATTCGGTACATTCTCTTGCGAAATCTTCGGGCAGCGTACTTTCATTTTCCAATCCCCATAACACTACCGCAGGACTGTTCCTTCTTTCTTTTATCCAGTCCGTTAAAAGGGCTTTAAAATTCTTCCTGAATTCGGGCGTATCGTACCAGATGTGCGCCGCCATTTGCGTCCAGCACAAAATCCCCTCCTTGTCCCAATAATCAGAATACAATAAATTGTGTGGCTGATGTGCATCTCGGAAGGCATTAAAACCTGCTGCTTTAATCTGCATCACCCTCGACCTGATCTGTTCCTTACTAAAAGCATGGCTCTGTCCGATTAAATGCTCATATTCTGCTATTCCGTTAATAAAAACAGGCTTTCCGTTTAATAAAAATTGCTTCTGATTGGCGTGATCGCCTGTAGGCAAGCTGATCCAACGGATGCCGTAAGGTGTTTTAAGTTCATCTACAATTTTTCCATTCTCAATGATGGTGGTTTGCAGCGTATAGAGATATGGGCTTTCCAGAGACCAAAGTTTTGGATTGATGATTTTGTCGGTTTGCTGATTGATCTGGATTTCCTTCCCTGCGGGAACAATCAGCGTTTTTTTAATTTCCTTAACTAGCTTTCCGCCTGAATCAAACAACCGGTTAATTACCAATACATTTTTTAGCTTTAAAGCATAGTTTTTAATGCTTGTACTCAGGTTTAATACTGCGGCTTTTTCAGAAATTTTGTTGTCGTTCCAGATGTGGATACCAAATGGTTCAACACGGATATCACTGGTCACAATTAAATGCACCGGACGGAAAATTCCCATGGGCTGCGAACCTTCTGAAAAGCCGCGTTCTGTTGAACAACCGCCATCTACCCAGGGTAAATCCTGAATGTTTGCAGGATGATCGGCACGAACGGCCAAAATATTCTCCTGATTATTCAATTTAATTGCAGCAGTAACATCCAAAGTAAAAGTGGTTCTGCCACCCGCATGATAGCCTACTTTTTTACCATTTAACCAGACAGTTGCATAAGAACCCACGCCTTCAAAATATAAAAAGAAACATTTACCTGTCTTTACAGCATTGATTTTAAAGGTTTTGTGATACCAGGCGTATCCATGTTTGTTACCGTGCATTTTCCGTTGATAGCCTTCATATTGATCCCAGTTGTGTGGAACATTAACTTTTTTCCAGCCTGTAGTTTTAAAATTGGCCTGCTGAAAGCCATCATAAGTATTTTCGCTTTTTTCATTGGCAATGCTGAGCCAATTGGAGTTTAAGGAAATATCTTTTCTGGTTGAACTTTGGGCATGAACGAAATTGATCCCCAGCAAGAAAATAGCGCAAAAAGATAGTAAAAGTTTCCGTGTAAGATTTGAGTAGGTTATCGGTTCGTGGAGACACGAACCAAGGCACCGCAAAAGGTTTCTTCCGAAGTTTTGTAAGGTGGTGAGGTGGCAAACTTCAGAAGTATTTACTGAACTACATGCTAAGACTGACGAAATCTTCTCCCGCTCAGCCATTTTAGATTTCGTAAGTTGATTCATCGCTCTTTCAAATCTCCATTCAGTTTATAAGTTTCGCCCATTTTGGTTTCAAAACTTATCTTGTTGTTTTTATAATGAACTTTACAATTCCCCCCAGTTTTAGATTTTATGGTAATTGAGGTCAATAGGCCATTTTTCCATGTCAAATTCAGTTCAAATCCACCGCGTGCCTGTAAACCTTTAATTTCTCCATTTGGAATAGCTGCTGGCAAGGCTGGTAAAATATCCAGATAACCTTGATGGCTCTGCACAATCATTTCAGCAATTCCGGCTGCGCCGCCAAAGTTTCCATCAATCTGGAAAGGCGGATGCGCATCGAAAAGGTTTACATAAGAACCTGCACCATTATGGGCTGGTTTCATTAACATTTTGATCAGTTTCATGGCATGGTCGCCATCCTTAAACCGTGCCCAGAAATTTATTTTCCAGGCTAAACTCCAGCCCGTAGCATCATCTCCCCTATATAGCAGCGATTGCTTTGCCGCTTGCATCATCTTTTCGTTGTTGTCCCAGGTAATGTCATTTCCAGGATAAACACCCCATAAATGAGAAACGTGACGGTGTTTATTGGTCGTATCATCTTTATCTTCCAGCCATTCCTGCAGTTGGCCGTATTTCCCGATTTGGTTTGGTGCAATTTGTTTTACCTTTTCTGTCAGGGATTTCCTGAAATCTTCATCAACATTTAACACCTCGCTAGCAGCGATACAATTTTTAAAAAGAGATCGAATAATCTGATGATCCATCGTCGGGCCAGCTACTAAACCACCATTTTCCGGCGAATTGGATGGTGTACTGATCAACCAGCCTGTTTTTGGATCTTTCACTAAAAAATCCTCAAAAAATAGAGCGGCCTGTTTCATTAAGGGATAGGCCTCTGTCTCCAGGAATTTACGGTCTTTACTAAATTGATAATGTTCCCACAAATGCTGACTTAGCCAAGCACCACCACTTACCCAAATACCATGATCGGAAGCATTAATCGGAGCTGTAGCGTTCCATAAATCAGTATTGTGGTGTAACACCCAGCCACGGGCATTATAATATGCTTTTGCCGTTTCAGCACCAGTTTTTGATAGTCCTTTAATTTTACTAAAAAGCGGTTCGTTTAAGGCTGATAAATTGAGGATTTCGGTGGGCCAATAGTTCATTTCGAGGTTAATATTTGTGGTATACTTACTTCCCCAGGGTGGTGTGAGCAGGTCGTTCCAAATCCCTTGAAGATTAGCGGGCTGTGTTCCTGGCCTGGAACTCGAAATCAATAAATACCGACCATATTGCATATAAAGCGCCGCAAATGCAGGATCATTAGCGCTCGCAAATTTTTCCAATCTTTCATCTGTCGGCAGGTTTTCATTCTCAGAATGTCCAAAATCAACGCTAAAGTTGTTATAGGTTTGATATTCTTTAATGTGGTTCTGTTTAATTTCGGTGTATGCTTTACCTTTTAAACCATTAAGTGCTTTAACATTGGCCGTTACCGGATTTCCTGAAACATCCTGTGCATTAATAAAATTAGTACCTGCAGTTAAATAAAGTGTTACTTCATCTGCCTGATTGATACTGATTTTTCCATTTGCGATTTTTAAATTGCCTTTTTTAATAATGGCTGTTAACCTGCTTTCTCCTTTTAATACACCATTTTTAACCGCCACAGTCAAAGCCAGCGTATGGTTATCCAGTTTTTTAACAGCCGACTTGCGGTGAGGGCTCGATAATTCGGCATCAAAACTGATGGCTTTAGATTTATCGGCAGTTAAATGAATGACTATAGCCTGATTAGGCTGGCTGGCAAAATATTCGCGCTGATAATTTATCCCATTGCTGGTAAAGGTAGTTTTAGCAATAGCAGTGCTGATATCAAGTGAGCGTTTATAATTGCTCACCAGTGATTTGTTAAGTTTAAAGTATAAGTTCAGGTCGCCAAACGGTTGGTAACTTTCTTGATATTGAGGAACGGCAGGCGGATCTTCATCCTGGATTTTATATTTCCACGCTTTAACCAATGAAATGCCCTGCTCAACACTGCTGCCCACAGGGTAAATGCCTATTTTTTTTGAAGTATCCTTATAACCTGCCAAACCGCCTTTATCGAAATAGTTGAGTACCTGTATAGCGATCACATTTCTGCCTTTTTTAATCAATTTTGAAGGAATGGTGTATTTTCTAGGCTCCGTATTATCGGTATTGCCAGCTAGCTGGCCATTGATATAAGTGAAATCCTGGTCGCGGATGCGGTTAAGATCGAATACCAGATCTTTTCCAATCCAATTTTCGGGAACATCAAAACTTGTTCTAAACCAAACTGCACCGTCTAAATTGGCTAAACCCACAGTCTCCCAGCCATCAAAAGCAGGTACTTTAATGCTTTTCCAAAGTTTATCATCGAAACTGGCTAACGCAGGGTTGCCCTGAATACCCTTCCCGTTTTTCATTTGGTTTACCCAGGCATTCCTGTCGCCTGGTTCGCTTTGCAGTCCCATAAATTCTGCCTGAGCAAGGGTTTCGGCTTCTTTTTGTTTGCCTTCGAAAAGCAATTGTCTAATATCGTTTAAATATTTAAAGGCTCCTTTGCGATTGTAATCCCTTGGTTTTCCTGTCCATAAAGTTTCTTCGTTAAACTGGATATGATCAACCATTGTGCCTGCAAAAATCATAGCGCCGATGCGTCCGTTACCAACCGGTAAAGCATCTGTCCATTTTTCTGCGGGTTTGGTGTACCACAAAGTATGGTTGTTTTGTTGCGCAAAACTGTCGCTGTATGCAACCAATGTCAAAGATAAAATGCCTAAAAAAAGTTTAAACCTCATGTTACTGTCCTTTATCACCCGAAATAATTTCGATGTTTGTTGTTACTTCTTTTTCCTTTTTAATGGCTTGCTTAACCCTTCTGAAATTATTATTTCCAAGGTATATGTTTTTGGTTTCTGCCCCACTTAATTTCAAATAGGTAACGGTTTCTTTTACAGGAAAAGCGTTGTACAGAAACAGATCAGATACATTTGTAAGATCAGTTACTGCTGAATTTGCTAACGGTTTATTACTTTTAAAGCCATCAATAATTAGATTATTCACTTTTAATACTTTTAATGAAGGGCCTAACTCCGTATTTACCATTACATTATGAAACTCGATATTACTGGAATTTTGAATGTAAAAACCGGTATTAGCTTCCATATTGATGTCGTTAAAAGTGATATTACTGATGGGCATTTCTTCTAAACCATTTAAATAGCCTGCCTGGTTAACCTGACCGGTGATATTGCTGAAATGGATATTTCTAAAAACAGGCGTTCGATCAGAAACAGGTTCTACATTGGTTTTTGCATACTGCATATCCAATATGATAGCCTGATCTTTAATGTTTTTCATGATAATATTGCTCACCCTGATTTCTTCAACCACACCGCCTCTGCCACGGGCAGTTTTGATGCGGATTCCCCGATCTGTTCCATCAAAGACGCAATTCGAGATGGCTATTTTGCGCACATCGCCCGACATTTCGCTGCCAATAACCACTCCTCCATGACCGGATAACATCGTACAATTTGTAATCACATAATTTTCTGCCGGAACTGCCATTTTTCGCCCGGGTGCATCCTTGCCCGATTTGATGGTGATGCAATCGTCGCCCACACTGATGTGGCAATCTGAAATGTGCACATTTTTACAAGATTCAGGATTAATCCCATCTGTATTCGGCGAATGGGGATTGTTGATGGTAACCGCATGAACTTTTACATTTTCGCAAAACTCAGGATTTATGGTCCAGAAAGGAGAATTGCGAATCGTAATGCCATCAATCAATACGTTTTTGCAAAACATAGGCTGTATAAACGGCGGACGGAGAAACCCTCTTTTCATCTGCTTAGGATCATCTGGCAGAACAATATCTTTATTTAAGTTATCAAAAGTAATCTGCCATTTCGATCGTGGTTGTCCTTCTTTATAACCTTCTACAAAATCCCACCACTTTTTACCATGCCCGTCAATAATCCCCCTACCAATAATGGAGATATTTTCTACTTTATAGGCGTAAAACAAAGGTGAAAAACTGGTTACATCTACGCCCTCGTAGCGGCTTTTCACCATCGGTAAATAATCGTCAAAATTATCGCTGAAATGTAATTCGGCACCGGCATCAATCAATATGGTGATGTTGCTTTTTAAGTGAATTGCTCCGGTTAAATATTTTCCGGCAGGAAAATAAACGGTGCCGCCACCTGCTTTTGATGCGGCTTCTATCGCATTTCTAATGGCGGTTGTGGCCAGTTTACTGCTATCGTTTTTTGCACCGTATTTAATTACGTTATAGTAAGATTGGGCTTTAACGGATAAACAAGTAGTTACTACAAGTATAAAAAGTAAGGTTTTGAAAATATATTTCATTGTTTTTTATTATAGTTCGGTTCGTGGAGACACGAACCGAGGCATTTAATTTATTCGTAAAATCCTCGTCCTCGTTTGCAACGAGGATGAATGAGGTTAGCGATTGTATCGCTTTTTTATACGCCTTGGTTAGTGTCTCCACGAACCATAAACATTTACTTCGGTCTGTGAGGACACAGACCGAGGATAAGCGCATGATTTAATCCATCCTAACCTTTAAAGGCTTCAAATCTTTGCCTTTATAAATTTCTTTACCATCAACAAACACCAGTAACCCCTTACCCCTGTTATATTTTGTCCCTGTTTTGTCCCATAAAACCGTCACTATTTTACCATGATAGGAAACATTATCCAGTATAAACCAATCCCACTGATTTTTGGGAATTAATGGAGAAATTTCGAGCACATTATCCTGACGTGGCTTTATACCAATCAGGTCATTGATAATTAAATCATTAAAGGTAGAGTGATTATAAAAACTGCTTCGTGGATTATCTCCTTTTAACCATTCCCCGGTTTTTTCGTCCTGGTATTCCCCTATGTATGGCTTTCCATTTTTGACATGGGATGCTGCATATTGATGCAATTCCTGATAAAAGATATTTGCATTCATTTTACCATGCTTTTTATAATTCGTGAGCAGATTTGCCAATCCTTTTAATGTCTGCGAGCTGGCGAAAGGCCAAAGTGCTCCATCCCATTCACAGCTATGTCCTGTTCCTCTTGTTCTAAACGTTGGGTTTCTCCTTTCGGCTGTGGTTAATCCCCATGGTGCTTTAAATCCGGCAGTATCCAATAACTGGTTCCAGGCTTTTGCATAATTGGCCTTATCGTCGGGTAAATTAAAATCCCAGGGCGTAAAACCGATGGCTTCCCGTACATCAGCTGAACCGCCTTTGGCTTTTCTGGTTTCAAAAAATGAAGCAGAAGCATTCCACAAACTATCCTGAACCAGTTTTTTAAGCGCAATGGCTTTATTTTTATACTTACTCGCAAGCACGCCATCACCTAAAAGTGTAGCAATTTTATCTAAAGCCATGGCGTTGCCATACATGTAACTGTTTATTGTTGGTCGCTGGTTCTGGTCTTTGCGTGATCCGCTGATTGATTCTTCCATGCCATCCTTCACATCATGCTGCCAGAACAACCCATTTTTAAGCTGTCGTTGCGATTCCCATTTTTCGTAATCTTTATCCAGTGCAGGCAAAATTTCTTTCAAAAATCCCTGATCGGGTTTCACCAAATAGTTTTGATACACCGCATCATCCACCCAGCTGCTAAATTGATGAAAACGCTGCTTGCTTTGCCCCACATCAGCATGATAAAGCCAGAATTTGATATAATCTTTCAGGTAACTGTTGTCTTTTAGCCACCTGCCTTCGTAAATGTGGTGACCTAATGCACAACTGATGGAATTGTATTTGCCTGCATGTTTAACCGGTTCAATAAACTCGGTAAAAATGAAACCTTCTGGCGTTTTAACCAGGTGTTTGCGGTAAGTCCACCAACGGTAATAATAATTCTGTTCCAATACCGAATCGGGACATTCGAATAAAGGAGCCTGATCGGCAAGCCATTCAAAAGCCTCGCTATTTGGAATATAATTCTTTACCGCTTCTGTATCAATTGAATTAAAATATTCAACGTATTTCTTCAATTTTCCTGTTCCCAGGATAAGCTGTTGTTGCGCAAAGCCAGCAATTGTTAATATGGACAATGCTGCCGTGGCTATAAATTTTCGTGTATTTTCCATTATTCGAATAACCAGTCTATATCTTTTCCCCTACCATCTAAACCTGCATTAAAAATGCGTAGTTCCTGTTTATCATCAATAAAACCTAAAACCAAACAGACTCCTTTTCCTAAATTTAATGTATGCGTTCCGGCCGGGAAAGCATAAGCGTGTACATTTACCGGAGGAAAACCATAAGGCACCAGCGCATTCGATATTTTAATTTCGGATTGACCATAATTATTGGCACTTGCATCGGTTTCCAATTGTGGTGGAGCCAGGTATTGCGCGTTTTTCTGGTTAAAAAAGCCAACCAATAATTTAACAGGAGATTTGGTGCTGAACTTTATTTCTGTACCGTTTTTAATTTGTTGTGCTTTGCTCAATTTAATACCCTTTAAACCGCTTAACTGCCCGGCCACTTCTTTGATTTTAACTGTTGTATCCGTAAAAAGCGGAGCATCTTTGGCGATGGTATAATTTTCAGCTTGGTTCAATATCTTAACATCGGCTGTTTTATAGGGTATAATTGCAGCAATTGTTCCTACTTTTATTAATTTTAAAGAATCGATGCTCCTTTTAAAATGATTTAATTCCTTGGTAAAAATGGGTAACATTTCTCTCCAATGGATAAAAGTTTTATCTACACCACGCATCGGTATTTTACGTTGCTTTGTTTGCATACTGTTGGCATACAAATAATGATGATCTGTTAGTTTAACCAGTTCCGAATAGTAATTAACGCTTTTTTGCAGAAAAGGCAAGGCCTGTTCTAAATCGCTTACCTGGTTCGAGTATTTATACCGCAATATCCAAAGCGCTGCTTTTACTTTCTCCGCATAAAAATTGGCCATGGCATCATAACAATAAATGTCGTTTTTAAGCCTTTTAAATTCTGCGGTATCTTTTCTTACATTTGGTGCGGCCTGATTAATCGATTGAATAGCTTTTTTGCCGTGTTCAACCACCTCTTTTGCCACCTGAACGGGTGTTTCGCCAATATGTCCCTGCTTCTTCCATTCCTTTTCTGCATAATCAATAATCATTTCACCTTCTGGCGCTTCCGACTCATATAACAAGGTAAAAAGTCCGTATCGGTACGGATTGATCAGTTGTGTCACTAACATACCCAAGGTCAGCGTTTGCCGGTTACCATCGGTAATGCCGTATCTGCGTAAAAGTTTAGGCGATATCTCTCCAGATTCTTCATAGGCATTTAAAATGGCTTTGCCACCAATTAAATTGGTTCCGTATTTATCACTGAGTTCTTTGCCCCAATAATCGATTTCCTGTTTGCGGTCGCGCTGCGAATTCCACGAATACCTCGCCCATTCTTTATACCAGATCCAATCGCGGTCTACCTCTAACAACCTGCCTTTTACTTCATCAGCTGAATACGGCCAGTCCCAATAACTTGCCTGTGGATATAAATGTAATCCCTTGGCGCCATAAATTTTATTCATCGCCTGCACCGATTTCTGGATAAAATCTGCTGAACCATATCTAAATGGTTCAAGATTAGCTAAAATATGCACATTAGAAATGTTAACCGTTCCAATAGCCGCCAACTTTCTGTTCAGATCGGCCCATGCGCCACGCGGCGTATAAGTGGTTAAGGCCTCTCCGTTAAACTTATTTTCAGTATATAAATTATGATAAAGTGGCAATGCGGCTTTCATTACGCTGGGCGCATCTGTATCATGTGCACGCAATACAATCGGAGGCTCTTCTTTAATTCCGGCAGCTTTTAATCCATCTTTTACCCCCGGGATAATGGTTTTGGTAAACCAATCAATATCATCTTGTCCAACGCCTTCCATCGCCTCTCCCAAAGCCACCATTAACCCCACATTTGGATATTTCTCTACAAAACCAGCAATCGATTTTCGGGTGTAATCAGCAATTAAAGGAATAATCGGACGGTTTCTATCCTGTGTTTTTAATCCATATTTAGCGGCAAAAGGTTTTGGGATGATGATATTATAAAACATTTGGATTACCCAAATTCCGCGTTTATCAGCTTCTGTGGTTAAAAACCGAAAAATCTCTTCATTCTTTTTTAATGTAGCATCATCTACCTCTACAGCATAAGGATAATCCTTTAACCTCAATAAAGAAGAAAAGGGATGGCCATTCCACAAATAAAGCGAGTTATAACGGTTCTCGACCATCATATCGAGGTATTTGATCCATAAAGCTTTATCATATAACCAGGGAAAAGTTTCGGGTGTGTATGGATATTCGTAAACATCATGTCCGGGCAGGTAGTCTGGTTTCTGCAAGCCGATACAAGTGCCGCGTAATACCATTTCGGGTTGATCGGACATGGTTAGCTGCAATGGTAATTTACCGTTACTTTTAATTTGATCTGCTAATTCAATACAGCCATACAAGGCACCCGATGCATCGTTACCAATGATATAAATGGCACCATTTTTTGAGGTATAAATATGGAAACCTTCTTTTTTTGTAATGGAGATTTTATTTTTAATTTCTGCAGGAAGATGATTGGCGAAGAGCTTATCGGAAAATATACCGATTGCAATCATATTGCTTACGCTACCGATTTTGTCTTTCTGTTCGATTTTGATCGAATAATTTAATTTAGTTAAAGCTTTTGAAATTCTTTCTGCGCCAAAACCTACGCGAACATGGTGCTCAGTAGAAATAACAATCGTTTTTTGTGCACGCTGCGTTGCATGAGATAATGGTATTGACAAAAAAAAGCAGGAAATAAAAATCAGAAAATTTCTCATTCGATTTGTAGCTTACCACTCTCCTTTTACAGAAAGATGAAATGTGATATCTGGTTAAAATATTATTTAAATATAAAAATAATATTCAAATATAAGTAAATTAGCTTTCTGTGTTTGTAAAATTTATGCAAGGTAAGGCAGTTGGGATGTTACAGGCGGAGTATGACAATATCTGTTAATATTTAGACAAGAAGATAAAATTTTTAACCAACAATATTTATTTTATTTGTATTGTATATTCTAATCAATTATAATTTATAACCATACATGTTTTCATTAAAAAACAAAAGAGCCGTGGTTACAGGCGGAGGAAGCGGCATTGGAAAGGCCATTGCAACCATTTTAGCTAAACAGGGCGCTGAAGTTCACATCATCGAACTGGGAACTGAACAGGCGCAGGATACGATCAATGAAATTAAGGAAAATGGCGGTACAGCATTTAGTTATGCCTGCGATGTTTCTGACCATAAAGCAGTTCATGAGATTTTTAACCAGATCGGGCAGATCAACATCCTGATCAATAATGCAGGCATTGCGCATATCGGAAAGGCTGATACGACTGAAGAAGCCGATTTTGACCGTGTAATGCGCGTAAACGTTAAAGGTGTTTACAACTGTTTGCATGCAGCCATTCCACAGATCCGCTTGGCAGGTGGTGGTGTAATCATCAATATGGCGTCAATTGCTGCTTTGGTGGGCCTACCCGATCGTTTCGTGTATAGTGCGGCAAAAGGTGCAGTGAAAGCCATGACCATGAGTGTGGCCAAAGATTATATCGGCGAAAACATCAGGTGTAATTCCATCTCTCCGGCAAGGGTACACACGCCTTTTGTAGATGGCTTTTTACAGAAAAACTATCCGGATAATATCCCTGAAATGTTCGAAAAGCTTTCTAAAACACAACCTATCGGCCGGATGGCGAAACCGGAAGAAGTAGGCGCGCTGGCTTTATATCTGTGCAGTGATGAAGCTTCTTTTATTACGGGCTGCGATTACCCGATTGATGGTGGATTTACAACCTTAAACAATTAATAACGAAATTTTAAATATAAAATAATGAAATTAATACGATTTGGAGAAGCGGGAGCTGAAAAACCTGGAGTAATCATTAACGATAATTATTTCGATGTTTCTGCACTGGTAAAAGATTATAACGAAGAGTTTTTTGCTGGCGATGGTTTAGAAAAACTTAAAAAAGACATCGAATCTGCAGATTTACCTCAGGTTGATAAAGGTGTACGCCTTGGTCCTGCTTTGGCACGTCCTT
This sequence comes from Pedobacter sp. D749, assembly GCF_019317285.1. Lineage (NCBI taxonomy): Bacteria > Pseudomonadati > Bacteroidota > Sphingobacteriia > Sphingobacteriales > Sphingobacteriaceae > Pedobacter > Pedobacter sp. D749. Next base: position 2,751,766 of record NZ_CP079218.1, read on the forward strand.
CTAAAATTATCTGTGTAGGTTTAAATTACAAAGACCACGCAGCCGAAACCAATGCCCCTATTCCAACCGAGCCGATTTTATTTTTCAAGGCTACTTCGGCAATAGTTGGCCCAAATGACGACCTGATTATCCCAAAAAACAGTAAAAAAACCGATTGGGAAGTAGAATTGGGCATTGTTGTGGGTAAAAAAGCGAGTTATGTTTCTGAAGAAAATGCTTTGGATCACATCGCAGGTTATATATTGCACAACGATTATAGCGAACGTGAGTTTCAGATTGAAAGAAACGGCCAGTGGGTAAAAGGAAAAAGCTGCGATACTTTTGCGCCGATCGGTCCATTTATCGCCACTCAGGATGAAATTGCCGATGTACACAATCTTCGCCTTTGGCTAACCGTAAACGGAAAAACCTTACAGGATGGAAATACTTCGAACCTGATTTTCAATGTTCCTTTTATGATTTCATACATCAGCCAGTTTATGACGCTTTTGCCAGGAGATGTAATTAGTACAGGAACACCAGCCGGCGTTGGATTAGGCCAAAAACCAGAACCCTGGTACTTAAAAGCAGGCGATGTGGTTGAATTGGGTATTGATGGTTTAGGTACCAGCAAACAAACGGCTAAAGCTTACGGCGAAAATTAATATGAAAAGATATTGCCTGGCGCTCGATCTGGTTGACGATGTAAAGCTTATTGAAGAATATAAGCAATACCATCAGTCAGTTTGGCCTGAAATCAAAGAAAGTATCAGCTCCTCTGGCATCGAGAATATGGAGATATATCTCGCTGGTAACCGGCTGTTTATGATTATGGAGGTGAATGAAAGTTTTTCTTTTGAAGCTAAAGGTACGGCCGATTTAGCCAACCCAAAAGTGCAGGAATGGGAAACCCTGATGTGGAAATTCCAGCAGGCTTTGCCTGGAGCTAAACCGGGTGAAAAGTGGATCTTAATGGAGCAGATATTTAAACTTTAATGCCTTTACAACATGATTGATACGCATGTACATTTTTGGAATTTCGATCCGGTTAGAGATAATTGGATTAGCAATGATATGAAAATTATCCGTAAAGATTTTTCTCCGGAGAACCTTATGGAGCCTTATAACCAACTGCATATTACCGGATGTATTGCCGTGCAGGCCAGTCAGTCGGAAGAGGAAAATCATTTTCTCTTAAAGCTGGCAGCGCAAAACGAAATCATAAAAGGCATTGTGGGCTGGGTTGATTTGCTTAATCCCAATCTGGATGAACGTTTAAATTACTGGCAAAATCATAAGACCATTAAAGGCTGGCGACATGTGCTGCAGGCTGAGAACCGTGATTTTATACTTAACCCGGCTTTTATTGCGGGTGTTAAACAGTTAAAAAAATACAATTATACTTACGATCTATTGTGTTACCACAATCAGTTGGAAGCCATTATACAAATGGTTGATCAGATTCCGGATCAGCCATTTGTATTGGACCATTGCGGTAAACCTGATGTAAAAAGTCAGGATTTGAAAGCCTGGACTGAAAACATTAAAACTTTGGCTGCAAACCCCAATGTACAATGTAAAGTGTCAGGTCTTTTAGCCGAAGCCGACTGGCAAAACTGGACGGAGAAAGAATTATTTAACTGCTTCGATGTGATCTTTGAAGCGTTTTGCCCTGAACGCGTCATGTATGGCAGCGACTGGCCGGTAATGCTGATCAGCAGACCTTATGAAGATTGGTTTAATTTAGTTACTAAGTATACAGAACGGTTTTCTTTGGAAGAACGTAAACTGATTTTTAATGATAATGCGAAAGCTTTTTATGGGGTTTAGTTTTATATATGCGCTAACGCTCGTTTCCAACGAGCGTTGAATATTTTATCGTTTGTAACGATATAATCGTTTTGCTATTTATGCACTCGTTTGGAAACGAGCGCAAACAAATTCCAACATAAAACGATCAATACAAAAATAGCAGATAGTGCAGGATGGAAAACTTAATACAAAACATTAGTTTTCAATTTTAAAACACAATCTGACCAACACAATATTTAATTATGAGTAAAAAGATTACATTCCCTTACCATCCTCAATTCCCTTCTGTAGCCGATTTAAGAAAAAAAGCAAAATCAAGAATCCCTAAATTTGCTTTTGATTACCTGGAGGGTGGTTGTAATGAGGGACTTAATTTATCGAGAAACGAGAGCGACTTCGATAATATTTACCTTAAACCGAATTACTTACGTGTTGGTGGAGATATCGACATGTCGGTTGAACTTTTTGGCCGTAAATACAGTGCGCCATTTGGCATTTCTCCGATTGGTTTACAAGGTTTAATGTGGCCCAATGCACCTGAAATTCTGGCTAAAGCAGCGGCCAAACATGATATCCCCTATACACTCAGTACAGTATCTACCAGTAGTATCGAACGCATTGCAGAAGTTTCAGAAGGAAAAGCCTGGTTTCAGCTTTATCACCCTACTGAAAACAAACTGCGGGATGATATTTTATCAAGGTTAAAAGCAGTTGAGTGTCCGGTTTTAGTGGTACTGGTAGATGTTCCTGCCTTTGGATTAAGGTATAAGGAAATTAAAAGTGGTCTTTCTATACCGCCTAAAATGTCGATAAGTAATATTTTACAGGCCTTCGCAAGACCTTTATGGGGGATTAAAACACTTCAGCATGGCATCCCTTCATTTGCTACCTTAAAGCCCTACATGGAAAAAGGAATGGATATGTCGCAGCTCGGACAGTTTATGAACAGAACATTTACTGGGAAAGTTGATATTGAAAAAGTTTCCGCCATCCGCGAAATCTGGAAAGGCCCCTTGGTATTAAAAGGCATCGCTACCGACGAAGATATGCAGGCAGCCATACAAATTGGTGTTGATGGGGTTATTGTTTCGAATCACGGTGGGCGACAAATTGATGCGGGTGAATCATCGATCAATTCTTTAATCAAACTTGCCGGAAATGAGATTTACAAATCAAAACTCAAAATCATGTTGGATGGAGGAATCCGTTCGGGTGTTGATTTGGCAAGGGCACATGCAGTAGGTTCTGAATTCAACTTTATGGGCCGTCCGTTTATGTATGGCGTTGGCGCATTGGGTGATGAGGGCGGTGAACATACGATCAATATGTTTAAAACCCATTTGTACCAGATTATGCAACAACTCACCATCGAAAAAATTTCACAATTCCCTGAAAGGTTATTGGAAGTATAAAAAAGGCTGTATCAATCAACCTTGCTTTCTCAGAAGTTTGTCACGTTGAGCCTGTCGAGAAACGCCCACATAATATAATGGTTGTTTTATACAGGCTACTATTTAACAGATTCCAATATAAAAATCGTCATTGCGAGGAACGAAGCAATCTTAATGCTCACGTTAGTAGCGGTCGTTTTAAGATTGCTTCGTCGGCTGAAGAAGCCTTCTCGCAATGACGATTCCTGATAGCCTACAGTTCGATAAAAATTCTCCTGCCAGCTATATTGATTTTTATAAAATAAATCACTTCTACCATTGACGTTATTTTATAATTATTATTAATCAGCACTCTAACTACTTTAGTATTTCCGCCCAGCTAGGCCATAGCACTATATCCCCGTTCTGCTTAAATCCGGCCTAACAAATTTTTCGGGCTGCACTGCCTAAGCCGACCTATTAGCTTCAAAAGAAAACGGCGAAGCCCTCATGAATGCAGCTGAAAGTTATAAACAACAAATGAATAAATTTTCAGCCGGTGTTTTTTGTTTTTTCATGGGCCTTTATATTTTCAACAGCATTCAAGCTAGCTCTGCTGGTGTTTTTGACACCAAAAAGAAAGAGCCCTTCGGCGGCGGTGAGCCGAAGCAAGACCGCGCCGTAGGGCAAGGAAAAACAATTGTACATCGCTCATATTGATTTATAAAATAAATCAACCCTCAGATAACAATTCAATATTTATGATACAGCTTTAACCTTATTTCGAAAACTTGTAGGTGGTACTCGTTTTATATGTTTCGCCTGGTTTAAGTACGGTTGAAGCAAAATTCGGGTGGTTTGGTGCATCAGGGAAGTGTTGCGTCTCTAAACAGAAAGCCGAACGGTGCGGGTAAGATTTACCACCTTTACCATCCTTATCCGCCCCGGTTAAGAAATTACCACTGTAAAACTGTAAGCCAGGCTCGGTGGTGATCACTGATAAAACAATCCCGGTTTTAGTACTTTTTACCACAGCTACCGGTGTTTTACCATCATGGTGGGTTAAGGCAAAGTTATGGTCGTAACCTTTACCAAATTTTAATTGCTCGTCGTTATCGCCAATTTGTTTACCAATTAGTTTTGCTTTGTTAAAATCGAAAGCAGTACCTGCAACAGGTTGCAATTTTCCGGTTGGAATCAGGGTCGAATCAACTGGTGTGTAAGTATTGGCATCAATCATCAGTTCGTGATCCAAAATGGTACTGTCGCCTTCACCGTTTAGGTTAAAATATGCGTGGTTAGTCAAGTTTACAATAGTCGTTTTGTCGGTAGTAGCCGCGTAATCAATTTGCAGTGAATTATCGTCGGTTAAAGTATAGGTTACTTTCACATCCAATTTACCAGGATAACCAGCTTCGCCATCGTTAGAAACGTAACTCAATTCAAGCTTCGTACTATCCACTTGTTTTGCATCCCATACTTTGCCGAAAAAGCCATCAGTACCGCCATGCAAGGTATTTACGCCATCGTTAAGCTGTAACTGGTATTCTTTTCCATCTAAAGTAAATTTACCTTTGCCAATGCGGTTTCCGTAGCGACCAATCAATGCGCCGAAAAATGGTTCACCTTTTTTACGGTAAGCACCCACGCTATCGTAGCCGAGTACCACATCGGTTAATTTGTTGTTTTTATCTGGCACCAATAAGGAAACTATCCTACCGCCGAAATTGCTGATCGATACCGAAGCACCTTGTTTGTTTTTCAACGTGTAAAGTTTAACTGCTTTACCATCAATGGTCGCGCTGTATTTTAACGAATCTTGCTGTGTACTACTTGTTGCACCTTTATCGGTTTTAGGATTACATGCACTAAAAGCAAGGGCTACACACAAGGTAGCCAATGGTAATGCCTTAAGAAATGGTTTTTTCATCAGTTATTATTGTTTTAAGTTGATGAAGCAATCGTGAATTTTACCTGGCAAAACTCCTGATGCTTGCATATAGATTTATTTTTGGTTACAGCTAAAGTAGTAAAAATAATTAACGTCAGGTTAACGATTATAATATTATTTCTGTTAATATTGATCATCATTCCCAACATCAAAAAAAATCATATAATTTAGCAACACTATGCACGATTTTAATTTCAAGCCCAAAGCGCTTCTTTTTGATTTAAACGGAACCATGATTAACGATATGGAATACCATACCTTAGCCTGGTACAGTATTATGACGGAAGATTTAGGTGCAGCACTAAATTACGAAAGTGTAAAGAAAGAAATGTACGGTAAAAACCACGAAGTAATGGAGCGTGTTTTTGGTAAGGATAAGTTTAGTCCTGCAGAAATAGAACGCCTTTCGGCAGATAAAGAAAAGCGCTACCAGGAAGGGTATTTGCCGCATCTGGCCCTGATAGCTGGTTTGGATAACTTTTTAGAGCGGGCTAAGACTGCGCAGATTCCGATGGCCATTGGCTCTGCAGCCATTCCTTTCAACATTGATTTTGTGGTTGATGGTTTAAACATCCGTCATTACCTGGATGCCATTGTAAGTGCTGATGATGTACAAATGAGCAAACCCGATCCGGAAACCTTTTTAAAGGCTGCAGCTGCCCTGGGTGTTGCACCGGCCGATTGCCTGGTTTTTGAAGACGCACCTAAAGGCGTAGAATCAGCTTTGAACGCAGGTATGAAATGCCTGGTATTAACGACTACACATAGCCTGGAAGAATTTGATGGTTATCCAAATATTTTGGGCTATATTACCGATTACAATGATGCTAAATTAAATCTGCTTTTTTAAAACATGAAAAAATATCTAAATCAAAAACCTGTATTGGTTGCCGTAGACTGTATTATTTTTGGTTACGACGGCGAACAATTGAAACTTTTGGTTATTAAAAGGGCCATTGAGCCAATAAAAGATCAATGGAGCTTAATGGGCGGTTTTATTGGCGAAAACGAAAACCTGGATGGCGCTGCGAAGCGAATCCTTTTGGAGCTCACAGGACTGCACGATGTATATTTAGAGCAGCTGCATGCTTACGGTAGCCCCGACCGTGATCCGATTGAGCGCACGGTATCAGTAGTGTATTTTGCCCTGATCGATATCAATAAATACAGTAAACAGATTAATGATCAGTTCCATGCCGAATGGTTTACACTTAAAGAAGTACCTGAACTAATTTTCGACCATAACGTTATGGTTAAAGCAGCGATGGATAAAATCCGTTACCAGGCCGCCCTCCACCCTGTTTTGTTTGAGTTATTACCCAAACGCTTTACCATACCACAATTGCAGGCTTTATATGAACAGGTTTACGATACACCGATTGATAACCGCAACTTTATCCGTAAAATTACAGCCAGTGGTTTATTAATCAAACAAGCGGAAAAAGATAAATCGAACTCCAGACGTGGTGCCTTTTATTTTAAACTGGATAAAAACAAACATAAAGCACAGTTTCAATCGTTTTTGAACTTTATACCCAAGTCGGTTAAATAATAAATTCGGGTAAGCACCCCCCTATTTAGCTTGTTCAACTTTTTATTTTTAAAAGATGAAAATTATTTTTGGCGCTTAGCCATTTTAAAATCAACAGGTTACAAACCGATAACATTATTTTAACAATAAAGGCCTAAAACATTTTGTAAAAACATTTGCAAAGAAAGGATTTATATCTATATTTGCACCTCCTTAAACAAAAGGAAAATGATTCCGTAGCTCAGCTGGTAGAGCATTACACTTTTAATGTAGTGGTCCTGGGTTCGAATCCCAGCGGGATCACAAAAAACCTCACATTTCTGTGAGGTTTTTTTGTTTTATCCCCCTTGGGATTCGAACAGAAGCACCGGCATGGGTTCGATTTGTAAAAGGCTCAGGGCCGGCTTCTGAGTTTTGCAGGTCTGGGCCAATCCCACCGCAATCACACCAAATACTATCAAAATGTATAAAACCTTGCAATCGCACGATTAGCAGGTTTTTTGCTTTTATGGAATTGCCAAAAACCGCAGGAATTCACAAAAATTGGTGAGTGATTCGGTGAGTAGTTTTACAAAGTGACATACTCACTGAAAACGACATAAGTCATTGACTCGCATAAAGTTAAATTATTGAACGACTTGTTCCCCCTTAGGGCACAAATTTCAGTAAAAACAATACAAATATCCTGAATTCGTCTTACCTGCCATCAATTCGTTAATTCGACCTTTATACCATAATTTAAAATTAAAAAAATGAGGAAGACAATTTTAATAACTGGAGCAAGCAGTGGGTTAGGAAAAGAAACGGCAAAACTATTTCAGCGGAAAGGTTGGAACGTTATTGCCACCATGCGTAAACCTGAAAGTGAAACTGAATTAAATCTCTTAGAAAATGTTCTGGTAACCAGACTGGACGTTTTGGATTTAGATTCTATTGAAACTGCGGTAAACAAGGGAATTGAAACATTTGGAAGGATTGATGTCCTACTTAATAATGCGGGTTATGGTGCCTATGGTCCTTTAGAATCTTTTTCAAGAGAACAAATCATCCGTCAGTTTAATACAAATGTGATTGGCCTTTTAGATGTTACCAAAGCATTGCTGCCACATTTTCGTGGAAATAGCAGCGGAACAATCATTAACATTTCTTCTATTGGAGGCAAAATGGCGTTTCCGTTAGGAGCGCTGTACCACGGAACTAAATTTGCTGTGGAAGGCATTTCTGAATCCTTGAAATATGAAGTTTCAGAATTTGGAGGTAAAGTAAAGATTATCGAGCCAGGTGCTATCGCTACTGACTTTACGGGCCGTTCTCTTGATTTTAGCAACAATGAAACTTACACAGAATACCAACCCTTTATTGGAAAAATCATGTCAGCTATGCAGACCTTATTTCAAAATGCTTCACCGGCAAGTGTTATTGCGAATGTCATTTACCAGGCAGCTACAGATAATACTACGCAATTGAGATACATAGCAGGCGAAGATGCGGAATTTATGATCGCAAATCACAAGCAGAATGATGATGAATCTTTTGAGGCAGGAATAAAAGCCCAATTCGGAATTTAGTCCCATTAACCTGATTATTGGAACCATTGCACTGGTAATGGCTTCAATAATCATCATATTTACGAAAATCCCTATGACATGATAAGTAAAATTATTCATTTACAAACGATCTCTGAGATATTTTTACTATTCGGACTTGGTAGCGATATCCACCATCCTCTGGTTGGCGTGGTAGACTTTAGCAAAGTGAATCAGCAAATAGACTGTAAAATAAAAATGTCTGCAGATTACTACTCAATCATGTTCAAAAACTACCCCGATAATAAAATCAAGTATGGTCGCAAGATCATTGATTTTCAGGATGGTAGTTTAATCTGCATGGCACCCAATCAGGTCATCGAAATTGACAATGATGAGCAAGCGTCAGAAAACATAATGGGTTGGGGATTATTCTTTCATCCTGATCTAATCCGGACAACTTCCTTAAATGACAAAATGAAGGACTACAGCTTTTTTTCTTATGAAACTTCCGAAGCACTTCATTTGTCCGAAAAGGAAAAGCATGTGTTATATGACTGCATATCCAAAATTAACACTGAACTTGAAGAAAATATAGACGTACACAGCCAAAACATTATCGTTTCCACGATTGAATTGCTGCTCAATTATTGCAGCCGTTTTTACGGACGGCAATTTATAACAAGGAAGAGTTCCAATAATTCAGTTCTCGTTCAGTTTGAGAAAATTCTCACCGAATATTACAACCTCGACAATAAACAAGAAAAGGGCTTGCCTACTGTAAAATACCTATCCGAAAAGGTGCATTTATCACCTGGATATTTAAGCGATTTACTCAAAAAAGAGACTGGTAAAAATACTCAGGACCATATTCATTTTTATTTAATTGAGGAAGCTAAAAGCAAGCTGATAAGTACAAATAAATCTGTTAGTGAGATCGCATATGAATTAGGCTTTGATTATCCTCAATACTTTAATAAACTATTCAAGCAAAAAACAGGGAAAACTCCTATCGAATTCAGGAATATGAATTGATGCTAGCAATGAAAAAAGAATCATAAAAATCAAGAGAACGTTTTGCAGATTAAGTAGTGGCTATTACATATCAGTACAGATCATAGGTCATAAACCAGTTTTATCGATTTTATGACCAAATCGTCCTGGTTTTGCTTTCAACATCTTCATCCATTCTGACTGGACATAAAATTGATCATGATCTTTGATTAAAATAAATTCAGGGTTCAGGCTTTTACCTGTTTGATAATCAGATAAATTTTTAAGATGAAGTTATTTGTTTTATTGCTCTCTGGGATTCAGAACAGAAAAGCGCCGGCCTGGATTCTATTTGAAGTTGTATACCAATTCAGCAACATTATCAGATCCCTATACAAATATGGTTCAATCAGAAACAATTAATCTGAATTTACGCGATTCGGTGGAGAACATTGCTTTGGCGACTAAATTACATGTCTTTTATTATATTCGTTTCAAAAAAGCGCTCCTAATGAAAAAAATCCTTATACTCTTATCAATCCTTATTAAATTCACCTTTGGCTTAGCTGCGCAATCCACCATAACGCCGCCCCTGGAAAGCTATCTGGGCATTTACAGCAGCAAAAAATCGTCACTCAAAATAACCATCAGCAAAAATGATACGACATTAATAGCCCAGGCAAATGGACAGAATGCATTTCCGCTGGAAGCCCGTGCCAAAGATCAATTCATGTATTATAAAGCCGGTATTGAGTTGTTATTTGATACTTCCAAAGGTGAAATGACAGTGAACCAGGACGGTGACATATCTTTGTTTATCAGGGATAACTTTACACCTGTGATGGGAATTGCACAAAACTCCACAATCTATCAGCCTGAAGATATGCAGGCAGATCTCAATAAATTTAAAGGTGCGCTTATCAAAACACATCCGGGACTCTACACAAATCAATCACCAGAGAAATTTGAGAAAACGGTAGACAAATTAATGTCGGAAACTTCCAAACCTTTGCAGGCAACAGATTTTTACAAAATTGTACTTAAAATGATTGCCACTATTCATGATGATCATACAAGTGTAAAGGCTTTTAACCATCTGGGCGATATTATAGCTAATCAAAAATGGCTACCCTTTCAAATTTACGTTAAAGATGAGCGGATTTTCGTAGTAAACAACTTAAGTAATCTGCAAATTCCGGAAGGCTCTGAAATTCTGGCAATAGACGATCATTTAAGTAATGAGATTTTATCTGAAATTTTGAAACATTTTTCTTCCGACGGTATAAGCGAATCTCCTACACTACATAAATTAGGAGTTTCCTACTTTACCCTATTTGGTAAAATATATCCGCAGATCTTTGGAGAAAAAGTATCTTACAATATTTCCTACCGGGATTATAAGTCTAATAAAATTTTAACCGCACAAGTGGAACCACTCTCTGAACAAAATTACATAGCACTGAAAGAAAAACGTTATCCATTAACGATCCCATCGGCAGATGCTTTTAATTTTACCCTCAATAAGCAAAGAAACCACGCTATTATAAAGATCAATCGATTTTTCAAAGACAGTTTCCATGAACCTGAAAATACATTCCCTGATTATTATAAAAAATGTTTCAAAGAAATTTCTGCTAACAAAATTAAAAACTTAATTATCGATTTAAGAGATAATAGTGGTGGTAAGGCAGGGAATGCCGCTTATTTACTTCAATACTTTATTGATAAGCCGATAATTCCAGCTAAAGAAAAAATTACACTGGGAAATGATGAATACTTTTTGAAAACAACCGGGGTTAAACTTAGATTAAATGAAGACTATGGCTTGGCCAGGCAAATGAATGGAACTTTTAAGGTGACTAAATACGATGCCTTACGTGAATTGGAGAAATTTGATCCAATAGAAGAATATCATTTTAACGGAAAGTTAGTGGTGCTGATTAATGGCGGAGTGGTTTCTGCTGGTGGTACAGCCGCAGGACTTTTCAAAGAGTACACGAATGCTATTTTGGTCGGACGTGAAACGTCCGGATATGCCGGAACTGGTAATGGCGTCCAAAAAATATCAATATTGGGTGGCCATACTGAAACTGCCATTACAATACCGCTTTTACATGGCGTATATGCAATAAACCCAATTATACAGAAAAGAGGAGCCATTCCTGATTATGAAATATCAAATTCTGTTCAGGACGTATTAGAAAACAGGGATGCAGCCATGGAATTTGTATTTAAAAACCTGTTGAAGATAAAAACTAAATAAAAAATGGCCTTCGAAGTAAAGAACTTTCAATATTTGTCACCTCATTCATCAGCCAAATTAATTATGCGTTTTAAATCTGACACACAGTGGTTCGGGAAAATGTCAGAGAAGTTCACAGAAAACCTTTCAGAAATGTGAGTTTTTTTTTGTTTATCCCCTCTGGAATTAAGAACAGAAGCGCCGGCCTGGGTTCGATTTGTAAAAAGCTCATGACCGGGTTCGGGAATGCGGGAATGAACCAATCCCAGCGAGATTACACCAAAGAATATCAAAATTTATAAACGCCTGCAATTGCAAGATTAGCAGGGGTTTTGCTTTTAGGGAATTGCCAAATCTAAAACCGAAGGCTTTTGTTTATGAAAACAGGGTTTATTTTTACAGTTTAAACTTCAACAAGCATTTTACCCTCATTGTTTCCTGAGAAAAGGCCGATAAAAGCTTCAGGCAATTTGTCAAATCCTTTAATTATGGTTTCCCTGTAATGAAGCTTACCTTCGTTTATCCACTGTTCCAGTTGCTTTCTGCCTTCCGGAAAACGCTGTGTATAGTCGCCGATTAAAAATCCCTGCATCAATAATTTTTTATAAACAATCAGGGGTAGTAACTTTAATCCACCTACGGCCTCCTTATTATTATAACTGTCAATGGAACCACATACCACCACCCTGCCGTAATCGTTCATGCGGCTAATCACTTCATCCGAAACAGCACCACCCACGTTATCAAAATAGATGTCAACTCCTTCCGGGCACAGATCATCTAATGTCTGCCCAATGTTTGCATTTGTTTTATAGTTAATTGCGGCATCCATTCCTAAACCAGATACGATAAAATCTGTTTTCTCATCACTTCCTGCAATACCGATAACCTTGCAGCCAAATATCTTCCCTATCTGACCCGCGATGCTGCCTACTGCGCCTGCAGCACCTGAAACCACTAATGTTTCCCCTGCTTTGGGCTTACCTATTTCACTTAATGCAAAATAGGCAGACAGACCTGTAGATCCCAACACACTCAGGTAGGCGCTTAATGGAAGGCCCTGCTCGCTGATTATGCTAAAATCGTTGCCGTTGCATACCATCCGGTCTCGCCATTGCATATAGCCCATTACGATATCACCCGGTTTGAAATCTTTATGCTCCGAACTGATCACCTTGGCGATACCGCGCGAAATGATGATATCGCCAACATTAATCGCCGGTGGATGCCCCCCGGCCATAGCCACCCTAAGGTATGGGTCAACTGAAATAAAGATTGGCCTGAGTTCGATATCACCTTCTCTTAACGGGCGAAGTTCTTCTGTCTCGAATTTAAAATCATTTGCTTGTGGTACTCCCTCCGGCATCTTAGCCAGCCTGATTAAATTACTTTTCATTACCATTGGATTTGATTAAATACCATAATTTCCGGTAAGCGCTTTCTTTTCAATGCTTTTTGCAAAAAGAGGGGTTTCTTCATGATTATGTGCGTCAGATGCTACTTGCCGGTCATGGGCAGCTTGCTCAAGTGTAATATTGTGTGCTTTCATAAACGCAAAGAACTCAGGCGTTGCCGTGGCATGAATTTCATTGGTGTAATCACAGCGGTTATTATCCAGTTTGGTCACTTTCAGCTCCCAAAGTACCTGCACTTTACTTCTGCCATTTGGTGTTATCGAATCAGATACTGATAACATGCGGCAATAATCGGCCCGGTATTCGGTAGCCACATAGTGTTGAATGATGAGCGCGTTTCCAATGGTTTCCACATTGATAGACATAGGTTCGCCATCAATCGTACGGGTAAAGCCAGCCGCAATGTGGGCGGTAGAACATTTTTGATATTCTGCATCCGGAAGGTTAAACAGCCAATCGGCGATATTTACCATTTCAATTGGTGCGTTAATAACTGCTTTTACAACAGAATGTGAAAGTGCGTTTTCGGAGGTTTGTTTAATTTCCATATTTTTTTTTAGTTTGACAAGTCAAAGATCAAGATAAATTCATTATCGTCTAAACACTTATTTTCGATAAAGTTGATCGTTAAAACCGATTAACTCATTATATTTGAAAATGGAACTACGCCAACTCAAGTACTTTATTAAAGCCGCTGAATTACAAAACTTCACCGAGGCCTCCAACGGGCTCTTCATCACCCAAAGCACTTTATCGCAACAAATTAAACAACTCGAAGACGAACTTGGTATCCCATTATTCGACCGTATTGCAAAAAGGGTACGGCTAACGGAAGCTGGAAAAACTTTCCTCCCCTTTGCCATAAAAACGGTAAAGGATGCCGAGGATGGAAAAAGTATGTTGAAGGATCTGATGAACCTTGATATTGGAACCCTAACCATCGGGGTTACTTATGGCCTTACAGACTTGTTAACCAAAGCGATACTCGACTTTTCCAGCAGCTACCCGAATATTCATTTACAAATAGGTTTTGGCACTACGCAGGATTTATTAAGCAAACTTGAACAGGGCCGCCTCGACCTGATGTTATCTTTTTCACAGGAGGAAAAAGCCGGGAGCTATAATACAGAACCACTGTTTTCTTCATGCCTGGCACTTATTGTGCATCAAAGTCATCCGGTGGCATTACGAAAACAAATCAACATCAAACAGCTGGAAAGCCTGCCATTGCTTTTGCCCTCCGGTGGTTATAGCATCCGCAATTATCTTGATGGGCTATTGGATAAACACGATTTGTCCCTCAATATCAAAATGGAAGTAAATGATATCAATGCGCTTTTACAGTTGGTGAGCAGTGGCCGCTGGGCAACGATCCTAATGGGGTCATCCATATTTAATTACCCTTCTTTAAAAGCCATTAAAATAACCGGTGAAGGAATGAACCGGCTTGCCACCGTGACCTGGCCGACGGGTTCTTATCGAAAAAAAGCGGCTCGCTTATTAATGGAAATATTAAAAGATCATGCGGCAGATTATCATGTCAACAATTAATAAAAAGCTACATCAGCGAATACCATGTATGGACTTTCATTATAAAGACAGCTTAATCTAAGACAGAACATTACAGGTTTGATACGTTAATTAGTTATGCTGACTCCTCTGTTAACCTCATTAGCCTAATTCTTTTTACCCGAAATATCTCGACATAAAAGATTTAATTTCATGTAGACATAAATATTCATAGTTAAATTGATATGTGTATTTAAAAAAATACATAAAACAATAAAATCAGGATACGTTTTTTTGTGATTATATATTTACTAGATTATGTTTAAAATGTTTTAGAATACTTAACCTTTCTTTTGGGCATTTTAGCCAGCCTCATAGTGGATTCTACCCATTATATATTGATAACGAGAAACATATTTAACCAAAAGGGATTGATTTTTGATTACTAGTTATTAATAACATAAAATATTTTTCATTTAAAGACGTAATAGATGTGATATAAATTAAAATAACATTTATTTACATTAAGCATCGTATTGGATGTACATGAAGCATATTTAAAGGCTAAATGATCTTGAATTCAAGTATAAAAGATAGCCTTATTCGCATACATGTTAATCTAATTAATAATTAACCACTCATGGAAAACAAACTCATTACCGAAATTAATATTGGAGATAAGGCGATTAATCATTTCTCCTCATTTACTTTACAGCAGGAATTTAACAGTCACCATTTTTTCCAATTGCGCTTTAACCACGATCAGATGGGGGCGCCAGGCTTAATCAGCCTTGATGATAGCCGTGATTTTGTAGGTAAAACCTTAACCGCATCGTTTGGATATTCACAGGAACAGCTTCAAAATTTTTCAGGTTTAGTTACCCGGGTAGAACTGGCGCAAAGCCATGGCTATCACGGTGTGTTAATTGTAAGTGGTTACAGTCCGACGATTTTAATAGACCGCGGCGAAGATTTAGGTTCCTACCTGGATAAAGATTTAAACGACATCGTTAAACTGGCTACCAGTGATACCCCCGCCAACGATTTAAAAATTGTAGCCAATGCCAGCCGTAAAACCAGCATTGATTACCTGATTCAGTACAAGGAAAGCGACTGGGAATTTCTGAACCGCTTATCAGGAGAATACCACGAATGGCTGTATTATGATGGGCAACAACTCAATTTCGGAAAGCCCGATCAGCAAAAAGATATTGCCCTATTTTATGGCCGCGATGTACAGAACCTGCAATATGCCATGGAGGTTTCGCCCATTAAGAATAAACGCTTTGCCTATAATCCCAAACAGAATAAAATACTGGAAAGCGAAAGTATTGGACAAACGGACGGCAACCCTGATTTGGCACATGCCATTCAGGCATCGAACATGATGTACAGTAAAACATTTAATCAGCCCGCAATGATCAGGGTTGATAACGATGGCGACATTAAAAGCCATGTAGAGAATGAGGAAAAGGCACACATCAGCGAGTTATTAAAGGTAAACGCCAGTGGCGATAATGCCGAACTGGGGATCGGTACACTGGCCGAAATTACCATGAGCATCAGGCAGGAGATTGCTTTTGCTACCCAAAGCCTGGGCCGGTTTTTAATTACCAGCATCACCCACAACCTGGATGGTACAGGAAAATACCACAACACTTTTGAAGGAGTAGTTTCCACTACCGAGCGGATCCTGGTGAAAAATTACGATAAGCCCAACCCGGATATGCAACTGGCCGATGTAATTGATAATGATGACCCTCAGGGACAAGGCCGGATTAAAGTGCAATTTAAATGGAAATGTTTAACCAATGATGTTACTGAATGGCTGCGGGTAATTACACCAGATGCAGGTAGCAGTGATAAAGTAAGTAAAAACAGGGGCTTCGTGTTCATTCCGGAAAAAGGAGATCAGGTAGCCGTTACTTTTGAAGAGGGCAATATTGCAAGACCTATTGTTTTAGGCTCAGTTTTTCATGGGGAAAGTGGTAGCGGTGGTAGTGCAAGCAATAATAGTAAAAGCTTAACCTCAAAAAGCGGACACACCGTTCAGCTGGATGATGGAGGAGGCATGACCATAAAAGACAAGGATGATAACTTGATTGTGCTGGATGGAGAAGGAAATATCAGCATGCACAGTAAAGTTAGCATCACCATTAGTTGCGGTGAAGGTGAAAGTGCTGCAAGCGCAATTAGCCTTGATAAAGATGGAAATATTTCGATGAAAGCTAAAAATATAACCGCTCTGGGTTCTGAATTGATTTCCATGGGTTCGGGCGCAGCAAAAGGAGATAGTTTTAATGGATCTGGCTTTTCATTAGATCCAAAAAATGTGAGTATAGGTGCCAAAGATAAGCTGAGCCTATCAGGTGAAAAAAGCGTGGAAGCTGGTTCAGAAGGTGGAACAATTAAGTTAAAATCAACGGGCGATACGATAATTGCCGGGAAAAACGTAAACATCAACTAGGCTATAAATGGAGCGTAACGCTATTATGCAAAGGGTAATGATGCTTTCCGAGATGTGGACAGAAGCATTACACAAATATCCAAATGTAACTACATTTGCCTGGGTTGGTTCTTCTTCTGTAGAATTCAAGACAATCAAAGGATTTGTAATGTTCCAAACATCCTATGAGAAAACATTACAAGACACAATCTTATGTTTGGCTCAGCCTTTCGAACCTGAAATTCAATCTTATGGCGCCAGAATAATTGGTGATTTGCAACAGTATTTTAATGAATGGAATAAAGATCCAGCACTTACCGAAACAACAGGCTTAATAGAATGGCAGCCAACCGCCAGGACAGAAAACGTTAACGAAAGTGAATGGTTTGTTGAAAATATGAATTTATTGGCTTTAGCACTAAAAATTTCAACGGATAACGAAAAACTTGTGCTGGCTTTGTTTCCAAGTGCATTAAATGATGTAAAAGCCTTTAGCAATTGGATTGAATTGTTGATGAATGAGAAAATCGATCTACCAATTCGCATCATGTTATACGAGTCCCGTGATTCGATGTATTTCGAAAGTTTATCTAAAAAACGTTCTAACGAATTTAAATATCTGTATCCCGACCTGGATATTGCCGGAGCAATGGATCAGATCCTGGAAGATACAAAAGCGGCGAAAACTTCACCGGAAGAAAGGGAAATGGTCAGTTTTCAGCAGTCATTAATTAAAATGAATGAAGCCATTGGATACAGAGATGAAGAACAGGTACATTATTATAGCGATACCTGTCTTAAAATAGCGCAGAAATACCGCTGGGCAGCTCAACAGGCATTGGTTCATTTTTTTGAGCACACATTCTATGCATCAGTAAATAAACCTGAAGAAGCGCACCATGCCATTGATAAAGCGATAGCAATTGTACAATCCGAAAAAAATAATATTAAAGATCAAACACCATATCAATACTATATCGCCAAAGGAAATTTGTATTTCATGAGCAGTAAGTTTGAAGAAGCTGCGGCTGTTTATAATAACTGTTTAACATTAAATAGTAATGAAACCAATACCTTATTACTTGCCGGTATTTATCAGATGCTGGCTAATAGCTTAAGAAAAAGTGCCGGTAAAGAAGAAGCCAGAAATTGCTTTATAACCGGTTGGGAGTTACTGGCACAGGATCAACAAATGGAGTTAAAAGATAATACTATGGCTATGTTTTACGCAAAGGATATGCTGAGTGTAGCAGATCAGGCGATGTTAAATAAATACCATCCCGTAATGGATGAACTATGGGGACAAAACTGGAGAAATAATTTAGATAATCAATATAAAGAACTTACCAAAGCTAAATAACATGAATACTAATAATGCCATATGGCTTGGTGCCATTTTTATCATCATATCCATCATTTATACCGGCTGCAGTTATTTTAAAAAGGATAATGAAACCGACATCAAATATAAAAACTATGTGGAAGCAAGGGCGGTGATAGATGAAAAAATGCCGGTTCGTATCACCAGATATGGCGCCAAACAAGCCAGGTATAACATTACGATTATAGCTGCTAATGGGGAAAAAATCAGCCGCTTTAACTGTGAGTTGGGTGGCGAGTATAATGAGAAGGATACAATAACGGTATATTATGATCCAACCAATGCTGATAGTGAGGTTAAGACTAGCCGACCATAATTTATAATCTTATATCCTATGGCATTTAAAATAGAAAATAATCCGATAGTGCTGCCAGCCTCTGTTGATCCACAACCGGCGGCAAAACATTTCGATATCGTTCTGGGGCTTGATTTCCATGTACTAAAGGTGCCCTGGCCGATTACGCCCTGCCCTATTACCCCCTTTGCGGCGTTAATTTTTGATCCGATGGATTATATCCACTTTACGCTTCCGGCAATGCCCGTGTACGCTGAAGGTTCATTTACAATTGCTAAGGATGTGCCAATGGGCGGCACGGTATTAATTAACGGATGTTACAGGGGTGCAGCGCAGGGAGCGCTTTGGGGTATGCCTTCTGTACCGCCTATAATGGGCAAACTTAAAGGTTTGGGTAAAGCGGTCAAAGCCTTAAATTTGCTGCATTCGGTAATCCCCCACCCTTTATTCCTGCTGCCAAAATTTTTCCACCCCCATGAGGGGCAACTCTCTCACGGCAGTAAAACCGTGATTACCCAGGGCATGTATCAAAGCACTTTTTTATGCCGGGCATATTCCTGTCAGGATATAGGGAAAATTTTGTACAACAATCCCACCGGGGGCTTTTATTTAAATTTTTTAACTGCCGTTATGGTCGTTCTTCCGCTAGGGAGGCCTGTTATTATTGGCGGTCCAAAAGAAGAGCAACCGCTTACATTTGCAGATTTAGTGAATAGCTTAATGTTTATGGGCCTTATGCATGGACTTAAGTTTGCCATAAAAATGCTGGGTAAACTGCTCACCAAACTAATGGCAAAAATTGAAGCTAAGTTTCCGGGCTTTAGCAAGTTTAGAAATGCGGTACAACCTTTTGTTTGTAAATATTTAGGTGAACCGGTAGATGCAGCCAGTGGCCACATGGCCAGTTATTTAGAAGGTTTTACCTTGCCCGGGCCAATACCTTTGGTATGGGAGGCAAATTATTACAGCGACAGCCAGTACAACGGCCCTTTGGGCAAGAACATTTACCACAGTTACGACATTACCCTGCTGATCAATGAAGCAGATAAAATGGTTGTAATGAACGATACTGCAGGCCGGCCAGTTGTGTTTCCTATTTTACAACCGGGTACCAGCTTTTACAACCCCATAGAAAAATTTGAGCTACACCGAGATGAGCAGGGTGAATATTTTATTGGCAGTAAAGATGGTTTGTTTTATTATTTTAATGCACCGCTGGCCAATGCGAACAACCATGGCCTCTTACGCAGCATTGCCAATAGAAATGGCTTTGCCATCAGGTTTAGTTATAACGAACAAGGACATTTAATTCAAATTAAAGATAGTGCAGATCGAATAATTACGGTAGAAAGTAACGAAGAAGGATTAATTACCGCACTTGTTCTGCCAAATCCAGGTATTGCCAATAGCAGTCTCACCTTTCAGGCGGTGAGGTACACTTACACCAGCGAAGGCAACTTAAATGGCCTCTACAATGCTGAAGGCTTTAGAAATCGTTTTGCCTGGAAAGACAGGTACATTACAGCCCGCAGTTTTAATGATGGCACCATATTTACGTTCGAATATGACGATAAAGGAAGGTGTACCGCAGCCCTTGGGCCAAATGGTTTGTTTAGCTATACCTTTGTATATCAAAATGGGCTAACCCTGGCCACCAACAGTTTGGGGCACACCAGAAACTACTACCATAAAAATGGCATCGTTACTAAAATTGTAAACAGCAATGGCGGCGAGCAGTTATTTACTTATGATGATTGCAGTAATTTAATCGCCACCAGCAACGAGCTGGGCATAGCCACCACCTACCAATACGATGATTATGGAAACCTGACCGAAGTTAACTTACCGGGGCAGGGAGCTGTAACCATTAAATACAATAAACTTAACAAACCAACCGAAACCACCTTGCCCAACGGAGGGCTGTGGCAGTATGAATATGATGATGCCGGTAATTTAATCAGCAAAAAGAACCCTGCAGGAGGCACAACAGGTTATACCTATAACCATGATGGTTTAATCAATACCATTAGTAATGTGATGGGGCAGGTTACGCAATTGTACTACGATACCGATTATAACCTGCGTGGCGTAGAATTGCCAAACCAGACACAAATAAGCTACTATTACGATGCCTTGGGCAGGTGCATAGAAATTAAAGATGCGCTTAACAATTTCCAGTATAGAAAATACAACCTATCAGGCAAGTTAACGGAACTAAAAGATACCGATGGCAACCTGCATCGGTTGGTTTACGATAGCATGGGCAATGTTATTGAAGCAAACAACAGGCATAGCCAGGTAAAACTGGCCTACAACTTTTTTGGCGATGTCATCAATCGTACCCAGGGCAACACCAACATTGCTTTTTTATACGATAAAGAAGGACAGCTTACCCAGGTGATTAACGAAAACAATGAAAGCTACCGCTTCGAATTGGATAGTGAAGGTAATGTGCTTACCGAAATAGGTTTTGATGGCCTTACCCGCCAATACCTGCGTAACGAAGCCGGGCAAGTAGTACAAACTACCCTCCCCAACGGACAGCAGCAAGGCTACGAATACACCCCTGCAGGCCAACTCAGTACAATTTACTACCATGCCGATAACAGCACGGAGCAGTATGACTATGATGCCATGGGCAACCTGATTACGGCCACCAATAACCTGGCTACGGTACAGTTACAGCGTGATGTAATGGGCAATATTATACAGGAAAGCAGCAACCAGCATAGTTTAAACAATACCTTTAATTTATTGGGGCAACGTACGCATTTAAAGAGCAGCCTGGGTGCCGACCTTAACTTAAAGTACAATGCCCAAATGAACTGGGTGGAGCAAATTAATGCCAATGGCTGGCAGGCCGATATCAAATACAACCATGCCGGGCAAGAGGTACAACGCAGCACCACAGGTAAAGTAGAACAGCACAACAGTTATGATGATGCCGGGAGGCTTAGCCAGCAAACGGTACAGCAGGGAAATAAAAGACTGCAGCGCCAGTACAGTTGGAACGGAGATCGGTTAACGGCCATTAGCGATAGCAGTACAGGCAGCAAAACCTTTAAGCACGATGTACATGGCAACCTGGCCGAGGTAATTTATGGCGATGGCACGGTAGAATTTAGAATGCCCGACGCTGTGGGCAACCTGTACCAAACGCCAGAACAAAAAGACCGCAGATACGATAAGGGTGGGCGTTTGTTAAAAAGCAGAACTGCCGCCTACAGCTACGATGCGCTGGGTAATTTAATTAAAAAAGAAGAAAGGAATGGCCAGGTGTGGCACTACAGCTGGAATGCCGCAGGCATGCTGGTTAAAGTTACCCGACCCGATGGCCACGAGGTGAACTTTGGCTACGATGCTTTGGGAAGAAGGATTTTTAAAAAATTTAAACAAACCATTACTAATTTTGTATGGGATGGTAATAAGCCACTGCACGAATGGAAAGAGTTTGACACTAAGGATAGCACGACCGATGATTTAATAACCTGGGTATTTAATCAAGGTAATTTTGCACCAGCGGCCAAAATAAAAGGCAATAAAAAATACAGTATTATTGCAGATCATTTGGGCACACCCATACAAGGTTATGATGATGAAGGTTCTTTAATGTGGCAGAGGGAAATAGATAGCTACGGCAATGCTAAAATGCAGGTTGGCGAAGCAGGTTTTTGCAACTACCTCTATCAGGGCCAAACTTTAGATACCGAAACCGGTTTAGCTTATAATCGTTTTAGGTATTACGCGCCGGAAGAGGGGATGTATATCAGTCAGGATCCGATAAGGTTGAGAAGCGGAGAAGCAAATCTATATTCTTACGTAAGTGATGTTACATTAAGTGCGGATATATTTGGATTAGAAACTTGTAAACTTACTGCGGAAGAGAAACGAAAATTAAGGGAAATGTATCCGGATGATGAAATGACTAGGCCACATGATCATCATATCGTTAGAGAAAATGCACCGACAAACTGGGATGATCAACATAGGCAGTATATTTTGGATTCACAAAAGATTCTGGACAACAATGGTATTGGGTTGAATGATGATATGCGCAATTTCACAAGAGCGGAAAATGGAGGTGGGGCACATACTAAAGAAGCCGCAAAGCATGTATGGGAAGAATTAAACCAAAGTACTAACGTAGAGCAGACGCTTAAAGATTTGGCTGGGCAAATGAATCAGGGAATATTTTTTTAGATAATCAATATGAACGAAAAAATCAATGAATTAAATGAGGCTATTAAATCCGGAGAATTAAAAAATGTCAAGATAATTATTGAAAATTCTCCGGAGCTAATAAAATCTTACACGGGAGTATTAGAAAGCCCAATGCATTTTAGCGCAAGATATGGTACTAAAGAAATTACAGAGTATCTATTTTCTATTTCAGGCTATCCGATAGACAGCTCAAAATCGGGTTACGAGACAGCATTAACAATTGCCGCTGGTGCCGGTAAACTTGAATTGAGTGAATGGTTATTAGGAAATGGCGCTAATGTTAATGGTCTGGGTGTAAACCTACTCTCTCCCTTAATGAGTGCAGTAATGGGTGGGCATCTTGATATAGTAAGATTATTAGTGAAGAATCGAGCGGATGTCAACCGAATGCATGTAAGGACAGGCTTATTGCCATTAGATTATGCAAAATCAAGAGGATTCAAAGAAATAGAAGAGTTTCTTTTCTCACAAGGAGCAAAAGGTCATTATAAGCTGCCGGAGTGGGTTGATGGTAACGTGAAAGGGAGTGGAATACTAGAGCATGTTACCTTGAGATTGGGGAAAATTTTACCAGTTGATATCACCTCTAAAACTGATATTTCTCCTGTTGTATTAAAAATGGTTCCTGTCAACAATAAAAAAAACCGTGTACTTTTCACTTTCGGGCTTTTCGAGTTCCATAAGCCAATGCTGGAATTATTTATAGTTCTTCCCGAATATTGGAATTTTTACGATCAATCAGCTTCCAATCAATTTCCCATAATATTCTTGAGTAAGTTGGTTGAAGAAATTAAATCGGGAAGAAAAATTGCGGAAGGAGATTATTTACTTAGAGAAGAAAAAGTATTTGAAGGACTTGAATGGCCACCCGGGATTGCTGGATTATTTATCAGTGATGTAAAATGGAAATCACCAAAGAATGCCGATCAAGCTGATAAAAAAATACAAAATGATGAAAAAGTTTTCCTTTTTACTTTGATACCAATTCGAGCCACAACGGGAGGATATTCCAAGATGTCACTGGAAAAAAGCAGAGATGCAGGCTGGGCCAAATTAACCTTAAATATTTAATCGATATTATAAAGACGCTTAATAAACACTTTATACAATCAACTAGGCACACCAACAGCGCTTTATGATGATGAAGGCTTAAGCACCCTGGCGTATTGAGTTGGATAGTTATGGAAAGCAAGGTTAAATACAGGTAGTTCATTAACAGAGTGCCAATTTAGGTATCAAGGGCAATATGAAGATGCAGAAACTGGCTTGTATTATAACAGGTTTACATATTACGCGCCTGATGAGGGAATGTACATTAGCCAAGACCCGACTGGGTTAAATGGTGTGATAACTTTATAGGGTATGTGAAAAATGTAAATGGTTGGATAGCCCCCATTCGGCTTAGCTGTATGTAATGACAATCAAAAAAGCCAAGAGAAATCTGAATGAGAAGTTAGAAAAATGAAGAAAGCAGCCAATATTATAGAATTTAAGAATTATTTTTTCGAAGGTATTTATGAATTACTGACTAAAGATCAATTTAAGCTTTTAAAATCAAAAAATACATTTGAACTCAAGACAAAATTGCATTTAAAATCTGTAGAGATCTATTTTTATAAGCGACATGATTTTATAGAGATTGAAACTAAAGCATATTTCGGTAATTATGAGGTTGATAATTTGCTAAAATCGACAGGAGTGAAATATTTAAATTTTGATATATGTGGTGGAAGTATTTCGCACATATGCACTACTTACTTTAATGAAGCATTTCCTGAAAAATATGAAAATTTAATTTATGATATAAACGAAGACATATCACCAGTTATTAGTGCTTGGAAAACGTACTATGAAAGGTATATTAAAAATTTTTTGAATGATTGCACGAACCCTATTCTGCTTAATCACATTGTAAACGATGTTGATATGCATGTTACAGGGCTAAATTTAAGTTACGAAAATCGTGTTCTAAAAAGTATACCTGTTGCATTGCTAGCAAATTTATCAAATGAGAATTTAGAGAAATTAGTAGAAGAATATAGTAATGCACTAATTGAGAAAAAAGCAAAATATTCAGATAAATTTGAGGTAGTAAAGAATAAATTACTTATAGATATTAAAAAATAACTCTAATTATAGTTTAAATCGAAATTTAAAAATGGCTTTGCTTAATTTTTACAATTAACATGTTGTTTGCTTTTTTAAAACCAACTAAATTAAAACTACAGAATAATGCAAAAGGCGTTAAACATTCAATTTTTTTCAATGCCAGGAGAATTGAGTGACATAATCCTTAATTGGGTCAATGAGTTTTCCCTCAAGATGGTCGTAATTAGCAAATATGATGAAAAATTTGTCATCACAAAAAATGACGAATTAGCAGATGAAAGCATTAATAATTGTACCGTTGCTTTATCATTAGGTGCAATTGATACCAGCGCAACGAATTATAATGTTTTTAGAGAAAGAAACCCTAATTGTCTATACATGGACATTGGGTTTTATAATTCCAATGAGCTTCATGAATCTTGGTTACATTCACTTAAAATATTAAATGATCAATCATCTTACAGTCTGTGGCTAAAGCTATCTAATAGATTAAGGAAAAATCTAACTTCTGGTGGGTATGCTATTTTGTTATCCACAAATGAAAAGAAATTCTCGAAAAATATTAAATATTCAACTTCTGTAGAAAATATGGTATCAAGTGGCCTTAAATTATTTCACAATAAAATTAAAACTATCGAATACGTAATTTCATAATATGTTGAAGATAGTATTTTAAGCCAAGGCAAAAATATTTTGAGGATGCTCACGAGAAAAAAACAAATGAATTAAAAGGTGGGTGTAAAAAATAATATCATATTCGAAGATGGCAAAAATTGAATTAAAACCTAAAGATAAAAGTAGACGTCAAAAATTTGAACCAGGTTATATTTTTAGTATAAATATGCATAATGGCAAATTTGGTTTTGGAAGATGTATATCAAAAGTTAGTATAGGACATATTGTTGAGATATTTAATTATATATCTAAAAATCAAGAATTTACAACTAAAATAACAGAAATCAGGATGTTTGATCCCATCCCTATTGACTCATATTCTTTGATAAGAACTTCAAGGGAAGGTGATTGGACGGTTATAGGTAAAACAGACAATTATCAACCGACAAATATTGAAGATATCAAATATACTTATGGATCTGGGCCTAAAAGAAAACTAGTTGATATTAAAGGCAATATTACAGAAATAAGTGAAAATGAATCCAAAAAATATCCTTATTACAGTCCTAAGGGTGATTTAGATGTTATAGAAATGATAAACAATTCAATTTCTAAATAGATTTTTTGATATTATTAAGCCAACTAGAAAAAATCAAAATGGTACTTAGATATGATCGACAACCTGTTTGTTTAGTTTCAAAGTAAGCAAAGATAAAATACGGCGTATTGCCAACTAGGTTCATCACCGGTTTAGTTAGATTAAAGGCGCTTTATGATGATGAAGGATTAAGCACCTGGCGTATTGAGTTGGATAGTCAGGGCAAAGCAAGGTTAAGCATAGGTAGTTCTTTAACAGAGTGCCAGAGCTTAGGAGCAATTGTATATCGAAAATATGATACAATAAAAAATGACAAATCCTAAATCGAACCAGCAAAATTCATTTTTAAAGGAAAGAAGTAATCCAAATGGAAAAGAATATAAGGAAGAATACGATAAAATAAAATCAGGATGTCAAAAGTAAAAAAATATGTAGAGGGTGGCGAAGTTTTTTGTATACCATTATTTTGGATAAGTGAAAATTATGATCCAAATAACCCACTCATATTAAGCAAACAAGATGACAACAAAGTTTTTGCATTTGGACGGGCTATAGAAGACAGAGGCGGTGCAGGGATTTTAGTCGAAATCTTCGATCTTTTAGGCCCTATTAAAACGAAATGTGATGAAATTGTTAATTCGAATCGTTTGTTCGATCCCATATTAATGTTTTGGCAGGGAGTGAGGAAAAAAAGATGGAAAGTTGTTTGTAAAACAGCAAATTATAATAAATATGTTGATTCTGGTTATTCGGATATTAAAATGGTAATGGAAGAAGGGGATGGATTTTATATCAAAACATTTGATACAGGGGAAAAAAGTATTTTGTCTGCAAGCGATGCGAGTAATTATGAATTAGCTAAAATCTGGCATC
Source organism: Pedobacter sp. D749 (assembly GCF_019317285.1). Classification (NCBI taxonomy): domain Bacteria; kingdom Pseudomonadati; phylum Bacteroidota; class Sphingobacteriia; order Sphingobacteriales; family Sphingobacteriaceae; genus Pedobacter; species Pedobacter sp. D749. Next base: position 2,778,632 of record NZ_CP079218.1, read on the forward strand.
CGATCCAGTTAGAAAAAAGAATTGCTGAGAGAATTTTATAGGGAACAATTATTAAAATTTTGAAAAGATTAATACTACCCATGCTTCTTACCTGCGAAATACAGGGACAAGATAAAAGCAAACGGCGGTGAACTTTAAAGAGTAGGAACAATATGGACACTAATAGTTTTAAGGGATTAATTAAGCCCTTTATTTGGGTAGAACACGAAAATAACGTTTCTGTATGCCTCAATGTTGGCGAATATAAATCGGAAATTTTCCAATTAAGAGAAGACGAAGGCTTTGAGGGAAACGGCTATGATTGGGGATCTTTAGCAAAAATATTTTTAGAAGAACAAAAGCCCGAATTAATGGAGGTAGTTAAGTTTGACCCCGAAGCAGGAATGTTTTGTGCTTATTCCTCAAATACAGATGCTTTAAAAACTTTTATAATTGCGTTTAAAGAAACCTGCGAAAATGAAACTTTAATACAAGATTTGTTTTCAAGAGCAGAATTAGATTAAAAAAAATACAACATTACTTTTTTGGTTGCTTTCAGCAACCAAAAAAGTAAAACAGGCTGTCATTAAAAACGTAATTATGGCTAAAACAAAAATAGTATTAGAGGAGGGAATGTTATTCTCAATAAAATTAAATGAAAATGCTTGGATTTTGGGACAGCTTTGCAACTTATTTAATATAGAGGGAAAACTTTACGAACAATATACACTTGCATTCTTTAATTATCTTTTTCCTATAGAAGAAAAACTAAAGAGCGAGATAGAAACTTTGGATTTAAGTAAGCCGATAATAATTCTTACTATAAACGGCAATCCTATAAAAAATTACGGGCTTAATATAATTGGGAAAAGGGAAATCAATTACCAGAATGTTCCAAATTATAAAAATGAAATATCCCAGTCATTAGGCTTATATAGAAATAAATCCCAAGATTTTGACCACATTTTAAAAACATTTTTTGGGCTTCATCCTTGGGACGGATTTTATAAAGATAAATATGTAGATGAAGTTCTAACAGAAGGAACAGTTAAAAGAAAAGATGTAAAATATCTGAAAGATTTTAGTGTTGAGGAATTAAAACAAATATTACCTGCCAATAGCATTAAATTAAAACAGATATTGGAAAATCAATAAACTTTAACCGCTTCAATCGAAGCGGTTTTTTTTGTAGTGAAAAAGAAAAAAAGGTGTGGCAAATCCACGCATTAAATTTTATAATTGCTTTACAAAACTTACTTTTTGTTCTCAAAAACAAGAAAAATGAAAAAGTTATCTATAATTTGAATTTTTCAGAACATCTTTTTTTTGTCTAGCATCTCTTTCTCATTTTTCACCCAATATTGTTGATTTTAAACGTTTTAAGAACAGAAAAAAAGCTCAAAAAGCAAGAAGAAAAACCCACCAAATGACCCTAACTCTAAAAATACATTTTGGCTAATTAAAGAAAATGGAAATACGCGAACGGGAAATATCTAAAATAAAAGGCCAAATAAATTTGATTACTGAAATGAGTTTATCGGGAATACTTGCAGGTGACGTATAACAGTTTAAGTATTGGCAGCTGTTGTTTTTTCAATTCCATTCCGTCTTCACTTTTTTACGGTGTAATAGTCCCCACTCCCTCAATGCCACAATTACAGCACCAAGCGAATTTGTATATTCTGTCAGTTCGTATTCAATACCTACAGGTTTCGTGCCATAAACACGCCGGGTTACAAAACCATTTAATTCTAGTTCTTTTAATTCGTGTGAAAGCACTTTTGCAGAAATCTTATTTATTGCCCTTTGAATTTCACCAAAATGCTTGTTGCCTTCAAGCATTGCAACCAAAATTGGAATCCTCCATTTTCCGCCCAATACATATAATGCGTCTTGTATTGGGCCTAATGAGGATTTACATTCCGTTAGATTAGGAAATAGCTCGACAGATTCCTTTAGTTGTTTTGTTATCTCAATCATAAAGTTAGTTACTTAAAGGTAAGTAGTTACATTTGGGTAACCACTTACCTTTTGTAAGCAATTTAGGTATTTTTGTTACACTAAAATTAAAAAGTAAGTAAATGGGAAAAACTATTGTAATAATTGGTGCCGGTCCAGGTGTTGGATTTGCTGTGGCACAACGTTTTGGGAAAGAAGGTTACAATGTAGCTCTTTTGGCAAGAAGTGAAGAAAAATTAAATGACTTGGTTAAACAGCTTGAAGCACAAGAAATTCCGGTTGCTTCTTTTTACGCTGATGTCTTGGATAGAAATTCTTTAAAAGATGCTTTGTTTGCTGTAAAAAAACATTTTGGTTCCATTGATGTTATTGAGTTTAGTCCCACTCCTTCAATGGAAACCATGCGTACACCAAGAAATATTGATGTTGAAAATGCAGCATTCCATTTAGACTTCCAATTGTTAAGCGCAATTACAGTAGTACAAGCGGTGCTGCCTGATATGCTGTCTAAAAAAGAGGGAAGTTTGTTATTTACAACTGCTTCGTCTGCACAAAAACCAACTTCTATGACAGCAAGTTTCGGAATTGCTGCTGGTGCTTTGTTAAATTATATCCGTGTGCTGAACAACGACTTGTCAGCTGAAAATATTTTCGCAGGGATTGTGTCAATTGGTGGGTTGGTGTATAATACCGGCGAACCCGACCAAGAATTATTAAAACATTTCCCTCAGGGGACGCCTGCTATTTCCTCAAGAGAGGTTGCAGAGACACATTGGAAAATGCACTTTGAAAAGAAAGAAAACGAAATCATACTCGGAAAAACTTTTTCGTTTTAAGTCGAATTTTGAGTAAAAAGAAACACAACGTGACTAAATGTTAGTTGTGTTTTTTATGGTAGTCGTAATTTATAATTGCTGCCAACGGTTTTCTAATCGCCGATGTGGCTGGTTTTTAGTACGACAGCTCAATGGAGTTGCTAATAATAATAACCTTGCACAAATAGTAAATCCCAAGCTGGTGCGAGCTTGTAGTTCGCTTCAAAATTAGATTATGAAGTTAAGGGTTACGATTTTCTAAATTTTTGAACTATAGCTTTTATATTAGTACGAGTTAAAAACTCGCACAAACAACTTATTAATTGCAATCCGATCACTAGCATGTTTTTTACTTTTACGGATTTACCATATTCGCACGAATTCTAAAAGTTTTGATGAGTGATTCATAGAAGGCAAACAACTGACTCACCAAATAGCAGGTAATAATTACATGGGTTGTTATAAACTGTACATCTTGTATCTATTAACGACTATGATTATTAGCTACCTAAACAGTACCTGGTTCATAATCAGTATTCCAATAAGTCCGATAACAGAAACCAGCGTTTCCATCAGCGACCAGGACAAAAATGTTTGTTTGATAGATAATCCCAAATACTCTTTAAATAGCCAGAAAGAGGAGTCATTTACGTGCGAACAAAACAGGCTCCCTGAACCGACCGCAAGCACCATTAAATTTGGATCGGCACCATGAGGCCCAACAAGCGGATAAACGATACCGGCAGCGGTGAGGCCAGCTACGGTAGCCGAACCCAGGCAAAGCCTTAACACCGCCGTTATTAACCAGGCCAATAATAAAGGTGGCAGGGTTAGCCCCTGCAAAATTGCGGCAAGGCTGTTGCTCACCCCTGTTTCTACAAATACCTGTTTCAAAATGCCTGCGCTTCCGATTATTAAAAGAATCATCGCTATATCTTTTGTTGCATCAACATAAATGACCATAATGTCAGTCAGCTTTTTACCTGACCTGATTCCTAGTGTAAATGTTGCAATACAAATGGTTAATATCATGGCAATAGTCGGGTCACCGATAAATCCGGCAAAATTTACAACAGCCATATTGCCACTACATAACCTGGTGATCAACGTGGTACCCAAAATGATCAGTACAGGTAACAATGCAGAAACCACACTATTTGTTATCCCCGGCAATTCATTATCGGGCAGTTCATCGGCCTGCAAGGTAACTGTTGGGCTGGATTTCATATTGATTAACACTTTTGCGAAAAGAGGACCTGCTATAATGATGGCAGGTATGGCCACAATTAAACCATAGGTAAAAGTCTTAACCAGATCTGCATTAAACTGGGTAACCAAAGCCATGGGCGATGGATGAGGAGGCAAAAAACCATGCATTACAGACAGCGATGCAAGCATAGGCAAGCCCACATATACCAGGGGTAATTTATAGTTGTACGCTACCGAAAAAATAATTGGAATAAGCAACACAAACCCAACATTATAAAATAATGGAATGCCCACTATAAAACCTGTTAAAGACATGGCCCAGGCGATGTGTTTAGGGCCGAATGTCTTTTTTAATACCGAAGCTATTTTTTGAGCGGCACCACTTGAGGCGACGAGTTTTCCGAGCATGGCACCCAAAACGATAATGATTGCCAGCGATCCTAATGTATCTCCTAATCCTTTATTAATCGTTTGCGGAATACTGGCGGCAGGCATACCTAACAATAAAGCTGCCCCTACCGATACGATTAAAAACGCAAGAAAGGTATTAACCTTCGCCCAGGCAATTAATAATACAAGTGTAACTATACAGCCAAAAAGAATCAGTACATCCATGTTTCTGCTTTAATGAGAGTCTCTGGTTACGGTTGAACCTGAGCCGCCTACTAAAAAGTCCAGATCAGCACCTTTATCTGCCTGCTGAACATGGTTTACATATAAGTTTACATAACCACGTGTTGCAGCAGGAATTGACGGTACCCAATTGCTTCGCCTCAGGGCTAACGCTTCATCACTCACTTCAAGGTGAATACGTTTATTGGCTACATCCAGCTCAATCATGTCGCCGTTTTCTACCAGCGCTAAATTTCCACCAATAGCAGACTCTGGCGATACGTGCAGTATAACCGTGCCATATGCCGTACCACTCATCCTGCCATCCGATATCCTTACCATATCGGTTACGCCCTTGTCTAGTAGTTTTTTTGGTAATGTCATGTTACCTACCTCAGGCATACCCGGATAACCCACCGGACCAACCGTTTTCAAGACCATCACACAAGTTTCATCGATATCCAGATCAGGGTCGTCTACTCTCGCATGGTAATCCTCAATGTTTTCAAACACGACTGCCCTACCCCTGTGCTGCATTAAACCGGGCGTAGCTGCTGATGGCTTTATAACCGCTCCGTTAATTGCCAGATTACCTTTTAGTACCGTAATGCCGGCTTCCTGAATAATCGGCTGCTCAAATTCATAAATAACTTCCTTATTGTAATTTATTCCTTTATCGGCAATGTTTTCGGCATGCGTTTTCCCGCTTACCGTTAGGGTATCCATTTTTAAAACAGATTGCATTTGTTTTATAACAGCAGGTAAACCACCGGCATAGTAAAAATCCTCCATCAAAAATTTCCCTGAAGGCATAAGATTTACCAGAAGCGGCATTTTACTGCCAATATCATCAAAATCGTCTAAGTTTAGCGGCACCCCCATACGCCCTGCAATAGCGGTGAGGTGAATAATAAAGTTTGAGGACCCTCCTACCGCAGCATTTACCTTAATGGCATTTTCAAAAGCATCCCGTGTTAATATTTTAGAAATTTTCAGGTCTTCTTTAACCATTTCAACTATTCTCCTTCCGGATAACTGAGCAAGCCTTTTCCGCCGGGAATCAACGGCAGGTATAGCCGCACCACCCGAAAGGCTCATGCCTAAAGCTTCAACCATACAAGCCATAGTAGAAGCCGTGCCCATGGTCATACAGTGGCCCGGACTTCGAGACATGCAACTTTCTACTTCTGCATATTCATCATAAGTAATTTCGCCTTTCTTTAATTCCTCTGTCAGCTTCCATACGCTTGTTCCTGAGCCGATGTCATGTCCGTGATATTTTCCGTTTAACATGGGGCCGCCAGGAACCACAATTGTCGGTAAATCTACACTTGCCGCTCCCATTAGCGTAGAAGGCGTCGTTTTATCGCAACCCGTAAGTAATACTACACCATCAATAGGATTGCCTCTTATTGATTCCTCTGCATCCATACTGGCGAGATTACGGAACAACATCGCGGTGGGTTTCATGAGCGTTTCACCCAACGACATGATAGGGAATTCGAGCGGAAAGCCGCCAGCCTCCAATACCCCGCGACGAACACTTTCGGCAATATCACGCAGGTGGGCATTGCAAGGTGTAAGTTCAGACCACGTATTACAGATCCCGATTACCGGTCTGCCATCAAACATGTCTTCGGGCATGCCCTGGTTTTTCATCCAGCTACGGTAGATGAGGCCCATTTTATCTTTTTTCCCAAACCAGGTCGAACTTCTATATGATTTCATATTTAGAATATACTATGTTGCGCTATTTTTTAACTTCTTATTTTGATTTTTCGCTAGTGTTCCTGCTTATTGAAAAATCGTTTCACTTGCTTCGGCAGCCGTTTCGAAACCTATAATTTGTTTACCTTATTGATCACGCTACGGTATTTATAAGTGAACCAATCTCTGAAATGGTTATTTTTACCATGTCTCCGCTTTGTAAAGTGAAATCATCGGTGGGAATTATTCCTGTGCCTGTCATTAAATAGGTTCCATGGGGGAAATCCAATTCCCGAAACAAGTAAGCCACTAATTCCGTATGCTTACGTTTCATTTGATTAATGGAAATTTTCTCCTTAAAAAGGATTGCTGAATCTCTGGATATTTCGATACTGATATCGGTATCCGGATCTATTGGACCCTCTGTTACTAAAAGGCAAGGGCCTAAAGCGGTAGCTCCATTGTATGATTTTGCCTGCGGCAGATAAAGTGGATTTTCGCCCTCAATGTCTCTCGATGATACATCATTACCGATTGTATAACCTTCTATAGTGCCTGCTGAGCAAATAAATAAGGTCAGTTCCGGTTCAGGTACGTTCCATTTAGAATCTGCCCTGATCCGTATGTTTCCTCCGGAACCTACTGTACGGTAAGCTGGCGATTTAAAAAAAAGTTCTGGTCGGTCTGCATCATATACCCTGGCATAAAAATCTCCGCCTTGTGCTTCTTTTGATTCCTCTATTCTGGCTTCCCTGCTACGAAAGTAGGTTACACCAGATGCCCATACCTCCTGGTTACCTATAGGCGTTAAAACAGCTGAATTGGTGAGCGCTTGTAAATCTTCGTTAGGCTGGAGTTGTTGCAACTCACTGCTGACCACTTTAAAGAGGTTACTCCTGTTTACAAACTTATCCCAGCTTTTCTCTGCTGTTAAAAAATATTGGTCATCGTGGTTGATAATAATCCCGCTGGAGGTGTTATAAATTCTCATAATTATTTGGTTAAGTTTTTTTGGATCTAAAATTAAGTTTGAACTTTATTTAAGTATCCAGGCGGTAAAATCGAAAGGCAAATAAGTCCTTTTAAAGCACATTTACAGCATAATGTTAATATAATACAATAAAATGCTTCAATACTAAAATTACTGGTTTGCGTTGCCTGATTTGATTACTTTGTAGCTTTTCGATTCGCTACAGGTATCAATGACAGATTTAAAAAATCGCCGTCATTTCGATCCTATAGCTATTGGATGAAGCGCAGCGAAATGGAGAAATCTTTGAACTATGTAAAAAGATTTTGCTTCGCAGAGCATTCTGGTTCTCCACTGCGGTCGAAATGATGCCTCATTAACCCTCCGATGTAGTTGAAAGATTCTAACCCTACCATTGACAGACTCCAATAGAAAAATCGTCATTGCTGATGAACCATCAGGTCTGTGGCCTGAAAAAAACAGGAATGACGTCCTATATTCGCTTTCTAACGTACTAGGTTTAAGGTTTTACATCCTGCAAAACTCATTGAGCTAAGATGTCTAAGGTGGTCATAAAAATTAAAGACTCGCAGTTTAATTAACCACCTTAGACACCTAAGAACATCTAATTCATTAAATAATCCTTCAGGCTTTCACACCATATAAGAACATGTAAGCTTATATGGTCATTAAATGTCTTATATGGTCAAAAAAATAACACTAAATATCAATTGTTTACATAAACGTCATTATAAGGACCGAAGCAATCTTAATGCGCACGCTGGTAGCGATCGTTGTAAGATTGCTTCGTCGGCTGAAAAAGCCTTCTCGCAATGACGATTCCTCACAGTCTACAGCTCGTTAAAAATTCTCCTGTCCATTCATGTTGATTTTAAAGAATAAATTACCCCTCAGGCTAAGGCTATAAACAAAAATATCTGTAATAGAATTTAAAGGAATATTAATACCCGAACTGAGCTTACTACGCAAATTTTTTCTCTTCCGTTTTAAGATAATTATATCGGTAATCCATTGGATTTTTTTTCGTAAGCGCTTTAAACTGATGATAGAAATGAGAAATATTATTGTAGCCACAGGCATAGCCCACCTCAGTCATGTTAAATTCCTCTTCTAACAACAATCGGCATGCATTTCCAATTCTCACTTCCATTAAAAACTGGATGTATGTTTTCTTTGTTTTGGATTTAAAGTACCTGCAAAAAGAGTGTTTTCCCATGTTAATTAATTCAGCTACATCCTCCAGCGCTACTTTTTTGTGGTAATTATTAAACGTGTATTCGAATATCGTGTTAATGCGGTTTTGGTCGATGCTGTTCACCTCTGGGTTAAAGCCGTTGGATGATATAATTTCATATTCTTTCGTAGCCGCTATGATTTCTAAAGCGGATAATAAACTGATTAATTTACGGGCAGGCGATTCGTGAAGCATTTCTTCCGCTATTTTACCAACCTTTCGCCTGGTTGCTCCTTTTAAACGCAAACCCAGCTTACTTGTATTCAGCAATTTCACAATCGGACTAATTTCAGGAAGATTCAAAAATGCATCACCCCAAATGTTGTTTTCAAAAAGAACCACGATGGTTTCTCCAACTTTTTCGGTATCGCTTTCCAGGTATTTTTGTTCACACCGGAAAGTATGTGGCAGGTTTGATCCAAATAAAAATACATCACCATTTTTAAACGGACCAACATGGTCGCCTATCAGGCAGGTACCATAAGTTCTTTTAACAACTAACAGTTCGCACTCGGGGTGATAATGCCAGGCGCTTAATATCGCATGCCCTATATCCTTATGGATATTAAAGGAATGCTCCGGGTTTGGAGTAGCCTTTTTTAACGTAGCCTTCATGTTTATAATTGGTTAACTATAGCATGAAATTATAAATTATGTACGATATAATGCATATCTATTACCTGTTGATGCTAAGTATATTAACAACGTCAGGGTTTATTATTTAGGCAGCAGATTGGTTTTACGTCAAAACAATCCCATAAGTAATTGATAAACAGACATATTTTGAATAATTTATCATACAGCAACCAATACTGCAAAGAAACAGCTATGTTAATATGTTACAATTTTTTGCTGTAATACTGAAATTGCTTTTCAGTAAAGTTGTCTTTATTTGCTTAAGTAACATAACTGTTTCAAAACCAAATATAAAAGAAATTGAGGCTTCTATTCTTCGCAACTATTTTCTTCAGATAAACTATTTAGCCCAGGCATATTTGCCATGGATGATTAGAACAGAGATTGATTAACTAACAAACCAATATAATCATATGAGATAGATTTACTTCACATTCAAGCACCATATGTAGTCGTTAAACGCGTATGTTCCGAACTGACAGCAATCACCTCTTCTGCGGTTATTTAAGCTGTTTATTAAAAACCAATTCTAACCAAATTATAATGATGAAAAAAAAATTACTTCCACTGGTATTTACCTGTACTGTGTTAACGGTATTCATTCTTTTCGAATCCGCAAGCGCTTCAGCTGGTGGGCTAACAACCGCAATATTTAGCAAATCTTTACCAGCAAAAAAGTTAAAATTAGCTCCGATAGGCATTACAGGTAAAGTGACCGATGAACAGGGCGTTGGTTTACCCGGCGTTAGCGTTGCTGAAAAGGGAACACGAAATGCCACTATAACCAGTTCATCCGGCAGTTATACGATAAATGTTGCCAATACCAATGCCGTGTTGGTGTTCACATCCATTGGCTATAAACCGGTAGAAATAACGGTAAATGCAAAAACCGTTGTTAATGTTTCAATGCTGGCGGCTACAAATGCTTTAAATGAGGTGATCGTAACTGCCCTCGGTATAAAGAGGGAGGCCAAAAGCCTGGGTTACTCGGCTCAAAAAGCTGATGTAGAGGCATTACAAACCAACCGCACGACTAACCTTGCCAATTCGCTTGAGGGCCAAATCGCCGGATTGGACGTTTCCCCTCCCGCTGCAGGGCCAGGTGGGAGTACAAAGATTCGTTTGCGTGGACAATCTTCTTTCACTGCAGACAATTCGCCGCTAATCGTAATCAATGGCTTGCCAATGTCGCAGGGTGCAAGCAGTAGCAATGGTTATACACAAAACGTAGACCAGGGAGATAATTTGCAAGGTATCAATCAGGACGATATCGAATCGATGACTGTTCTGAAAGGATCTACTGCTGCAGCCTTGTATGGTTCGCGTGCCGTTAACGGAGCAATCATTATTACCACAAAGTCGGGAGCTAAGAATAGTGGAATAGGGATTGACTTTAACTCTAATTTCACGGTAAACCAGGCGCTTGATTATACAGATTTTCAATATGAATACGGGCAAGGTGAGAATAATATTCGCCCGTCTTCAGTAGGTACTGCGCAGAGTTCTGGTGCATGGAGTTTTGGTGTGCCATTTGACAATGTACCAACGTTCCAGTTCGACGGCGTTCAACGTCCCTATGCGCCTGTTAAAGACCGGATAAAGACGTTCTTCAGACTTGCCCCATCCTGGAGTAATACCGTTGCACTTTCTGGCGGTAATGACAAGGGAAGTTTTCGGGTATCCCTTTCTAATCAGGATGCTCAGGGCATAGTGCCAAACAACGATTTTCATAAAAAGATTTTTAACGTTGGCATTAACTATAAACTTACCGAAAAATTAACTGCACAATTTTACGTTAACTACGATCACCAGTTTAATAACAATCCGCCACTTGTAGGCGTACAGGGAAATGCAATTCCTACCTCAATTTACAGGCTGGCTAACTCCATTTCTTTTGATGTACTCAAGGCAGGTGCAATAGATGCCAACGGAAATGAAACACCAACTTCGAGGTTTGCTACCATTACCAACCCCTACTGGATATTAGCGAACCAGTTTCAAAGACAAACAAAAGATCATTTATTAGGTACTGCTGTGGTCCGCTATCAGTTTTTCGATTGGCTATATCTTCAGGGCAGGGCAAATATGGACCTTTTGCAAACTACCTATGAATCAAACACTCCTACTGGTACGCTGGCCGTATCTGCAGCACCAACGGGACTGTATAATGGTAGCTATGGAATAAGTACATCAAGTACACGCCAGAATAACTTTGACTTCTTGTTGGGTGGCGGGCATAAGTGGAAAGATTTTTCATTTAATGCAACAGTAGGTGGTAATCACTTTCCCTTAATTACCTCTACATTTAACGAGGCGGTAACCAACTTTTACATCAGAGATTTATATACCATTGGGAACGGTGTTACGGCAAATTCGAGTTACAACTTGACTAAACAAACCGTAAATTCATTGTATGGTACTGCAGAATTTTCCTACAAAGATTTATTATACCTGAATGTTACCGGCCGTACAGACTGGTATTCGGTACTCGCCAGAGATATAGATCATTATTTCTACCCTTCAGTTAGCGGAAGTTTCGTTTTTTCGGAATTACTTCCAAAAACAAAATGGTTAAATTTTGGAAAGCTTAGAGTTGCTGTTGCAGAAACGGGGAGCGCCCAGGGAGTTGGCGCCTACAATGCATTAACATTTTTGCTTGCTCAGAATTCATTCAACGGGCTTCCATTAGGCAGTATAAACGGAACAGCTTCACCAAACACCCAGATTAAGCCTTTTGGCGTAAATGAAAAAGAAATTGGTATTGAGTTACGCATGTTCAACAATAGGGTGAATCTGGACGTGGCTGCATACCATAAAAAAACGACTAATCAAGCCGTTCCGATAAGCCTGTCTGCAGCAACCGGATATGCCACAACGCTGGTTAATTTAGGTGGTTTAGCCAATAAAGGATTAGAATTTAACCTGGAATTAATCCCCATCCAGAACAAAAACTTTACCTGGAAAACGGCTTTTAATTCTGCTTTCAACTCTTCAAAGGTATTGTCATTAGCGAACAACCAATCGCAACTGGTAGTGGGCAGTCCTGAATTTTTTGGGTCTATTGTCCACATGGTAGGCTTACCCCTTAACCAGATTGTAGGTTCCACTTACAAGCGTGATGCTTCCGGAAACATCGTATTATCGGGAGGCAAACCCGTAGCAAGTGATAAACCGGTTAGTTTTGGTAGTGGCCTTCCTACAGCAACAGGGGGCTGGCTAAATACGTTGAATTACAAAGGCTTTACCTTTATCTCCCATATTGATTATAAGGCAGGTGGTAAATTGCTCTCGAGCACAAGTTTAAACTTATTAAGAGAAGGTTTATCAAAAGAATCATTACCTGGCCGTGAAGGTGGCGTAATTTTTCCTGGCGTAAATGCTACTAATGGATTACCAAATACCACTGCTGTAAACGCAGAAGATTTTTACGCAAATTATCGTTCAACGAATATCTTAGACCCATTCATTTACAGCTCAAGCTTTGTTAAATTAAGAAGCCTTTCGTTGGGATACGACTTGTCTAAATTTATCAATAAAAAATACGTAAAAAGCTTAGTGCTATCGGCCGTATGCCGTAATGTATTGATCATCAAGAAATATACGCCCAACATTGATCCTGAAGCAATTGCCTCAAGCGGAGATAACTTAACAGGTTATGAGCAGGCATCACTACCAACAACACGTACTTACGGATTTAACTTAAATGTAAAATTCTAACGCTTTATACAATATGAAAAATTTAATCAGAATTATAGCCATCGCCATCTGGGTTACAGTAATTTCCAGTTGCAATAAAGGGTTTGATAAATTGAATATTAATCCAAATAATCCGACAGAACTCGACGCGGCATTCTTGTTTACGAGTGCACAATTTGGAACGCATGGAGCTACGATGGAAACTGAGCCGACAATTGTGCAGCAATTTGTAAATCCGTTTTCGGGAATCACCTCGGCGTTTAATTTTAACCAGCTGAATCAAACTTATACTTCGTCAAAATGGAATGCTGAGTATACGGGAACAAATACTGGCGCAACAAGTTCTTCAGGCCCTGTTCAATTACTTGTGCAGATATTAAGCCAGATCAAAGGCAATCCGGCAAGAACAAATTTATATAACGAAGCCAGAATCTGGAAAGCCTACCAATTTATGATGCTGGTAGACAGTTACGGAAATGTACCTTATAGTGAAGCCGGACAAGCCTATTTATCAAATGTGCTTACCCCTAAATACGATAACCAGGCAGCGATTTACACCGACCTGATTAAAGAAGTTACGGAGGCAACGGCAGCTTTAGATCCGGCAAAGGATATCGTAAAGGCTGATGTGTTTTACGGTGGCAATATCGCCCAATGGAAAAGATTGGGGTATTCCTTATTGCTTCGGTTGGGCATGAGGTATAGTAAAATAGATCCGGGAAAAGCGCAAGCTATTGTGCAAGCTGCCGTAACTGGCGGTGTAATGACATCAAATGCCGACAACTGTTATCTGAAATACAATACCACTTATGTGAATCCCGTAAGCCAGACGATTACGGCAATAGCGAATACGTATTATTTAGCGGCTCCCTTTGTAGATCAACTAAAAAATAGTGGTGACCCGCGATTGAAGTTTATATCCGGAAAATACGCCAACCCATTAGCGGCGCCTACCTCCGTACCAGATACTATATCTGCAAACCAGTTCGGACTTCCTGTGGGCTATAGCAGTGCTACTTTATCAACCGCTCCGGGATTTAGAGGTGCTAACGGCTCCGGTTTTAATTATTCGCAGGTTAATTATAGTATTTTCGGCAGTTTAACTGCTCCGCAATTTTTTATCACTCACGCTCAAACGCAATTCCTGCTGGCAGAGGCCGCTGTTAGAGGCTGGATAACCGGTGGTAGTACACCAGATGTTTATTATGCTAATGGTATACGGGCGGCAATGGACCAATGGACAACCTATAACCCGGCAGCCATCATTCCTTTAGCTACGCAAAATGCATTTATTAATAATCCCGTTAACGCTTATAATACGGCAAATGCACTCAACCTGATTAATACGCAATATTGGGTGGCTTCCTGGGGCAATGGTACTGAGGCATTCGCCAACTTCAGGAGGAGCGGTTTTCCAGCCTTATCGCCCAATACCATCGCAGGGCAAAACATTACTGGTGGTTTTGTTCGACGCTTTGTTTATCCAACGCTTGAGCTTTCTGCAAATGCAACGAATTACCAGGCAGCGGTTGCAGACAATGGCGGGCCGGATAATATGGACACACGTATTTTTTGGGATAAATAGAAAAATCCTCTATAGTAATCAAGGTTTACCTTTTTGATCAGCTAAATCCGAAGAGGCTGGATCATAAATTGTAATTCAATTGAACTTGTCACGTTGTCCAAAGGACTCCTATGGAGAGCCTGTTTAAATGTCTTAAAAGACATTTAAACAGGTCCTTCGACAAGCTACCATAGACAGAATCCATTAGCACGGCCGTCATTCCCGCGCAGGCGGGAATCTTAAAGCGCACGCTGTTAGCGATCGTTGTAAGATTGCTTCGTCGGCTGAAAAAGCCTTCTCGCAATGACGATTCCTCGCCGGAACATAGCAATAGAACCCTCTGTCAATCATATTGATTTTAAACAATTAATTAACCGTACCATTGATGTTAATTTATAAATTATTATTAATCAGTATTTTAACTACTTTAGTATTTCCGCCCAGCTAGGCCATAGCAATATATCCCCGTTCTGCTTAAATCCGGCCTAATAAATTTTTCGGGTTGCACTGCCTAAGCCAACTTACTAGCTTTAAAAGAAAAATTTTCAGCCGGCATTTTTTGTTTCTTTTTGATGCCAAAAAGAAAGAGCCCTTCGGCGGCGGCGAGCCGAGGCAAGACCGCGCCTTAGGATAAGAGAAGGCAATTGTAAGTCACTCATATTGATTTAAACAATTAATTAACCCTTAAGATGACATTTTTACATGATGAGACAGCCTCTTTTTTAGCGGTTTTGCTGTACAGTCAAACAAGTAACCCATAAACTGATGGAGTGACAAAAATATGGGTAACATTCTTATTAATTTTACCCATATCTTGGATGCTCCACTAATTATTTTGTAATTTACCTTAAGTATTAACCATAGACCAAATTAAATGTTAAACCGTAGAAATTTCCTCAGCTACGCTGCAACCGCAGTAGGAACCACTGCCCTGCTTTCTGCATTAGATAATCCTGCCTATGCCCTTTTCAGTAAGACGATTGGCGCAAACGACCAAATCAATATTGGTGTAATCGGAATCAAAGGCATGGGATGGTCCGACCTCAAAGCGGCCCTCAAAGTACCGGGCGTAAACCTCATCGCCCTTTGTGATAGTGATGCCAATGTGCTTGATGAAAGAATGGCCGAATTAAAGTCGATGAATGTTGACGCCGCAAAAGTAACAAGATATAAAGATTATCGTGCACTGCTTGATAATAAAGATGTCGACGCCGTAATTATCGGAACACCTGATCACTGGCATGCCCTGATGATGATCCATGCTGTACAGGCAGGTAAAGATGTATATGTTGAAAAACCGGTCGGCAACTCTATTGTCGAATGCAGTACCATGGTTAAAGCGCAGGAAAAATACAATAAAGTTGTGCAGGCAGGTCAATGGCAGCGCAGTCAGCAACATTTTAAAGATGCTGTTGATTTTGTAAAGAGCGGCCAGTTAGGAAACATCAGAACGGTAAAAGTATGGTGTTACCAGGGCTGGATGAAACCTGCTCCCGTAGTGCCTGATACCTTACCTCCTGCAGGCGTTGATTACGCCATGTGGCTTGGGCCGGCGAATAAAAGAGCATTCAATGCCAGCAGATATCACTTCAATTTCCGCTGGTTCTGGGATTATGCCGGTGGCTTAATGACCGACTGGGGTGTGCATTTACTGGATTATGGCTTGCTGGGTATGAATTCACCAGTACCAAAAACCATATCTGCATTAGGTGGCCGCTTCGCCTATCCCGATCTGTACGAAGAAACGCCTGATACGCTCACTACCTTATATGAGTTTGACAAGTTTAACATGGTTTGGGATTCTGCCATGGGCATCGATAATGGCTCTTATAACCGCAACCATGGCATTGCCTATATCGGTAACAACGGCACGCTGATCCTCAACAGGGAAGGCTGGGAAGTGATTGAAGAAAAGGTAAGCGGCAATAAAGTGAGCAAGCCCTTTGTTAAATCCTCAGATAATGGACTAAACAATCATATGGTCAATTTCTTTAGTGTGGTCAGATCCAGAAAAAAAGAAGAACTGAATTGTTCTATACAGGATGCCGCGCATGTAGCTACCGTTGCCCAAATGGGAAATCTTGCCTTCAGAAGCGGACAAAAACTATCATGGAACCATGCCAAACATCAGTTTACAGACCAGAAGATCAACGATAAATACCTGTTGGCACCGTATCACAACGGTTACAGCTTACCCAAAGTTTAACCCTATAGTTTAAACAGATCAGGAGGTATACATGTTTCTCCGGGGATCACACCAAAGACTATCAAAATATATAAAACCCTGCAAATCGCAACGATTAGCAGGGTTTTTAATTTTAGGGAATTGCCAAAAATCGCATGAATTCTCAAAAATTGGTGAGTGATTCGGTGTTAAGGCAAAATGGCATCAATATGTATTACTGCTAAAAGAAATGCTTTTGAATGAAGTTACTACTGCCGGAAATACCCAAATATCGATCCTAACACCGCTAAATCGTCCCTAATGCAGCATAATGATATCGACTTTAATATTCCCATAAAACTAATGGGCACAAAGCTAAAATGGCAAGATGTGCAGAAAAGCATTTTAAGGCAGTACGTGAATGGGGCCTGCAACATAAAGCAAAAATCAGAGCAGAACGTTCCACTAAAGGGTCTTAGCAATTATTAATTCTCTTTAGGCTGTCTAAATCCAGCACCGGGGATACACCTTAGTGCAGCCCCGGTTTGATAAAGTTATCACTACAATCTTATTTCTAAGATCTACTGTTATTGGCTAAAGTTACCGCGCAAAACATTTACTTTTTGATTGAGCCAATTATTAACTACCATTTTTTCATTATTCTGCCGCTCTGGCAGATGGTTTTTCAGATTTATTAATAATTTTTCTTCCCCATGTGATAGTTGAAAATATCCCGTCACGATATACCCAGGCATGTAATAGTGCTGCCGAAAGGTGCCCCACTACCATAAAGAAAAGTACCCAGGCCATCACACGATGAGCATCATGCAACAATGCATATAAAAATGGGCTCTGCGGAAGGATTGGAGGAAGATTTATACCCGGAAACAGTTTTACCGGAAAACCTCCGGCAGACAATTGTGCCCAGCCTGTAAGTGGCAAAGCCAGCATCATACCGTACAGTAGCCAATGCAAGGTTCCTGCTGCTTTTGATTGAAATTTGGACATGCTGGCAGGCATTTTTGGCGTGGAAAAACTTAACCTGTTTACAAAACGGATAATGACCAACAGCAGTATAGCTACACCTAAAGGTACATGGAGGTCGAGCAACCATGGCCTCCAGGTTAGGGATGTCACCATACCTAAGCCGACAAATATCATGACCAGGATCATTGCTGCCATCAACCAGTGCAATACTCGCGCGGTAATATTGAAGTGCGTTGGAGGAATCGAAGGTGTATTTTTCTTTCTAGCCATGGTTACTTGTTTTTAGGATTATCATGTTGAGGTTTGCCTACTGCATCGGTAGCCTTACCATAGCCGATTTCCCGTACACGATCGCTGTGCGAATGAGAATAAATGCCGGCACGGGCTGCCAGAACCGGATCATCCGAAAGAGTAATTCCCTTTGGCACACGGGTTGGATCGAAGTTAACATCTCTGCAACCACCATCTGCCTGGTCAAAAACATGGGATACTTCCAATGTGCCTGCCACTATCTGTCTGCGCCTTTCCGGCCAAACCTGTGAAGGATCATTTACCGGATCGCCTGGTTCGGCCAAAGTCAGCACAAGATCCCAGTATAGCGGCCCCTTTTTAATACGCTTTTTCAAATCTTCAAACAGGAAGTCGTGGCTGGCCTGTTTACGTTGGCTTACGCTCCACGATGTGAATGGTGCGTGTGGCCGCATAGACCAGCGTATTGCCTGCTTTTTGCCATGTTCATCAATTAAAATGAACGAATTAATAACGTTGTACTGTGCTCCGGCAAAACTGCGGGTCCAGGGTGCGGTAGCATCCCATTTTACGTATTTCTTTGCTTCCGGATATTCTTTCAAAAAAGCGGCCACCCGTACCGGATCTGGAGCGCCCGTAGCCGGGTTGGGCTTATAGGCCTCCATTTGTTTCAGAAAACCTTCTGCATCACGGGTGGCAAAGAAAGGCTCATTATTCAGTTTCATCCGCCATTGTTCTCCGTCATCAGCAGTAAGCATCAAGGCCATACTGGCCGTTCTGGTGGAATTATCAGGGGCATAGGGATCGGGACTACCCAATGAGAAACGGCCTATAACCGGAACTTTATGCTGGGCAAATACCCTCGCAATAGAAAATGGTACGGCTTTACCGGAGGCATAGAAAGTGCCCTCGAAACAAATACCCTTACCATGTGCACGACGGTAGCCTGCCGGGAATGTACTGGGCGTATCCTTTAGGAATGTTCGGGTAGTAATACGTCCGCCAATCAGGCCTGCCGACCAGGCAAACGTCAAAACTAATGTGCCTGCAATCAGCAGAATACCAACTAATATAAACAGAATGCGCTTTTTTCTGAGATAGGTAACTAAAGTATCTTTTTTCATAATAGTCCAATATTATTAGGTGCCGGTGTGCAAACTATAATAGTTTGTCTTGAAGTGTATTTTTCCATTTCTATTTAATTACGGCACAAATGTAGCGTAACAGATAAGGGAAAAAATTACACTTTCCAGCTAAAAAGAAGGACTTTATTGCTTTATAAATTCTTTAGGGGTTTGGCCTGTATGTTTTTTTGTAAAACGTGTAAGGTAAGCAGGTTCCGTAAATCCCAGATCATATGCTATTTCCTTCACGGTCTTTTTACCGAGATGCAATTCCTTCCGGATCTCCATAACAACGCGATCCTGAATTAGATACTTTAGATTTTTATTGGTGATACTATCGCAGATCTGATTAAGCTTTTTTGCTGAAATATTTAACTGTTTGATATAAAAGGCAGCTCCTTTTTCTTTAATAAAATGCGTTTCTATCAAACTCATCAGTTTTCCAAAAACAGGATAGTCTACATAATCTCTGGGCCCCGGGCTTCCTTCAAAAATAGACGACACTTGAAATAAAAGCGAAAACACATAACTTTCCATCATTAAAGCCCTATTATCGGCACCGTACTCCGCCAAAAGTAAATCAACGATTTTTCTCATTGTGCTGGCACTTTTACTGTCAAAGGATACCAGCTGGTTTATAAAATACCCATTGAGATAATCGGAACCGATTTTCTGATTGATCCAAAAGAATACATCATTATGAATTAAAAATAAAAATCCTTTTTTATCAGTCAGGTCGATTTTAATATTCTGGTATGGGTAAATGACAACGGCTTGATGGCCATGCATTTCAAAATCAGTAAAGTCAATACTAAAAGTGATCGTTCCGTTAATATCCGTACTCCATAACACTTGATGGAAATTAAACCGCTGATAATGATCGAAAGTACCCGCAGGTAATTCTTCCAACCTAAACACCTCTATAAATGGGGATTGTGTTATAGGCTTATTTAAATTGTAATTGCTCAAAAACGCGATAGATTAATTGAGATAAATATAGGTTAAAATCTTATTTTCATATTAAAAGTAAAATTTTAAAAATGGAAAAGCCCCGTCAAAAAAAGAATGCACTGATTTTTTTTTAGAATCAAAGGTTAGAAAAGACCAGAGACTTTTGGGAAGTTTAATTGTAAAATCGACTTAGAAAGGTCTGAAATTCCATTTTTCGGATTGCTGCATCCGAGACATGTTACTTTCAATCCAAAGCGTTGTTCTGTTAAATTGATGCCAACATTCCGCGGATTGGCGAAGGTGGTAATTAAGCTAAAATTACTAAAAGATTGGAAAGGTTGAAGAAGAATTTTCCGTCACTTTTGCCAAGACGCGTTTAGGCACAGTATTTTTAATCATTAATTTTCTTTTGCAATTTAACCGGTTGCATTCCTACCTTTGTCTGTCCATAGAGTTCCGCAGGGCTCTACAGATTAGTAAATAGAAAAGAGTCTGTGACTCACTTTTATTTGAGTTTATAAGTCCAATTTTATTCTAATATCCATAGAGACGCTATGCTTAACTCTACGGACAGAGGTGGGATTTAAAATTACAATTTAGTAATAGTCGCCAGATTAGATCGGTGCCTGCAAAAAAATATGGGCATATCTCTATGCCCATATTTAAAATGACAAAATTACGGAAGAATAGAATCAAAAATGTGTTTACTTTAAACAGCTATTCTTTTTCCCTCCTGAAAATCATTTTTGCTGGAAATGTTCTTCCGTCTTTTCGTTTTGTTCCAATTTTTAATGCATTGTCACGACCTAGGACAAGTTCAATAGTTTTACTGTCTTTCTTAATAATTTTAAGGTCATAAAATTTACTTTTTGGTTCATCAACCAAATTACCACTTATAGTATCACTTTTTTGGTCTAAGCCTGCCAGTATTGAATGCTTATTATCTTTATAACCGGATGTAGAGTTTTTAAGGTTGTCTAAGATGAGCTGGTTACCATGTTTATATGTAATGTAACCCAGAAGAGCATCGGCATGTATATCAAGCCCATATTGAATCGAAATATTTTCAATTTTCAGTTTCATTCTAATAGTATCTATACCATTGACAGAAATCCAGTTACCTCTAAATTTACTTAAGCTTGGATTAGTTAAGTTAGAACCTTTCTTCGGCAAAACCTGTCCGAATGTAACGGGTACATAAAATACGACCAATGCAACAAATATTATTTTCTTCATTAACCTATTTATTGATTTGTTTTACCTAGTCTGCTTAGCTCTATTTACGCTGATCTTACTTATAATCTTCTTCTCTGTTTCTGCCTGTATCACATTGATGATCAGATTTGGGTCAATATTTAGTATGTATGCTAAACGTAGTATTTCAGAAACGGTGAACTTCTCTGGATCGGCCAACTTCACAGAATACCGTTCTGAATTGATACCTAAAAGTTTGATGATCTTAGTTGGGTATAATTCCGAAATATCATACATCTTTTTAATCTTGTTGGTTTCAAACATTGCGCCTATTGACGAAAGGTCTTTTTCGGGAATATTATTGTTGTTCTTCCAATTAGCCATATTAATGCGTTTATAACTAAAGTCGTCAATAGATTACTATTCATTTATAAAAAAGAACTATTAGTAATTTTAAAAATACTAATAGTTTGTTTTTATGTGGACTTTTCACTATGTTTGGGTATGAAAGAATAAAGAATTATTTTTAGCGATTACTTCACAAAATATTGAAGCATTCGCACTTCGAGTCTCGTCTTAGAAACCTGAGAAATTTCAAACGGATACGAGAGGTAAGTGTAGTGCTCACGTCATAGGCGTGGGCCTTCTTTTCCGTATCCAAGGCTTCTCAGGGCCACTAAGACGGGAAGTGGGTTCCACGCCTTATTTTATGCCACCCACTTCCAAGACTCATTTGAAAGAAATTTAAATGAGATCAATATGGAACCAAAATTATCACCAGAAGCCGAACACGCTGTCCATTTCAGGGCGTTTATCCATCGGCTCGCCCAGAAGTTCGAACCACTCCAGGTCTTCAGCTTTTCGCAGAACAGTTACACGCAGCAGTCTCAGGGCTGCTTCAAAGACAATCAAGATTTTTTTAAATGCGACTATTGCCTATTGGCAATTACCGAAACGGCAACCCGAATAGATTATGAAATGCAGGATTTTGCCAATGCCGATTATCAGCATGGAACGATTACGGTGATCTCCCATGGCAGGCAATCCGTTACCGACTCAGTACAGCAAAACAGCCGCTTTTTTATCAGCGTGCTTACCTATGGGAAACTACTCTATAGTAAGGATGGACTGTTAGATAATGATCCAATACCTGCGTTTATCCCCTCAAAGGGCGCAATCAAGGCACTCAAACATTATGAACACCGTATACCGCTGGCCGACGGATTTTTGATGTGCGCATCCGAATGTCTGGAAAAGGAGCAGTTCGGGATTTGTGCCTTTATGCTCCATCAGGCCGTAGAACAGACTTGTATCTGCCTGGTGAGGGTTCATATCGCCTACCGTTCGGAGTTCCATAACCTTTACCGTCTGCTCCGTTTATGCACTTGCTTTTCTGAAAAGCCTTTTCAACTTTTCCTGTACACTCCCGAAGATGAGCGGTTATTTGATGTAATGGCAAAAAGTTATTCTGGTTCGCGTTATAAAGATGATTTTATGGTTTCCCGGCAGGATGCGGAGCGCCTTTACCAACGGGTCGCCTCTTTTCTTTTGCTGGCAAAGCAGATGTGCCACGAAAAAATAGAACTGCTGGCCAAATCGGCATCAGATTATGCAGCCTTAAAAAACGCTGATCATGTACAGATTGAAGGAATTTTACAGACTAATATGTAAGGCTATGAAACCATCATGAGCAAACGCTCGCAAACAGAAATGATTATTGCTCATGATAGCTCATTACCGATAAAAACAAATTGTATACCAATGAAAAAGGAAACAAAAAAATCATCAGATAACAGGATCGTTTATCTAAACAATGATGAAATCACAGATCCAATAAAAGTGGTACGCGATTTTTTCAGTCACTCCTGGTTGCCCAATCATTTGAAGATGCTGAAACGCTGGCGAAACGATGCAGCGCTTGAATCCGAAGAATCAAAAAAATGTAGCCCAGACTACCTTGTCTATCATTACGAACTGACCATAAAGCTGATAGAGGCCGCCTGGATCTTAAAGCGCCACAAGCTTGGCAGACTTGACCTCGATGACAAACAGGAAAGTGATATCGCAAAATGGTACATCAAAACGGAGAGGAAGAAGCTACGGAACTATCCTGAAAATCTGAGCATCCGGGAGATCGTAAAACCTTCATCGGTACTAAAGAAAATGTTCAGGATCTATAAACTAAACGGGTACAAAAAAATCCTGCACACATGGCTTCACAATGCGCTGAGCAGCTCCTTCATAGAAGAAAGCCTGTCCAAATCTGAAGTAATCACAGTTTACGAACAATTGGTGAAACTGTTTGAGGCTACATGGCTGATTAGTGAGCGTTTAAAAGCTGGCAATTAAAACGTTATTTCCGTCCCGAATGAACGAAGGGCCTAACGGAAAAATCATTCATGACCGAAAATCTTTTGCCAAAAGCTTCGGTCGCTTTTTCTTGGCAAAACGGGAATATGAACAGCTCTTTTTAGTGTCCATTCAGAAAATACCTGCAAGTTTTGCACTAAGTTTTTCGATTTCTGGCTTTGAATGAACTCGTCTTTTTCAGCGATAACGATATGTGATAGCCTTGCATTCCATTGGTCTATGCTCGTCAGATATTTTTGGATATGTTGGAACTTTGCAAGGTTCTGCCTGTGCATGGCGTTGTTACTTGAAAAAGGTTCTCGCGTTTCGAAATGTTTAATCCTTGATTGAAAGATCTGCTAGACATGACGAAATCCTCTTCACTTTCCAAGTTATTTTCTAGGGCATAATTCAGGTGATAATTAATAATAATCTGAATATTCTTTTTCGTCCATTCTGTAAATCTTCAACAGGAAGTGATTGTTATCATGGCTATACCATAAGCCCATGAAAGTACCCAGATCATATGGATGTAGTGAAAATGAAAAAGGTTTGCGAGGTTTGAAGAAGCTTTTCATGTTAGATTGTATTTCATATTCAAGGACTTTTAGAGACCTACAAAGAACTGGCAAATCTAAGCAATCGCGTGACACTTATTTCACAGTCAAATCGTGCAAAATACAGCCTTGCTGTGTAGTGAATTGACCGAGAGATTTTAGAAAATGCTAGATTACAACTTACGCAGCTTGACCATTTTCTACCTGCTGGTAGACTTCTAAAAAAAGGTTACGATAATATTCATCTAAATCAGCTAAAAAAATCGGTAAGTTGGCATTGATGTATCTTCCCCATAAAGTATATTCTTCAACAGGAAGTTTTCTTTTGAGTATTTTGGACACAGTCACACCAAACCTATATTTCAAGCCATCCTCAGTAAAATAATTAGTTTGGTGACCGAGAATATCCTCGTTAATATCATTCTTTAAATCATTCCAAACCTTTTGACGGTTAATTAAGAGTTCGTCACGATTGAGCCTAAATATATTCTTGCTAATTTCCCCTCGCTCGGCATCGTTACCATGGCCACTTATGTTGCCCAAAACGTCAAAGGTTAAAAAGTTTTCTGGATGATCTATTTCAGGATTTAGCAATAACGGAAGCTCTAACAGGAGTGGATTGGCATTCGCATCACAATTCCTTCGGTCTAGGGTGAGTACATTATTAATTAATTGTACTGTTTGGTGAACTGTAGCCCTTACACCTCTAATCGGAAATTTGTTTCCTTTGGCATCTTTTCCATTACATTTGGGGCAGGCTAACAAGAGATTTGTCCATTCCAGTCCTAGCCAGTAATAGCCAGGTAATTCTACATGGTCATTCTCTCCAGAATCCACCTTTGCTTTTGGTCGATAATGTTCTACCTGTAATGTCGCGGCATGCTCTATCTTAGACTCGCAGTAATTGCACTTGGCTTGATCACCTGGTTGGAGCTGTGCCTTATGGATGGAGAAAGCTTTTAATAAAGTGGTCACATCCTGATGAGGATAATAGCTAGCATTATATTCTTCACCGTCCAAATTTGCAATCGCTCTATCAATCTGTCTCAACGCACCTGAGACTGAGAGTCTAAAAGGAGCAACGTTATTTTGCTTGTGAGGTAAATGGATCATGATGCAGGATTGATGTTACGTTCTCTTAATTTTTTCTCAAGAATCTTGTAAAACAGGGCATCAGTAAAGTCGTCTTCAGTAATTATCCGCTCTTGGTGATCATGATGCTCATTGATCAGCTCACTAAAATTAAATATTGGTGAAGTCAATATGGTATTGGGTAATAAATTAGTCACGTCGATATCTAATTTCGTTGCACATATTTTATGATTTTCATCCTTATGTACATTGATGAAAATGGAATTTGATGGAGCACCCAACATTGGTATAGGACTATGTGTAGTCACCACAAATTGTATATTAGGAAATGTTTCCGATAACTGGACGATAATTTCCTTCTGCATTTTTGGATGCAAATGAAGATCAATTTCATCAATTAAGACGACCCCCACATAATTGGAGATATCGGCAATTCCTTCCTGTTGTTCGGCGAAACGAAGCAACAAATCCAAAATTAAACCTGCGAAATTTCTCGTACCTGATGGCAGTTGGTCAAAGACTACACCCTCGCTCATGGCTTCAGAATTACCAATTGTTTGGTGGTAGATGATTTGTCTCCCTACCTCACTTCTTACTACATTTACCTTTTGAATATTGGGTAAAATAACTTCAAGGTTTTGCTCGATATTTTCCAGAAAGTCGTCGAGCGTCATATCGTAGTACTTTGGCTTTACGGACAAAACATAACTACCGCTAATATCCCTTAGAATACCAATAGGATTAAAAAGACCGAAGGTTGTCAACCTGCTAATATTGTTCTTATCCAAATCTAAAAAATCGTCCTTAAGGCTACCTTGGCTCAATAATCTTACAGGACCATAAGCCGCAAAGCCCTTTACTAATTTAGCTTTTTCGCGAAAGTCATCACTCCCTTTTACGGTTGTACGCTTTACTCCTGAGATTGTTTCCAAGCCAATTTGCACATTGAAATCTTTGTAGTTCCCTGCTACCTCAACACCATGATCATTGTTATTAGAAATAGCTGCTGCTAGCGCTCGCAAAAGAGAAGTCTTGCCTGCACCATTTTCCCCGGTAAGAAAGATCCATCGACAGCCTTCTGGAATGTCTTTGACCTCCAAATTCTTTATCCTTCCGAAATTCCTGACCTTAAAACTCCTTAAATAGCTCGTTTTTCTTTCTTTTTCGGCAAGTATTTTCTGATAACCGTGAACAATTCTTAATTGCTTTTCAAATGTTCCAGGCCAAATGAAGTCAATGCCACCTTGACCTAGTAAGTCTTCCTCATTTAAGCGACGACGTCCAACAAAATCATCTATCAGCGGTTTATCTTTTTCGAGAAACGATCCCAATGAGCTTAGATAGTCATTCCCAAATGCAGTATAATATTTTCGATGTATTAGATTGAAATCCAAGGTCGTAAATCCTAGCTCTTTAAAAAAATCCAGCGTAAAAAAAGGCTTAGAATTCGATCTGCTATTAATTTCCAGGTAAGTCGTACCGTCTAGGCTTATGATAAACGATAACCTTGGTGACTTAGTTTTATCATCTTTACCCATCCAAAATGAGACAGCAACATAGTCATCGTTACCTAAGAACCAGTAACCCTTTTCAAGTCTAGCATTACGGTTAAGTTGCCGTAATACAAAGAGAAATCCTTTATCCGCTTTGTGATACTCCATCAAAAAATCAAATACTTTTTGGTGTATCTCCGAAATTAATATCATTTGAATAATGTTTTATCGTAACTACTATAGGTCCTTAATTTGTTGCTTTAAGGTTTTGTAATCAGCAATATGCTGTGCCAACAATTCCGGTGTGGCTACCACCGCAAATTCATCGGAAGGCAGATGTCCCTCGATTAGATCAGAAATCTCTCCATGCTTTTCTACGATTTGTTCTACCAAAAGCTTGTCATATTTGATATCTTTCAACCTGCCCATTCGGATTTGGGGATCAAAGCGCTGTACCGTTCCTCCCAATACGATAAAGATCGATAAAGCTTCGTAACTCGAACGCAAAGCCGAACAACCAAATTTAGCATAATCGGTTCGTTCCGTGCCACTCGACGTTTTGCTCTTGGCCAACCATTGTTCAGCCTTTGATGCATCTTTATACTGGCCTTCGCTGGCTGGACTAGAATTGGCCACCACCTTTCCACAAAACAGCTGATCTCTTTCAATCGAATGATGTATAAAACTATCTTTAATAGTCGCAAGATGCTTCTTGCTAAAGTTCTTCACATGGTAAAAGAATACAATATCATGGGTAAATATGATTACCTGCTTTTCGAAGGCATACTCGGCAAGCCTTTCGGCAATCTGCTTCTTTCGATCATTGTCTAAAGAAGTTACCGGATCGTCGAAGACAATCCCCCTATTGATTTCCGAAAGCTTCATTTCTGATAGAAAATCAGCAATCGCAATGACCTTCTGCTCCCCTTCACTTAAAATTGCATTGGGACTTTTGCCTTTTAACCTTAACTGTCGATAAGATTTGCCTGCGCTTCCCGTGTGACTCACTTCAATACCAAACTTTCCATTCAACTTCTCGCATTCTTCGTTGAAAGTGTCAACATACTTCTGGTTAAAGTATTTAGCAGAGAGGTTCTTTTCCGTATCCGTAACCTGCCGTTTGGCAAAATTCGCTTTTTGTGCTTTTCTTACCCAAACCAGATCGTCCACAAATCCTTTGATCTTATCGAAATGCAGGTTATACTTTTCCTTATGTTCTAAAAAGGTTTTCTCTTTTTTAAGCTCTTCCAGTTTCTTCCCCTGTTCTTCATCAGCCAAAGACTTGATTACCTCATCTAGTGTTGAATCAATAGTCAAATGAAATGTCGCATCAGTTGCTAATTCCTTTCGCTCAGTAGCGGTCTTTGCAGCTATATCTTTTACAATCTCCAAAGCCAACTTGCTTTGAGCAGCTAATTGTTCCTTCCATGAGGTTAAGTTCTCGGCATATTTCTCTGACAGGTAATTTGTCAAAGTATTCTCTGTTGGGAAGAGTTCAACATCGAGTTGCTCATAAAAACCTTTGGCAGCATTTAAACTCTCCAAAGCTTTATTGGCATTTTCTTCTGCCACGCTCTTGATAAAACCCCAATATCTAGTAATCAGCGTTGCTGCCTCCTGCGTTAACGGTTGATGGCATAATAAGCAATGATCGCTCCCGTTAGGATAAATATGTTCATGAGTTCCCTGCTGTTTCAAAGCAAAATCATTTGCCGCCAAAATAAATCTCTTCCATTCTTCCGAGCCAATCTGTTCCAATTTATCTGTTTTGAAGTTTTCAATCCCTTCGGCTTTGGCAAAGGCTGCCTTGGTATTGTAATCGGTGATCAGCTCGCTAATTCGTTGTAATGCAGCCATAGAGAACAATTTATTGATCTTTTCTATTGCCAGTTTATTCTCGACCAACTGCTTTTTAAGGTTTTCTAAATTCTTGATTTCCTTATCCTTGTTTTGGCTAGCTAGCAATAGCTCATCATATTCTTTTTGCAATCTTTGTCTTTCGGCCAAATCCGCGGCAACATAAGGGACATAGTTATCTAGCTGTTCCGCTTTTGTTGCATAAGAAAGATTCTCTACAAAAGTTTTGATCTCAGACGGCTCGTCAAACCATAGCCCAAACTGATTTTCCGTCTTTTTTTTCCGAATGGCTTCATTCAGCTGTTCCTCCACCTTTGACAAGATTGACGTATACTCTCCAAAAAAACTAAGACCTCCTGGCCTAAACTCGAACTCATTTCTATTCTCCAATTGTCCAACCACACTCTTCCCATCAAATACTGAAAATTGTTTGAACTCAGGTTGGTCCTTATGTTGATATTGCCAAGACTTTAGTGTAGCTCCGACCAAAAAACCAAACTTCGCATCGATTGGTTTATGACCACTTTCCAAATGCACATTTGGCAAGATAGCTTCTTTTGCCTTGGAGTAAAAAACATCTTTTAACAGTCTAGTATAGCCAGATTTTCCCGTACCATTGGCACCATAGATTACCGTCAAATGTTTACTAAAATTGATACTCTGATTTTCTAGTAAAGCATTTACTCCTGAGATGTTTTCTAATGTATAGAATACCAAATCACTTGCATAGGCTGTCGCTGAAGCTCCAGCTCCAGCAATGAAAATTTCGGGTTTATCTATTTCATCGGTCAACTTCAGTTCATCCAATAAGAAATTGTAGGCTGTTTCTATGTCCGCGTCGTTAACGACGTTACTCGCCAACAATTTCTCGGCAAGGTACTTTGCCCAATAAGGAAGGTTGTCAGCAAATTTCTTTACGTCAGATTCAAGCGTTTCCACTACTGCGATTGCAGCAGAAGGAATTTGTTCAGTATTCATTTGGTTAGCGTTAAGTCAATTAGATTAACAAATATATTAAAGTTCAAGATCATAAGTGATTTCTTCAAGAATAAATTAATATGGAAGTGAAAGATAAGTATGGATTAACTTTTGTAAAATGCTATGATGGGACTTCAAACACTTATTTAAGCTACATAGTAAATTATCTCTCTGGATATAGCGATCTAAAGATTATAATGGAATACATTCGTGATAGTGAATTGTCGTTGGCGGATGACTACGACTTGATTGAGGACACCACGAAAGGTACCGACTTCATTTGTACCAAACTGTATCCAGATGGTTTATACTTTGATGAAACCAAAGTATAAACCATTTTAGACTTCAAGGAGTTATTGTTCTTTTGAAAAGAATTTCTAGAAAATCTTAAATTGATAATTTGAATTTATTTCATAGCAATTGCAAAAAAAATACTGACAAAAAGGTCAGTGATTCGATGAGTCGTTTTTCAAAAACCTTCCAAATAGTCTTTAAACACTAAAAACTGAACTAAGTTCACATCCCAGCGGAATCACAAAAAATCCTCCAACTTTCATCCGAGGATTTTCCTTTAAAAGGATTTTACTGTGCTAAAATCCCCGAACAGCCGTTTATTACGCTCATTACCCGGCCTTCTCCGACATTACGCACTGAGGGTATTAGTGGAAAACTAACTACCCCAATTTTTTTTGCAATCCTTTATTTCATTTATGCCCTAACGACAGACCATAGTTCTCATATTCCCCTAACTTTGTTGGGCAGAAGCGATTCAATTCGGGTATAGCGATTCGAGGGTGTATTAGAACCTGCTGATGGAGGCCGAATGATTTTTTTCTAAATAACTAATTTGGAATGCACCCCTTACTGTTTGTGCCTGGCCTGGTTACGCCTGTATTTTATGGATAAAAAGCATTTTTTCTCTTCTTTAATTATGAAAATAATTGTATTATGAACGGTTTTAAAATAAGAGCCTGATCACCAGAATATGAAGCCCGTTTTATCTTTGATTGCTATTCTTTTTCTTTCCGGCGTTTCCTTTGCCCAGTCTGCCGCAAATAACCTGCAGCATGATGTTGAAAGATGTAATGACGCTTTTGAAAGTGGAAGCATGGAAGATATTAAACTTAATTTCCCTTTAGTTGAACAGCAGCGAATCATCTTAGCGATGCAGAAAGGCAAGTATCAAAGAAAAAAAGGGCAAAGCGAGATTATAAAGGTTTACAGCGATAGTGCACTCGTATTATTAACCGGCACCTTTATTATTGGCAATTCTGGTGAAGAAACCGATTATTCTAATATTTATTCCGGTATATACGTATTCAAGCCTGTTAAAGGTGCCTGGATAATGACATCGAAACTTCCGATCGACAGATTAAACCAATTGAAAGCCCATCGGATGGACCTGAAGATAGCGCCTGTTGATGGAACAATAGCTGTTAGGGATACCATGCAAATCCTGACCAGGGAAAAACATGGTTTTTTATTGGCGCTTAACCACAGGGCGAAGATAGAAAATGTACAACTTAACCGAAAACCGGCTCATTTTGTTTTTGATGGAGGCGTGCTCTGGGTAAAGTCCTCAGCAGGTGTAAAAGAACAACTGATATTAGCCTATACATTAAAAGTTGACCATGACCGGAAGAATGAGAATTCCGGATATTTTGATTCGAACTTCGGACATGTACGGGATCAGTTCTACTGGCATCCGTTCTTTAATTTTTCAAGTAGCAATGACCTGGCAGATTTCCAGCTACGAGCATCAATTCCAGCTGCATATCATGTCACCACCGGTATCAGGCAGACTGATCATGTTATTGGTGATCAAAGAATTATAACGGCTAAATCACCTTATGCTACTTTTGCGCTATCGATGTACTATGATAAAGAATGGGAGGTAAAGACATTAGACAAAGGAAACTATAAGTTTCAAATCTTTGGAAATAAGGATTTTAAACCAGCACCTGATACGCTTTATCAGAGCTTTTCAAAGACAAATGATTGGCTTACCGAAAAATTCGGAAAACCACAAGGCAACTATCTTTGCATTGTACAGAACCGTTCCAAAGATTTCCCCATCTGGTTAAACCGAAGTAATGATATGATTGTTGCCGGCAACCATGGTGGCTTCATTATAACAAACAGGGCAACGTCTCCCCTGGCACCCTTTGGGCATGAGGTGGCACACGCCTGGACCCGGCCTGTAGGACCAGCTACAAACTTTTTGAGGGAAGGCTGGGCTTCGTTTGCCGAAGCATATTTATTGGAGAAAAGTTTCGGAGATACTACAGTAAGCCACTTTATGGCCAGTTACAAATCGCTCTACTTCAAAGGAGGCTTTGATGGTAAATCTTCTTTATGGGACGATGCAGCTAACAATGGTATATCTTATTATAAAGGCGTTTGGGTTTTTTATATGCTTAGAAATCAGCTGGGCAAGGCTGTTTTCGATAAAGGTTTAAAAGCTTTCCTTCAGTCGAAAAAACAAATGGACATCAATCTCTTTATAAGAAGTCTTTCAGAGGCCGCTGGTACCGATGTGAAGCATATCATTGAGCCCTGGATAAAAAGTAAACAGGTGCCGCATGTTAGCACTATTATAAAGGAAAAGAAATTGTCGATTGCCCAGGAAGGTGACGTTTTCCTTTTCCCTATTGATATTGCTTTTGTTTTACAGGATAACCGGATAGTGAGAAAAACGTTTAATATCAGTAAAAACCTTCAAAGTTTTCAGTTGGAGGGCTTCTCAAAGGATGATATTAAGTCAGTTAAAATAGATCCCGACAACAAACTTTTAATAAAAATCATGAGCGAGAATTCGCTGTAATTAAAAGGTTTTTTGTTTTGCAATCAATACGATTAGTTCGTTTTTGCGAAGCGATTTCGATAAATCACCTGTCTATAAAAAGACTGCTTCGTACCTCGCAAGGATGATTTTGTTTGAGTGATTAAAAGCGTTACATTTAGGATTATTCGATATGATTAGAATAAAATATGAAAAAATTATTAATTATTTTAACAACTCTTATCTCTTTTAAAACTGTTGCGCAACAAGTGGCAGACCCATTTCAAATCGGATTCAAATTAATAGATTCTGGCAACTATTTGGGCGCTAGAGACACCGTTTTAAAAATGAAGCAAAATTTCTATAAACAGAATCATCTTATAGAAGGCATTAGTGCACCAACCCTGGTTGATCAATCATTAGCTTTATTCGAATCTTTTTTAGGCGAAACATTGGATCTAAATTGGAAAAAAAGCAAGTTAAGGGCTACAAAAGGAGAACAAGTTAATTTTACTCCTGCAATTCCATATATAATAAATTATTGCGCAAATAAACAAGTTGTGATGATAAACGAAGATCATAACACTCCAAAGCATAGAATTTTAACTTATAATCTTTTAGATCAGTTTTATAAGATGGGGTTTAGATATCTGGCTGTTGAAGCTTTAGAAAGTAACCTGGCATATAAAAATTTAGGTTTCCCTCAAATTAATTCAGGTATGTATACCGCAGAGCCAAATATGGGTAACTTAATGAAAAGAGCAATAAAATTAGGTTTTAAGCTCATTCAATATGAAAGTAAAGATAGAACTGAATATACGGGAGACAGTGAATCATATTTGGATAATATTCGGGAAGTTAATCAGGCTAAAAATTTAAATGATATTTTACTAAAAGATCCTAAGGCAAAAATCCTTGTGCATGCTGGTCATGGGCACATCTGGGAAAAAGGTGGAAATATTATATTTATGGCTGAATATTTTAGAATTATATCCGGAATTGATCCGGTAACTATAAATCAGGCAATTAATAGCATGTATGAATTTAAGGAAAAACTTGATTCTACAATAAACTTAAAGCATACTGATGTTCCTTATATCGTTTTAGATAAGGATAAAAATCCCAGAGTTTCCGGAGGTGATGTTAAAGGAGCTTATGATATGTTAGTGACGTGGCCAACACCTCAGGAAAAATATGGCAGAAAAGATTATCTCCTTTCCAAAGAAGGAACTAAATTTTCCATCATAACAGTTACTAAAGAAGACGAAGGAAAGTTAGTGCAGATTATGGCATTGAATCCAAAAGATAATATCCCTTTAGATCAATTTATCGTTAAACATAAAATCTATAAATATGGCGTCGCCTTACAAGCTGGAGAGTATAATGTTCAGGTTGTTGATAATAATGGTCATATTATAAGAAAACATAAGATAAGTATTCTATAATGATTTAATTTTACTCGTCTATCCGTAGAGTTCCGCAGGACTCTACGGATGAATTAAATAAAAAGAGCTATCGGATCCCGCGCAGGCAGGAATCTTAAAGCGCTTGCATTACGATTATTCATAAGTTTCCCTTATTTCAAAGGCATTCATGAGCACTCCGTGGTTCCCAATCAACCCGATAGCTAGCTATCGGAATGGGAATGACGATCTCGCGCAGCCTAACATTTTGCCAAAAAGATCTGTCTTTTATATTGATTTTATGAAATAATTAACCCTACCATTGACGTTATTTCACAAATAATTAATAATCAATATTTTAACTACTTTAGCATTTCCACCCAGCTAGGCCATAGCACAGTATCCCCGTTCTACATAAATCCGGCCTAACAAATTTTTCGGGCTGCACTATTCTGGCCGAACAACTGGCTTTAAAAGAAAAATTTTCAGCCGGTGTTTTTTGTTTCTTTTTGACACCAAAAAGAAAGAGCCATTCGGCGGCGGCGAGCCGAGGCAAGACCGCGCCGTAGGACAAGAGAAGACAATTCTACGTCACTAATATTGATTTTTACACAAAAAATTATCCCTCAGGATGACAAATCTATATTTATGATACAACCTCTTTTTATTAAAAAGCATTTCACTATGCTAAAATCCTAAACAGCCGTTTATTGTTCCCTTTTACCCGGCCTGCTCCTACATTACTCACTAAGGGTATTACTAGAAGACTAACCACCCCATTTTTTTTGGCAATCCTTTATTTCATTTATGCCTTACCGGCAAACCACAATTCTGACGTTCCCGAACTTTGCTGGGCAGAGGCGGTTTCAATTCGGGTATAGCGATTCTATGTCAGGGCTTTAAAAATAAAAGCTAAAATTCAGCCTATTATTATCGAGCCGGAGTTGTTCCGCTCGCTGCATCCTACAACATCCAAAGCTTCAGGTTGTTGTCTCCAACCCAGAATATAGAAATGAGCCATAATCCAAAGTTGACACAGCATGAAGGCTATTAAATATTAACAGGCATTCCCATTATACTCCTTATATTTATTGTTTTTAAATAGTAAATAAAATAATTCTTTATGCCATGCCGCTAATCAAATGAACGGCGGGTTTTTGTCTGTAGAATTACCAAATCATGATATGAAGAAAAATAAGCTAAAATCGCCATCAAAGAAACTGATAAACAGGATTTATAGCCATTATTTATTTATTGCTTTTCTATTGTTCATGGTACGCCAACCGGCATTCGCCCAGGAGAAAAAAATGCCAGGTTATTGGATTTCTACAGCACAGCAGAGGGTAAACAAACCCAATACCTGGATAGCGTTTCGCCGGGATATCATGATAAAAAACAAACCGCTACAGGCCTTAACTACCATTGCTGCCGATACCAAATACTGGCTTTGGATAAACGGCAAACTTGTGGTATTTGAAGGTGGGCTAAAACGCGGGCCTAATCCTAAAGATACCTATTGCGATAAAGTAAACCTTGGGCCCTACCTAAAAAAAGGCAAGAACCAAATTGCTGTGCTACTTTGTTACTTCGGTAAAGATGGCTTTTCGCACGTAGGCAGCGGGCGTGCCGGTTTTTATTTTAGTATGAAGGCAAAGCAGGCAGAATTGAACAGTGACGATAAATGGCTGTGCAGCATTCATCCTGCTTACGGAGACACAGATGCCCCTTTACCCAATTTCCGCCTTGCGGAATCAAATATCCGTTTTGATGCCCGCAAAGATATTGCAGGCTGGCAAACGGCACCGTTAAATGCATTGCAGGGCTTTAGCGCTGCAGAAAAAATTGGCCTCCCTGGCGATGCACCCTGGAATAAACTGGTTGACCGACCTATACCCCAATGGAAAGACTTTGGTATAAAGGAAATTAAATTTGAACGCCATAAGGGGGCCAGCGCAGATACAATTGTAGGCGCTTTGCCCTACAATATGCAAATGACACCGATAATCTCGGTTCTAGATGATAAAGGAGGGCATTTAATTAACATTAATACCGACCATAGTGTAGCCGGGGGAACAAACAATATCAGGGCGGAGTATATCACTGCCAAAGGTTTTCAGGAATATGAATCGTACGGATGGTTAAACGGCGAGAAGATCCTGCTCATTGTTCCGAAAGGCGTTAAGGTAACATCAGTTAAATATCGCGAAACCGGCTATAATGCAGTGCCTGAGGGTGCTTTTGCATGCAGCGATGAGTTTTATAACCTGTTTTGGAAAAAGGCTAAGCGAACTTTATACCTTAACATGCGCGATAATTATTTTGATTGCCCCGACAGGGAACGTGCCCAATGGTGGGGCGATGCTGTTTTGTTGATGGGCGAAAGTTTTTATACCTATTCAACCTCTACACATGCATTGATGCGCAAAGCGATACGTGAGCTGGCGGCATGGCAGCGCCCCGGAGGAGAGTTATTTGCGCCAATTCCCGGTAATTTTAATCAGGAACTGCCCGACCAGATGCTTACCAGTATTGGCGAATACGGCTTTTGGAATTACTATATGAACACTGGCGACCGCAAGCTTATAGCAGACGTTTACCCCGCTGTAAAAAAGTACCTGGATTTATGGAAAACGGACGAAACCGGCCTTACCGTGTTACGTAAAGGCGGTTGGCTTTGGGGAGACTGGGGCGATAACAAAGACCTGAGGCTGATTATGGCCGGATGGCATTACCTTGCTTTAGACGGTGCCTCCAAAATGGCCGATGCGCTTGGGTATGATCAAGATGCCGCAGATTACCGGCAGGTTATGGCCCTTGTGAAGGCCGGATACAATAAATGCTGGGATGGGCACGCCTACCGCCATCCTTTGTACAATGAAAAAACAGATGACCGGGTGCAAGCCTTAGCGGTTATCGCGGGTATAGCCGATTCGTCAAAATATGCCGATATTTTATCATCGTTGAAAACAGAATTACATGCTAGCCCTTATATGGAAAAATATGTAATGGAGGCGCTTTTTGTGATGGGCGAGGGAAAATATGCCATGGACAGAACCAAAAAACGCTTTGCAGAAATGGTTAACAATCCTAACTATAGCACCTTGTTTGAAGGTTGGGGCATTGGCGAAAATGGATTTGGAGGTGGTACAACCAACCATGCCTGGAGCGGAGGGGCTCAAATCGTTATTGCGCAATATTTGTTTGGCGTTAAACCACTTGATGCCGGTTATAAAACTTTTTTGATAGCGCCCCAACCCGCCACTTTTACCTCAGCAACCCTTACCGTACCAACAATTAAAGGCCTGATCAGTACCTCATTTCAAAATAATGCCGATGGCTTTCGGATGAATGTTATTGTTCCGAAGGGTACAACAGCCATTGTAAGATTGCCCTCGGGCTCGAAGGTATATGTGAACAAGAAGTTACTGACTGAAAAAGACCTAAATGTTGATAAATTGCTGCAAAAAAACCACTTCACCACGTTTAAACTCGTTTCCGGGAAATATGTGATCGAACGGGAAAAATCTTTATGATGTGCTTAGTATGATATGGAGTATTTGGTTAGCCAAACAAAGTATCGTGCCATATCATTGATTGAAGAAAAGCTAAAAAGACAATAATCAACCCAAACATAAATACATTATAAGCTGCCCTTAATAACCTGTATTTTCTGCCGAGAACCACTCCTTGTACATATTCATCTTTAATAAGGCTTTGGTATAAAAAGTCATTATCGCACAATACATGAGTCATTCCTGCAGCATAATCATTCATCTTCATTCTGTAGAAATTTCCAAAAAAAAGAAGGTTTACTTTTTTAGTTGATAAATCTTTTGCCGTGAATTTGCCATTTGGAAGTGAAGGTCTGGTTGCCAGAATAGCGAGAATCAAGGTAATAAGGCTGGTGGCTAGTAGAATGAGCGATGGAATGATCAAATGAAGGGTATCCTTTAAACGTCCAATCCCAAGACTAACAATCGCTGATAGAATAATAGAGTTAACCGTAATCAGAATTTGTGCTTTATTATCCGCCATGTCACTTAGGCGGTGATCATTGCCAGCCGTGATTTTAATGAGCATTTCAATGGAAGATTTTAAATCAAAATCTGACACGGGTACTATATCTATTGATTTTTTCTCTTTATTCATATCTAGCAATGGTAAATTTTAAGGAATTTGGTTTTCTCACAAAGATATTAATCATTTTCAAAATGTTAACTGAAAGCGCTGACCTATCATATGCCTATTTTGGTAAGTAATTAAGCCATTTGATGAATTTTTATGACGCTTATATTGTACATCATTTGAATAGAAATAATCTATATTTTTCATTACTTCAAAGTTTCAATCCTTATCCTGGTCATATATATACAATTAGGGCAGCATTGAGTAAATATTCAATTCATTGATTTTTAAACCCATACACCATGACAACACATTACATCTAAAACAATATTTTTTTTGTATGCTCAAAATATTTAACTTTTATTTTGCCAATTGAACATTTTATGTACTTTTGTCTAAAATGAAGTTATCCAAAGAAGACCAAATCAGAGACGAAATTATCGCTGCCGCCATAGCGGTTTTTGAAAGCTATGGCTTTACCCGGGTATCAATGCAGGATATTTCCAAAGCAGGTAAAAAAGGACGCACTACTTTGTATTATTATTTCGGTAATAAAACAGAAGTTTTTGATGCAGTAGTAGAAAAATTATGCCTTCAGATATTTGATGCCTGCCAGGCGGTTATTGATCCCAATGCCTCAATGTCTACTAATTTGGAAAAATTTTACACCAAGAAATTACAGGAACTCAAATTGCTTACTAAAAGATATCATCTGGTATTAGAAGATTTAAAGCAACAACCCGAGCTTGCCGCCGCTAAAACCAGGGTTTTACTTGAGAAAGAAGGCAGTGTACTTTACAAGTTGATCAGATGGGCAGTTGAGAAAAAAGAAATTGCGGAACTCAGCGAGGCTGATAGTTATTTTCTTGCTGAAACAATTGTAACCGCATTCAAAAGCTTTGAGCATGAAATCATCTTGTTTAACCGGTTTCCCGATATGGAAGCCAAACTGTCCTGGATTTCACAAATTTTTTGCAAAGGATTGAAATAATTTTTTTTGATTAAAAATAGACAAAAACACATAAACTGTTCAAATGATTAAAATATGAAACCTATCTCATCAATTTTTACAGCCGCTACCGTAGCGCTACTTTTCACTGGATGTTCCGAGCACAAAGAGTCTGGCAAAATGCCTGACACGATCAATGTTAAAACGATTAATTTAAGCAAGCAACAGGGAGGATCCTCCGATCAGATAATTTATAGCGGAACTTTGCAGGCCGACAAAATGATCGATTTGAGTTTCCAGGTTTCCGGCACCATTAATTCATTCCCGGTACAAGCCGGAGATTATATAAAAAAAGGCCAGTTAGTGGCCACCGTAGATGAAACTACTTACCGTAATCAATATAATGCACAATTAGCCCAGGTTAAACTGGCTGAAGAAAACTATAACCGTATTCTTTCTGTATTTAAGAAAGGCAGCATAGCAGAAATTAAAATGCTGGAGGCCAAATCAAATCTAGACCAGGCGGCATCTGCTGCAAAGGCAACTTATCAAAATATTGCGCACACCAGGCTATACGCTCCTCAAAGCGGGTATGCGGGCGACAAAAAAACAGAAGCAGGTGCTATTGCTAGTCCCGGATTACCTGTGTTGCAGTTACTGGATACACGTTCGGTAAATGTTTTAGTAGCTGTTCCTGAAAATGAAATCAACCTATATCATCAGGGTGATCATGCATCTGTCACCATAGAGGCCATGGGTAATACTCCGGTAGAGGGTCATATTGCAGAAGTAGGTGTCATGGCCCTCAATAGTAGTGCAAACTACACGGTCAAAGTAAAACTGGCCAATTCCAGTCAGAATTTAAAACCGGGCATGCTCTGCAAGGTGGTATTCCGCCCTTCTCAAACTAAATCATTGTCTGCTAAAACAGTTGAACAGCAATTGATCATTCCTGCCCAGGCCGTACAAGTAGATGAGCAAGGCCGTAATTATGTATATACCGTTAACCCGCAACATAAAGCGCAACGGAAAGAGGTTAAAACCGGTTTACTCTATAATAATGGATTGGCAATTACCAGTGGTTTAACTGGTAATGAAGAACTGATTACTTCCGGTTACCAAAAGCTGGCAGATCAGTCTCCCGTTAAAATCATCCAATAAATCAGCCCCCCATGAAAAAGAAAGAAAACATGATTGAGTGGGCCATGCGCTACCATGTGCTGCCCCTTACCCTAGCTGCTGTACTATTTTTACTGGGTATCCTTGCCCTGTTCAATATGCCACGCAATGAATTTCCCGATTTTACGATCAGGCAGGGCGTAATTGTTGGCCTTTACCCGGGCGCATCATCCAACCAGGTAGAAGAACAAATGACCAAAAAAGTTGAGGAATACCTTTTTAGTAATAATGAGGTGAATAAAACCAAAACCTACTCTTATTCACGCGATGGCGTAATGTATATTTTTGTTGAAGTATCTGATAAAGTGAGCGGTGCTGAGGCCAAAGCTTTTTGGAATAAGATTAAGAATGGCATGCTCCTTTTACAGGGGCAGTTACCGAAAGAGGTGAAAGGTTTTTATGTGAACAGCGATTTTGGTTCTACCTCCGCTTTACTGCTGGCGGTAGAATCACCCACCCGGCCTTATAAAGAACTACTGCGAAATGTAGAAGACATTGAAGCTGAATTACGCCGGGTTAAAGACGTGGCCAAAATATCACACACGGGTAACCTGAACGAGCAAATCGGTATTTATGTTGATAACAATAAACTGCTTCAAAATGGAGTTACGGCTGGTAACATTAAGGAAGTATTGCAAAATGAGGGTGCCATTAGTGCTGCGGGCACCGAAGATGGAAAAATAATCGATCGACCAATACATCTGACCAGTTTTTATAAAACGGAGTCAGACCTTGCCGGGCAGATTATCAAGCGTGATGATAAAGGTAATTCCATACGGCTCCGTGATGTAGCCACCATCAGGCGGGAATATGGTGACCCTGACAGCTATGTAACATCGAATGGCACCAAAAGCATCATTATTTCGCTGGAAATGGTGACCGGTAAAAATATCGTACATTTTGGCAAGGAACTGGAAGAGCGGCTGGCAAAAGTGAGTGCACATTTGCCGCCGGATATTAAACTGGTTAAACTAGCCAATCAGCCGGAAGTGGTTGATGAATCCATTGCCCACTTTATGAAGGAGTTCGCTTTTGCCTTAATTGGTGTCGTGGTTGTAGCTTTATTGTTATTACCGTTGCGGGTAGCAGCTGTAGCAGCGGCAACCATTCCAATTACGATTGCGGCAACACTGGGCATTATGTACCTGGCGGGGATAGAACTGGATACGGTAACACTGGCAGCGCTTATTGTGGTACTGGGAATCGTTGTTGATGATCCAATTGTAGTTATAGATAACCATGTAGAAAAGCTGGATCATGGGATGTCTTTCTGGGATGCAGCCAAAAGCAGTGCGGAGGAACTTTTCCCTTCGGTATTTACAGCTACGCTTGCCATTTCAGCCACATTCTTCCCGCTGATGTTTTTTATGACGGGAACCGCAAAAGACTTTATCAGTGTCTTCCCGGTTACCATCATTATTGCCTTAACCTTATCCCTGGTGATATCAATGTTATTGGTGCCATTTTTTAATACGCTTTTCATTAAAAAGGGGTTGCATAACGAAAATAAAAAGCAAGACCATAAATCAATGCTGGACAGGCTACAACTGTTTTTTAATAAACATATCGGCAATTCAGTTAAACATTACAAACTTACCATACTCTTCGGCGTGCTGTCCGTTGTATTCGGTGTCATCATCATGGGCATACTCCCCCAGCAATTATTCCCTAAAGTAGAACGTAATCAATTTGCTGTGGAGATTTACCTGCCCAGTGGTTACAGCCTTAACCAAACGGATAGTGTGGTTAAAAACATGGAACGTATCATGCATCAGGATAAACGGGTGGTAAATTATACCAGTTTTATTGGTAACAGTTCACCACGTTTTCACATGGTTTACGCCCCTAACCTCGCCGCTAAAAATTATGCGCAAATATTGGTCAATACAGCATCTGAAGGCGCCACGGAAGAAGTGATCAAGGATTATCAGCAAAAATACAGCAATGTGTTCCCATCTGCTTATGTAAGGATGAAACAACTGAACATGGTTAGTTCATCTGCGCCGATTGAAGTTCGTATATCAGGCAACAATATTGACGATCTTAAAGCGGTAGGTAAAAAGGTGATTGCCATAGGTAATAGGCATAAAAAAGTGATCTGGACCAGGACGGACTATGACCAAATGGAGGAAGGGATAAAACTCAATGTGAAAAGCCAGGAACTGGCGCGCCTTGGTTTAACTAAGAGCGATGTGGCCAACACCGTGGCCATGCACACCGAGGGTGTTGATGCTACGCGACTTTGGGAAGGTAACTATCAGATTGATGTGAAAATTAAAACACCCAAAACATCCAGAATGAATGTATC
Organism: Pedobacter sp. D749; assembly: GCF_019317285.1. Taxonomy (NCBI): domain Bacteria; kingdom Pseudomonadati; phylum Bacteroidota; class Sphingobacteriia; order Sphingobacteriales; family Sphingobacteriaceae; genus Pedobacter; species Pedobacter sp. D749. The sequence continues at coordinate 2,820,775 of NZ_CP079218.1, forward strand.
CAACCTGCTGGATCTCAATATACCTTCCCAGCAAACAAAAACAGTGGTACCGCTTAGACAGGTGGCCGATATTGCGCCGGAATGGAATGACGGACAGGTGGTGAGGCGGAACAGCATCCGCACACTAACTGTACGGATGGACATTGTTCCGGATGCTGTTGCCAATAACGTGCTGACGGAATTACAGCCAGATATCACCAAAATTAAATTGCCGCAGGATATTGAAATCTCCTATGGCGGTGAACTGGAACTGCAAAGTGAAAACATGGGCCCTATGGGAATTTCCTTACTCATGAGCGTCATTCTGATCTTTTTGATTTTGCTCTGGCATTTCAAGCACCTTAAGCACGCAGTGCTCAGTATTACCACTATGCCACTCAGTCTGCTTGGCGCATCATTCGGATTATTGGTAACTGGCTATCCATTCGGTTTTACCTCTTTTCTAGGACTATTGGCCTTATGCGGTATTGTGGTGCGTAATGGTATTATCCTGATCGATCATGCCGAAGAACTCAGGATTCATGAAGGAAAAACGGTGTTGCAGGCCGGTATTTTATCAGCCGAACGCCGTATGCGGCCCATATTCCTAACTTCTACGGCCGCAGCAGTTGGTGTTACACCTATGATCATCAGCCGCTCCTCTTTATGGGGACCATTAGGCACTGTGATCTGCTTTGGGCTAATGGTTTCCATGGTATTAACCCTTTTTGTTTTACCAACGCTTTACTGGCTGTTCTTCCGCAAAGAAGATGAAAAGGTAGAAGAAACAAATCACCAAACCGCGTAATCCTTAAAATTGATTATTATGAAATTCCTCTTTTTATCCATCATATATCTGGGTTTGGCATATACCGCCACCGCTCAGCATATTGTGTCACTTGAGCAAAGCAGGCAAGCCGCTTTAGCATACAGTACCGCGATCAAAAACGGGCAGCTTAAAGTAAGCTCGGCAGACTTCGGACTAGTTGCAGCCAAATCTTCCTATCTCCCATCTGTTAGCGGTACTGGCCTGGGCTTGTATGGCTTCAAAGATTTGGTACCGGCTATTCCGGGCATATTGAACAAAGGCATCAACAATTTCTACCTGGTAGGTGTAACAGCCACCCAGCCCATTTACGCAGGCGGTAAAATTGAAACCGGTTATCGGCTAGCTGCTTTACAGCAAGAAACCAGTAAAATAATGGCCCGGCAATCTGTTGATTCGGTATTACTGCTCACTACGCAAAAATACTGGAACCTGGTAAACTTGCAGGAGCAGGAAAAAACGCTGGCGGCTAATGAATTGCTGCTGAATAATGTGCTGAAAATGCAAAAGGATATGCTGGCTTCAGGAATGATTGCCCGCAATGACCTGCTGAAAGTAAAAGTTCAACTCAGTCAGCTAATTGTTAACCGGAGCAAATTGCAAAACGGGCGGCGACTGGCCTTGTTTGATTTTTCAATATACACTGGCATGCAATATGATTCATTGATGGTGATGCAAGATACGCTGGACAAGGTAAATGAACCATTGCTTCCTGGTGGAACAGCGGACACCACACTTTCTGGCATAGCCAATTACCAGTTACTGCTCAAACAGGTGCAGGCTGAAGGTCTGCAAACCAAATTAAGTAAAGCAGATTATTTGCCGAGTTTATCTGTCGGGCTGAGTGCTTCGCAGGCAGGCTCATTTAATAAGACAATAGGCAGTACTTTTGTACCGGCAGCCCTGGCTACCCTGAGCATTCCTATTTCAGACGGTTTATGGGGGCATGCGAAACAAAAGGTAAAACAGAGAAAGATTAGCGAACAAATTGCTCAAAACAATTTAAGAGATGGAAGCGATCAGCTGCAGGTAGGTATTCTGAAATACTGGTACGATATGAAAGATGAACTGACGCAGATCCGCTACGCCAAAGAGAACTTGTTACAGGCCACAGAAAATCTGAAAGTAAATCAGGATAACTATAAAGCAGGATTAAGTACAGCAACTGATGTTTTGGATGCCCAGGCATTTTATCAACAGGCTGCATTAACATTAAATACCGCTTATTCGGATTTTCAAGTGAAAAAAGCTGCATATGAATATGCAACAGGTAAAATTAATAGTAAATAAGTTTTATTCATCATAGCTAACCCGATGGAAATATTTAGGAAAACGGAATATCGTGTTCAAATAGCCGAAAACGCAATTAGGGTAATTAGCCAATACAGTATTGAACAGGTGTCTTGTAAACTCATCTCGGCTATTACAAAAGTTAGTGTAAACACAATTATTGATCATTTTGACAATTTGAATAATCTGATCGCCTTTTGCCTTGTGCAGAGTTTTGATGGTTTAGCCAAAAATTTATCAAAAGATATTAAAGAGAGGCGCAATAATATGAATGGTATGGAAGCCTTTTGGATAACATTAGTGGAGTTTAATAGGACTCATTACCATAAAGGGCGGCTAATAGCCGCTTACCTTAAGGCTCCTGCTTCGTATCCGTTGGTGCAGGTAAAGCATTGCCTTGCAAATTCCCTTAATCATAAGTTTGAAAAGACTGAGCATATCTTAAAAAGATGCAATGGTGATATTAGGTTTATCGCATTTGCGTACCTGTTTCAAATGGCAAATAAGGTATCGAATGATCTGGCCAATTCTGTAGAAAGGCATAGACAACTTTTCATATCAGATTTCTACAATGAGCATGTGGCATATGAGCTCAACAGGTTTACTAAACTCCCCATAAGCTAACCATAAAATGAAAATGATGACGAGAATTATAGTTGTAGGCGGCGGATTCGCCGGAATTAATCTGATAAAAGGACTGGCTGGTAAAAAAGGGATTGAAGTAGTATTAGTAGATAAGAATAATTATCATTTTTTTCCGCCGCTCCTGTACCAGGTAGCCACCGCATTTATTGAGCCATCCAACATCACCTACCCTTTTCGAAAAATGTTTCAGGGAAAACAAAATGTGCGCTTCTATAATGGAACATTGCTAAGTGTTGATGATGAGGAAAAACAAATCATCACCGATAGCGGGAGGCTCAACTATGACTTTTTAGTGTTGGCCATGGGTACCGAAACCAATTTCTACGGCCTGGAAACCTTGAAAACGAAAGCTTTGCCAATCAAAACAATTGAAGATGCGCTGTATCTGCGCAATCATTTGTTAATGAATATGGAAAAAGCCGTTAAAACAACCAACCCGCAAGAACGGACCAAGCTGCTTAACCTTGTTATTGCAGGAGGCGGGCCAACCGGTGTTGAATTGGCCGGCATGGCAGGCGAAATGAGCAAAAGTATTTTTCGCAAAGATTATCCTGAACTGGGTGAAGCTGCAGGAAACATCTACCTGGTAGGTTCAGGAGATAAACTGTTAGGCCCCATGAGCAAAAAGGCACAACAGGAATCTTATAAACAATTGTTTAAATTAGGGATTCAAATCAAATTGGGGGTGGCTGTTCAGGATTATATGAATGACGAGGTGATCCTTTCCAACGGGGAAAAGATCAGTACCTGTTCCCTTATCTGGGCATCGGGAGTTGTCGCAGCCAATGTGAACGGTTTGCCTGATGAATCCAGGGGTCGGGGAGGAAGATTAAAGGTTGATGAATATAACAGCATTTCAGGGATTGATAGCATTTTCGCCATTGGTGACATCTGCTGTCAAACTACAGACAAACATTATCCTGAAGGTCATCCGCAACTGGCACAGGTGGCCATACAGCAGGGTGAGTTACTTGCAGCTAACCTGGTGAATTTGACAGATAATAAAAGGATGAAGCCTTTCACCTATGTAAACAAAGGAAGTATGGCTATTATCACTAAATATCATGCCGTTGTAGACCTTCCATTTGGTTCTTTTAAGGGCTACTTCGCCTGGCTAACCTGGCTGTTCGTACACATCATACCTATAGCAGGGTTCAGGAACAAGGCAAAACTGGCATACAACTGGATTTGGAGTTTTCTAACGAATGATCCCAACCTGCGATTGATTATACGCGCAAAAAAGGACCTTTAAACATCATAGTATAAATTACAGCAATCACTGTTTATGCTGATGCCTTAGTTATATCTTAATTCACTAAATTATGCGCACCCATACGTTTTCATTTCATTCCAATCCAACGATTGATCGTTTGATAAAGAGCGATTTTTCATTCAGGCCACTCGAAAACTACCTGAAAAAATTAAACCGCTCTTCACCGATTAGAATGAGAATGATAGATGAGCTGATTGAAACGCTGCAACCATATTTAACTGGTAACAAGGACAATTCGCCCTTGCTTCCCGGCACTGACGACCAATCCTTATTTGATTTAATTTACCTGGCACTGAACCCGTTACTTGCAGATGAACGTAATTGTTTTTTGGCAATAGCCTCGCCATTGCCGGGGAAAATACATTATTGTACAGACGCATTTAATGATCTTTTTAAAAATGGTATGGCAAAAGCAAAAAGCGTTGGCGGTACAGATCCGGAAGTAAATTTGTTAAATGAATATAAGAATTATATCTACCGCCTGATTTTAAGCCAATGTTATCACTTTTCCTTTCAGATACTGGAACCAGGACATTATACCTATACTAACCCTGAAACCGGGCTGGAAGAATATTACAAGGTAAATATAGATACCAGATTCATAGAGGTGGTGGTTACAGGTGAGTTGCCTGATGTCACGATGGATAGTATCATCAATGCCGGCCCTGCCCGCATAGACCCATTAACAATACTGGAAAAGATTTTACCATTGCACTTTTTTAAACTATCCGGTTTTGCCGTAATTACGCTGGAAAACATTACTGATACCTTCGCAATTGATCAAATCAGAAACGAACTTGTAAACCATGAAAACGAAGATCACATCTACCAGCAGGTGATTAAAAGTTTAAGTGTCCTATCCGGCAACAATGCTGTCCATTTTAGTTTAAAACCTTTGACCAGATTAAACAATGAGACAATTGTGGATATCAACCCGAAAATACACAGTTTCATGATGGATTTAGCCGAACAATTTGAAGACGAAATAATGCTTCAATCACTCTTCAGGGGCTACCAGGAAAATCCGGTTACGTATTACTTTTCTTCAGCCAATAATGCTGGAAACAATTTTGAAATTCCGATTCATGATCTTTTGGAATCAAAAAAAGTTAAAGTATATGCTTGTCTGCCGCTACTTTTCAAACAAAAGGTTGTTGGCATTTTGGAAATATATGCTTTCAAAGAGGTATTATTCTTTGAAAACATCCTGGCGAAAATAGCCGTAGCATTGCCCTTACTCAGCCAGTTAACAAAAAATAGTGCCGATCACTTTTCAGATCAGATCAATGATGTTGTGCGGCAACACTTCACTGTTCTGCAACCGGCCGTCCTGTGGAAATTCCATCTTGCGGCCTGGAATTACCTGCAAAAAGAGCAGAACATGGAAGCCGGAGCCGCCATAGAATCTATCACATTTGATGACGTTTATGCTATTTATGGCGCAATTGACATCAAAGATTCTACACTAAAACGTAATGAGGCACTATTGAAGGACATTCATAACATGCTGGATGAATCCATAAGCATATCAAACAAGCTGATCATTGCCGGGTATCCTGCCGAAAAGATTAAAACATCATGTGTTAAATTCAAATCCAAATACCAGCATGCGGTTACCTTAAAGGACGAAATAGCTATTTTAACCTTTCTACGCCTTTATTTGAAACCACTCTTAATGCCCCTGGCAGAAGAAGAGCCGGATTATCTGGCTTATGCTAACGCTTATCTGGAACAGGTTGATAATGGAAATGGCAAAAGCCATGTTAACCGTAACATTTTAGAGCAAAAAATCGGGCAGTTAAATGAGGATATAACGGGATTTATGGCAGGGATGATCGGGGATTTGCAGCAGCTACATCCTGGCTACATTAAAACATTTAGAACTGACGGAGTAGAAAGTGATATTTACATCGGTCAATCCATTACACCGAGGTTAAATTTAGATGGCGGTAAAATCCGGGCATATCGGGCTTTGCAGCTTCGTTATATGGCATTGATTGCAAAGTATACCAATCAAATGTCACTGCTATCCCCCTCTGCGCTAACCACTACACAACTCATCTTTGCACCCGGCACACCCATTACCATTACTTTCCGTAATGATGAAAAGCGGTTTGATGTGGAAGGAGCAGATAACATCAATTATGAAATAATTAAAAAGCGAATCGATAAGATATGCATTAAAGGAAAAACCGAAAGGTTGAATCAACCCGGTAAAATTGCTATTGTATATCAGGATGATGACATTAAAACGGAGTATTTGCATCTCATAAGCGTATTACACGAAGAAGGGATCTTGCGTGAAAATGTGGAGGTTTTGCACCTGGAAGACTTGAAAGATGTTTTTGGCTTAATGGCGATCCGGGTAGAGATTTAAAATTTAGTGCCAAAGGAAATTGATTAAAAACATACAGACGGCAAATAAGGAGAAACTTTTTCACCTAATCAATTATGCTAAAATCCCGAACAGCCGTTTATTGCCTTTTTTACCCGGCCTGCTCCGACACAGCTGTACACCAACAATACCTTACGGCAACTCTCTCCTTACCTCTTATTGAGTTATTGTTTACCCGCCAATCCGAAGCAAGGTAAATCTTTGACCTACCTGATCTACAACAAGGCTACAACTCAACCGAAGTAAGGGTGAAGTAGTGTGCAAGCAAGCCATACGCTAACCTGGCCGGAAGGCGGCTTAAACGTGGGGTAAATGTGGCGTGAAGGTGGAATTTGGATATTTTTTTTGGGAGATTTTTAATCAGATGGATTAAACTGGGTGATTACCCCTTTTGGTTATGCTAAGATACGAAAATTATGGCTAGCCGGAATGGAGTTATTGAAATTAGCGGGCAAACGGGACTTTGTTTTTTTACAAACGCGGAATTAAGACTATGTTGAGAAAGGTGAAATTTTAACTTCTAAAATTTTAGAATTTTTCAGTTACCTAAAGAAATACTCCTTTAAATGATCAAAAACTCTAATCAAAAACCCGAATATTGATTTGATTAGTGAAATGAGTTTATGATAATCATTAATTAAAAAATAAATTCTTAGAAGCCGTATAACGGATTTGACCTTAATGTTTCCAAGCGTTGCTTATTATCAGCTATTGAGGGAAGTGATAAAACTGTGGGCAACTGTTGTTAATTTTTTAATTACGTAAATGAAAAATCTTGATCTTTACTATATTTATGAAAAAAAGAAAAATGAAGGATTGGTTTAGGCAAAATCGTACACACTTTTTAATCGGAACCCTGTTTATAGCTATATGTTTTGTTTATTTCAATCCATCGTTTTTAGGTAAATCACTCGGACAGAACGACGTGACAAGAGCACAGTCTACCCAGACCGAAATCAACGAGTATAAGAAGAAAGGTGAAACTATCCTGTGGACAAATCAAATACATGCAGGAATGCCAACATTTCAAATTTGGGCGCCATATCCTAATAATGTAACCACATGGATTGTAAATGCCATCAACTATACTTTTCCAAAACCAACAGGAACTGTTTTGCTTTTAATGTTTGGAACCTATCTGCTTTTTTCAGTGCTTAAGCTTAAGCCATGGTTAGCAGGCCTTGGTGCACTGGCCTTTACTTTTTCATCGTACAATATCATTCTGCTGGCCGCCGGGCATGCTAATCAGGTATTTGCTATCGCTTTTTTTGGTCCCGTAATCGCGGGTATTATTTTGATCTTCCGAAAAGAGTACTTATTAGGTACTGCATTAGCTGCTTTGTTTATTGCACTGGAGATTAGGGCGAACCATCTCCAAATGACCTATTACCTAATGCTTGCCCTTTTGATGTTTGTTATTTTGGAAGCATATCACGCATTTAAGACCAAATACACGAAGGACTTCTTCAAATCAATTGGATGTGCAGCATTCGCAACTTTATTAGCGGTTACGGTAAACGCCTCTTCACTGTGGAGTACCTATGACTATGGTAAAGAAACCATTCGTGGTAAGTCAAATCTTACACAACAGAATACAGAACCAAATACCGGATTACCAAAAGACTACGCATATCAATGGAGCCAAGGGGTAAAGGAATGCCTCACTTTCTTAATTCCCAATGCATACGGGGGAAGTTCAAGAGGGCATGCAAATCCTGAATCAAATGTTGCAAGAACTTTAATTGGTTTAGGAGCTGCAAAAGATCAAGCTGCGAATATTTCAGGTAGTTTATCGCTGTATTGGGGTGACAAACCTTTCACGGAGGGGCCATTTTATTTTGGTGCTTCAATATGTTTTTTATTTACACTCGGATTATTGATTGTGCAAGGCCGTATGAAATGGTGGCTCTTGGCAGTCATCATTTTGACCATGCTGCTATCATTTGGCAGAAACTGGCCTTTTCTTTCGGACCTTTTCTTTGATTATTTTCCATTATATAACAAATTTCGAGCGGTTGAGTCAATTCTTGCTTTGGGATCCTTATGCTTTATAATGTTAGCATTACTGGCTATTAACGAAGTTACAATTAATTTTGACAAGCTGATTCTACTTAGAAAGTCTAAGATAGCATTAGCTGTAACTGGCAGTTTATGTTTATTGATCTTAGTCATACCTGATTTAATTTTATCTTTCAAAACCAACGATCATATCAATTTTATAGCTCAGATAAAGCAAGCATATGGTGTTGATAATGATATAGCTCAATCTATTGGAAATGCTCTTATTGCTGATAGAAAAGCAGCTGCACAGTCTGATGCCTTTAGGTCATTAATATTTATTTTAATAGGATTCGGATTATTATGGGCATACCTCAAAAATAAGTTAGCTGTTACATCATTTTCAGTTGCTATGTTATTCGTTGTATTAATTGATTTATGGAGTGTTGATAAAAGATACTTAAGTGATGAAAATTTTACCGCGCAAGTAGACGTAGAGTTACCTCAACTTCGGGAGGTTGATAAACAGATTAGACTAGACAGCGATCCAAACTACAAAGTGATTGATTTAACGCAAAATATCTTGAGTGATAGCAATACACCTTACTTTCACAAATCAATCGGTGGGTATTCTGCAGTAAGATTGAAAAGATTTGAGGAATTAATTGCAGTTAATTTTAGTGAAACGATCAACTTAAACATACTTGGAATGCTAAATACGAAATATATCATCACTGCCGTAGACAAATCCCCACTACTTAAAAGCGAATTGAACCCATCAGCTTGTGGTCATGCATGGTTTGTGAGCAACGTTAAATATGTTAAAAATGCTGATCAGGAAATGGCTGCCATAAAAAACTTCTCACCAAAGAATGAAGCTATCGTTCACGAGGAATTTAAACACCAAATTAGCCTAAAATCCTGGTTGCCGACTCTAAGTAAAGGCATTATAAAATTGGTAAGTTATTCACCAGATCATCTGGTTTATCAAAGTTCTTCCACATCCGCAAACATTGCAATATTTTCTGAAATATATTACGCCAAAGGATGGAAAATGTTAATTGACGGGGTTGAAAAGCCGTATTTTAGGGCAAATTATATCTTGAGAGCAGCACAAATTCCTGCTGGCAATCATAATATTGAGTTTGTGTTTCACCCTAATTCATACTATACAGGCGAAAAAATATCGTTAGCAGGCTCTTTTTTACTTATGATTTTATTAGTTGGTGTAAGCGTCAAGGGGGTTAGCCGAACAAAATATATCAAGATTGAAAAAAAAGATGAACAAAATTAATTTCAAAACCGGATTAATACCATGCATTTAGTTTAGAATTAATTTTTGAGTAACACCTTTTTAGTGTAATAATCTTTCTAAAAGTATAATCAAAAAACGGTCGGATTTTAAGGCGGACTTGCGTATTACTAATTAACAAGTGAGTTTGATACCTATAAGACTCTTGTAAATCAAACTGCTATAAATTAGCTAATAAAATGTAGCTATCTATTTAATGTGTATTTCATCCAACTCGTCATTTCCTTCATGGCTATTGGCGAAAATGATTCATTTATTTCTTTATATTCCTTAGGCAAACCAGTGTTAGATGTTTGAAATAGGTGGTTTAAGTTAGGAAGTTCTTTGATGGTTACATTTGTATTACCAGATTCTTTCAAGATTCTTTCCCATTCAGGTAGATTTTCTTTTGCTAACACCTGAAGGTCTTTGGAGCCATTAAGAGCTAAAACGGGGCATTTTATATGTTTTATGTAATCCTCGGGCTTGAACCTTAAAAAATTGACCATCCAGGGCTTTAAAATACCTGTTACTTGTGCATTTACATATTCATCATAGGTCATATTTTTTGGTTTATCTGGGTCATTGCGAGCAATACCTTGGATATATTCCACCATTTTACTTTTTAAAACCAGGTCGTTTGTATATTTCTTTACAATTTCAAATGCTCCTTGGTTTGCTTTTTGAGAAATTTCTATACTAGAGTCATCAAGTCCTCTCATTTTGGCAAGGGCCTTTTGTTGATGTAACAAGATTTTATCGCCTGCGATGCTTGGACCGGCTAACGACACAATGAATGCAATGTTCGGTGAACTTGATGCCACGATGGAAGCTATTAAACCACCTTCGCTATGCCCTATTAAACCTATATTATTTTTTTGTATGTCCTTTCTGGTTAAAAGATAATTTAAAGCCGCACGTACATCCTCTGCAAAGTCAAAAGAATTTGCAGAATCAAAATCACCTTCAGACTCCCCTACTCCTCTTTTATCAAACCTAAATACTGCAAAACCATTTCTGGTTAGGTAATTTGAGACATCTAAAAATGGTTTATGGCTGCCAAATTCTTCATTCCTGTTATTTTTGCCATTTCCGCTTATTAAAATAACAGCAGGAAATCTCCCACGTTTACCGGGGAGTGACAGCGTTCCTGCAAGAGTGATATTATCCTTAGCATTTTTAAAATAGACGTTCTCTGAAATTGTATCAAATGAGGGTTGTTTCTTTGCTTTGCCTTCTTGGTAACAGCCAATGATAAATAGGAAACAAATTAGAAATGAGGTGGTATTAATGCGTTTTTTCATCAAATATGGATATTAAGGGCAAATGGAATGTTAATTAAACAGCTACCTTAAAACATAAAACTTTCATTTAAGACGAGAGCGATTAAATTATGGTTGCATGGTTCCTACTTTAAACTTTTCAAGGTAAACAAACACAGCGATGAATTAGAAATTTGAACACATTCATGCTAAAGCCTTGATTCGCAAACCTTGCTTATCAAAAAACGGTGAGATACTGATAATTTATCGCAATTATTTTTTAAGTTTTGTGATCTGTTAATACCAAAATTATATTTGATTTCATCGTTGTATGCCTTGACTGTGATCCATACCTTTTTTCTTTTTCTTCTTAAGTTTTTAGAGGTTCAATCGTATTTGCCTATCCTTACCTTAAAGCAAGATTTTACTTTTGAGACAACCTCATCTTTTTCAATAAGCATGAAAAAAGCACTTTGAAAAAAATTGTCTCGTCCTTTTCTCATAATAAGCTTTATATGGGTCATCATACGTATGGTGCTGCCCCGGAAGCATCAGAAGTTCAAAATCTTTATCTGCCAGGATCAACGCATTAACCATACGCATCGTCGCTGCCGGGTTCACATTTTCATCAGACTCGGCTGCAACAAGCAGCAAAGGTCCTTTGATGTTCTTTGCAAGGCTCTGATTTAAATCGTATGGCTTATCAAAACCCTGATAACTTTCTCCCCAGGTACGGTTGTATAAGGTGTTGTCGTGATTACCGGAAGATGCAACTGCGGCTTTATAAAAATCAGGATAAGTTCCCAATGCAGCTACAGCCATCATACCGCCGCCAGAATGTCCATAGATACCAATCTTGTCCATATCCATAAAAGCAAACCGTTTGCCTAATTGCTCCAAACCATACTTATCATCCTCCAGCGCATAATCCCTGATATTCCCATACCCATACTTGTAATAAGCTGCATTGCGATAAGGCGAACCGCCACGGTGCCCCATTACCACCACCACAAAGCCATCCTGCGCCAGTTCGGTATTGTTATAACGATCTATCAGCGTAAACTCTGTCCATACCGTTTCTGTAAAAGGGCCGGGATAAACCTGAGAGATGACCGGATACTTTTTGTTCGGATCAAAATTAAAGGGTTTCCACATCAAACCATAGAGATCCGTTACACCGTCCTTTGCCTTTACGGTAAAAGGTTCAGCTGGTTTCCAACCGTAAGCGTAAAGTTTGGTTAGGTCCGGATTCAAAACCTCGAGCATTTTCTTGCCTTCATTGTCCCTCACCACAGCTTTAGGTTTTAAATCTATCCTGGAATAATTATCAACAAAATACTGAAGGTCCGGAGACATAAATACCGAATGGGTTGCATTTTCGGGGCTTAATAACACCTGCTTTTTGCCCCCAAAATCTGCCTTATATAAAAAAGCATAATACGGATTCCGGTCTTTTTCCTTACCGTAGCCATAAAAATAGAGCGACCGCTTCAGGGTGTCTGTCGCAACGATTTTTCCGGCGGTCCAATTGCCACTGCTTATGGCATGTTGCAGTTCACCAGCACCGTTATAGAGGTAATAATGCCCCCAACCGGAACGATCAGACCACCAGATGATGTTTTTTCCGGATTGGAGAATACTTACATTGAAAAGATCTTCATTAATAAATGGCTTACTCACCTCACGGATAATAGAACGGACTTTTCCGGTATGCAGGTTAACCGCACATAAATCCACCTCGTCCCGCGTACGCTTCCGGCGCAGGAGAAAAATTTCGTCCTTTAAACCACTTGCCCTCACCACGGAAACTTCCTGATCAGGCCATAAGCCTATGTCTATTTTTTGCAAACGCTGCTCCGCTACATCGCCAATAAAAAAATCATATTGCGCCACCTCTTTGTCTCCGGGCAGTTCGTAAACATACGTATTTACATAAGGCCTGGGCGACATCAGGGAATTGGTCACCGTCATTGTCCCTACCTTTCTGTTATCCTTACGCAATACATAGAAATGCTTCGAATCAGGCAGCCAATACGCATCAGTGGGCGTATTGGTCTCCGCAAAGTTATCCGTTCCATTAATCGAGAAAGAAAAATTCTCCGCGCCATCACTCGTCAATACCTTTTCTGTACTATCGGCTATTCTTTTCAGGTAAAGATTATGATGCCTCGCATACAACAACCAGTGTTTATCAGGCGAAAGATCTCCAATATGGTATACAGGCGTTTCCTGCCTTGTTGCAGCGCGTTTATTTAGCTTTTTTGTCAGGTAATTATAATCATAGGTTTGATCATGATAACCGACCTCAACCGTCCGGCCATCGGCTGAAAAATCAGTCTGATACCGGATCTTCGATACCTCTACCGGCTGTCCAAGTATGCTGTACAGGCTTTTCTCAATGCTGACTTTGTCAAATAAGAGCTGCTTCGTTTTTCTGGCAGGATCAACCAGGTAGTAATTGCTGACTGACTGGTTTCCTCCTTCAGGAGGATTGTCAATCATCCAGAATTTACCGGTGCCTTTGATAAAAAACGGAATCACTTGCATCGTCCCTACCTGCTTTAGCAAATTAGCTGGACTAAAATGCCCAGCCGTATCCACCAGCTTTTGTTGAGCAAAGGCCGGCAGACAGATGGAAACACTGCAGAGCGCAATAAATACATATTTCTTAAATCGGAACATATTTATCTTAATAATTCTGGTATATTTTTGCAGTAGAAATGATAAAAGGATCTTTCGAAGTACGGATAATCTTATCAGAAATCTCTTTCATCCTTGGCAGCTTTTTAAATTTCGATACGCTATATCCTGACCAAAAATCATAAGCGATCCGCTGGTTTTGCGGACTGAAAGACTGAATGTGATCGGCGAGGATATTCGATACCTTTAGCCAATTTTTTTCTCCCGCAGCTTCTGCCATATTCATCATCAGGATCAACTGATCTTTGTCTTTTAAATTTGTTGCGATGAGCTGCTTGCGGTAATGTGCAAATTCAGCTTTTACATAAGGAAAATCTTTAAAATAAAAACCATTTAAAGCATAACCGGCCACCTTTCTGAACATATCTCCCATTCGCTTTTCTACAGTATCTTTCCCATTGTGTTTCACAAAGGCCTTCCAGTTGCTGGCCAGGTAATCAAAGTTTTTGCTGTGTACGTTAGACAAGTACATGTCATACCGGTTGGCGCCGAAAAGAAACCAGTTTTCGGGCATCACTTTCTCCTGGTCTGTAAGACTGTTGAAATAAGTAGTGGCAATTTCCTTCGCGGGATTGATCTCCATCATATTGATCTTCTCTTTGATGTAATCCCTGATGAAGGCATGATCCCTGTTGCCTGCTGCATATTCCCGGTTCATCCTGGCTATTTTGTTTTCAGGATTCATCCCCTCTTTCACCTTTGATATGAATTCATCTGCATCCATCGCCCCCACAAACTTATAAACCAGATCACCGTTACCATTTAAGAGCAAAAACGAGGGAAACGCCCCCACTTTATAGGTTTTCATTGCAGGAATGCCATCTCCCTTTTCCATATCCAGGCCCACATTTACGAAATTCTGATTAAAAAAGTCGGCCACAGAATCAATTGTAAAAATGTTCTTCGCCATGTGTTTACACGGTACGCACCACTCGGTAAAGCAATCAACAAAAACCAATTTATTACTTGCCTTTGCTTTGGCCAGGGCCGACTGCAGACTTCCTTTTTCAAAAGTAATCTCCCTGTTTTGCGCATAGCCTGATGCACCTGTAAGGAACAAAAGGAATAGGAATAATCTTTTCATTTCTAGCTTTTCTTTTGGTTCATTTGTTTTTCAACTTTTTCTCCGAGCATTTGATAAAGCGCTTTCGCTTTTGGATCCTGGTGTTGTTCAGATAGTTCCTTAATATGTTTCATGGTCCTGACGAAATAAAAATGAATAACTTCACTGGAATCACTCAAACCCGCAGCAAAATTGTTTTTTACTGTTGCATCAGCCAGGTCGAATATGAACTTACTCTGCATCAATTTAGTATGTTCATTCAGTGGATTCACCGAATCAAAATCTTTGAACACATAACGATCCAGGTCTTCAAAAAGATCAAGACTGGTATAGGCCTGATTTCCCATCTCATGCTCTGCTTTAATCAGATTGTTCAATACTTCAGGACTAATTAATTTGCGCAATAAATCCTGCATGCTATTTTGCATTTTGGTATCCTCAGACTCATTGTTCTCCAGGTTCATTCTTTTGTTTTGCATCCAGGAAGGAACTCCGCTGAAAAACCAGTTATTCAATAAAGCCATTGCCTTTTTCTGATCTTTCTTAGCGGTATATACTACAGGCACCTCATTATAATTCCGCAATACCGGGCGTAAGGATGTCCCTCCGATATAGCTCGCCACGTTATCTGTATACAGCTGGAAATTTTTCTGATAGGCGGAAGAAAGCAATTTGAATTTTCTCCAGTCATCATCGCCTCCTTTCATCTCCGCAGAAACCTTTTCTACTTGCGGATAGCAGCGCATTAAGTTATTCATTGCCAGTTCTGCAGCCTCCAGCTGATCAGCAGAAACATCACCTCTACGGGTAAAAGGATCACTTTTATTTTCCTCCAGGAACATTAGTGCAGCGTTGGAAGGTTTAAGGGAAGCCAAGCTTTTCTTTTCGGCATTGCGATCGGCAAATACGCGGTAAGCCCAACCAATGGCCAGTTCGTCATAAGCGGAAACCCTGGGCATTAAATCTGTTACCGCAACATCATCTTCAGGCTGAACCAGAAAGTTAAACTGCGTATCATCAGTTACAGACGAAGAGAAACTGTGCAGCTTTAACCAATTGCCAGAACGGAGTTGAGCAGGCGTATAAGCCGCACTTCCATGCAGGTTAGGCACCATTCCTAAAACCTCTCCCATGGCCTGGGCAACTTTCCACCGCATCATTTCCCCACGCACTTCAGGGTTATACAAGTCTTTTAAAATCCTGGGGTCTTTCATACTGCACTTGGTAAAATAAGAGGGCAGCAGATCATTCACCATCTGGTCGGAAATGTTCATCTTGGCCGTATAAATTTCCCCGGTACGTGGGTCGCTCAGCAAATTTACCTGCACATCACTAGCGCCACCTCCCCATTTGATCTGTATCTTTCCTGCAGATAGCCAGTTCTCGTTCTCCCCTTTAGCAAGTACCAACACCTCCTTAAATCCTGCTTTTTCAAATGCAGCGTTCCACTGGGCAATACCTTGTTTTACATAAGGCAGAAATAAAGCCGGGGTATTCTTGTCAATATAAACTGTAATTGCCTTTGCCGGCGTAACCAATACACCAGCATTGTACTTTTGCTGGTCTGCCGGGCGTACACTAAGGTTCCATTTGGTAATTACCTTAACGTTTCTCATCCCATAAGGATACTTACCAAAATCATTGTAGGCCACGGTAGCAAATCCTATTCTTGGATCAGACTCCCGGACTTTCATTTTTGAGACAGGAAGGCGCTGGAGCCCCAGATTGAGGACAAAAGCTACAGCCTTATCAACAGCTTTGCTCCCATTTACACTGTTTCCGGGAACAGTTTGCGTACGTAAAACGGAAAATACCACACCCTCTCCGGAAGCTTTTACTTCCTGTACACCGGAGCGGGCAGGATCAGAACTACTCAAATCACTAAAATCCTTGAAAGAAAATAAATTGCCACCTTCTATCAATTCGTGGGTTAGCTCAATGATATAACTTTTTTTGTCTTTTCCTCTGGCCACTATTGGAATTACATAACTTACCGGAGTGAGGTTAGATTTTTGCACCAGCTCTTCAAAACCCTGATTGAAGTCGGCTGAGGTTTCTTCTTTATAGACTTCTTTAGTTACATTGAGCACATTTCCGTTTCCTACACCAAAACGAATTACGCCAGATGACTGGGCAATATTGTTGGCAAAACCACGGGCAATGTCGCCAATGACCAGAAGATCGGTATTTAAAGTGCTGGCGGGGATCTCCAGGAAATAATTGGAACCATCCTGGTATACGGTAAATAAACCAGGTGTCACTTTCATCTGTTTTTTATAGAATTTTTCAAAAGGTGTTGGTTCATCCAAAGGCAGCGCCTTCGCCTGAAGGCTGAGCACTACTGCAAAAAGGATTGATAAGATATACTTCATTTCTATGTTTAATTATTTTATACTAAATTATCTACTCAGGTAAGCTGCATCATTATCTGTACGCCACATTTCAACCATATCTGCAATCGCCATTAAATGGCTTTTAGAAATAAAGTCTTTTTGTTTTTCGGCTGCAGACCTGCTTTGTTCTTCAATATGCAACACCATTTTGTTCATGGTGAACCATACATCATTACTAAAAATTTCGCGGTTATCAACACTCATCAAAAGGCTGGTGATAAACTTGCGTTGAAACATGCGGTTATACGGGGAGATGGGCCGATCGAGATCTTTGAAGACGATTTGCTCCAGGTCAGTTAAAAACTCAGCCGCCGGGTAAGTTGCATTGCCGGAAATATTCTCTATGTTAGCCATAGCATAATATTTCCCGATCAAACGCCCCATCAGGTCGCCATAAGTATCTTCTACATCATCATCGAAACTGAATCCTGTCCTGGCCATTACATCCTCAGGATAGAGCCATTTCGGTTCAGTAAACATGTACTTAGACAGATAATCCATCGCTTCTTTCTGCTGCGCCCGGCTCACGGGAACATAGCTTGACTTCTGCTCTTCACGCAATGGTTTATCGCTAAAAACACTCCCTATATTTTTCACTACGTGCTGGAGATAGTTGTGGTAACGGCCTTCTACAGCTCTATACATGGACCGCAACGTTCCATATCCATCATCAACAGAGCTCCACTGTTCGATGTTCGCCATGATCTTTTTCAGGTTCTCTACCCCAAGTGCATTTGCTTTCATATTATTGTCGCCCACGTCCTCACTTTGTACCCTTGGATCGTACATATCAGATTCGTCAGAATAAAAATATTTAGGGTCTTTTCTTTTTTCAGAAACCCATTGTTTCAACTGATCTGCGATAGCACCGGCGTCTTTAGACTGCGGAAAATAACGATACCCCCATTCTATGGCATAATCATCATAAACCCCAACCACTGGCAGCAAATCCTTCGGTTCCATTTTGTCCTGAGGCTGGGCAGCATAATTAAAACGCATATAGTCCATTACAGATGGCCCAAAACCATGCGCCCGTACGTAATCGCGGTTACGGATGCTATCTACTGAATAGGAAGAACTTCCTGCAAAATTATGACGCAAGCCCAGCGTGTGTCCTACCTCATGGGTAATCACATTTCTCAGTAAAGTACCCATTAATGCGGTATTAACAGGGAACTTTCTCGCAGCCGGGTCATTGGCCGCAGACATTGAAAAATACCAGCGTTGCAAGAGCTCCATGATGTTGTGAAACACAGCGACATGAGAGGTCAGAATCTCTCCCGATCGTGGGTCTACAACCTGTGGGCCATAGGCATTGGGAACTTCTGAGGGCTTGTAAGAAATGTAAGCATACCTTGCATCTTCCATACTGTAATCAGGATCCTCTTCTTTCGTCGGCGATAGTTTCCCTGTAATGGCATTCTTAAAGCCAATTTTTTCAAAGCTTTTTCTCCAGGCATTCACCCCATCAATAATGTATGGAACCAGAAAGGCCGGAGTATTCCGGTCGATATAAAAGACGATAGGCTTAGCTGGCTCTACCAGTTCTCCCTTCAGGTACTTTTCCAAATCTTCAGGTTTTGGCTCCACGCGCCACCTGTTGGCCATAACCGTCGTTTCGTTTTTCTCAGGATTATCATAGTTTCTTAACCCGGTAAAAAAGTAACCTACTCTGGTGTCGGCATAGCGCTGTGCCATAGGCACCTCTGGCAGCAAAAACCAGGATGCACCAACCTCCCACATAGTGGGGTTCATCTCGGGGGCCTTTTGCGGTGGCGAAGTCGGATCAGAAGGAGGCATTTGGGGAGAATCCCCTGCTGCATAACTTTTCACAGAACGGAATACCAGGTTATTGTCGTAGGCACTTACGCCCAGAATCTTTGATTTCTCCGGCTCAAAGGCACCCAGCTTCAACTCGGTTGCCGCTCCCTTTAAGGAAAACAGATCACTGTCGCCATTAAACAGATTAGTGACATCAATTAAGGAACTCGAATCGCCGGTAGCCACAATATCAAAAGCCAGCAAAGCAGGTTTCAATTGTAACCTATAGCTGTTAAAATAATAACTGGTTGTATCTGTAGCTTGCACAAAATCCGGATCCACAATGTTGATCTTACCGTTTATCCCTTTGTTGAATCGAATGACCCGGTCGTTGATGGCATCGCCCGCGAAACCATAACGCATCGATGGATTTCGTTTACGCTGTGCAGAGCCTCTAATGATGCTGATACTGGTCAGGATGTCTCTTCCCAATAACCTATCTGGTATCTCTAATAGGTATTTATCATCCTGAACATACACGTTGAACATGCCTTTTTGCATTTTCGCTTCTGCCTTAATGAATTTTTTAATGGGTGTTGCGTGCTGATCCTGTGCTTTTGATGCTGTGGAAAACAGCATCAAAAGCAGAATCGGAAAAATGAATTTCATAAATTGCTTGTTTAATTATCTTTTGTATCAGTTTGCTTGTGCTGCATTACCTATGAGTTGCAGGTCTACATTATAATTCTCTTTGAAGTAATTCCTTACAAGGTCATATCTTCGCTTGATTATGCCATTGCTGTCCTTAGCCGGATTCAGTATTCCCGTAAAAGATGTATCCCAACTATCGGGCAGCCTGTTCAGGTTGTCTTCTGAAAAGCTGACCATTGCTTGTATATAGAGGTACCAATCTGAAGTAGCAGTAGGACCATTGTAATAGGCTGTCAACATCCCTTTCGCATAAGCATCGGCATCACTTGTAGGAGTGATGGTATAATTTGCTGAACCTGAAAATGCAGTTGAAGGAGCTGTTTTTTTCGCTTCCGTAATGCTGTTAATCAAATTTAAGTTCACCTTAGCCAGATATAATTTTTTCTCCTCTGGTGTGATGGTTAAAACTTGAGCACTCCCGTAGTTTAGCAGTAAATTGTTATAGTTATACCAGGCAGCCACGGATCTTACCCCCTTCACTACTGTAGCGGGGCTAGTAGAAAAGTCAAAGTCATTATAAATAGAATCGACTTCACTGCACAGTAAGATCTTCGAAGGCAAAAATGCTTTCAGGAATTTTTCAGAATAGAAATTCAGGCACTGGCTTTCAAAAAGATCGAGCTGCTGGTTTATGAATGCCTGATCGGCGGCCTTCATTTCAAATCCGTCTGTCCAATATTGTCCTTTCTTTATCGAATTTTTGTATTCTGTCGGGGTCCAGTAAGCATCCTTTTCTGAAAATTGGTATAAAAAATAGGTGCCGTACTTTTTATAATAATTCAGAATTCTGGCATCATAATCATGATTACCCTGTGGCAGCGTATATCCTTCATTTCCTTCTGTTGGTAACAATGGAGCCTCTTTTTTACTGCAGCCAGACCAGATCACCGACAGTAAAAGCAGGCTTATGGCGTATATCAAATATCTTTTCATGGTTCTCTTCGTTTTGGTTTAATTATCTTGGATTTTGAGCCAGCCTGCCATTTTTCAATGTCGCGGTAAATGGAATAGGCAGGGCATAAATTAAACTACCTGAACGCAAGGTGTAGTCAGTTGTAGTACCGTCAGCATCAATGAAACGATGGGTAATGTTAAGTCCCCACCTCTTGATGTCCATCCAGCGGTGTCCGCTTTCCAAACAAAGCTCACGCCGGCGCTCATCCTGGCAGAATTTAAACAGGTCATTTGCGTTGCTATAGTTAACCGGTTGATAGGCGACATTTCGTGTGTCATACCTGCTGGCGCGCAAGGTATTCAGGTCAGCATTTGCTTTCGCTGCCGAACTAACATCTCCATTTAGAAATTTCTTGGCATAGGCCTCCGCCCTGTTGAGGTAGACTTCAGCAATTCTGATCCCATCAGTGCCGTATTTAGGTATAGAGCCAATTTTCCCGTTGCCCAGCAGATAACCTGCATTGTTGGCAAATCCCCGTCTGAAATATCCAGGATACCTCAGGTCTTTCCTGTCATCGGCCTCTGTACTGGTTTCATACAGTGCAGCAAGAGAACCGGATACCGTGTATGGAGGACGATCATTCCGTTGTTCCGGGAAATAACCATTTGGGGTATTTGGATTAATTCCGTACACCCATACCACCTCCGGACTTACCGTAACGTTGTATATTTTTCCACTTTGAAAACCATCTGCATCAAAAAATGATTTCATCTGTGTTAGAACGGGTCTTTCAGTCAATACCAGATTTGCGTACTGAATTACTTTATCCATATCTTCCGCCCTTCCCATATAAAGATATAGCCTGGTTAAAAGACTATAAGCAGCAATATGTCCGACACGAAAAGTCGAGGCTTCTGTAAAATTGGCTTTCAGTAAGCCCGCTGCCTCCAGCAGATCTTTTTCAATCTGTCCGTATACTTCTTTCAACGTATTCCGTACCGGGTATTGGTCGGTAACCACACTATTCAAGATCAGGGGAACGCCCAGGCTCACATTGGGATCAATGCCTGCACCACTATAAGGTTGTCCATATAACGTTACCAGTTTCAAATAATAGTAAGCACGTAAGAAAAGTACCTGCCCTAACAGCGCGTTCTTTTGCTCAGCTGAGCCAGAAACTTTCCCGAGGTTGTCAATAACTGTATTACAACCTTTGATTTTAGTGTAATAAATACTCCAGGAATCAGTACCCAACGAAAGTATGGGGTCGCCATCAAACATCCTGGCATCCCATTTGAATACGCGTGTACCATTCTGCAGGTAAGGAAGATAAACATCATCCGGATTCCCATCAAAGGTTCTTCCCAATCCATTCGATTGCATATCATCTGTCAGTAAATCAACATAAGTGTCGGTTAAAATCTGATAGGGATAAGCTTCTCCATTCATCAGGGATTGCAGATCGGCAACCGACTCTGGCTTAATTTCATCAGGGCTTCTTTCTTCCAGAAACTTTTTACAAGAGGAAAAAGTCAGGGTGCTGAGCAAAAAAAGCAATCCATATATTGTATATTTTATCATGTTTCTATGATTTAAGATTAAAAACTCACGTTAATATTTAGCGTATAAGCCTTTGTGCGTGGCTGCGCACCCGTTGCTACCTCGGCATCACGTCCTCTAAAACCCTTACTATTGACAGAAAAGATGTTAGACGCACTTGCACCGGCGTTAATTGTTCTGCAACCTATTGCTTTAGCCAACTGATCTGGTAAAGAATAATTAAGGGAAAGATTGTTCATACGCAACGTTGAGGCACTCACCACCCTGTCACTGCTATAATTATACATTTCATAAAGAGACACATAACGTTGGTTCCCTAAGCTGTTTACATCTGAACTCGGTAATGAGATGACCGGTGCCCTGCTATCTGGCAATCCGGGTAATATCGCCCCTGTACTGCCCGGAACCCACCTGTTTAGTAATTCTGCCGACAAATTCTCATACTCTGTAGGCAGGGTAGCAGAAAGCGGATATGCCGGAGACAGGAATTTCTTCCCACCCAATTGCAGGTATACAGAAGTATTCAGGGTTAACTTTTTGTAACGGAAATTCAGCCCGATACTTCCGGTAAAATCCGGATCCAACTTCCCCATATACTTCATATATGCAGTCGGGTCAGCAGATGGGTCTGTTCCTTCAGCCACATTCAGACCAATAACAGGATAGCCATTACTTTGGTTAATTCCCTGAAAATCAAAAGCCCAGAAAGCAGATACAGGGTACCCCGCTTTCGTTAATGTTCCTCCGGCAGCGGTTTGCCAGCTCACATTCTGAATACCTGTCTTAGTTACTTTATTATAGTTCTTCGCAGAACTTAAGGACATAGAAAAAGTAAAATCCTTCGTACGGACAGGTACGAAGCTCGTAGAAATCTCCCAACCATTGTTTCTCATTGATCCGCCATTTACCGGCATAGATGGGATTCCGTATTCGGCAGGTACGTCTAATAAGGAAATCAAATCCTTTCCCCGTTTGTCGTAATAATCAACTGAAGCCTGAATTTTTCCATCAAAAAGGCTCATATCAACTCCTGCATTGATACTGGAGTTTTTTTCCCATCTCAGATCTGCATAAGGCAATGAACTGATAGCCAGAATTTCCTCACCTGTTAACTCATCCACAGATTCTGTTTCTATTCCTCTCGGTATTTTGAGTATCAATTCCGGACTTACACTCGTGAGGATGTTCCGCTGGTAACCATAAGAAAGCCTGAAACTGATTTCAGACATCCAATAACTTTTTTCAAACCATTTTTCCCTGGCCATATTCCAGCGGAGCCCCCCAGCCCAAACCGGATTGAAGCGCTCATTACTGAATTGACCGAACCGGTTGGACGCATCTGTACGAACGCTAAAACTAGCCACATACTTGTTATCGTAAGAATAGCTTCCGGTAAGGTACAAGCCCATAGTATTTGTCGTCCTATCAATAATGCTGCGTATTTGATTCTCCGTTAACAATACGTTTGGAGTAGGAAATTGCGAACCGTAGGTTAGGGGTATTGGGGCGAAAGTATTGCCCCTGCCTTTCATATAACCATAATTAGTAGAAGAGAAACCCACATACTTCGAACTATTCAGATCCTGACCAAACATGGCAGAAATGGCATGCTTATTATTTAGTAAAGTACTGTACGAGATACTATTCCTCCAGCTCCAGCTTTCATTCCTATTGTTGTCTTCATTATATTCTCCACCCAAAGGCAATTTAGCATTCAGGTAAGCAGCAGAATTCGGCTTCGCCGTTCCATATTCGAAAAACCTGAAATTCCGGGTAATGTATTCCGTTTGGTCTGTAGCGTACGAAGTACCCGTAGTACTGCTTGTATTGTAACTGAAAATCGTCTGGAACCTCAGTCCTTTCAGGATATCGTAATTGGCATCAATACTCGTGTTTGCACTAAGTACTTTGCTGATTAAACCCGTCTGGTCGCGTTCATTAATCATATTGTACAAATAGCTACTCTTTGGATTTTGATAAAAGAACGGACTTCCATCCTGATTATAGGCAGGAATTACCCTACTCGCAGTTGAAGCATATCCATAAGGATTCACCAGGTAAAAACCATTCGTAGTCTTTTGAGATCCTGAAAGCCTTGCCGAGATACTTAGTTTAGGACCGACTTTGAAGCTCACACTCATATTACCAGTGTATCCTTTACCATCATTTCCGATGGCAGTTCCGTTAGTAGCATTATAGCCAAAGGAGGCATAATACCTTGTATCTGTATTGCCACCTGATACACTTAAGGCATGATTGGTGCTTAGTGGTTTCCTAAACAAAAGATCGAACCAATCCGTGTTCTGGGTTTCCATAGCATGCACCCTGGAATTAAACGCTTCATAACTAATACTTTTGTTCAGGTATTGTGACATTGCACCGGCATAACCTATTTCTGAGTTCACATAAGCCCCTGTGAGTCCACGGTTGAAGATTTCTCTTGAAACATCAACCCTTTGACTGGAATTCATAAGTTCTAAGGTTTGATAATCTACGCGATCAGCGACATTTAAGCCGAATGAATAGCTGATGGTAGCTGGCGCATTTTGTCCTTTCTTGGTCGTGATTACGATTACTCCATTTGCTGCACGTACGCCATAAATAGCCGTTGCAGCCGCATCTTTTAGTACTGTAATGTCTTCAATATCGCTCGGGTTTAACCAGGAAATCGAATTTCCAACAAAGTCGCGGATGTAATCGAAATTATCCCTGGTAATTGTACCAGCGCTATTCAATACATCGGCTTTGAAGGGTAGCGGGTCTTCCTGTATCACGCCATCAACTACCCATACCGGCTCCTGCGTACCCAAAAGCGTAGAAGTACCGCGCACCCTGGTTTTCTGGCGTGCTCCGATCAGTCCGCTTGTATTGGTAACAACGACACCGGGAAGCTTACCTTGTAGCGCCTGTTCTATAGTGGTAAAACCATTCAGGTACAAATCTTTTGCTTTTATTGAACTTGATGCCCCGGTCATGCTATTTTTCTTTAAGATCTGGTAACCGGTATTAACTACCACCTCCTGCAACTCCACAGTTTTCTCTTTCATCACAACCTGGACGTTGGTTTTTCCGTTCAATTTCAACTCAAAGGTTTCCTTGGTAAGATAGCTGAATATGAGCGTTGCATCTTCATCCAGGTTGGGCAGGATAAAACTTCCCACCCGGTTGGTGCTGGTGGCCTTATCGGTACCCTTCACCCGGACCGTCACACCGGGCAGGACATTCCCGTAAGTGTCGGTTACCTGACCTGTCACTGTTATGGTATTGAAAAAAGCGGCGATCTTGTCTATTGCAGATCTTTCTTTTTCCTTCACAATGATGGTCTTTTCATTCAGGGTATATTCAAAAGGCTGGTCAGCAAAACAGAGCTTTAGCGTTTGGTCTATGGAGGCATTGCTCACGCGAATATTCACGGGATTTGCCTTCTTCATCAGTTTGATATCGAATACGAAATCGTAGCCGCTCTGCTTTCGTATCTCTATAAATACACGTTCGAGGGGTACGTTATTTTGGTTCAGTGTAATCCGTTGGGCGTAGGTAGCTGCGCTAACCTGCATAATGGCAGTGATTAATAATACGGTGGTTATGCGCATAATCAGCAGAAATTTATGTATCCAACCGGAATGCATACCGGTTCGTGTGGTATAAAATTTATACATTTGTTTGTGGTTTGTTCAGTTGATATGATTCAGAAATTTGTTGGCAAAGGCAGACCATATAAATTAAGCCAGAGGTGTTGGAGCACTTCTGGCCTTTTCAATTAAGGCCTGCGAATAGAAGTAGAGTTATCTCATCACAGTTACCCTCCTCCCTTCCACTTTAAAATGGACCTTACCTGTTAATTCTATTACTTTTAAAACTGCGACAAGGCTTTTATCGCGTGATACCAGACCGCCAAGGGTCAGGTCACCAGGTGCGGTTTCATCAAAAACGATTTCCACATCATACCAGCGCGCAATCTTTCTCATGGTCGACTGAAAGTCTTCAGCTTTCAAATTTATTTCAGCACGCTGCCAGTCGGTAGCAGCCATAACATCTACCTCTTCCAGTTTCAACTTCCCCTGATCCAGCTGAGATTGCTGACCAGGTTTCAATACTGCATTGCTGCCTTCGGAATTGCTAACTTCAACTGACCCTTGTAGCAAGGTGGTCTTTACCGACTGCTCATCAGGATAAGCTTTGAGGTTAAAATGCGTACCCAATACACGCAACAATTGCTTGCCGCTCTGCACATAAAAAGGCTGCCCATTACGATGGGACACCTCAAAATAGCCTTCACCGGTCAAAGTCACCCGCCGTTCAGCAATACCAGTAAAACTAGTCGGAAAGCGAAGTGATGAAGCCGCATTCAAATAAACATGCGTACCATCGGCAAGGATGACCTCGTATTTGCCACCTTTAGGTGTAGTAATGGTATTGTAGCCATTGCCTGAAGCACCTTTAGCCAGTTCATAACGCAATTGACCTTTTGCAGTCTTGCTGATGCGCAATCCTGGCGCCGGGCTGATCGTACCTACCATCGAATCTGTCAATGCAATCCGTTTACCATCGGCCAGGGTTAAGTAGGCTTTATCGCCTCCAGCCGGGATATCATTTTTATAGGTTGAAGTATAGGTACCGAAAAAATTTAAGTGCTCATTGCCGTAATACAACAGTAGCGAGAGGAACAACAAGGCCGCAGCCGACCAATACCGCATACTAGTGGTAAACAAAGATCTGCGTTTTGCTATTGGATTGATTACATTTACCTGCATCGATTCATCTAACTTCGAAAGGATGGCCTGTACCTGAGGAAGAGCGACATCACGTTCATCATCTTTTTGAAGTTCAGTTCTGATCATTTGAACTAATTCCGTATCTGGCTCTGCATGCTCAAAATGATGCAACAATTCTTGCAACTCCTGTGGGTTACAGGAATTGTCAAGGTATTTTTGATATAGTCTGGTGATATGGTTAAAGTTTTTCAAGATCTCTTTTTAACCAATACGTCTGAAAAGGAAAAAGTACTTAGTCTGAAATGAAAAAAAATCAATAATTAATTTTTAATCCCTATAATTGAAGAACCATTATCCTCTAAGATGACTATTCCGGCATCAAAATGATAACCAAAGGCAACTAAAATGAAAAAAAATGAGCTTACAGAGGGAGATCTCAGCCTTTTATTAAAGAAAGGAGACAAAAATGCCTTTGCTCAGCTTTATGAACGCTACAAAAAGCCACTCACCGCTAATTTATTCAAATTACTCAAATCAGAAGCACTCACTTTAGATCTACTTCAGGATCTTTTCCTGAAAATATGGGAAAACCGCGAAAAGATTGATCCGGAAAAATCATTTCGTGCCTATCTCTTCCGTATCGCCGAGCACATGGTGTACGATTATTACCGTAAAGCAGCCCGGGACACCAAAATGCAGCTCAACATCATCCAAACCAGCACAGAACTCTATTCCTATATTGAAGAAGATTTACTGATCAAAGAAAATTCTGACTTGCTCAGGGCAGCTGTGGCAATGATGCCACCACAGCGCCGACAAGTATTCACTTTATGCAAACTAGAAGGTAAATCCTACAAAGAAGTAGAGCAGATTATGGGCATTGGTCCAAAGACTATAAACAGCCATTTGTTCCAGGCCAGCAAGTTCTTAAAGGAGCATTTCAGTAAAGATTCAGGACTTGCAGTTGCAATAATAGTGGCCAGCATGCTCATATAGCCACTTGTAATTATTTTGCTTTTGCTTTTTCCTCTTTTTTATATTCATCATAGGTTAGTTTCACTTCAAATTTATAGTCAGCCAGGTGATCTCCTTTTTTTGTATAACATTCTATTAAATACGGTTTTCCATAATAATAGTCTACGTTGATTTCCCGTCCAAGCTTGTCATCTTTTTTAAAACTCACGGAGGTGATTTTTTTCAGATACTTTCCGGCAGCATTCTTAGCAAACACAAAGATCTTATCTTTCACAATCGCTTCGTTTACCATCACTTTGTTTCCGGAAACAGTGATGCCCGCAGGAAGTTTATTAACTGGATAACTTGACCTGGTGATGTCTGCAAGATTAACCCGGATCAATCCCATTAAATATTTCGCTGTGGCAGGCAAACGGGCAGGATCATAATTTACGCTGGAACTGCCAAAGTCAACTATTGGGTTGGTGCCATTAAACTCGCCATTATTGTAGTCGATAGAATCTTTTGGAACAGCTATTTGTTTTCCGTCCTTCTCCTCGAAAAAGGCGGCCTCTTTAACCCCATCATATCGGAACATGTTATCAATAAAAAGGGAGCTGATCATCTCCGGATATTCAAAACTTACCTGCCATTTTTCTTTATCACCTGTTGATGAGGAAGATCTTATGGAAGTTTGATCAATCTTGATTTTACCAGGGAGTTCATCAGCAGACAACTCCATTTTAGCACTTAAAAGCTTGCTCACTGCAGGGTCGTAAGCTGTGGCAAAAGTAGGAATATCAAATACTTCCTGGTAAGGTGCGGTGCTGTTGTAAGCTCTTTCCTCTGCCTTAAATGAATAGACCGGCAACGAAAAGTTCTTTTTCCGAATCGTAGCTTTTGAATAATCCATCACGTAAACCACCACATCATCTACCGTGCCCTTGAAGTAAGCGGAATAGTATGACATATTTTTATGCTTTTCATCATACTTATGTTGCTCTTTGTCCAGATCCTTTTCTAAATTCGTTACCTTTTCAGGATTTTCTACAACCTCATTTAAAAGTTTTTTGTAAAAATCAAACATTTCGCCTGAACCGCTCGAAGATCCACTTTGGTGCAAAAACTTTTTCGTTTTGTCAGTTGCCAATATGGTTACTAAGTCCATTTTCTCGGTATCCACGGCAGGGTCTGTTTTATTAGGATTTTCAACCTCTATACTTACCGCATGCCCTTTAACTTTTGCTAGTTTCACTTTAATGCCATTCTGTTCTTTGGTGTCGCCTGTTTCATTGCTGGCGAAAGTAAACTTTAAAATGGCTTTAGGGACTTGTGCTTCAACAGAGCCGTTTAGTGAAACGGGCTTTGCTGAATAGGATTTTTCATCAGGATAAAGGATGTCGAATCCTTCCTCATTATTCCAATTGGTTCTGACCACTTGTCTGTTGATGAGGGAGTCATTTTCATCCTCAATAATGTCTGTGCTGGAATTGTCGCTAAATTTCACACTTTTCCAGGATGCCTTTTGGGCAAATGGAAGGGTGTAAGGGTAATGAAGTTTGAGTTCAACCTTATCGCCACGAGATTCGTCCTTTTCTACTATGATGCCGTCTAAGTAATTATTCGCCAAATCGCTTGTAGAACCATAATCGTTGAGAATGACAAACGGATTTTCGTCATATACCGTATCCTTTGGCGGACGTTCGTTCTCAAGGTCAATCTCCTGGAGCCAGAAAAGCATTCCTCCAAATTTTTTGGCTTGTTGTTTAAGACTGTCGTTTTTAATTGACGCTACTTTCTTTTCAAAAGCAAGCTTTTCTTTCTTGAGGTCTTCCAGCTTTTCGTCAACTGACTTTGTACAGGAAATGAAAATTGTTGATGTGAGGGAGATGGTTAGAAGCGTAAACAGGACATTTTTGATCATATTAAGAGGGTTAATTTATTTAGCTACCACCCTGCAAATCTCCGGCCAAAATGACATTTCGATGATTATTATTTTAAAAACTGTAGTTCAATAAATATTGGAAGAGGCGGAGCCCAAAGTCTTGTTTGCCGGATTCAAAGGGATATTTGGTTTGCTGAAATAAATCCATCTGCAACAGCCAGAAGAACCTGAAATTTATGTCCGGGAGCCAACATTACAGCATTAGAAGGCTTAAAACATGAGCTTGCGCTAACTACCTTATCTCAAATCAGTTCTAAGGAACGATAAACAGATAAGTCCTCGCCAAAGGGCCTTGCTGTATTCCACCAGCTAACCGTTCTACCCTTTCTTCTCCCCTCCTGGTATGCACCACCCGGCTGCTCACTCAGGAATGAAAATAAAAAGAGATTATGCTCAGGGAAAGCAATTTCCTCATCCTTGATACAAGGGATTTCATTTAATTGCTTGCTGATGTACATGACCAATTGTGTCGGGTTTGAAGCAAAAAGGGGCATGCCTTGAAAATGCAGCTGTTTCGCCCTATCGTCAGCGAAAACCTCCACCAATTGATTGGCTTTATATTCCAGCGATATTCCAGAGTCCATGAACACCTTCGAAAAATCATCCCGGCTATCTCCGATAACCTGCATTGCTTCAAGTACATTATTTAAATCGTCCTGAGTGAAGAATTCTTTGAACAGATTATAGGTATCATATAGTTCCTGTTTCTGCTGCTGAAAATTTTCGTTTCTTTCTGCCGTGATCGAACCAAGTTCATCGTGATATGTCTGTAGCACTGATTTATCCGTCAAAAAACGTATCGGCCCCAAGCCTTTCAGCGGCAATAGTTCCCAAAATGGAGAATGTTGGTTAACGTTACTCATACCACAAAACTAAATATTATTTGAAAGAAACGATAGGCACTAATGGCTTATTGCTTCCCTGCCCGAGTTTGTAGATAATTAAAAATCGTCCGCAATGTGCAATTAATTGGTTTGTTCAATCAACAATTTTATAACCTTTTCAACGCATCTTCGTTACCCAGTTTGGTATCTGATTTTTGAATTTTTGATTTACCGAATTTATAGGTGAAACCTACAAAAACACGTTTGCTATCGTTACTAACCCGCTCTGCAGAATTAAAAGTGCCATAATTACGTTCGATCAGGTAATCGTTCCGCTTAAAAACAATTTCATTTCCACCCAACCGGAGTTGCCCTTTACCTTCCCAAAGGTTGAGTAAAAACGACGCATCGATATTTTTATAACCACTATTTTTCGAAAGATCCTGCACATAGCTGGTCCAGTAATAAGCATCTATCTGTAGTTTCAGGCTCTTCGAAATTTTAAAAACCTGCGAACTTTTAAAATCAGAATGAAAAGCAGCCAGCTTGTAGTGGGTGCCTAAAACCGGTCCGTTGGCTGTGTTATAACCAATCGGTGTACCGCTATTGAGGGTTTCCCACCAATCGTTTATCTTAACTGGGTAAAACAAATAAAGCGAAACGTCTGATGCCCGGCTAAGATTCTGGCGCGTAAAATAAGTTACTTTTGTAGTAAGATCCTGTTTGTAAGGGAACAGGCCGATAGTACCCTTTGTATGGGTATAACTTAATGAAAGGTTAAGCTTGTGGATATTCGCACTTAAAGTATAGGTATCATTAAACTGTGGCGTGAGCGATGGGTTGCCCTGTTCAATGGTATACCGGTTAAGCAGTACCGTATAGGGTACAAGTTCATAATAAGGTGCGCGGTTAATGGTTGGCTTATATGAAATGGAAATATTGTTATCCTGGTTAAAATTATGCTGATAAAGAAATGTCGGAAAGAAATTGCTGTAATCTTGTTTGAAGTTACCCACAAAATCAGCCCGGGTATTTTCAATCCTTAAACCCATTTGTACCTTATCTTTCTTCCAGTCTTTGCTTAATATTCCGTAAACGGAAGCAATTGATTCCTTTAAATTGCTCTGATTGGAAAATATGGGGTTGGATTCGAACTGTCCGTTGCGGTTGTCCTGATAATCTACACTCGTATTGGAATTGGTGTACTGAAATTTAAAACCGGCTTCGAGCTTCCATTGCTTTTTAAACTGATGGATATAATCAGTCTGTGCGATGTAAACATCAATAGCGGCCTTGTTCCTGTTTTGGTAGTGAGTGGGAATTCTGATGATATTGCCTGCTCCATCATAAAGCACGGAAGGAAAATCCTGGAAGAGGTTACGTTGCCATGGGGTAAATGTAGCCAGTACCAGGAGTTCATTTCTTCCTGAATCGGACAGAAGATGATAGTTAAAGTTATAGGTATAAGAGCTGGCGCGTTGGTTGAAGGTAGCATCAGTATACGATACCGAATCGATGGGGGTGTTTTTGCGACCAAAGGCATTCGTTGTTGCCCATGGGCCTTTAAAATAAAAGATACCACCATTTGCAAGAAGCCCGATGCTCTGGTTTTTATCCAGTTGCAGTTCCGCACTTGCCTGGAAATTATAGAGGTTGTTATCCGTTATCCGGGACCAGTTGTTGGTTAAATAGTATAACGGATCGGTAGGATCCTGAAACCTTTCCGAACTTATACTGAAAATGTCGGTTCCCTTGGTAACACCGCCACTTGCATAAAGTGTTAGGTTTTTGCGTTTGTAAGTGGCCGAAGTGTTCAGATTAGCGGAAGCATATTTTCCGGTTGATCCATCAGTGCGGACATCGCCCGTAAAACCTTCAATCTGACTTTTTTTGGTGATAATATTAATCACAGCGCCAAAAGCAGCATCATATTTAGCCGAAGGTTGTGTAATTAATTCGATTTTAAGGATATTTCCTGCCGGCATGGTTTGCAGGATATTTTCCAACGCCGCATCGGGAACGGGTTTGCCGTCGATTAAAATCATGGTCCTTTTTCCCTGCAAACTCACTGTGTTATCTGCTGAGATCCGCACAAAAGGTGCCGATTTTAATACCTGGAGCGAATTGCCCACCGCCATGGCACTGTTGTCTACATTAAAAATCAGCCTGTCGCTTTTGGCTTCAACCAGGGGTTTGCTGGCTGTAATTTTAACTTCTTTTAAATTTTCGCCTGATGATTGAATCGAAATAGGGGCAATGTTTACCGGTGCATTACCGCCAACCGTAAAAGGCCTGGTGGTATAGGGGCTATAGCCCATAGGCGAAACCCTGATTTTATAAATGCCCGGTTTAACTGATGGAAAGGTGAATTTCCCATCAGGATCCGTTAACGAGTTGATCACAAAAGATGAATCGGCGGCTACGAGCAGGGTTACGGTGGTATACACCAATGGCTTGGCATGTTCATCCAGCAACCGGCCGCTTACCTGGTCTTTTGCGACAGAATCTGCAATGCCAGGGTTAACGTTTTGCTTTACCGCTGCTGCGGTATTGGAAACTGCCGGGAAAATGGAGTAGTTTTTATCATCCACCTTATACCATGACAAATTAAGTGGTAAAATAACAGCATCTAAAATCTGTTTTAAAGGTTTGCCCGAAAAATTATTGGCCTGATAAAGCAACTGTTTCTGCTTAAGCTGACTTTCTTCGTATAAAAAATTGACTTTAAATGCTACGCTCAATTTAGCGAGTACCTGTGTTAAAGCTTGTGTTTCTTCTTGTTTTACCTGCTGGCCAAAAGTAAATGGCTTAAAAAACAGGACGCACACCAAGGCAATAAAGCTGACTTTTAAGTTCTTTTTCATGATCTATGCCTTATTTAGATGTAACAATCAGTTCGTGTGTAGCTGCTTTCGGGGCAATATTGATGTTCAGGGTAACGCCAATGGCTTTAAACAACACATCCCGGTCCTTTGCGCTTAAAGCACCTGATAATCTCTTTTCCAGAATCTTCGGATCGTCTACCACAACCTTATAGCCATAAATATCTTCGAAATAATCGAATATTTTACCCACCGGAACATTGCGGAAGTACAATTTTCCATCTTTCCAGGAAGCATATTCGGCGACATTAATTGATTTTTTAAGTAGTTTACCGTTTGCATATTCAGCGATATCGCCAGGCGCTAAAATAAGCGGGTTGGTTTCACCGGTTTTTAAATTCAGACTGATTTTACCTTCTAAAAGGGCAATTTCAGTACGGCCTCTTCTGTCGTTTACGTTAAAGGAAGTTCCCAAAACTTCTACATTAACTGCTCCGGTATGTACAATGAAACGTTCGTGGTTTTGTATTTCACCAGTTTTATGGAGGTGATTTACTTTTAAAAAGGCTTCGCCCGAGATCCAAACCTCACGGATTTCATTCTTATTCCAGTTTTTATCATATTTAATCTGCGAGTTGGCGTTCAGGGTTACCATTGAACCATCAGGTAAAGTGATATTTCTCAATTGCCCATAAGGCGTTTCGATGTTTACTTTTTGGTTAACCGAATATAATACGCCGATGCAGAACAGGATACCAGCCACAACCGCTGCCGCGGCATACCGGTACCAAATTGGGGAGATTTTAACTGTTTTTTTAACCGAAACGGTTTTGGCAGCAATGTTTTGCCAAAGTTGTTTTTGCTCAGTTGTATCAAGGGCATCGGTTTCGAACCGTATCGATAACACGATTGCTCTTGCATCTGCAATTATCGGATCCAGGATGGGATAAGTATTCCGGACATCCTGCCAGAATAGTTCCGCTGTTTTATCAGGCTGAAGTACCCAGAGGATAAAGGTCTCATCATTGATCAGGTCTGCTAAAGTATAAGCTTTGTAATCGCTTAGCTGTTTCTTCATTGTTCTTGATTTTGATCCTATTAGCAGCAACAGCGTTTTTTTACCCCATCAAAATAGATGAAAAATCTTAATTTGTTTTATTTACCTGATTATCAGTTTAGTAATTTTAAATGAAGCAGTGCGTAAAGCAATAATAAATCATCTTTAGAAAGGTTATTCCTCAGGTAATCTAAAGAACGGGCCATGATTTTATAACCCGCCTTTACCGTAATCCCCATCACTTCGGCAATTTCTTCGTAACTCAATTGCTCATGAAATTTAAGGAAGATGGCTTCTCTTTGCCGTGCCGTAAGTTTAGCCAGGGCATTTTGAAGCTGCCCGCTCACCTGCAGCTGCCTTTCATTAGCGATGATGGTTTCCTCTATATTTAAAACCGCAAAGAACTGATAGTTTTCTGTTTCCTCGTAAGTTTCATTTTTGCT
Organism: Pedobacter sp. D749; assembly: GCF_019317285.1. Taxonomy (NCBI): domain Bacteria; kingdom Pseudomonadati; phylum Bacteroidota; class Sphingobacteriia; order Sphingobacteriales; family Sphingobacteriaceae; genus Pedobacter; species Pedobacter sp. D749. The sequence goes on from NZ_CP079218.1 coordinate 2,855,577, forward strand.
TAGCTGAAAGGTCTTTTTAAAAATGGCATGCCTGAAAGATTTGTAGAGGTAATTTTTAATATGTGCGGGATTTCCGACAGACTTTCTTCTCGTCCACAGCCCTACAAAAAGATCCTGTATACATTCTTTGATAAGGTCTTTATCTTTGGTAAACTTCGATCCATAATTATACAAACCTGCCGAATAGGTTTTGTAGAGGGATTCGAAAGCCGACTCATTACCATTTTTGAAATTTTTCCAGTTTAGGGATTCGTTGTTCGGATTATGGTTGTTGTGAATTTGCAAAATATCGGTCTGAATAAATTTAAGTTCCGGGAATGAACAAGTTTCGTCTGCCTCACACAAATTAAGACAGCCAAACATAAGTAAATTCTTTTAAACGTATATTCTGGTTAAATAATCATAGTTAGATTTATTAACTTTTTTTTATAGCAATCTGCTCCCTACCCAATAAACCGTGGTCAATCGCTCCCTTCTCGCGGAAAATATTTTTCTTGTAACACGCTATTTACTAATGAACTTGCAGATAATTAAAAATTAATACACGGGCTCAAATTAATTGGTTTGTACACTTATGGAATGAAATCAAATAACAGAATAGTCGATAAATTAAAATTTTCAAGCCAAAAGTTAGAAACATCTTTTCGTGACTTTGGTTTGTTATAACCTCAGGCAGATAAACAAAAAGATCATCCTACAGTAGCTGGTTTTGGAACTTTAGCATTAAATTAGCCTATCATTTGGACGCAGCACTAAGTGTATAAATACTATAATAGTCAATCATTCTAAATACATCGATTCAATAAATCATGGAGATCAAAAATTTAAAGATCATGGTTGGCAAGGAGGTAATTGAAAATCACGGCACCTTACAATTACAACAACTCAAAGGAAATAACTTTTCTTATCAGTTGCCGCTAAAATCAAATGATCCTTTTTTAGCTGATCAAAATCATTTGGCTGGAAAGCACATCTACATCTGGATTACATCCATTGACGGTCAAAAAAACTTCCTGATCGGCATGGTTCGCCAAATTACAACTGTCCGGCATTCTTACGATTCAGGAGAAATTATATTAAGCGGTGAAGTTAAAAAACTGATTTACGTTTTATCTCTGCTCACCAATTATCGGCTAACCTTGACTTTAGCTATAGTAATACCCTTTGTTTTTTTATCAGTACTAACTTCTCTGTTTATTGATCAAAAACATAACCTGGTTGAAAAGACCGGCACGGTAACAGCATTTTCCAAACGGAGCGGCGGTGCACGTTCGCCCTCCAAATATAAATTTCAATTGCAGGAATTTAAAGCGCACTTTGAGCGCCCTTATGAGGGCTTAATCCGTTTTACCGCACTAAACATTGAGGATGAAATTTATACGAAACCTTCGCAAGATTACCCGTACAATTTGAAGCAGGTGCTTAAGCCTGAAGATCAAAGAAAATTTTCCTGGTATATGGAAAATCATGATTTGCACAAATTAAATACAGCGGGTGTTACCTTACCTTACGTATACCTGCATGCCGTTAATGAGAAAAGCGATGCGCTTTTTCTTCATGATCTCTACAATTACGTTTTCGATAAATATAATATAATGGACTATTTATTTCTATCTTATTTCTCTACCACAGCCTTTTTAATGGTGGGTGTTGCTATAAAGAGAGGTAAAAATCTGTTTTGGAAAGTCTATTACGGTTTTATTTTGATCACCTTTTTTATATTATTTATCATTTAGACAACCTGAAACGCCAATATTAATTTACGCTAATATTTAATCACAATGATGTATGGCACCTGATGCCACTGATAAAACAAAGCGGGCACGGCTTGTCTGATACAAGCAACTTGACGCTTATACCTGCCAGGATTTAGAAGCGGACAGCTCACTGCGTCGCTTAGCCTGACTCCATCGTTCCACCAATGTTTGGTACACAGCCTTAAGCTCGTCAACGTCATTGGGAATGAATGGCAAAAAAATCACCTGATTAGCTACTGTTGTGATTCGGATCATATCACCATTCCAAAAATTTTTCTCAATTACAATCGCATCCATTTCATTGTAATTCAGTGAAACAATCTTTTTTATGAAATACATCGAAACAATAGAAGCACCCCGCCCGCGACCAACTCTACTCACATCGACAGGCATATATTCAATACCGGTAATATCAAACCTCAATTGCACGACTTCATTTCTCCTCATCCATAAGCGGATGCCCTTATAAAGAACAAACCAAAAAAAAGGAAGAGAAATCAATAGTGGGTAAATTTCAGGGTTGGTCCATTTGAATACCTGCAAAAAACCAACAAAAAACATGGCAACCACCATACCAGGAATTAAGACCATCATCCCGCTAAAAAGAATGACCTTTTCAGGTGAGATCAAAATATCAAGTGACTGCTCATTATCATAATCGTAAACTGGTAAATTGCTCCGGTCTTCTCCGAATAATTTGTAGAAAATAAAGATGAGTATGATACTGAAAATAACATAAAAGGCAATCTGCAGTTCAACAAAATCCGAACCGATCAGGTTTGGTATAAAAGTAAAACCGATTGCACCTAAACAAAATGCGGCAACAATTTTTATAAGGCGAATTATATTCATACTTTAATTCAAGCACATGTAATTTGCAGGGTTAGTTATTTTTGATTTCGGTTTCATCCACATTCTTTTTTCATTACCTCTCTCCCTTTTTAATTCCTGATTTTTGATACGAAGAGGCTTCATATTTACACCCAATTTCCTAAGTATCCATAATAATACTTGAATACCGATAAAAGAAGCTACAATAATCCATAATATCCCTCCAAACCCGCTTGAAAATTTCGTCTTAATTTCAACCAGTTCTGTGCGTTTCACTTTAATCATATGATCCGTATCAACGAGATTACGAATGTCGTCTGTACGAATTTGCGGGGCAAACAGGGCGGCAACTGTAGACTGATCATGAATACGGTAAATGGCCTGAGGGATTAGTTGAGAATAACCAAGCTGATCAAAGTAATAATAAGTGTTTTCATTTTTCCATACGGAGCCATAACTGCCGCCAACCATGCCTATTTTTTGCCAGCTTCCTTTAGTGGGTTCATCCAACCTGTAAATATGGGTTGACTCGGATTTAAGTCCCGGACTTTTATTCCTTCCCCAGACCTGACTGACCTCAGTGTAAAGAATTTGATGACCATCTGAGAAAATCAGCGGTGCAATTTCTTTGAAATTGCCTTTATTGAAGGGATTGTCCCTGATTCTCAAAACTTTCTTTTCTTTCTTATCAAAGTAAAAAATCCCATCCTTGCTTAGGAATAAAGAATGATAAACATGTGCCCCGTTTAGAGACAATACCCGATAAGGGCTGTGCTGCTTGTCGAAGGCTATATCATTAACATAGACCATACCTTGTTTGGGATCTATAAGATAATCCTCCTGGTTTTGAGCGTCAATAACTATGGCATGTAAATCAGGATGGTCTTGAAGTGGCAATCGGGTATTTTTGTAATACACATATTGGCCATCTGCCAGGTAGTTTTGATTTTCACGAATATCTCCATCATTGTACCATTCTGAGATTTGTCTGAGGCCCGTAGCGTGTGCCTGAGGAAGAATTTTACCCTCGTAGTAAGCTAAGTTTCCGTTAGTCGCAACTTCCGTTTTCAAAATGGCACGATAAGGAACTGAACTGGTTTTAAGTGTTGAGAGCGGGTAAATATAGGTCTGGGGCTTGTCTCCTATCCCAAGTCCATATAAACTCATCTGACCTAATTCTGAGAAAATTGATAAATCCTCATTTCTCACACTCATTGAAGCACAGTAACAGGTTTGCTTTCCATCGGTAAAGTAATCATTGCCGATCGCTCTGGCTGTAGCCGGATTGAAATCTTTAACAATCAGGTTGCCGCAGTATGCATGATTTTTATCTATAGCAAAATGTTGATTTTGATGGCTGTCGTCAACCAGTCTGAAACTATTGGCATCAGCCTCCTTAACTAAATAGTCTCCATTACTGGGCACAGATGCATATACCTGTTTCTGATACAGGGTAAATACCCCACCTATTTTCTGTCCTTTATTATATATTACATTACTATCCGGCCCCCTGGTTTCTGAAAAAAGAATAAATATCGAAAATGTTATGATAAAAATTAATAAAACAATGAATGCCGTTTTCCCGACACGCTTATTAATACTTAGGTTCATTTTTTAGGTTATGGAGTAAGAGACGAAAAAATAGGACATTTCTTAAAAACTGTGTTTTATGCCAATCAACAAGTTATTGTCAGGTACAACAACAGAATTGATAGAATGTTTAAGCTGTGCAATTAAGAATTAATAGCAGTTGGAGCATTTAAATATCCACATAAAAATAAACCCAAAAATTTGGCGTAATTCCTATCTTTTAACCTTAACAATATAATTAGCGAATTATTCTTCCAAATTACCTGTCTTTTTTCATTTCCTATTGGTATTCAGGCCTTATTTAGTGCCAATTTCTACCTTCCCCCCATTTTCAAACAGATCATGAGAAATAAAATAACCCTGGTTTATTTTTCCATCTACTTTAATCTCCGTAATGCCCCTTCCCTTACCAGGCTTGCTGATGGTTAATACTTTACCACTACTGGTTTTCCATTTTACCTCGTCAAAAAGTGGCGCAGTAACGACGTAAGTTGGATCGGTTGCCGAGAATGGATATAATCCCAACGAAGAAAACACATACCAGGCAGACATTTCGCCGGCGTCATCCATTCCTGAAAGTGCCAAACCATCGCTTCCTATGCCATATAGTTCATTTAAGATCTTATCAATAATTTCTTGTGATTTTTCTGGCTTGCCAATAAAAGTGTAAGCAAAAGGAGCTTCATGATCTGGCTGGTTGCCATGACAGTACTGACCAATCATGGTTTCGACATTACGGGCAATATATTTTGGGTTCCAGGGTACAGTAAATAAGGAATCCAGTTTGGATTCGAATCCTTTTGCACCACCATATAACTCAATTAAACCTTTCATATCATGGGGAGCATAAAACGAAACCTGCCAGGCATTGGCTTCTCTGTACATATACTCGTAATAAGGATATTGCGGATTAAAAGGTTTAATCCAATCGCCATTCTCTAATCTACCCCTCATAAACCGCGTAGCCGGATCGAACATATTTTTATAATTTTTCGATCGGCTCATCAGGACATGATAATTACTGCTGTCGCCTAATTTTTTAGCGATTTGGGCGAGCGAATAATCATCATAGGCATATTCCAGCGTTTTAGAAACCCCTGCCCTGGCTTTGGTTTCTACATGTGGATTTTTAAAATCAGGGTCTGAAATATAGCCTTTCTCAATATATTCTTTCACGAAAGGGCGGGCACCACCATCCACATTGGCATTACGCAACAAAATCTGGTAGATCCCTTTGATATCGAAATCATCTATTCCCCTTAAATACGCTCCCGCAATAGAAGAGGCACCATGGTCTCCATGAAAAAAAGTCGGAATAAAACCCGTTTTATCGCCAACATCTTTCATGGACTTAATCACATCCAGTGTTACTTTAGGCGTAACTAAGCCTAAAAGCACATCTTTATTGCGGTAGGTATCCCAAAGCGATGGTTCAGTATAATAATTGAAATTTCCTTTTACCACATTGCGTTTTGCATCCCTGAACTCACCATTAACATCACTCCTTAAAGCCGGCCATAAAAAAGACCTGTACAAGCAAGAATATAACATTTGTTTTTGTTTCTCAGTTCCACCTTTAACCTGAATGTTTGATAAAAGCGCCTCCCATTTCTCTGTAGCCTCGCGGCGGATCTGCGTAAATGTTTTATTGCCGATTTCTTTTGCCAGATTTTCTTTAGCATTGGCTATACTCACAAATGATAAGCCGATCTTAAGTTCTACGGGGCCTTTATTTCCATCTGCAAGATGAAGAATGGCATAACCTGAGCGTTTGCCGGCATCGGTAATATCAAGTTTATCTATCTTTCCGTTCACCACTGCATAAAAATATACGTTTTCGCCCCCCTGAAAACCTTGTATGGCCGATGGACCATCTTGTGCGATATTCCAGGTATTAACGCTGCTATTGGCTTTACCCATACTCAATAGGATTTGTTTATCAGCATTGTTTTTGTAGGTATATTCGTGAAAACCACATCTTAAGGTAGAAGTAAGCCTGACGTTTACCTGGTAATCATCCAAATAAACCTGATAAAACCCTGGCGCCGCACTTTCCTTTTTGTGCGAAAACTTTGATCCGTATTTACCTTTTGGGTTTGATAGCGGTAAAACAGGAATATTACACAAGTTCCAGTGCCCTTTATTGGTGTGTGCAAAACCATAAATGGTATCATCTTCGTACTCATAGCCGGCGCCAGAGCCAAATTCAGTAATTGGACTTAATTGTACCATCGCATTAGGCAACGAGCTGCCCGGAAAAGTTAAACCTGCCCACGATCGCCAGCCCTCCGGCAACTCATATCCCAAAATTTTAGGATCGGTTAAAGGCGCAGTGCCAATAAATGTATTTACGTATGGTGTTAATTTGGTTTGTGCATCAGATTGGTGCAGGCTCACAACAACTACCATTAAGAGAATCGTTAGGGATTTGGTTAGCAATTTCATTTACATAAAACGTTTTAGTGTTATATCAAATATATAAAATCTATTAGCCCTATCAATAAAATATCAGAATAGTTACCATTCACATATTCCATCAGAAATTCGTCATTGCGAGGAGGCACGACGAAGCAATCTTACAACGGTCGCTACTTGCACTCGCATTAGGATTGCCCCTTACCTTGCAATGACGTTTATTTAGACAATGATATTCAGTATTATTTTTTTGACCATATAAGACATTTAAGAGCCATATAAGCTTACGTGTTCTTATATTTCTTATGGTGTGAAAGCCTAAAGGATTATTTAATGTACTAGATATTCTTACTATCTAAGGTGGTTAATTAAACAGCATAGTCTTTAATTTTTACGACCACCACAAACATCTTAGCTCTCTTGAGTTTTACAGGATGTAAAATCTTAAACTTAATAATTTAGAAAGCGCATATAGGACGTCATTCCTATTTTTTTCAGGCCAATTGACCTGATGGTTACTCGCAAATAAGACTTCTTGCAGTCTTTCAAATGTTTTAAAAATCGACTATCAATGATCTCAGCTTTTATGAAGAAAATTCAAACCCAAAATGTTAAGATCTGGAGATCTTATAGCAAATCTAATGCTTAAATAGTTGAATAATTTGCCAAATATCTGGATGCTTTATTGCCTGACTTTACGTGCCCCCTATTCTATTTTATATATCTTTGATTTACACACTAATCAAATAACCAACATGCTTTTAAATTACAGGCAACATATGGTTTGCGCCGTATTATCGTGCTTACTACTCCTCTGCTTTACTAACAGGCTATTGGCCCAAAAAAAAGAAAATCCTGCTCTTACAATGTGGGATAATAAACCAGCACAAAAATGGATGACAGAGACCTATCCCATTGGCAACGGCCGCATTGGCGGGATGATTTTTGGCGGTGTTGATCAGGAACACATTCAGTTTAACGATAATACATTGTGGACCGGTGATGAAAATGACCGGGGCACGTATCAGGCCTTTGGCGATCTGTTTATCGATTTCAATAATAAAGACCAGCCATTTACCAATTACAGCCGTAAACTGGATATTGATCATGCAGTACATACCATTAATTACACACAAAACGGCACCCAATTTAAACGTGAGTATTTTTGCAGCTTTCCGGATAAAGTGATGGTACTGCGTTTTACCGCTAACCAGAAAAATGCTTACTCGGCCATCATTAGCTTAAAAGATGCGCATGACGGTACGATAACGGCCAGCGGAAATACGATTCAGCTTACGGGTAAACTACCAAACGGCATGACTTACCAGGCTACAGCATTAGTTAAAGTAGAAAATGGGAAGCTTGAGTCTATTAAAAATGGTGACAGCGAAAAATTAAAAATAACAGATGCAGATGCGGTTACCTTAATTTTTACTGCGGCTACCAATTACATCAACAAACGTGAGCAAAACTGGAAAGGTGAAGAACCTGCGCCTAAAATTGATCGCGTTTTAAATGCGGTTAAAGGCAAAAGTTACAATAAACTTTTAAAAAATCATATCCAGGATTACGGCTATTTATACAACCGCCTTGCTATAAACCTTGGAACGAGTAATGCCGATGCCCAAAATTTGCCTACTTATCAGCGGCTGATCAATTATAAAAAGGTAGCCGACCCTGCACTCGAAGCTTTAATTTTCCAATATGGCCGATATCTGTTAATCAGTTCGTCAAGGCCGGGTGGTTTGCCGGCCAATTTGCAAGGTCTATGGAACGAAAGTAATAACCCGCCATGGGGCAGCGATTACCACTCGAACATCAACATCCAGATGAATTATTGGCTGTCTGAGCCGACCAATCTTTCCGAGTGCCAGATTCCATACCTGGATTATATTAATAGCATGCGGGAGGTTAGTGCTATAGCCACCCGCAAGCAATATCCCAATACCAGAGGCTGGACGGTAAAAACAGAGAACAATATTTTTGGTGGCATGAGTTTTCTATGGAACACTCCTGGAAGTGCCTGGTATGCACAAGCACTGTGGGAGCATTATGCTTTTACAAAAGACAAAAATTATTTACAAAATTTTGCTTACCCGATTATAAAAGAAATCGCTGAGTTTTGGGACGATCATTTAAAAAGAAGACCTGATGGAACATTGGTATCGCCAATGGGCTGGTCGCCTGAACATGGCCCAACGGAAGATGGTGTAACACACGATCAACAGATTGTGTACGATTTATTCACCAACTATATCGAAGCAGCCGAAATATTAGGTATTGATGCTGATTACAAAACACATATTGCAGACCTCAAAGCACATTTATTAAAACCTAAAATCGGAAAATGGGGTCAGCTGCAGGAATGGGAAACCGACCGTGATGACCCCAAAGACCAACACAGACACATTTCACATCTCTTTGGTTTACATCCAGGGAGAGAGATCAGTACCATTAAAACGCCGGAACTCGCAAAAGCTGCAAGAGTAACATTAACTGCCCGGGGGGATGAATCAACAGGCTGGTCGATGGCCTGGAAAATGAATTTCTGGGCACGTTTACAGGATGGAAACCATGCTTATAAAATCTTACAAAACTTTATCACACCTGTTGGTGGTTCAGGTACTGATTATAACAAAGGCGGTGGCATTTATACCAATCTATTCTGCGCACATCCACCCTTTCAAATTGACGGAAACTTTGGCTATACTGCAGGTATTTCGGAAATGTTGCTGCAAAGCCAGGCTGGCGAATTACAGTTTTTACCCGCTTTGCCTGATCAATGGACAAAAGGAAGTATTCAGGGTTTAAGGGCACGTGGTAATTTCGAAATTACCGATCTGCAATGGAAGGATGGTAAAATTGTGAAGTTATCCATCAAATCCTTATCGGGAGAAGATTGTATCGTGAGATCCCCCAATGCATTAAAACATGAAATTAAGACCATTGATGAGCAAACATCAGGAAAGGACTTTAAATACAGTTTTAAAACGCAGGTTGGGAAAGTGTATCGTTTTGAAGGATAGTCTAGTCGTCATTGCGAGTAACCATCAGGTCAGTAGCCTGAAAAAAACAGGAATGACGTCATTTACGCGCTTTCTAATGTATTAGGTTTAAGATTTTGCATCCTGCAAAACTCATTGAGCTAAGATGGCTAAGGTGGTCGTAAAAATTAAAGACTATGCAGTTTAATTAACCACCTTAGACACCTAAGAACATCTAATTCATTAAGTAATTCACACCATATAAGCTTATATGGCCCTTAAATGTCTTATATGGTAAAAATAACCCTAAATATCAGTTGTTTAAATAAACGTCATTATAACAAGGCTTTTCAGCCGACGAGGCAATGACGACCGTACTTATGGATTCTGTCTATGGTAGCTGAACCAGGATTTTTAGCAGTTTTAAATACGAATAGATTTTTCCCTTTATACGCTATCCAATAACTATCGAATGATGAATAAGAGGAGTTAACAAACCTGCTTAAGCTTCTTAACAATAATGTGGTTATCTTCCAATTGAAAAAGAAACATTAAAAACTCATCCGTTTCACTGATTTCAACACTTTTAACGGCGCCAGATTGGCTCTTTCCATCTGTTATAACCTCTCCGACCTTAATTTCTAAAAGTGTTGATGTTGGCAAACTATCGTTAACTGTGATCATTTTGTGAAGGTAAGCGCAACGTAAAACAGGTTTGTTCAGGCGTTGAAGATACATCAAGGGTACCATCATGCGCATTGGCGATTTCTGAGGCAATGTAAAGACCTAAACCCAGGCCTTTCTGATTGGGTTCTACCTCACCTCTGGAAAACGGCTGAAATAGGCGCTCCATAGCAGCGGCGGGTATTTGTTTGCCCTTATTCGCTACGCAAAGATTAAACTCTTCGGTATTGCTAAATGCGGTAATTTCAACGGTAGAATCTGATGGCGAATAATTTAACGCATTAGCCAATAAATTAGAAAAAAGCTGAGCCAGTCGTTTCCCGTCTGCATGAACAGGATGATCAAAATTAAAATTTAACTTAATAGCTCTTGATGGCCAAATGGCCTGTAACTCTTCTACCACCTGAAGCAGCAACTTTTCTAAATCTTCGTCTGGTGTTTTAGTAATCGTAATGCCTTCGCCTAATCGTCCGCTCGCAAAATCGAGCATGTTCTCGATCAAACCATTCATCCTAAAAGAAGAATCCCTGATAATTTTAGTGATACGGCCAGTGCGTTCATCTACATTCAAACGTGATAAAAGCTGTGCACTGTTTGAAATTGCATTTAGTGGATTTCGTAAATCGTGACCTAAAATAGCAATAAACTGATCCCTTAAAACAGCTATTTCTTGTTCCTTTTTTAATTCTCTCTCTGTTTTAGCAAGTTCTTCCAGTGCGTCTAAATGAAAGGCAATTAAATCAGCAAACATGGTAAACATACCTGTAACCGTTGGATTTTTCAGTTTAGCAGGTTTAGGATCAATGGCACAAAGTGTACCGAAAAAATCACCATTTTTTAGCTTAATGGGTACAGAAATGTAACTTTGAAAACCATACATTAACGGCGTATGGTGATGTGCAAAATCAGGATCTTCTGCCACATGGTCAATGATAACAGCCTGTTTATGCTGCCTGATCTCGTTACAGATGGTCGTTTCCAGTTTAAGTTCACCTCCCACAGCTAACCCGAAATTTATTTCATCACGAACAGCACAAACAGTCCATGTATCTGATGTAACCCTGGCCACTGCCGAAAAGCCCATTCCTGTGGTTCTACAAACAATTTCTAAAATATGTGCAACTGCAGGAATCTTGCTTATGGATTCGATATCGTTAAGGATGGTTTTACTAGAATTTTGCAATACTATAAGGCTATAATTTTCAAGCAATTTACAAATATTTACATGATGCAAAAAACAGTAAATGGTGTTTTAACACAGCTTTTACATAGATTGATCGCTTTATTCCTAATTTGCGTAGAAAGTCCCGGATTAACATCAAATTTTAAAGATAAAACAAAACCGTATTGATTAGAATTGAACAGAATATAAAAATCAGTCAATAACACCAATCAATACGGTAGGGTATGTTAAGCTTTTAATAAAGCTGGTTTCTCATGATAAGTTTTCCAAAGCAGTTCACCAAATAAGGTGTTAGACCAGGCAAACCAGGCCCTGGTAAAGTTTGCAGGATTGTCTTTATTAAAAGCTTCATGCATGAAACCTTTGCCAGCATGCGTTTTACGCAAAGTATCTATACAATATTTAATCTCTGCATCATCTTTCGATGTTAAGGCGCGCATGGTAATGCTCATTGGCCAGATCATGTCCTGACCAACATGCGGACCACCAATGCCTTCTCCAGCAGTACCTTTAAAGAAGTAAGGATTATCTTTTGAAAGTGCAAATTTCCTGGTGTTTTGATAAATCGGATCTTCAATTTTCATGGCACCCAGATAAGGTAAACCCAATAAACTTGGTACGTTCGAATCGTCCATTAAATACGAACTGCCAAAACCATCAACTTCGAAGGCATAAATTTTGCCGTATTTCGGGTGATTTACAACAGCATGTTTTTGAAGTGCAGCGTTTACCTCATCAGCAAGATTTAACAAGTTACTTTCTAATGTTTTATCGCTGTTTAGGGCCTTTATCATTTCTGCTGCCTGCTTTAAGCTTGATACGGCAAAGAAATTAGAAGGAATCAGGAAAGGAAAAATGGTGGCATCATCACTCGGACGAAATGCAGAACAGATCAATCCAACCGGATTTACCGGAAAACCATAACCCGCCATCGGTAACGAATCGGTAGGTTTTGTGGTTTCCCTTTGGAAATGGTACGGGCCTTTATCTGTTTTGCGCTGTTGCTCTTTAAAAGTTTTTAAAGTGGCTTCAATTCCTTTTTTCCAGTCGGCATCAAATGGTGTTTTATCACCTGTTTTTTTCCAGTAATGATAAGCCAAACGGATAGGATAACACAACGAGTCGATTTCCCACTTGCGTTCATGTACACCCGGCTGCATAGCGGTTTCATCAGTTTTCCACTCACCTACTTTATTGGCATCGCCATAAAAAGCATTAGCATAAGGATCTTTTAAAATGCATTTGGTTTGGTGGATAATTACACCGGCAATCAGTTTTTTTAGCGGCTCGTCTTCATTTACAAATTGAAGGTAAGGCCAAACCTGGGCAGAACTATCACGTAGCCACATGGCATCAATGTCACCTGTAATTACATAAGTATCTGGTCTGCCATTTTTTTCTGAATGATAAACCGTCGTATCTAACGTATTTGGGAAACAGTTTTCGAACAGCCAGGCCAATTCAGGATTTTTAACATTTGCCTGGAAAGTTTTAATGGCAGTATCTACAGCTTTACTTTGAAAATGTCGTTTTGCGGCAGCTACACGTACCACAGGAAATTCTGGTGCAAGATCGGCAGCAAAAGAAAATTTCGATGCAACAACTCCTGCCCCTAACAAGCCTGTGTTTTGTATAAATGTTCTTCTTTTCATTATGATGTATTATGATATTTTGGTTTAATTTTTATGGAACGGAACGCATTCTATTATCAATCATATAAATGATAATGATAGCACATTATTCGGTTAGTCCTTAACAAATATTATGATAATTTTTCGAACATCAAAATCATGATGACCAATTAAACCATTCCTAAATCGATTTTCTTGTACAGTATATTGAAATAGATTCAGATCAGATTCTGATGTCCTAAGGTAATCAAGTATATCTGTAAAAATAATTCTGAATGCTTATATTTAAACATCCAAACCTATTGTTATGAATGCGGATCACATGACCCTATCAAAGCGAATTTTATCCATCGATATATTACGTGGGTTAGTGATGATTATTATGGCGCTTGATCATACGAGAGATTTCTTTCATATCGGTGCCATGACAGGCGATCCGCTAAATCCTGAAACCACTACCGGGATGTTATTTTTTACCCGCTGGATTACCCATTTCTGTGCACCAACCTTTGTTTTTTTGTCTGGATTATCCGCTTATTTATCTGCACAGAATAAAACACCAGCACAGGCAAGTTCTTTTTTGTTAAAAAGAGGTTTATGGTTAATTGTAATCGAAATCGCATTAATTACACTCGGTTTAACCTTTAATCCATTTTACAATTTCATCATCCTTCAGGTGATATGGGCAATTGGCTTTAGCATGATTTTTTTGGCACTATTCAGCCGAATTTCTTATAAAACTGTGCTTATAATTGGTTTAATATTGGTTTTCGGGCATAACCTTTTCGATTTATTCCCTGCGCCTACAGACACAAACGGTGGCATGATCTTAAAAATATTTTTCACGGCGTCGGGAACTATTTTGCCGGTTTCAAGTACTCATCTTGTTGGTGTATTTTATGCCATCCTGCCTTGGACAGGTGTGATGTTTGTGGGTTATGGAGTTGGTGCATGTTATAAAAAAGGCTACGCTGCCGAGCGCAGAAAGCGCAATTTATTAATTGTGGGTTTGCTCACTATATTTGTGTTTATCTCTTTGAGATTGATCAATATATATGGCGATCCTGCTCCGCGAAAAGAATATCACGACTTTTTTAAGAATTTGCTTGCTTTTTTTAATGTAAGCAAATATCCACCATCGTTACAGTATACCGCCATGACTTTAGGTCCGGCCATGTTATTTTTGGCTTTCACTGAAAACCTGAATAATTGGTTTACCAGGATAACTGCTGTGTATGGCGCTGTACCTTTCTTTTATTATGTACTGCACTTTTATCTGCTTCATACCCTACTTGTAATTGTATTTTTTGCCACAGGGTACACAGGTAAGGATATTGTACAAATTCCGTTCTGGTTTAGACCGGCTACATTTGGTTTTGGTTTGCCAATAGTCTATTCAATATGGTTTTGTGCAGTAGCAGCCTTGTATTTACCATGCAGATGGTTTAAACGATACAAAGAAAACCACAAACAGTGGTGGTTAAGGTATGTTTAAACAAAGAAAGTGTATCATAAAGTCGATTTCACATTAGATAATAAAGTTTGTTTTAATAACAGATTGTCATTCTGAGCAAAGCGAAGAATCTTTCTTGTAGTATCACAAATCACTGGTTAGTGCTCATCTGTTAAAGATTCTTCATTGCATTCAGAATGACAGTAAGAATTAATTTACCGATCCCGATTTAACCAATACCTTCTGATAAGCTGGAAGAGTTATATCATCAACAACTATTCCCCTGGTAGTACTGGCATGCACAAAAAAACCATTATTGAGGTAAACCCCAACATGATCTACATCATTGCCGCCAAAAGAGAAAAATACGAGATCTCCTTCCTTTAAACTATCAATGTTTTTACGTTTTACCACATTGGCCTGCTCACGCGAAATACGGGGAAGTGTAACCCCATATATTTCTTTCTCCAGTAAAAAAGCAAAACCAGAACAATCAACACCATTTTTATCCAATCCGCCAAATCGGTACCTCACCCCTGTCCAATCGGTGATGAAACGATAAAGCGGTTTGCTTTGTAAATTTGCCATTGCATCTGCCGCTTTCGAAGCTTTTGTATCACTTTTGACCGTATATTTTCTTGTTCCGCAAGACGAAAGAAAAAATATGATTGCTATTAAAAATAATATATTCCTTTTCAGGTGGAAGTTAAAAGGTATAAGGTTCAAGGTAAGCTGCATAAATAATATATTAATGTATTAGAGATTAAAGATGTTTTGTCCTTAAACCTTACACCCCAAACCTCTAACCTTTCCTAATTTTTTATTAACCGCTGTATTTCGTCTAATTTTAACAGCGCCTCAACAGGTGTTAACGCGTTTACATCCAAATTATTGAGTGTATCGCGGATTTTCACCAAAACAGGATCATCAATCGCGAACATCTGTAATTGGTAAGCCTGGTTCTGTACTTTTTTAATGCTGTCTTTGATGCTTTGTCCTTCTGTACGGTCTATTTCCAGTTTTTTCAGGATCTCATTGGCCCGACCGATTAGTTTTGTTGGCATGCCGGCCATTTTTGCTACATGTATCCCAAAACTATGTTCACTGCCACCAGGAATCAGTTTCCTTAAAAAGATCACCTTATTGGTCATTTCTTTTACCGATACATTAAAGTTTTTAATGCGCGGCATGGTGTTGGCCAGTTCGTTAAGCTCATGGTAGTGTGTAGCGAATAAGGTTTTTGGTCGCGCTGTTGGGTGCTGATGCAAAAACTCAGCAATTGCCCAGGCAATTGAAATACCATCATAGGTACTCGTTCCGCGGCCAATTTCATCGAGTAAGATTAAACTATCATCCGAAATATTGTTCAGGATACTGGCCGTTTCATTCATTTCGACCATGAATGTACTTTCCCCTGATGAAATATTATCAGATGCCCCTACACGGGTAAAAATCTTATCTACAATACCCACTTCTGCATCCTTGGCAGGAACGAAGGAACCCATTTGCGCCATCAGTACAATCAGCGCAGTTTGCCTTAAAATGGCCGACTTACCCGCCATGTTGGGACCAGTAATCATAATAATCTGCTGACTCTCAGTATCGAGGTATACATCATTCGTAATGTATTCCTGCCCCACTGGCAGTTGTTTTTCAATTACCGGGTGGCGCCCGCCTTTAATATCAAGCACCTTATTCTCGGTAACTTTGGGTTTGTTATAGTGGTTTTTAACAGCCAGCTGTGCGAAACACAATAAACAATCGAGCTGTGCAATTAAAAATGAATCAAGCTGGATCGGTTTAATGTAACTGGCTGTTTCATACATCAGTTCATTATACAATCTAATTTCAATAGCCTGTATCTTTTCTTCCGCACCTAAAATCTGATCCTCGTATTCTTTAAGCTCCGGTGTAATGTAACGCTCCGCATTTACCAGCGTTTGTTTACGGATCCAGCCCTCCGGCACTTTATCTTTATGGGTATGGGTAACTTCTAAATAGTAACCAAAAACATTATTAAAGGCAATTTTTAAGGATGGAATTCCTGTTGCCTCTGCTTCGCGTTTCTGGATCTGCACCAGGTAATCTTTACCACCAAAGGCAATTTTACGCAAGCGGTCTAAATCTTCGTCTATTCCATCGGCAATTACATTCCCCTTAATCAGCAAAGCTGGTGGCTCGGGCTGCAATTCCCTTTCAATCCTATCGCGGATAGCCAAACATGGATTTAACTGATCTGCTATTTTAATCAGGAAAGGATTTTTAGAATCGGCAGCCAGTTTTTTAACTGCTTCGATATGGTAAAGCGCACGTTTTAAGGCAACCAGTTCTCTTGGACCAACACGTTGCAGGCCCACTTTAGAAATGAGTCGTTCTAAATCACCAATCTGTTTAATGTTGTTTAAAAATTCGCCTTGTAGTTCCTCATGTTTTACAAAATACTCCACCATTCCAAGTCGTTCCTGGATTGGTTTCAATTCTTTTAATGGCATAATGATCCACTTCTGCAACAAACGCGCACCCATTGGGGTACAGGTATGATCCAGAATATCGAACAAGGTTACCGCATTATCATTTGGTGAATTCACTAATTCGAGATTGCGAATGGTGAAACGGTCTAACCACATATAGCGGTCTTCCTCAATACGGCCTATCGAACTGATATGTTGTAAATTCCGGTGTTCAGTTTCGCCCAGATAGTGTAAAATTACACCAGCTGCTACAATTCCGCTCTGCAAACGCTCCACCCCAAAACCTTTTAAAGATGAAACCTCAAAGTGTTTCATCAGGGTTTCGTTTCCAAAATCAGTAGTAAACGGCCATTCATCTAAACCAAAAGTGTAAAAACGGTCGCCGAAGTTTTCGGTAAACACCTGTCTTTTAGATTTCTGAAAAATAACCTCTGTCGGCTTAAAGCCTTGTAAAAGTTTATCAATATAATCGCTATTGCCCTGTGCAATTAAAAATTCACCTGTTGAAATATCTAAAAATGAAACGCCCAGTTGTGTTTTATCAAAGAAAACGCAGGCAAGGAAATTATTCGATTTTTGGTTTACAATATTATCACCATAAGCTACTCCAGGGGTAACCAACTCGGTTACACCACGTTTAACAATGGTTTTTGTGGTTTTAGGGTCCTCGAGTTGATCGCATATGGCTACACGCTGACCAGCTCTAACCAGTTTAGAAAGGTAATTATCTAACGAGTGGTGCGGAAAACCAGCCAGTTCCAATGCACCGCCATTTGGGCCAGTGCCTCTTCTGGTGAGTACTATACCTAAAATCTGTGCCGTTTTAATGGCATCTTCGCCAAAGGTTTCATAAAAATCGCCAACCCTAAATAGTAAAAGTGCACCCGGATACTTCGCTTTAATTGCGTTGTACTGCTGCATTAACGGGGTTTCTTTATTCGTGTCTTTAGCCAAAACTGAAATTAATTTACAAAAGCCATAAAGATAACACGAATAAGCATTTTACAACTGTTTTGTTGAAAAGTTAAAAAAAAATTGGTTGTTTAACCGGTTAATCGTAGGATTTTACAGTTAACCAATTTATAAATGTTATAACCCAGTTATATATTATTTTACTTCCATCAACAATTGACCAATTTACAGTTAACCATGATTTGGAAATGAAGGGTTCTGCGCATTTCGGGTTATACAGTCCTGTTATCCGCTTTAATCGTTACACTCGTGTTCGCTTCTACCAGGTTTAGATACAATGGTCCGTTATAAGCCAATTGTAAAATCAACACTAATTAAAAACGTTTCTTATAGTTGTGTGTTACGTTTGTATAATTTAACCTAATATTTTAATTATGACGATCCAACTGAATACCGACAAAAATTTAACCATACACCAGGAATACGACGAAAAAATCCAAACCCAGTTAAATGAAGGTTTGAGCAGATACAGCGATTTAATTACGCGCTTAGAAGTTCATCTATCTGATGAAAACGGCAGTAAAGATGGTTTAGACGATAAAAGATGTTTGTTGGAGGCCAGAATAACCGGAAAAGAACCTTTAGCCGTTACCAATATGGGCAATACCTACGATTTAGCCATTACAGGCGCTTTAACCAAGCTGAAAAGCGCGCTTGAAAAAGTGGCTGGAAAAATGAAAAGTCACTAAATTTCTTCATCGTGAACGTCATTCCCGCGTAGGCGGTAATCTTAAAGCACGAATAGTAAATGCATTATGATTCCCAATTCAAGTTGGGAATCATGCTTTTTAAAGCCTGATTTACAACTCGGCAATATAGTCAATCTTCCTTTCGAGATAAATGAAACGCAGTCGAGAAATCTATTACAGATCTCTCCATTTCGCTATGCTACATCCGATAGCTATTGGATCGAGACGATTCCATTTATATAGTTACTTTTTCCAATTCTTCAATATATCCTAGAAACAGATTGAGCGCTTTCTTTCTTTCATCGGTAACCTCAAATTGAAGTTTATGGTAAAGGTAATCTTCCAGATCGAAATTCAATACCTCCGGTAACTCTTGCAAAACTTCTTTTCTATGATCAAGGCCAAATTTTAAAGCGGCATTAAATTGATCTTTAAAGTCCTGCGAAATTTCTTTGTTGGCCACCCAGGCTGCATACATAAAGGGTAAACCGGTAAAGTTTTTCCACTCCTCACCCATATCATAAGCGTAAGCGAAATCTTCTTTTTTACCAAATGTCCTGTCTCCTATTAAAACAAAGGCATCTGTTTTTGCAGTTGGATCAGTCGTAAATTCCACTTCTTTTTTCCAGTAGAATTTCAGTAAAACTTTGGCTAAATTGTTTGATGTACGGGAATGGGCATCCAGCCTTACTGTTTTAATTTCCTGGGCAGGAACTTCACTAAAAATGAATACCGAATTTACACCACCATCACTTCCGATACAATAATCGGCTACAATATTGGCATTTGGAACCAGGGGAATAGCTGCTACAGGCATTAAGCCAATATCAGCCTGACCGTTAATTACTTTAGCTGCACAATCAGAAGGGATATCTAAACTTAAATCAATTTTATTTATGATGTCAGAATGTTCTAGTCCGTATATAAAAGCTTTAGTGTTGGTGTAAGCAACAGCCGATATTTTAATCTTATTCAAAGTATTATGTTTTGCGCTTCGCGTTTGGCGTTAAGCGAATATTCAATTACTAAACTGTCTTACGCCATGGTTCGTGTCCTCACGAACTATGGCTTATTTAATTTCGAGGAGACACGAACCGGGGCCGTTTATTCCCCGATTACTAAACTATCTAAATGAACGGCACTATTAAATTCGAGTACGGTAAATTTTCCATCTTCAAAACCCATTTTATAAAGTACGGTGTTCTGGTGTGGGAATTCGGTCATCAGGCTTAATGGTTTGTCTAATAATAAGCAAAGAAAAACACGCATTGCTCTACCATGCATGCAAAGTAAAACTGTTTTTTCTTCAGGTCTGGTCATTAAAACTTCCATTGGTTGTTTCAAACGCTCGTAAACATCCTGCACGCTTTCGCCCCCTTCAAAATGAGCCGTATAATCTCCATCTTCCCAGCTTTGCAACATCTCACGGAAAGCCTCACGCGCATCTTCAGTATTTGGTTTTCCTTCCCAAACACCCCATGCCAACTCATCTAATCCCGAAAGCTTTTCCCAGGGTAATTTAGCATCAATAAACTTCTGAACAGTTTGCCAGGTACGTTTTAAATCAGAAGTGTAAATCTTATCAAAAGGAATATCCTTATATTTTTGATAAAAAGCCTCTGCCTGTGCCCTTCCTAAATCATTTAAGTCAGAATTTACACCTCTGCCCTGTACTATGCCTTGTCTGTTCAATTCCGTTTCGCCGTGGCGTATGATGTATATTTCTTTCATCTAATTAATTATTGAATGAGAGATTTTTGAGTGATTGAATGTTAAATTTAACACTCAATATCCTCATTCACTCATTCTCTCATTCACTCATTCTATTATTCCATCATTCTATCACTAATTCACCACAGGCAGCTTATAATATTGCGGTTTTTTTTCTTCCTCAAAAACAACATGCTCGAAATCCGTAACCACATTATATAACGTATCGCGTTCTATTGCTTTTCTGCCTACTTGTTTGATCAGATTCACCAATTCTTTAGTACTCATTGCAGGTGTTTGCTCTTCTGCACCGGCCATAGAGTATATTTTTGTGGTATCATCTAAAGTTCCGTCAATATCATCTACACCATAATTTAAGGATAACTGAGCGGTTTCGCGACTGATCATTGCCCAATAAGCTTTAATGTGATCGAAGTTATCCATATAGATACGGGCAATGGCATAATTTCTTAAATCTTCAATTACTGAAGATTCAGGCACATTGCTCATCTGGTTATGCTGATTTCTGAATTTTAGCGGAATAAAAGTCTGGAAACCACCAGTACGGTCTTGCAGTTCCCTTAGTTTCTCCATGTGATCTACGCGGTGCCAGTATTTTTCGATATGCCCATAAAGCATGGTCGCATTACTGCGCATGCCCAGTTTGTGCCATTCTTCATGTATATCTAACCATTGCTGACCAGTACATTTATCTTTGGCAATCTGCTCCCTGATCTCTGGATGGAAAATTTCTGCCCCACCACCTGGTATCGATTCCAATCCGGCTTCTTTCATCAAACGCATACCTGTTGCGTAATCGATTTTAGCTTTTTTGAAAATATAGTGGTACTCTACAGGCGTTAATGCTTTTACATGCAGATCAGGACGGTGTTGTTTAATAGCCGTGAATAATGCAGAATAAAATGCCACATCGTATTGTGGAAGCACGCCCCCAACAATATGTACCTCCGTTACCGGTTCACCATCGTATTTTTTAACGATATCGAGCATTTGCTCCATCGTTAAAGCCCAGCCTTCTTCTTTTTGTTTAATTAAACGGGAGTACGAGCAAAATTTGCAGTCGTAAACGCAAAGATTGGTAGGTTCTAAGTGAAAGTTTCGGTTAAAATAAGTTTTATCGCCGTGTTTTTTCTCACGTATGTAATTGGCGAGGACACCGAGGTAACCTAGTTCAGCCTGTTCATAAAGGTAAACACCTTCATCAAATGTAATCCGTTCTCCGTGAAGAACTTTGTGTGCTATGTTTTGTAATTCAGTTGATAAATTGGTATCAGCTAATATTTGTTCAACTTGCTCAGTTGTATTCATTCCTGATTTATTTTGAACAAAAATACAATAATGGGGCGATTTGAAAATCATTTTCTTGTAACAAACCGTGATTTTTGAATGTCAATCTTAATAATTAACCACAGATGAACACGGATAAACGCAGATATTGATTGCTTTTATTTTGTAAAATCTCTTGGCATCGTCATCTCGACTGAACGCAGTGGAATGGAGAGATCTATCTTTATAGATTTCTCGACTTCGTTGCACTTCGCTCGAAATGACGACGCTTTAGAGGAAACTATAAAGATAGATCAGTAACGGTTACAAAAAAAGCACCTCTTTTCAGAAGTGCTCTTATTATGTTTTTCACAGGTAAATCTAATTATCTCGCTGCAGGGGTAAAGGTTAATACGATATTTGCAGTTTTACCACCAAATTCGATTGGCGATTTTAAGATCATTTGTGTGCTGGAAAGATCAGTTAACACTAAACGATAACCTTCTGTTACGTTTTTAGCTTTATCACCTTCAAATATTTTTTTGAACTGAAAAGTCTGGTCTTTAGGTGCAGCCGACCAGAATATAGTCTGCATTACCGAACCACAAGTGCTTGATGCTGGTAAAGTGTAAGAACCATTACCACTATTGGTTAAATTCCATGTACTTCCCTGGAAACATTTGTACGATTTCTCTCCAAATAATCCTTGAACAGCCCCATCAGGCAAACCTTCTAAAGCCACATTACTTACTACCCAGTCGCGAACAACTGTACCTCTGCTACCTGTTACTCCTGCAGTTACTCTTTTTGCAGTATTACAACTTTGTAACATTACTAAAGTAGAACATGCTATTGCGATAGCTATAAATAATCTTTTCATTTTTTGTTTAATTAAATTTCGACAAACTTGTTACATAAATCTTGCCAAAACCATTACGAACCTTAAATTAGCGCCAAATTATTAAATTGCTCCCGATATCATTTCGATTAAAATCAATTATTATGAAACCCGAAACCCTTGCTATTCACGCTTCTAATCTCGTAAAAAGTACTACAGGTGATGTTACGCTGCCAATTAATCTATCAACCACTTTTTTTCGTAGCGAAGATGGTGGTTATCCCGGTGGGCACATGTATAGCAGGGTAAGTAATCCAAACCGGTCTGCTTTAGAAAACACTATAGCAAAATTAGAATATGGCGAAGATGCAGCTGCTTTTTCTTCGGGTAATACCTGTGGACTGGCCATGTTTCAGGCTTTAAAACCAGGTAGCCATATTATAGCACCAGATGATATGTATTGGGGCATAAAAAAACAATTACTTACTATTTTTAACGATAGTTTGGAATTTGATTTTGTTGATCAAACGGATTTAAATCTGATACAATCAAGCATTAAGCCCAATACTAAACTGATCTGGATCGAAACCCCTTCTAATCCATTACTAAAGGTTACAGATATTGAAGAAATTGCCAGAATTGCTAAAGCAAAAAATATCACCCTGGTTTGCGACAGCACCTTTGCCTCTCCAATTTTACAGAATCCAATATTATTGGGTGCCGATATAGTAATGCACAGCAGTACCAAATATTTAGGAGGCCATAGTGATGTGCTTGGTGGGATTTTAATTACGGCCAAAAAAGATGAATTATGGGAGCGCATCAAAAATATACAACAAACCGGTGGTGCCGTACCCTCTCCTTTTGATTGCTTTTTATTAACCCGTAGCATTAAAACCCTGGCTTACCGCATGAAAGGCCATTGCGAAAACGGCAAAAAAGTAGCCGACTATTTAAACGGACATCCGAATGTTGAAGCTGTATTTTATCCTGGGTTGGAAAGTCACCCACAACATGAAATTGCAAAAAAACAGATGAAAGATTTTGGCGGGATGATGTCGTTTTTAGTTAAGGGCGATGCTGAAGCTGCTCATAAAGTGGCAAATAAAGTTCAGCTATTTGCACAGGCTACCAGTTTAGGTGGTGTAGAGAGTTTGATAGAACACCGTTATTCAGTAGAAGGACCGGATAGTAAAACGCCAAAAAATTTACTCCGTATTTCAGTAGGATTAGAGCATGTAGACGATATTATTGCCGATTTAGCGCAGGCGTTAGGTTAAAGTATAAAACCTATGAGGTCTTTAAGACCTTATAGGTTTCTAGTTATTTCGAACCTTTGTTGCTAAACCCGATTGCAGCGATATCCTTTTTGGCTGTCACCCTGAGCGAAGTCGAAGGGTAGCCAAAAAGATAAAGCGTAAAGCGGGACTGCAATCTCCTAAGGACTACAGTACCCTAATTTTCCAAAACTTACTTAGGATTACAAATCGTGGTCAACTTTAACGAATAGTTAGCCTCCAGTGGTTCGTTAGTTTGCGCTAAACGTTGAGAACCGGTATTGGCAGGACAAGCAATATCCCCTGCTGCATCATAAACCAATTTATTTCCATCTGCTAATAATCCTTTTGGTACATAAACCTGCACTTTGGTAATTGAATAACCAGAAGGAAAATAACGCACATAATAACCGTCAGGGTGTTTCGTCCAGATGCCACTTGGCACATCACTTCTCGGCGGAGCCATCCCCGCTATAATAGCATATCTTTCCATATCGGCATAAGTATAATTCCCAGATGACACCAGTTGGCGGATATTATTTTCTGCTTCAAAAACAGCTTTCATTCCTGAAGGTAACTGGTCTTTAGCTTTTTCCATTACATCAAAAGGTAAAATGCCTAAAGCGCCTCCTTCCAATTGCGTAAGTTGTTTTGGCGTTAACAATTTCATTGCAGTTACTTTAACTTGTCCGTTAAAATCGGCAAATTTTGTTCTGGCAATAATGGTCCAAAGTAAAGCCTGGATATCATGCTGTTCTACTTCAGGATGTTTCTCTGCACTTTTTAATATCGCAACTACAATTTCTTCTTTCGAGCCTAAAACTGGGGCAAACATGTAACCATCGCCCTTTGATGGCGCAAAAGTTCCGGCTTTCAGGCAGTAGCTTTTGTTGGTCATTTCGTACAAACCCTCACAGAGTACAAAACCGCCATCTGAATTTTTAGGCAGTAAATACAAGGGCTGAGCTTTTAAATTTAATGAATTAATGAAATCAGGCAGTTTTTCGCCATCCCTGTTTACATCCTCAAAGTTGGTGGTAATGGCAGCTGGCTGTTTTAAAAACCTGTCTACGCCTAAAGCTTTAGCACCCTGAGCAGTACCGACTTTCAATAATTTATCTTTTAAACCTCCGAATTGGGCGTTTGCATTAGTTAAACACATCCCCGTGAATAGCAGGCCTAAGCCTAGAACTGTTATATTTTTCATCATAATTATATTTAGATAGGTCACACAAACTTAGAATTTTAAGTGTTAATTTTTATATTAAAAGTTTTAATTTGCCGCAATACAATAAAATACATTACTCATTTCCAAACGATTAACAAAAATTCAAAATTTTATTTTGTGAATTAAAATTAAATTCAGACATTTGAAATATTATTTGGTAGAAAGCTAAATAAAAGTCAATCTTCGCAGGTTGATTTATAAAGAAGTGGCGAGAGACTGGCTCGATGACCCACTGGCAACCCTCAGAAAGAGAAGGTGCCAATTCCTGACCGGATAATATGGTGTTATCTGGAGATATAAATGAAAACTGATGAAAACATTAAATCTTCAATCGCTAAGCGACCCCAGTGCAAACCTTAAAAATTTAGAACAAACTTCTATTTTTACTTTTTTCAATAGGTGTGCAATTACTTGTATGTGCTGTTGCATACAGTAATCTAAAAAATCTTCCTTTTTTGTTTCTTTCAAACTGGAAGGTCCCGAAACATCGGGATACGCCCTGCTAGGTTTTAAAATCAACCTAAATCACTACGTCTCATCAATAAATAAAACAGAAATCATGTCAACATCATATAAATTTGAAACTTTACAATTACACGCTGGTCAGGAAATAGACCCAACAACAGGTTCAAGGGCTGTGCCGATTTACCAAACTACTTCTTATGGATTTAAAAACGCTGAGCATGGCGCCAACTTATTTGCTTTAAAAGAGTTTGGCAACATTTACACCAGGATCATGAATCCGACTAATGATGTTTTCGAAAAACGTATTGCAGCTTTAGAAGGCGGCGTAGCTGCTTTGGCGGTAGCTTCAGGACAGGCTGCACAGTTTATTGCATTGAATAACATTTTAGAAGCTGGAGATAGTATTGTTTCTTCTTCGCACATTTACGGTGGAACTTATAACCAGTTTAAAGTTGCTTTTAAACGTTTAGGTATCCATGTCGATTTTGCGAATCCAGATGTACCTGACGAATTTGAAGCTAAAATTACCGATAAAACGAAAGCCATCTATCTCGAAACCATCGGCAACCCGGCATTTAGTGTTCCTGATTTTGAGAAAATTGCTGCAATTGCAAAGAAATACGATTTACCTTTAGTTGTTGATAATACTTTTGGCGCAGGAGGTTATTTGTTTAAGCCTTTAGAACATGGAGCAAACATTGTTGTAGAATCTGCAACGAAATGGATTGGCGGACACGGCACAAGCATTGGTGGTGTGATCATTGATGGCGGAAACTATAACTGGGGCAATGGTAAATTCCATCAATTCTCTGAACCATCAGCAGGTTATCATGGTTTGGTTTTCAGCGATGTTTTCGGCATCGGCGGACCATTTGGCAACATCCAGTTTATCATCCGTGCACGTGTGGAAGGATTAAGAGATCTTGGTCCTGCCCTATCCCCTTTTAATTCTTTCCTTTTATTGCAGGGCTTAGAAACCTTATCGCTCCGTGTACAACGCCATGTTGATAATGCTTTAGAACTGGCTACCTGGTTAGAAAATCATCCATTGGTTCAGGAAGTACAATATCCGGGATTAGCGAGTAGCAAATATAATAACCTGGCAAAAAAATATTTAAGTAACGGCTTCGGTGCAGTTTTATCTTTCGAATTAAAAGGAAGTAAAGAAAATGCCACACAGGTTATTGATAATTTAAAACTGGTTTCTCACCTCGCAAACGTTGGCGATGCAAAAACGTTGATTATCCAGCCATCGGCAACCACACATCAACAATTGAGTGAAGATGAGCAATTAGCCGCAGGTGTAAAACCAAACGCATTACGGGTTTCAGTCGGTATTGAGCATATTGATGACATTAAGGCCGATTTCGAGCAGGCTTTTGCATCTATTCACGCTCAGGTTTCTACAGATAGTTTATTAGCCTAGTCCCGTTCATTTTCCGAATACAACATAACAATGAGTACAGCATCAACGTATAATTATAATAAACAGTTCAAATTAGAGAGCGGAAAAAAAATCCGCAACCTGCAAATTGCTTATCAAACTTATGGCAAATTAAATGCAAATAAAGATAATGTAATTTGGGTTTGCCACGCACTGACTGCCAATGCTGATGTTTTTGAATGGTGGGAAGGTTTGTTCGGTCAGAATGCTTTGTTCAACCCGGAAGATCATTATATCGTTTGTGCCAATGTTTTAGGCTCGCATTATGGCAGCACCAACCCATTAAGTACCAATCCGGTAACAGGTTTACCTTATTACCTTTCGTTTCCGCAGTTTACGATCCGCGATTTAGTATCGGCACATCAGTTATTGGCTTCACATTTAGGTATTGATTATATTAAATTATTAATCGGTGGTTCTTTGGGTGGGCAACAAGCTGTAGAATGGAGTATTTCGGAACCGAATAAAATCGAAAACCTAATCCTGATTGCCACCAATGCGGCGCATTCTCCATGGGGAATTGCGTTTAACGAAAGTCAGCGTTTAGCCATTACCACAGATAGAACTTTTTATGCCAACCAACCGAACGGAGGTAGCAAGGGTTTAAAAACTGCCCGTAGTATTGCACTTTTAAGTTACAGAACGTATAGTGCTTATGGCAGTACGCAGGTAGAAAGTGTAAACGATAAGACTGACAATTTCAGGTCGTCTTCTTACCAGAATTATCAGGGAGAAAAGTTAATCAACCGCTTTAATGCTTACAGTTATTATTATTTAACGAAAGCTATGGACAGCCACAATGTGGGCCGTAACCGAAAAAGTATTGGCGATGCACTAAAACTAATCAGCGCCAATACACTGGTAATCGGAATAGAAAATGATGTTTTGTTTCCTTTATCGGAGCAAAAATATCTGGCAGATCATATCCCTGGGGCAGAATTTTGCGCCTTGCATTCTGATTATGGACATGATGGTTTTTTAATCGAAACAGATGCTTTGACTAACGTCATCGGAAACTTTATGAAGGAAAGCCGTAATAAAAAAATCATCAAATTACAGCATACGGCCTAAAAAGGTTGAGGTTTAGGGTTTAGGGTGAAAAATAAAAAGAATAGCTAATATCTGTACTATCAAATTCACCAAAAAATAATATAAAATAAATACAGTTAATCGGTGTAATCTGTTTATCTGTGTAATCAATCTAAAATAATGAGTAAGAATTTAAAAATCGGTTTATTTGGTTTCGGCGTTGTAGGGCAAGGTTTATTGGACATTATCCAAAGCCAGAACCTGAACCTGGAGATCATTAAAATCGCGATAAAAGACCCAAGAAAGAAACGTAGCCTCAATAAGGATCTGTTTACTACGGACCGCAACGAAATACTGAACAATACAGAAATTAATACAATTGTAGAATTGATTAATGATGCCGATGCTGCCTACGAAATTGTAACTAATGCGTTAAAAAACGGTAAAAATGTAGTCTCGGCCAATAAAAAAATGATCGCCACACACTTAAAAGAACTGGTAGATTTACAACAGGAATATGGCACTTCCCTATTGTACGAAGGTGCTGTTTGTGGCAGTATTCCAATTATCCGTAATTTAGAAGAATATTACGATAATGAGTTATTCCATGCTTTGAGTGGGATTTTTAATGGCTCATCTAATTATATTTTATCAAAAATATTCAACGAAGGACAAAGTTACGATTCGGCATTAAAAGAAGCGCAGGATTTAGGTTTCGCAGAAACCGATCCAATTTTAGACGTGGGAGGTTATGATCCAAAATATAAACTGGCCATTGCTACCGTACATGCTTATGGTTTATTTGTAAATCCTGATGCGATTTTAAACATTGGTATACAGAACCTTTCTGATTACGACATTAAATATGCACGTGAGAAAAATTTCAAAATTAAGTTGGTTCCCACAGCACGTAAGGTCAATACAAAAGATATTGTGACCTATGTACTCCCTAAACTGGTAGCTAAAGATGATTTTCTCTACAACGTAGAAAACGAGTACAATGCAGTTGCAGTTCAGGCAGCTTTTGCTGATAAACAGTTTTTCTATGGTAAAGGTGCGGGTGGCCATCCTACTGGTGCTGCTGTACTATCTGATATTGCAGCCCTGCGTTACGATTACCGTTACGAGTATAAAAAATACCACTCAGAGAATGGTGTAAAACATACAGAAGAAATTCTTTTAGAAGTTTATTTGCGTTATGCGGATGAAGATCTGATTACCCTATTGGAATTTGATAACATTAGTGAACGTTATGCAGCCAGCAGTTATAAATATGTAGTTGGAACGGTTAAGTTAGAAAGTTTGATTAAAAACCGGGACTTACTATTGGATGAATCTGTTTTTGTGGCCTACACAGGCAGACAAATTTACAAACAGGAGCAATTGAGTGAAAATGTTTTTGCCGAGGAGCTGGCAAGCCTATAACTTATTTTTAAGGTTATTTTTTTTATTTGTTTTGTTGTTAAGTACAAAGGCCGGAGCGAGTCCGGCCTTTTGCGGTTTACTTAAAATTTTCTAAAATACGTTGCCTGTCTTCATTTTCCTTATCGTTTTTATGATAAAGCTCAATAAAAACTATCTTTTTTTCTTCTTCGAAATAAGCATAGATTAATCTCAAACCAGAGTTTACCCCGCGGCCTTTTAAAGATTTGCAGGCCATCTTTTTTATTTTAATCACACAGGTATTAATACCTAAGTTATCTATTGTAAAGCTAAATGGTGGCTGCTGACTTGGCCTAACATTTATAATTGTCTTTACCATTTCCAAGTCGTCATTTAATGTTCGATACTTTTTTAATAGAAATTTCAAATCCCTATTAAATTCGGTGAGTGAATCGAAATGCATACATTAATTATCATCTTCGTCATACACCCTTACAGAATATGGCAACTCTCTATAGAATGCGAGTTCGTAGCTAATATCCTTACCTTCTTCTGTAACTTCCCAAGGTAAATCTTTATGCGAATAATCGCTTATAGCTATAGCCGACCAATCGCTCATTTGTTCGATCACTTTATCTATAACATCTTTTTCACTTGCCTTGAGTAAGGTTAAATCAGCTTTTACAAGTGGCAGATAGCGCTTTTGTGGGTAACCTTTAAATTCTGTTTTTATTCGCTGAAGCTGATTTGCATCTATCATTTGATTGATAATCGCATCTAACTTTTGAGGAACAGGGCCATAAGGCAACTTTTTATACTTCGCACCTGTTAAATGCTCTTCATATAATTCATAATAATTAAAATCAGAAAAATAAAGGAGTTTATACAGTACGGTTTCGCCAACATTAGGCTTACCTGCACAACGTTCTAAAATATAAAGCAAAACGTTTTTAAACTTATTGATATTTAAAGTTGGAACAGAAATACGTTCTTCTACAAGCTCTTCGTTTGTTTCATCAGGTAATTTTAAGCTTTGATTGGCTAGAAAATCTTTGGTCATAAAATCATCGAGAGAGAAACCCAGAACTACAGATAACCGTTGCATTTCGCTTAAGCTAACACTCCTGTTTCCTAATTCTATTTGTGCCAGGGAAGGCCTTGAAATCGTAATACTTTTTGCCAGATCCTCTTGAGAGAAACCTTTACTTAAACGTAGGTTAGCTATTCTCTCACCAATTTCCTTTTTAGATAGTTCGTACCTCATAAATCAAAGATACGATTTGTTTTAAAACCAAACAACAGCATGATCTATTTAAGAACAAACAGTAAATCAAACCCCTAATATTTTAATCTTGTATATTTTATAATTACTTTACCTTAATGTATTTCTCAATAATCACCCGGTCTACCATTGCTGCTTCCACCTTCTCTACACCTTTCTGAATCAAAGTATCGTTATGGATGGTGAGTTTGAACTTAAAAGTCTTACCCTCCCAGTTTTTATCCTTATAATATTCCAGATGCTCGGTATAATCATCTTTATCTAAAACAAAAGTTCCACCACCGGCATCAAAGTTAGTGCTATCTTTAACATCAAGGCTGTGCCTTAAAAATGCAAAATGGCTGTGATTGAGAATTTTGATCATTTTCAGTTTACCCGAATAATCTGTGGTTTTACTTTTTCCATTTTCGATGGTTGTAGCCGATAGTAACTGCCATGTACCCTGAATATTAAGCTCCTGATCATTTTCGTTTTTACCAGAACAGGAAAATATTGAAAGTACTGCGAGTAGCATTAAAATATTTCTCATAATTTATTATTTGGCTGTTTTAATATTAGCCTCTGCCCGCCATTTTAATGAGTTTGTGGGCAAGATCTTTACCCAGGTATCCATCAATAATGGCATGTACTCCATATAAAATTGGGGTCATTAAAATAGCCACCGCGAATTTATAAGTATAATTCACCAAACCTATTGCGGCAACCATTTGCCAGCTGTAGTGATACTGAGGATTTAAATAAAAGGCAATAAAGATGACCACAAAGCTATCAATCAATTGCGATACCAGCGTTGAGCCCGTAGCACGCAGCCATAACGCGCGTTCGCCCGTTATCTTTTTAATCCGGTGAAAAATCAAAACATCGGATAGCTGTCCTATAATAAAAGCCGTAATTGAACCTACAATAATCCACATGCCCTGACCAAAAATCCCTGCAAATGCATTGTTCATATTTAAGTCTTCACCATTAATTTTTTGGTGTACCCAAAAATCGGCAGCGCTTAAATGCATAGAGCCCCAAACCACTATAAAGGCGAATGCGATTAAAATTGAGGTGAGGACAGATAAAAAACGGACTTGCTTTACACCAAAATATTCATTTATAATATCTGTCATGATGAAAATGATCGGCCAGGTTAATACTCCTGCTGACATGACAAAGGATAGATGCGGAACGCCCAGTAAATTAATATCGAACTTTTTAAAACCCAGCGTTTCTTCGACACTGAATAGCTTAACTCCAATAAACTCTGATAATATAGCGTTTGCCACGAAAAAGCTACCCAGAATGAGTAGTAAACGGCTTTCTTTTGTCTTAAAAGTCATAGACTATAAATCTATAAATAAATAGCAGATTTAACATAACAATCATTATATTTTTAACACAGGAGCACAAAGATTACGCGGTTGCCAAATTGTACACTATTTTAATTTATTTATCTTCAAAATATGATTTTTACAATCGTTCGACTGTAAAAATAGGTTAACAACTTAAATCTCACAATCTTTGCGCCATCAAAATCCGGTAATCTTCATGGCTAAAAAACAACACTTCTATCTCATACTCATTTTAGGTTCTTTGGCGGCACTTGGCCCTTTTTCCATCGACATGTACCTGCCCGGTTTTGTTGATATTGCCAAGGATTTGAGAAGCAATGAATCAACGGTAGCCCTTTCACTTTCGAGTTTTTTTATCGGGATTTCTGCCGGCCAGTTATTATATGGTCCGCTTCTGGATAAATTTGGAAGAAAGAAACCGCTATATTTTGGTCTGGCACTTTATATCCTTTCCTCTTTTCTTTGTTTGGCAGTGACAGACGTTAATGAATTAATTATTTTACGTTTTGTGCAGGCTATTGGAAGCTGTGCCACGGCTGTAGCCTCAGTTGCTATGGTAAGAGATCTGTTTTCAGTAGAAGAAAGCCCGAAGGTATTTGCTTCCTTGATGTTGGTTATCGCTGTTTCGCCTATGCTTGCCCCAACAGCAGGTGGTTACTTAATTTCGGCATTAGGTTGGAAATATGTATTTGTGTTTTTAGGATTGATGGCGATTTTAATGCTCCTGGCTTCCATTTTCAAACTGCCCGAAAGTTATAAGCCTGATCCGAATTACTCTTTAAAACCAAAGCCAATTTTAACCAATTTCTTTACCGTTTTAAAAGAACCTCAATTTTATACTTATGCTTTAATCAGTTCAATTACCTTTTCGGGATTATTCGCCTACGTATCATCCTCGCCTCAGGTATTTATGAAAATTTACGAAGTAAGTAAGACTGGCTACGGATGGATTTTCGCCCTGTTATCGGTATCGTTTATTGGATCAAGTCAGGTAAATAGCTTAATACTTAGATGGTTTACCAGTAAAAAAATTGTCACCTATGCACTTATTGCTCAATGTATTTTCAGTTTAATCTTTTTGGTTTTTGCGTTAAACAATTGGCTGAGTTTATATTCTACGATAGGCTTTATTGCCTTATTTTTGGCTTGCTTAGGTTTAATAAATCCAAATGCTGCTGCCTTGTCGCTCGCACCATTTACCAAAAATGCGGGTAGTGCATCGGCGTTAATGGGTGCCTTACAAATGGGATTGGGTGCTTTGGCTTCGGTTATGGTAAGTTTATTTAGTGAACACTCGGTTGTACCGATGCCTTTAGTAATGACTGCCGCGGCCTTTATTGCTTTGTGTTGTTTATTGATTGGCAGAAGGTTTATTACAACTGAAGTGGAGGCATCGCCTGATGCTGCTGTTGCAGCGCACTAGTATTATACTACAAAGACACAAAGGGGGTATCATAAATATAAAATCTCATCCTGAGGGTTAATTTATAGTAGAAGATGAATATTAGTGACAGAGGATTTTTAGTGCTATGTGCCGGCCAGGAATCGTCATTGCGAGGAGGCCTTTTCAGCCGACAAAGCAATCTTACAACTATCGCTAGTAGCGAGCGCTTTAAGATTGCTTCGTGCCTCGCAATGACGACCATTCTATTCGAGTCTATCAATATTAGCCTGTCGAAGAATCTCTTTAAATACCTTGCAAAGCATTTCGATAAGCTCAACCTGACAAGTTCGAATGGAATCACAAATATGATACGGTCTCCGTTTCTTGGTGGCAAAACTATGGTACAAATAACCTGTAAATCAAATAGCAAACAATTGTACCTACTGCTGCGATGATGAAACCGCTTAATCGTTTCTTTTTAATAAAACAGATTAAGATAATTCCGGAGATGGACACTAATGTCATCAACACTGCCGAAATATCGATAATCCACGACCAGGCCTTACCAGAATCCCTTCCTTTGTGTAAATCGTTAATCACAGCTACAGCACCAAACCTGGTTGTGGTTAATTCGTATTTACCCGTTTCGCGGTCTATAAAAGAATCGGCCAGGTAACCAGGTCCGTTAAAGGTTAAGCTCAATTCTCTGTCATCCATTCTGAAATCGCTCAATGCACCTTTAACCTCATGTTTGCTCCTAAAAAACTCAACAAGTTGTAACTTATTGATCTTATTGGTATCGGGTTGGTTTACCCATTTTAAGTTTACCGAACCAGAATCTTTAGTAACCAATTCTTTACCGGAAGTAAACCAATCTGCATGGTTTAAGGTTAAGCCCGATACTGCAAAGAAGAGCAGGATTGTAAAACTCACCATCGATAAATAAATGTGCAGCCAGCGTGATAAGCCAGCTAACCGCTTTTTCCCTTTACCTTTTCCGCTATCTTTTTTAACCTGCTTTTTTCCCAGGCCGCCAGGTGCAACCGTGATCTTATTTTTTTGCAGTTCCGATTTTTCTGTAGTCAAGAGATGCTGAGGTTAGTTCTGTATTTGGCGTTAATTCTATTTTTTTTGCTGAGCCGGTAAATTTCATTTCCTGAGCAATTACCTGATAAGTGCCGTGCTCGCGGACTACTTCAATAAAAACGGTGTAACTACCTGCTTTAACCAATTTCCCGCTATCGTCTTTTCCATCCCATGATAAGCTATATTTACCAGGCCCACGTGTAGCAGAACTCGTTGAGCTTAGTTTTCCTTCTGCTCCTTTTTTAAACTCATCGCCATTGGCACGATTCCATGATTTTAAATCAGGCAACCAACGTGGTTTATTATACCAAATGGCCAGATTGCGTACAGGTGTTTTAGCGGCATCTTCAATCCAAACGGCCACAAACGGACGACGAACACGTTTACCATCAGTAGATTCGATATTGGCAATTTCCAAATTTACAACCAACTCATACTTAGGATTCCAAAGTTTATCGGCTTTGCTAACTTTTTCTAAAACAGGAACTGGCTTATTTAAAGCAAGCTCGTAATCAGCCCATTTTTTACTTCTGATTTCTTTGCCATCTTTCGTGATTAACAAATATGCGATATCATTTCTTGTTGAAGTTAATGCTTCAATCTCGGCTAAGGAAAGTACATTAAAAGAAGTAGCCAAAGCCCCTGCTTCGCTGGCATCAGGGCCAATAACCGTTGCGCTAATTATTTCTGCAGCAGGTTTTCCTGTACGAGGATCAACAATATGCGAGTACCATTTGCCGTTTACCTTAAAACCTCTGCGGTAATTACCACTGGTTGCCACAGCCATATTCGATACTTTGATGGTTGTTAACGCAATATCGTTTTCAGCATCAGCTTTAGGGTTTGCTATTTCAATAGCTTCCGGCTGGTTTCCTTTGATAACCATATCGCCACCAATATTCACCACCACGCTTTCAATTCCGGGGCTTTGAATAGCTTTTTCGGCAGCTTTATTAATGATATAACTTTTTGCAAAAGAATTTAATGCCAATGGCGCATCATCTAAACGCGTTACGGTTTTATCCTGCTCATTTAAGATGTAATGTTTTTGTTTAACCAAGGTAACGGCATTTTGTAATGCTGCAGCTGATGGTAAATGGTTTTCGGCAGCTGCCTTTTTCCAAACATCTCCTATTACTTTAGCTGATGCATCAAGCGCACCATTGGTTAATATTTTATAGTTTTCAAACTGTTTTAGAACCTCAAACAAATCTGCCGAAACTTTAGTGGTTTGTTTACCATTGCTCATCCATTTACTAAACTCACTGTTCGCTTTATACGCACTTAAAATACCATCAAGCCTATCGATCTCATTTAATGCATGCGTTTCAGCTAAATCTGCATCTGCCTGGCTAACTGCTTTAAATTTTAATTCTAATGATGTGCCCAATACATTTTCATAATTGGAAACAAATGTTCTCAGGTCTTTTTTAGGATTAACAAATGCAGATGCACTTATTACCAATAAAAAGGCCGCGGTTAAGTGTTTAAACTTCATATTTAATGAATTATTGAGATTTCAATGCAAAGAAAAGAGTTTATTTGGAATAATTTTAAATAAGCAGCATTATATTTGAAATAATACAAAATGCAAGTTAAAATTCACTGATAACCCACTGTTTTTAGGAGACGGTTATTTAACCAGAAGGTTCAATGATTCCTGGAAGTTATTTCCCGATGCACAACAGCAATGGCACGAACATGAGCAACGCCTTTGGCATAGCTTTTTACGCTTTAAGCTTTTTTTCCTATTTTCGCTTATAAGATGCTTCATATACAATCTAAACTTCCTGGCGTAAGTACCACCATTTTTTCGGTGATGAGTAAACTTGCCACAGAACACAATGCCATTAATCTTTCTCAGGGATTTCCTGATTATGCCTGCGATCCAAAACTAATTGAATTGGTAAATAAAGCCATGAAAGATGGTTTTAATCAATATGCACCAATGCCGGGTTCTACTTTTTTAAAGGAAACCATTGCAGAGAAAGTTGAAAAACTATATCACATCAAGTATAACCCTGAAACAGAAATTACAGTCACAGCCGGTGGAACGCAAGCTATTTTTACCGCATTAGCAGCCATTATCAATGCAGGTGATGAAGTTATTATTTTCGAACCGGCTTACGATAGTTACGCACCTACCGTTAAACTTTTAGGTGGCCTGGTTAAAACCTACGAGCTTGCTCCACCTAATTATGCCATTGACTGGGATATGGTTAAGAAGTTGTTTACAGCCAGAACCAGAATGATCATCTTAAATACGCCACAAAATCCAACTGGTAGTATTTTATCGTCAGATGATATGCAATCGCTCATTAAATTAATTACAGGCACCGACATTTTAATCCTGAGCGATGAAGTTTATGAACATTTAATTTACGACGAACAAAAGCACCAAAGTGTAATGCTCTATCCGGAATTAAAGCAAAGAAGTTTTATTGTAGCTTCATTTGGCAAACTTTTGCATGCTACCGGCTGGAAGCTGGGCTATTGTTTGGCACCTGAGATATTAACCAAAGAATTTAGGAAGGTACACCAATTTAATGTTTTCAGCGTTAATAGTCCCATGCAACAAGCCATTGCCGATTACATTAAAGAGCCAAAAAATTATAGTGAAATAGGCAGTTTTTTTCAACAGAAGAGAGATTATTTCAGAAATCTTCTGGCCGAAAGTCGTTTTAAACTTTTGCCTTGTAATGGATCTTATTTTCAATGCGCAAGCTACAGTGACATTAGCGATGAAAAAGACACTGACTTTAGCATTAGGCTGATCAAGGAATTTGGAGTGGCCACCATTCCGGTTTCTGCATTTTACCAAAAAGCAACTGATCATAAAATCATCAGGTTTTGCTTTGCTAAAGAAAACGCTACACTTGCCTTAGCGGCCGGGAAATTAAAAAATGTTTAACCAGACCAAACCAATATACCATGGAAGCACCTGTTTACACTCAAATAGAAAATCTGAAAGTAACTGTTTTTCAGGCCTACCTTTTTTGGGAAAACATTGAGAAAAACCTCTTAAATCTGGCACTTAGATTATCGATGGGTGTAAGGGAAAAAACCGATATTATTATTTTACCCGAAATGTTCAACACAGGTTTTAGCATGAATTCTGAGGCTTTAGCTGAAGAAATGGGTGGTAAAACGATGCAGTGGATGCAAAAAATGGCACACCAATACAATTGTGTGGTTACAGGAAGTATCATTATAAAAGAAAACAATCAATATTTTAACCGTTTGATCTGGATGGAACCAGATGGCAAAAACCAGCATTACGATAAACGTCATCTGTTTGGCATGGGAGATGAAGATCATCACTTCAGTCCCGGGAAAGAAAAACTTATAGTCGAACTTAAAGGATGGAAAATCAGACTGGCCATTTGTTACGATTTACGCTTTCCGGTTTGGTTGCGTAATGTAGACCAGGAATATGACATCTTACTTCTTGTGGCCAGCTGGCCAGATAAACGATCGGCACATTGGAAAGCATTAATTCCGGCAAGGGCAATAGAAAATCAGAGTTATGTGATTGCTGTAAACCGTGTTGGGCATGATGGAAACCAGATTTACCACAGCGGATTATCGATGTGCCTGGATCCATACGGCAATACGGTTTATTATAAACCCGAAGATGAAGATTTATATACATTCAGCATCAATTACGAAGAACTGGTTAAAGTGAGAAGGCAATTTCCTTTTTTAAAGGATGCAGATCGGTTTACCATTAGTTAAATTATATCCAATAGTCAAATTAAAATAATCCAACTGGAGCGATCGTTTCAACAATTCAGCAATCACAATAATATAACAATTAAATAACCAATAATCGAATCGTAATTTTACAACGGAAGTAAAACGATTAATGAATTATAACCGATGTTCAAATCGTAATTTTCAAACAGCATCGTTCGATTTAACAAAATAACAATTCGACAATCAAACAACTAACTATTTAGCCAATTTCAACAATTAACCCAAAAAATGTTTAACCGCCGCAAATTTATAAAAGCATCTGCCCTATCGGCCGGATTGCTGGCTATCGATAAAAGTAGTATTGCTAATGTAATTCCGAATGAAGAAAGAAAAACAGGCAATTTCCCGATCGTAATTTCTACCTGGGATTTTGGAATTGCGGCAAATGCCGATGCATGGAAAGTACTTTCTTCCGGTGGACGTGCCTTAGATGCCGTAGAACAAGGGGTTTGGGTACCTGAGGCAGATGAAAAGAATCAATCTGTCGGATATGGCGGTTTGCCAGATCGCGATGGCCACGTTACCCTGGATGCCTGCATTATGGACGAACTCGGTAATTGCGGCGCTGTTTTGGCATTGGAACATATTAAACACCCCATCTCCGTTGCACGTAAAGTAATGGAAAAAACCCCGCATGTGATGTTAGCTGGCGATGGAGCTTTACAGTTTGCTTTGGAGCAGGGATTCAAAAAAGAAAACTTACTTACGCCTGCCAGTGAAAAGGCCTGGAAAGAATGGTTGAAAACGGCGAAATATGCCCCTGTAATGAATATCGAAAATAAGCTCTACGAGAAAGCGGCACCGCAAAAACTTCCGGGCAACCAATACAACCACGATACCATCGGCATGCTCGCAATTGATGCTAAAGGAAACATTTCCGGCGCGTGTACAACCAGCGGTATGGCTTATAAATTACACGGAAGAATTGGAGACAGTCCGATTATTGGTGCCGGCCTTTATGTAGACAATGAAGTTGGTGGTGCGACCTCAACTGGCGTAGGTGAAGAAGTGGTACGAAATGTGGGCTCATTTTTAGTAGTAGAACTCATGCGTCAGGGTTATACACCCGAAGCCGCCTGCAAAGAAGCCGTAATGCGTATTATTAAAAAGAAGCCCGAAACGGCTAAAAATATACAAGTAGGCTTTTTAGCTATTAATAAAAAAGGCGAATATGGTGCTTATGCCATTCAGCAGGGTTTTAGCTATGCGGTCTGTAACGCAGAAAAACAAGATCTTCTAATCAAAGGCAAAAGCTATTATTAATAGCTTGATTTTTTTCAAACGATAAATAAAATGAAACAATAAATGGGGTTATTATCTAATATTTTTGGAAAGAAAAACGTTGCCGAACGCAAGGGTGAGCCTGATATGGTTTATGTGCCTAACGAAGACGAGCGTATGAACTGGGCGATAGAAAAAGCCAATTTAACGCTTTGGTATTTCGAAGAAAGCCTGACTAATCCCCAGCCGCACCATGCTTATTTCTCTGTTAAAGTTCATATTATAGATGGAGAAAATAGCGAGCATATTTGGCTGACTGAACCACATTTTGATGATGAAGGCAATCTTTTTGGTACCGTAGGTAACGAACCTGTAAGTGTAGGCACGGTGAAACTAAACCAGAAAATTGGAATTGATCGCGACCTGATATCAGACTGGATGAGTATTGAAAATGGCAGATTAATTGGCGGTTACACCATAAGAGCTATCAGAGACGGTATACCTGAAAAAGAGAAAGCAGCATTTGATGACAGTATAGGCTTATATATTGATGAAGGGGTTGATCATTTCAAAGCCAATCTTGAAACACCAGAAGGTGCAATATTAGCTTTGGAGAATGCCTATAATGCTAGGGATCTTGATGCTGCAATAGCATGTAAAGATTTCTTCGAGGAAGCAAGAATCATGCTTTCCAAATTGAAAATGGAATTAGATGATGACATCATCACTGAAACAGCAGAAGTACTTAAATTATCTTTTATCAATAATACCGAAGAACATGGTTTCCCTGATTTTTCAGGTCTTCAAAATGCTTTCCCTGAAAGAAAAAAAATTGATGATTCCCATTGGATAATTACTGAAGTATGCTGGTTTCCGGATGGTGGAAAATCAACACAGCTACTCAACACCTATAAATCGCCAAAAGGCTGGGTTGTTTTAGGCCCTGTAGAAACAGAAGAATAATTCAAATTACATCGTATTAATAGAAATGAAAAGTGATCCAATCACACAAAATGCTTGTTTAGAAGTTTGTGCAAATTCTTATGCCTCTGCCTTGGCAGCCCAAAATGGTGGAGCAAGAAGAGTGGAACTTTGCGATAACCTGGCAGAAGGTGGCACCACACCAAGTTATGCCCAAATTGCTTTGGCTAAGAAAAATCTATCCATCGAAATCTGGCCGATTATCCGTCCGCGTGGAGGCGATTTTTTGTATTCTGATACCGAGTTTGAGTTAATGAAAGAAGATATAAAAATATGTAAATCATTAAATTGCGAAGGAATAGTTATCGGAATACTTAAAGCAGATGGCACTATTGACAAAGCGAGATGTGCTGAACTGATCGAGTTAGCCAAACCTATGGAGGTTGCTTTCCACAGGGCATTTGATATGAGCAACGATATGGATCAGGCATTGGAAGATTTAATCTCACTCAACATAAAAAGAGTGCTTACCTCCGGAGGTGCTTCTTCTGCAATTCTGGGTGCAGAAAAACTAGCACAACTGGTCAAAAAAGCGAATGGCCGGATTACCATTATGCCTGGTGCAGGGATTAACGAAAACAACATTAAAAACCTTATTGATCAAACCGGTGCCACACAATTTCATGCCTCAGCAAAAGAATTTGTGCCGAGTAAAATGGAATTCAGAAATACGGAAACCAAAATGGGCAGCATTGAGGACGAATACCGTTATGAACTCACTTCAGAAACAAAAGTGAAAGCTTTGGTTGATTGTATAAATAAGGTGGTTAATTAACATAGCATCTGCTTTGCAGCTATAACAGATCGTAAACCTATAAGGAAGATCTGGTCTTCTCAATAAATCGTCATTGCGAGAAGGCTCTTTCAGCCGGCGAAGCAATCTTTAACCAAGAATCTTCAGTATGAGATTGCTTCGTCGTTCCTCCTCGCAATGACGAACCTTTCTATTGGAGTTATAGAAGGGCTAGATTATTGTAAGCTTATTTCGATGAACTCAACATGATAAGATCTGAAGAGAATTAATTTTATGGTGTAGTCTCTTTTATTTAGAGCCTGTTTAAAAATTAAGTAAATTCGTATGTCAGTCTGAGCGTAGTCGAAGACCATGCCAACCCATTAATAAAAACAAACCATTGCGCTCAGCGTGACAGCAAAGGTTATGTAGTATTTGCTATAAAAATTTAAGCAGGTTCTTATAGTTTACTAATCTCCACTTCCAGGAACATAATGCAAGCCTGGCGTAAGGTAATGAAGCAAAATAACTCTAGAATAGCGGTAATTAATTGGTGATAACAATAAAACTCCTGTTAAAATTAAACCAACATAGTACCATAGGTTTTCATAAACTAAGGCTAAACCCAAAACATAGGATGCGACACCAATGGTTATGATTTCTGCGACGTTCATGGCATAACTTACAAACATGGCCACATAGAAAAAACCTGGCTCGCGCTCAAATTTTAAGTTGCAATGCGGGCAGTTAACATTTGTTTTTTGTAGTCTGAAAGAATAAGCACTCCCTGTAAAAATATCTCCTTTGCGGCAACGTGGGCATTTACATTGTACAAAAGCCTGGAATTTGGATAACTCAGCCATAATCTTCTAATTTGATAGTACAAAGATAAGCCTAAAATTAGACACTAATTTATGATCTAAGTCATGTTTGAGCATTGTTTATCAGCTCGCTCGTCATTATTTATTGGTCCTTCATGCTAACCCAATAAAACGCTAAACTTTTACAATCTTCCCTTTAATGGTTTTGATCAGGCCTTTCTCCGCTAATATTTTAGTGCTACGGATAACGGTTTCCACCCTTAAGCCAGTCATATCGGCTAATTCCTGTCGCGTTACTTTTAAATTTTCACCTACAGCAATATCGCCAAGGAGATAATTGATCATCGTTAACAAACGATGATCGGCCTTTTCGCTCGCCAGTTCCTCCAGCATCATCGATTTATAAAAAAGGCGGTTACTTAAAGTACGGATCAGCTCCATGCTAAAATCGGGCTCGTTTTTAATCAGTTCAAAAAAATCTTCTTTATTTACTGCAATAAGCTGAGAATCTTTATTGGCAATGGTAAAGGCTAAATAAGGCCGGTCGATTAATAAAGCAGGTTCACCGAAATACTGCCCCGTTTTAAAAACGCCCTGAATAAATTCTTTTCCCTCATCGCTCACAGTAACCATTCGCACCTCGCCCGATTTGATGAAATACACGTAACGCGGCTGCATCCCCGGTTCGTAAATAACCGAATCTTTTGAATAACTTTTGAGTTTTAAACCTTTATCAATCAGTTTTTGGAAGTTCATTATTGTTCAGGTAAATCAGTATAAAGATTCTTCATTGCATTTAGAATGACAGAACTCACAAGTACTACCCCAGCGTTTCTTTCATTAAAAGGGTATAAAATGCTTTAAGTGTAATACCCATTGCAGCTACCTGCTGTGGAATAAAACTGGTTGCTGTTTGTCCTGGAATGGTATTGATTTCGATAAAATAAAATTTGCCAGTTCCTTCCTCAAGAAAGTAGTCAATACGTACCACTCCCCTGCAATTTAATTTCTGATATACTTCCTTCACCACCTGTTGCACACGGCTCACCTCTTCGGCACTCATTCTACCGGGAGTAATTTCTTCTGTTGCGCCAGGCGTATACTTTGCTTCGAAATCGAAAAACTCATTTTTCGGGATTACTTCTGTTGCAGGTAAAACAACGACTTTGCCCTCAGCGCCGAAAATGCCGATCGAAAACTCCCTGCCACTTACAAACTCTTCTATTAAAATCTGACTATCTTCTTTAAATGCTTTTTCAATGGCCATTTCCAGATCATCGGCATGTTTTACCTTGGTCATGCCAATACTACTGCCCCCGCTGTTGGGTTTAACAAAATATGGCAATCTTAAACTTTGCTTAATCTGATTTAAATTGTAGTTGCCACCTTTAAATATCTGAACAGATTTTGCGGTG
Organism: Pedobacter sp. D749; assembly: GCF_019317285.1. Classification (NCBI taxonomy): domain Bacteria; kingdom Pseudomonadati; phylum Bacteroidota; class Sphingobacteriia; order Sphingobacteriales; family Sphingobacteriaceae; genus Pedobacter; species Pedobacter sp. D749. The sequence goes on from NZ_CP079218.1 coordinate 2,898,914, forward strand.
TGCAGGTTATCAATGCCTTCTACAACAGCTTTGGTATAACCTTTATTCATGGTAATGGACGAGGTTAATGCATCGCAGGCAGTATATGGGATACCTAACATATCGAAATAGCCCTGCAATTTTCCATCCTCGCCAGGTGAACCATGTATGGCAATAAAAATACCATCAAACTTAATTTTTCTTCCTTCAAGTGTTAAGGAAAAATCATTTTTATCAATTTCAATCTTAACAGAATCTGCAGGTTCATAAAACCAGCCCTTTTCGTTCAGCATAATCTTATATACATCGTATAAATCGGAGTCGATATTCTGAGCAATAGTGGCTGCACTTTTTACAGAAACAACCCATTCGCCTGTGGTACCGCCTGTTAACAATGCTATCGTTTTCTTCATGTTAAAAATCCTTTTATAAATAGAAATTGAATATAAATATATCCTCAAAAATATAAATATCTTTGTGCTTTAGTATTATTGAAGGAGAATTATTGAAGGAGTGAGTAATCGAATGATTGAGTGAAGAAATAGATTCGATAATTCAATCCATCATTAAAATAGTTACATTTGAGCTTGTACGCATAACCCAAATTAAGATTCATGTCTAAATTTACAGAGTATTTAAAATCCAAATCGTTTAGAAACAACATATTAGCTGCGATAGTAACCGTTGTAGTGCTTTTATTGGTTGCTTTTTTTAGTTTAAGATATTACACCAAACACGGACAGGGCCTAAATGTACCTATGGTTAAAGGTTTATCTTTTGAGCAGGCCGTTCAGAAACTGGAAAATGCCGGATTAAAATATGAAGTAGATTCTGTTTTTATCATGGATCAACCTGCCGGAATTGTAATTGACCAGGATCCTGACCCCAATACTTTTGTAAAAGATAACCGTACCATTTATTTAACCATTAATGCAGGCAAAACACCGAATACAAAATTCCCTGATATAGCGTTTAAAACTTTAAGGGAAGCCCAGGCCATTATAGAGAGTTCGAGATTAAAGCTCGGAGATACGACCTATAAGCCGGATGTAAGCCGTGATGTGGTTTTAGAAGCCTCTTTTGGTGGTCAGCCGATTGCAGCCGGACAGATTGTGCCTGTTGGCTCGAGGATTAACCTGGTTTTAGGCGATGGGCGTGGAAATGAAGAAGTAGATATTCCACAGTTAATGGGTTTAACCATTGATGAAGCTAAATTTAGCCTAAAGGGTTCAAACCTGAGTTTAGGCAACATCATTTACGATGGACCTATTACCGATAGTGCTGCTGCTGTGATTATTAAACAAGATCCTATGCTGGCTGATTCATTAACCAAAGTGGCTATAGGCACCAGGATTAACATTACACTATCTAACAAACAACAATAAAAAGTATTATATTACAGATGACTGAAGTAGAAAAAAAGAACATGAGTACAGGCAAAAAAGTTGCAATAAGCATTGCACTTGTTGTTATTTTAATTGCTGGTTACTTTGCGTTAAATATTTACAGGCTATACTTTGCCCCTAACGTTACCGAAAATCAAAAATATTTATATATCAAAACCGGGAGTAATTACGATGATCTGATTGCAGAAATTAAAAAGAAAGATCTGTTAAAAAGCATTTCTTCTTTTACAACAGCTGCCGGAAAAATGAATTTGGCCACAAGTGTTAAACCCGGACGTTACCGCTTGAAAAAAGGAATGACCAACCGTACGTTGATTAACCTGATCAAAGCTGGAAACCAGGATCCCGTTAAATTGAAATTCCATAACATCCGTAAGAAAGAAAACTTTGCAGCCTATCTGGCCAGCAACCTGGAAGCCGATTCGTTAAGCTTTATCAATGTGTTAGATTCTACAGCGCTAATCAGTAAATATGGTTTTAACCAGGATAACGTGTATGCCATGTTCATCCCGAATACTTACGAAATGTACTGGAATATTTCGCCGGTTGATTTCTTTGAGCGCATGCATAAGGAATATGATAAATTCTGGACAGCGGACCGCAAGCAAAAGGCCGCAAGTTTAAATCTCACACCGGCACAAGTATACACTTTAGCGTCTATTGTGGATGCAGAAGCACTTTACGACAAAGAGATGCCAATTATAGCGGGTTTGTACTTAAACCGTTTAAATAAAGGCATATTGCTTCAGGCCGATCCGACAGTAATTTTTGCAAACAACGATTTTACAGTAAAAAGGGTAACCGGCAAATTATTGCAGGTACAATCCCTTTACAACACCTATAAATATGCGGGTTTGCCTCCAGGACCAATTATGATGCCTAGTATAAATGCTATTGATGCTGTACTAAACCGCGATAACAACAATTACATTTACATGTGTGCGAAAGAAGATTTTTCTGGCTACCATAATTTCGCTGAAAATAAAGCCCAGCACGAAATCAATGCAAGGAAATACCGTGAAGCGTTAAACAAAAGAAATATATTTAAATAATGTATAGCCACAGTACAAAAATCAGGGTTCGTTATGGCGAAACCGATCAGATGGGCTATATGTATTATGGCAATTACGCTCAATACTACGAAGTTGGCCGGGTAGAAATGTTACGCAGTTTGGGTATGAGCTATAGCTCTATGGAGGCTGATGGCATTATGATGCCAGTTTTAGAATTAAAGTGCAAATACATTAAACCTGCTCTTTACGATCAGGAAATTACCGTAAAAACAATTATCAAAACCTTGCCGGGCATCAGGATCTTTTTTGAGTATGAGTTGTATAACGAAAAAGAAGAACTCATAAACATTGGGGCAACTACATTGGTTTTTGTTGATATGGCGAAAAATAAACCGACAAATCCACCCGAAAATTTTATGGAAAAATTATCGGTGTTTTTTAATTAACCAATACAATGGAATGGTTACACAGGCAATTATTACATCTTAAACTCTATTCTAGATTTATAGAATGGACGAAAGAATGCATTCTGCCTGGTTTTAGTCCACTACCTTTGTATACTGTAGCTACGTTTTTCTTTCGTGAAATCGGAAAAGATGCATTGGTAAATAAGTCATCATCTTTGGCATACAGTTTCATGCTGGCCATTTTTCCGGGGATTATTTTCTTGTTTACTTTGATCCCTTTTATACCGATAAAGGGTTTCCAGGATCAGCTTTTAAATTTAATTCAACTGGTACTTCCTCACAATGCTTTTGATGCATTTGAAACAACATTGAAAGACATCATTAAAAAGCAAAACACAGGTTTGTTATCTTTCGGTTTTTTATCAGCATTGTTTTTTGCTACCAATGGAGTTAAAAACCTCATGAAGGCTTTTAATAAATCATCATTGATTATCGAAACCAGGGGCTGGATAAAACAACGTTTAATTGCGCTTGTACTAACGGTGATTATCTGCTTTTCGATCATCATCTGCATCAGTGCCATGGCCTTGGGCGAAATTTTGCTGAACAAGATTAACGACGAACTGCACTTAAAAGATAGTTTTTTGATTTATACCATCAAATTTACGCGTTGGGCATTATTGGCGATTTTGTATTTCATCACCATTTCTATTTTATACCGCTACGGCCCATCGCATACCAAAAAATGGCGCTTGTTTAGCGCAGGTTCATGGCTGGCTACTATCCTTGCCTTTCTTACCATCTGGGGTTTTTCTTTCTACATTAACCATTTTGCTTCCTACAATAAAGTTTATGGTTCTATCGGAACATTAATCGTGGTGATGATCTGGCTTTACCTCAATTCATTAATTTTATTGATCGGTTTTGAGCTCAATGCCAGCGTTGATGTGAGCAAAAGAAGTGTGAAGATTATCCGCCCTACTTTTAATTTGTTCAAAAAATCGGAGCCAATTGAAGAAAATATACAGAAGAAATAATTTTTTCTCCCTCTGTGTTAAGTAATTATCAAGTTTATATAAAAAAAAAAGCATTCGGAGTTTGCAGATTTAAGCTGAGTTTGTACTTTTGCAGCGGAGAGCTGGCAGAGTGGTCGAATGCGGCAGTCTTGAAAACTGTTGACTGTAACAGGTCCGGGGGTTCGAATCCCTCGCTCTCCGCTGAAAATTTAAAGCCTGAAATCGCAAGATTTCAGGCTTTTTCGTTTTTAAAAAAAAATATCCTAGCGCAAATCTTAGCCCCCCGGCCTAAACCATCGTCTGCTGACTTGTGCTTTAGTTAAATTCAATGTATTAATCTCTCTACAAGTCTAAATTAGTTAAGGTCTCAAAGCACAAGTCAGCCCCAACAATCCCCCGTACACTAAGACTTGCGCTAGTATGAGCTAGTATGGGTAAAACAAACAAGAGGCTTGCAATCATATTACAATTGATTTCACAGATTGGAAATAAGTGTTATATTGAAGTTTATTAATCTTGACCTCATCAGTGTGTTGCTGAGGTTGGTTAGATTACAATATTAATTTAATTCATAATGAAAATTTTAAAAACCAGTGTCTGCTTTGCTATTATTTTACTTGGTTTTACAACAATACGGGCACAATCAACAAATAAAAAAAGTGCTGTAAAAGAAGTCACTCCAATACCACAGATACCTCCTCCCGGAGCAATAGATAGTACGCCAATGGGCGACTGGAACTCATTTTCTGAAGTAAAACTTAATTTACCCATTTATCCAGGCCCCTTTAAGCCTACCTGGGAATCTATTGAGTCCAATTATCCGGGAGATCCAGCCTGGTTAAGAAACGCAAAGTTTGGCATCTGGGTTCATTTTGGGCCACAGGCATCCGGCGAAAGTGGAGATTGGTATGCGCGCAGGCTATATACTCCAGGTACCCCCGCATATAAAAAACATCAGGAAAAATATGGTCATCCATCAGAAGCCGGATACAAAGAAGTTCTTCGTGATTGGAACCCTAAAAAGCTGGATCCGGCAAAACTGGCTAAAATATATAAAGATGCAGGAGCAAAATTTTTAATGATCCAGGGTGTACATCATGACAACTATGATTTATGGAACTCGAAATATCAGCCATGGAATTCTGTCAATATCGGGCCTAAACGAGATCTGTTAAGGGAATGGGCAAAAGCATGCCGTGCAAATAATATCCGCTATGGTGTTACCTTTCATCACGAATATACCTGGTGGTGGTGGCAAACAGCATTCGGCAGCGATACTGAAGGTGCAAAAAAAGGAATCCCTTATGATGGTAATCTTACGCTTGCAGATGGAAAAGGCAAATGGTGGGAGGGTTACGACCCACGCATGCTCTATGGAATTGACTTGCGTGAATACAAAGGGGTGGCAGAAAAATCGCACAGTCGCTCTTCGCCGCCTTCGCCGGGAATATTCAGTAAACACTTGGATTATGCCAAATGGTATGCAACAAATTGGGCAATGCGCATGATGGATGTGGTAGAACACTATGATCCGGACTTTATTTATACAGATGGCACGGTACAAGGCCCTTTTACGGGTAATGGTACAGGTACCGGTTATAAGGCTGATGCTATGCAGAGCGTAATTGCAGACTACTACAACAGAACCATGGCGCATCGTGGAAAGGTGAATACCTTCAGTATTGTTAAGTTCCGTGACAAAACCAGCGGTATAGTTACTACAGAGGAATTCGCTGTTCCGGAAAACATCAAAACAAATCAGCCCTGGATTGCAGAAGCGCCTGTTGGAGATTGGTATTATGCACCCAACTTTACATATGATTCCGGTATGATGATCAGATATGTGATTGAGGCAATCGCCAGAGACGGCAATGCTGCACTTTGTGTTTCATTACTGCCAGACGGTTCATTGGATGAAGGCAGTTTAAAGATGCTTAAAGAAGTAGGTATATGGATGCGCAGGAACGGCGAAGCGGTATACGGAAGCCGGTCCTGGAAAATCCCGGGAGAAGGGGAACAGCAAAATGGGAAGCTAAAAATGCTACCTGGTGGAAAATTGGGCCAGAAACAGGCAGAATTCAAATTCAGCAAAGAAGATTTTCGTTTTACGGTAGGTAAAACCGGGTCACTTTATGCTTTTTGTATGACTGCACCAGAAAAAGGAGCCGAGTTAAAAATCAAATCCCTTGGTTTGGAGCAGAACTATTTAAATAAAGCAATAAAAAATGTCAGCTTGGTAGGATATAAGGGTAAACTGGAGTGGAAACAACAGAATGATGGATTGATTATAAATTGCCCTTCAGAAATGCCTTATGCGACTGCTGTGGTATTTAAAGTAGATTAATTTGCTTGAATGGGAGTATTTGATTGGGTCTCTCCTATTCGATTCATACAGGCGAGGGAGTATAAACCTTAGCTAATAATGCAAATTGTGGTATATTAAGTCAATGAATAGAAATATGGGTATTTAAACTAATTCTTTTTCCACACAGGACGGATCATATTGCTGGGAATAGCAATTTTCAAATATTAATCTTTACAAATAGTAAATATGTGGCCATTTGCGCCGAAATGCCCACATATTGTCCTTGATGTTTATAGCTGGCTAATATTGTTTATGTTTTAAAATCTATTTCCAAGGGCCTGATAATTGACCTCAGATTGGAGAATGCCCATTTTCTTTTAAGCTTTACTTGTACGACTTTTACAGCAGATATAAACGCCATATCTGGATTTTGATTGCATTTTCGTTATCTCCAGGGAAATATTTGAGTGGAAAGCCTCTGCTTTGCAGCCCTCCACTTTGGAAAAAAGTAGCTTTCGTATTTTCACACTGCCTGAACCTTCTGATTCTTTTCTTCCACCGGCTTTTGATTAAAACGCTGATCCTGCAAGCGGTCATATTCCTTTACATAATCTGAATGTTCTGTGCCCATCATCCGGTCCCAGATCCTGAAATACAATCCGTAATTCCCCTTGAATTTACTGTGATGCAGGTTATGGTGTACCGAAGTATTCAGGATTTCAAATGCCCAGGTAAAGCGGAACCATTTAGGCATAATTTCATAGCCCAGGTGTCCGTAAACATTAATGGTGAAGCCAGTTACGGTAAAGAGTAATATCGTTACAGGATGCATCGGCAGCAGGATTACAATTGGCACTAATACAAGTCCCTCAGTAACGGCTTCCAGTATATGAAAACTATAGGATGTCCATGGAGAGGGATTGGTGCTCTTATGATGGACCAAATGGGTAAGTTTGAACAATTTTTTATGGTGTAACAACCGGTGCATCCAATAAAAATAAGTATCATGTATAATTAAGCTCAGCACTAATGCCACACCTATATACCATATTGGAAAATCATTGATGTCTGCATAAATTCGGGTGTATTGATGAAGAGGCGTGAAAACCAACGCAACTGCGATGATTGAGAATACCAGTGTACTCTGCATGGAATGCCATATCTCACGGATGAAGTCTTTTTTTGTGGCTAGTTTTTGCTGAATTTTAAATTTACCTAACCTGGCAGGCATAAGCAAATAAAACAGCCCAAAAGGAATTCCCGCAAGTATAAAATACCGGATAGCCGAAATACTAAAAATACTAATGATGGCTTCTATTATCTTTTCCATATCTATTAATTTTATACTTCAAAAGTATAAAGCAGATAGATCGTCCGCCGTTAACAAAAGATAATTTAGGGGCTTAACAAAGGATAATTTATCTTACTGTTTTCCTTTTGTATACATCCTTTTGCGAATTCGGCTTAAAGACACCGGGGTGATACCGAGCATAGATGCGATATATTTATCAGGCACTCGGTTTACCAGGTCGAAACGCTCGGAAAGGAGTTCCCGATAACGCTCTTCCGGCGACTGTGTCACAAAGGATTCCAGCATTTTTAAAGATTCCGCCAGCATTTTCATCAGGAAGAAGTTACGGAGCGGTTCATATTCCGGGTGGGTTTTCAAAATCTCCTCCAAAACATCATAATCGATCTGCAGCAACTTAACAGGTTCCAGCGCACGGTAAATAAACCGTGAAGGTTGTCGGTTGATAATCGTATCATGTGAGGCAATAAACTGGCCCTCCCAGCGTAGGATAAGTGTAGCTTCATCTCCATTTTCCTTAATGGTGTATGCCCTGATGACACCTTGTTCAATAAATGCCAGTCGACGGCTGTTTTCTCCTTGGCGGATGTAGGCTTCGTTGGTTTCCAGCGATACCATAGTCGCCATGGCAAATAATGGTGCGGTATCGGCAGGCAATACGCCCGCTAAATCAAACAATAATTCCTGTAAAGTATCAATTGATGTTCCCATATTAAATATAAAAATACCGATGAGCAATTGCTAATTTAAAAATATCACGGGAAGCCTGCAAAATTATCTCCAATACGATCTTAATGATGCAGCGAATATATAGCGTATTCTTAAGGCTTACAAGGACACTGTTTATTCTGCCGTTGCAGGAGCAATTTTGGTCCGTAAACGATGATACAGGAAACTCTTGGATTTTTTCAGCCAGAGTTGCTGAAGAACGTTATGGTAATTTCATCAGGTCTTATCCTGAACTGATGAATTATTTTCTCCATTCTAGCGCAAGTCTTAGTGCCGAGGGTCTAAGCCGTCGTCTGCACCGTGCTTTCGTTAAATCAATACATTAAATATCTCAATAGTTAAGATGCACTGAAAGCACAAGTTAGCCAACCCATCACCAGCATACTAAGACATTGCCCTCAATGTCATTAAGTTAAGGGTTTTAACCACAGGTGCGCACAGATAAACACGGATTTTGATATCTGTGCGCATCCTTCCTATCTGTGGTTAAATTATTTTCTTGTGCCGTATCTTAACTTAATGACATTGGACTTGCGCTAGTAAAGCGCATCGGCCGAGTCTTTTTAGCTGAAACAGACGTAAAAAAAAACCTTTATCTATAGATGTTCAAATACTTAAAATTAAGTATTTGACTGTGTTTTTTTCCTGACTACATTTAGTATACCAAACGGAGAAGTGTAAAGTCTTACCTTAAATTTTCTATTTCATTTTTTCTTACGGGCTTGCAATTGGTAATACCCTTTAAAACCTATGGTTGTTGAGGGTTGTCCAACAATTGACAAAAGCTTACATCCTTTTCTTAATAATTTAACAAATAAACAATGAACTTAAAAGAAAAACTCAATGAAATTGGGCAAAAGCCTGACATGATTCTTATTGTTACTGATGAGCAACGTGCCACACAACATTTTCCACTTGGATGGGAAGAGAAAAATCTCCCAACGCTAACGTTTCTAAAACAGAATGGATTTAGTTTTGACAGAGCTTTTTGCAATACCTGTATGTGCTCCCCAAGCCGGGCAACCTTATTTACAGGAACATATCCTGCCAAACATGGTGTAAGCCAAACGCTAACCGAAGGAGGTCTTTTATCTCCACAAGAACCAACGCTAAGTAATTCTTTGCCCAATATAATGAATGTACTTTGGGCAGATGGTTATGATGTGCAATACCGAGGCAAATGGCATATGAGTAAAGGAGTAGCGCCTAATGGAACTAAAACAAATTACGAAAGTTTAACCGCGGCAGATATTTCATTATACGGAGCAATGGGATGGGTGGCTCCAGATGCTGGCGAAGATGTTAATCCCCTTAATTTTGGTGGTGGATATGCAAATCATGATGCAAAATATACAGCCGAAGCCATACAATATTTGAAGGAAGTAAAAGCGCAAAGAGCCGCTGGAAATCATAAACCGTATTGTCTTATTCTTTCACTGGTCAACCCACATGACGTATTAGCGTATCCAAAATCGGCAGGGACTTCAGGATACCATTCCGATAGCTGGCTAGGCAGAGAAATTGGACTTCCTTCTACCATAAATGAAAATTTACTTGAAAATAAAAAACCAATAGCACAGGAACAAATTTTACTCAGCATGGCATTAAGTCTGGGCCAAATAGCTAGTGAAGAGGATAAACTAAACTATATTAATTTTTATGGTTATTTATTAAGTCATGTTGATAAAGAAATTGGATATCTGATTGAAGAATTATACAAAGAAGATGAGCATGGAAATAAATTGGCAGATGCTGCAATTGTTACTTTAACATCTGATCACGGAGAAATGGGTTTGGCTCACGGAGGATTGCGTCAGAAAACTTTTGTTGCTTATGAAGAAGCATTAAGAGTACCACTTGTAATTTCAAATCCAGTTTTATTTAAGGATCACAAAATAAAACAATCAATGGCATTGGCGACATTGGCCGATATTATGCCCACTTTTATTGATATTGCAAATGTATCAAATCCACCTGCAGGACTTTCGGGTACAAGTTTACTTCCTGTAATGGAGAATAATACTCCCGTTCAGCATAGTATCTTATTTACTTATGATGATATTAAGGCAGGCTCTAATAGCAGCTGGACGATTGTAAAAGCTGCTAACCGTATTCGTTGTATCAGAACAGAAAAGTGGAAATTCGATTATTACTTTGATGCTTCAACAGCTTATTTCAAACAATATGAACTGTATGATTTAGTCAATGATCCGTTAGAAAGTACCAATCTTGCTTATGATCCGACATATAGCGAAATTAGAAAAGATTTAGAAGGGCAATTGCACCAGCTTGAGATAGAAAAACTCTGGGTCAATATGCCAAAAGATGTTTATTAGTAATACAACATTCGACTAAAAACATCTTCAAAATCTAAAATACACCCATTCAAATAGTAATAAAAAAAGCAAAATTATGTCACAAAATATAAAACCAGAGGTAAATACAGTAAGTTATGCAGATTTTAATAATCCTGCCGGGCAAACAACCATACAAGGAATCAGAGGAGTTTCGGAGTCTGAAAATGTATATATCGCAGGCAGTTTAGTAAGTTCGAATAATCTTGTTCAGGGATTAATTTATGAGGGAACAATTAAAGGAAACGGTAACGAAGGAAAGTGGTATAATGTTAATTTTCCGGGTTCACCAGAAGCTACCGTTATTAATACTTCTTGCTACGGACCTAATAATGGACCTCATGGTACGATACAGTTAGTTGGATCTTATAAAATATCAGCCTCTACCGGTAAAGCCCCTAGTGGAAATCTAGGGTTCTTTTACGAGGGTCCTGTTGATGGTTCAGGAACGTGGGTTCAGGTGTCACCCAATGACGGGAATACAAATAATGTATTTGTTCATAGTGTAATGGGTGGTCTTGCTGTTGGAAATTATGATGTTGATGATGATAAAAACGGATACGCATTTCTCTATGATATAGTCAATAAAAAATGTACAGACTTTAAAGTATCCGATTCATTAACCACTACTTTGTATGGCATTTGGCATAATGGTGAAGATAGTTATACTATGGCAGGAGGATATACAAGCCCAAAATTCGGCAAAATAAGTCAGGCCTTTTTGGTTGATTATAATTCTAAAACGAAACAAACCAGTAATTTGAAATCATTTAGCTATAAAAACGAAACAGTTTTGTCTATAGTAACTCATTTTGAAGGCATTACTATTTCTAAAGAGGGTGGTTATAATATGCCATCGGATTGGCTTACGGTAAATGGAGAAAAAAATGGAGCATCATTTGTTTCTGTTAGTAGAAATTCTGACGGATCATTTGGAGAAGCAAATTGGATAGATATCGATTTTCCAGACTCAAGTGTTACAAGTGCTAATACAGTATATCAGGATAATATTTTAGGTATTTACGTAGTCGTAGATAGTACTGATACAAAAACAGTATCTTCTTTTGTTGCAAAAGTACATACCGAACAATAGATGGTAATGTAATTTTGAGTTTTTGTCCCATTCTAGCGCAAGTCTTAGTGCCGAGGGCCTTAGCCGTCACCCTGCACACTAAGACTTGCGATAGTAAAGAGTAGCCTTTTGCATTCGCGCTGAGCATAATGGATTGCTTTTACTAAGCATAGAATAAATTTTCGAAAAATCGCTGTAAGTAAATTACTATTTTAGCCATAGTGCATCCTTCAGATAGTCATCCTACGCTAAAGATTTTTAAATTATTAATTTATGCCTTCTGCGACGGGTTCAGGATCTAAAACAAATTGTTTTTCCTTTATATTAAAGTCTACATTGAGATATCCTCCAACCCTGCCAATCTGATTGGAGACGAGGAAACTGTTGCCTTTTCCGATCGTAATATTATCATAGATGATCGTCATGAGGTTGCCTGTCGGTGTTTCTATATTATCAAAATTAAACGTTTGAAAAGTTTTATTGGTTCGCTTATCCATGATCTTTAACGCGCGCATGTATGCCTCTGATGATTGGCTCTTTTTAGCATAAATACCGATAAAATAGTAATTCTTTAAAGAAGGATACTGAAGGATCTGGATATTGTCAAACGATTCGTCCGAGCGATCACTGAGACGGTCTACAAGCCGGAGGTTTACCTTTAGTTTACTTGTACTACTGCTCCAGGTACCTGTGAGTTGCTGAAGTGAAAAATTAAGATGAAAAGTTGCAGCAATATTGTTCCCTGCCCCTATTTCATAAATTTTTATGGTTTGGGTATTTTGGTTAAAAATACCTTCAAGCCTGATGGGATGATTAACTTTATCATATTTATATACGCCGATAACATTAAATCTCTTTTTCGCAGGCTCACCAAAATAGCTCTCTTTTATCTGAAAAGACAAAGTAACAGGATATCTGCCGACAAGACCTGTGTAATTATAAGTATTGTACCAGCCGGCAAAGCTTTTTACCGAGATTAATATAAAGGCTGTAGCCAATAAAAAAAGCTTAGCTTTCATGTCTGATTATTTGATTGTAATAAAAAAGGTGAAAATGGACACCTCCGTTAATATTATTCTTTAACATCAAATGCCGATCCAATTAACGAGGAAAGTGTACCTTCTTTTTCCCGCAATATCTCCTATAGGAATATTACCTATAATATATCGATTTATAAGAGAATTTAATCATTTGCTTTCATAACCGGAATTTACAGCATCCAATAACAAGACAAAATCATCTGATACATAGCATGAGAGATCTGAACTTTTTGATCTGTTAAATACTTCTTTAAAAATATTTTCTCTGATCAAATCTATTAAAGATTTATTTTCATCTCTAATCCTCTCCAGAACCAGCAAAGGTCATAATCTACCGCTGGAATAACCGTAGAACAGGGTTGATAAACCTTGATTTAGGCAATGAAAGAATACAACAGCTGATTTGCCAGGCAGTAGATAACCTTACCTTTTTAGATCATAAAGTAGACTGTCCAGGTTTGAAAAGCATTGCCCAATTCATATCAGAACCCCAAAACCAGTGATTTTATGTAGGTGCAAATAAAAGTGTTCTGTACACTGATTTCGAGTTTGCCGATGAAGGAAGAACACAACTTGTAAAGCACAAGTCAGTCCCAACAATACCCCATACATAAAAACTTGCGCTAGTAAGGGATATCGATTAAAAAAGATCGGCCAAAACAAACCTTACTCCTATTGATAAAGAATTGCTGGAAATGTTCTTTTTCATTAATTAAAACTTTCGTCCTTTTTATGCTGTTTATTTTTTATAAAACTACATTTATGTCAAATACAGAAAACAAGGGAAAAGAAGAAGTGCAAGCAGATCAAAGAAATGATTCAGAGCAGCTAAACCAGATTGCCCTGGGCAATACAGATATAGAAATTACTCCGGAGCACAATAACAATGATCTTTTAAGTTTGCCCAAAACTTCAGGAACGGGTTCTAATCATGCGGCCGCCACCCCCGAATCACTTATTGTACACGAGGATAAAAAAGAAAAGAGATATGAAGAGGGAGCAAAAGACAACACCACTTCTGGTAATAAATAATGTTAAAATTGTTCCGCTGCGCTATTAACGGACATCAGTCTATGAACTGAATTAAGATACTATGAACAAACTGATCGGAATCCTTGAAGATGACGAAGGCATTAGAGATATATTACAGTTTCTTCTTTTAGAAGAAGGTTATCAGGTCGAATGCTACACTACCGTAAATAATTTTTTAACCAAAAAGGATTCCAGTCCGCATCTTTTCATACTGGATGTAATGTTACCTGACGGGAATGGCCTTGAGGTATGCAAGATGTTAAAGTCGTCACCAAAAACTTCAGCCACACCAGTAATTATGATGAGTGCACATGCCGATCTGCAACAGATGAACAGTGGTTGCCGGGCAGAAGAATTTATAAAAAAACCGTTTGATATTTTCGCAATGCTGGAAAAAATTGTACAACTATTAAACAAAGATAATCCACCTGCCCATTAATTATAGCTCTGGGGATGTTAAAAAAAGAATAAGGTACAGCCTCCCTTCCTTAATGTTGTATTAGAAATTATTTGTAATAGCCACTACTTAATCCAGTTTTAACGTCGAAAATTTTTGCATTTTTTATGGCAAGATCATATTTTTTTTCCTGACTAAAAGAGCTGAAGCTGAAAAACAGGCAGAATATGGTTATATATCTCATGTAGTTATAAAAAGATTAAATGCAGGCATATCTTTGCTTCTGATTATCAAATGTTACGGTTTATGATTTCGCTAATAACCAAAGTAGATTAAAGCAGTTGAGGGCTATACTATAAGATTTCCTTTTCTATACCTTTTTTTAGATCTTCCCTGCTCTTCCCGGTTTTTAGCATAACTTTTTCTAAAAAATTATCAGAAGTAATGCTCTTATCATAATATAACTGGTAGAGAAAATTTATTCCGTATTGTTTAATCAAATAATTGCAACAGGCAGCTGCAAATGTGTAGGTAAGCGCACTGTTGTATTTACCATTAACTTCCCTGGCGTACAATTTATCAAAACTACAATTACCACTGTTATAACATGTTTTAAGTTCCTGAATGCCTTTAATGTAAGTAGTTTTGCCCTTGTCGGTACCACCGTACAAAGTAGCTATCCCCTCCTGTAAGAAGAAGCAATTGGCGCCTGGGCCTAAAACTGCGTGAATAAACTCATGCTGGTAAGAAGGGTTGTTGTTAATGCCTACAATATACCCATCCACATTGTTGGTAAAGCCAGTGAGACCGCCATTACCCCAGATAATAATATTAGCCAGGTTATTTAGTTCCCCTTCATTGGAACACATGTAGTATTCAATGGGCTGTTTCAATACCGGGCGTTTTAATATTTTGCGTATCGAATCCAGGCTTTCGCTCGCCCTGTCCATAGCCTTTTTACTAATCGTGTAAAAAGGCGAAAGGTAGAAATGAATATTTTTAGTTTCATACCTAACAAAGAGTTTTGAATCATACGCCTTACAATTATCCAGGTAATAATTCCCGTCTTTATTTACGATATAATATTTATAAATATTAACATAAGTATTGCCCTCTTTATCCGGCTTACTGCGGGCAAGCAGTTTAAAGTAAGATAAGGTGTCATTAATGGACTGCAATTCTACCAGTTGAAGATCAAATTTCGTTGCAAACTTTTTTGGTGAATACCTGTTCCACAGCCAGTCCATATTATAATCGTAGAAAGACCTGTTTTTATATTTAGGATGCCATAACTTATTTGTAGTGGTATCCTGACCCAGGTAAACCTTAATAAAACGACAAAAATCTTTAGCTTTTTGTGAGGTCGTATCAATCTTATCAGATATGTGAACTTGTGCTTGTAATTGATGAAAAAAGAAGAAAAGCAGTAGGATAGTGAAGATTTTTCTCATTGTACGGTAATGATAAGCACTTATATATTCAGGTGTTCTAAAGTAGAAATATTAGTTGAAGTGACAAAATTAGGTAATAAAGCTGCGTTTAAAAATTAGCGTGCATTATCATTTGAGATTGAAACAATGGTAATTCGTTACAAGAATATCTTCGTTTTTAGTTAATCCAAATTATCAAAAATCCAAAATTGATTTGATTAGTGAAATGAATTTATGATAATCATTAATTAAAAAATAAATTCTAAAAAGCCAATATAACGGTTTGACCTTAATGTTTTGAAGCGTTCCTTATTATCAGATATTGATGTATGTGATACTCACAACTCCAGGCAAATCCAGGATGATTTCTATCGGACCAGGTAATTTGAAAGGAATTGTTAAAGTTAGTTAAACAATATCTGAAGGTCTTATCCATCGGATATATTTGGCCGTATGATTAATAGATATTTACTAATATTCACCCTTGCTATCCCGCTCCTTTGCGGTGCACAGTCTAACAGAATAGATGAGGTAACTGTACAGATCCATAGTGATAACAATGGCCGGTTTTCAAATTTAGAAATCTTGAATAAAAATTTCGAAGGCGTACGGGTAGTGACTTTGGGCGAACAGACACATTTCGACGGTGCAACTTTTGATGCAAAAATTCAGCTTGTAAAATATCTACATGAAAAACTTGGCTTTAATATTCTTGCTTTTGAAAGTGGTTACTTTGATTGTAGCAAGGCAGCTGAACTATTGGCACAGCGTAAATCTAAAGGGATATTAAAGGAGGCTGTTTTTGGTGTTTGGGACAATAAGTCCCTGGCTGAATTAGAAGAATATATTTTATATACGCAAAAAACCTTTGCACCTCTAATTGTTACAGGATTTGATACCCAGTTTAGTGGTAGTTTATCAAAAAAATATCTTTTCGGGGATTTGAGCGCATTTCTGAAGGACATCGGTGCATCCAAAATTAGGAAAGATCCGGATTGGATAAATTTTGAATCTGCTCTCCAGCGACAAATCAAATATTCAAACTTTTATAAAAAACCATCTGCAACCGATACCTCTTTGATTGGAAAATTTGCAAGAAAGATTTCGGATTTTATATCAAATAATGCTAATGCAGCCAACCAGAATGAAAACGGGTTCTGGTTAAAAGTTGTTTCTAATTTAAGGAATGATTCAAAGCGTCGATTTAGTAATGAGAATTTTAGGGACAGCATCATGGCAGAGAATCTATTGAACTTAGTCGAGCAAAGATTTAAGAGTGAAAAAATAATTTGTTGGGGTGCCACATCACATTTTATCTATAATCAAAAATCCGTTAACAGCAAAGAATATGAAACTTTCATTCCAATGGGTGAGTACCTGCGTCAAAAGCTAAACAAAAACTTATTTACCATCGGTTTTACAAGCTATAAAGGAAAAGCCGGCTCAATAATCACACATAAATTAAAAGAACCTCCTAAAGAGAGCTACGAAGGACAATTGGGTAAAAAAGGTTACGCATATGCGTTTACAAGTTTTCGGAAAACATCTGCAAATAAAAAAATCGATGCCGGCATAGAAAGCAGGCTTTTGGGTAACAGGTTCCAATCTATGGATCTTAACCAGGTAATTGATGGAATATTTTATATAGAAACCGCCTATCCTCCCAGGATGAACTAACCAGGAGTTGACACACCAATAATGATCAACTTGTTAAACATAAACCTTCGTTTTTGTTGACAAAAATTATCAAAAACCCATCATCAAAACTAATTTCAGGCAGAATATTATTAATTTATTAATGAACATAAGTCGATCTTGTTAAATTTATTGCACACTCTAAATGAAATCCCAAAATACAAAATATATTTATTTAAGTTAGGATTTACTGACGTAGAATAGTGCCCATAAATATCATAAATCCATGAAATTCCGAAACGATCCAAATACCAAGGAATAATGACAACTGTCGATCAATTGTTATCTTGACCTGCTAACTGGAATGCGAAATTTAGTTGTACATCGTTCTTATTGATGATATCTTGCGATGTCGGCTGAATCTTATATTCTGGAATAATTCCCCTTCCAATCTCCTTTGCGGTCTTAACTGCCATTTCGTATTTAACTGTACCAAATGAAATCTCCATTTTTGTATTCGGCAAAACCAGTTCGGACTGTACACCAGATGTGTTTCCATCATATGTTCCACCTGTTTCTTCTCCAATAAACTTTCCACGCTTGTTGCTGTAGGCTATCGCACAGAATTCCGCTGTTGTAGAGAATGACAATCCGTCAATTAAAAACCATACTTCACCATTATAAGATTGATCCGGATATATAATTTCAAGATTTGGATGAGCTTCTTTCGTTAATTGATATTGATTATCATGTACTTTTTTAAACATTTTAGGTGTCAGGTTATTATAGGAAGACACGTTGCTTTTGAATTTATCAAAATCCATTTTCATTGTGATTGTCTGCAAGCTCTTATAATACTTAAATGGTTTATTTGCCAAATAAGAATAAAGCTGGCTACCATAAGTATCTCGTCCACCAGTATTTCCACGAAGATCGATTATCAATTTTTTTATATTAAGCTCTCTTATTTTCTTGAAAGTGTTCTTCAGAAAATCACTATAATTTATTTTTAGTTCTGACGGTTCAAAGCTCCTTATGGTAATTAATGCAATCTGGTTAGACTTTATAGAAAAATCAAGAAGTGGTTGATGGACATTCGCATTTTCATTTTTAAGTATGTTTTTTTCAAGATCAGCCTTTATTTTTATACTTTTTATTTGTCCATCTTTCAACTTGTAATCAACATCAAAGAAAGGTGTCTCACCAAATTCTATGAAATAATAGAAATAAAAGAAGTTATTTAAAATGTGATATTTTTTAGTCTGAATATTTCCATCAGACACTATATACTTAAATAACTCAGGTATTACAGCGTTGATAGGTTGTTTATTAATGGAGATAATTTCAGACCCGGCAGGGATTTGGGGAGCAGCGACAGCATCCACCCATGCTTTACCATCAATAAACCGGAGTTTTACTGGAAAAAACGATGCCCTCTCACTCCGAAAAGTTTCTAATGCAGGTGGCAAACTACAATATAGGTGTCCATCTTTCATTTTACTCATTAAAATTTTTAGCATTTTGTAAAACTCTAAATCGGTGGTTTTTTCACTGATCGAAGCATAGCAACTGTCAAATACAGCACTCATCGTCTTTTCATCAGAATATCGGTTAAGTGATGGATGCGTATTTTGAATACTATTTCTAAAAAAAGTAAAATCTTGTCTTAATCGGTCAGCATGATTGATATGAGAATTCAAGTTTAATGTTTGTCCATACGAAAGAAGCGCAGAGCAAGATATTAATATGAAGGTTATCGTTTGATAAATTTTATTTCCGGCCATTAATAGATGTTTCCTTAAGGAACTAATATAAATTAAAGAATTATGATAATCAATGCCTCAACTTGCTATAATCATTATTCATGCATGGAAACACATAACATGTGTATGCCGGAGCAAGTTCAAAGTACATTTAAAAACCGCTTTTAGTACTATTCTGTAGGAGCCTGGTCAAGCTCAGCTATTTATAATCCATAATAATAGCAAAATGCAGGAGGACTTAAAAGACCATTTAAATTATATTGTAAGCCAGCCTCTTATTAAAAAGCGAGGGAATAATGAGAATAAGTCATCATTCCATTAGAGCAACTTTAATCTTGTCGCTTAAAATGGATATGTTGTCTTGACTAAGATTATCATTAACAAGTATCATGATCCCCATTTTGTCTTCCGGATAGGCGATACAAAGTGTGCTAAATCCAATACCTGTTCGGCCACTATGGTAAAGAAAGCGTTTTCCATTATCATTGCCAATCATCCAACTTAAACCTACACCCGTACTGTCTGTTTGATGGTAAGTTTCCTTGTGTGATAATCTTATAGCCGGGTCGGTTTCTTCAACATTAGCGATTACATATTTAAGCATATCTGCCATGGTTGAATTCATACTTGGCCCACCAGGGTAAAAAAGGTTAGTATTAATCTCATTAGTTTTTTTATTTGTGAGATCATACCATTGTACAGGACGCGATGCATCTTTATATCCCTGAATAAAACGGTTTAACTGGTTCACAGGGATTTTCGTTCTTGTATCATAAAGGCCGAGATTATGTTTAAGGTAATTTGTCACCAACTGTTCGTAAGGCTCGCGGTATATGCGTTCAAGTAAAAGAATAAGGATCGTCATGGCGTTACCATTATACTCGTATTTTGTACCGGGTATAGTGTCAAGCTTAAAATCATGCATATCTTTCAATAGTGTATCCTGATTATACCGGGCAAAAAAATCAAGTTGTTTGGGAAGACTGATATTCTTTATACTATCCATAATTTTTGCCGGAAAATTTCTGGATGACTTTGGCAGACCCGACGTATGATTAGCGACATCAATCAACCTTACAGGGCGACCTTGGTATTGTAAATTAGGATACTTTCCCGGGAGATATTTACGAATATCGTCTTGTAAATTTGCCCTTTTATCTATTACAGCTTGTGCAAGCATAATTCCAATAAATGTCTTTGCTACAGAACCTAAATTAAATAATTGATTTGCTTTAATTAGTTGACCTGTTCCTTTTTTTGATTCACCATAGTTGTACATTGAACTGCGTCCATCTTGATAAATAGCGATTGAAAGACCAACCGTGCCTGGATTAGCCATATAATCTGCTGCAGCTACCTGGACAGCCCTATCTAATTTGTTTTTGAGGGGATTATCTGTAAGCAATTTTTCTGTTTGTGACCAGCACGGAATAGAAATTAAACAAAGCATTATAGCTCTATATATAAAAAAGCATTTTTTCATGGTAAAAATTTATGTTATGATGCATAACATAGTACCTTGTTACATAAAAGAATCCCATTAATGATAATGGATAGTTATCTACTCTATAAAGGATTTTTCCTTCAATATCTTAACAAGATATGCTAATCTATAGTCGATCAGGAATAATTGATTAACATTGTGCTTCAATAAAATTTAATCAACATTCACACGGTATATAGGTTTATGTCACTTCAGATTCAAACAGATAGATTAAAATTGCTGCCGTTTACTATACAGATTTGCGAGGAAGTATTGTCTTGTTCAACTTCATTTCTTGCAGATTTAGGTATTACACCCGGGTACGGATGGCCAGATCTGGAGACTTTGGATACTTTACCCAGAATTTTAAATCATTTGAATAAAGTACAATATCCTTCAGGATTTGAGTCCTGGATGGTGCTCAATAAAAGCACAAATACATTAATTGGAGACATTGGATTTAAGGGGCTTCCTAATGAACATGGTGAAATTGATCTTGGGTATGGGATTATTAAAAGCGAAACTCAAAAAGGATATGCAAAAGAAGCAGCTTCAGGGCTAATGGAGTGGGCATTTAAACAGACCGGAATCAAAGCCATTACTGCGAGTTGTTCAAAGGAAAATTTGGCTTCACAACAAATATTAACCTTCCTTAATTTTAAGAAAGTTGGGGAAGATCAAGTGATGTTCTATTGGAAATTGATGAAGTAACCTTTTCACAGCTTACGGCCTATTGCTTTACAAATAAATAACTTGATCCCTTTCCGGAATTTGAAATTACTTTGTTAGTTATTTTTTACGGTTTAAATCAGGAACACAAGAACATATCTTTTTCCAAAATTGCTTCGACCTGAGTACGGCTGGGTTGTTTCATATACACTAACCGGAGATCGAACCGGCAAAATCCGTTCTAAATGCTAAATAATTTCCGCACCTATTTCGTACCAAAACTTTAAACAGGGTGAATAGCTATTTGATTTTCAGCGATTTAATTACAGAGTCTACAATAGCAGTATGCGCTATTATATTAGTTGCCTCAGCCATACTTGTAAAAGAAAATGTTTTGCCAGCAGAATTAAAAACACTAAAAATCCCCCTATTAGAAGTATTATTTTGATTGGTTTCGAAATTCTGACGAAGTACTTTTTGCGAACCAATTTTAAATTCTTTGGCTTCATCTAATACCCCAAACTCAATATTTCCGCTGGTATAACTAATTTCTGATTGCTTGATGAGATTATCCAATGTTTCTTTTAAAGTTCCAGTACTATCCGATGCAGTAATTATAATGAATTCTTGACCTCTTATAATTTTATGATTAATGATAGTGATGAATCTACTTTTGGCAACACCATCTATTGGCTTATCTTTTTCTACTTTCCAATGTGCTGGAAATTGAAAACTTAAGCCGTCTTTTTCATATAAAACGCTTTCCTGCTTTTTACTAGGCGAATAATTACAGGATGTGAATAAAAATACAAGTACAGCAATACTTTGAAATACTTTTTTCATAGGCTCAATTTAAGAATTATTTATTTGCCAATTACATAATCATGTTCAATATTAAAATCTATGAATTTTAAGGTGACGAATAAAAAGTAATTCGCCACAAATATTTAATTAAATCAAGTTGTGAGTTAGGTGTTATCTTATTTAAAGTAAAAGCGAATATAAACAGAGTCTCAACAGCCAACCTTCGAAAGTCACCGCATGGAGCTTTCTAACCTGATGGGCCCCAAAGTACAAAGATGACACAACCGCCGTTGTGATGATCTCGCTGTCACTTACCTGCCTGCGGCTATCTCCATGACCGCTACTCGTTTTCAACAAATCATCTATAAAACAAAATATTCCTACTAATTTTATCTTTGGTAAGCATCATCATGAGTTCTTTAGTTGTGGTAAACCAAATTTCTCTTTTTTGATGCTTAATTTTACCTTTTTTAACCCGCAACTTGAGTTAATTATTCCCAGCGAATTCTGGAAATCCTCAATTGGCATTGAACAGCCCCGCTCCTTGTCTTTAGGTGCATATTTTGGAACGATTGGGATTTTGATTGCCGAAAAGATAACAGAAAACAAGCTGATCGAAGAAAAAGATGATAGGATGTATAAAAAAATCAAGACGACCCTTTTGAACATTGAGTATTTCGATCTGATTACAGGTTACCGGGGCTTAAGCTTAGACAATGAAGCAGCATACCGTGCATGGTTGGATCAGACCAGGACCGGCAGCAGCAATAAACCCAGCACCTATGTAAAAGCACTAAAAATCCTATCGGAAATTTTGAAGAAAAATCTTTTTGAAAGCCGCGACAAACGCTATCTGAACGATCTTTA